>NZ_JBBYHV010000001.1:614962-2014490 GCF_038289935.1 Aurantiacibacter gilvus
TACGGGTCAGGGCGAGGTGAACCCGCTGTCTGACACGATCACGATGGCGATCACCGACGATACGGCGGACAGCGATGCGACGCCGGGCCAGATCGTGATCTCGATCGTGGACGACATCCCGGTGCCTGTGGTCGCGGATTCGGCCAGTCTTGCCAACGTGCTAGGTGCGATTGGCACGTTCGATCTCGATGTCGATGATAATGTCGACGACAATCTTGGTGCCGATGGTCGCGGAGGGGTGATCTTCTACAGTGACGGGACGCTGACGGACGACACGATCGATATCCTCGAAGCGCAGAACCTCACTTCGGGCCTGGCGCCGCTTGAATATGACATCCAGAATGGCGGGACCTTGCTCATTGCCACGAAGTCGACCGATAACTCGGAAGTCTTCCGGATCGAACTCGAGCCGACGGGCAATGAAGACCAGTATGTCGTAACGGTCAGCCAAAAGGTGGATGCGACGACTGATGTCGACTTCAACGATGGCGGATACAACTTCGTAGGTGGCAACACTTCGTGGGCGGGTTTCACTGTCCCGGGCGACAATGACAGCCAGGACCTCCTGCTATCGCCGGTAAACGGCGGTTCCGTGAATACGAATGCCAATGAAGGCGGCGTTGACAACAACAACGTCGGAAGCGGCGAAGCCATGCGGGTTGATTATGTCATCGACCTAGTCGGTACTCCCGTATCCGGCGGTGATTTCTATGGAGGAGACGACACCCAGAACTTCGATGGTCACTACACCATCAACGGCGGCTCGGCCTACTTCACCCAGATCACCAGTTCCACAACGGTGACAATCGCTGCGTTCGACGATGACGACAGTGGGACTGTGAAGGACGTCGGTGACGGCGCGCCTGACGCCATCACTGCAATTGCAATTTCTTTCAATAGCGTGACCAGCGCTCAGATCGTCGCGGACGGCACATACAATGTCGGTGGCAACAACTTCACGGTGACCTTCAACGGCGATGGGACTGTCAACGTGGCGGGTGTTCCCTCGGACACGCGGATCGCTGCCTATACTGTGGACGGCTACAATAGCGTCGAATGGGGCCATGGTGGTGGCAACACATTCAAGATCGGCGATTTTGGCGCTTCGGTCGTCACCGATGATCCGATCAGCTTCGACGTGCCGATCTATGTTGTCGATGGTGATGGTGACAGGGTTTCCTCTGGCAATCTGGCAATCACGCTAAATCCGATCGAGCCTGTTGTTGCGCTTGATCTGGATGGTGATGGTGTCGAGTTCCTGGGGACCGATGCAGGTATCATGTACGACCTGAACGGTGATGCGGTTGTCGAAAACGTGGCCTGGGTCGGCCCGGACGACGGCTTCCTGGTGATCGACGCCAACTCTAACGGCGCGGTGGATTCAGCGAGCGAGATCGTCTTCGACAATGGCTCCAACAATGCGTTCGAGTTCCTGGCGGCGCTGGCTGCGAGCGGGGATGCCAATGCGCTTGATCCGGCAGACGCCATCTGGCTCCAATTGGGCGTGTGGCAGGATGCCGACAGCGACGGGGTCTTCGACGCTGGCGAGTTCTTCACCATGGCAGATCTTGGCATTACCTCGATCTCCATCGTGGACGACAGCGTTCGCTTTGCCGACGCCAATGGAGAAGTCGTTGTACACGGTTCGGCCGAGTTCGTGACTGACGGATCCGGCACGCTCGCAGCCGGCTCTTTTGATGTCGTCAACGCTCAGGTCGATCCGGTCAATCAGGCGTCGAATGACAATCCTGCGAATGACGAAGATGCCGTCATGGCCATGCTCTCCCACGGTACGGGACAGTTCGACGGCCGGCCTGTGTCAATCCTGGAAAGCCGCCTGTCGGATAGCTTCATTGTGTCTGCTGCGATGGCAGGCTTCATGGCTGGCATGCCAGTACAGGGTGTGGCGGCTGCCAGTTCTACCCAGTTCATCAGTTCGATGTCGTCGTTCACTCCGCCTTCGCTCGCAGGCGTCGATATGCCTGCGCTGATCGAGAGCTACGGCATGGTCGCCGGTGATGGCAATCTGTTGGGGGTGAGCTCGCTTTCGGCATGGGCTTCGGGCGACGCCCACACGACAAACTTCCGGTCGGCGATCGAGCAGGGACTATCCAATCCCCTCAGCCACTCAAATGGCGAGTCTTCGATCTCTGCCAGCGAACTGGCAGCCGCCGAGCCCGCAATAGAGGCCGCAGCCATATCCTTCGATGGCCAGGACATGGTGGGATCAAGCTTGATGGAAGCCCTTTTGATCATGGGAGGGGCCGACGGTCCGACGAGGCAGTCCGATGCGATGGACCTACTCGCCGCCGAAGAAGTGATGGCAGACGTGCTGGCAGAACGCATGGTTGATGCACTTGTCGAGCAATTCGCTGACCATTCGGCTGCCGGCCATGCCGATGCAGCTGAAGCGGTTGTGGAGCAAATGTCAGCATTCCTCGGGTTCGATGTAACGGGAACGGCAGGTCTGATGACATTCGGAGTAAATGACGTTTCGGTGGACGATGGTGCGGACCATGTATTATTGCATGGTTAAATTGGGGGGAATCTGATGCTTGGAATTCGTTCGTTAACCGCATGGTCTGCTTGTGGTGTAGTTGGTGTAGCGCTGACTGCATCGGCGGCACTGGCGCAGTCGGAAGATTATTCGGAGCTGATGGCTCTTGGTGATTCTGCCTTGGTGGACGAACTGGACAGGCGCTATCAGGCCGGTCTGGCTGCTTCACTCGACAACGCCCTTATCGCCGCGGATGACCCACGCTACCTGTGGGCGCTCGAAACCAAGACCCAATGCGCCATTGCGCTGGGTTTCATGGAATCGTCCACCCGCGATGCGACCAGCATCGCCAATTGTGTCGAGGCGTCCAATCGGATGACCGAAGTGCCGGCGCCGCCTGCCGTGACAGTCATCCCACCCCCACAACCTCCACAGCAACGCCCCGCCTCTTGCGATGACGCGATTGTCGGAATGGTGTTTTTCGATTTCGATTCCGCAGAGTTGCGCCCAGACTCGACTGCAGCGCTTAATTCCGTGGCGGATAACATTTCGGTTTGCGGTTGGAGCGCACTGAGTGTGGTCGGTCACACCGACCAGGCTGGCACAGATGCCTACAACATCGGCCTGTCGCAGGAACGCGCCAATGCCGTGGCAGCAGCCTTGCGCAGCAGAAGCATCGGCGGTGTTCGAATTGAAGTGGCTGCAAGGGGGGAAAGCGAACCTCGGGTCCCATTGGCCGATGGAACGCGAAGCCCGCAGAATCGCCGCGTCGAGATTTCGGCTGACTAGTTGGGGGATGATAAGATGAATGCTTTTTGCAAAATCGCAATCGCCGTCGCCATGACAACCTGCTCGCCGGCAGCTCTGGCGCAGAGTGATGGTGGTGTGCTCTCGATGCGCGAAGTTATCGAAACCGCAATTTCCTCGAATCCCGAGGTGATACAGGCGCAGATGAACACGGAGGCGATCCAGTTTGAGCGTGAGCAGGCGCAATCGCTCTATTTTCCCACGATTGACGTGGAGGCATCTGCCGGACTGCGGAGGCTGGAGAACAACACCCGGCGCACGTTGAATATTTCAGATGACTGGTTGAACCCGCTTGAAGCAAGGGCAAGGGTCGACTGGACGATTGTCGATTTTGGACGCCGTCGGGGCGAACTTCTGCGCCAAGCCGCACGTGTCGATGGGGCATCGCTGCGTGTGGTCGAACGCTCTGAATTCATTGCCTTGCAGGTAGCACGGCAATATCTCAACATCCTGCTGCAGGAACGTATCGTTGCGGCGGCAACCGACAACGTGGTCTTCCACCAGCAGATGGTGGGCAGCCTGTCGGACGGCGTGCAGCAAGGATCCATCAGCGTGGCTGATTTGCAGCAGGCGGAAGAGCGTCTGCAGGCGGCAACGGTCCTTCATGCCGAGGCTGAAGAGGACCTGCAGAACGCGCGCACTTCGCTTCGCCGCCTGACGGGGCTCGATATTGCGCGTGTCGCCTTGCCTGAGACAATGGTGGCAATGTTGCCGGCTAGCAAAGAGGCCGCAATTGGGATGGCCCGCACCGACAACCCGCTTGTTCGCGAGGCGCAGGCAGATGTCGATGCGGCAAATGCCATGGTTACTTCGGCACGAGGCGAGCTTGCGCCGGAAATCGGCATCGATCTTACCGGGCGGATTGGCGAGGATATTGACGGCTTCCAAGGCGAAACCAACGATGTCCAGGGGCGTGTCTATGTTCGCTGGCAGTTGTTCGATGGCGGGCGGCGTTCGGCCCAGGTGCAGGAAATGGTCCGGCGATCGAGCGAGGCGCGCTACCGCCTGCATGATCGGGTGCGAGAAGCCGAAGAGGATGTCACCAATGCCTGGACCGCGATGACGACACAGCAGACGATCGGTTCGGCGCTCGAGCGCCAGTCGCAGGTGAGCGACGATCTGCTGCTGTCCTACCGCAGCCAGTTCAACATCGGGCGACGTTCTTTGCTTGACGTCCTCGATGCGCAGAATACACGGTTCAACACGCAGGTGCGTCGCGAGACTTCGCGCTTTTCCGAGATTTTTGCCCGCTACCAGATCCTGGCGGCAACCAACCAGTTCCTCAATGCACTCGAGCTCTCGCCAGGCGCGGGCGCTGGCATGATGGAACGCGAACGGTTCGATTATGGGCCATCTGTGCCAGCCGAATTGCATGAGCGTCGCTATCCGCGATAGCGGGTTGCGACGAACAAGGAGCATGCAACGTGTACCAGGCAGGAGATTTCTCCGGAGCAGCTGAAAAGGATTCTCTGGTCCTGGCCTTGACGCGGCTTGCGGCACATTTCGGTCTGTCCGACCCGAAAGCACTGTTCGATACGCTGCCCCGCGATGAAGCGGGCATGCTGCCTTTCCACCAGGCGTCCGCGGCCCTGGACCTTGCGGGCATGAACCACGAAGCCACGACCGGCAGGAGGCTCCCGCGCAGACCGGAGGCATATCCGGCGATCGCTCGCATGGAAGCGGGGGTGGCGCTGCCTGTCCTCGAGCTTTCGGGCTCGGACGTGCTGGTCTATCCAGTTGATGCGGACGGGCCCGTCTGGAGTTCTCTGAGCGAGGTCGAAAGCGAGTTTTCCGGCGAGTTCATTAGCGTTGTAGCCAATCCGGATCGCCTGCGTGAACAGGATGCTCCCTGGCATGCGAAAGGTCGATATCACTGGTTCTGGTCGGAACTGCGCAAGGAGCGAAAGGCATTTCGCCCTGTCCTCTTGGCCTCGCTGATCATCAATTCGCTGGCGCTGTCTCTGCCGCTGTTCTCGATGAACGTTTATGACCGCGTGATCCCCAATCGTGCGGAATCCTCGTTGTGGGTACTAGCCACCGGCGTCCTGTTGGCATTTACACTCGAGTTCTTCCTGCGCACGGCACGTACCAATGTCGTCGACCAGATTGGCAGGAAGCTTGACCTGCGGCTGTCGCAGAAACTGTTTTCGCGTGTGCTCTCGACACCGATGAACGGGCGGCGGGGCAGTACAGGTGCCCTGGCAGCGAGGGTAAACGAATACACGCTTGTTCGGGATTTCTTTGCTTCCACGACCATCGTCCTCATGGTCGATATTCTCTTCCTCGTCCTGTTCATCGCTGTCATTGCTTACATCGCAAAGTGGCTGGCAATTGTGCCGGTCATTGCGATGGTACTGATGGCAATCGCGGGCTTCGTCTTGCAGCGCAAGGTTACCGATGCCGCCCGCGATGCGCAGGCCGACCTGGGCCTGCAACAGACTGTGCTGGTGGAATCGATTGCCGGCATGGAAACACTCAAGAGCGTTTCTGGCGAGCGACGGTTGCTGGGCAAGTGGCATTCGCTGGCCCAGGTGAGCAGCCATTCGCAATTGCGCCTGCGCCATATCTCTTCGACGGCCGTCGCATTGGCATCTTCGTTCCAGCAGGTTTCCAGCGTCGCGCTGGTTGTTGGTGGTTATTATCTCTTTGCCGCTGGCGAAATCAGCATGGGTGCGATCATCGCAATTGTCATGCTGGCATCGCGGTCGCTTTCCCCTGCCGGGCAGATCGCCGTACTGCTCACCCGCGGGCGGCAAGCGCGCGAAGCGCTCGATTCGATCGAGGATATGTTCAAGGGCGAGGATGAGCGGCAGGCAGGTAGCATGTCACTGCCTGTAGCACGGTCGGGAGGCTACCGGGTTGAACTCGAGAACCTGTCGTTTGCCTATCCCGACAGTCCCGTAAATTCGCTCGATGGCCTTAGCCTGAAGATCGAACCGGGTGAACGCATCGCGGTTGTCGGCCGGGTGG
Organism: Aurantiacibacter gilvus; assembly: GCF_038289935.1. Lineage (NCBI taxonomy): Bacteria > Pseudomonadati > Pseudomonadota > Alphaproteobacteria > Sphingomonadales > Erythrobacteraceae > Aurantiacibacter > Aurantiacibacter gilvus. Next base: position 621,237 of record NZ_JBBYHV010000001.1, read on the forward strand.
CGTCGGGCAAGTCGACGCTCGGGCGCGTGCTGTGCGGACTATATCCGCCGAGCGACGGAGCCCTGACCGTAGAAGGCATCGACAGCCGGCAGTTCCGTCCGTCGGAAATGCGCCGGGCCTTTCGCTTCGTCGGTCAGGATGCCAACCTGTTCACGGGTAGCGTGCGCGAGAACATCGCGCTTGGCGCACCAGGGGCAACCGATGAAGAAGTGCTGGCAGCGCTCAATATGAGTGGTGCCGATGCATTCCTGGCACGCGATGCAGCGGGGTTCGACCGCGAAGTGGGCGAACAGGGGCGTCGCCTTTCCGGTGGCCAACGTGCATTCCTTGCCCTTTCGCGCGCATTCGTTTCACCGTTCGAATTGCTTTTCCTCGATGAGCCCACAGGGGCGATGGATGCCAACACGGAGAGCCAGCTGGTGACCCGCCTGCGCGATGTCATCGGCGAACGGCAGACACTTGTTGTTGCCACACACCGCCCGGCGCTCTTCGATGTCTGTGATCGCATCATCGTACTGAACAATGGCCGTGTCGTGGCTGATGGCCCCAAGGCCGAGATCCTGCAAAACCTCGCCGGAAAGGCAGGATAGCGCCATGCTGAGAACGGTCTTGTCCCGCTTATACGGTTCGCATTCGGGCTTGTGGCGATTGCTGATTGGCGGCGTGGCGCTGGCCTTCCTGTCGGCCCCCAGCGTTCCAGTCTCGCTGGACATCTATTTCGCAGGTCGGGTCGTCCCGCAGGAAGAAGCGACGGCGCTGGCAAACGAATTGTCGGCGTTCACGGTCCAGGGCGAAGCCTTGATCGATCAAGATGCGCTGTCTGCACAGGAACGCAATGCCGACATTCCGCTCGCTGCCAGGTTGAGCGATCACATGGCTCCCTTTCGCAGTATCTCCACTCAGTCGGCCAGCTATTCGACCGCGCTCGATTGCCTGACCGAGGCGGTTTATTACGAAGCAGCGAACGAGAGCACATTGGGCAAGCGCGGCGTGGCGCAGGTCATCCTCAATCGCGTGGCTCATCCGGCCTATCCGTCTTCGGTTTGCGGCGTGATCTACCAGGGCTCGTCTGATCCGGTCTGCCAGTTCAGCTACACTTGTGACGGGGCCTTGGCGCGACGGCCGTTGGCCAATCTTTGGCAACAATCGCGCGAAGTCGCGCGGGCTGCCCTCAACGGCTACGTGGAAGAGAGCGTGGGAACGTCCACGCACTACCATGCGGACTATGTACTGCCGTACTGGGCCTATCGACTGGAGAAGGTCCATGTCGAAGGACGCCACATCTTTTACCGCTTGCCCGGTACCGCCGGGCGTTCGGCCAATTTCATGGAACGCTGGAACGGGCGGGAGTACAAGCCTGCGTTCAATCCCGAACGGTTCGCGCAGGTTGATGCGGATATCATCGATGGGGAGGCCGACGATAATATTGCCGCAGGACTGCCGCGTGACATAACTGATCGGCGAGCAGAATATGATGTAGGTGGTCGGCTCGACACTTCGACCGGGTGGAGGCTGTCCATTCCCGATCCGACGACTGCCAGCACCAGTTACCGTGCCGCCTTGGAGGATCAACAGGTTGAGACGGCGTCTCCGCAAGTGGCAGGGGCTATCCAGCCATGAGCATCACTGAAAGGTTCGCAGGCTGGGATGCCAATCGCCGGCTCATTGCGATTTCCTCCGTGGCAATCCTGCTGCTGCTCGTCTGGGCAAGCATCGCGCAGGTCGATGAGATCACGCGGGGGCAGGGCAGGGTAATTCCGTCAAGCCAGGCCCAACTTGTGCAACCCGCCGAGTCCGCGGTCATCGCTGAGATCCTGGTGCGCAGCGGGGAGAGCGTGGTCCAGGGACAGGTGCTTGTGCGCCTGGACGATAGCCTTGCGGCTTCCGAGTTGGGTCAACTCGAAGCGGAGAATGCCCGACTGGCTGTGCGGGCTGAACGACTGGAAGGGGAGGCGGCCGGCTCTCAAATGGGTTGCGAGCCCGGATCGGTCTGTGCCGAAGAGGCGCAACTCCAGCGTGTGCGACTAGCAACGGCACGCAGCCGCGAAGCCGCCCTTGCAGCTGCTGTCGAGCAGCGTCGTCGCGATTTGCAGGAGGCGGAAGCAACTGTGGCATCACTCCAGGAAAGTGTCACGCTGGCGCAGGAGCAGGTCACGATGCTCGAGCCGCTGGCGCAGCAAGGTATCGTCCCGCAAACGGAACTGCTCACCGCGCGGCGTGAATTGGTCGACGTGCGCGGAAGACTATCCGCAGCACGCCAGGCAACAGCACGCGCATCTGCGTCAATCAGGGAAGCCCAGGCGGACTTGCAGTCTGCGCGGCTCGATTTCCGGCAACAGGCGCTGGGCGAGCGTAGCGAAGTTGAAACGCGGATTGCCGTGAATGAAGAAAGCATCCGTGGCGCAACGGCTCGGCGAGATCGGAATGAATTGCGGTCCCCGACGACAGGCATTGTGAACAACCTCCAGATCACGACCGAAGGCGGATTTGTTGGTGCGGGCGAAACGATCATGCAGGTGGTGCCGGTGGGTGATCGCCTGCTGGTGGAAGCCCGAGTGAGCCCCCGCGATATCGGGTTTGTGGCCGTCGGCGATCCCGCAAACGTCAAGGTGACCGCTTACGACTTTGCCACTTACGGCGGTTTGTCAGGAAATGTGGTCGAAGTCTCTGCCGACAGCATCTACGACGAGGTGGAGCGGGAAGCCTATTACCGCGTGCTGATCGAGACCGAGCGCAGCTATGTCGAAAGGGACGGCCAGCAGTTTCCCATCGTCCCCGGCATGATCACTGAAGTCGAAATTATCACCGGAGCCAAGAGCATTTTGGCCTACCTGCTGAAGCCGGTTACCCGTGCGCTGGATAGCGCCCTGTCCGAGAGATAGGAGAGCCGCACTTCGTCCGGTCGCTGCGAGTATGTAAGCGCGGCAGGAGCGGTCCTGCCGTGCAGCCAGGCAGACTCTGTGTTGAAGCTCAATGTTGGCCGGTAGTCGAACGAGACGCTGGCCGGAAGCAGCACGTCCGTAGCATTGTCGAGCATGTAAGGCCTTCCAGCGACACGAACGATCAGAACGGCGTGATCGGAATTGCGCACCAGATCCCGGGCAAGCGTAAGGAACATCTGGCTGCGGTCGAAGCCAAGTGCGGCCAGCATCTGGTATTTCAGGATTGCGAAATCCTCGCAGTCACCGCGCCCGGATTGCAGTGTCTCGTTCGCGGTAGCCCAATAGTCGCGGACGCCGTAGTTCGCGAGATCCTCGGTGTATTGGATGCGGTGGTTAGCCCAGCGATTCACTTGCGACAGCGTGTCCAGATCGACTTGTGCGTTGCCACCGAGGAGTGTTTCCACATTCCGGGATGCCAGGCTTGTAGAGGAAACGCGCTGCCAGTCATCGTTGAAAGGTGTGTTGTGGATGCCGACACGTGAACTGCCGAGAAAATCCTCGGCCGACCTTGGAGCGACAATCGTGACGGCTGGAACTGGGGCGGGAAGGTGAATGTCCAGCGAAATCGCGGCAAGGCAGGACGTCGAGGCGAAAGCCGGAACATCCGATCCGTTTGTGAAAGATGCGGTGGACGCTGCCTCCGGATGGAGCTGCCCTTGCTGCTGTCGGATCATGTCCAACGCGCTGGGTGTTCCACCAAGGATGTCCGACGACTTCGTGACTTGCGCTGCCGGTCGGGCGGCTGCGGCAGGCTCGAAGCGGTGGGGCGTGCAATTGTTGGCCGTCGAATAGGGCGAGGCAGGCTGATCGGGCATCACGAACGCCTGTGCCGTTGCCGGCATCATGCATGAGGTCACGCATGCTCCGATCACCAGCTTGACTAGCCGTGATGCTTTGTTGCGATGGTTTGCCCGATCGAGAGTCATGCAAGCCTGATGGCTGGCATTTCCCTAAGGCCGGGTGGGAGCATGTGGTTACTGACGTGGTAACCGATATTAAAGCGCCATATTTCAATTGGGTATTATGGCCTGAATAGCGCGAAACTTGTAAAAGCTCGAATGGCGTGCTTAATTATTCCCTGCGATTGGGGGGAATTCTGAACTTGGAAATTTCAAGTGCCAGAGGCCGGTTCACAGGGAACTTGATAGGCTGGACCTGCATTGGCTCTGCCTTGTCGGGCATTGCCTTTGGTTTGGTGCTTTCCGTTCTTTTCCCCAGTTCGGTGAAGCTTGATACCCAGGCTTATGTCCAGAGGTCGGCGCTCCCCGAAAGTGGTCTAACGATGCCCCGGATTCTGCATGCCGGCCCCATTCCTGCTGGAGCGGAGGCCGAAGGCCTGGACGGCACGCCGACGTTGGAGCCTTCCGATAGCACTACGGTCGCTGGTACAGATCTTCAGCTTGGAGGCACCTTGCAGGATCGAGGGCAGGTCCAGACGCTGCCTGACGGCCAACAGATGCTGCGCATCAACTTCGACCTGGGTTCGGTTGATGACAACTCGAATGACGTGGAGATTAGCAAGCCAATCCGTTTCAACGGGCAGGAAGTGGGGATTGCAAACCTTGCCATCGACCAGCGTTCGCAACTGCTTGTTTCTTCCGAAGATTTGAGCAACTTTTTGCCCGAGGAACTGTTCGCCCGGATCGATACAGGAGCGACCTATATTGGGTTTGATGACCTGCGGGCTCGCGGGCTTGTTGTCAGCTATGATCCGCTTGCTGATGTAGTCGAGATCGTTTCCTGACAAGAGTAGCGGTGTTGCTCTATTCTTGGAGATGCACAGGCTGACTTCCGGCGAAGTGCGGCGAAGGACGAGGCCTTCGGTCCGAGACTCGTTGCCTCTGGCCAGCTTGCTCCACCACCCATCTCAAACACTTGTCTCTGTTTGCAGGAACCTAGCCCAAGTTCGCGGAACAGGAGGGTTTGCGAGGTCATTTCCTTAACGGGCGCATCCTTTGGCGTGTCTCTCCGGCGATATCAGGGGACTTGTTCAGCACCCGTTTCTGCCGGAGGATATAACCCGCCTACTGCACGAGCGACCGGAGGGCGTTGAAGGACTCGCTCTTCCCGGCATGCCGATCGGCTCGCCGGGGATGGAAATGGGTGATCGCACACAATCCTACCAAGTGTTTGCTTTCGGCAGCGCCGGTAGCAGCGTGTTTGCGAGTTACGAGTAGAACCGAAGGAGAAGGACCATGAAGCGATTGATTGTAGCATTGGCAGCAGGAGGCATGCTTGCCGGACCGCTCGCAGCGCAAGACCAAGATACCACTGCCGAAGCCGAACAGCCGCAGATGTGCGAAATGATGCACAACGGTGAGCGGATGCAGGGCATGATGATGCGCGGCGACGACGGCACGATGACCTGCCAGATGATGGAGCACGGCCAGATGGACCTTGCAAACATGGATCACGGGCACATGCAGCACGGCTCGATGGACCATGGCCAGATGCAGCATGGCTCGATGGACCATGGCCATATGGGGCACGGACAGGCCGCCGAACCCAGCGCGGCCGAAAGTCAGACCGAAACTCCCCAGAGCGATCCCGCCCCGCAGGATCATTCGGCCCACGAAGGCCACACCCCCGGCTGAGTCCCCTGAGGACGGTTATGGAGCGAGCGCCTGAAGAAGAGATCGCGGCGCTCGCTTTCCCCTTAGTTCGGTTGTTCCGGAGAGCCACTCACGCCGCCAGGGGAACTCGAGGAGGAGAAGAACAATGGCGAAATCCGCAATCGGCCAGAGCATCAGGATCTGGGGATGGACACTCAGTTTGTTCCTCCTGATCACCTATCTCGTCTGCATCGCCTTCGGGTTGGTTGCTCCTGAACAGATGCACATGCACCGCGCCTGGGCACCACTCTTGCCTGGCTTCGAGTGGCTGACCGTTTCCGGGTTCATCGCCGGTGCCGTGGGAAGCTTCCTTTATGGCTGGTATGCTGCGATCCTGCTGGTTCCGCTGTATAACCATTTCAGTCGTCGCGCCGGTTAAGACCGCGCATAATCGAGGAGCTTCCCGATATGGCTCACGACCACGAACACGCCGGGCATTGCAGTCATCACACTGACAAAGATGCTCCAAGCGACGGGCGTTACGACACCGTCCCCGAAGGCTACGAGGGAGCGGTATACACCTGCCCGATGCACCCGCAGGTCCGGCAGACGCACCAGGGGTCCTGTCCGATATGTGGCATGGGGTTGGAACTGGAGTCGGCCACAATGGTCGAGGAAGGTCCCAATCCCGAACTCGTCGATTTCACGCGCCGCTTCTGGGTTGGCGCGATTCTGACCGTCCCCTTGCTGGTCCTGACCATGGGGCCGCTGGTCGGCCTCTCCGGCATCCGAGAGTTGTTCGGCGAACGCGCCACGCTTTGGATCGAGTTTGTCCTTGGCACGCCAGTGGTGCTGTGGTGCGGATGGCCATTCCTGGTGCGCGGCTGGAATTCGTTCCGCACGCTCAACCTCAATATGTTCTCGCTCATCGGAATGGGTGTGATCGCGGCCTATGCGTTCAGCGTGGTGGCCGTAATCGCACCGGGAATTTTCCCTGAGGGCTTCCGCGATGCCGAAGGCCATGTCGGGGTCTATTTTGAAGCCGCGGCGGTTATCGTGACGCTGGTCCTGTTGGGGCAGGTCATGGAACTGCGTGCCCGTGAAGGGACAGGCAAGGCAATCCGCGCCCTGCTCGACCTTGCAGCGAAGACCGCGCGCGTCATCCGTGAAGATGGCAGCGAGGAGGAAATACCTCTCGAACATGTGCACGTAGGCGATCGCCTGCGCGTGAGGCCGGGCGACAAGGTGCCGGTCGATGGCGAAGTCGTCGATGGCAGGTCGTCTGTCGATGAGAGCATGATTTCGGGCGAGCCAGTTCCGGTCGAGAAGGTCGCAGGCGATCCCGTCACCGGGGCCACGATCAACGGCACAGGCAGCCTCGTGATCGAAGCCAAGCGGGTTGGATCGGACACCATGCTCTCGCAGATCGTCGAGATGGTGGCTGCTGCGCAGCGTTCGCGGGCGCCGATCCAGAAATATGCAGACGAGGTCGCAGGCTGGTTCGTCCCGGCGGTAATCGGTATTGCCGTGCTCGCATTCATCGCGTGGGCCATCTGGGGACCTGAACCCACCCTCGCTTACGCCCTGGTCGCCGCCGTAGCCGTTCTCATCATTGCCTGCCCCTGTGCGCTTGGTCTGGCCACTCCCATGTCGATCATGACCGCCACCGGCAGGGGCGCGCAGGCTGGCGTGCTGATCAAGAACGCCGAAGCGCTTGAACGCTTCGAGAAGATCGACACTCTGATCGTGGACAAGACCGGCACGCTCACCGAGGGCAAGCCAAGGCTTGTCGCCGTTCTGCCGCAGCCGGGGAAGGAAGAAGACGAAGTCTTGCGAGTAGCCGCATCGCTCGAACGCGGCTCCGAACATCCTCTGGCCGAGGCCATCGTAAATGGTGCCGAGGAGCGAGGCATCGTCCTGACTGAGGCCAAGGAGTTCGAGGCGGTCACCGGCAAGGGTGTGAAGGGCAAGGTCGATGGGCACACGGTCGTGCTCGGCAACAAGGCGATGATCGAGGACCTCGGCCTTGCCGCCGGTGATCTGGTCGAAAAGGCCAACCAGCGCCGCGACGAAGGCGAAACCGTGATGTTCGTCGCTATCGATGGGGCGATTGCCGGACTCGTAAGCGTGGCTGACCCGGTCAAGGAAACCACGCCTGACGCGCTCAAGGCGCTGCATGCCCTTGGCCTGCGCATCATCATGGCGACGGGCGACAACGAACGCACCGCCAGGGCTGTTGCCGCACGGCTCGGCATCGACGAAATCCGCGCCGACGTCCTCCCCGAAGACAAGGCCCGCATCATTCGCGAATTGCAGGATGGCGGAGCCAAGGTGGCCATGGCAGGCGACGGCGTAAACGATGCCCCCGCACTGGCACAGGCCGATGTCGGCATCGCCATGGGCACCGGCGCGGATGTCGCGATCGAAAGCGCGGGCATCACCCTGGTGAAGGGCAATCTCGACGGGATCGTTCGTGCGCGGCGTCTTGCGCAGGCAACCATGAGTAACATCCGGCAGAACCTGTTCTTCGCCCTGATTTACAATGCTGCCGGAGTGCCTGTTGCCGCGGGCATCCTGTATCCGATTGTCGGCATGCTTATCAGTCCGATGTTTGCTGCCTTTGCAATGAGTGCATCCTCTATCTCTGTGGTCCTCAACTCCCTGCGGTTGCGTACGGCCAGACTGTGACGGACGGGCACCAAGATCACACCGATGGTGAGCACTCGCACGGCGGATCGGAAGAGAAGGAAAGCATAACGCTCGGCGGCGCTGTTGCCATGGGCACCGGGGTGATGATCGGCGCGGGTATCTTCGCCCTTACCGGACAAATCGCCGAACTCGCCGGACCATTGTTCCCGCTGTCATTCATCGCCGGTGCCATCGTCACTGCCCTCGCTGCCTACAGCTATATCAAGATGTCCAACGCATGGCCTTCGTCAGGCGGCATCGCGATGATCCTGCAAAAGGCATACGGCCCCGGCACCGTAGCCGCTGCTGCCTCCCTGCTCATGGCGCTTTCGATGGTGATCAATGAAAGCCTCGTCGCACGCACCTTTGCCACCTACGCGCTGCGTCCGTTCGATATGCAGGACAACGGCCTACTGCAGTCGGCATTGGCACTGGCGCTGATCGTGTTCGCCTATCTCGTAAATGCTTCGGGCAACCGCTCGGTGAGCATGGTCTCGATCGTCATGTCCGCGATCAAGATCGGGGGTATCGCAATCTTCGCTGTCGCCGCTCTCTGGATGAGCGGAATTTCCGGTGGAGCCTTCGCCGAACCGACAGGCCCTTTCGGATGGGAAGGGATGGTTGCTTCCGTCGCCTTTTCAATCCTTGCCTTCAAGGGCTTCACGACAATCACCAATAGCGGTGGCGAGATCGTTGATCCGCACCGTAACGTCGGGCGCACGATCATGATTGCCATCGGCATCTGCGTCGTGACCTATCTCCTTGTTGCAGCTGCAGTGGGCGCGAGCCTTGGTATCGACGAAATCGTGGCGGCCCGCGATTACTCGCTGGCGGCAGCTGCCGAGCCCGCACTTGGCCGCGTCGGATTCTGGTTCACGATTGTCATTGCTATCACCGCCACAGCTTCCGGCGTCGTGGCGAGCGTGTTCGCCGTATCCCGTATGCTCACCATGCTTACCGAGATGAAAATGATCCCGCACAGCCACTTCGGAATGAAGGGCAGCCTGCGCAGCCACCTGTTGGTCTACACGGTGGTGGTCGCAGGAGCCCTGGCCGTCCTGTTCGACCTCTCCCGCATCGCAGCCCTTGGTGTGTTCTTCTACCTGGTCATGGATATACTCGTGCATTGGGGTGTCCTGCGCAACTTGCGCAAGGAGATCGGAGCGTGGGCCGAGATCCTGCTGGCAGCACTGGCAGCTGATCTGGTTGTTCTGGGTGCCTTCACGTGGACCAAGGTGCAGACCGATCTGATGATCGTCGTCTATGCCGCACTGGGAATTGCAGTTGTTTTCATCGGAGAACAACTTTTCCTGAGCCGAAGGGAAGCCAACGAAGACCAGCCCGCTTAGCGGCGCAATGGTCGAGCCAGGGAGGCGAGAGTCATTTCGGGTTCCAGACAAGACCGTCAAATAGGTGCAAGCCATCCCGAAGTGTGGCTGGCCGTTCAGGGCTTCCTCGTCGCCTTCCTATGGGAAATGCTCCAGATGCCGTTCTACGTCATGGATGGCATGACGGCATGGGCAGTAACCAAGAGCTGTGCTCTCGCGTCATTCGGCGATGCAGGCATCATGGTCGGTGCCGCATGGATCGCCAACCGCACTACCGGCGGTCGTCTCTGGAAGAAGAGGTCAGACTGGGGGCCTGTTGCGATCTTTCTTGCAATTGGGCTGATGGTGACTGCGGCTGTCGAATGGCTGGCATTGAGAGCCGACTGGGGCTGGCAATATGCCGACACAATGCCCACAATAGCCGGAATTGGCCTTGTGCCATTAGCAATGTGGGTATGTGTTCCGTTATTCTCCATTTTGCTAACAAAGCGTATCTCGAATTAGCTTCCGAATTCCTCGCTCCTGGAACGACCGGGCCGAAAACCGTGCATACTGGACTTTTGCCAATTTGCCCTTGGACGTTCGCGTGAAATGCTCCGAGAAGTCGTATCTCTGCGTGGAACGAAGGGTTGCCGCCAGCGGTTGGATCAAGCAGCAGTCCGAGGATGTACTCGGCTTTCATAGCTACGAGGGCTTCTGACAAACTTCGACGGGAAAAAGATCGGAACTGATGCATGACGTACTACCATTCCACGACCATCGATGCGCCTCTTGACGAGGCACTGGAAAAGGTCCGGAAGGCTCTTGGTGATCAGGGTTTTGGCATCATCAACGAGATCGACATGGCCAAGACACTGAAGGAGAAGATCGGAGCCGACTTTCGGCCCTATCGCATCCTCGGAGCCTGCAATCCGCAATTGGCTTACGAGGCTCTGCAACTCGAGGACAAGGTGGGAACCATGTTGCCCTGCAATGTCATCGTTCAGCAACTGCCGTCAGGCTCCATCGAAGTTGCCGCCATCGATCCAGTGGCATCGATGGCCGCGATCGAGAATGACGCGCTGAAAGAGGCAGCGCAGCGCGTTCGCGACAAGCTCCAAACCGCCATCGATACATTGCGGGATAGCTGACACAATAGGCTCGTCGACGCGATGTCCGCCCATTGTCGCATGGTCTCCGGAAGCGGAAACTCGGCTGGCGGTCCGTTTGTGGCCCTCCGTCGTGACAGCGCCACCGACGTTGACCTTGCGATGTGTCGCCACATGCCGAAGAACTGATGAAATCGGCCTGAGAGTGCGATGAACAGCAACACCACCTAGGGTTATCGGCGATCCTCCTGTATCGTGTTTTGCGCGGTGAATCGCCTGCCGGCCCGGTTCGCGCATGCATGAAGGGAGTGCGCTAGCGATGAAGACCGGCGGCACCGGAGCGGCATTCAGCGGCAAGGGCCTGCGCAAGATCTACGTTACCGGCGAGACCGAGGTGCATGCCCTGCGCGGCGTCGACCTTGCCATCGAGGCCGGCGAGATCGTCGTCCTGCTGGGCCCGTCGGGCAGCGGCAAGTCCACGCTACTCAACATCATCGGCGGGCTCGACCGTCCGACGGAAGGCGAGTTGTTCTACCGCGACCTCCGGCTCACCGGCATGCCCGAAAGCGAGCTGACCCGCTACCGGCGCGAGAATATTGGCTTCATCTTCCAGTTCTACAACCTCATTCCCAGCCTGACGGCTGAAGAGAATGTGCGGCTGGTGACCGACATCGCGGACGAGCCGATGGATGCACTGGATGCGCTGGAACTGGTCGGGCTAGGCGAGCGCGCGCAGCACTATCCGGCGCAGCTTTCGGGCGGCGAGCAGCAGCGCGTTGCGGTCGCCCGGGCGATCGCCAAGCGACCTGGCGTGCTGCTTTGCGACGAACCGACAGGCGCGCTCGATTCCGCGACCGGCGTCCGTGTGCTGGAGACGCTGGAACGGGCCAATCGTGAGCTGGGCACCACGGTGCTGATAATCACCCACAATGCCGGGATCGCGGCGATGGCCGACCGCGTCCTGCACTTCCTGGATGGGCAGATCGCCCGTGTGGTGGAGAACGAGAACACCATCGAACCGGGCGAGATAAGCTGGTGAACGCCCTCGACCGCAAGCTGTTGCGCGATCTGTGGCGCATGCGTGGCCAGGTGCTGGCCATCGCGCTGGTCCTGGCTGCCGCAACCGCGACCTTCGTGCTGTCGGTGGGCGTCTACGGATCGCTCACCGAAACGCGCGACGCCTATTACGCGCGCAACCACTTCGCCGATGTCTTCGCCTCCATGACCCGCGCTCCGCGATCGGTCGTGGCGCGGGTCGGCGAGATCGAGGGCGTGCAGCGCGCCGAGGGCTCAATCAAGCAATTCGCCACGCTCGACTTTCCCGATCGCAACGTACCGGTGCGCGCGCTGATCAATTCGGTGGACGAATTCGGGCGCACGCAGCTCAACCAGGTCACCTTGCGCGCCGGACGGATGCCGCATCCCGGAGAGGCGGGCGAAGTGGTGGTGGATGAGGCCTTTGCCGAAGCCAACGGGCTGGGCCCGGGCGACAGCCTCGAGGCACTGATCTACGGCAGCCGGCAAAGGCTCGACATCGTCGGCGTGGGACTTGCGCCCGAATTCATCTATTCGATCGCACCCGGCGACCTGATCCCCGACAATGAGAGATACGGCATCTTCTGGATGGGCCGCCGCGCGCTCGAGGCGGCGACCGACCGCACCGAGGCGATCAACAGCCTCGCCCTGACGCTGGAGCGCGGCGCCTCGCAGGAGGAGGTGATCCGACGGATTGACCGTATCCTCGATCCTTATGGCGGAACCGGGGCCTATGGCCGCGAGGACCATATCAGCCATGCCTTCCTCGACAACGAGTTGATGCAACTCGACGCGATGACCCGCGTCATCCCTCCGGTCTTCCTGTTCGTCTCGACCTTCCTCGTCTATATCGTGCTGGGCCGGATGATCCGCACCGAAAGGACGCAGATCGGGCTGCTCAAGGCGTTTGGATATTCGGGCCGCCAGATCGGCTGGCACTATTCCAAGTTCGCACTGGCGATTGCCCTGGTTGCGACGCTGCTCGGCTCGCTCGCAGGCATCTGGATGGGGCAGGGAATGACCCGCCTCTACGCCGAATATTACCGCTTCCCCTTCCTCTATTACCATATCTCGCCCGGGGTGTTCCTCGCGGCTTCCGGCCTGTCGCTGGGCTCGGCCGGCCTGGGTGCGCTGGGCGGCATGCGCAGCGCGATCACGCTCGCACCCGCGGTGGCCATGTCACCGCCGCCGCCGCCGGTCTATCGCGCCGGCGCGATCGAGGCGCTGGGCAGGAGGGCAGGCCTTTCCGCCATCGGCCACATGATCGTGCGGCATATCGCACGCTGGCCGGGCCGTTCGGCGATCACTGTGCTCGGCGTGGCGCTTTCACTCGGCCTGCTCTTCTCGACTATGCAGTTCATGGATTCGAGCCGGACAATGCTCGATTCCTTCTTCTTCCGGGCCCAGCGGCAGGACCTGACGGTGAGCTTCACCGAGCCGCGTAACGAAGACGTGCTGTTCGGGCTGGCGCAGATCCCCGGCGTCCTGCGGGTGGAACCGACCCGCGCGATCGCGGTCAAGATGAGCAATGGCAACCTGATCGAACGAACCGCTATCGAGGGCTCGGCGCCCGATTCCATGCTCACCGCGCGGATCGACAGCAGCGGCGCGGAAATCCCCCTGCCCGTGTCGGGCCTGATGCTCAGCCGCCAGCTGGCCGACCAGTTGCAGGTGGGAGCGGGCGATGCGGTCCATGTGGAGATGCTCGGAGGGAGGAGGACACAGCGGATGCTCCCCGTCGCCGGGATCGTAGACGAGTTCATCGGGGCGCGGGCCTATGCCGCGCCGCAGACCATGGAAGCACTGGCCCGCGATCGGGCGCCGGTCGCCTCCGCCTTGCTGCGGATCGACCCTGCCGCACGCGACGCAATTCTGACCGAACTCAAGGAAATGCCCGTGGTTTTGGGCGTAACAGAACGCGATGCCGCGCTGCTCAAGTTCAAACAGATGATTGATGACAACCTCTTCACCATGATGTTCTTCTACGTTGCCTTTGCCAGCGCCATCGCGATCGGCGTTGTCTACAACAGCGCCCGGATACTCTTTTCCGAACGCGCGCACGAGCTCGCGACATTGCGGGTGCTCGGCTACCATCGCACCGAGGTCGGTATCGTGTTGCTGGGCGAACTGGCCCTGCTGGTGGTCGCCGCCGTGCCGCTCGGCTGCGTGATCGGTTACTGGATGGCCCAGTTGATGACAGCCATGTTCAGCTCCGATCTGTTCCGCCTTCCCTTCGCGCCGAGCCGTGCGACATACGGCTATGCTTCGCTGATCGTTCTCGTAGCCGCCCTGGCCACCGCAGCGCTGGTCGCGCTCAGGGTCTTGCGGCTCGACATGATAAGGGTACTCAAGGCGCGCGAATGATGACCGAATTCCTGAAACGCTGGCGCTGGGCGCTGATCGTTGCAGCCTTCCTGCTGCTGGGGATGGTCTATGCCTTCTGGCCTGAGTCCACGCTTGTCGATACGGCCCGGGTCGATCGCGGGCCGATGGCGGTAGGGATTACCGACGACGGGATCACCCGTGCGGAAGAGTATTATGTCGTTTCGGCACCGGTCACCGGCTATCTCGACAGGATCGAGCTGGAAGCTGGCGACATGGTCGCGGCCGGTGCGTTGATCACCCGGATGCGGGGGCGCCCGTCGACCCCGCTCGATCGCCGCAGCGCGGAGGAATTGCGCGGCGCCCTGGCAGCGGCGGAAGCCGCCAGCGCCGCGGCGCGCTCTACGCTGGACCAGTCGCGCCGCGACCTGGCGCGCGCGGAGGAGCTGTCCGAACGCGGCTTTCTCGCCCGCGCACAGCTGGAGGCCTTGCAGACGCGCGTTGCCACCGGCGAGGCGGCGCTGGCGCAGACGCGGGCGGAAATCGTGCGGATACGCGCCCTGCTGAGCCAGCCGGCGGGCAATGCCGGCACCACGCCCGTGCCGGTGCGCGCACCGACAGGTGGTTCGGTGATGTCGGTGATTACCGAGAGCGAAGGCGTGATCGCCGAGGGTGCGCCGCTTGTGACCATCGGCGATCCTTCGCAGATTGAAGTGGTGGTGGACCTGCTTTCGCGCGAGGCGGTGCGCGTTTCGCCCGGAGACAGGGTGGAAATCACCCAGTGGGGCGGACCCGATCCCCTGGTCGGCGTGGTCGACCGCATCGAACCGTTCGGGCGCCTGAAAATCTCCGCGCTCGGAATCGAAGAGCAGCGCGTCAATGTCATCATCACCTTTGCCGACGATGCGCATGCGCAGGCCGCGCGACTGGGCCATGGTTACCAGATCGATGCGACGATCGTCTTGTGGAGTAGCGACGATGCCCTGCGCGTACCGATCGGCGCGCTGTTTCGCGGGGGCGACGGGGCCTGGCACGTCTTTGTGAGCGATGGTGGCCGGGCGCGGGAGCGCGAGATCACACTCGATCACATCAACGACGAGTATGCAGAGGTGACCGGCGGCCTGAGCGAAGGTGAGATCGTCGTCCTCAATCCGGGCAACGCGCTGGAAGACGGCGCGCGCATCAGCGGTCGATAGGGCCCTGTCTGTGCAAGAGCACCTAGTTGGGTGCTGAGGCGGTGAGCTTAGGGCGGGGCCTTGCCCGGACCGCGCCAGCACTTGAATAGTTCTCGACTTAGGGGCGCTCCGATTGACCAAAGCCGTTTCGCATGCAACGGCTTGGCGCACGAAGAGGAGTGCCAATGTCCGCCAATATCGCCGAAATGGAACGTCGCCGTGCAGCCGCCAAGCTGGGCGGCGGGCAGAAGCGGATCGACGCGCAGCATGCCAAGGGCAAGTTGACCGCGCGCGAACGGCTGGAAGTGCTGCTGGACGAAGGCAGCTTCGAGGAAGTCGATACCTACGTCGAGCACGACTGTGTCGACTTCGGCATGGAAGCGCAGAAGATTCCCGGTGACGGCGTGGTGACCGGCAGCGGCACGATCAACGGGCGGCTGGTCTATGTCTTCAGCCAGGACTTCACCGTCTTTGGCGGCTCGCTGTCGAAGCGCCATGCGGAGAAGATCTGCAAGGTGATGGAGACCGCGATGAGGGTCGGCGCGCCGGTGATCGGCCTCAACGATTCCGGCGGCGCGCGGATCCAGGAAGGCGTGGCTTCGCTGGGCGGCTATGCCGACGTGTTCCAGCGCAACGTGCTGGCCAGCGGCGTGGTGCCGCAGATCAGCCTGATCATGGGGCCTTGCGCTGGCGGCGCGGTCTATTCGCCGGCCATGACCGACTTCATCTTCATGGTGAAGGACAGCTCCTACATGTTCGTCACCGGCCCCGAAGTGGTGAAGACCGTCACCAACGAGGTGGTGACGCAGGAAGAGCTGGGCGGGGCGGTGACGCATACCACCAAGACTTCCGTCGCGGACCTCGCGCTGGAGAACGACCTCGAGGCGCTGCTTTGCACGCGCGAACTGATGGGCTTCCTGCCCGCCAGCAACCGCGCCGAACTGCCTGTCCTGCCGACCGACGATCCGTGGGACCGGCAGGAGGACAGCCTCGACATGCTGATCCCGGCCAACGCCAACCAGCCCTATGACATCCGGGAAGTCATCACCAAGGTGGTGGACGACGGCAATTTCTTCGAAATCCAGCCCACCTTCGGCGCGAATATCATCACCGGCTTCGGGCGGATCGAAGGTCGCCCCGTAGGCTTCGTCGCCAACCAGCCGATGGTGCTGGCGGGCGTGCTCGACATCAATGCCAGCAAGAAGGCCGCGCGCTTCGTTCGCTTCTGCGATGCCTTCAACATCCCGATCGTGACGCTGGTCGACGTGCCCGGTTTCCTGCCCGGCACGGCGCAGGAGCACAACGGCATCATAAAGCATGGCGCCAAGCTGTTGTTCGCCTATGCCGAGGCGACGGTGCCCAAGATCACCGTCATCACCCGCAAGGCCTATGGCGGTGCCTACGACGTGATGGCGTCCAAACACCTGCGCGGAGATCTCAACTACGCCTGGCCCACGGCCGAGATCGCGGTGATGGGCGCCAAGGGCGCGGTGGAGATCATCTTCCGCCAGGATCGCGACGATCCGGAGAAGATCGCCGAGAAGACCAAGGAATACGAAGACCGCTTCGCCAATCCCTTCGTGGCTGCCCAGCGCGGCTACATCGACGAAGTGATCTATCCGCACTCGACCCGCCGCCGCATTGCCTCCGGCCTGCGCAGGCTGCGCACCAAGAGCCTTGAGAACCCGTGGAAGAAGCACGACAACCTGCCGCTATGACCGAGAAGCCAACCAAGACCGACTGGCAGGAACGCGCCGCCAAGGAAGTGAAGGACCGCGACCTGACCTGGCAGACGCCCGAGAGCATTGCCGTGCAGCCGCTCTACACGGCGGAGGATGCCGAGGGGCTTGACCCGGGCCTTCCGGGGTTCGAGCCGTTCACGCGCGGGCCCTATGCCTCCATGTACACCGGCCGTCCGTGGACGATCCGCCAGTATGCGGGCTTCTCGACGGCAGAGGAGAGCAACGCTTTCTACCGCCGCAACCTGGCCATGGGGCAGAAGGGCCTGTCGGTCGCCTTCGACCTTGCTACCCACCGCGGTTACGACAGCGACCACCCACGCGTGGTCGGTGACGTGGGCAAGGCGGGCGTCGCCATCGATACCGTGCGCGACATGGAAATCCTGTTCGACCAGATCCCGCTCGACACCATGTCCGTGTCGATGACCATGAACGGCGCGGTGATCCCGGTCATGGCCTTCTACATCGTCGCGGCAGAGCGGCAGGGCGTCAGCGCGGACAAGCTGAGCGGCACCATCCAGAACGACATCCTCAAGGAGTTCATGGTCCGCAACACCTACATCTATCCGCCCGAACCGAGCATGCGGATCGTTTCGGACATTATCGCCTACACTTCGGCCAACATGCCGAAATTCAACAGCATTTCGATATCCGGCTACCACATGCACGAGGCCGGGGCGACCGCCGTGCAGGAGCTCGCCTTCACGATTGCCGACGGCAAGGAATATGCGAAGCGGGCGATGGCAACGGGCCTCGATATCGACGCCTTCGCGCCGCGCCTCAGCTTCTTCTGGGGCATCGGCATGAACTTCTTCATGGAAATCGCCAAGATGCGCGCCGCGCGCACGTTGTGGCACGAGGTGATGGAAGGGCTGGGGGCCAAGAACCCCAAGTCGAAGATGTTGCGCACACACTGCCAGACGAGCGGTGTCTCGCTACAGGAGCAGGACCCCTACAACAACGTCATCCGCACCACGCTGGAGGCTTTGTCGGCGGTGCTCGGCGGCACCCAGTCGCTGCACACCAATGCACTCGACGAAGCCATTGCCTTGCCGACCGACTTCTCCGCCCGCATTGCCCGCAACACC
This sequence comes from Aurantiacibacter gilvus, assembly GCF_038289935.1. Taxonomy (NCBI): domain Bacteria; kingdom Pseudomonadati; phylum Pseudomonadota; class Alphaproteobacteria; order Sphingomonadales; family Erythrobacteraceae; genus Aurantiacibacter; species Aurantiacibacter gilvus. Next base: position 639,194 of record NZ_JBBYHV010000001.1, read on the forward strand.
CAGCTGGTGATCCAGGAGGAAAGCGGTGTGTGCAACGTCGCCGATCCGCTGGGCGGAAGCTATTACATCGAGGCGCTTACTGCCGAGATCGCCGACAGGGCCCGCGCGCTGCTCGCAGAGGTCGACGCGGCTGGCGGGATGACCAGGTACGTCGCCAGCGGCAAGCCCAAGGCTGCCATCGAGGAAGCTGCCGCCGCGAAGCAGGCGACAATCGACAAGGGCGAGACCGTGATCGTCGGGGTCAACAAGTACCGCAAGGATCATGAGGACCCGATCGACACGCTCGATATCGACAACCACGCGGTGCGAGCCAGCCAGATCGCGCGGATCGAGAAGGTCCGCCGCAACCGCGACGAGGAGCAGGTGAAGGTGGCGCTCGCCAACCTGACGCGCGGCGCCCGGGTGGACCGCTCGGAGAACGAGGCCCTGCTGCGCGAAGGCCGCGACGAGAAGGGCGTGCCGCTGCCGCCCTCGCAGCTGGAGAAGCTCGCTGCCGACAGCGAGACCAACCTGCTGGCGCTGGCCGTCGAGGCCGCGCGGGCAGATGCCACGCTGGGCGAGATCTCGGCGGCGATGGAAGCGGCCTTCGGGCGCTACGACACCGTGCCCACGCCGGTGAAGGGCGTCTATTCCGCCGCTTACGAGGGTGACGCGCGCTACCGGGCCGTTGTCGAAGGCGTCGAAGCTGTGGGTCGCCGCCTAGGCCATGCCCCGCGCCTGCTGGTCGCCAAGATGGGCCAGGACGGCCATGATCGCGGCGCCAATGTGATCGCCAGCGCCTTTGCCGACATGGGCTTCGAGGTGGTTTCCGGCCCACTGTTCCAGACCCCCGAGGAAACCGCGCGACTGGCGCTGGAGAAAGACGTCGATGCCGTGGGCGCAAGCTCGCTGGCGGCGGGCCACAAGACGCTGATCCCCGAACTGATCGGCCACCTGCGCGATGCGGGCCGGGCGGATATCAAGGTGGTGGCCGGCGGGGTGATCCCGCAGCGGGACTACGACTTCCTCAAGAAGGCCGGGGTGCAGGGGATCTACGGTCCGGGGACCAACGTGGTCGAAGCGGCGGCAGACCTGCTGCGCCTGCTGGGCCACAACATGCCGCCTGCGGGCGATGAACTGGATGTGGCGGAGTAAAGATGTTCAAGAAAATCCTCATCGCCAACCGTGGCGAAATCGCTTGCCGGGTGATCAAGACCGCGCGGCGCATGGGTATTGCCACTGTGGCGGTCTATTCCGATGCCGATGCGCGCGCGCCTTTCGTGCAGATGGCGGATGAGGCCGTGCACATTGGCCCGGCTCCGGCTTCGGAAAGCTACCTGCTGCCCGAAAAGATCATTGCCGCTTGCAAGCAGACGGGCGCCGAGGCCGTACATCCGGGTTACGGCTTTCTGTCCGAGCGCGCCTCCTTCGTCGAGGCGCTGGCTGCGGAAGGCATCGAATTCATCGGCCCGCCGGTGAACGCCATCGCCGCCATGGGCGACAAGATCGAATCCAAGAAGCTCGCCTTGGAAGCGGGCGTCAATGTCGTCCCCGGCTTCGTCGGCGAGATCGACAGCACGGACCACGCTGTCGAGATCAGCAACGACATCGGCTATCCGGTGATGATGAAGGCCAGCGCGGGCGGCGGCGGCAAGGGCATGCGGCTCGCCTACAACGAAAAGGACGTGCGCGAGGGCTTCGAAGCCACCAAGCGCGAAGGTCTCAACTCGTTCGGTGACGACCGCGTTTTCATCGAGAAGTTCATCCTCAACCCGCGCCACATCGAGATCCAGGTGCTCGGCGACAAGCACGGCAATGTGCTCTACCTCAACGAGCGCGAATGTTCGATCCAGCGCCGCCACCAGAAGGTGGTGGAGGAAGCCCCGTCGCCCTTCGTCACCCCGAAGATGCGCAAGGCCATGGGAGAACAGTGCGTCGCGCTGGCCAAGGCCGTGGACTACCATTCGGCAGGCACGGTCGAACTGATCGTCAGCGGGGCGGACCCGACCGGCGAGAGCTTCTACTTCCTCGAAATGAACACCCGCCTGCAGGTGGAACACCCCGTGACCGAGGCAATCACCGGCATCGACCTTGTCGAGCAGATGATCCGCGTCGCCGCTGGCGAGAAGCTGGACATGACTCAGGACGACATAGGCATCGACGGCTGGGCCATCGAGAACCGCATCTACGCCGAAGACCCCTATCGCGGCTTCCTGCCTTCGACCGGACGGCTGGTGCGTTATTCGACGCCGGTTCCGGCTTGGGCGGGCGACCTGCGCGGCGTTGACGGCGTGCGCGTGGACTCGGGCGTGCAGGAAGGCGGCGAAGTATCGATCTTCTACGACCCGATGATCGCCAAGCTGGTGACCTGGGGCGAGACCCGCGACGAGGCGGCAGACCTGCAGGTCGAGGCACTCGACGCAATCGAGCTTGATGGCCTCGGCCATAACGTAGATTTCCTCTCTGCCCTGATGCAGCACCCGCGCTTCCGTGCAGGCGAACTCACCACCGGCTTCATTGCCGAGGAATATCCCGAAGGCTTCGAAGGTGCGGAAACTTCCACGCGGACCATCGGCACGCTGTGTGCGGTCGCTGGCGTGCTCGCTACTGCCGATGCCGATCGGGCACGGCACATTTCCGGCCAGCTCGATGGCCCGCAGCCACCGCCCGGCGACTGGGTGGTGCGCATCGGCGGCGAGGAGCACGAGGTTTCACTGGGCGAAGAAGGCGTGACGGTGGACGGCCACAACGTCGCGCTTGAACTCGAATATGCGCCGGGCGACAGGATGATCGACGTCGCCTTGTTCGCCGCGCCGAGCGAGGATGCCGAACTGGTCGCCCGCTACGGTATCCGCATCAAACCCACCCGGCTCGGCTATCACCTCACCACGCACGGCGCGCAGCATGACGTGCGCGTATTGCAGCCGCGCCATGCCGAACTGGCGCAGCACATGATCGAGAAGGTGCCGCCCGATACCTCGAAGATGCTGCTTTGCCCCATGCCCGGCCTGCTGGTGAAGCTGCACGTGGGCGAGGGCGATGCCGTGGAGGCGGGGCAGCCGCTCGCCACGGTCGAGGCGATGAAGATGGAAAACATCCTGCGCGCCGAGAAGAGCGGCACGGTCGCCACCATCAATGCCGAGGAAGGCGAGACGCTGGTCGTCGACGCCGTCATCCTGGAGCTGGAATAGCAACGCCCCCTTGAAACCCGCGTAACGGCTGGCCCGCAAAGTTGGGGTTGTTTTTGTTCGGTCGAACGAATAATCAACGCAACATGCGGGAAAAGCTGATTAATGCGGCGATCGAGCGATTCGGGAAGCGCGGCTTCGATGCGGTGGGTACCCGTGAGATTGCCGCTGCCGTGGACACGCCCATGTCCTCGATCACCTACCACTTCGGCGGCAAGGAAGGGCTCTACCACGCAGCGGCAGAGCATATCTTCGATCACCTGCGCGACCAGCTGGGAGCGGAGCGCATCGATTTGCCCGGGGAGGACGCCTCTCCGCAGGAACGCACTGATGCCATCTGTGCGATGATCCATTCCGCCGGCGAATTCATGCTGAGCGAGCGCAGCGCCGCCTTTGCCCTGTTCATCGGGCGCGAGCAGCAGAACCCGTCACCCGCGGTCAGTAAGCTGATGCAGACGAAGATCATGCCGCTGATCGAAGCCATGGCGAGTCAGGTCGCCATCCTGCGCCCGGAGCTGTCCGAGCTGGAAGCCAAGGCCGTCACCGTGTTCCTGTTCGGCATGGCGATTACCCTGCGCCATTCGCGCGCATCGCTCAGCCTGCTGATGCAAGCCGAGAACTTCGACGCGGCCACCCGCGCGATGTTGCTCGAACAACTCGACCAATCGGCCCGTGCCATCCTGACCAGGGGGCGTGCATGAGACGGCTCCATTTGCCCCTGGCAGGCATGCTGCTCGCGTTGGGCGGCTGTGTCTCCCTAGCCCCCGAACCGGAAGCGCCCGCTGTCGTCGCGGCCATGCCTGAGGTCTATCAGGAAGGCGCGGACACGGGCGCCTATCGCCCCGCCGCTTGGTGGCACGGGTTCGAAGACCCGGTGCTTGACGGGCTGGTAGACCGCGCGTTCGAGGCCAATCTTGACATTGCCCAGGCCGCTGCACGAGCGGACCGCGCTGCGGCGCAGGCGCGTGTTGCCCGTGCCGGCCTGCTCCCCTCGCTCGAAGCCAGTGCCGGGTCCAGCTACTCGGATACGCCGGTTGCAGGCGGGGCATTTGCCAATTTTCCCGGCGCGCCCACGCGCATCACCAACGAAACCTATTCGCTCGGACTGGCGGCGGCTTACGAGATCGATCTGTTCGGACGGGTGCGCAACGACATGGGCGCTGCACGCTCCGACGCCCTTGCCGCCGGGTACGACCTGCGCGCCGTGCAACTGGCGACGGCCGCGGAAGTCATTTCCGCCTATTTCGACATTGTCGACGCCCGCTTCCAGATCGAGACGACCCTTCGAACCATCGACGTGCTGTCGGAACGCAACGATCGCACAGAGGAACGCTACCTGCGCGGGCTGGCGCAGAGTTTCGAGCTCTACCAGGTGCGCGAGCAACTGCGCAGCGCCGAGGCGAGCTTGCCGGTGCGGGAAATCGCCCTGGCCAATGCCGAGGGGCGGCTCGCCCTGCTGCTGGCCGAATATCCCGAAGCCCTTGCGCCGGCACTCGCCCAGCCCCTGCTGCCGCAACTGGCCTTCGATCCGGTTCCTGCGGGCCTGCCGGCCGACTTGCTCGCCCAGCGACCGGATGTCGCGGCGAATTGGCAGCGGCTGGAAGCAGCACGCCAGCGCATCGGTGCACGGCGCGCCGAACGCTTCCCCGCCCTGCGCCTTTCGGCAAGCACGGGCACGCAGTCGGCCTCTCCGGAAAACGTTTTCGACGTGGGGCAGAACTGGCTGCTGTCGCTCGGCTCGAACCTCGTCGCGCCGATCTTCGACGGGGGACGCATCTCGGCCAATATCGCGGCTGCGCGGGCGACCTACGACGAGGCGGCGGCGGCCTATGGCAACTCGGTGCTCAACGCCTACCGCGAGGCATCGACGGCCATCGACGCCTATGAAGAACAGCGCCAGCGCTACCGCCTGCTTGTCGCGCAGCAGGCCGAAGCGCGCGCCGCGCTGGACCTGCAGGCCCGGCGCTACGAGGCGGGTGTGGGCGACTATGTCGGCTACCTCGATGCCCTGCGCAGCTACCACCAGGTCGAAAGCAGTCTCTCCGCTGCCGGACGCGATGTCGCGCTGGCGCGGCTGGGCGTGCACCGCGCGCTGGGCGGGGACTGGTTCGCCGAGGCAGGCGAAGACGAACAGACGCCGGATGAAAGGGACTGGGCGGAATGAGCAAGCAGGCAAGATGGTCGCTACTGCTGTTGATCGGTGCCGTCGCCATTGCGGCGGCGATGATCCTGCTGCGTCCGCAGCCAGAAGAGCGCGAGGATGTCGCCAGTGTGCCGCTGGTGCAGACGGTTCCCTACGAGGTGTCGAGCGGGGCCATCGAGGTCCACGGATCGGGCACGGTCCTCCCGCGCGAGGAGGTGACGCTCGGAGCCGAAGTTTCAGGACGGCTTGTCTACGTCAATCCAGGTTTCCAGGAAGGTGGCCGCGTGCCCGCCGGTGCCGTGCTGTTCCGCATCGACGCTTCCGACTATGCGAACCGCGTGCGCAGCGCCCGGGCGGATATTGCCGCGCAGGACGTTGCCGTGCTGCAGGCACAGGAGGAAATGGCAATTGCCCGGGCGGAACTGGACCGCTTTTCCTCGCGTGAATCGTCTCGCGCCGAGCTCAACCGATCGATTAGCGGCAATGACTATGCTGCGCGCATCCTGCCGCCCGAAGATCTGCGCTCGAACACGGCACCGCAGCAGGCCGGCAGCGGAGAGGAGCCGAACGTGCTTGCCACGCGCGAACCGCAGCTGCGCTCCGCCCAGGCCGCGCGCGAACGGGCCGAGGCGCAGCTTGCCGACGCACAACTCGCCCTGTCCCGCACCGTTGTTCGCGCCCCCTTTTCCGGGATCGTGCGCAGCGAGAACGCCGCGGTCGGCACCCTGGTGCAGCCGGGGCAGTCGCTGGGCACGCTGGTAGCGAGTTCAACCTACGAAGTGCGGATTTCGCTGACCGAGGCGGAAGCCGCGCTGATCCCCGACCTGTTCCGGGCGGGCGGAAGCCGCGTGCCCGCGCAGGTGATGCTGGACTATGGCGATACGACCTATCGCTGGAGCGCCTTCGTCGACCGGGTCGATCCGATCCTCGATCCCGAGACGCGCACCATCGACGTGTTCCTGCGCGTGCCTGATCCTTCGCGTGGCGGCGTGCCGGTGGGTACCGGTGAAGAGGCCTCTTCGGCTGCCGGGCCGCCCCTGCTGCTGGGTAGCTTTGTCAGCGCCACGATAACGGGCGGCAGCGAGCAGGCTTTCGCGCGGATCCCCCTTGACGCCCTGCGGCCCGACAACCTGGTCTGGGTACTTCGCAGCGGAAAGCTGGAGATCGTTCCGGTCGCGGTGCTGCAGCGGACCGACAGCTATGCCTATGTCACCGGTACCGGGCTGGGCGAGGGCGGCCAGGTGATCACCAGCTCGCTGCGAACGCCCGTCACGGGCATGCAGCTGCGTGCCGAGAGTGGGGACGGCGAAGAGTGAGCGAGTCGCCTGATCTGCCACCTTCGGGTGCGGACGGAACCGGCGATGCGCCGCTGGACCGGTTCGGCAAGCCGGCTACCGACCATGCGCGTGATCGCAAGGGTGTCATCGCCTTCATGGCGCGCAACGGGGTGGCCGCCAACCTGCTGATGATCTTCATGCTGGTCGCCGGTTACGCCGCTTACACACGCATCGCGCAGGAGGTGTTTCCGGAAATCAGCCAGGACGCAGTCACCGTCAGCGTGGTCTACCCCGGTGCCACTCCGGAAGAAGTCGAGGAATCGATCGTCCAGAAGGTGGAAGAAGCTGTCCAGGCAATCGACGATGTGAAGAAGGTGGTCGGCACCGCGTCCGAGGGCGTCGGCACCGTGCGGATCGAGCTGGAGACCGGCGCGGACATCTCCAGGGCGCTGGACGATGTGAAGAGCGAGATCGACCAGATCCAGACCTTCCCGCTGGATGCGGAAGAGCCCGACATTCGCGAAAGTACCACGCGCCAGAGCGTGATGCGGATTGCCCTGTACGGGGACGTGCCCGAGCGCACGCTGAAGGAGACGGCCTACCTGCTGGACGACGAACTCGCGGCCTTGCCCGAGATCAGCTACGTCCAAACCAGCGCGGTGCGTCAGTACCAGGTCTTTATCGACGTGCCGCAGGAACGCCTGCAGGCACTCGGCCTTTCGCTCACCGACATTTCCCGCATAGTTGCCCAAAGCAGCCTCGATAGTCCTGCCGGCTCGGTGGAAACTGCCGAGGAACAGGTGCGTGTGCGCACTGTGGGGCAGAACTATGACCAGCAGGATTTCGAGAACATCATCCTGCGCACGCGGCCCGATGGCGCCATCCTGCGGCTGGGCGATGTCGCCACTATTACCGACGGGTTCGAGGACGCAGACCTGATCACGGAGTTCAACGGACAGCCCGTGGCCTTCGTGGATGTTTACCGCACGTCCGACGAGCGCGTGCTGGATGTGGCTGATGCCGTCCAGACCTACCTTAGAGAAGACTCGGCTCGCGTCCTGCCACAAGGGGTGAGCTACGCCATCTGGGATGACAGTTCGGAACTGTTCAACGATCGCCTGACGATGTTGCTGAAGAATGCCGCCATTGGCCTGGTGCTGGTGCTGGCTGCGCTGACACTGTTCCTCGACATCAGACTGGCTTCGTGGACGGCTCTGGGCATCGGCGCGACTTTTGTGGGCGCGATCTACGTGATCGAACTGATGGGCACGAGCATCAACATGTTCTCGTTGTTCGGCTTCATCATTGCTCTGGGGCTGGTGGTGGATGACGCGGTCGTCGTCGGCGAGAACATCTATTCAGAGCGCGAGCGCGGAAGGTCCGGCGTGGGAGCCGCGATTGCCGGGGCGCAGCGCGTGAAGTTGCCGGTGATCTTTGCCGTTGCCACCACCATAGTCGCCTTTTCGCCGCTCCTGGCGGTCGGCGGAACGATCGGCAAGGTTATGGCGGACATCCCTCTCGTGGTGATCGCCGTACTCAGCCTGTCGCTGGTGGAAGCCCTGCTGATCCTGCCTTACCATCTGAGCCACCTGCCCGCCGCCGGGACCAAGACCAAGAATCGCGTCCTGGCGCGCTTCGAGGCCGTGCAGAAGGGCTTCGACAGGCGCTTGCAGGATTTCATCGACGGCCCGCTGGACCGCGGCCTGAAGTTCGCTGTCGAGATGCCATACCTGGTGCTAGCCGGGGCGGTTTCGCTGCTCATTATTTTCGGTGCGCTGGTGCCGGGCGGTATTATCAAGGCGGAGTTCTTCCCCGAGATCGAGGCAGATGTCGTCTCTGCCTCCATCGAAATGCCCTCCGGAACCTCGGTGGAACGCACGGCTGCGGTGACGGAGCGGATCGAAGCAGCAAGCGCGCGCGCGCTCGAGCGCTTCTCTGACGAGGAGGAGGGCTATGCCGACATCTTTGAGGCGTCCTACACCACCATCGGTCTTATCGCTTCGACGTCCAACCCACTTACGGCCTCGCAGACGCTGCAGCCTAATGTTGCCAACGTGCAGATTGCCCTGATCCCTTCCTCCGAGCGGGATTTCACCGCCACCGACTTCGAACAGGCTTGGCGCGAAGAGATGGGACAGGTTTCCGAAGCGCGCTCGATTTCGATCAGTTCCAGCCTGATTTCTGCAGGGGCACCGGTCAACGTGCGCGTGTCGCATCCTGACCGCGAAGTGCTGGAGGAGGCGACCACCCGCCTGATGGAATCACTGGGCCGCGTCGCCGGCGTGTTCGATATCGAGAGCGATCAGGACGACGGTGTTCGCCAGGTCGACCTGACCCTGAAACCCTCGGCACGTACCCTGGGTATCACCCTGCAGGACCTCGCCGGGCAGGTGCGGGCCGCTTTCTTCGGCGCGGAAGCGGTGCGCGTGCAGCGCGGGCGCGAGGACGTGCGCGTCTACGTCCGCCTGCCCGAGGACCAGCGCAATTCACTGCCTGATATCGGCAACTACCGCGTGCGCGTACCGGGCGGGCAAGTGCCGCTGTCGAGCCTCGCAGACCTGTCGATCACCAACGCGCCGACCACGATCCAGCGTGAAGACGGATTCCGCATCCATACGGTGACTGCCGATCTCGATACCGACGTGGTGACGAGCCAGGAAATGGCGACGCTGCTGTCGAGCGAAGTCCTGCCCGCCATCGCGGCGGACTATCCCGGGCTGCAGTTCGAATTCGGCGGCGAGCAGGAACAGCAAGAGGAAAGCTTCGGCGATATCGGCGGTGCCTTCCTGCTGGCGCTGGCCGGGATCTATGCCCTGCTGGCGATCCCTTTCCGCTCCTACGTCCAGCCCTTCATCATCATGGCTGCCATCCCGTTCGGCATGATCGGCGCGCTGATCGGTCACCTGCTGCTGGGCATTCCGCTCGGGATTGTCTCGCTGTTCGGGGTCATCGCCCTGTCCGGCGTGGTCATCAACGGCGGGCTGGTGATGATCGACTTCATGAACGAAAACCTCGAATCCGGCATGTCGCGCAAGGAGGCGATCATCGACGCAGCCAAGTCGCGCTTCCGGCCAATCATCCTGACCGCGATCACCACCTTCCTGGGCGTCGCGCCGATCACCTTCGAGACCGACCTGCAGGCGCAGTTCCTGATCCCGATGTCGGCCAGCCTCGGCTTCGGCATCCTGTTTGGCACCCTGATGCAACAGCTGCTCGTCCCCGCGCTCGCCATCCTCCAGATGCGCGCGGTCGACCGGTTCAAGCGCTGGTTTGGGCAGGGCGGGGCCGGGGAACAGCCGGAAGCGCCGCTACCCGCCTAGGCCGGGCTTGCGGCGTATCGCTGCTCCGGGACTTATTCCCCGAGGGACTCGCGATAGGCGGCAGCTGCCGCGTCGACATTGTGAACAGGATTGTCCGGGCCGGATTCGCGGCCTTCGATGAACTCGTTGAGCACCACGCGGCGGCTGAACAGCCAGCGGCCATCAACGCGTTCCAGCTCGTCCTCGTAGATGCCGAAGGTGCCCATCTTGAAGCTGTCTTCGGGGCCGTCGTTGGCCATTTCCATCCACAGCGAGGTCGACCAGGCGCGGTCGCCTTCGACGCGGATCACCGATTGCAGCAGCACGTGGCGCAGGGCGGCGGGTTCGCCATCTTCTGTGGTGTAGAACTGGCCGATGCCTTCCTTGAAGCGCGAGACGGCGGCGTAGATTTCCTCGTGGCCGGTATAGGTGCCGCTGGCGAATTCGATGGACCCGTCTTCGGTGAAGGTGGCGATGTAGCTGTCGAGATCGCCGTAATCCATGGCGAAGAGATAGCGCGCCATGAGGTCTTCGATCTCGGCGCGGTCTTCCGCGTAGGTTTCAGGGTAGTCGTATTGCTGTGCCGCCGCGGGGGCGGCGAGGGCGAGGCCCCAAGCAGCGAGCGCCAGGGCGCAGGTCTTCAACACTTTCATCAATTCTCTCCCTGATCGGCATCCCAATCGGCATTGGCCCGCGCGATGAGATAGTGGTGGATGGCTTCCGTCTCTTCGGACGATAGCCTGTCGGCAAAGCTCGCCATCCCGTTCTGCGCCCGCGTCCCGCCGAGCACGATATCGGCAAAGGCGGCGTGGGTATCGGGTGACATGTGGCGCAGGTCCTTCACCCCGCCGCGCGCGGCGTTGCCGTGGCACAGCGAGCAGTTCTCGCCGTAGAGCTGTTCACCCAGTGTGACCTGCTGCGGCGTACCGGTGAGCGGTGGCGGCGGGCTGAGTTCGGGTACGACGAAGCTTTCCTCGGGCATGGGCGGCAGCTGCGCGGTGCCTCCCAAGCGGAAGACCAGCAGACGCGGCGGACCGAGGAACAATTCGGAAAACTGGCTGCGCTCGACATGGGCGAGGCCGCCGCCCCAACCGGCATTGACGGCCACGTACTGCACCCCGTCGACCATGTAGGTGATAGGCGCGGCAATCGGCACGTTCTGCACCGGCATCTCCCACACCTTCTCGCCGGTATCGGCGCGATAGGCGGCGAAGGTGGTGTCGATGGTGCCCTGGAAGACGAGGTTCCCGCCCGTCACCAGCACGCCGCCGCTGCCCTTCTGGGCATAGGGCACGCGCCAGCGTTCGCTCTGCGTCACCGGGTCCCACGCCGAGAGCCAGCCGCGCGAATGGGCGTCGGCATATTCGGCGATCTCGCGCCGGATATCGTCATGCCCGAAGAAGGCGGTGCCCAGGCCGCGACCGTCGGGATCGTAGGTCTCCGCCTCGGCATAGGCCATGTAGGTTTCGGTGACGGGGATGTAGGCGAGGCCGGTCAGCGGGCTGAAGGCCATGGGGTTCCAGTTGTGCGCGCCGCCAGCGCCTGGGCTGACCATGACGGGCACCGTGCTGTAGCGCGCTTCCGGGTTTTCGATGGGGCGGCCGGTTTCCATGTCCACGCCGCTGGCCCAGTTGATCGGGGCAATAGTTTCGGCGCTGATCAGCTCGCCCGTGGCACGGTCGAGCACGTAGAAGAATCCGTTCTTGGGCGCCTGCATGATCACCTGCCGCGTGCGGCCGCCGATTTCGAGATCGGCGAGGATCATGTTCTGCGTGGCGGTGTAGTCCCAGGTCTCTGCCGGGGTGGTCTGGTAGTGCCAGCGATATTCGCCGGTTGCCAAGTCCAGCGCCACGATGGAGGCGAGGAACAGGTTGTCGCCGCCTTCGGGCGAACGATAGCGGTAGGCCCAGGGCGAGCCGTTACCGGTACCGATGTAGACGAGGCCCAGTTCGGGATCGAAAGTCATAGAATCCCAGACCGTGCCGCCGCCGCCGCGGCGCCACCATTCGCCGGTCCATGTCTCCGCAGCGCGTTCCATGGCTAGGTTCTCGAACCCGTCGGCGGGGTTGCCGGGCACGGTGTACCAGCGCCAGGCCATCTCGCCGGTCGCGGCGTCGTAGGCCGTGACATAGCCGCGCACGCCGTTTTCCGCGCCGGCATTGCCGATCAGGACGAGCGCGCGCTCGCCCAGGGTGAAGACACGCGGCGCGCCGGTGATGGTGTAGCCCTGCGACTGGTCCGTGGTCAGTTCGCTCCAGACAGGTTCGCCGGTCGCCGCGTCGATCGCGATCAGGCGGCCATCGAGTGTGCCGACGAAGATCTTTCCGTCCCAAGCCGCCAGTCCGCGCGAAACGATGTCGCAGCAAGCCTCACGCCCGAAGCGTAGGGGCACTTGCGGGTCGTAGCGCCACAATTGCCGCCCGTTGGTGGCGTCATAGGCAGTGACGATGTTCCAGGGTTCGACGTTGTACAGCGTGCGGCCCACCACCAGCGGCGTGGCTTCCTGACCGCGGTCGGTCTGCAGGTCGACGTACCAGGCGAGGCCGAGATCCTCGACCGTGCCGGCATTGATCTGGTCCAGCGGGGAATAGCGCTGCTCGTCCCATGTGCGTCCGGTCGAGACCCACTGGCCCGGTTCAACGCCCGCGCTGTTCTGCGCCCCGGCAATCCCGCCAGCCAGCAGCAGGCCCGCCGCGACGGCGAGCCGGAACTTTCCAATCATCCCTGCGAAGCCCCTTCGATCGCGCTGGCATCGGCCCAGAAGCCGTGCACCTGCCCGACGCACTTGAACGGCATGCGCACCCGCGCGCGCGGCTCGTTCGAGCCGCTTTGCAGGTCGAACAGGATGAGGTCAGAGCGTTCGGATTCTTCCATGCTGGAGCCGATACCGATCAGGTAGCCGTCACCCTCCGGTGCGTCGGGCGAGCGGGGCACGAAACACATCTCGCTGAGCGAATAGCCCGGCACCGACAGCACGCGGCTGGTGCCGGTCTCGTGGTCGATCACCGCCCATCCGCCGTTGGGGCCGGTCGCCAGCAGGAAGCCGTAGCGATATGGCAGCGTGTGGTAGCGGTCGTCCTGCCGCGCGAGCACGCCGGTAATCTCCGGGAAGATCGTCTCCGCCTGGTAGGTGCCCGAACCGTCCGACAGGTCTGCGGTGTAGCGGCGGATGCGGCCGATCGAGCCTTGCGGGTCGAATGGCACCTTGGACGGGAAGAAGGGGAACTGGTTCCCCTCGCCGCCATCCATGTCGACGACGATGCGGTTGCCTTCGTTCCAGCCGCCCATGACGTGGGTGCAGAACAGGTTCGGCCCGGTCAGCCAGCGAATGTCGCTGCCGTCGCCGCCGCGCCGCAGCACGCCGAGGTAGCAGGGCAGTTCGGGGTCATAGCGGAAGTGCGGACCGTTTGCGGCAATGGTCTCCGCATCGGCGGCCATGTTGGTGAGGTAGAGCACGACATAGTCCTGCGTGACGCAAAAATCGTGCATCATCCCGGCGTAGGGCGCCTCGACAGTAACGCTCCAGGTGATGTTGCCGTCGCGGTCCGCGGTGAAGACGTTGACGTCCTTGGAGAGGAAGCCCGTCGCCTCGTAGCCGAAGCCGATGTACTCGCCCGTCAGCGGGTCGATCTTGGGGTGGGCGGTATGCGTCTCGCTCTCCAGCGCGCCGCCGAAGGTGTAGTAGTCGTCCGTGGTCTCCAGTGTCAGCGGGTCCATGGCGACGGGCGGGCTGTCTTCCTTGTAGACCAGCAGCTTGCCGTGATGGACGAACAGCTGGGTGTTGGCCGTGCCGCGGCTGAGGCCTTCGACGCTGGGATCGTCGGTCGGCGGGTTGCGGTACATGCCGAACAGCGACCGGCGCGCTTCGCGCTGGGCCTTGAACCGTTGGTTGCGCGCATAGCGCGTCCGATAGTCGACGTGTCCGTCCTTGATGCGGAACATCGAGACGTGGCCTTCGCCGTCGAAAGGAATGTCGCCTACCCATTCGGGCGGCTTGGGATACTGCGGGTCCGGGCCGACGCGGTAGAAAGCGCCGTCGAGATCAGCAGGCCAGTCGCCTTCGACCTCGCAATCGACAAGGTCCATCTCGGTGCGGTTTACCGCGCCTGCGGCAGCGCCACCGCCTCCGAAAGCGCGCGGGTCTGCGGGAAAATCCACTTGCGGCGCAGGGCCTTGTGCCTGCGCGCTGGCGCCCGGTGCCACCATTCCGGTAAGCAAGGCACCCGTGCCCAAAGCGCTGCCGCCAAGGAATGCGCGGCGGCCGAATCCGGTCGTATTCTTGTTGTCTGACATGAAAGTCCTCCCGCCGATTACTCAGCCGTTTCGGACGGACATTGTCAAACTCTCTTTTGCCGCGAACGGCCTCAATCGCGGGTTTGACCCAGAGCAAAGACAGCCCGCTGGACAAGCGGCAGAAGCGTTCATGCAAACAGGAGACGCAAAAATGTTGCCCTTTTCCAAGTCCAGCGCCCGGGGGAAGCGCGTGATTCCGGGAACGCCCGTCTTCGACGGTGACAGCGCCCAGAACGGCTATGCCCTCAACGCCATGTGCTATTCGTTCAACAGCCAGGCCAACCGCGACAAGTTCGTCGAGGATGAAGAGGCCTACATGGCCGCCTACAACCTCACCGAAGCGCAGAAGGACATGGTCCGCGCCCGTGACGTGCTGGCGATGGTGAACGGTGGGGGCAATGTCTACTACCTCGCCAAGCTGGCCGGTATCCTCGGCCTTAACGTGCAGGATCTCGGCGCATTGCAGACCGGAATGGAGCTGGACGCCTTCAAGCAGAGCCTGCTCGACCAGGGAACCACCGAACGGAGTGTCGCGGCATGAGCACGATCTGCGGAGGCATCTTCACCAGCCACGTGCCCGGCATAGGCAACGCCATTGCCAAGGGCCTGCAGCAGGACCCCTACTGGAAGCCGTTCTTCGACGGGTTCGATCCGGTCCATGACTTCCTCGAACGCGAGAAGCCCGATGTCGCGGTGGTGTTCTACAACGATCACGGCCTGAACTTCTTCCTCGACAAGATGCCGACCTTCGCCATCGGCGCGGCTCCGGAATACCGGCACGAGGACGAGGGCTGGGGCATTGCCTTCCAGCGCCCCTACGAAGGTCACCCGGACTTGTCGTGGCACATCATCGAAGAGGTGGTGGAGAGCGAATTCGATCCTGTCACCTGCCAGTCAATGCTGGTGGACCATGCCGTGGCCGTGCCGTTCGAGCTTTGCTGGCCGGGTAAGGAAGCCTTCCCGATCAAGCTGATCCCGATCGCCATCAATACCGTGCAGCACCCGCTGCCCAGCCCGAAGCGTTGTTACAACCTCGGGCAGGCCGTCGGCCGTGCGATCTCCACCTGGGAAGGTGACGAGAAGGTCGTCATTTTCGGCACGGGCGGCCTGTCGCACCAGCTGGAAGGCGCACGTGCGGGTCATCTCAACCCCGATTACGACCGGTTCTGCCTCAAGAACCTCGCTCCCGATCCGGAGGCGCTGCTGCAGCACTCCTCGCTCGATATCGTCGAGCTGGCTGGCAGCCAGGGTGTGGAGATCATCAACTGGATCGCCGCGCGCGGTGCGCTGACCGGATCGGTCCGCGAACTCGCCAGCAACTATCACATCCCGATCTCGAACACGGCAGCTGCCACCGTGCTGCTGGAAAACAGCGAGACCGTCCGCGCCTAGGAGAGGAGACAGGACATGGTACATTTCCCGAAGGAACCGCTTTACGAAGATGTCCTGCGGCTGGTGCGCCTCGAAGGCGACATCGCAGACCTCGAGATCGATGGTGAAATCCCCGCCGAGATGGATGGCGCTTTCTACCGCGTCCACCCGGACCCCCAGTTCGCACCCAAGGCCGGCGGCGGGGACCAGTTCTTCAATGGCGACGGCATGGTGACCATGTTCCGCTTCAAGGACGGCAAGGTGTCTTTCCGCCAGCGCTATGCGCAGACCGACAAGTGGAAGCTGGAGAACGCCGCCGGCAAGGCGCTGTTCGGTTCCTATCGCAACCCGCGCACTGACGATCCCTCGGTAGCAGGGGAGTTCCGCGGGACGGCCAACACCAATGTGCTGGTGTTCGCCGGCGAGTTGCTGGCGATGAAGGAAGACAGCCCGTGCCTGGTGATGGACAAGTCCAGCCTGCAGACCGACGGCTACACCGACTGGCAGGGCCAGTTGCCGCTGCGGACCTTCGGCGCCCATCCCAAGATCGACGTCGACACCGGCAACCTGTGCAACATCGCCTATGCCTGCGACGGCGACTTGGCGAAGGATGCGCACTATTTCGAAATCGACGAGGAGGGCAATGTCGTGCGCCGCGCCGATTTCGAAGTGCCGTACTACACCATGCTGCACGATTTCTGCATCGCGGGCGACTACATCGTCATCCCGGTTTCGCCCTACAATTCAGACCCTTCGGTGTTGGAGCAGGATCGGCCGCACTTCTACTATGACCGCTCGCTGCCGACCTACCTCGGGGTCATGCGGCGGGACAGCGACGGCAGCGACATGCGCTGGTACAAGCACGACCAGGGCATCTGTTCGTGCCACGTGATGAATGCCTTTGTCGAAGGCACCAAGGTGCATCTCGATACGCCCATATCGCAGATCGGCAGCCTGCCGTTTTTCCCCGACAAGGACGGTGCGCCGTTCGATCCCGAGCTGGCCATGACCGAGCTGGCCCGCATCACCGTCGACCTGACCTCGAACGAGGACGTGGTCGAAAGCGTGACCAAGCTGGGCGAGGCGCCGGGTGAGTTCCCGCGCATCGACGACCGCATGGCGGGCAAGCCCTACAACCATGGCTGGATGATCACCTACGACTTCGCCAAGCCCTATAACGGGCCTCCCGGCCCCTTCGCCGGCGTCATCAACACCCTCACGCACTTCAACCTGGAGACAGGCAAGGAAGAGTCCTGGTGGTGCGGGCCTGACGGGTCGCTGCAGGAACCCTGCTTCATCCCGCGCAGCGCCGACGCGCCCGAAGGCGATGGCTGGCTGGTGGCGCTGGTGGACGACCACGTGCGCAACTATTCGGACCTGTGCGTCTTCGACGCCACCGACGTGACCAAGGGCCCCATCGCCCGCGCGCGCCTGCCCATCCGCTTGCGGCAGGGCCTGCACGGCAACTGGGCTGACCGCGACAAGCTGGCAGCCTGACGCAGACGAGCTTCCCAACCTTGGGCGGCGCGACTTCGGTCCCGCCGCCCATTTTTCATGGGTGCGAGAGATAGCGCGAAAAGGGGAAGTACGGGTGCGGCCCGAAGGACCGCCCGCAGCCTCAGACGGCGGAGCTGAACCGGCGCGGCGAGTGCTGGCGGTAGGGATCGAAGGCGGCAGCGATGCTGCGGGCATAGGGCAGGGCGTTTGACGAAATTGTCAGTTCGCCATTGGCAAAGCCGCACAGGCCCGCTTCGATATAGGGCGACAGGCGCAGCTGCGCTTCCAGCATCAGGTTGGCGTCGATCCGCGCACGGCCACGGCAGAGCAGGGCTTCGATCACCGCGCCGCGGCGCTGGTCATCCGGCGAACGGCGCTTGCCCAATGCCGCCGACAGCTGGTCCTGCGACAGCAGCATGCGGTAGCGGCCGGTATTCTTGTCGTTCTGCGCCAGCAGCGTCGGGAAGCTGCTGATGGCCGATGCCCCAAGGCCGATAAGCACGGGGGCCTGGTCTTCGGTGAAGCCCTGGAAATTGCGGCGCAGGTGGCCGGAATTGGCGGCCTGTGCCAGCGGATCGCCGGGCAGGGCGAAGTGATCGAATCCCACCGGGCTGTATCCTTCGTTGACCAGCTGGCGATAGCCGTCCTCAGCCATGTGGAAGCGTTGCTCCACATCCGGCAGGGCGCTCGCGTCGATCCGCCGTTGGCGCGGGATCATGTGCGGGACGTGGGCATAGCCGAACAGGGCAATGCGGTCCGCGTTGAACTCGGCGGCATGGGCGAGAGAATGGGACACATCGTCCATCGTCTGCCCGGGTAGGCCGTACATCAGGTCGAAGTTGAGCGAGGTAATGCCCGCCTTGCGCAGGATCTCGACGCCCTTGGTAATCATGTCGAGCGGCTGCACGCGGCCGATGGCGACCTGCAGGCGCGGCGTGAAAGTCTGCACACCCATGCTGGCATGGCTCGCGCCCACCTCGCGCAGGACATGCTCCCACTCGCGCGTCAGGCTGCGCGGGTCGAGTTCGACAGACACCAAGGGATTGGTGAAGCCGAACTGCTTGGAGAGGTGCGCGTGGAGGCGCACGAATTCCTCTGGAGCCAGCGCATTGGGGCTGCCGCCGCCATAGGCAATCCGGCGTACCCGCGCCGTTTGCGGCATGCGCGCAGCCACCAACTCGATCTCGCGGTAGAGCGCATCCATGTAGCTGGTGAGGCGCGAGGCGCGGTTGGCCGCGGCCGTGTTGCAGCCGCAGTACCAGCAGATCTTTTCGCAAAAGGGAATGTGGACGTAGAGCGAGACTTCGCCCGTTGCTGTCTCGATGGCCTTGAGCAGGTCCGCTTCGCCGACGTCGTCAGCGAACTCCGCAGCCGTGGGAAAGCTGGTGTAGCGAGGGACCGGGGTCGCGAGCAGTTCTGGGTGATAAGGCCACATGCGAATCTGGGTGGACCAATTGTTGCCCGGGCTCATTGCTTTCGATCAAACGCCTTGCGCCGGTCGCGCGAATGGCACCCTTTGGCGCAGCACGGCGCTGTTGCAGGGCCGCGCGTCGGCTGGCCGTCGACGGGGATGACAAGGGTTCCCCCGCCGCACAGGGCGACGAATGCGCTGCCGGCGCGGCTGCCGCCTTCGGCGCTGCCGACAGGGCCGGTCATCGCCGGAACTAGCGCTACCAGTGCCAGGGCTTCGCCCAGACCGATCATCGCTCGTCCTCCTCGTCTTCGTCGTCGATCAGGATGCGCGAGGCAGCGCCTTCTGGATCGTCGAACTGGCCGTTGCGCAAGGCCCAGAAGAAGGCGGCTAGACCGGCAAGGCCCAGCAGCAGCGCAATCGGCAGGAGGAACAGGACAATGCTCACTTGGCAGCCCTTGCAAGTCGCAGCGAATTGGCGACCACCACCAGCGAGCTGCCGGACATGGCGATGGCAGCGATCAACGGGGTAACCAAGCCGGCAATGGCCAGCGGCACGGCGAACATGTTGTAGAGAATTGCCAAAGCGAAGTTCTGCCTCACCACGCTCATCGTCCGGCGCGAGGCGATGACCGCACGCGGCACTGCCAGCAGCGAATCCTGCACGAACACCATGTCCGCAGCCTGCAGGCCGACATCGCTGGCCGATCCCGGCGCCATCGAGGCATTGGCAGCGGCGAGTGCGGGCCCATCGTTGAGGCCGTCGCCCACCATCAGGACTTGCCGACCCTCTTCGCGCAACTCGGCAACCATGGCCTGCTTGTCTGCGGGACGCACCTCGGCCTGCGCGGCAAGGCCGGTTTCCAGCGCTACGTCGTCGACGGCGGATTGGGTGTCGCCCGAGATTAGCGAGCACTCGATACCTGCGCGTTGCAGGCGTTCCAGCGCTTCGGCGGCATCTGGTCGCAATTCGTCGCTGAACGGGATCGTGCGCGGTGCGGCTCCGCCCATTTGCAGCAGGACGGCAGTCTTGCCGCCACCTTCCGGACGGCGCAGCGCCACCTGCTGGCCGTTCCATTCGGCGAAGACGCCTTCGCCTGGGCGTTCGGTGACATTCGTGAGCGCGGCGGGGGTCTTGCCGGACAGGACCGTGGCCACGGCCTTCGACAGCGGGTGGCGGCTGTGCGAGGCGAGCGCGGGGGCGACTGCGGCCTCGTCCTCGCTGAGACTGGCGACAACGTCGGCATCGGGTTGCGGCTTGCCCAGTGTCAGCGTGCCGGTCTTGTCGAGCAGCACGCGATCGATTGTCGCCATGCGTTCCAGCGCGGAGCCGTCCTTGACCATGATACCGGCGCGCATGAGTGCCCCGCTGGCGACGACCTGGGCCACGGGAACGGCAAGGCCGAGCGCGCAGGGACAGGTGATGATCAGCACGGCGACGCCGATCACCAGCGCCTCGTAAACGCTCGCGCCCGCGACCAGCCAGCCGACTACGGTGAGCGCCGCCAGCGAGTGGACCGCCGGGGCGTAGAGCCGCGCTGCACGGTCGGCGATGCGGACATAGCGGCTGCGATTCTGGGTGCTTGCCTCCATCAGGCGGGCGATCTCGGCCAGTGTCGTGTCGTGCCCCGTGTGGCTGACGCGGACCTCGACAGGGGCCGAGAGGTTGAGCGTGCCAGCCAGTGCCTGCTTGCCCACGGCGAGGGTGATCGGCGCGCTTTCGCCGGTCAGCAGCGACTGGTCGAAGTTGCTGGTGCCGGAGATGATCTCGCCATCGGCGGCCAGCCGTTCGCCTGCGGCAATGCGCATGACCATGCCCGGCTGGAGGTCGGCCGATTCGACATAGCGTGTGCTGCCGTCGTCGCTCACCACCTGCGCGCCGCGCGCGGCCTGGCTCACCAGTGCCTCGACCCCGCTTGCGGCCTTGTCGCGCATCATGGCGTCAAGCACACGGCCCGCCAGCAGGAAGGTCAGCAGCATCAGCGCGCCGTCGAACCATGCATGTTCGCCGCCGACGATCACTTCATAGAGGCTCAACCCGCTGGCGATGATCACGCCCAGCGAGATCGGCACGTCCATGTTGGTCGTGCCCTTCCTCACCGCGCCCCAGGCGGAATTGAAGAAGGGGCGGCCGGCAAAGCCGATGGCGGGCAGGGCGATCAGTGCGGTGATCCAGTGGAACAGCTCGCGCGTGGAGCCCTCCGCGCCAGACCAGACGCTGACCGACAGCAGCATCACGTTCATCGCGGCAAAGGCGGCCACTGCGAGCGGGGCCAGCAGCGGGCGCACGGCGCTGGGCGGCTTTTCGGCGGCCTTCTTGCGCGGCTGGGCCTCGAACCCGATCCCTGCGAGGGCTTCCACCAAGTCGCGGTCGTCGATGGTGGCATCGTGCGAGACGGTGACCATGCGTGAGGACAGGTTTACCCGCGCATCGGCTACGCCCTCCAGCGTGCCGAGGCCGCGCTCGATCTTGCTCATGCACCCCGCGCAATGCATCGAGGGCACGGCAAGGACGCAGGTCTGGAATTCGGGAGCGGGCTCCAGCGCGGTCACTACAACCGCTCCTCTCTCCGCCAGGTGTTGGTGCCGTCATCGAGCTGCAGGCGCAGGATCCAGCGGCCTTCGGGCAGGGCTTCGACGGAGAGGTACTGGCCTTCGCCGATGCGGGTGAAGGTCATGTCCTGGTCCGGCATGCGGCCCACAGGGTGCCGGGCCGTGGCGCTGGCGGTGACAGGATCGGGCGCGCCGCGCACGTCCAGCACCAGCCTCCCGTCAGGCCGCCAGGTGGTGACCGTTTCCCATCCCAGCGCCTCGCTGGCCTCGGCTTCAGCCAACCAGCCGTTGAATTCCTGACTGGCGACGTAGGAATTCTGCACCACGACCCCGCCAAAGGTGCCCGCAGCGAAGGCGGCCATGGTGACGTTCACGGCGATCACCGTGCCGAAGAAAGCGAAGAGGATGCCGGTCATGTGCCAGCCAGTGAAGCGCTTGGCCATCAGTTGCCCTCCGGAGTTACGAAGCGAAGCTCGACCGCGTCGCTTTCCGCCTGTTCGTCTAGCGAAACCGCGCCGAGGCTGAAGCCCGTCGGCTGGGTTCCGCGCGGTGCCATAACATAGACGCGAACGGTTTGCGTGGCGTCAGGCGGCAGGTCCAGGTCGATGCTGCGGGCAGCGTCTGCGTTATTCATGGTATCGGACCACATCAAAGCTCCGTCCAGTCCCTCGATCGAGATGCGGGCCTGCCGCGGACGGCTTTCCATGTTGCGCAGCTTGACGGTGTAATTGTTGCGTATGCTGCCGTCGCTCATCAGCATGTAGGGCGGGTTGCGGTCTGCCGCGCCGACGATCTCGAGATGGTCGCGAGTGCCCAAGGCGAACAGCAAGCCAAGGCCGATGCCGCTCCAGACGAGGAAGTAGAGGACAGATCGCGGACGCAGGATCTTCTTCCATGTCGGACGATGGTCCTGCCCCCTGGTTTCGCCTTCGGAATCTTCTAGCGTGAGATAGTCGATCAGCCCGCGCGGCCGGCCCACATCGTCCATGACCTTGTCGCAAGCATCAATGCACAGCGCGCATGTGATGCAGGAAATGTCCGGACCCTTGCGAATGTCCCAGCCGGTGGGGCAGACGGCGACGCACTGATTGCAGTCGATGCAGTCGCCGAATTCGCCGGGGTTCTTCTCGGCCTTCTTGACGCTGCCGCGCGGTTCGCCGCGCCAGTCCTTGTAAGTGACGGTCAGCGACTTCTCGTCCATCATCGCGGTCTGGATGCGCGGCCAAGGACACATGTAGATGCACACCTGTTCGCGCATGAAGCCACCGAAAATGAAGGTGGTCATCGTCAGGATGAAGACCGTCGCATAGGCGACGAATGGCGCTTCCAGAGTCCAGAACTCGCGCACCAGCGTTGGCGCATCGGCGAAGTACATGATCCACGCGCCACCGGTCCAGAAGGCGATGACGAGGTAGATCGTCCACTTGAACAGCCGCCGCGCGATCTTGGATGCGGTCCACGGCGCGGCGTCCAGCCTCATGCGCTTGTTGCGGTCGCCGTCGACGAAGCGGTCAACGTGCTGGAACAGGTCTGTCCACACCGTTTGCGGACAGGTGTAGCCACACCATGCGCGGCCCACCATCGAGGTGATCAGGAACAGCCCGATGCCGGCCATGATCAGCAGTCCGGCGACGAAATAGAACTCGTGCGGCCAGATCTCGATGCTGAACATGTAGAACCGGCGGTGCGCGAGGTCGATCAGCACGGCCTGGTCAGGGGCGTAGGGCCCGCGATCCCAGCGGATCCACGGCGTTCCGTAATAGATCGCCAGGGTGACGAACATCACCAGCCACTTGAAGCGGCGGAATGGTCCGTCGATCCGCTTGGGATGGACCTTCTTGCGCGCCTGGTAGGTGCCTAGCGGGCTATGGTGGAGCTGCGGGTCAGGGCTGTTCATCGACTTCGATAGCGGGGTCGGCCGCTACCTCCACGAAGTCTTCGCCTCCCCCGAGCGAGTGAACATAGGCTGCCAGCATGCTGATCGTGGCCGGTTCGAGCCGTTCTCCCCAGGCCGGCATCATGCCAAGGCGAGGATTGAGAATTTGGCGTGCCACGGCCTCGCGACTATTGCCGCGCAGCCAGATGGCGTCGTTCAACCGCGGTGCCCCGAACTCGCGGCTCCCTTCACCGGTCGCGCCGTGGCACAGCGCGCAGTTCTCGGCATAGATTACCGCACCGGCGGCGTTGGGTTCGGCAAGATCGCTGAGCGACAGAACGTGGTCGACCAGCGCGTCAAGCCGCTCGCCTTCGATTGCTCCGGCAAAAGCCGGCATCTGGCCGGTGCGTGTTTCGCTGCTGTCCGGTTGCCGGATGCCATGCACGATAGTGTATTCGATGGCGCGGATGTCACCACCCCACAGCCAGTCGTCATCATTGAGGTTGGGGTAGCCCAGTTCCTGGTTACCCGCAGCACCTGAACCATGGCACTGCACGCAGTGGATCTGGAACGCCGCACGACCGCCTGCCACGGCTTGCTGCAACAAGTCGGCATTGTCGGGCAGGCGTTCCAGCGGAGTGACTGCCAGCTCTTCGCGGAACGACTGGCGCGCCATGTCTGCGGCGCTCATTTCCTCGGCCAGCTGGCCGCGACTGGTCCAGCCGAGCACACCTTCGGTGCCTTTCTCGATCAGCGGCCAGGCCGGATAGAGAATGACGTAGATCAGCGCCCACACCACTGTGGCGTAGAAGGTCCACAGCCACCACCGCGGCATTGGCGTATCGAGTTCCTCGATGCCGTCCCATTCATGGCCGACGAATTCGGTGCCGGTCGGTTCGTCGATGCGTTTGTTACCCATCGTTTTCGTCCTTGAAGATCATGTTGGCGGCTTCGTGGTGGCGGTGCTTGGCACTGGGGCGGAAAGCCCACAGCGCGAAACCGATCCACAGCAGCATCATGGCCAGCAGGCCCCAGCTGTCGGCCAGGTGGCGAAGGAATTCGTAGGTCGAGTGATCGGTCATCGGCCGGTCTCCGTCGCCAGTTCTTCCTGCGCCGCGGCGCTGTTCACGTCGACCAGGGTGCCGAGCATCTGCAGGTAGGCCACCAGCGCGTCCATTTCGGTCAGGCGGTCTGGATTGCCGTCATAGTCGCGCGACTGGGCGCCGGGGTAACGTTCCGCGAGGTCGCCTTCCGCCACATCGGGATCGCCCTGGGCAAGCAAGTCCTGCGCTGCGTTCTCGATATCGGTTTCGGTATAGGGCACGCCGACGATTGCCAGTGCTTCCAGCATGGCCGCAGGGTCCGCAATGGTCAGCGAGGTATCGGTGAGGAAGCCGTACTGCGGCATGATCGACTGCGGCACCACGCTTTGCGGGTTCGTAAGGTGCTGCACGTGCCATTCGTCCGAATAGCGACCGCCGACCCGCGCCAGGTCCGGCCCGGTGCGCTTGGAGCCCCACTGGAAGGGGTGGTCGTACATGGACTCGGCCGCCAGCGAATAGTGACCGTAGCGTTCCACCTCGTCGCGGAACGGACGGATCATCTGGCTGTGGCAGGTGTAGCACCCTTCGCGGATGTAGATGTCGCGCCCGGCCTGCTCCAGCGGAGTGTAGGGCCGCATGCCTTCCACTTCCTCGATCGTGTTGTCGATCCAGAACAGCGGGGCAATCTCGACAATGCCGCCGATGGCTACGGTGATGAAGGCACCGATGCCCAGCAGGGTTACGTTGCGTTCAAGCCGGGCGTGGCCGGAGACGGTTTGTTCGACGACGGGATCGGTCATCTCTTGGCTCCTCACTCGGCCGGTTCAGCCACGGCGGGACGGTCCGCTTCGGCATCGTAGGGGGTTTCGGTCATCGGGGCTTCGGTGCGCAGCTTGCCGGCGATCGTCATCCAGACGTTCCAGACCATCACGATGGCACCCGACAGGTACAGCAATCCGCCAAGCGCCCGCAGCGCATACATCGGGTGAAGGGCCGCAACCGTCTCGACGAAGCTGTTCACCAGGTAGCCCGTATTGGGATCGTATTCGCGCCACATCAGGCCCTGGGTCACGCCAGCGATCCACATCGAGGCCGCGTAGAAAACGATACCCACGGTCGCCAGCCAGAAGTGCCAGTTGACCATGCGCAGGCTGTAGAGGCGTTCACGGTTCCACAGGCGCGGGACCAGGAAGTAGACCGCCGCGAAGGTGATCATGCCGTTCCAGCCCAGCGCGCCGGAGTGGACGTGGCCGATGGTCCAGTCGGTATAGTGCGACAGGCTGTTCACGGCCTTGATCGACAGCATCGGACCTTCAAAGGTACTCATGCCGTAGAAGGCGATGGCCATGACCATCATGCGGATGATCGGGTCTGTGCGAATCTTGTCCCACGCGCCGTTGAGCGTCATCAGCCCGTTGATCATGCCGCCCCAGCTGGGCATCCACAGCATGATCGAGAACACCATGCCCAGCGTCTGCGCCCAGTCGGGCAGGGCGGTGTAGTGCAGGTGGTGCGGACCGGCCCAGATGTAGAGGAAGATCAGGCTCCAGAAGTGGATGATCGACAGGCGGTAGGAATAGACCGGCCGTTCGGCCTGCTTGGGCACGAAGTAATACATCATGGCGAGGAAGCCGGCGGTCAGGAAGAAGCCCACCGCGTTGTGGCCGTACCACCATTGCACCAGCGCATCCTGCACGCCGGAGAAGGCGCTGTAGCTCTTCGAGCCCAGCCAGCTGACCGGCACGGCCAGGTTGTTGACCACGTGCAGCATGGCGATGGTCAGGATAAAAGCGAGGTAGAACCAGTTGGCCACATAGATATGCGGCTCCTTGCGCTTTATGATCGTGCCGACGAAGACCACCAGATAGGCCACCCAGACAATCGTCAGCCACAGGTCGACGTACCACTCCGGCTCGGCATATTCGCGCGCCGCAGTGACACCAAGCAGGTAACCGGTGGCGGCCAGCACGATGAACAGCTGGTAGCCCCAGAACACGAAACGGGCGAGGCCGGGAAAGGCGAGACGCGCACGGCATGTGCGCTGCACGACATAGAAGCTGGTGGCGATCAGGGCGTTACCACCGAAAGCGAAGATCACGGCGCTGGTGTGCAGCGGACGCACCCGGCCGAAGTTGAGGTAGGGTTCGAAGTTCAGCTCGGGCCAGACCAACTGCAAGGCGATGAACAGGCCGGCGAGAAAGCCGGCGATGCCCCAGAACACCGTGGCGATGACACCCCAGCGGATAGGATCGTCATCGTAGCGTGAAGGATCTGCCGGGGTGCGCAGCACCCGCCTTGTGGCCGCATCGACTTCGGTCCGCCAAACCGTGGTGATCAGGCCGATAAAAGCGGCCAGTGCCACGATGGTCATCTGGACCGAGAATGCCCAGTCTTGTGCACCGGCAATGGCGACGATTGCCAAGAACAATATGACAAACCAGACGCCGGTCCGCGCCAGTGCATTTTCCATGATTCTACTCCGCTGGGTGTTCCGACTCGCTAGGGATGATCCGCCCTGACAACTTTGATCGCAATCAAAATATTTGAGAAGCGTCGAGAAATATTCGTTCAACCATTGCGCTGAATCAAAGCGCGGCCACCAGATCGGGCGCAGTTCGCCTCCATCCCGTTGAGACTCTGCTGCATCGGGCGGCGAGCACGGATGGAATGGAGAAGTGACGATGAAGACTGCGACGGTTGCCAAACTCGGTGGCGCAGCAATGGCTACGGCCCTGATGCTTGCTGCCAACCCCGCGGCTGCACAGGAAGCAGGCGATATCCAGGTGCGCGTTTTCGCTACGGGCGTGCTGCCCGATGGCGAGATCGACGAGGTCAACCTCGACCTCGTCGGCCTGCCGGCGAACACCCAGACCGAAGCCAGCGACAATGTCGTTCCGACGGTTGCCATCGAGTATTTCGTCTCGCCGGAATTCTCCATCGAGACGATCTGCTGCCTGACGCAGCACGATGTCGACGGCGTTGACGGTGCTGCGGGCACGGAGCTGGTGTCCGACGCGCTGCTGCTGCCGGCGACCTTCACCGCCAAGTACCACTTCAACGCTGGCGGCGTATCGCCCTATGTCGGTGCGGGTGTCTCCTACTTCATCTGGCTGGATGACGAGCCGGGTGCCACGGCAGTCGCGCTGGGCGCTGACGACTTCAACCTCAGCGACGAAGTCGGTTTTGTCCTGCAGGCCGGTTTCGACGTGCCGCTGGGTGACGACGGCTTCGGCTTCTCGGTCGATGCCAAGCGCTATTTCATCGGCACCACCGCGCGCTGGTACGCCAATGGCGTGAAGGTAATCGAGACCGAACATAACCTCGATCCCTGGGTCGTGAGCGCCGGTGTTTCCTACCGCTTCTGATCCACTGACTGGCAAGGGAAGGACATTTTATGGCCACTGACTTCAAGGACTGGCCCGCCATGGCGGCAAACCTGATCCCCGCGATCAAGGAACTGCACAAGGGCGCGCCAGGGGTCATGAAGGCCTTCCGCGAAATGGGTGCCGCCGCTCACGAGGGCGGGGCACTCGATGCCAAGACCAAGGAGCTCCTCGCCGTGGCGATCTCGGTCGCCGTGCGCTGTGATCCGTGCATCTCCTACCACGTGGAAGGGGCCCGCAAGCACGGCGCAACGCGCGAGGAGATTGCCGAGACGATGGGGCTGGCGGTCTACATGGGCGCCGGTCCCAGCGCCATGTACGCGGCGCAGGCCCTGGAAGCCTACGACCAGTTCGCCGAGAAGGCCGCCGGTTGACCTGACCGGTGGCCTTCCGGCCATTCGCCTGATCCGGGCTTGATCTGGCGCAAGGACAGCGCCAGCCGCAACAGCCACTCTGCATCCAGCCGGGCGGACAGGCCCGTTTGAGAGGACAGGACATGGCCCAGATCGTTGGCGGCTTCGCCGTATCGCATTCCCCCACCATCGCCTTTGCGCATGACGCAAAGAAGTTCGACGACCCGGTGTGGAAGCCGATCTTCGACGGGTTCGAACCGGTCAAGCAGTGGCTGGCCGAAACCAAGCCGGACGTGATCATCTACGTCTACAACGATCACATGACCTCGTTCTGGATGCGGCACTACTCGCATTTCGCCATCGGCATCGGCGAGGAATATGCCCCGGCGGACGAGGGCGGCGGGCCGCGCAAGTTGCCGCCGATCAAGGGCGATCCGCAGCTGGCCGAACACCTCGCTTTCGGCATGGTCGCCGACGATTTCGACCTGTCCTACTGGCAGGGCATGGGGCTGGACCACGGCGCCTTCTCGCCGCTCTCGGTCTTGCTGCCGCATTCGGACGAGGACGGCTGGCCGTGCAAGATCGTGCCGCTGCAGTGCGGCGTGCTGGAACTGCCGATCCCCAAGGCCAGGCGATTCTGGAACTTTGGCCGGTCCTTGCGCCGTGCGATCCAGAACTACCCGGCAGACATCAAGGTCGCCATTGCCGGTACCGGCGGCCTGTCGCACCAGGTCCACGGCGAGCGCTGCGGCTTCAACAATGTCGAGTGGGACCACGAATTCATGGACCGGCTCTCCACCGATCCCGAAAGCCTGATCGATATCCCCGTTGGCGAGCTGGTGAAACTGGGCGGCATGGAAGGGGCCGAGATCGTCATGTGGATGCTGATGCGCGGCGCGCTGGCACCCAAGGTCAACGAACTGCACCGCAGTTTCTTCCTGCCGTCGATGACGTCGATCGCCTCGATGGTGTTCGAGGACGCAGAGGAAGACCCGTCACCCGAGACCAAGGAGGAATATGCCAGCCGCATCTATGCCGACGTGGCGCCCGCGCTGGAGCTGGAGGGTACCTATCCCTTCACCATCACGCGCAGTGCCAAGGCGTGGCGGATCAACAATTTCCTCCATTCGATCACCGACCCCGCCTTCCGCGCGCGGTTCAAGACCGACTTCGAGGCGCTGGCCGACGAACACGCGCTGACCGAGGAAGAGAAGACGCTGATCCGCGACCTCAACTGGATCGGCATGATCCGCTACGGCGTGATCTTCTTCAACCTGGAGAAGCTGGCGCCGGTCGTCGGCCTCGGCAACATCGACGTTTACGCCGCGATGAAGGGCATGAGCGTCCCCGACTTCCAGAAGACCCGCAACGCGGCGATCAATTACGACGTCGCCAGCTGATCGCAATTGCCTTCACTCCCGTAGGCCTTAGGGTGCCGTTGAGGGATGGGCATGGCGAAACTGTTTGCGGCATTGCAGCGACTTGGACCCACGCTGGCGGGCGTGCTGGTACTGCTGCTGGTGCTGTTCCTACAGTTCCTCGACACACAGGCGCTGCAACGCCTGCGCTTGCAGGTCTTCGACACCTACCAGGTGATGTCCCCGCGCGAAGACAGCGGGCAGGAACTGGTGGCCGTAGTCGACATCGACGAGGCTTCGATTGCCACGCTGGGCCAATGGCCCTGGCCACGCACTGACCTTGCGACGCTGACCCGGCGACTGGGCGAGGCCGGGGCGACCGTGGTGGCCTACGACATCGTCTTCTCGGAGCCGGACCGGACCTCGCCAGAAGCAATCATTGCGCGGTACCAGCAACTGGGCCGCGGAGAGGGGCTGGATGCCAGCCTTGCCGACCTACCCAGCCACGACGACATTTTTGCCAAGAGCTTCGACGGCGTACCCGTGGTGGTGGGAGCTTTCCTCGATCCGCATCCAATTGGTCGGGACTTCGAGCCCAAGGCGCCGTTCGCGATCAGTGGTTCTTTGCCTTCGCGCGAGGTGCTTAGTTTTCCCGGTGCCTTGCTGCCGATCCCGGAGATCGAAGATGCTGCGTCTGGCGTGGGAACCGTCACAATCGGCAGCGACATTGACCAGATCACCCGCCGTGCTTCCCTCGTGGCGATCCACCAGGACGAACTGGTGCCCCTGCTGGCGCTGGAGGCCGTGCGCGTTGCCCGCGATGCCGGTTCTCCGATCCTGGTGGCAAGCGACGGGACCGGTCAACTGGATGGGCCGGGCGCGGCGGTTGCCATCCGGCTGGCGGACACCGAAATTCCCGTCAACGGCGCGGGCGAGATGTGGGTCCACTTCCACGCCGAGGGCTCGCATGACAACATTTCGGCTGCGGAGATCATTACCGGTGCGAAAAGCGATGCCGAATTGCGTGAAGAAGTGGAGGGCAAGATTGTCTTCGTCGGCGGCAGCGCGCAAGGCCTGCAGGACCTGATCTCCACCCCCTTCGACGACCGCATCGAAGGCGTATCTATCCACGCAGCCGTGGCCGAGCAGATCCTCGAGGGCGACTTTCTCGAACGGCCCGATTGGGCGTTGGCGCTGGAGATTACGCTCACACTAGGGCTCGGCCTGGGACTTGCTTTGCTGTTGCCGCGGATTGGGTCCGTATTTGGCGCGATGCTGTCCCTGGCGGCGATGGCGCTGGCAATTGCGGTCAGCTGGCTGGCTTTCAAGCAGGCGAGTTACCTCCTTGACCCGATCAGCACCCTGCTGGCGATCCTCGTCGTCTACCTCGTCCAGACCGCCTTCGTCTTCTTCCGCGAGGAGCAGCAGCGGCAGTACATCCGCTCGGCCTTCGACCGCTACCTGTCACCCGAAATGGTGCGCCAGATCGCTGCCAGTCCGGATAAGCTCGAACTCGGCGGGGAAGAGCGCGACATGAGCGTGCTGATGTGCGACGTGCGCGGCTTCAGCCGGATTTCGGAGCAGTACAGCCCGAAGGAAGTCATTGATTTCCTGATCGAGTTCCTAACGCCGATGAGCGACATCCTGATGGCCCACAAGGCCACACTGGACAAGTACATCGGCGATGCGATCCTCGCCTTCTGGAACGCGCCGCTCGATGACCCAGACCATGCCGCCAACGCTGCGCGGGCGGCGCTCGAAATGATTGCCGTTACCGACGAACTCAATCGCACCATGCCCGAGAAGGACGGCGTGGTGTGGCCGGGGGAGGTCAAGATCGGCATCGGGATCAATGCGGGCATGTGCTGCGTGGGCAACATGGGGTCCAAGAAGCGACTGGCCTATACCCTGATCGGCGACACCGTGAACGTGGCCTCGCGGCTGGAGGGGCTGACCAAGCAGTACGGCGTGCCGATCATGATCGGCGGTTCGATGGCCGAGCGGCTGCCCGGCTTCGCCATGCTCGAGCTCGACCGCGTGCGCGTTGTTGGCCGCGATGCGCCCGCCACGGTGGTCGCCCTGCTGGGCGACGAGCAGATGGCCGCGCAGCCCGCCTTTGTCGAACTCGCCAAGGCGCATGCCGAGATGCTGGAAGCCTATCGCCGGCAGGATTGGGCCATTGCTGCCAGGTCCCTTGCCTCAGCGCGCGAGCACTACCGAGTGTTCGGGATCGGCGGCCTGCATGACCTCATGGCAGGCAGGATTGCAGAACTGCGCGTCAATCCGCCACCCGCCGACTGGGACGGTGTCTTCCAGGCGATGCAGAAGTAGGCAGGGGCTAGCGAATATCGCTACCGGGACAGACCCGCTGCCCCTCCTCATAATAGCAATTGTCGTTGCCGTCGTCGGTGGTGGCCGTCGAATTGTCATTGTCGTCATCGTCGTCGCTCAGCAGTACGCCCAGCGCCACGGCACCCACGGCAATCGGGATCAGCGCTCCCAGGATACCGCCGCCTCCGCCGCCGCCTGCGCGGGCGACGCGCGGCTGGATCTCGTTCTGGATCTGGACCAGCCCGGGGTCGGAAATGCGGAAGGGGCCGATAGGCGGCACCCCCGCGCGCGGGACGTATGCGGCAAGGCCCGGCTCGTCGAGCACGACAGTGACGCCTGCCGAAGTAACCTCGGCAAGGCCCACGGTCAGCCCGCCAGCAGTCTGGGCTCCCGGACCGCGCAGGACGACCAGCGTGGCTTCGTCCTCGTCGCTGTCCACGTTGCGCATATTTTCGATGAAGGGTTCGTCCTCACCGACTTGCTGGGCCACCTCGCCTGCGAGGATATCGATTGCCGTACCGCGGATGCCGATGCGGGCGGCGGGTGCGTTGACGTCGGCGGTGTTGTTGCCTTCGTTGCTGCCGGAGAAGAAACGCAAGGCTCCGCGCAGGACGCTTACGACGGCTGAACGCCCTTCTGCAGGATCATAAACGACTTCATCGATGCGCAGGCGGGTGCGCTCGCCGATGGAAAAGGTGGAACGGTCAAGCAGCAGGATCTGAGCCTGCGAATTGCTGGCGCTGGCAATGTAGTTGCCCCAGGCAATGCGATCGCGGCGTTCGAGCTGGCGCGCGCGGGCTTCCTGCTGTTCGCGGAATTCGACGTCGCCGATGACGACAGAAGCCGCGCCGACTTCGGTGCGCTGCTGTGCCAGTGCAGGTACGGCGGCAAGGTTGGAAGCCAGCATCGTGGCGGCGGTGAGCGCGGCGACAAGGCGGTTGGGAGTACGCATGGCCTAGTCCTTCTCCCCGCCGTCAGTGTCTTCGGGCTGCTGGGTCGACGAACTGCTGCTGCTCCGCGAAGGCGTGGAGTCGCTGATCGCATTGCTGCCCGAAATGGCATTCGTGCCCGATGCGGATGCAGCGGGTGCCGTAGGGGTTGGCGGCTCCTTGCCCGATACTTCACCTTCGGCCGCAGTCGAAGGCGGGAGAGAAAGAGTCTCGATCGGCTCCGGGTCAGGACTTGCAGCCGGCGCAGGAGCCGGAGCAGGCGCCTGCGGTTCGACGTAGGGACGGCTGCACCGATCGCGCGCATCGGTGATGTTTGCTTCGCCAAACAGGTCTTCGTCCATCTGGCTGATTTCCACCAGGCCGCCCTGGCGATCATCGATGCGGCACAGGTAGACCGCGTGCAGCAGCCGGGCAGAGACGGATTCCGGGTATGCAGCCATCACGCGTTCCAGCGTGGACAGGGCCTCCAGGTAGGCTCCGCGCTCCGCCTGTTCCTGCGCGGCGGCGACGCCGGTGTCTGCATTGGCCGTCAGGTCTGACAGCCGGTCAAGCTCGGCCAGCGACTGGGCGGCAGCCGGGGTGGACAGCATCATGATGACCGGCAGGCAGGCTGCGATATGGAAAATCCGCATGCTACTCCCCTTAGGCACTGAGTTATGTCACATTTTCGCCGATGCAGGCAAGGATTAGCGCCTTCCACACCGGCAACCTTCCTGTGATCGGGCAATGCCTGCGTAGAACCGGCATTGAACACATGGTCTTGATGGTCTCGCGCTCGGGCAATGCGCCGGACCTTGCCGATGTGCAGGCCGATGGCCCGCAAGGTTATGCCCGAATGCTCGGCTAGCATTGTTTTGCCAAGCGGCGATGGTCACGCTAGAAAGCAGTGGTGGAAGGGATGGATCTGCAAAGTTCGGACCCTGCGGTGATCGATCTGGTCGCGGGCAGTCCAGTGGCTTCGGTGGTGAGCGACCCGCGCTTGCCCGATAACCCTATCATTGCCTGCAACGAGGCATTCATGGAGCTGACGGGTTACGACGAGTCCGAAATAGTCGGGCGCAATTGTCGGTTCCTGGCCGGACCTGCCACCGAACCCTGGCTGACCGACGTGATCAGGGAGGGCGTGCGCGAGCAGAAGCCGGTGTTGGTGGAAATCCTCAACTACAAGAAGGACGGCTCGCCTTTCCGCAATGCCGTAGTGGTTGCCCCGGTCTATGATGACGACGGAGAACTTCGCTATTTCTTCGGTTCCCAGGTGGAGCTGGAGGACGATGCGCAGGGGCCAAGCCTGACCCGACGTGCGCGTGCGGCAGAGAAGATCAAGGAACTGTCGCGCCGCCAGCTGGAAGTGCTGCAAATGGTGGCGAGCGGCCTGCGCAACAAGCAGATCGCTTATGAGCTTGGCCTGTCGGAAAAGACGGTGAAGATGCACCGCGGCATAGCTATGGAAAAGCTGGGCGCGCGCAGCTCGGCCGAAATGGTGCGGCTGGCGGTGGAAGCGGGCATCTGACGCCTCCCGCAGGCTAGTCCAAAGCCCGTATTTCTTTTGTCTGCGGGTACTTTATTGCGGTTCCTGCATCGTAGTCGGGTTCGGGGCGCTCTTCCTTCCTTCCCCTCCGCCTCGACTCATCCCAACATTCCTCCCCGACTACGATGCTCCCATCCCGATTGCTGCCAGCATATGGCGAGCACAAAAAGAAACGGCGGCCCCAAGGGACCGCCGTCTCGTTGTTCCGCTGATGCGGTGTGGGCTTAGTTGCCAGCGCGACGGCGGGCAGCAGCCACGGCTTCCGTAGTCGGGTTGCCGAGCGAAAGCTCGCGACCGTTCGGGAAGCGGATTTCGGCAGCCGAAGCGCGGGTGTCGCCATCGCGAGCCTGGAAGGCGTCAACGATGATGTCGGTGCCCGCGGGCAGCGAATTTCTGTTCCAGCCACGACGCAGCAGGGCCGAGGGGGCACCGCCTTCGATACGCCAGCGCTCGGTACGACCGTTGCGCTCCACATCGATGTGAATCCAGGAGTGGGGGTTGACCCACTCGAACATCACGACCTTGCCTTCCAGGCGCACCGGACGGTTGCGGTCGAACTCCGTGGCGAACGAGTGGTGCGCGTAAGCACCTACGCCCGTCACAGCGAGCACGGCGCCGATTGCGGCAGCGCTGAGCTTCTTCATCTGCATGGTTGAACTCCTCAATTGAATCACTTTTATGCTTTGTCAGACGGACGTGAACTTACGTTGACTTTGTCCGAATAGCAATTCCAACATTACTCTGCGATTAAGTCACCGTAGAGCAGGTTCTCGGAAAACGGCACGCACTTGAACTCGAGCAGCTGTGCGTCTTCCTCGACGAGGCGGTACAGCGTCATGTTCATGGTCCAGGGTGCGGTGTAGATCGAGGGATCCTCGATGGTCACCGAATAGTCCATGTGGTCGCCGCTTTCGTCGAGCGTGAACCGCTCCACCACGGTGGCGTGGTTGGTGAGATAGTTGCCCGCCCGGTCAAGCCAGGTGACACCGTCAACCATCACGCCTTCGGGCAGTTTCACGAGGCCGGGGCCCTGCGCCAGGGTGGTGACAACCAGAGTGTCGCCGTCCCACTGGCCGTAGCTGGTGCCCATCCAGGTATCGATCGGCGGGATGCCGACTTCACCCATGTGGATCACGCGGTTGGCCGAAGCATATTCGTAGACCATCAGGATGTCGTCGCCGTCACCCTGCACGATCTGGAACGGGTGCGGCATGTAGGTCGCGCGCGGAATGCCGGGCAGGTAGCAGGCGGCTTCGGGATCGTAACGGATCACGTTTTCCTGGTTGTACTGCAGGCGTTCCTGGGCCTCTTCGTTGTAGGGGATCTCTCCGCCTTCAACCACGCCCAGGCCGGCCGGAACGGCACCGATCGCACCCAGCAGGCGATCGCCTTCTGGCAGCGGGTTCGGGCCCGCGCTGTGCGGTTCGACGTTCCAGTTGGCGGAGTTCATCACCTGCCACACACCATTGAAATTGGGTGCATCGCCGATGCGGTCCATGGCCGCCGCTTCTTCGTGATGATCAGCGAGCGCCGGGCTGCTGCCCAGGCTGGCCACTGCTACTGCCGTTGCGGCGACGGTAGCCAAACGAATAATTCCCCGCATAACCTCTCCTTGGATCCTTGCTTACTGTTCCAAAGCATAGGCCACGATCTGCCCGGAGGCGTTGATCGCGACATATTGCCTGCCGTCGCTTCCCCGATACGAAAACGGGTTGGCGTTGGCGTTACCTTGCAGTTGCGCTTCCCATAGCTGCTCACCACTGTCCGCGTCAAAGGCGCGGAAGCGACGATCATTGGTCGCGCCGACGAAAACGAGCCCACCCGCGGTTACGGTCGGCCCCGCGCTGCCGGCATTACCCTGCACGCGACGCCCCTCGGGAAGCTCGTCATATTGACCCAGCGGAACCGCCCAGGCGATTTCACCGGTATTCGCATTGACCGCCGTTAGGCGTGCCCACGGTCCCTTGTAGCAGGGCAGTTGCACACCGACCGGACGGCCGTTGTCATCATATTCACCCGACAGCGGCGCCTGGAAGCTGAAGAACGGGCCTTTGCCGTCCACGCTGGCGCGGTCGTATTCGGTCTGCGATCCACTGGCGGTGGCATCGAAGCTGTAGGGTTGGTCGCCTTCGACCCGCTCCACCCAGCCGACCAGCGAGGTGTCGAGCGCGTTGACGTAGACCATGCCGTTGGTCGGGTCCGCCGCCGCGCCACCCCAGTTCACGCCGCCGATGCCGCCGGGCAACTGGATGGTCGAACGCGGCGGAGCGCCTGCGGCGCGGTACATGAAGGGCGTGTAGGGGCCGAGGTTGAGGAACCCGCCCGCACGATCCCACATGGCATAGCAAGCCGCCGAATGCTCGGGCGTGGTGTCTTCGGGACCGACGATGTCCTGATAGGTCATCTCCACGCGGCTGAGCGGCGGGGTGAGGACCGGGAAGGGCTGGGTCGGGTGGTAATATTCGCCGGGCACGTCGCCCGGGGGAACGCGGCGTTCCTCGACCGGCAGGACCGGCTCGCCGTCCTCTGCATCGAGCACGAAGAACATCGACGACTTGCCGACATTGGCCAGCGCCATGTGCTGCTCGCCATCGGGCGCGGTCACCGGGATCAGCGGCCCCGCATGGCTCATGTCGATGTCCCAGAGGTCATGGTGCACCGTCTGGAAGTGCCAGCGGTATTCGCCGGTCTCGGCATCGACTGCCACCACCGAGTTGCCGAACAGGTTGGTGCCCGGGCGATCGCCGCCGTAATAGTTGTGCGCCGGCCCGGCGATGGGCAGGTAGACCACGCCATTGGCGGCATCTACCGTCGCGGCAAAACCCCACATGTTGGTGCCGCCGCGGCCTTCGCTGCCGCCGCCCCACGTTTCATGGAAAGGCTCGCCTTCGTCCGGGGTGGTGTCGAATTCCCACACCTGTTCACCGGTGATGACATTGAAGGCACGCGGGTTGCCCGGCGGCCCCTGCGGGTTCTCGAGGCTGGCAGCGCCGATAATCGCGACATGGCCGGTGATGGTGGGCGTACCGCCGTAACCGGGGTTGATGGCAACTGCGCCATTGTCGCCGAAGCTCGTGACGGGTTCGCCGCTAGCCATGTCGAAGGCCATCAGCGTAGAACCGGCTGTCACCAGCAGGCGTGGGCCGTGGCTGGCATCGCCGGGCCAGTAGCCGAGCCCGCGACCGGCGAAGCTCGGCGGCGGGCCGGGCGTGTCGCTGGCGGGAAATTCGTGTTCATGGACCCACACTTCCTCACCCGTGGCAGCGTCGAGCGCGACAATGCGATTGGCTGCAGGGAAGTACATGGTGCCGTCGATCACCAGCGGCACGGCATTGTTGAAGGCGCGATAAGGGTAGGCCCAGGCCTGCTGCAATTCGCCAACGTTGGCGCGGTTGATTTCTGCCAGCGGCGAATAGCGGGTAGCGGCGAGATCGCGGTGAATGGTCTGCCAGTCACCATCGGGAATGGCCTGCGCGCCGACTTCCTGGGCGGCAAGCGGTGCTGTGGCTACGGTCGTGCAAGCAGTGGAACAGGCAAGCGCCAAGGCCATGCCGTAGACCGTGCGTGCGCGCATCTCGTACTCTCCCGAATCACTTGCTATAGGCGATGTCCGGGGCACCGGATTCGCTTTCGTTGATTCTGTCCTAAACGTCCGCACCGCCTTTGACAATGCCTCCAAGTCCCCTGCCTTCCGAGTGACGGGTGGAGCCTGTTGTCAGGAAGGGGTAAGGTCTTGGAATCACGGCGGGTTGCTGCGGGCAAATGGCCGTAAATGCATGGTTTTAGCGGTGCCGGACGGGACGTTTTCGGATAGCGAAACATCACTTGGGCTTGGCGTGACGGCAAATGACCGCTAGCGGGTTTTGCGCTGGATCAAGGCAATTTGTTTTCGGACAGGATCAATTTGCCGGACTTGTCAGCATGTGACTGACAACATGAGGAGGGGAAGAAAAACCCATGTTTGACTTTCTATTCGCCGTCACTGAGTGGCTGCGTACAACGGCGTTGCTCGACTTCGCCTTCTGGATCACGGAGACGCCGCTGAGCCTCTTCATGGTCGAGAACTTCTGGATGGTGCCCGCCGCGCAGGTGATACACATCCTGGCCATCGCTGCGGCTTTTGGTGCTACCTTGATGCTGACCCTGCGTACCTTGGGCGTTTCCGGGGCCGGTTCCACCATCGAGGAAACCAGTGCACGCTATGTGCCATGGATCTGGTGGGGCCTGCTGGTGATCGTCATCAGCGGCCTGCTGATGCTGACGGCCGAACCGCTCCGCAACATGATCAACGCGGTGTTCTGGTTCAAGATGATCTTCCTGGTCGTGACGATCCTGATCACGCTCGGCTTCCAGAAGCGCATTCGCGCCGCTGCAGCCGGTGTCGGGGCGACCTGGGTTGCCGGTGGCGGCACGAAGACGGCGGCAATCGCCATTCTCGTGCTGTGGTCTCTTATCATGGTTTGCGGTCGCTGGATCGCATACGTGCCGGTCTGAGGGGAACTGACCAATGGCTTCTTATTATCCTGAACCGACCAATATCTGGGAATCGATCGAGTACTCCTCGCTCGGCACCTCGATTGCGGAAAGCCTGTGGGCCTTCCCGACGCTGGAGACCATCCACGTCATCGCCCTCGTAACCGTGCTCGGCACCATCTTCGTGATGGACCTGCGCATGCTGGGCGTGGCCTCTGTCGGCCGCGCGATCAGCCAGATCAGCACCGACACCCTGAAGTGGACCTGGATCGGCTTCATCGTTGCCGCGATCACCGGCACGCTGCTGTTCACCAGCAAGGCCAGCACCTACATGGTCAACCCGTACTTCCTGGTGAAGATGGGCCTGATCGTGGCTGCGGGCCTCAACATGCTCTACTTCCACTTCGTCACCTGGAAGAACGTGGACCAGTGGGACCTCACCGACACGCCGACTGCGGCGAAGGTGGCAGCCGTGCTGTCGCTCAGCTTCTGGATCGTGGTGGTGTTCTGCGGCCGCGCAATCGGCTTTACGCTGGGCATCTACTACTGAGGTTCACGAGCCTCGAAACCGAAGAGGGCCGCTCGATCGAGCGGCCCTTTTTGTTTGGACTGCTTGTCTAATGAGCCTGCCTCCGCAGGTTCGTCCTCGCTAGGCGCGCTCCGCTTCGCTGTGCGCCCGCTGCGGGCGGGCAGTCGCCCTTGCCTTCGCTCTGCTCGGTTACTCGAGGTTTAGTGCTTGTCTCGGTTGCGACCAGCGACCGACAGAGCGCGACTGCGCGACCGCAGGTGCCGCGCAGCCCGCAGGGCGGAGCGAATAGCACCGAGGACGATCCGACGGACGTCGGGTCGAAAAACTAGTCGAGCGCAAACACGTAGACCGCGGAGCTGTTCACCTCGGGGACGGGCAGTTCCGGCGTGAAGTTCGGCAGGCCGAAGGCCAGCGGATTGCCCATGCCGGTGACCACGGCGACATATTGCCGCCCGTCGACCGAATAGGTGATCGGGCTGGCATTGGGCACGCCGGAAAGGCTGGTGCGCCAGAGCTGCTCACCCGTCTCCTGGTCATAGGCAAGGAACTCGCGGTCCATCGCGCCGGTAAACAGCAGGCCGCTCGCCGTGGCGAGGATGCCCGCGTTGTAGGGCGCGCGGCGGCGCTGGTCCCAGGTGACTTCGCCATTGGCAATGTCGATGCCTTGCAGGATGCCGAAGTTGCCGTCCGAATCCGGGCGTGCCGAATAGTAGATATCTACCCCGCTCGACAGGAAGCCGCCCTCGGCGCGCGGACGCAGTTCCATGCAGGTATCGCGCGCGTTGACGAACAGCATGGCGCTGCTTTCCACGAAGGCCGTGGGACTCCAGTTGCGGCCACCGCCAGCGTGCGGACACATGAAGACGGACCCGCGATCACGGCCCGGCAGCAGCGCCGGGTCGGCAGTCTTGCGGCCGGTCTCCGGATCAATCGCGGTGATGTAGGTCTGGAAGCCCATGTCGACCGTTTGCAGGTATTCCCCTGTAGCGGCGTCGATGGTGTCGAACAGGCCGTCCTTGCCGCCGGTGATGACGACGTGGCGTTCCTCGCCGTCCACTTCGACATCGGCGATCACGCGTTCGAACACCCAGTCGAGGTCGTACTGGTCGTTTGCCATGTGCTGGAAATACCAGACGAGGTCGCCGGAGCGCGGATCGAAGGCGAGGGTGGAGTTCGTGAACAGTCCGTCGTTGTTCCCGCCGGGGATCACGTCGCGGACGGGGCCGGTGTCATAGGTCTGGGCCACGCCCCACAGGGCAAGGCCGGTCTCGGGATCGTAGCTGCCGCTGGTCCAGACCGAGCCGCCATGGCGTTCCATGTCGGGCAGGCCGTTCCAGGTGTCACCGCCCAGCGTGCCGGTGCGGGCAACGGTGTTGAAGTTCCACAGGTGCTCGCCGGTTTCGGCATCGAAGGCTGCGATGATGGAGCCGCCGTCGCGCTGGCTGGCGAGGCCGATCATCACCACACCGTCTGCCACCAGTGGTCCGCCGTTGCTGCGGGTGCCTTCGGCATCGGGGATGGCGACGTCCCACACAGGCCGCCCGGTGCGGGCATCGAGCGCCATCATGTGCAGGTCGCTGGTGGCCATGATGACCATGTCGTCCCACAGGGCGATGGTCTTCTTGCCCTGCATCAGCGTGCCTTCGGGCATCTGCCGACGATAGCGCCACAGCTGGCGGCCGGTCGCTGCCTCGAAAGCAAAAATCTCTTCGCCATAGGCGTGGACGAACATCACCCCGTCACGCACCAGCGGTTCGGCCATGGTCGGCCCCGGAGGCAGGGCCTGGGCCCAGGCGACGTTGAGGTCGCTCACGTTCTCGGGGGTGATCTGCGTCAGCGGGGAGAAGCCCTGGCCCGACTGGCTGCGCCGCCATGCGACCCAGTTCTCGTCCGCCGGAGCGACCAGTTCGGCCTGGGTGACAGGCGTGAAGTTGTCGAGCGGATTGGCGGGTGGTTCGCGGTGCGGGAACGGATAGCGGCTGGTAATGCCGGGCAGGCCGATCTCCCCGCCGTCCTCGGCGTCATCTGCGGAAGGGGCAGGAATGATGGCAGCTGCCAGCTCGACGCTCGTGTTCCCGCCGTTCTCGGCAATAATCAGCGCAGTCAGTGCCTCGTATGTGGCGCGGTCGAGACGGCCGCCGCCGCCCGGAGGCATGGAGGTGGAGATGTAGTCGAGCAGGTCTGTCGCCGGCAGGTCTCCCCAGCGTGACAGGAAGCCCGGACCGGTCAGCGCTCCGGCGAACTGTCCGCCAGTCAGGTCCGCGCCGTGGCACGCCGCGCAATTGGCAGCATAGGCGGTGCGTCCCGTGTCCTCAGGCGAGGCGAACTGCTGCGCCGAACTTGCACTGGCCAGCGCCACTACCGAAAGGCCCGCCGTAGCGAGCAACCCGACACCGATCTTCATAGGCTTCCTCTCCCCAAAAGCCTGTTGGCAATATCAGCTATTCGATCCCGAGGGGAGTGGCCACGCGGTCCTGGTAGATGGCCGCGTAGAGCTCGGCCTTGAGCGGGCCGATCCACTCGGACACGCCCGAACCGTCGCCATCGAGCACCATGACCTCGTTCGGGCCAAGCTCGTCGACGGAAGGCCAATTGGGCAGGCCGCCGCCATTGGGATTGCCCGTCGCGGCGAAGTTGACCCAGTAGCGCGACACCTGGTCGGCAAAGGCCTCTTCCTCGGGGTTGCCGCACATCAATTCCACCGACGAGCCGCCGGGGAATGTGCGCGGGGCG
Source organism: Aurantiacibacter gilvus (assembly GCF_038289935.1). Classification (NCBI taxonomy): domain Bacteria; kingdom Pseudomonadati; phylum Pseudomonadota; class Alphaproteobacteria; order Sphingomonadales; family Erythrobacteraceae; genus Aurantiacibacter; species Aurantiacibacter gilvus. The sequence continues at coordinate 680,762 of NZ_JBBYHV010000001.1, forward strand.
CAGAGGTTGTCGAACACGTAAGGGATCTCGCCCGTGTGCGCGGCGCCCAGGTCGCCGCGGTCAGGATCGTAGGGCGGATCGTGGCGGAAGTAGTAGTGGTAGGCGTTGACGCCCAGCGCAGCCTGCTGTTCCGCATACTGGCGCATCAGCCAGGTCATGTTGTCGCCAAACGGCTGCGTTGCCGTGACGGCAGCTTCGGCGTCGGTGGAGACCGGGTAGGCCGCCTGGCCAAGTTCGACGTGGTCACCCCAGCGGAAGCCGGCACCCTGGTTCCAGCTTTCCAGCGTGGCGGGCGGGCCGAAGATGCCGGTGAAGCTGCCTTCATCTTCGTTGGATCCGACCAGCACGTCGACCGGCAGTTGCCGTCCCTCGGCGAATACCTTGGCCAGGTCTTCGGGGATGATGTGCCCGTCGATGATCATGCCCTGGCCGGGCAGGTTGGCGTGCACTTCCTCGGCAGGCAGTGCGCGTAGTTCTGCGAGACTGGTGGTGCCGAAGTTTTCCTGCGCCGCGGTCAGCGTGCGCTGCTGCGCGGTCTCGCGCGGCACCATGGTGCCGATGTTGAGGCCCTGGAAAGTGCCGCTCTGCGCGATGGCGCGGGCGAACAATCCTTCTGCAGGCGGAGCGCCCACGAGTGCGGCGTTCATGGCCGAACCGGCGCTTTCACCGAAGATCGTAACGCGCGAGGGATCGCCGCCGAAGGCTGTGATATTGTCCTGTACCCATTGCAGGGCAGCGATGGAATCGCCCAGTGCCTGATTGCCCGAGGCACCGTGTTCGGCAGTCAATTCGGGGTGGGCGAAGAAGCCCAGCGAACCGACGCGGTAGTTGAAGGTGACGACCACGACGCCCTGCCGGGCAAGGAAGTCGCCATGGCTGAAGGGCGACGAACCGCCGCCCTCGTTGTAGGCACCACCATAGAGCCAGACCATGACCGGCAGGCGCGTATTGGCCGTGGTCGCCGGGGTCCAGACATTCAGGTAAAGGCAGTCCTCCGAAATACCCGGGCTATCGGACATGTCGGTGGCAGAATTGACGGGAAAGCGCTGCGGCGCGGGGTTCTGTACGCAGGAATCGCCCCACGTGTTGGCTTCAAGCACGCCGTCCCAATCGGCAGCGGGCTGCGGCATTTCCCAGCGCAGGTCGCCCACGGGCGGCGCGGCAAAGGGAATGCCCTTGAACACCGTGATGCCCGGAGCCTGGTCCGATGCGACACCGCGCAAGAAACCATTCTCGGTCCGCACCGGGCCCTCGGCAATGTAGGGCGAGGGCATGATCCCGCTCACATTGGCCGGAGGCGGTGCGGAGGTGCAGGCGCTCACCCCGGCCAGTGTTGCGGCAGCCAGGGCGAATTTCAGCAGCTTTCCCGTCATGCGCCTAGTTCTCGCCTTCGCCGGCGCCACCTTCGATGTTTTCGACACCGGCAGCAGCAGCGGTGATGTAGTTGCGGACCTGCACGTTGCCTTCGTGGCAGGCGTATTCGAAGAATTCGTATTCGTCGTTACGCGTCCAGTCGAGGCGCGCGGTCCAGCTGTCGGTGAAAACCTCAGGGTCGCTGTAGGTCAGTTCGTAAGCGATTGAATCCGGGCCGGTCATGGTCACGCGTTCCACCACGTTCGCCTGGCGGCTGGTGGGGATGGTGTTGAACGGCGGGACGCCCATGGTGGCCATGTTCAGCGGGCTGGGGCCGCGGTCGAAACCGCTTTCCGAAACGCTGTCGCCATCCTCGATGTTGGTGGTTTCGATCACCATTGTGTTGCCTTCCCACCAACCGATCGACTGGCCCATCCAGGTGCGCACGTTGTCCGGCCAGCGCATGGCATCGGCTTCAGCCTTGTTGGCGACAATCGGGATGACGCGGGCGTCGTGGATCATCTCCAGCGAGATGATGAAGAAGCCCGGCGCCTGCATCACGCGAATGCCGTTGTTGTAGCGGAAGGGGAACATCGAAGCGGGGAAGCCGCGGGTGATGCAGCGATCCCAGGTGTCGAAGTCGCTGACCCAGTCGAAGTAGGTATTGGGCGTCCAGCTGGAACGACCGTTCTGGTAACGCTCCTGCGCCCATTCGGTCATGGCTGGCAGCTGGCCGTCAGCGGGCGAGACCAGCAGCGAGGTGCGGCGGCCCGAAGCGTCGGATTCCACCCAGTGACCCATGCCGATGGTACCGGACTGGTCTTCGGCTTCGTAACGCTCGTCCGAACCGCCCTGCTGCTCCAGCCGCTGGGCATATTCCTCGTCGGTCAGGTAGAAGCGGTCGCCGTAGCGTTCCGGGCGCTGCATCGGCAGGCTGGCGATATTGTCGATCGGGAACATGCCGCGCATGTCGGGATCGCCCCAGCTGGTGCGCGGCGGATCGAAGTCGGTCGGCACCGGCTGCAGCACGGTGGGGTCGAAGCTATTCTCCTGCGCAGTGGCGGGCAGGGCGGTCAGGGCCAGCGCGCTGGCGGTGATGACGGCAAGCGTCTTCAGGGTGTTACGGGACATCATTCACTCTCCTCGGTATTCTCAGTCTGTTGACCAACGCCACGGCTGGCGGGATCCATTGCGGGGGGCGGGCCGGCATCGGGATCGATCGGATCGACCATCCGTCCGCGTTCGTATTCCTGTTCGCGCTGGACGCGATTGGCGACAATGTAATTGCGGACTTGCACATTGCCTTCATGGCAGGCGTACTCGAAGAACTCGTAGCTCTCGTCGCGCGTCCAGTTGACCCGGGTGGTGAAATCCGACTGCCAGATCACCGGGTCCGAATAGTGCATTTCGTAAGTGATGGTATCGGGACCGACCAGGTGGAACCGTTCGGTCACCACGACCTCTGCACTCATCGGCATGGTGTTGTTCGGCGGCACCCCGCGGGTTGCCACATTGAAGGCCGAAGCACCCGGCTGCACGTGGTCGGTCACCACTTCCAGCGTGTTGTGATCGACCCAGCGGCCGCGGCTGTTGCCGAACCAGCCGTCCAGGCCATCCGGCCAGGGCTCGTCCTGTCCCGCTACGGGGATGACGCGCGTCCCCAGCATTTCCAGGTTGATCACCACGTAGCCGGGCGACTGGAAAATGCGGATGCCGTTGTTGTAGCGGAAGGGGAACATCGAAGCAGGGAAACCGCGGGTCACGCAGCGGTCCCAGCTGTCGAAGTCGGTAACCCAGTCGTAGGTCTGGCCCACGGTCCAGCTGCCACGCATCAGGGCGGAGCGGCGCACGCCTTCCGCTGTCCAGTCGGGCAGGCGGCCATTGGCCGGTTCGACGATCATCGAGGTGCGGCGGCTGCCGGCCTCGTATTCGATCCAGTGGCCGAGACCGATGGTACCTTCCTCGTCCTCGTTCTCGTAGGCTTCCTCGAGCGCTTCGACGCGGCCCTGTTCGGCGGCGATCTCTTCCTCGGTCTTCCAGTAGCGGTCGCCGTATTGCGGCGGCCGGTTGACCGGCAGTTCGGCAATGTCATTGAGCGGCCAAGTGCCGCGGAAGTCCGGATCGCCCCAGGAAGTGGTCGACGGCTGATAGTCGTCCGGGACGGGCGGCATGGTGGTCAGGTCGTCCGGCACGCCTTGCGCGAAGGCTGGCGCGGTCAGGACGCTGGCGAGCAGGATTGCGATGGTCTTGCGCATCATTCGCTTTCCCCTGCGGCGGCTTGGGCACGTTCGGCGCGGCTGGCGGTGATGAAGTTGCGGATCTGCACATTACCCTCGTGACAGGCGTATTCGTAGATGCCGAAGTCCTCGTCGCGCTGCCATTCGAGACGTGCGGACCACGGTTGGGTGAAGACTTCCGGGTCTTCCCAGGTGAATTCGTAGATGATCTCGTCAGGACCGGTCATGTGGAACCATTCCACCATGCGGGCAGAGGTGCTGACAGGTGTATCGTTCTCACGCGGGCTGCCGGTGGTGCCGATATTGGTGGCGCTGGGACCGGGGCGGAAGTTGGTCGTTTCGACTTCCAGCGTGTTGTGATCGATCCAGGTGCCGCGGCTGTCGCCCAGCCATTGGCCGATGACGGCGGGGATATGATCGCTGCCGTCGGTCGGTATCATGCGAACTTCGTGCACCATCTCCATCTGGATCGCCACCAGGCCGGGCGACTGGAAGATGCGCATGCCGTTGTTGTACATGAACGGGAACATCGAGGCGGGCAGGCCGCGCGTGATACAGCGGTCCCAGCTGTCGAAGTCGAACCAGGTGTCGAATGGCTGGCCCTGCACCCAGGTGGAGCGCATGGCGTCGGAGCGGCGTTGACCCTCTTCGGTAAAGGCAGGCAACTGGCCGTCGGCAGGCGAGGTAATCCAGCTGGTGCGACGGTTGGCGGGGGCGACTTCGGCCCAGTGGCCGATACCCATGGTGCCGCTCTCGTCCTCGTTCTGGTACCGCTGCTCCAGCGCTTCGACCATTTCGGCACGCTCGTTATACTCGTCCTCGGACAGCAGCTGGCGGTTGCCATATTCGGTCGGGCGCTGCAGCGGCGTGCGGCCGTTGAGGTGGTCGATCGGCCAACCGCCCCGGAAGTCCGGTTCACCCCAGCTGGTGAGTTCCGGCTGGTAGTCGTCCGAAGGCGCGGGCAACTGCGTCAGGTCTTCCTCCTGCGCCCACGCACCGCCAGCGCCGATCAGCGCGGCGGAGGCGAGCAGCAAGGGGAAGGCCTTGCGCATTATTCGCCGCCCTCCGGCAGGGCGAAGGTCACGTAGCGGCTCGGACCCGGCTCGGGCAGGCCGAGGCCGCCGAGGAAGTGGCCAACGCCGCCCACCGGCACTGTAATGTACTGGCGGCCATCGACTTCGTAGACCGCCGGAACGCCTTCGGTGCCGGCGTCGAAGCGATGCTCCCACAGGATTTCGCCAGTGTCGGCGTCGCGGGCGCGGAAGGCGCGGTCGGACGCGGTATTCACGAACAGCAGTCCGCCAGCCGTGGCCACGGGGCCCGAACGCGGGGTCTGTGCACCGACACCGGTAATGCCCTGTTCTTCCAGCGTCAGGATTTCGCCGTTGGGAATGTCCCAGATCTGCTCGCCGGTGTTCATGTCATATGCGGTCAGGTTCGAGAACGGCGGCTTGATCGCCACCATGCCGTTCGACTGCAGCATGAAGTCGACCGGCCAGCGATAGGGCAGGTCCTCGCCTTCTGCGTTGGGCATGGCTTCCAGCGCGGCAGGGCGCGGGTCAGCCTGGATGCGCAGGCCCAGTGGCAGCTCGCGGCTGACCACGAACAGGCGCTGGTTGACCGGGTCGACGGCTACGTTGCCCCAGTTCGCCCCGCCGTTGTGGCCGGGGAAGCCGATGGTGCCCTGGATGCTCGGCGGCATGAAGGGGCCGCCGACGCGCCAGGTCTCGAAACGTTCGCGCAGGGCTTCCTGGTCCGCTTCGGGCAGGTAGGGGTTGATGTCATCGACCGTGAATTCGGTCCGCATGAAGGGTTCTGGCCACGACGGGATCGGCTGGGTCGGGCTGGCCACCTCGCCCGGGACGTCGCTCTGCGGTACGGGCGTTTCGACGATCGGCCAGATCGGCGTGCCGTCGCGGCGATCGAAGACGAACAGGTAACCCCACTTGGTCGCCTGGATCACGATCGGGATTTCCTCACCATCGCGGGTGATGGTCATCAGCTTGGGCGCAACGGGAAGGTCAAAGTCCCACAGGTCGTGGTGGACGGTCTGGAAGTGCCAGATGCGCTCGCCCGTTTCGGCGTCGAGGGCTACCAGCGAATCGGTGAACAGGTTGTCACCTTCGCGGTTGCCGCCAAAGAAGTCATAGCGCGCGGTGCCGGTGGGAATGAAGACGATTCCCAGTTCGGTATCGACCGTGCTTTCCGACCAGTTGTGGCCACCGCCGACCAGTTCATGATCGTTGGCGGGCCAGGTTTCGTAGCCGTATTCGCCTTCGCGCGGGATGGTGTGGAACACCCATTTCAACGCGCCGGTGCGCACGTCGTAGGCCTGGATGTCGGCCGGGGCGCTGGCATAGTCATAGGCGCCAGCGGGCAGGCTCATGATGATGGTGTCATTGTAGATGCGGCCCGGGTTGTTGGTCTGCAGCGGGCCGCCGGGAGGCGTCACATCGTCGGCGAGGGCATCGCGCAGGTCGACGCCGCCGTCGGTTCCGAAGCTGCTGATCACTTCACCGGTCGCGGCATTGACCGCGCGCAGCAGGCCGTTGTTGAGGACCATCAGGCGCTCGTCACCGGCACCATCGGTCCAGTAGTTGATCCCCCGCACACCGATGCGGCCTTCGAGGCTCGATTCCCAGATCTGCTCGCCCGTGGCCGGGTTCAGCGCGACCAGTTGGCCCGCACCGTTGATAACGTACATGCGTCCGCCGGCGACTACCGGGTTGAACAGCGGCGGAGCGCCTTCGCCGGTGGGGAATTCCCAGGCGATCTCCAGCTGGTTCACATTGCTGCGGTTGATCTGACTCAGGCCGGAATACTGCGAGCTGTCTCCGCCGCCGAGATAGCCATCCCAGGTTTCATGGTCGAAGCTGGCACCCGGAATCGAAGAAGTCGATGCCGTCGCGGCGCTGCCGCCGTCAATGGTAGTGCAGGCAGCCATGGCCAGCCCCAGCGTAGTGGCAAGGGCGAGGCGCAGTACCGTGCGGTTGCGATGCGAAATGCTCAAGCGATTGCTCCCAATATCCATCGCGGCCCTGTGGGCCGTCTTTCCGAACAGGTCCTAGCCGGACTCAGTCCGAGTCAACAAGGGTGAAACAGCACCGAAATTGATAAAATCCGAAATTTTCGGACTTATGCAATTTGCTTACTCGGCAGGGGCTTCCTCGGCGTCGCTCTGCATGGAGTGTCCAGCCACGCTGCCCTCGAGAACCTCGGCAGCCCCTTCGAGCGGGCGTTCGGTTTCACCGGCTGCCCCGAAGATGGTGGAAGTGCTCATCGCGCCGCTGGCAGTAAGGGTCAAAGTGACTCTGTCCGTCGAGCGATTCTCCCAGAACCAGCCGTGGATGCCGGTGAAAGCCGGGGTGTAGGTGCCGCCCATCGCCTGGGCATCGCCGATGGCATAGCTTTCCGTTGCTTCGACACCGCCTTCGAAGGGGTGGGCGTGCATGTCATAATGGAGCTCTCCGGTGCCCTCCCAGCGGAAGTTGACCGGGGCGCCTTCGGCAACGGTGTACTTGAACTCGATCGATTCGAACGGGCCGAGCTCGTATTCCCAACTGTCCTGCACACCGTCGAGAGTGGCAGGCGGCGCGTCGGACAGCGTCAGCACTTCCTGCTGCTCCATCCGTGCCAAGCCCCGTTCGTACTCTACGTTCACCGGATCGGCGATCTCGGTCAGGCCCAGCGATTCCCCGACACCGGTCGGGTCCCAGCCGGTTTCCGCCGGCAGGATGACGAATACGGCGAGCGCGGCGCCTGCCAGGGCAACGCCAGCGGCGACGTAGGAGGTTTTGCTCATGACGCGAGGTATCCTTGTATCTGGTATGCGGTCAGCATCACGCCGACCAGGATGAGGGCCACGTTAGCGGCGAAAGCATAGCGCTTGAAGCTTGGGTGTGGCCGCCACATGGCGAACAGCCAGACGACCACGGCCAGGACGATAACCTGGCCAAGTTCGACGCCCACGTTGAAAGCCACGAGGTTGGTCAGCAGGCCGTTCTGCGAAACCTCCAGGTCCATCACCTTGGTGGCGAGGCCGAGGCCGTGGAACAGGCCGAAGACGAAGACGGCCAGCCGGGTGTCGACCTTCCAGCCAATTCTCTTCAGGCCGCCGATATTCTCGACGCCCTTGTAGATGACCGACACCCCGATGATGGCATCGATGATGTAGGCATTGGCACCGGTTTCCAGCAGTACACCGCCGATCAGCGTGATCGAGTGGCCGAGCGCGAACATCGAGGCGTAGATCACCACGTCGCGCAGGCGGCTGAGGAAGAAGACCACGCCGACGAGGAAGGCCACGTGGTCGTAGCCGGTCACCATGTGCTTGGCGCCGAGATACATGAAGGGGATGATCGACGGGCCGTCGATCGACTGGACGAAGGCCTTGTCGCCCTCCGCCACGTCGTGGGCATAGGCGGCGAGCGGCGTCAGCAACAGCAGTCCGGCCAGCGCCAGGGCACCGACCGTGTGGACTGGCAAGGGCCGGTTGGCCATTCCGTTACTCGCTGGCGTCTGGTGCGGTCAGCTCGTCACCCGGACGCATTTGCTGAATGTCGTCAACGCTGGCGCCTTCGGGAAGTTCGGCGGGCGGATACATGCGGTGGCAGGCGCTGCACACGCTGTAGATCGTGCCGCCGACTTCGAACACGGCGTCGGGATCCTGCGCAATGGCGGCTTCCTGAGCCTGGGCCGAAACGTCGACCAGCCCCTGTGAATAGGCCATCCAGTCGTCGCCGCGGCCTTCGGCATAGGCGGGCGTCTTCAGCATTTCGCCCAGCTCGCCGATACGTTCGGCAGCCGCACGGACAGCTTCCCATTCGGCATCATTCTCCGGTGCCCATTCGCGGAAGACGGGCTCGCCGTCGATCAGCTCGCTGGCGGCGCCGACCGACTCCCAGTAGATTTCGGCCGTCGGCTGCATTTCCTGCGCCATCATCTGCTGCGCGGTGCCGAGTGGCGGCACTTCCGGCTCTTCGTTGCAGCTAGCGAGTGCCAGCATGGCAAGGGTGCCTGCGATAATGCCAATTTGCGTCTTCATGCTCGATCCTCTTCCGACATTGCAGCGGATAATAAGCCGTCTTGCTGTCGTCAAACTGACATGCTAGTGGCCTGCTTCGTTGACAATGTCCAGTTTTTTGCAGGGTCAGCCCCGGCGATAAATCTGCGGTAAAGCTTGACTCTGTTAGACCACATATTGACTAGGGCCAACTCTTCGGGCGGCCCGCCCACGAATTTCCAAGAGGTTGTAGACAGATGGCTGTAAAGGCAAACACTATCGGCAAGGTCGCACTGGCGGCGCTCGCCGCTTCGACGTTGGCAATGGGCGTTTCGGGCGCTTCGGCGACCGATGCAGAAACGACCGATGCTGCCGAAGAAGCACCGCTGACCGAAGACCAGATCGCTGCCAGCCGCGCCCTGTTCGGCCAGTACGGTTGCAGTGCCTGCCACCTGTTCGCCGACGCCGGCGGTTCGGGCCACATCGGCCCGGCGCTTGACGGTAATTCCGGCCTGTCGGTCGACTATGTGGAACAGATCGTCACCAACGGCCAGGGCGCCATGCCCAGCTTTGGCGGCATGGTGAGCGAGGAAGAGCTGCACACGCTCTCGCGCTATATCGTCGAGAAAAAGCAGTAAGCTTCGCCGGGCAGACCGATTGAAAAGGGGGCTTCGCGGCCCCCTTTTTCGTGTCAGTTCTCGCCGCGAGCCGTGCGGCTGTTCGGCCCCACCTGCGCGAAGTAGTTGGTCACCCCGTCGGGATCGTTGAGCCACACGGTGGTGAGATCGAACCCGGCGAGCCGGTTGAGCGGATTTTCGATCGTGATGTCCCGATGCGCGCCCCGGGCAGCAGCCATTGCCGCATCGCTGACGACGTACTGGATGCCCGAACTGCCGGTATCGGCAGGCAGGCCTTCACCGACTTCGTACAGCATCACCAACGTTTCGCCGCGTCGGTAGGGGTAGAGGGTCAGGCCCATCACGGGTGCCTCCACGGGATCGAGTTCCTCCAGTCCCACGAAGTCGCGGTAGAATGCGCGGCTTTCCTCCAGGTTCGACACGCCGACACCAACGCCGATGCCGTCATCGGAATGGTCCTGCGCCCCGCTGGCAACGAGGATCACGATGTCGAGACCCGCCGGGTCCCGCACCATCGCCTGCTGCAGGCCGTCCTCGCGGCGGACGAATTCGGGCGCGTCGAAACCGGCTTCGGTGAAGCGTTGGGTGACCACGTCGGCGTCGGGATAGCGGAACAGCAGGAAGCGGATGCCCGTGCCGCCGCGATAGCCGCCTTCGAGGTTGTAGAGGCGGTCGCCCTGCTGGCCTGCCGACAGCTTGACCTGGCCCGAGCCGACGCCGGTCAGGATCATCTGCTGGGTGCTGGTCAGCTGGATCGGGTTGAGCGAGCGCAGCGCCAGCGCGTTGACATAGAAATCGACCATCTGCTGCGTCAGTTCGCGCGGGAAGCGGCGGAAGACGTTTGCCGAATCCTGCCTGAAGATGTCGGCATTGCTCGCCTCAAGCTGCGCTTCGGTCAGTTCGCCGGGAGCGTAGTGCAGGTCCGGACTGGTTTCGAGGATGGCGCCTTCAGGTGTGCGGACAACGCCCGCCTCCTGTGCCGAGGCAGTGCAGGCGGCGAGGGCCGAGGCGGCGATGGTGGTAAGCAGGATGCGCATGGTCTTCATTCCTCCGGGAGTGCCCAGGTGATCAGCGATTCATTGTTGAGCGGGCCGTTGGGGCCCATGACCGGGGCACCGAACCCCGATCCGGCGGCCACCACGGCGATGTACTGCCGTCCGTCCGCTCCGCGATAGCTCATCGGTACGGTCATGGCGGCGTACTGCAGTTCTTCCTCCCACACGATCTCGCCAGTCGCGGCATCGAAAGCGCGGAACACGTTGTCGGCAGTCGCGCCGATGAAGACGAGGCCGCCCGCGGTCACCATCGGCCCGCCGAAGGTGTTGTTGGACCCCGTTTCGGCCTTGTCCTCGCCCAGTTCGGGGGTGGTGCCCAGCGGCGTCGCCCAGGCGATATCGCCGGTGTTGGCGTCGACTGCCACGAGCCGACCCCATGGCGGACGGATGCAGGGCAGGGTAACCGGCCGGCCATCCTCCCCGGTGAAGCTGGCGGAGAAGCTGGAATAGGCCCCCGGACCGGTCAGCGAGCCGCGATCGTAGAGCTGATTGCTGGCAGCCGTGCCGCGGCCATAGTCGCCATCGGGATCGCGCGCCTCGATCCAGCCGATCGAGCCGCTCTCGCTGGTGTTGACGTAGATATAGCCGGTGGTCGGATCGACCGCGCTGCCGCCCCAGTTGGACCCGCCGTTGTGCGGCAGGTTGATGGAGGCGCGCGGTTCGTCGCCTTCCTCGTGCAGGAAGAACGGCGTGAAGGGGCCGGAGTTGAAGAAGCTCCCGCCGTAGCTGTCGAGCAGGGCATGGCAGGCGGCGACGTGTTCGGCGTTGGTGTCTTCTTCCGTCACCACGTCATCGGGCGTCCACCACATGCGCGAAAGCGGTTCCGGCGCGACGGGGATCGGCTGGGTGGGGGAATACCATTCGCCCGGCACGTCGGCGCTGGCGACGAGCATCTCGTTGACGCCGTGCACCGGCTCGCCCGTGCGGCGGTCGAGGATGTACATCAGGCCTGGCTTGCCGGTTTCGGCGAGGGCGGGGATAGTCTCGCCGTCGACTTCGACATCGACCAGCACCGGCGGGGCGGGCAGGTCCCAGTCCCACAGGTCGTGGTGGATGGTCTGGAAGTGCCAGCGGTATTCGCCCGTGCGGGCATCGACCGCGAGGATCGAATTGCCGAACAGGTTGTTGCCCGGACGATCGCCGCCGTAATAGTTGGGGGCGGGGCTGCCGAGCGTCATGTAGATCATTCCGGTTTCGACATCGCCGGTCATGTACCAGACCCACATGTTGTTGCCGGGCCGATCGCGCCAACCGTCGTCGAGCCAGGTCTCGTGGCCGAGCTCGCCCGGCTGGGGCACGGTGTTGAATTCCCACAGCATCTCGCCGGTGCGCGCGTCGTAGGCCTTGGAATTGCCGAGCGGACCACTCGGCAGTTCGGGCGTCGAGGCGCCGATCACCAGCACGTCGCCGAAGATGCTGGGCGGGTAGGAATAGCGCACGTCGAAGCCGACGCGGCCGTTCTCGCCGAAGCTCTCCACGATCTCGCCGGTTTCCGCGCTGATGGCGACGATCTCGTTGCCGCCGTTGTAGTAGAGCCGCGCGCCGTTGTTCGCATCGCCGCCCCAGTAGGTGACGCGGCGGCGGACGGTGGTGCCTTCGACCTGGTGCCGCCAGATCTCGCGCCCCGAATGGGCTTCCAGCGCGACCACTGCATCGCCCAGCGGCAGGTACATGATGCCATCGACCACGCTCGGCACCGTGCCTGCGAGAATCAGGCCGCCGCCGCCGGGACGCAGCCTGAATTCCCAGGCGCGTTCCATGGTGTTGATATTCTCGGGCGTGATGTCCGCCAGCGGTGCGAAGCGTTGCCCTGCGTGGTTGCGGGCGTAGTGCGGCCAGTCGCCGTCTGCCGGTTCCTGCTGGGCCAGCGCCCCGCCGGCCAGCAGCGTGGTTGCAAGAATGGTGGTTATCACCTTGCGCATCGTCATGGGTCCTCTCAGTGGATCTGTCCTTGGCGGCCGCCGATATCGATGGCGACGCGCGGGGTGGGGTCGGCATCGGCCCAGCGGCTGCCTTCGCGCAGCACGTCACCGATAACCTTGTAGGCGAACAGCATCAGCAGCGCGCCGCTCTCGGGATTTTCGTCGAGCGCGCGGATGTGCGCGAGGTCCTGCTGGCGCTTCTCGGGATCGCTTTCCTGCAGCATGCGCTTGTTCTCGGTGGCCGCGGGCGTGACCACATCCCAGAAGATGCGCCGCCGTTCGTCGGAGAAGCGATCGAGCACTTCCTCGTCCTCCTCGCCGCGCAGTATCGCGCCGAGAATGTCAGCGAGGATGACGCCGGTCCAGACGCCCGAGGTCAGGCCCAGCCCGCCGCAGGGGTTGGTGGCATGGGCAGCGTCGCCCGCCAGCAGCACGCGGCCCTTGTGCAGCGTTTCGCCCGCGCGCTGGTGCAGCATGTAGGGGCTGGAGGAGACGATCTCGTAATCCTTGCGCCCCTGCATGAACCACTCGTAGCGTTCGTGGATGCGGTCCTCGTAAGTCTCCAGCGGCAGCGCGCTGTCTTCCATGTAGGTGCAGCGCCACAGCCCGTCGCGGTCGAGTTGGGCGATCACCGCCATGTTCTCCGGATCGCAGACGAAGTTGGCCTGCTCGTAGCCCAGCTCCTTGAAGGGGAACTTCACGTTGGTGGCGACAAAGCGTTCGGGCCAGGTGTGGCCTTCGAACTCGATATCGGCGAGGCGGCGCACCGTGGAGCGCGCGCCGTCTGCCCCGATCAGCCACTTGGCGGTGTAGGTCTGGTCTCCTGCAACGACAGCGATTTCATCTCCCTGGTCGTCGATGGCGGTCACTTCCTTGCCGAACAGGACTTCCACGCCCAGCGCCTGCGCGTGTTCCATGGCGACGCGCGCCACTTCGTGCTGTCCGGCGTGCAGCTGGTAATCGTAGGGAATGCCTTCGACCGGTTCGGTCACGACCACCGAATGATAGCCGAACTCGGGCACATGGGTGCCGAAGTTCCGGTTCTTGAAGCCGATCTCCAGCAGCTCGTCGAGCAGGCCCAACTCCTCCAGGATAATCAGCGTCGAAGGGAAATAGACCGCGGCCCGCGGGCTGTTGATGATGTGGGCTTCCTTCTCCAGCACGCGCACGCTGGCACCCGCCTGGGCAAGCGCGAGCGCGGTGAGCATGCCCACCGGACCTGCGCCGACGATCAGGACATCGGTCGGTTCGGCCATCAGTCGTCTTCTCCTTCTTCGGCTGCGCGCCGGGCGGCCTCGGACAGGACATAGGCACGGATAGCCTCGGATTCTTCGGCGTCGATCCACGGCGCGAAGCTGACCATGCCGTTGTCCGACAGGGCGCCTTCCATCACCACGGAGTTCCACGCGTCGGCATCGGTGGCATAGACGCTGCGCAGCAGGTTGGGGTTGACCGGGCCGTTGTGGCAGATGGTGCAGAAGCCGAGGTAAGCCTGCTGGCCCATGGCGATGGTCGCGGCATCGAACACTTCGTCTGTCGCGGCATAGGGCGGCAGTACCTGTTCGGGCAGCGGGGTGTAGGGCGCATCGCCATCCAGCCGGAATACGAACAGCATACCGTTGGGTGGCGGGCGGCGCATCCAGTCGGCCTGGGTGGCCATCCCCATCGATCCGCCATAACCGGCCATGATGGCGACATACTGCACACCGTCGACGGCATAGGAGATTGCCCCGGCGACGATCCCGCGTTCGGTCTGGAAGTTCCACAGCGGGGTGCCGTCTTCGGCGTTGTAGGCGTTGAAGGTGCCGTCCGGCAGGCCCTGGAACACCAGGTTGCCGCCCGTTGCCAGGGTGCCGCCGTTCCACGGGAAGTCGCGTTCGATCGCCCAGCGTTCTTCCTGCGCCACCGGGTCCCATGCCACCAGGCGGCCCTTGGTGATCGAGGTCAGGTAGGCCCGGCGATCCTCGGGCGTGTCGCCCGGCACCAGCCCGGCTGGCGGGGTGAGGAAGATCACGCCGGTATTCCAGCGGCCGATGTTCCGCGTGTAGTTCACGTCGTCCATGTATGCCGAGGGTGGCTGCATGGCAGGGATGTAGACCAGCCCCGTCTGCGGCGAATAGCTCATCGGGTGATAGGCATGGGCGCCGATGCCGCTGGGCGTGACGAGGTAGGGGGCGTCTGCATAGCGCGCCTCGGGAATTTCCACCGGGCGACCGGTCTCGAGGTCGATCCGCTCGGCCCAGTTCTGCATGGCGTAGGGTTCGGCGGAAATCAGCGAGCCGTCGCGCCGGTCGATCACGTAGAAGAAGGCATTCTTGGGCGCCTGCATCACCACCGGCACGTCTTCGCCGTCGATCTGCATATGGGTCAGCGTCATCTGCTGGGTGGCGGTGTAGTCCCAGGTCTCTCCCGGATTGAGCTGGTAGTGCCAGTTGTATTCGCCGGTGTCCGGATCGAGCGACAGGATCGAGGCGAGGAACAGGTTGTCGCCCTCGCCATTGCTGCGCGCGCGGTGGTTCCACGGGCTGCCGTTGCCGACGCCCACCAGCAGCTGGTCCAGCTCGGCATCGTAGACGACCGAATCCCACACGGTGCCGCCGCCGCCCATCTCCCAGTATTCGCCGGACCAGGTCTCCGCAGCGAATTCTTCGAACACGGCATCAGACGCGGCGCCGTCAGGCCCGTCCACGGGGTTGCCGGGAACGGTGTAGAAGCGCCAGACCAGGTCGCCGCTGTCGGTGTCGTAGGCGGAGATATATCCGCGCACGCCCAGCTCGGCGCCGGAGTTGCCAATGATCACCTTGTCGCGCACCACGCGCGGAGCCATGGTGATGGTATAGGGCTGTTCCTGGTCGACAGTTACGATGTCCCACAGCACGTCGCCGCTGGCGGCATCGAGCGCGATCAGGCGGCCGTCGATGGTGCCGACATAGACCTTGCCTTCCCACACCGCGACGCCGCGGTTGACCACGTCACAGCAGGTATGCGCGCCTTTCGCGCCGTCGACTTCGGGATCGAAATACCACAGCTGCTCACCCGTGGCCGCGTCGAGCGCCATGACCTTGGACCATGCGGTGGAGACATACATCACGCCGTCGACCACGATGGGCGTGGCTTCCTGCCCGCGCGTGGTGTCAAACTCGACGGTGTAGGCGAGGCCGAGCCGGTCCACATTGCCGGCATTGATCTGGTCGAGCGGGCTGAACCGGTCCTCGTTCCAGGTGCGGCCGTGGCTCAGCCAGTTGTCCGGGTCCTCGTCGGCGGCCAGCAGGCGTTCCTGCGTGACATTGCCTGCTTCGGGCTCATCCGCGCAGCCAGCCAGCGCCAGCGCGCCTGCCAGAATCGCAAGTATCGGAACCCGTTGTAGATTCATCCATCCTTCTCCCCGCACGGGAGATTAGGGTGGAGATTCACCAGAGTCTATCGGGCAAAGTCAATTTGTTGGGGCAGTCGGCCGCTGGTCCGGCCCGATGGGGATCACCACGTCGGCGCGGGCGGGCATTTCGTCCAGCATGTGCCGCGTCAGCCGCTCGTAATGGGCGCAGAAACGGGTGAGGGCAGTCGCGTCCATCAGGCCCGGCGCATCGGGGTTGGCTGCTGCCAGCTTGGCTTCCTGCAAGGCGCGGTTGCGGGCGACGGCTTCGAAGCCGTCCACCTTCAGCATCACCAGCAGGTCGATCTGGTCGAACAGGCGGGCATAGTCCCCGGCCAGCCAGTGATTGACCAGGCCGCGCCACAATCCGCCCGGGTCTTCGTCGCGTTCGAGGTCGTTGATCGGCTCGACCAGGGCTTCGGCCTCCTGCGGTCTTGCGCCGACGCACCAGCCCTCCAGCAGGAGGACGTCGACCGGGCCAGTGACCTGTTCACCTGCTTCGGCGCGATCATCGCGAGACTTGTCGAAACGGGGCATGGTCAGCGCACGGCCCGCCAGCATGTCTTCGAGGATCGCCAGCCCCATGCCTATCGCATGGGTGCCGGGAACCCCGCGCGTGGCGAACAGCGGGTGGACCTCGTCGGCCAGCTGCTGGCGCTCGGCCTTGGTCAGGTAAAGGTCGTCGAGCGACAGGGTGACCGCGCGGATCTGCCGCTTGGCGAGCAGGACCTCAAGGAACTTGCACAGGGTCGACTTGCCCGAGCCTTGCGCCCCGTTGATCCCCACCACCAGCGGGGCGCGCGACGCGGGCATGCGGGCGATGCGGGTCGCCAGCGGCTTCCAGTGATTCTCGACAACTTCGGCATAGTCCGCCGGCAGGCCTTCTGCCGCGATCAGGTCGGCAATGGGGTCACTCATGCAACCGGGTCTGGCAGGTCCGCGCCTGCGGCAAAAGCCTCGATATTGGCGAGAGCGCGCATGCCCATGGCCTCGCGCGTCTCGGCATTGGCACTGCCGAGGTGGGGCAGCAGGACGACGTTCTCGAGTCCCAGCAGGGCATCGGGTACCTGCGGCTCCTGCGGATAGACGTCGAGACCCGCGCCAGCGAGGTGGCCGGACCTGAGCGCATCGGCCAGCGCATCGTGGTCCACCACGCCGCCGCGCGCGGTGTTGATGAGGTAACTGCCCGTCTTCATCGTCGCCAACGCCTGCGCGTCGATCAGGTTGGCGGTGTCGCCGCCGCCCGGCACGTGCAGCGAGACGAAGTCGGACTTGGACAGCAGGTCATTCAGGTCAGGGAGGAATTCGGCATCCAGCGCCTTGGCCGCCTCGCTCTCGCGCCGGGCAAAGTAGGCGATCTTCATCCCGAAGCCGTGATGCGCGCGCTCGGCCGTCGCCTGACCGATCCGCCCGAAGCCGACCACGCCGAGCACCTTGTCCTTCAGGGCCGAGCCGATCAGGTGGGTGGGACGCCAGCCGGTCCAGTTGCCCGAACGCAATTCGCGCTCGCCTTCGCCCGCACGGCGCGCGGCCATCAGGATCAAGGTGAGGGCGAGGTCTGCCGTGGCATCGGTCAGTACGCCGGGCGTGTTGGAAACGGCGATACCTCTCGCCTTGGCTGCCGCGAGGTCGATATGGTCGAAGCCGACGCCGTAGTTGGCGATCAGCTTCACCCGGTCCCCACCCGCGATGACATCGGCATCGATGCGGTCCGAGACGGTGGGCGCCAGCGCGTCGAATTCGGCCATGGCAGCAGCGAGCTCGGACTGGCTCAAGGGTTGGTCGGTGTCGTTCAGCACCACGTCAAACCGCTCGCCCAACGCGCATTCGACGGCTTCCGGCCAGCGGCGGGTGACGAGGACGCGCAATCGGTCAGTCATCGGCAATCAGTCATCCTTGTTGATGAACTTGGTTTCGGCCTGGGTCGATGCCGGGCCGGTGTTGCGCTTGTTGATGCCGCCCATCACGCCTTCGGGCATGAACAGCGGCGGGTCGGCTTCGCGCGGCTCCAGCCCGAAGATCGGGAACAGGCCGGGGTGTTCGCCAAGCCCGTGGTACAGCGCGCAGACACGCTCCACCCACGGACGCAGCGGATCGTCGGCAGCCAGCGCCGGGGTCTGCGCCAGCGAGGCCAGCCACAGGAACCCGCCGATTATGCGGTAGTCGGCGTAGTTGGGTGTGCGGCCGCCGAGGAAATCACTCTCCTTCAAGGCGAGGCGCAGCGGTTCGAGCGCGGCGGAGATCGCGGGCAGGCGGTCCTCGCGGCCCAGC
The DNA here is from genome assembly GCF_038289935.1 of Aurantiacibacter gilvus. Classification (NCBI taxonomy): domain Bacteria; kingdom Pseudomonadati; phylum Pseudomonadota; class Alphaproteobacteria; order Sphingomonadales; family Erythrobacteraceae; genus Aurantiacibacter; species Aurantiacibacter gilvus. The sequence continues at coordinate 698,613 of NZ_JBBYHV010000001.1, forward strand.
TGCAATTCTTCCAGCTTGCCGCCCAGGATTACTTCGCGGGTGGAAGTGACATATTCCTTGTCATGTTCGTAGCAGACGTCGCGGTAGTCGCCGCAATAGCTGCGCATCCACGGGCCGACTGCCGCACCCCAGAACCACGAATCGAGCGCCCGCGTCAGCACGGCCACGCTTTCGTGCGGGATCAGCATGGGGCGGTCGGGATAGGTCTCGTCGAGGTATTCGACAATGCCCCAGCTATCGAGCACCCACTTGCCGTCATCGACGATGGCCGGCAGGCGCTCGGTCATTCCGCCGGTGCGCTCCATGATGCCGGTGAAGCCGCCTTCCACCAGGTCGAGGTCGAACCCCTTGTGGCGCACGGCGAACTTGGTGGCCCAGACAAAGGGGCTGATGGTCGCGCCGGTCGAAACCTGCAGGTCGTAAAGGGTGATCGTGTTGTTCGCTGCCATTGCCGCCTCTCCTTTGGCTGGGGTGTCGCACCCCTTGGCCCGGCGCTAGCTAGCGCGTCATTGGGCAAAGTCAAAGTTGGCGCGCGCCCGCTGGCTGTTTTCTCGGCGCGGCAAAGCTGTCATCGTGCGGTAGCCTTGCTGCTGTGGATGCTGCCGATGCGATTTCTTGCCCCGACCTTGTGCGCACTGGCGCTGGCCTCATGCACCACCTTGCCACCTGCCGAAGCGGGCTGGCCGACCTTGGGCGAGGGGCCGCAGCTGGCGCCTGACACGGTCATCACGCATTTCGCCTTCGGCAGCTGCAACAGCCAGGACCACACCCAGGCTATATGGAGCAGCATTGCTGCCAGTCACCCGCAGGCCTTCATCGCCATGGGCGACAACATCTACGGCGAGACGGGCGAGGGCGAGGGCCCGGTGATGCCTACCCTGGTCGAGGGCTATCGTACCCAGATGACCAGTGCGCCGTTCATGCAACTGCGCCGGGAGGTGCCGATGATGGTGACCTGGGACGACAACGACTACGGCAAGAACGACGGCGGCGCGTCGTTCGAACTGCGCGAAACGTCCGAAGGCCTGTTCGAACACTTCTGGCACATGCCTGCCGAGGTCCGGGGTCGCCCCGGCCTCTACCAGAGCACGACGATCGGCCCGGCGGGGCGGCGGGTACAGTTCATCGTGCTCGACACGCGCTTCTTCCGTTCCGACTTCTTGCGCTGGGGCCCGGAAACGCCCAGCGGGCGCTACACCGTCAACACCGATCCCGATGCGACAATGCTGGGCGCGGCGCAGTGGGACTGGCTGGAGCAGGAACTGGCAGAACCTGCGGACCTGCGCGTGGTGGTCAGCTCCGTGCAGGTGCTGAGCGAGGCGCACGGCTGGGAAGCATGGGACAAGTTACCGCTGGAACGTACGCGCCTGCTCGACATGCTGACTTCGCGTGCCGGAGGCGGGCTAGTGCTTCTGACGGGAGACCGCCACGCTGCCGCCTTCTACGAAACCGAGTGGCAGGGTGAACGGATCACCGAATTCACCGCCAGCGCGCTCAACCGGCCCCGGCCCGGCGGCACGGAGCAGGCCACCGCGCGCGAGCCGGACCCGCTACGGCTGACGCCTTTCATCGGCGAGGCCAATTTCGGCAGCATGGTGATCGACTGGTCGCAGCGCAAGCTGGCCATGGCCATTGTCGCCGCAGACGGAACCCCGGTCGAAACGCTGGTGCGCAGCTTCTAGCCCACCAAGACTAGCCTTGTTTCAGCTTGGCTTCTTCCAGCTTCACGAGGTGCCACAGCGTCTCGAGCACGGGGGCAGCCACACCGGCTTCCTTTGCTGCGGTGACGATGGCCCCGTTGATCGCATCGACCTCGGTCCGGCGACCGGCGTGCAGGTCCTGCAGCATCGAGGGTTCGTGATCGGCATGGTCCGTCATGCTGGTCTCGGTCAGGTCGTAGATCGGCTGGCCGTCTACCATCACGCCGTTGGCGTGGGCCGCCTCGATTCCTTCGGCCACGGCCGACTTGATCGTTGCCCGCGATTCCGGGTTCGCTCCAAGGAACCCCGGCGTGCGGCGCGTTAGCGCGCAGAGCGGGTTCATGGTCGCGTTGAAGATAACCTTGGACCAGATCACCTCGTGGATATTCAGATCGAGCACGGTTTCCAATCCACCAGCGGAGAGCAATCCTGCTACCTGTTCGGCAAAGGCCGGATCGCCGCCGAAGGCGGGATAGAGCTTGGAATAGCCTTCGCCATGGCTGCGCACCCGGCCCGGGCCGACGAGGTCGCTGGGCAGCATGGAGGCGCCCACCATCACCCGGTCATCGCTGACGAATCCCGCCAGCCGCTTGTCGTTGCCAAGGCCGTTCTGCAGGCTGAGGAGGTGGGTGTTCTCGCCGATGGCCGCCGCGATGCCCTCCAGCGCGCCCTGCGTGTGGAAAGTCTTGGTGAAGACCAGCATCAGGTCGACCGGTTCGCTGACTTCGGCGGGCAGGGCAGCACGGATGGGCAGGTTCTCGACACCGCTGCGCAGGTCCAGCTCCAGCCCCTTGGCGTTGATCGTACCGACGTGTTCGGCGTTGACGTCGACGAGGGTGACGTCAGCCCCCGCGCGGTGGAAGGCGGCGCCGAACAGGCACCCCATGGCGCCCGATCCCAGGACGGCGACCTTCATCCGAGCAACTTCGGGCCGAGCAGCATCAGCATGCGCACGTCGATGGCATAGTCACCCGCGCGGAAGTCGGCGATGAACTGTTCGATCTCGCTCAGCTTCACGCGGTGGACGGTGATGTTCTCGCCCTCGACCCCGCCACCGGCAGAAACCTTGGTCAGGCCGCTGGCTTTCAGCAGGGTGAAACTTTCGGTGACCATGCCGGGGGATGAGTAGAATTCGCCTAGCTCTTCCCAGTGATCGGCGATGTAGCCGGTCTCTTCCTCCAGCTCGCGCTTGGCGGCGCTCAGCGGATCGTCGTCCTCACCGCCGGCGTCGTCACCGATGAGGCCGGCCGGCATTTCGAGGCAATTGCGGTTCAGCGGTACGCGGAACTGTTCGATCAGCAGCACTTCGCCATGGTCCACCGCCAGGATGACGGCGGCACGGACTTCACGCGTGCGGGTGGCATATTCCCACTTGCCACGCTTCTTGGTGGCAATCCACTTGCCTTCCCAGGTGGTTTCTTCGGGCGGGAGCGATTTCGGATCGGTCATGCCGAAAGCGCTATCGGAGCCTTACAGCTCGATCAAGCGGTCCGGCAGTTCGTTCTGGTCATCTGCGGCGCGCGGGAAGTGCGGCGCGAGCACCTTGCCCACGTCGCGCACACCTGCGGCGATACCCTCGGCAATACAATCCTTGCGGATTTCCTCGAGCATGTCGGCCATGGCTTCGCCCCAGACCTCGGGCTCGACCAGCTCGGCGATTGCCTCGTCCGCGACGATCTCCGCGCGGTGTTCGCGCATCGAGACATAGAGCAACACACCCGTGCGGCCATGGGTGCGGCGTTCGGCACCGACCTTGAAATGCTTGATCGCGCGGGCGCGGACGCGCAGGCGCTTTACCGGTCCAGGGGTCAGCCAGAAGCGCAGCTTCGGGATCAGCAGGAACAGCCAGACGCCGACGAACTTGAGCAGGCCCAAGCCGACCACCAGGCTGGCAAACTGGCCCATGGTCCAATCATCGCTCCAGCCCCCGCCAAAGAGCAAGTCCCACTTGGACATGGCGAAGTCCGGGAAGGCCACCAGCACGCTCATGGCTGTAAAGCTGGCCACAGCGGCCCAGACGAGCGCGACATCGGAATAACCGTCCGACATCTCCGCAATCACGGGCACGATCTCGCCGCTGGTGCTGAGTTCGGCCTCGGCCACCGCGTCGGAGACGATCTTGTGCTGTGCTTCGTTCAGAATGGGCATATCACCAACCTCCCGAGGCGCCGCCGCCCCCTGACATGCCGCCGCCGAAGCCGCCGAAACCGCCACCGCCGGAGAAGCCGCCACCACCGCCGGAGAAGCCTCCGCCGCCCCAGCTGCTGTGGCCGCCGGATGCACCGCGCGCGATGGCCTTGCCGGCCTCCCACAGGATGATGTTGCCGATCACACCGCCAGCCCCGCCGCGACGATAGCGACGCTTACTGCCGCCCGCGAACATGGGCAGGATGAAGAAAAAGAACAGGAAGCCCAGCCAGATCAGCGTGCCGATGGGGAAGCCGCCTTCGCTGCGCTTGTTCTGTTCGGCAGCCTGCGCGGCTTCCTCGATGGCGATGGCGTCTTCGGGCGAGTTGGCGAGGTGGGCCAGGATGGCATCAACACCGGCGGTCACGCCGCCGTCGAAATCGCCGTTGCGGAAGCGCGGCGTAATAGTGTCGCGGATGATCCTCCCGGCCATGATGCCCCCGAAATAGGGATGGAGGCCGTAACCGATCTCGATCCGCATTTCGCGGTCGTCACGGGAGATCAGCAGCAGCAGGCCCATGTCGCGCTCGGCCCCGCCGATGCCCCATTCGCTGAACAGGGCCGTGGCATAGGGCTCGATGGCCGAACCGCCCAGATCGGGCACGGTGGCAATGATGATCGCCCGTCCGGTCTCGCGGTTATAGTCCCGCAGCCGCGCATCAAGCGCCGCCTCGGTCGCAGGCGAGAGCATGTCCGCCGTGTCAGCGACCGGGCCCTCCGGGCGTTCGGGGAAGTCGTAGTTCTGGGCTGTTGCGGGTACCGCCAGCACTGACAGCATGGCCGCCAGCGCCAGCAGCAAGACGCGTATCGGGTGGGTCACCGTGTCCGCCAACCTCAGCCGTTGCCGGTGATGTTGTTGAACTCGACTTCCGGGTTTTCCTCGGCACCTTCGGCAGCCTGGAAGTATTCCAGGGGCTCCGAACCGTGGATCACGTTCGCGCCGATCGACGACGGGAAGGTGCGGATCTCGGTGTTGTAGTCGCGCGCGGCGTCATTGTAGCGCGTGATCTCGGTGTTGATCATGTTGTTGGCTTGCTCGATTTCCACCATCAGGTCGGCGAAGCGGGCATTGCTCTGCAGCTGCGGATAGGCTTCCACGATCGTACGCAACTGGCCCAGCGCCTGGGTGAGCTGGTTCTGCGCCTGGTTGAAGCGCTGGAACTCTTCCGGGTTCGACAGATCATCGGTGGTGATGTTGATCGAGGTGGCGCGCGAGCGGGCCTCGATCACGCCAGTCAGGATGTTCTCTTCCGAGACGGCGGCAGCTTCGACCACGGCGACGAGGTTGGGGATCACGTCCGAACGACGCTGCAGCGCGGCTTCGACATTGGCCCACTGCGCCTTCGCGGCCTCTTCCTTGGTCGGCACCGAGTTGATGCCGCAGGAGGCGAGGGCAAGGCTGCCGAACACCAGGGTGACCAGCATGGCGATACGTTTGAACATGGCGCGATTTCCTCCGAGAACCCTTAGGTGTGTTGCCTATATGGCACGCCTGCATCCGGTTTCAAGATCGGCAACAGGCACTTGTGCGGCTTTGCCGCCTTTGGCAGAGCAGCGGTACTACCGTTAAACCAAGAGGGAGGGGACCCCCTTATGCTTTCCGATTTCAAGGCCTTTATTGCCAAGGGCAACGTGATGGAACTGGCCGTCGCGGTGATTATCGCGGGGGCCTTCGCCCTGATCGTTGCCAGCATGACAGCAGACCTGATCATGCCGATCGTGGGCGCGGTATTCGGCAACGTCGATTTCAGCGACAAGTATATCGTGCTCGCAGGTGCCGAAATGGTCGAACCGGGCATGTCGCTGGAAGCAGCGCGTGAAGCCGGTGCCAACGTGCTGGCCTGGGGCAACTTCGTCTCCACCGTGATCAACTTCCTGATCCTGGCCTTCGTGATCTTCCTGTTGGTGCGCTATGCCAAGCGCGTGCAGGAACGCTTCGAGAAGGAGGAGGAAGCAGCAGCACCGGAGGAGCCCGCCGGTCCGACCGAGATCGAACTGCTGACCGAAATCCGCGACGCACTGAGGAAGTAAATCCGCTTGTTTGCGAAGCCGCCTCCGCGGCTTCGTCCTCGCCAGATGCGCAGGCAAGCTGTGCCTGCTGCGGGCGGGCGGTCGCCCTTGCGGTCCCGTTGGGACCGTGAGCAGCCCTTCATCCATACACTTCACATTAAGCGGGCAGGCCCTATATGGGACCTGCCCGTTTCGGCGGGATATGGCGATAAATTGCGCCGTGTAATAGGTACAGCGGACCCGGGGGCAGTACCCGGCGGCTCCACCACAACGTGCTGTTATTGCAGCGCTTTATGACGGGGCCGAACCAGGATCGACGTGTGCTGAAAGACGGTGTTTTTGCTCGGGCTGAGTACCCCGTAAAACTGTTCAAAACACACAAGTGCCAACGATAACGAAGCACTCGCTATTGCTGCGTAATCTGACGTCCTAACGGACTGATCTTACAAAGCTAAAGCGCGGTTGGACCCACCGGGCAACAGAAGCGGATTCCGGGGCTCCGGGGGTAGCTAGCAACAGAAACCCCCACCTTACTTCCAAAAACTAGATTTTCTCCGGAATCGCCTTCAGCGTTGCCTTCTCGGCCTTCTCGTATTTCAGGGCGTCGAGGATCTTCGCGCCGGCCAGGAACACCGCGCCGCTGCAGGCGGCCATCAGCATGTACCCGCCCCAGCCGGGAAACTGCGTAAGATAGTGGGTGCCGCGGTCCATCGCGCCCAGCGCGAGGGCATAGATGATCAGGTACGCTTCCCAGCGCGTCTTGATCACGAACAGCCTCTTGACCTTCTGTAGCATCCCTCGCCTTTCTTAACGCTTGGCGGAGCAATTGCCGTGCCAACGGCGGAATTGCGCCATTTCCATGGTTAAGAGTCAAGCGATTGTAAGGCAGGCCGACAGGGTGGTCAGCCGAGTTCCATTATCTCGAGTGCTTCAAGCAGGGCTGCGCGTGCCTTGCGCACCTGTGTCGCCAGCGCCGGATCGCCGATCTGGGCGGTGTCGATCGATTCGGGCCAGTGCGCGGCCACGACCTCTTCCAGCAGGCTGGCCTTGGCCTCGTCCAGCATGAAACGCGGATCGACTGTCGCCGGATCGGCCACCACGCGTAGCCGCAGGCAGGCCGGGCCGCCGCCATTGGCCATCGACTGGCGCACGTCGACCACGTCGACATGGCGGATCGGGCCATTGCCCGCCAGCATGTCCTGCAGCCACGACCAAACGGGTGCGCTTTCGCGGCATTCCTCCGGCACCACCAGCGTCATCTCGCCCGAGGGCGGGGTGAGCAATTGCGCGTTGAACAGGTAGGACGAGATCGCATCGGCCAGCGGAACGCGGTCGGCTGGCACTTCCACCACCTGCACGCCCGGACAGCGCGCCTGGATGGCCTCGTAGGTGCCCTGCCTATCGGCAAAGGCCAGTTCGTGGGTGAACAGCACCTCCTCGTTCGCCACGGCCACCACGTCGTTGTGAAAGGCACCGGCAGCAATGGCATCGGGGTTCTGTTCGACAAACAGCACGCGGTCGGGATCGAGCCCGTGCTTGCGCGCGACTACGCGGCTGGCGTGCTCGTGCTGACGCGCGGGGAAGGGGCCGCCGAACTTGCCGAAAACGAACACTTCCAGCCCCTGTTCGTCGTGGGCGGGTGCGAAGCGCATGTGGTTCGCCGCCCCCTCGTCGCCGAAGCAGGGCGGCACCGGGTCGTGCACCGCGAAGCTGGCACGATCGGCAAAGGCCAGCCGTAACTGTGCCAGCGTAGCGGGCCATTCGTGGCTGCGGTGCGGCATGGTGACGAGGTTGGCGACGGTCAGGTGGCACCTGCCGTCCACCGTATCGGGCGCCGGGCTGACCGTGGCGGCATTGGCCGTCCACATCGAGCTGGCCGACCAAGCGCCAGCCACCAGCGCTGGATCGGTGCTGTCGTCTGCTGCCAGCGCCTCCAGCCATGCGGTGTCCGGACGCGGCAGCGGCAGGAAGAAACCCTGCGCGAGGCCGCGCGCCATGTTGCGGCGCATCTTGGCAATGCCCTGCAGTGCCGCCGCACGCGGATAGCTGGTCGCGCCCGCGTTCTTCGTCGCCGCGAGGTTGCCAAGGCTCAGGCCGGCATAGTTGTGGCTGGGGCCAACGAGGCCGTCGAAATTGATTTCCACCAGGGTCAACGCGCCACGCTCCAGACCATGTCGCCCTTGCCGACCTTGAGCAGTTCCGCAGCCAGGGAATCGATCGCCACGCCGCCTTCGCGGAATTCGCGCGCGCCATAGCAGCAGCGGAAGTCTTTCAGCTGGCCGGCAGCGATCAGCGACTTTTCGCCCTTTTCCAGCTCATCGTCCACGACTTCACCGTAATGAGCGTCAGCAATGCTTTTTACCTTGTCGGTATTGGCCAGCATGGTCGGTCCACCGTCGAAGATGTCGACATAGCCCTGATAGGAAAAACCCTCGTTCTCCAGCATGCGCATGGCCGCACGCCCGCTGGGATGGGGCAGGCCAATCACCTTCTTCGCCGCCTCGTCGAGCATGGCGATGTAGACCGGGTGCTTGGGCATCAGGTCGGCAATGAACTGGTTGCCGTGGATGGCGTTGAATTCGTCCGCCTCCTGGAAACTCATGCCGAAGAACTTGCCGCCGATGGCATCCCAGAACGGCGATCCGCCACGCTCGTCGATGATGCCGCGCAGTTCCGCAAGGATGCGGTCACCGAAGCGGTGGCGATGCGCGGCGATGAACAGGTAACGGCTGCGCGCCAGCAGCAGGCCAAGTCCGCCAGCGCGTTCTCCCGGATGCAGGAACAGGCCGCCCACTTCGCTGGTGCCGCCCAGGTCGTTGCACAGGCTGAGCAGTTCGGCGGTGACGGTGCGATCCAGTTCCTTGGAATACTGGGTCAGCGTGCCGATGCGATAGGAATAGAACGGGTACTGGTGCCCCACGGCCGTGAACAGCTGGCAGGTGCCGCGCACATCGGTCGTCTCGGTGTTTTCCAGGACGAGCACGAAGGTCTCGCCGACGATGTCTTGCCCTTCGCGGTCGAAAGCTGCTTGCGAACCTTCGAGCTTGGCGGTCAGCGAATTGCGGTCAGGGGGCAGGTTGGTGAAACCGCCGCCGGTAAGCTTGGCCATTTCGTAGAGGTGCTGCAGGTCGTCCGTCGCGGCGGGGCGGATCACAAAGGTCACAGAGCATCTCCGGTGGCGAGACGGTGGAGGACAATGGCGGACAGCCGCGCCCGCTCGGTCAGCGAGCTGGCATACATGAATTCGTCCGGCGAATGGATCTTGCCGCCGCGCACACCCATGGTGTCGACCACGGGCACGTGATTGGCGGCGATGTTGTTGCCGTCGCAGACTCCGCCTGTGCTCTGCCAACCGATTGTCTGGCCCAGTTCGGCCCCGGTGGCGCGTACGAGGTCGAACAGCTTCTGCGCCTTGGCATCGACCGGCTTGGGCGGGCGCGAAATGCCGCCGTGGAGCGCGATGCGCAGGTCGTGCTCGGCGGCAAGGGTTGTGATCAGGGCATTGAGGTTGCCGGTGAATTCTTCCGCCGCTTCAGTGGTCTTGGGACGGATGTTGAACCGCAGTACGGCATGGTCCGGCACGACATTGTTCGCCGCACCGCCTTCGATCTTGGCCGGATTCACAGCCATGTCGGCGTGCTGCATGGCCTTCAGCCGCACCGCGCAATCGGCCGCGGCGACAATGGCGTTGCGTCCGTCCTGCGGATTGCGTCCGGCGTGGGCGCTCTTGCCAGTGAAGGTGAGCGCGTAATTGCCGCTGCCGCCGCGCGCGTGGGCGAGCGTGCCATCGGGAAGGGCGCTGGGCTCGTAGGTGAGGGCGGCGAACTTGCCGCGTGCCAGCTCGTCGATCAGCGCTGCGGAGGAGAGCGAGCCGGTTTCCTCGTCCGAATTGATCATCACATCGTAGCCAATCCGGCTGGCCGCCTCGCCGGTTTCCAGCGCCATCAGCGCTTCGGCGATTACCGCGATGCCGCCCTTCATGTCCGCCGTGCCGGGGCCGTTGAGGGTATCGTCGTCGAGCCATTGCTGGTCCTGGAACGGATGGTCGGCCGGAAAGACCGTGTCCATGTGTCCTGTCAGCAGGAAGCGGCGCTCTGCCTGCGGGCGCACTGACAGGACGAGATGGCGGCCATGAGGCTTTTCAACTTCACGGCCTTCCGCGTCGACCACGGTGACCGGGGCAGGATCGCGCAAGCAAACCTCGCCGGGCAAGGGGGAGAAGGCCTCGGCCAGCAGGTCTGCCACCTGCGCCAGTCCATCGAGGTTGCCGGTGCCCGAATTGATCGCCGCCCAGTCCTGCGTGCGGCCGAGCATGCGAGACTGGTCGATCTGGCCGGTCAACGCCATTTCTGATGCTGAAAGTGGTTTCATTCCAAACCGCCTTACGCGCCGCACTGGCAGTGTCAAACCCACTCCCTCTGGGCTTTGCCCCACGATAAGGGATTACCGCCAGGCGTGGAGTATCAACCCGAGAGGCCAGTGTGAACGCAGTCGCCCAGAGTTTCCGCCATGAAGAGCGCGCCAATGTCATCCTGACAGCCGACGTCGTGGATTCGCGCGGCTCGCAATGCGCACGTATTTCGGACCTTTCGCCGCGCGGCCTGCTGGGCGTGACAGCCCTGTCGACTGCTTACCTGATCGTCATCTACGTCAATCTCTGACGCGGTCTCGGGCACTGGCCATCTCCCGGGCGACGGCAACGAAATCGTCAACTGACAGGGTCTCGGCCCGGCGCGTGGATTCGATCCCGCAGGCTTCCAGGGCCTCCAGCGCGCCGGACAGGCCCTTGAGGCTCTGGCGGAGCATCTTGCGACGCTGGCCGAAGGCGGCCTCGGTCAGTTTCTCGAGCACCTTGGCCGAGACGCCTTCGGGCGCCTCGCGGGGGACAAGGTGGACCATGGCGCTCATGACCTTGGGTGGCGGGGTGAAGGCACTCCGGTGCACTTTCATCGCCAGCTTCGCCTCCGCGCGCCACTGGGCAAGCACGGCGAGGCGACCGTAGGTGCCGGTTCCCGGCTTGGCGACGATGCGCTGGGCGACTTCCTGCTGGAACATCAGCGTCAGGCTGGTCCAGGCTGGCGGCCAGTCCTGCCCGCTCAACCAACGTGTAAATAGCAGGGTGCCGATATTGTAAGGCAGGTTGGCGGCAACCGCGAACGGCTCTCCCATCAATTCGGCATGGTCGATGGCGAGCGCATCGTCTTCCACCACGCGCAACTGGCCGGGGAAGGCCTCCTGCAATTCGGCCAGCGCCGGGATGCAGCGGCTGTCGCGCTCGATGGCGGTCACGCGGGCGCCTGCACGCAGCAGGGCGCGGGTCAGGCCGCCGGGGCCGGGGCCGATTTCCAGCACGGCCTTGTCGTGGAGGTCGCCCGGGATGGCGGCGATCCGGTCCAGCAACTGCTCGTCGAACAGGAAGTTCTGCCCCAGCGCCTTGCTGGCCGAGAGGCCATGCGCGGCGATGACTTCGCGCAAGGGAGGCAGGGTCACGCCAGCGCCGCCCGCCGTGCCGCGATCTCGCCCGCCATGCGGATGGCTGCGATCATGGCGTCGGGGCGGGCGATGCCCTTGCCGGCAATATCGAAGGCCGTCCCGTGATCGGGCGAGGTGCGCACGATCGGCAGGCCGAGCGTCACATTCACGCCCTCGTCGAAATCGAGCGCCTTGAGCGGCACCAGCGCCTGGTCGTGGTACATGGCCACGGCCACATCGTAGCTACCACGCTTGTGCGGGGCGAACAGGGTGTCGGCAGGATGGGGGCCGGTGGCGTCGATACCCTCGGTACGCAGCTGGACGATGGCGGGGGCGATGATCTCGATCTCCTCGCGGCCCATGCGGCCACCCTCGCCCGCGTGCGGGTTGAGTCCGGCGATGGCGATACGTGGATTAACGATGCCGTAGTCGGTCTGCATGGCCCGCGCGACCACGCGGGTGCGCTTAACGATCAGGTCCCATGTCAGCAGGCCGGGCACTTCGGACAAGGCGCAGTGCACCGTCATCGGGACAGTCCGCAGGGAAGGACCCGCGAGCATCATTACCGCATCTTGCCGCGGTGCCCCGCAGCTGTCGGCGCAGAACTCCGTCTGGCCGACGAATCCGGGTTCGATTGCGGCAATTGCAGCCTTGGACACCGGGCCGGTGACAACGCCGCTGCAATCGCCTGCCTGCACCATGCCGAGGGCGTCCTCCAGCGCGCGCAGGGCGATCTCCGCCGAGGTCCGATCCGGAGAACCGGTGCGCGCCGTATCTCCGGCCTCGCCCACTATCATGAAGGGCGGGAGTCCCAGTGCATCGCGCCGCTCGCAGATTTCGGCAATAATCTCGGGACCGACCCCCGCCGGGTCACCAATGGTGACAGCAAGCGGGAGTGGTCCGGTCACGGGATCAATTGTACTCGATCACCGCGTCGCGGCGAAGGTCGCGCAGGTAGCGCTGGGCGCGGCGGTTCACGCGTTCGTCTTCCAGCGACATCATGATCTGGTCGGGCGAGGGGCCCTCGAATTCCTCCGGATCGTCGCGGCCGCACAGCATCAGCACGCGCAGACTCCCGCCGGGCTCAAGTTCGCCGAACGGCGGCGTGGTCTGGCCGACGTTGAGCTGCAGCATCAGGTTCTGGAAGGCTTCGGGCAGCTGCCGTACCTGGATCTCGTCGTTGTCCACCGTGGTGGCGCCGATTGCAGAGGCGCGCAGGTTCGCGTCGCCGCAACCCTGCATGTCCTGGATGGCCTCGGCGAAGGCAGCGCCGCGTTCCTCGGCTTCTGCCTGCGAGGCGTTGCCCGGAATACTGAGGCTGATCTGCTTCAGGCTGAGCACGGCATCGCGCGGGTCGGCCATGCCGATCTGGCGCTGGTCGATCATCAGCAGGATCGAATAGCCGCCGGGAATTTCCAGCGGGCCGACCAGCTGGCCGGGCACCATGCCGGCGGCAGCCGCTTCCAGCGTGGGATTCTGCAGCTGTTCGAGCCGGATCCAGCCAAGGTCACCGCCGACAATCGCGCTGGAGGCCTGTGAGTACTGGCGGGCATAGGCGACGAAACTGCCGCCCTGGCGGAGCTGTTCGATGATCTGGTTCGCGTTCGCCATTACCTGGTCACGGTTGGTGGGCGTAGCGGCGAGGTAAATCTCGCCCAGGCGGTATTCCATCGTACCGCGCGATTCGTTCATGCGCTCTACCAGCTCGTTCACTTCGGCCTCGGAGACATTGACGAAGGGGCGGACATTACGGCGCAGCAGGCGGTCCCAAGCCATTTCACCCTGGATCTGCCGCTTCACCGAGCGCGGGCTGGAGCCGATCGAGGCGAGGAAGGCGTCCATCTCGGCCACGGTGAAGCCACGTGCCGACGCGGCAAAGTCGCGGTAGGCGACGTCGATCTCTTCGGGAGTGACGGCCATGTCCTGCGCTGCGGCTTCCTGCACCTGCAGCGTCTCGTCGATCAGGTTGCGAAGCACCTGCAAGCGCAGGCGCTGCACTTCGCTTTCGGGAATTTCGATGTCCTGTGCTGCCAGGATCCAGGCCACACGGTGATCGACATCGGTGCCGGTAATGATGTTGCCATTCACGCGGGCCGTGGCGCGGCGGACATTGGGATCGCCCGGTTCGACGACGAAAGTGACGTCGTCCGGCAGGTTGAAGGCATCGGAGCCCGACACCTGCACGCCTTGCGCCTGCACGCCGCCGGCCAGGGCGGTCGCGGCCAGGGCGGTGGCGGTAGTTAGCTTGAGCAGCTTGTTCGCGATCGTGATCACACTGTTACCTTAATTTGTTTGCTGGTGCTTGTAATGCACCGGGTTGCAGGGTGGCACATGGAATTGCACGGCTGAACCCTGGCTGAGCCGGCACTCCCTAGCCAAATGTCCGTAGTCTGCCAATGCGGCTTGGGGATAGCCGGGTATAGCGGCCTAGTTGAAGCCGAGGTTGCGCAGCGAGAAGTAGATGCGGAAGCTGTTGCCGCTCTGGGCGTCAGCCAGCTGGATGTAGTCGCGCCGCCAGGTGAAACCGAATTCGAGGCAGTCGTCGGCGTAGGCGATGCCGAGGCGGGTGCGCAGGGGTTCGAAGCCATCGGATCCGAAGGTCGGGTCTTCGTTCCGATCCGTCAGGTTGATGACCGCCGAACCGAAGATCGACCAGTGATCGGCGAAGGCCACGCGCCCCGCTACACGCAATTCCTCGCGGTCCTGCAAGTCTTCCAGCGTGAAGTCGATGTCGCGGTTGAGCCGCAGGTAGCCGATTTCGACATAAGTCCGGTCGGAGCCGACCGTCGCGTCCACCTCGTTGCGGCGTACTGCAAGGTTGTCCTTGTCGAGGCGGAAGCGGTGGGTAAACTTGAGGAAGTCCTGGTAGCGCACTTCCGTGCGGCCGACGACGTCGGAGAACTGTTCGTTGAGGCCGGTGCCGTCGGGGAAGAGTGCCTCGTCTGTCAGGCGGTAGGACTGGCCGATGGTCGAATGAATGCGCCAGCCGGGGAAATTCGCCTGCCAGTCCGCGCCATAGGTGATGCGGGCGCCGTCTTCGACCCGGTCGTAGCCGGGGAAGCGGTTGAGCGCGAAGAGGTTGGAATCCTCCAGGTCGATGGCACGCGCGTCCTCGTTGGGAATGTCGAGGTTGCGAATGCTGGGCGAAGCTACGAACTGCACACGCGGCGTCAGGATCTGCGTGCCGCCCATGAATTCGCCGATGAAGGGCCACTTGATGTCGAGCGCGGCCGTGGCCACACCGCGCGCCTGCCAGCCCGCCTCGCCGCGATAGGCAGCGATGTTGGTCAGCAGGTTGTCGCCCGAATGGTAGATATCGCCGCGCACCATGGCCGTCAGCGTCACTTCCTGGCCCATCGGGGTAATGCGCCTGAGATCCCATTGTGCGCGTGCGAAGGCGCGTTGGGTGTCCTGTCCTTCAGATCGGGTGATGGCGAGCGTATTGGCCTGCAGTTGCAGCATTCCGCCAACAACCGGGTCTTCCAGGCGGTAACGCGCGTCGATCAGGGGCAGGGCCAGCGGCACTTCTCCCTGCGGTGTGCTGACCAGCAGGGCCTGCGTCGCCCAGCCGGCCACCGACACGAAAGAGTTGTCGTCCACACGCTGCAATTCCACCACCGAGCGGATGCGGTCTTCGCGGGTGATGTCGTAGCGGCGCAGGAAGGTGCGGTCGCTCGCCACACGGATGGAGCCTTGCGCGGTCCAGTTCTCGTCCAGCTGGAAACGGCCATTGGCGGCGAGATAGCCGCGGAAATCGTTCTGCGAGGTGGGGACGGTCGAGTTGAGCGGGATGCGCGAGCCGTAGGTGGCATAGCCGGTGACCTGATAGGCTCCGTTGCCGGTCAGCTCGCGATAGTGCGCCGACACCATGGGGGCGGCTTCGGTGAAGATATAGCCGGTCACCTCGAGATCGCGGTTGTCGGCGATGCGCCAGTAATAGCTGTCGCTGATCTCGATACCGTTGGATGCGGTCAGGCCGATGTCAGGCACGAAGAAGCCGCTGTCGGCGCTGCCGTCGGCGCGCACGGTCAGGCCGGGCAGCGGCAGGATACGCGCGCCGAACAGTTCGAGATAAGCGTTGCGGAAGCGGATGCGCGAGCTCTCGCTGTCGTAGTAGACGCGCTCTGCCGTTACTCGCCAGCTGGGGCTGCGGTCGCACCCGTCGGCGTCCAGCACGGCGCAAGACGAGTAGACCGCGCGGTCCAGCTCGATATCGCCGTTTTCGGCACGGGTGGCTTCCATCGCCGCCAGTCGCCCGCCCTGGCGAAAGGCCAGCAGCAGGTTGGTCATCGCGCCGGCTTCCAGCTCGTCGGTCAGCACAAGGCGGTCAGTGAACAGCTGGTGGCCGTTCTCGTCCACGAGGCGTACCGACCCCGCAGCGATGATCTCGCCGGTCATGCGGTTCCAGCTGACCTCGTCGGCGCGCACCGACTGGTCGCCCGAGCGCAGCACGACATTGCCGGAGGCGGAGACCGTGTCCGTCGTCTCGTCATATCGCAGCTCGTTGGCTTCAAAGCCGATTTCGCGCGGCACCTCGGTTTCGAGCGGATTGATCGACGCCGAATCGCTTTCGTCCTGCGCCAGTACCGCGTGCGGCGCGGCCACAAGCATTGCGGCCGCAAACCCCACGGCGGGCAAGCGGTGATACAGGGCTTGCTTGGCGATGTGCAGGCCGGGGAGCATGGCTTGCCTATTGCACCGCGCGCCCGTAATCGCAACGCCAGCTTTTGCCGCCTGCACGCTGCGGGCTGGCTGACCCGATCAAATTTGCTGGAGCCTCCATGGATATCGAATTTCGCGACTCCCTTGCCGCTGATGCCCCGCGCCTGGTTGCGCGCCTTGTCGAGCAGGGAAAATTGCCTGACGACCTGCCGCGCGCCACGAAGGAAGGGGCCGAAGCCTCGCGCTTCACCGGCAAGACCGGCCAGGTGTTCGAAACTTTCGTGGAACAGGGCGACACCGTGCAGCGGCTGGCACTGGTGGGCATGGGCAAGAAGAAGGGCAGCGAACACCACGCTGCGCTGGAGCGCGCCGGTTCGGCGCTGACCGCCAAGTTCCTCACCAGCGGCGAGAAGACCTTGGCGATCGACGTGGCGGCTTCCGGCCTCGATGCCGACGAGACCGCCGCCATGCTGATGGGTGCGCGCCTGCGCGCTTGGCGCTGGGACGAATACCGCACCAAGCTGAAGGACGAACAGAAGCGTTCGCTGAAGACCGTGATCGTGGCCGGTGCGCCTGACGGCACCGAAGCCAAGTGGGAAGATGCCGCCGCCGTGGCCAAGGGCGTGGAGTTCACCCGCGAACTGGTCGCCGAACCCGCCAACGTGATCTACCCGCAGAGCTTCGTCGAACGCTGCCAGAAGCGCTTCGAAGGCACGGGCGCGGAAATCCAGGTGCTGGACGAAGACGAAATGCGCACGCTGGGCATGGGTGCACTGCTGGGCGTGGGCCAGGGCTCGCGCCGCGACAGCAAGCTGCTGGTGATCAAGTGGACCGGAGGCAAGTCAGCCGACAAGCCGACCGTATTTGTCGGGAAGGGCGTGACATTCGATACCGGCGGCATCTCGATCAAGCCCGCCGCGGGCATGGAAGATATGAAGTGGGACATGGGCGGCGCCGGTGCCGTGGCGGGAGCCATGCTGGCGCTCGCTTCGCGCAAGGCCAAGGCCAATGTCGTGGGCGTCTGCGGCCTTGTCGAGAACATGCCTGACGGCAATGCCCAGCGTCCCGGCGACGTGGTGAAGACCATGAGCGGCCAGACCGTCGAAGTCATCAACACCGACGCCGAAGGCCGCCTGGTGCTGGGCGACGCGATGACCTGGGCACAGCGCGAGTTCAAGCCGGAGAGGCTGATCGACCTCGCCACCCTGACCGGTGCCATGCTGGTGGCGCTGGGCCACGAGCACGCAGGCCTGTTTTCCAACGACGACAAGCTGGCCGATAGTCTCACGGCAGCGGGCAAGACCAGCGGTGACAAGGTCTGGCGGATGCCGCTGGGTCCCGCTTACGACAAGCTCATCGACAGCCCGATTGCCGACATGAAGAACGTTGGCGGCCGCTGGGCGGGTTCGATCACGGCGGCGCAGTACCTGCAGCGCTTCGTCGAGAAGGGCGTCAACTGGGCGCACCTCGACATTGCCGGCATGGCCTGGGCGGACAAGCCCGGCGCCACCTGGGACAAGGGCGCTACCGGTTACGGCGTGCGCCTGCTCGACCAGTTCATCCGCGATACGGCGGAGGGGTAGGAGCGTGGCTTGCCACGTTCTCTTCCGGTATCAAGCAGCGAAGCGGTAGGCCAACAAGGATGCGCGTCGACTTCTACCAGCTGAGCCGCGATCCTGCGCCTGCCGTGGTGGCCATGCTGGCCGCCAAGGTGCGGCAGGCGGGCGAGCGGCTGCTGGTGGTGGCCGACGATCTCGACCTGCTGGAAGCGACCAGCAAGGCCTTGTGGGAGGCTACGCCCGAAGCCTTCCTCGCCAATGGCATTGCCGGTGACGAGCACGACGCGCGCCAGCCGATCCTGCTGTCGAACGAGGTCGATGCGGTAAACGGGGCGCAGTTCCTGCTGCTGGCGGATGGCCTGTGGCGCGATCCGGGCCAAGGATTTGCCCGGGTGATGATGCTGTTCGACGATACGACGATCGACGGTGCCCGAGCGACCTGGAAGGCGCTGGGCGACCATGAAGGACTGGAGCGCCATTTCTGGCGGCAGGAAGGTGGCAAGTGGCGGGAAGTCGCCTGACCAAGAGGGGAAGTACCATGAAGAAGATTGCACTTTTCGCAGGCGTTGCCTTGCTCGCATCCTGCGGCAGCCCGAATGAGGGCACGATCGAGACCGAAGACGGCGAAGTCACCTACGACATCGACGAGGGCGGCGACGGGATCGACGCCACCTTCACCGGGCCTGACGGCGAAGTCGCGCGCTTTGAATCCGGTCCCAACACCCAAGCCGAATTGCCGAGTGGCTTTACCATCTACCCGGGCGCGACTGTGGTGATGAACCAGACCGTGACCACCAACGATGGCGGCGGATCGATCCTGGTGATGACAGCTTCTGCCAGCGCGGAAGAGGTGATCGAGTTCTACCGCGGACAGGCTTCCCGGGCTGGAATCGACATTGCCAGCGAGATGAATGCCAACGGCACGCGGGTAATCGGCGGCGAGGCTGAGGACGGCACTGCGCTGAGCGTCAGCGCGATCCCGTCGGGCGATGGAACCACGCAGATCCAACTGACAATCGGCCGCGGAAACTAGGCGCAGCAGGTCCTAGTCAGGCAAAGTCTCGCTTGCCCCCTTGCACGGGGCGGGCTAGTGGCGCGCCCGAAATAACCGACAATAAAATCTCGCAAAGGAACTACCCATGGCGGTCACCCGCACCTTCTCGATCATCAAGCCCGACGCCACGCGCCGCAACCTGACCGGCGCGGTCACCAAGATGCTTGAAGAAGCCGGCCTGCGCGTCGTTGCTTCGAAGCGCATCCGGATGACCCGCGAACAGGCCGAAGGCTTCTATGCCGTTCACAAAGAACGCCCCTTCTTCGGTGAACTGTGCGATTTCATGACCAGCGGCCCCGTCGTGGTGCAGGTGCTGGAAGGCGAAGACGCCGTGAAGCGCAACCGTGACATCATGGGCGCCACCAACCCGGCTGACGCCGCCGAAGGCACCATCCGCAAGACCTACGCCGAAGGCATCGAAGCCAACTCGGTCCACGGTTCGGACAGCGAAGAAAATGCCGCGATCGAAATCGCCTTCTTCTTCAAGCCGGAAGAAATCGTCGGCTAACCAGCCCGACTGATCATTTCGGGGCGAAAGCCCCGTAATCCAGCGAATGCGAGCGGTGCGATGCGCCGCTCGTTTTCGTTTGTTCGGCCTGCATTGCTGCGCGCGCGGCCAGAGTGAAGTCCAGCCCGAGCACTTCGTAGATGCGCGCCATTTCGCCTTCCCAATCGCTGTCGAGGGCGGTGAATTCAACGCGCGCAAGCGGGCCGGTGAAATTTGCGAGGGCTGCTCCCATCCGCTCCTCGCGAAGGTCGATCTTGCGCGCGGCTTCCTGTTCGATCCAGGCGTAGTCGACCTCGTCCGACTGGATCGCCATCTGGTTGGCCACCAGCGATGCGGCGCTGCGGACCATGTCTGCCTCGTCGCGCCGGGTCATGATGACGCGGGCCTCGGGAAACTCTGCAAGGAGGGCGGGCAGGTCCTCGGCGAATTGCGGCACCTTGAGCACGCGCGGGCGCTCGGCATTGCCGTGGAAATGGGCGTCGGTGCGCAGGATGCGGCCAAATTCGCGGTAGACCGGCGCGGGGTCGCGGTCCTCGGAGAAGGCTGTGAAGGCGGGGATGCGCCACTGTGCCTCGTAGGCGCAGTGATCGAGCGCACAGGCGAGCCAGCCCAGTTCCTCGTCGGGTCGGGTCGTGCCGAAGGGGTGGATGGTATCGAGCCACGGATCGAGCCTGCGGGCGATCGCCAGTGTCAGGGCAGACCACGCCGGGCGCGTGTCGGGACGGCGCGGCACGGGGTGCCAGCTGTCGCAGAACCGCGTTGCCGCCAGCGCCGGATCGGAGGCCAGCAGGCGGTGCACGCGGGTGGTGCCCGAACGCATCTGGCCGACGATGATGATGGGCGGGGCGAGTTCGGTCTCCAGCACCTCGGGACGCTCGCGCCAAAGGACGCCCAGTTCCAGCCGCTGCCGGATCACCCGCACCAGCTGGCCGTGGGCAATGGTCAGGCCAAGCGCGTTGAGCCGAGCTTCGGATTGCAGCGACTCACTCAGCACCTCCAGCCGCAAACGGAAGTCGGCCATGTCGGCTTCGCAACGCGGTCCCATTTCGCCTTCTGCCGTGGTTTCGCGCAGGGCCTTGCCCCACAGCGCATCGGGATCGAGCGATGGTTTCTGCGACAGCCCGCGACGCCATGCCGCTTCCAGCCACCCGTTGAACCGCTCGACATGCGGCGAGCGGGCAAGGGGGTGGGAGCGGGCAGGAGGGGCCATGCGTCAGAACTGGTCCGCGATGTCTTGCATCTTGGTCAGCCGTTTGGGAGCAACCGATCGCCAGCTGCGCTCCAGCCATTCCGCAACATGGTCCCAGTCCACACCGGGGCGATTGAGGATAATCCCCACCCAGCCGCTGGCACCGTAGTAGGCGGGTTTGAAATAGGTTTCCGGCGCGGTTTCGACCAAGCCTGCCAGTTCGTCCGGCCCGCTGGTCTTCACCATCACGCAGATGTGCTCGCTGCCATGGTGCTGGTCGTTGAAGTAAGCAAAGTACTTGCCGCTCTTGCCGCCGGTGCGCCAGCCGGGGGAACCGTGGCTTTCGCGTTCCTCGACCTCGGGCAGGGCCATGGCCAGCTCGTGCACGCGCTCCAGCAGCCAGTCGGCGCGGAAGTGACGCCCGACATAGTCTGCCACCATGCGCGGGTAGAGCTGGTATTCGGCCAGGATCACGCGGCGCGCGAGGCTGTCCGCCGTATCGGTCGGCAGGATCGCGACGGGCAGCTGGCCCAGCAGGGGGCCGCCGTCGAGTTCGGGCGTCACCACATGGACCGAGCAGCCGCCGAACTTCTCGCCTGCGTCGATGGCGCGCTGGTGTGTGTCTAGGCCCTTGAACTTGGGCAGCAGGCTGGGGTGGGTGTTGACCATGCGGCCTTCCCAGCCGGTGACGAAGTCCTCGGTCAGGATGCGCATGTAGCCGCATAGCGCGAGGTATTCGGCGCCGCTGTCGCGCAGGGCCTTGTCCATCACCTGCTCGTGCTCGCGGCGGCCAAGGCCGGTGTGCGGGTAAGAGAAGGTGGGAATACCCTCGGCCTCGGCAATCTTCAGGCCGGGGGCGTCAGGCACGTTGGAAGCGACGAGGACGATCTCGTAGGGGCAATCAGGCAGGCGCGACTGGAACAGCAGGGCCGACATGGTCGTGCCGTTGCCCGACAGCAGGCAGGCGATTTTCGCCTTCTGCTGTCCCATATCAGGCATCGTGATCCGCTTGCCAGTCGTCCTTGCCGGACCATGTTCCAGCCGATCCGCGCACGGTGCAGCCGCGCTGTCCGGCGACGATCTCGCCGACGCGGAAGACCTGCTCGCCAGCTTCGGTGAGTGCGCTGGTGACGACATCGACATTGTTTGGCGTCACCGCCAGCACCATGCCGACACCGCAGTTGAAGGTGCGCGCCATTTCGCCCGGTTCGATGTTCCCCTGCGCCTGCAGGAAGGCCATCAGACCCGGCTGCTGCCAGGCATCGGCGTCGACCACGGCGCGGGCGCCTTCGGGCAGGACGCGCGGGATATTTTCCAGCAGGCCGCCACCGGTGATGTGGGCAAGCGCATCGACCTGGCCGCTGCGCACTACGGGCAGCAGGTTCTTCACATAGATGCGCGTGGGTTCGAGCAGGGTCTCCACCAGCAGGCGGTCCTGGTCGAACAGGGCGGGGCGGTCGAGCTTCCAGCCCTTGTCTTCGGCAAGCCGTCGGACCAGCGAGAAGCCGTTGGAGTGCACACCCGACGAGGCAAGGCCCAGCAGCACGTGGCCGGGCGCGACTTTCTCGCCGGTCAGCTGCTCGCCGCGCTCCACCGCGCCGACGCAGAATCCCGCAAGGTCGTAGTCACCCTCGGAATACATGCCCGGCATTTCCGCGGTCTCGCCGCCGATCAGGGCGCAGCCGGAGATCTTGCAGCCTTCGGCAATGCCCGCGATCACCGCCTCGGCGACGCCGTTCTCCAGCTTGCCAGTGGCGAAGTAGTCGAGGAAGAACAGTGGCTCTGCCCCCTGCACGATCAGGTCGTTCACGCACATGGCGACAAGGTCGATGCCGACGGTATCGTGGCGGCCGGTGTCGATGGCGAGCTTCAGCTTGGTGCCGACGCCGTCATTGCCGGCGACCAGCAAGGGGTCCTTGTAGCCCGCCGCGCGCGGATCGAAGAAGCCGCCGAAGCCGCCGATTTCGCCGTCTGCACCGGGGCGCATGGTGGCTTTCACCAGCGGGCCGATGGCCTTCACCAGCCGGTTGCCAGCCTCGATCGAGACCCCGGCCTGCTCGTAGGTATAGGATTGTTTGTCCGAACTCATGCCCCCGCCATAGTCTTTCGGGCTTGGATTTCCACTCGCCTTTGGGCAAAAGGCTGGCGATTTCCCCGATGACAACACTTTCCCTCCCCTTCCGCCCCCGTGGGACCCGCTTTCCCGCCACCCTTGGCGTGGTCGCTTTCGTGTTGCTGGGCGTAGTGGCCGTGGCCTCGCTGATGGCGCAGGTCGGCGGCGACCGCGGGATCGCACCCGTTGCCAGTAGCGCCGACATCGACGTCAGCGGGATCGAGGTGAATGTCCGGGGCGAGAGTGCCGAAGACGCCCGCGCCAACGGCTGGCGAGAGGCCCAGCGGCTGGCGTGGGAGCAGCTTGGCGGTCCCGAAATCCCGGATTCGCGGCTCGATTCGCTGGTCTCGGCCATCGTCGTCGAAGAGGAAAGCATCGGTCCGCGTCGCTACATCGCGCGGCTGGGTGTCATCTTTGACCGCCAGCGTGCGGGAGCCCTGCTTGGTGCCAGCGGCGCACAGGCGCGTTCGGCCCCGATGCTGACGCTGCCGGTGATGATTACTGGCGGCACGCAGACCATGTTCGAATATCGCAACGTGTGGCAGCGTTCCTGGGCGGAGTACCAGTTTGGCGACAGCTCTATCGACTATGTCCGCCCGGATGGCTCGGGCGAGGATTCGCTGCTGCTGACCTATGGCCAGACCAGCCGCCGCAGCCGCGTATGGTGGAATGCCATCCTCGACGAATTCGGTGCCGCCGACGTACTCATCCCCGTCGCCAACCTGCAGTATGATTGGCCCGGCGGCCCGGTGAGCGGCACTTTCACCGCGCGGTACGGCCCCGACAACCGCTTCCTCGACAGCTTCTCCATGCGCGCTGCGAGCTCGGAAGAGCTGCCAGCCATGCTCGACCGCGCCGTGGAGCGCTTCAACCAGATTTTCGAGGCCGCGCTTGCCGATGGCACATTGCGGCCAGATCCGACGCTGACCCTCGACAATATCGAGATCAGCCCCGAAGTTCGCGCCCTGCTGGACCAGGCCCGCGCGGCCGAGGCTGCTGCTGTCGCTGCAGCGGCAGAGGTCGAGGTGAACTTCACTCCGACCACAGATGGTGCTGCGGAATCGCCGGACCCCGTCCAGACGGCATCGCCCACCGCGACCTATACCGTGCAGGTGGCAACGCCCAATGCAGCCTCGTTCGACGGCGCACTTTCCAACCTGCGCGGCACGCCGGGTGTGAGCCGGGTCACCGTGGGCTCGACCGCGATCGGCGGCGCTTCGGTCATGAATGTGACCTATTCGGGTGACCTGTCCTCGCTGGCAGCTGCCCTGCGCGCGGGCGGTTGGGCAGTGAACGAGGGCCAGAACGCGCTCGGCATTTCGCGCTAGGCGCCGGGCGGGAGGTGTCCGCATGAGTCAGATCGCGCTTCCCCTGTCTGGCGGCGGCCAAGGCCCTGCGCGAATCGTTGTGGGAAATGCCAACGCCCACGTTGCCGAAGCCTTGCAGGCTCCGGAGAACTGGCCGTTCCGCACCGCCGTGCTCACCGGTCCGCCGCGGTCGGGTAAGTCGCTGCTGGCACGCTGGTTTGTGGCGAACGGCAAGGGGGATGCGCTCGACGACGCACAGGCCATGCCGGAGGACGAGGTCTTCCACCGCTGGAACCGTGCGCAGGAGCAGGGAACGCCCCTCCTGATCGTCGGTGGGGAGCCCCCGTGGGAAATCACCTTGCCGGACCTCAAGTCCCGACTCGGCGGCTCCTTGCAGCTCGAAATCGGCCAGCCTGACGACGACATGGCGCGCGAATTGCTGCTGTCGCTCGCCGACGAGCGCGGGCTGCACCTGCGCGCGGATGCGGCGGACTATCTGATCCCGCGCGCTTCTCGCTCACAGGCAGATCTCGAGCGGCTGGTCGCGACAATCGACCGCTTGTCTCTGGAGAGAAAGGCCCCACCTAACCTCGGTATCTGGCGTGCTGCACTGGAAGCGGTGCACGGGCCGGAGGAGCCGCGCTTGATCTAGGCCGGTTTTAATGGGAAACTGGCACTTGCGATGTTTGACAGACTGATCGCCTATCTGGACTCGGTCCATGCCCGTGACCCGGCGCCCCGTTCGCGCTGGGAGATTCTGTTGTATCCGGGCGTCCTGGCGCTCGGCCTGCACAGGGTGGCGCACTGGCTGTTCGAAGCGAAGATGTTCTTCCTCGCCCGCTTCATGAACCATTTCAGCCGCTGGCTGACCGCGATAGACATCCATCCCGGTGCCAGGATCGGCAAGAACTTCTTTATCGATCACGGCTTTACCGTGATCGGCGAAACTGCCGAGATCGGCGACAACGTGACCATCTACCAGTGCGTAACGCTGGGCGGCACCAATCCCACCAACGGCAAGGCCGGCAAGCGCCACCCGACCCTGTGCGACAACGTCATCATCGGTTCGGGCGCGCAGGTTATCGGGCCGATCACCGTGGGCGAACGCGCCCGCGTGGGGGCCAATGCCGTGGTCACCGACGACGTGCCCGAAGGCGCGACAATGGTCGGCCTGAAGGCGCGGTCGACGCTGGTTCCGGCAGAGGAATGGATCAAGGAGTTCATCCCCTACGGCACGCCGTGTGACGAACCTTGCGAAGGCACGGGCGCCGTTGGCCGTGATTGCGTTGAAAAGCTGGAAAGCGAGATCAAGACGCTGCGCGAGCAGGTCGAAGCCTTGCAAAAGGCCCTGCCAGCCCCGGCCGAGGGCGGGGAAGACCTGTTCTCCGCCAAGCGCAAGAGCGGTACGGAGAGTTGATGGGCTCCTCTGGCGGCATGCCCAATGTCGTGGCCTTTCCCGGCCAACGTGTTCCCTCACAGGTCTGTTTCGACCGCCTCGAGCTCACCCGTATCCTCGATCTTTACGGCCGTATGGTCGCCGCGGGCGAGTGGCGCGATTACGCCATGGACTTCACCAGGGACTGCGCCACCTTCGCCGCCTTCCGCCGCACCGCAGACGTGCCGCAGATGCGGCTGGAGAAGCGTCCCGCCCTGCACCAGCGGCAGGGCATGTGGGCGCTGTTTGGCGAACAGGGGCAGGTGCTGAAGCGTGGCCACGAACTTGCCAACGTCCTTGCTCCGCTCGAGCGCCGCCTGATGAAGGTGGTGGAGGGCTAGGCGCCCCAGTCGGAAGGTCAGTCGAAGACGTCCGCCTGGCTGACGTGTTCGAGGTCAGTCTGCGCCCGCGTTACCTTGGCCACGGTCTGCGCCATGAACCAGGCCGATCCCACCATGAACAGGCCGAAGAGCAGGAACAGACCGATCGCGGCGAAGGCCGGCATGATCACGTAAAGCCCGGGAATGCTTTCGAGGTAGAGCACTGTGATGATCGCGGCGAGGAAGATGAAGGCAGCCCAGTTGCAGGTGTACCAGCTGGTCACCGGTCCGGCGCTGGTGGCAGCATGCCATTCTGCCTTGCCAATGCTGCGGTTGTAGAGTTCGCGCGTCGAGGCGAAGGGGACCCAGAGGTTGACGAAGGGAATGAAGAAGGACGCTGTCGCCCAACCTGGCGAGTAGTTCAGGCCAGTTACTCCGCCGTCGTGCAGGTTGCGGTGCGCCTGGTTCACCCAGATCGCCACCAGCACGATCGACGCCACGAACGATCCCAGTTGCACGATGCCGATGATGCCAATGACAATGGTGTAGCCCACCGCATTGCCGATTGGCATTTGCGGGAGCAGGAACACGAGGCCCAGCTGCACCACGAAGGCCAGCAGGACCGAACCGACATATGTCAGCAGGGCGATCCGGGTGGCCGTGCCAAGTGTACCCAGCGTGCGAATTCCCGAATCCATCATGCGCCCCTTCCATCCCTACAGGTCCACCGCGATAACTGGCGCAATTCGTGTCTTGCGCCAAGAGCTTAGCGGCGGCGGACCTGTGGGAAATATCGGATAGCGTCAGGCCGGCTGGGTGACGGGGCTGGCGATGGGCAGGCGGTTCTGCAGGTCGCCCGGCAACTTCCCGACTACGCCCGCACGGATCGACGGCCAGAAGGCCGACAGCATCAGCAGGGCCGAGCCGATCACCAGCGCGGTTAGCGCCACGCTGAGTTCCACCATGCCGTATTCGCCGAACAGGCTCGACAGGGCGAAGAGCACATAGGCGAGGGCCGAAACCAGCAGGGCGCGACGGTCGATGGCGAGGGCGACAACGCCGAATACCACATAGACCGCCAGCACCATGGCGACACCGCCAAGGCCGACCACGTCGCCCTGGGTAATACCCAGCCAGTGGAACAGCGGGTGCGCGATCATGGGTGCCGCCAGCAGATGCAGCCAAAAGGCCACGTCGCTGCGGCGCGTTTCGCGGCCACGGTCGCTGATGTCCCAGCGCATGGCAAAGGTGAAGACGCCGAGCCCACCGGCAAAAACCAGCGGCAGGATCAGGTTCTCGGGCGAGGTGAGATTGGCGGGCCCGATTGCGGTCACGATCAGCGCGATCAGGGTCGCCACCGTCGTGGCCGCCATGGCCGCGATAGTGATCGGTACCATGAACCGGCGCCAGTGCAGCCACGCCGCGATCGCGCCGGACAGGAATGCGCCCGCGCCAATGAGTCCGGCGAGACGACCGTTATCGTCGACATTAGTCTCACTGAGCACTTCGATGGGTGCCGCGACCACGCCGCCGACGAAAGCCAGCAGCAGGATGATCGAGGGCAGCGCCATGCGGCGGCGCTTGGTGAAAAACTCGGACATGAACCATGCTGCGGCTGCCACCAGTACGCCGGCGAGGCCGGGCATGATCGCGCTGCCGATGCCCGCCATGGCGACCAACAGCAGGATGGCCGCGATGGTGACGAAGATATCGTTGAACGAATTGACGAGACGGAAATTTTCCTCGTCGGTGACGGGCATCTTGCGCATGTGCGCAACGTGCGCACGCAGCGCCGAAGCTGCCTCCTGGGAAATTGCGCCGCCCGCTACCGCGTCGCGCAGGTCTTGTTCGCTGTACATGAGGTCCTCCCCCGTTCGTCCCGGCGCGGAAGGTAGCCTACTGTGTTAAGATGTCAACACACCTGCCAGTCAGAGCGATTCGAGCGTACCAACCAGCTGGTTGAAGTGGTCGATCACGGCATCGGCGCCCAGTTCGGCGACGGGCACGTCATGGTAGCCATAGCGGTAGGCGATCGCCGGAATGCCGGCGTTACGCGCGGCGTTTACGTCGAAAGTGGAATCGCCCACCATGACCGCGCTGCCGCCGCCGCAGTCGCGGATTGCGCCCAGCAACATGTCCGGCTTGGGCTTGGCCTTCTCGCGGCCCAGCGAATCTCCGCCGTAGATTGCGGTAAAGCGCCTCGTCAGGTCCAGTTCGTCCAGCAGCTGCTTGGTGGGGCCTTCGGACTTGTTTGTGCAGACCGCCAGCTTCACGCCGCGATCGTCCAGCTCGTCCAGCGCGCCCAGCACGCCGTCGAAAGGCACGGTGTTGTCGGCGATATGGGCCCAGTAGTGCTGCAGCAGGGCGTCGCTCAGTTCCTCGAAGCGCTCTTCGCTCACGGGACCGCCGGTGATATTCAGCCCGCGCTCGAGCATGGCCATGGCCCCGCCGCCGATCAGCTGGCGCACCTGCGCCGGCGACTGCGAGGGCCGGCCCTCCATGACCAGTGCATGGTTCAGCGCCGGGCACAGGTCCAGACTGGAATCGACCAGCGTGCCGTCGAGGTCGAACAGGACAATATCGAATGGAAATGTAGCCATGGTGTGCGGCGTCTGGCGCAGAGATGTGGAAACTGCAATCAATTGCTGGCATGGCGCTCGCCATGAGCGAACGACCGATTGCCGCCATCGTCCTTGCCGCAGGCAAGGGCACCCGCATGAAAAGCAGCCGCCACAAGGTCTTGCACGCCGTGGCCGGGCGCCCGATGATCGAGCACCTGCTCGCCAGTGTCGGCGAACTTGCCCCGCAAAAGCTGGTCGCCATCGTCGGTGAAGCGCGCGAACAGCTCGAAGCGCAGCTGGCCGGGCGCGCCGACTTTGCCGTGCAGGAACCGCAGCTTGGCACCGGCCACGCGGTGCAGCAGGCAGAGGCTGCCCTGGCTGGTTTCGAGGGTGACGTGCTTGTCCTCTACGGCGACGTGCCCTTCGTGCAGGCTGCCACGATGCAGGCGATGATCGCGCGGCTGCGTGCAGCCGATGCCCCGGCCGCCGTGGTGCTGGGGTTCGAGCCAGACGATGCACTCCGTTATGGCCGGGTGATCGCCCAGCAGGGCCGGATCCTGAAGATGGTCGAATACAAGGACGCCAGCGAGGAAGAGCGCGCCTGTACCCTGTGCAATTCGGGATTGCTGGCCGTGCGATCAGAGGACCTGTTCGACTTGCTTTCCCGCGTGAAGAACGAGAACGCGCAGGAAGAGTACTACCTGCCTGACATCGTCAACATCGCCATTGCCGACGGCCGCAACTGTGCGGTCGTGACCTGTGACAGCGCCAACGAGGTGGCAGGTATCAACAGCCGCGCCGAACTGGCGGCGGCAGAGGCGCAGTGGCAGGCCTACAAGCGCGAAGAGGTGATGGCCGAAGGCGTCACCCTGCGTGCGCCCGAGACGGTGTTCTTCAGCTGGGATACCGCGCTGGCGGCAGATGTGGTGGTGGAGCCCAACGTGGTATTCGGTCCCGGCGTGACCGTCGCCAGTGGCGCGGTGATCAAGGCCTTCAGCCACCTTGAAGGCGCGAGCGTTGGTGAGGATGCCGAAGTCGGCCCCTATGCCCGCCTGCGTCCCGGTACCAAGCTGGAGAGGGGCAGCAAGGTCGGCAACTTCGTCGAGATCAAGAAGGCGACACTCGGCGAGGGAGCCAAGGCCAACCACCTCACCTACCTTGGCGATGCCACGGTGGGCGCCGGCGCCAACATCGGCGCGGGCACGATTACCTGCAACTACGACGGCTATTTCAAGCACGAGACAAAGATCGGCCCGCGAGCCTTCATTGGCTCCAACAGCGCTTTGATCGCCCCGGTCAGCATCGGTGCCGATGCCATCGTTGCGGCGGGCAGCGCGGTCAGCCGCGACGTCGCTGACGGCGAACTTCGCATGGTCCGCGCCGAACAATTGGTGAAGCCGGGCTGGGCCGACCGCTTCCACGACGCGATGAAAAAGAAGAAGGCAGACAAGAAGTGACTGATCGCTACGACGGCAAGCCCTTCCTCCGCCTGCTCGACAGCTACGTGATGGACGCCATCGGCCACCTCGACGAGGCCAATGCCAATTGGCTGACCGAGGCCGAACCGCACTTCCGCCACACCTTTGGCGAGCAGGGCAGCTGGCGCGAGATCGTCGAGGCGCGGATGCAGTTTCCCGACGGAATGCCTGCGGCCATCCGCGAGCTGTGGGACAAGGGCCGCGTGAAGGCGCGCGCCGCCAACGGCGTCGAGCCGACGCCCGGCCAGTTCACCCGCCAGTTCGTAGACAGCAATTTTCCCCATTGAGACCAGCAGGAGCGAGCATGTCCGCACCCGAGATCACCGACGAACAGATAGCCCTGCTGCTGCAGGCCAGCCGCGAGTTTGCTTTCGAGCAGATGGCTGCAGGCAAGCGCGTGCTGCCTTTCGGGACCCGCGTGAAGACCGACGGCGAGATCGAATTCGTCTCGCTTGCCCCGGAGGGTTCCGAGGAACCGGTGGACGTTATCTATGGCGCGACGCGGGATGCAATCGCCAGCGAGGCACGCGAGGGCAAGCTCGTCGCGGCCAGCCTGGTGGCTGCCGTGGAACTGGCGGAGCCGCAGGACGGTTTCGACAAGGCGATCCGCATCCACCTGGAGGCGCCGGGCTTCGTGCGGCAGGTGCTCTCGCCATTCTCCGTCATCGAGGCCGAAGAGGGTGAAAAGGAAGGCCAACTTGATCTCGGCAGCCTGATTCCCTTGATGGCCGAGGCGGAATTGTTCACTGGCTGACGCAATGCATCATGCGTTCAGCCAGCCCTTGGCAGGGACGCACCTGCAATCCTAAACGGATTGCCAACCATCGGCGGCTAACCGGCCAGCTGAACCAGCAGGGATTATCGCGGGAATGTGCGGAATTATCGGAATCGTCGGCCAACATGAAGTCGCCGGCCGACTGGTCGATGGCCTCAAGCGGATGGAATATCGCGGCTACGACAGCGCCGGGGTCTGCACCGTGCACGATGGCCAGCTGGTGCGCCGCCGTGCGCAGGGCAAGCTGGTCAACCTGGTTGAGGAACTGTCGGGCAATCCCGCGCCGGGCCTGACAGGTATCGCCCATACGCGCTGGGCCACCCACGGCGCGCCGACCGAGCACAACGCCCATCCGCATGCGACCGGACGTGTCGCACTGGTGCACAACGGCATTATCGAGAACTTCAAGGAGCTGCGGGACGAACTTCGTGCCGACGGCCACACGTTCGAGAGCGAGACTGACACCGAGGTGGTGGTGCACCTCGTCAGCCGCGAGGTCGAAGCGGGCAAGTCCCCCGAAGACGCCGTCGCCGCTGTCCTGCCGCGCCTGCGCGGTGCCTTTGCGCTGGCGATCACCTTCCGCGACCATCCCGAACTGTTGATCGGCGCGCGTCTCGGCTCGCCGCTCGTGGTTGGCTATGGCCCGCAGGACGACAAGGGCGGGGAGATGTACCTGGGCTCCGACGCGCTGGCACTGGCCCCCCTGACGCAGCACATCGCCTATCTCGAGGAAGGCGACTGGGTCACCATAACGCAGGATGGCGCAACCATTCGCGATGCCAGCGGCAAGGTGGTACAGCGCGACATTCAGTCTTCCGGCGCCTCTGCCGTGGCGATCGAGAAGGGCAATTACCGCCACTTCATGCAGAAGGAGATCTTCGAGCAGCCGACTGTCGTTGCGCAGACCCTGCGCAGCTACCTGCGCCCGGGCGAACAGCGCGTGGCCTTGCCGCAGATCGACTTCGACATTTCCGCCATCGACCGCATCACCATCGTTGCCTGCGGAACTTCCTATTACGCTGGAATGGTGGCGAAATACTGGTTCGAACAGTTCGCCCGCGTGCCGGTGGATATCGATTTTGCCAGTGAGTTCCGCTACCGGGACCCGATCCTGACGCCGGGTGGCCTGGCGCTGTTCATCAGCCAGAGCGGTGAGACTGCCGACACGCTGGCAGCGCTGAAACACTGCAAGGCCAACGGGCAGGTCATCGCCTCGGTGGTTAACGTGCCCACGAGTTCGATGGCACGCGAGAGCGACTTGCTGTTGCCAACCCACGCGGGGCCGGAGATCGGCGTCGCATCGACCAAGGCCTTCACCTGCCAGCTCGCCGTCCTCGCCGCCTTGGCCGCGCACTTCGCCGTCAAG
Source organism: Aurantiacibacter gilvus (assembly GCF_038289935.1). Lineage (NCBI taxonomy): Bacteria > Pseudomonadati > Pseudomonadota > Alphaproteobacteria > Sphingomonadales > Erythrobacteraceae > Aurantiacibacter > Aurantiacibacter gilvus. Next base: position 730,309 of record NZ_JBBYHV010000001.1, read on the forward strand.
AAGGGCCTCATGGATCGCGAGGAAGAGGCAGAAGTCGTCAAGCACCTGCTCGAAGCCCCTGCCAGCCTTAATGCCGCGCTCGACCATGATGACGAGATTGCCGACATGGCCCACCTGATCGCGCCGGCGCGCGACGTGCTGTACCTGGGCCGCGGCGCGGACTTCCCGCTGGCTTTGGAAGGTGCCCTGAAGCTCAAGGAAATCAGCTATATCCATGCTGAAGGCTATGCTTCGGGCGAGATGAAGCATGGCCCGATCGCACTGATTGACGACGCCGTGCCGGTAATCGTACTCGCGCCCAGCGGCCCGCTGTTCGAAAAGACCGTGTCCAACATGCAGGAAGTGCAGGCGCGCGGTGGCAAGGTGGTGCTGATCTCGGACGCTGACGGTATTGCCCAGGCGGGCGAGGGCTGCATGGCCGTGATCGAGATGCCCAAGGTGCACCCGCTGATCGCCCCGCTGGTCTATGCCGTGCCGGTGCAATTGCTGGCTTACCATGTAGCCGTGGCCAAGGGTACGGACGTGGACCAGCCGCGTAATCTGGCGAAGTCGGTCACTGTCGAATAAGTCGCAAATTTGCGCAATTGCAGGGCTGCGACTTTACCTGGCACTAACCATTACGCGCGTAGACAAGCCGCGTGAGCGACAAGCATTCCGGCCTGCCGTCCCTGCCGCTAAGACTTTCCGCGATGCAGGTTATCGGCCTTCGCGACCCTGATGAGGGCGACTGGTCGCGGCTGCGTACGCTCCAGTATGCCGAAGTGCACAAGGTTTCGCCCACGCGTATGGTTGCTCACGGCATCGCTGCTTCGCTGGTAGTGGTGCTGTTCCACAGCGTTGTTGCTCCTTGGGTTCTCGGAGCCTGGTTGCTGAGTGTAATTGCCGCCCTCTGGAACGTCAGCCGCATTGACCACAAGATGGCCGAGATCAACCGGCGCGGCGTGCAGCGCTCCGATTTCAATCGCCACGCTCTGGCTGTTGCCGGATGCAGCTTGCCGTGGTGCGCTGCCTTGTTGTTCTTTGTTCCTCTCGGGACGGTCGCTGAACACTATGCCATGTGGGCGCTGGCGATCATGCTGATTTCCGGCAGTGCAGCCACCATGTCCAGTGCCCCGGTGGCGACAGTTATCTTCGATCTGATCGTAAGCGCGGCTGCCGTTGCATCGTTCGTCGCGACGGGCGACTATGCTTTCGCTGCCGCGACGGTGATCTACTCAACCGGCATAGTCGGCGCATCGCTGCGTTCTGCGCGCATCTACCTGTCCTCCTGCATTGCCGAGGCCGGCGTGGCGGAGAAGGATGAAGTCGTCTCGCTGTTGCTGCGCGAATTCGAGGAAAAAGAATCCGACTGGTTGTGGCAGGTCGACACCAATCGCCGCATCCGCGCTGCCTCACCCCGTTTTGCCTTCGCCCTGGGTGCGGAACCCTCTGCTGTGGAGGGTGAAAGCTTCATCAAGCTCATTGCCGGTTCAACGTGGGAGAAAGGCGAGTTCCCGCGCAGCCTGCACCAGCTGGCAGAGAAGCTAAAGCGCCGCGAACACTTCTCCAACCTGCTGGTGCAGGTGGAACTCGAAGGCGGTCGGCGCTGGTGGGAATTGTCGGGCACGCCAATGCACGACGACAGCGGCACATATGTCGGATTCCGCGGTGTGGGCTCGGATGTCACCGAGCAGCGTGACCGTGATGAGAAGATCGCCTATCTTGCCCGCTATGACACGCTGACCGGCTTGCCCAACCGCCTCATGCTCACCGAGGCATTGGGCGACGCCATGCGTCATGCGGACCAGTGGAGGAGCCGTTGCGCCTTCCTGATGATCGACCTCGACCGCTTCAAGGCGGTGAACGATTCACTCGGTCACCAGATCGGTGACCGGCTGCTGGCCAAGGTCTCCAAACGGCTGGCATCGGTTATTACCGAAGATGAACAAGTCGGCCGCCTGGGCGGTGACGAGTTCGCCGTCGTGCTGCGTGATGCAAGCGACAAGGGCCGGGTGGAGCGCCTCGCCGATGCCATTATAGATGCGCTGTCGCAGCCGTACCAGGTCGACAACCACACGCTGTTTATCGGGGCCAGTGTCGGTTCGGCCATTGGTCCGCGCGACGGCTCTTCGGTCGAAATGCTCATGCGCAACGCTGACCTCGCGCTCTACCGGGCGAAGGACGAGGGCGGCAACGAGCACTTCAGCTACGAACCGTCGATGCACGCCGACGCCGAGGAGCGCCGCAAGCTGGAATCCGCCCTGCGCGATGCTATCGGCAACCAGGAGCTGGAGCTAAACTTCCAGCCGGTAGTGAACGCCAAGACCGAGACCGTGGTGAGCTTCGAAGCGCTGCTGCGGTGGAACAGCGCGGAGCACGGCTGTATCAGCCCGGGCAAGTTCATCCCGCTGGCCGAGGACACCCGCCTGATCGTGCCGATTGGCGAATGGGTGCTGCACGAGGCGTGCCGCGAGGCTGCGCGCTGGCCCAGTGATATCAAGGTTGCCGTGAACGTCTCTGGCGAACAGCTGCTGGAACCCAATTTCAGCGCTGCCGTGGTGCGCGCGCTGGCCGACACCGGGCTTCCTGCAAACCGACTCGAAATCGAGGTTACCGAAAGCGTGTTCCTGCGCGATGGCCGCATCGCGCGCCAGACGCTGGAGGAGATCATGGCGCTGGGCTGCTCGATAGCGCTCGACGATTTTGGCACCGGCTATTCATCGCTCGGCTATCTGCGCACGCTGCGTTTCTCCACCATCAAGGTGGACCGCAGCTTCGTGCAGGGCGCATCGCAGGACAACCAGGAAAGCCTCGCGATTATCCGCGCGGTTGTTGCCATGGCGCGCAGCCTCGACATGTCGACCACTGCCGAAGGCGTGGAAGACGCCGAGCAAGCCGCGCTGATCCGGGAACTGGGCTGCACGAAGATCCAGGGGTACTATTTCGGCCGCCCGATGGGCGCGGTCGAAGCCCGCTCGCTGGTAGTCAAGGGCCGCAGCCGCGCGGCTTAGGCCGAAACCAGGCTGCCGATCACACTCTCGAACAAGCGCCGACCATCGCTGCCGCCTTGCGCGTCCTCAATGGCGCGTTCGGGGTGGGGCATCATGCCCAGCACGTTGCCCTGTGCGTTCAGCACACCGGCAATATCGCGCTGCGAGCCGTTCACGGCGTCGAGGTAGCGGAAGGCCACGCGGCCTTCGCCTTCGAGGCGGTCGAGCGTCTCGGCATCGGCGAAGTAATTGCCGTCGTGGTGGGCCACGGGGATGTGGATGGTCTCGCCCGCTTCATAGGCACTGGTGAACAGGCTCTGGCTGTTCTCCACCTTCAGCGGCACGGTGCGGCAGACGAAGGTCTGGCCGGCATTGCGCATCAGCGCGCCGGGGAGCAGGCCGCTCTCAGTCAGCACCTGGAAGCCGTTGCAGACGCCGAGCACCGGCACGCCGCGTTCGGCTGCCGACTTCACCGAGCGCATGATCGGGCTGTTCGCCGCCATGGCGCCCGAGCGCAGGTAATCGCCGTAGGAGAAACCGCCGGGCAAGGCGATGAAATCGAGCCCGTCAGGCAGGTCGGCATCGCCGTGCCAGACTTTCACCGGCTCCTTGCCCGAAACGTCGCGCAGCGCGACCCACATGTCGCGGTCGCAGTTCGATCCGGGGAAGGTAACGACTGCGGTCTTCATCAGCCGACCTTCTCGATGCGGTAGTTTTCGATCACCATGTTGGCGAGCAGCTTCTGGCACATTTCGTCCAGCGCGGCGTCGGTGGTGCTGTCGGCCACGTCGAGTTCGACCAGGCGGCCGATGCGGACGTCCTCGACCCCTTCGAAGCCCAGTCCTTCCAGCGCGTGGTGGACGGCACGACCCTGCGGATCGAGCACTCCGGGCTTCAGGCTGACATGGATGCGGACTTTCATGGGGCGCCTTTCGTCAAGTTGGGCCTCTCCGGCAGGAGAATCTGCCGCAGCCTATGGCGATTGTGCAGTGCACTCGCAAGAGGGGGAAGGCGGTTCTGCCCTGCCGGTCACTCCGGTGCAGCTTCGTCGCCGTTCTCGCTTCCGCCTTGCCGGGGCAGGACCACGAATTCCAGTCGCTCGGCCGGATCGAGGTACTGCATGGCCAGCGCCTGGACGTCTTCCACCGTCACTGCCTCTACCTGGTCGCGCGCGGCCAGGAAGCGGTCGATGCGGTCGGGCTCGGTCTGGGCACGGTCGACGAGGCTCATCCAGCCGCCATTGCTGTCCAGCTGGTTGTCGATGGCTTCCAGCAGCGGCTGGCGCGCGCGGAGCAGCACGTCTTCATCGACCGGCGCGGAGCGGAGGTCGGCAAGGGCCGTCAGCATGGCGTCGCGCGTGGGATCGACCTGCGCCGTGTCGACCTGGGCCGATACGTCGAAGGTGCCGAAGCCGGGGTAGGTGCGCGAAAGATCGACACTGACCGACGGCGAATAGGTCTGGCCCAGTTCCTCGCGGATCACCTCCAGCATGATCAGGCGGGTGACGCGCTCCAGCATGTTGAGCTGGATCGTGGCGACCGGATCGCTGTCGTCGCGGGTGGGCCAGACCATCATCAGCATGGCCTGGTTGGGCTGGCCATCGTGATAGACCGTGCGCGCTTCGCGGTTGTCCGTGAAGCTGCGCTGGCGGGCGTCTTCGTAGGCGCCGAACGTGCTTTCGCGCGCGGGCAGGGTTCCCAGCGTCCGGGCAACCAGCGCCACGGTGGCGTCCTCGTCGATATCGCCGACCAGGGCCAGTTCCATGGCGCCGTTCTGCCAGCGGTCACTGATGTCATCGCGCAACTTGGCGAAGTTCAGCGCGAGATAGTCTTCTTCGGATTGCAGGGTGAAGCGCGGATCACCGTCCGAAATCACGCCGCCGATTTCGTTGCTCAGCGCTGAGCTGGGCGTGGCGAAGCGGCGGTCGAAGAAGCTCTGCACGTTGCGGCGGTACTGTGCTTCGGCGGTTGCGCGGTAGCCGGGATCGACCAGCGCGGCCGTCATCAACTGCAATTGCAGTTCAAGGTCGCTTGGCGTGGTGACCGCGGACATGCGGAAGGTCTCGTCTGCCGAGCCGACATTGAACGACACCTGCCGTCCGGCCAGCACGGTCTGCAATTCGTCCAGCGTATGGGCGCCCAGGCCGCCCGTCGGCAGCGAGCCGACCAGCGCGGTGGCCAGCGGATTGTCCGCCGTGCTCAGCAGGTCGCCCCCGTCGAAGTTGAGCTGTACCAGCACGCGCTGCTCGTCGAGGTCGGTCTGCTTCAGGTTGAGCATCAGGCCATTGGAGAAGCGCACGGTGCGGATGTCCAGCCGCTCGTCCACGGTGTCCGAAACGACAGTGCCCGGTGTGCCGAAATCGGTGTAGGCGAACTCCGCCGCGGCACTTTCGACCGGGGCTTCCAGTGCCAGCGCCATGCCGTCTGTCCAGCTGGAGCGCAGCGCCAGTTCACCGCCTTCGGGGGGCTCGCTGCCAGTGAAGCGGATCAAGGGATTGTCGAGCGGGACAAGGTCAGCCTGCAAGGCGGCAAGTACCGCTTCGGGCGTAATCTCCGGCTCGTGCTGGGAGAAGCGCTCAAGCGCGCTGGCAGGTGTGGTCGGCACCTGGCCATCGCTCAGCAGAGTCAGGCCGCCGGTGAGGAAGTCGCGATTTCCGCGCGTGGCGGCGCTGGCAGCATTGCTTTCGATGGCTTGCCGCAAGTTGGCGACCTGTTCGGCCACTTCGGCCTCGGTAAAGCCGAACTGTACCGCGCGGCGGTATTCTTCCTGCGCAGCGGCAAGGCCGCGCTGCCATTCACCTTCGTTGGTGAGCACGTCGAGCGAGGTGGTGCGGCCCACCTCGAACACCTCGTCGGTGCCAAGCCGCGCGCTGCGGAACGGCGGATCGTCCTGCCGCGCCAGCCTTTGCAGGAGGCGGTTGACGATCGAATAGCCGATCTGCCGCAGAACGCGTGCGCGGCGGCTGGCGGCGGTGTCAGGCTCGCCCAGCCACTCGCCGTGGCGCGAGATCGAGATACTGTCCGACAGGGCGGGGTCGAGGAATACATCGGTCTGTCCGGACAGCTCCGGATCGATCGGGCCGAAGTCGGGCGTTTCCAGTCGCGGCTCGCCCTGCCAGCTGGCAAAGCGCGCGCGGATCATCGCCTCAACCTCGTTCGGATCATAGTCGCCCACTACGATCAGCGCGGTGTTCTCCGGGCGGTAAACCCGCTCGTAGAGGGCGCGCAGGGCGGCGCCGGTGGCCACTTCGATGGACTCGGCGGATTCGGGTGCACCAATCGGCATGCGTTCCGAAAAGCGGCTGCCGGGGTAGAGGAATTCGAGGTTATCGATGGTGTTGCGCAGCTGGTAGGTATCACGCACGCGCCGTTCGGATAGGATAATGCCCTTTTCACGGTCAACGGCCTCGTCATCGAACAACAGCTCGCTGGCGGTCTCCCGCATCAGCATCAGCGCGGTGTCGAGCAGGTCGGTATCGTTGCGCGGCAGGTCCAGCCGGTAGAGCGTGGTGTCCATGCTGGTGGAGGCATTGGTGTCGGCACCAAAGGCCAGCCCTTCGCGCTCCAGCAGGTGGACCATCTCGCCTTCGGGCACGTTGGTGGAGCCGTTAAAGGCCATGTGCTCGATGAAGTGGGCATAGCCTTCCTCGCCATCGGCTTCGGAGACCGAACCGGCGTCGACCCAGAAGTAGACCAGCCCCTGTTCGGGCGGCGTGGCGTTCGACCGGATGATGTAGCGCATGCCGTTGTCGAGCTGCCCGACGCGGTAGTCGGTATCGAACGGCAGGTCGCTTTCGGCGATCTCGGGGAAAACCGCGGCGACCTCGGCAGATACACCCGACGAGGCGTCCGAAACCTGCTGGGAATATTCGGGCTCCTGTGCAGCGAGCGGCTGGACAAGGGCAAGCGGCATGGCGAGCGCGGTGGTAAGGACCGCGAGCTTACGTAAATTCATGGGCACCCTAATGGCACCGGCTTGCTGAACGGGCAATGGCCGCGGTTTTGGCCTACTTCTTCGGCTTGGGCGGCGGGTTGCTGCGCAGGCGCGAGCGGTGGGCGCTCATGTCGAGCACTTCGCCCGGGCTGTTGTCCTCGCCCGAGAGCACGCCGAGGCGTCGGGCCACTTCCTGGTAGGCCTCTTCCTCGCCGCCAAGGTCACGCCGGAAGCGGTCCTTGTCCATCTTCTCGTTGGTGTTGAAGTCCCACAGGCGACAGTTGTCCGGGCTGAACTCGTCGGCCAGGATCACGCGGCTGTAGTCACCATCGTAAATACGGCCGAACTCCAGCTTGAAGTCGATCAGGCGGATGTCAACGGCGGCAAACATTCCGGACAGGAAATCGTTGATGCGGATCGCCATGGCGGCGATGTCCTGCATTTCCTCGTGACCGGCCCAGTTGAAGGCGGCAATGTGCTCTTCCGACACCAGCGGATCGCCCAGCGCATCGTCTTTCAGGTAGTATTCGATCAGCGTGTGCGGCAGCATCTCGCCTTCCTCGATGCCGAAACGCTTGGCGATCGAGCCGGCGGCCACATTGCGCACCACCACTTCCAGCGGAATGATCTCCACCTGCCGCACCAGCTGCTCACGCATGTTCAGGCGGCGGATGAAGTGGGTGGGGATGCCGATGTGCGCGAGCCGCGTGAAGATATATTCGCTGATGCGGTTGTTGATCACGCCCTTGCCGTTGATCGTACCCTTTTTCTGGGCGTTGAAGGCGGTGGCATCGTCCTTGAAGTACTGGATCAGCGTGCCCGGTTCGGGGCCTTCGTAAAGGATCTTGGCCTTGCCTTCGTAGATCTGGCGACGGCGGGACATTGGCAAACCTTTCAACTGCAAAAAAGCGAGCGCCCCGGCGGTGCGAAACAGGTTCGCAGTAGCCGGGGCGCGCTGGAGGTCAGCCTATACACCCAAGGGGGCAGGGTGGCAATTGCAGGGTGGCACATCGCGGTTTCGCTTCGTGGGCGAAGGGCGTCGTGATAGGTGTCCCGGCGGGTCGCTGACCAAGGGGGAACTATTATGCGTAAATCTGTATTGCTTGCCTGTGTTACTGCCAGCTTTGTCCTGGCCGGCTGCGACAATGCTGCCGAAGAAGCCGCACCTGAAGATACCGCAACCGTGGAAGAGACCACGGAAGAGGTGGCGTCGGTTTCTGCTGACGGTGGACCGTCCGCTGGCACCTACGAGGTGACCCAGGCTGACGGCACGACATTTACTTACACCGCCAACCCGGACGGCACTTATGTTGTCGTGGATGCCGATGGTACCGAGGTGGAAACCGGGACCTGGCGCCAGGATGGTCCGAACCGCTGGTGCGATGCCGCCACCGGCGAGGAAGAAGAATGCTACACCGAGGTGGTCGACGAGAACGGCGTGTACACCTCGACCAGCGAGAGCGATCCCGAAGATACCTCCACTATCGTGCGGGTCAGCTGACTGCGCCAATGAAAAGGGGCGCGGCGGTGTGCCCGCCGCGCCCCCTGATCTTGCGACAGCCGGTGGCTTAGTCGTCGTCTTGCGAGTTACCAAAACTTGAATTAGAGCGATGTATGACAAGCACTTAGCGGTGCGAGTTCTAAAATAGGGGGATCTATGAAGAAGGTTGTGTTCGCCGCCGCTTTGGCATCCGTTCTCGTTGGCTGTGCATCGGTCGAACATAACTATACGCCGGTAACTAGGCAGATAAGTGTTCCGGCACTTAGTTCCACTCAAACACGGTCCCTTGGAGAGGAATTGGTTCGGCAAGGTACGGAAACCACCACTCGCGGAGTTTGGTTGCCGGAGGCAAATCAGATTGGTGCTTTTGAACTTTCGTCCGGTTTCTACAGGATGACCGGCTCGGAAGATGAATATATTTACACGTCATTCGAGATTAACAGCAGCAACCCCGAGGTGGGAACGTTGCGAATGGGTGGTGGGCTCTTTGACCAAGGAAGCGGAACGTATCCACAGGGCATTCGATTCAACACTGAAAGACAGCAAACTTGCGTGATTGCGCAGGGGGTTCTGACTTCCCAGCCTGTGTGCGACACAGAGCATCCATACATGGTTACTGAACGTGGCTTCCTGACCTCCAACGACTTTCAGCAGACACTGATCTACAGCGGGCGTGTCGGAGATAGAATCCGCGTCAGTTACCGCGAGTTTTCAGGATCGCTTGCTCGTCCGGCATTCTCGAACGATGCCGAATATGACCTTAGTGAATCGGACATCATCGCCTATCGGGGAGCTAGACTTCGAGTAATTGAAGCGAATAACGAAACAATCACATACGAAGTGCTGTCGAATTTCAATCTTGGTAATTGAGCCTCCAGCTTAGGTGGCGTTCGCCAGATCCAGATCTGCTCTAGAATGAAAGCCACATCGACCGGCGCTCCACCTTGGAGCGCAGGCGCATGGCGAGCGACTTCGCGCAAGAAGATTGCAAGAATGCTGAAGCCGACCGAGGCCTCACACCGATCGACGGCCTAATCGCAGAGAGAAGGAGTGGTGCCCGGGGGCGGAGTCGAACCACCGACACGACGATTTTCAATCGTCTGCTCTACCACTGAGCTACCCAGGCATCGCATCGGCGTCAGGCATCTTCGGAGTGCCCGGCGAGCGAATGAGAGCGCGCCTATGGCGAAGGCTGGCGAGCTTGGCAAGCCCCCAAAATGCGCGAAGGTTAATCTTCCCGCGCGATATCCTCTGGCGCGGCGGGCGGGCCGGGCACGGCATAGCCATCGCCAAACCACTGGGCGAGGTCACGGTCGCGGCAACGGCTGGAGCAGAAGGGGTGGAATTCGGCCACGCGCGGCTTCTTGCAGATGGGGCAGGGTTTGGTGCTCATAGGGGCACGATCTGTGCGCTGGGAGCCTCCAGTGCAAGGCCGGGGTCCGTTTCAATCCTCACCTGTCTGCCCGTGCGGCGGGAAAGTTCGGCGAGCCATTCGTCCTGGATCTTGGCTCTCAGAGCAGGATGGACGGTCAGCAGGACTGCGCCGCCATGGCCGTCCAGCCGCTCAGCGATGCGAAGGGCATAGCGGGCACACATGCCGACGCGCGAAGTATCGAACTTGTGCAGCAGGGACGGCCCCTCCAGCCGCGCTACGAGCTGGACAAAGCCGAACCCGTTCATGGCGGTGCGTTCGTGCGGCCAGTCTGCCAGCGCATCTTCGAGTGCCTGGTTCACCGCGCCGCGATCCGCCTTGGCTTCCAGCGTGGGGAAGTCGATGCCGACCGAACCACCGATGTCGAACCAGTGCAAGGCTTGCGCGATGGCCGGGACTGCGGCGAGGGCAAGCTCGCGCGGTTGTAGGTCGCCATCGATGTCGATCACGGTCATCGCCGGGGTTACGCAGCAGAGGATCTGTCCGCCGGCAAAGTCGATGACGCCTGACGAAGCCGCGTGCCAGACTTCCTCCCAAGCACCCGGCGCGAAGGACGAAACCTCTCGAAGGGCCCAATTGGAGGAATCTTCCGGAGCGTCGGCGGCAACCGGGCGGCCTTGCGCCAACTTCAGCCTGCTGCGCTCGGCGATGGGCGCACGCGTCAATCGGACCAGCAATTCGCTGCCTTCGGTACAGTCGCGCGGCAGCTTGTCGACGAGGATCTCCAGACCGCCTTCGGTCCGCGCAGTGCCGCGCGCCGAGCCGCCCGAGCGCGACACGAGGCGGGCAGGATAGATGGTGCCCGCCCATGGTGCGCCGCTCAGGAAATGTCGTGCCGCCAGGATGCGGTCATTCTCGACCAGCAGGGCGCGGTCTTCACCGATTCCGTGTTCGACCAGCCACTCAACCAAGGTCGAACCCCGCCGCTTTCAGCAGTGCCCGCGTCTCGTAAAGCGGCAGCCCGACCACGGCGGAATGGCTGCCCTGGATCCACGGGATCAGCGCCTCGGCCATGCCCTGGATGGCATAGCCACCGGCCTTGCCGTGCCATTCACCGCTGGCCACGTAGGCGTCGATCTCATCTTGTGAGAGGCGTTTGAACTTGATTTGGGTTTCGCTCAGCCGTTCTCGGATCGAACCGTCCGGAGCCTTCAACGCGATGGCCGAGAGCACGCGGTGGCGGCGGCCGGACAGCAGTTCCAGGCACTTGCGCGCGGTCGCTTCGTCTTCGGCCTTGGGCAGGATGCGGCGTCCGGCGGCAACCACTGTGTCGCCCGCGAGAACGTAGTGCTCACCGCCGTCGACAGCAGCCGCTTTCTCGCGCGACATGCGCAGGGCATAGTCGCGCGGGAGCTCGGCCTTCCTTGGAGTCTCGTCGATATCGGCAGGGGCAACGCCAGCGGGCTCCACGCCCAGGCGCGCAAGCAATTCCCGCCGACGAGGGCTGGCCGAAGCTAGGAGAAGAGTGGGCACGGGCGCGCTGTTCGCCCGGCTGATCAGCTCTGCGGGCCGGGGCCGCCGCGACCCGGCATGAAGCGATAGGTAATGCGGGCCTTGGTCAGGTCGTAAGGCGTCAGTTCGCACAGCACTTCATCGCCTACCAGCACGCGGATACGGTTCTTGCGCATGCGGCCGGCAGTGTGACCCAGGACCTCGTGGCCATTCTCGAGCTCGACGCGGAACATTGCGTTCGGCAACAGTTCCACCACCTTGCCGCGCATTTCGAGAAGTTCTTCTTTAGCCATTCAGTATCTTGGTCCTTGTAAGTCATTGGCCCGCGCAAATTGCGGGATATTGGCGGCGCGCTTTAGCGGCACACCGCGCAAAAGGGAAGCCACACAATAAATCCGCGCCACGCACCTGTCCTGAAACGGTGCGACAGCTGCGATACATCTGCGACAAAATAAGACACAGGTCCGTATTGCGGAATGGTGCAGCGCAATACATATGCCCGCTCGACCCAGCTAATTGATTTTGTCCGGAGCTCTCTCACTTGAAATTCTCCCGTTCTTGCAGCCCCTTGGCCGTGGCGACCATGCTGGCGGCCGTGCCGCCTTCAGCTGCGCAGGCACAGGATGGCCAGGCCCCCGCTGGCGAGGCTTTCGCACAGGACGAAGGTGGGCCGGAAACCGGGCCGGAACCCGATCCGATCGAGGACGATATCAACACCATCATCGTGCTGGGCGCGCGGCTGGCGGGACAGGTCGATGCTCCCGAACCGCCCATTCTCGAGCTGAGTTCCGAAGACATTGCCGCCTATGGCGCAGGCTCGATCCAGGAACTGCTCGAAGCGCTGGCCCCGCAGGTGAACTCCAGCCGCGGTCGGGGCGGTGGAGGGGGGCCGGTGATCCTGGTCAACGGCGTGCGCATCTCCTCCTTCCGCGAGCTGCGCAGCTATCCGCCCGAAGCCATCGAACGGACCGAGGTGTTCAGCGAGGAAGTTGCCCAGCGTTACGGCTATTCGCCGGACCAGCGGGTGGTGAACTTCATTCTCAAGGACAATTATACCAGCCGCGAGATAGAGGTCGAATACGGCCAGCCCTTCGCGGGCGGGTTCTCCACGCAGCAGGTGGAAGGCACTTACCTGCGGATCGACGGACCGAGCCGGCTGAACGTCAACCTGGAATGGGACAATTCCAGCCTGCTGACCGAGGCGGAACGCAATATCGTGCAAGCCGAAGGCAGCGTGCCGACCGTGGCAGGCGATCCCGACCCGGCGGAATATCGCAGCCTGGTGGCCGATTCCTCCGGTGTCGAAGCCACGCTCAACTGGTCTACGCGGCTGGGGGACAGCGGCAATTCACTGAGTCTCAACGGAACTTACGAGCGCGACGACAGCCTCCGCTTGCAGGGCCTCGACAGCGTCCTGCTGGTCGACGACCTTGGCGCTTCTGCCTTGCGCACCTTCAACGCCGAAGACCCGCTGACGGTAGATCGCCGCAGCGAGAACTACTCTTTCGGCAGTACGCTGGATCTTGCCCTGGGCGACTGGCAGGTGACCGGCACCATCGACGGTACCTATGTCGATTCCATCAGCCGCACGGGCAAGCGCATCGACACTTCCGGCCTGGTGGCCGACGCCGCAACGGGCCTGCTGCCCATCGATGCCGACCTTGGCACCTTTGCCGAGGCCGGTTTCGATGAAGCCCTGACCGACACCTATACCGTCAACGCACTGACCACCGCACGGGGCAACCCGCTTTACCTGCCGGGCGGCGATGTCTCGGTGGCGATCAACACCGGCTACCGCTGGAACCGCATCGAAAGCACCGACACGCGCACCCTGGGGAACGACATCCAGCTGACCCGTGGTCGCGTCTTTGCCGGGGCCAACGTCTCCGTGCCGCTCACCAGCCGCGACGAGGACTTCCTCGGTGCGGTGGGTGACTTCACGCTCAACTTCAACGGCGGGTTCGAACACCTGTCGGACTTCGGTACCCTGTTCGACTGGACGCTGGGCCTGACCTGGGGCGTGACCGAAACGCTGACTTTGTCGGTCAGCCATATCAACAACGAGGAAGCCCCTTCGCTGACCCAACTGGGCAGCGCGGTCATCGCCACGCCCAACGTGCCGGTGTTCGACATTGCCAACAACGAGACCGTGCTCGCCACGGTGATCAGTGGCGGCAACCCGAACCTGCCCGCGCAGCAGCAGAGCGACTGGTCGTTCGGCCTGATCTGGGAACTGCCCTTTATCGACAACGGCACTTTCACGGCCAACTACTTCGATAACCATTCGGACGATGTAACGGCGAGCCTGCCGACGCTGACGCCCGAAATCGAGGCAGCCTTCCCGGGGCGCGTAGTGCGCGACGCGACGGGCACGCTGGTGCAGATCGACGACAGCTTCGTCACTTTCTCCGAACGCGACGAACGTCGCCTGCAGTTCGGCCTGAACTTCTCCGGCCGCATCGGCGGGGAGCAGGTCAGCGGTAACCGCGGTGGCGGTGGTGGCAATCGTGGCGGGCCCGTCGGTGGACCGGTGGGCGGTGCCGGTGGCCCGCAAGGCGGCGGTTTCGGTGCGGGCGGTCCGCCCAATGCCGAGCGTTTCGCCCAGATGCGCGCCACTTTCTGCGAAACCGAAGCGGCGGACCTGCTCGACCTGTTCAACCGCGCCATTGCTGCCCAGGCCGCGGGCGAGGAACCGCCGCTTGGCCCCGATGGCCAGCCCATCGCCGTGCCGCCGCAGATGCTGGAACGGCTCACTGGCGAGGACGGCCGCATCGACCCTGAACGTTTCAATGCCATCCGCGAGCGGATTTGTAGCGCCGACGGACCGCCGCAGTTTGCCGGTCGTGGAGGCCCCCCCGGTGCGGGTGGACCGCCTCCGGGCGCACAGCGCGGCGGCAGCGGTCGTGGCCCGGGTGGTGGCGGCTTCCGTGGTTTCGGGGGTCCCGGCGGCGGTGACGGACCGCCCAGCGGGCGCTGGTTCTTCGGCCTGAATTACACGCTTGAACTCGAAAACACCGTGCTGATCGCGGACGGGCTGCCGCGTCTCGACCTGCTCGACGGCGATGCCCTGAGCGGCGGCGGCCAGCCGCGCCACTCCGCCAGCGCACCGGCGGGCGTGTTCTACGACGGTTTCGGCCTGATCACTTTTGCCAACTACACCGGCTCCTCTACCCTCCAGGGCAGCGGGCTGCCGGGCAGCACGGACCTGGAGTTCGGCGACTACGTCCGTTTCAACCTGCGTGCCTTTGCCGACCTCGGCCAGCGCGAGCGACTTGTCGAGGCGATCCCGTTCCTCGACAACAGCCGCATCGGCATCGGCGTGGACAATATCTTCAATGCCCGCCAGCGCGTGACGGATAGCGACGGCCTCGTGCCGCAGCGCTACCAGCCGCTGCTGGTCGATCCCGTCGGCCGCCGGTTCGAGATCGAATTCCGGAAGTTGTTCTAGTTCGATTGCGAAGCCGCCTCCGCGGCTTCGTCCTCGCTAGATGCGCAGGCAAGCTGCGCCCGCTGCGGGCGGGCGGTCACCCTTGCGGTCCCTGCAGGACCGTTTGTGTGCGCTCATATGGCTTGCGCCGCGGCGTGGGCCGAGGCCCAGGCCCACTGGAAGTTGTAGCCGCCCAGCCAGCCGGTGACGTCCACGGCCTCGCCAATGGCATAGAGGCCGGGGACGTTGCGCGCTTCCATGGTCTGCGACGACAGTTCGGCAGTGGAAATGCCGCCCACGGTCACTTCGGCCTTGGCGAAACCCTCGGTGCCGTTTGGGCGGAATGGCCAGCGGGCCAGCCGCTCCTGCGCCGCGCGCAGGGCCTTGTCGGGCGCATTGCCGAGGTCGCCTTCAACACCGAGTTTCTCCGCTAGTGTATCGGCGAGCCGTTGCGGCAGGCGTTCGCGCAGCAGGGCGCGCAGGGTTGTGGACGGCGTGTTGCGCTTGGCCTCCAGCAGCCAGTCTCGCGCTTCGTCAGGGACGAAGTCGATCGTCACGGCCTCACCCGGTTGCCAGTAACTGGAGACCTGCAGGATAGCCGGACCGGACAGACCGCGGTGCGTGAACAGGGCAGCCTCGCGAAAGGTGGTCTTGCCTGCGGTCGCCTCTACTTCGGCGGCGACGCCTGACAGTTCGCGAAACAGTGCATCATCACCGCCCAGAGTCAGCGCGACGAGGGCGGGGCGGGGTTCGACCACTTTCAGCCCGAATTGGCGTGCCAGCCGGTAGGCAAAGTCGCTCGCGCCCATCTTGGGGATCGAGGGCCCGCCGGTGGCGATGACGAGGGCAGGGGCAATGAACGTGCCATATTGCGTGCTGACCGTGTAGGCGGTGCCGTCGTGAACGACGCTGGCCACCTCCTCGTTGCAGCGGATGGTGACCTTGCCGGGACCGGCCGCGCATTCCTCCAGCAGCATGTCGACGATCTGCCGCGCGGAGCCATCGCAGAATAGCTGGCCCAGCGTCTTCTCGTGCCAGGCGATGCCGTGCTTTTCGACCAGCGCGACGAAATCGGCGGGTGTGTAGCGGCTGAGTGCCGACTTGGCGAAATGCTTGTTGGCGCTGATGTAATTGCCGGGGCCCGCGCCAATGTTGGTGAAATTGCACCGCCCGCCGCCCGAAATCAGGATTTTCTTGCCGACCTTCTCCGCGCGCTCGAGCACGAGCACATCGCGACCGCGCTGGCATGCCTGCGCGGCGCAGAACACTCCTGCGGCCCCTCCGCCAAGGACAATAGCGTCGAACCTGTCAGACAATCAGGCCTCGGTAGCTGGCCGCTGTCGTGCGGCGAAGAAGAACAGCCCGGTGCCGACAACGAAGATCAGGCCGAGCATCTGGAACTCGTCGGCGTCCGCGTGGCTGGCGACCCACAGCGTAGCCACCACTGCCAGCGCAGCGGCGGGCAAATGCCACCATGGCGCGCGCTCGCCATCCCGGTGTTCAAGCACCGGCAGCGCCAGCGACGAGAGCAGGTAGGTGACCAGCCGTGCCAGCGTGCTGGCAACTGCCAGTTCGGCGAACCCGCCCCAGAGACTGAACAGGATCGCCACGCCGCCATAGAACAGTACCGAGACATCAGGTGTGCGGAAGCGCGGCGAGACGTGGGCGAAAAAGGCCGGCAGCGTGCCTTGCTCGGCCATGCCATAGGTCATGCGCGGGACGACGATGCCGCCATTGAGGGTGTTGGCGGCGATGGAAAAGGCCGCCGCGACCGAGATGGCAATCACACCGGTCTGTCCGGCGATCTCTTGAGCGGCGGCTGCCAGCGCGCTTTCGCCGCCGCCGGCGTCGGGCGCGATGGCGAGGTAGGCCCAGATGACCAGCATGTAGAGCAGTGCCACTGCCGCCAGCGTGGTCATCAGCGCCAGCGGGATCGTGCGGCGCGGGTTCTTCAGCTCGCCGGCAGGGAAGTTGCCGTTCTCGAAGGCCATGTAGGCGTAGAAGGTGAGCAGGACGACGCTTTCGAATCCGCTGAACTCGGGCAGGCTGAAGCCCACTGCCGGATCGCGTGTCGTCAGCCCCCAGATTACCAGGATCACCAGCGGCGCGAGCTTGATCAGGGTCATCACCCCCAGCGTGCCGACCGATGCGCGCATGCCGATAAGGTTCACCAGGGTCACAAAGGCGATGAAGGCGATGACGGCGATGGAGCCGATCATCGGGTCTTGCAGTGCCGGAAACAGCACGGCGAGATAGGCGATGGCGACATGGGTGTTCGCCGCCACGGCCACCACGGCGGAGGCATAGCGCATCCAGCCGGACTGGAACCCGGCGAACTTGCCGAAGGCGGCATTGGCGTAGAGCACCGGCCCGCCGTGGCCGTCGAACCGCATGGCGAGGGCCGCAAAGACCCAGGCCAGCGGCAGGATCAGCAGCGCGCCGAGCAACATCATCCACGGGGCGAAATTGCCGACGGCGGCGACGAGGATCGCGGGCATGGCGAAGATGCCGGAGCCGATCATGCCGTTCACCGGGAACAGCGCCGTGCCCCAGAACCCGACCGTGCGCGGTAGTTTCTCTGTCTCTGTCATGATCTTCCCCTGCGCTCCGATGGCTGACGCTGCCCTGCCGGACATCGCAGCGCAAGTGCGGTCGCGGTTCAGAACCGGGTATCGGGGGGATAATCTTCGAAAAAGCCGTTGTCGGCGGCAAAGTTGGTGAAGCTCATCGAGATCGAGTGATCGAGCGCCTCGACATGGTGCCACCAGCCGATGGGCAGGAACAGCGCATCGCCCGGGCCGATGGTACATTCGAGCATGGGCGGCAGGTTCGCATCGTTGGTATCCCAGTCAGCGGGCGAGCGATCGCTGAAGCAGTGCTTCGAATTCTTCATCCGGCCCACTTCCCATGACGGGACCAGGTGGCTCTTCTTGCGGCCCATGACCTGTACCAGCAGGTTGTTGGTCAGGTCATGGTGGAACGGGGTAAGCGTGCCCTTGGGTCCCATCCAGAAGAACCCGTCGCGGCCGCCGCTCTTCCGCAGGATCGAGACAGGTCCGAGGTCGTCCCACAGCTTGGCCAAAGCGACCTTGTTGTTCGTGTCGTTATAGGCGGTGATGTAGAACTGGTTGGAGCTTTCCACCCTGCGCATGGCGCTGGTGACGGTGCGGAACTGCGCGCCGCGCTTGTGGCGGTCCTTGGCCTGCTCGTAGTCGGCGGCCGAGCCGCGTTCGGCCTGCAGTTCGACCAGCGCGTCGCCCACCACGGAATCGAGGTAGTCGAGCGTCCACTTCGCCAGCGCGGGCCAGTGGTCGACCAGTCCGGTCAGCACGACGGGGCGGTTGGCGGCGTAGAACTCGTCGATGAAGCGTTGCGGTTCGATATTGGCGACCGTGGGAATGGTCAGGCCGTCAGCGCGCGTTCCAGCAAGGCGCCCCTGCAATTGCAGCGTCCAGTCGCGCTTGGCGAGCTGGCGGCGCAGGCGCTGGGCAGCGATGACCACCGGATCGGCCTCGGCCCGCTTGATCTCGTAATCGACCGCCGCAGGCGTCATGCCGCTGGCGAGCAGCCGTTCGCGGATATCCGCGCCGTCCATCACCGCCTGTGCCACGATCTGCCGCTTGTCGCTCATGCCGGGGAACCTAGCTTGCCGTGCATTACGGTGCCAAGACATTTGGCACCGCCCGCACGAAGTCCTATCTCACCGCCATGTCTCGCAGCGAAGCCGGATCCCCCAACGACCCGCGTGGTGCCGAGCGCTTCAACGAGGAGCGCGCGTCCTACACGCTGAAGGGCGCGTCGCAGCCGGACCTGCAGGCCGGCGTCAAAGCGATCCGCGAGGTGGTGAAGACGCTGAAGCCCAAGCCCGGCGTCTACCGCATGCTCGATGCGCGCGGGGACGTGCTCTACGTCGGCAAGGCGCGCAGCCTGAAGGCACGGGTGACCAACTACACCCAGCCAAAGGGGCTGACGAACCGGCTGGTGCGGATGATCAGCCAGACGCGCGCGATGGAGATCGTCACCACCAACAGCGAGGCCGACGCGCTGCTGCTGGAAGCGCAGTTCATCAAGCGATTTCGCCCGCCATACAACGTGTTATTGCGCGATGATAAGAGCTTTCCTTTCATCCTGCTGCGCGAAGGCCACGACTTCCCGCGCATCATGAAGCATCGCGGCGCGCGCAAGCACAAGGGCCAGTACTATGGCCCCTTCGCCAGCGCCGGATCGGTCAACACGACGATTAACGCGCTGCAGAAACTGTTCCTCCTAAGATCTTGCACGGACAGCTTTTTTGAGCGGCGTGATCGGCCCTGCCTGCTCTACCAGATCAAGCGTTGTTCGGCGCCTTGCGTCGGTCGCATCGACGAGGCTGGCTACGGTGAACTGCTGAAGCAGGCGAAGGACTTCCTTGGCGGCAAGTCGGGCGCAGTGCAGCAGCAGATCGAGGTGCAGATGCAGGAGGCGGCCGAAGCGCTCGACTTCGAGACTGCGGCCCTGCTGCGCGACCGCTTGCGCGCGGCGACCTTCATCCAGGGAAGCCAGGCGGTGAATGCGGACGGCGTCGGCGATGCCGACGTCTTCGCGCTCGCCAGCAAGGGCGGGCAGATCGCGGTGCAGGGCTTCTTCGTGCGCGGGGGGCAGAACTGGGGCCACCGCGCCTTCTTCCCGCGCAACACCGGCGACGTGGACGAGGCCAAGGTGCTGGCCGACGTGCTGCTGCAATTCTACGAGGAAGTGCCGCCACCTCGGCATATCCTTGTCGACCGCGAACTGCCCGAACGCGCGCTGCTGGAAGAGGCCTTCTCCGGCCTCGCCGAGCGCAAGGTGGCCATCAGCGTTCCCCAGCGCGGCGAGCGGCGCAAGCTGATGCAGCAGGCCAGCCGCAATGCCGAGGAGGCGCTTGACCGGCGGCTGGCCGAAACCGGCACCCAGGCCAAGATCATGCGCGAGCTGGCCGAATTCCTCGAGCTGCCCGACGTTCCGCAGCGCATCGAAATTTACGACAACAGCCATATCCAGGGGGCGAAGGCGGTGGGTGCCATGGTCGTGGCCGGGCCTGAAGGTTACCTCAAGAACCAGTATCGCAAGTTCAACATCAATTCGGCGCAGTCGAACGACGACTACGGCATGATGCGCGAGGTGATGGAACGGCGCTTTGCGCGCGCGATGAAGGACGATCCCGACCGCGAGCAGGCGGGTGTCTGGCCGGACCTCGTGCTGATCGACGGTGGCAAAGGGCAGATGTCTGCCGTGCGCGATACGCTGGAGGAACTGGGCATTGAGGACGTGCCGCTGATCGCCATTGCCAAGGGGCCGCACCACGGGCGCGAGGGGCGCGAGGTGTTCCACTTCCCCGACGGGCGCGAGAAGATGCTGCCCACGAATTCGCCGCTGCTGTTCTACCTCCAGCGCCTGCGTGACGAGTCGCACCGATATGTCATCGGTGCCCACCGCGCCAAGCGCAGCCGCGCCATCAGCGCCTCGCCGCTTGACGAGATCCCCGGCATTGGCCCTGCACGCAAACGTGCGCTGCTGCTGCACTTCGGCACGGCCAGCAAGGTGCGGGCTGCGGCGCTGGACGACCTCAAGCGCGTGCCGGGGGTGAGCGAAAGCGTCGCCCAGACGATCTACGATTTCTACCACGCCGGCGGTTGATTGGCGTCAATGCGCTGAAGGCGTTTTGTGTTATCTCTTTTCCAGGAAGAGGAGGAAGCCATGCGATCCTTACTAGTACACGCCGCAGAAGACGGCACTTTCGAAGCCCGCCTGCAAGTGGGCCTGGACCTCGCGCGCCGGTTCGATGCGCACCTGACCCTGCTGCAGACCATCGCCTTCGACATGGTGATTCCCACCGATCCCTTCATCGCGGTGGGCGGGGAGCTGTCGACGATTACGAAGCAGCGCGCCGAGGAGTTCCGCAAGGAAATCACCGACCGGCTCGCGAACGAGGACGTGCGCTGGGATTGGCAGGAGGAATCGGGCTACGATGGCAGTTCCATGCTCAAACATGCCTCGCTGAACGACCTCTCGCTGGTCGGCGCGCGGATCGGCGAAGGCAAGGGCAGTACAGCTTCGCCGCTGGCTGGCGTGCTCGCCATCCATTGCCGCGCGCCCGTTCTGGTGGTTCCCGGCGATTGGCACGGTATCGATGTCGATGCCCCGGCCATGGTGTGCTGGAACGGCTCGATCCAGGCCGCGCGGGCCCTGCGTGCCGCGGTTCCGTTGCTGCGCTGCGCCGAGAAGGTCCACCTCGTTTCCGTGGGTGACAAGGTTACCATCGATGCGCACGAGTTGCCCGCCAGCGCGGCGGCTGCCTACCTCGATCGCCACGGCGTCGATTGCCAGCCGGTCGAGCTGCCGCGCGGTTCGGATTCGGTCGAGGACGTGCTGCGGTCGGCCGCCAGGTCGCGCGAAGCCGGGATGATGGTGATGGGCGCCTACGGCCAGCCGCGCTTCTACGAGACGCTGTTTGGCGGAACGACGCGGACGATCCTGTCCCAACCGTCCATGCCGGTGCTGATGGCGCACTGATCCGCCCGGCTAGACGTGCCGGATCATGCCTTCCTGCGCCACGCTGGCGACCAGCGTGCCGTCGCGGGTGAAGATCTGACCGCGGCCATAGCCGCGCGCATGGCCCGCCCAGGGGCTGTCAGTGGCGTAGAGCAGCCAGTCGTCGAGCGCGAAATCTTCGTGGAACCACATGGCGTGGTCGAGGCTGGCGACGCGGATGTTGCCGGTCGGCACGCCCACCGGCTGCATGGCCGTGCCAAGCAGCTGGAAATCCGAGATATAGGCGAGGAAGGTACGCTGCATTTCCACGTCGGCGGGTAGCGGGGCGACCGTCTTGAACCACACGTGCGCCTTGGGCGGACGGGTTTCCATGTGCAGCCAGTCGCGCGGTTCGACCGAGCGGAAGTCGATCGGCTGCGGCCGTGTGATCAGCGTCTTCAGCGTGCCCTCGGGCAGCTTGTCGGCAATCTTGCGGGCCGAGACGAGATCGGGTTCCAGCTCTTCCGGTTGCGGCACATCGGGCATGTCCGGGTGCTGGTGGCCGGGGCCATCGACGGGCATCTGGAACGAAGTGACAAGGTTGAGGATCGGCTTGCCGTCCTGGCTCGCCACCACCCGTCGATTGGAGAAGCTGCGCCCGTCAAGGTCGCGCATGACGCGGTATTCGATCGGCAGGGCGTCGCTTCCGGGGCGCAGGAAATAGGCATGCAGCGAGTGGACCGCGCGGTCGGCGTCCACCGTACGGCTGGCAGCCCCCAGCGCCTGGGCAATGGCCTGACCACCAAAGACGCGGCCCGTACCATCAGACCGGCGGCGGCCCACGAAGGTGTCGTTACCGGTGGGTTCAAGATTCAGCAGCAGCACCAGGTTGGCAACGAGCTGCTCGGGCGTGGGTTCGGGCGGAGGATTGCTGGCCATTTCCTGCGGCCATGCGCGCCACGGCCTTTGCCTGTCAAGCTGGGTGCCGTGCGGACTAGCCCTTGTCGATGCCGGGAAGGCGTCGCAGGACCCGCCATGCCAGGGCCTTTGACCGGTTCTGGCGTGGCCAGCGATGCGGCGGTCTTGGCGACGTACCCAGGCGGCGCAGGAAGGCATTGAAGGCTCGCGCGTCGGCCTCGGCATAGGACCAGTCGGACCGCCAGGTGATCGACAGCGAGACTGACGGGACTGGTCCATTGCGGACATAGTGCGGCGCCATCACCGGCACGTACAACGCATCGCCCGGTCGAAGGGGGAAGTTGATTCCCTGCGCAGCGAATTCGTCCTTCCAGTCGAGTTCGCGCCCGCCGCCGGTGTGATAGGCTTCGTGATTCTCGTCGCGGGCAAAGTCGCTATTGCCGGCGGGAAAGACGGTCATCGTCTTGGTGCCCTTCAGCTGCAACAGGATGTTGTGCTCCGGATCGAAGTGGTACGGAGTCACCGCGTCGGGGCTGGAGACGAAGATGAAGCCCTGCGGTGTCAGCATGCGACCGGTGGCCCTCTCGATCACCTCGCGCAGTTCACCCAGCAATTCGTGCAGCAAGGCGGCATAGGGCGCTGAGTTCTCGATGTTCTTGAGCACGGCCCAGCTGTTGGCGCTACCGATGTTGCGGATCGTCTCGCCGATTGTCATGCCGTTGCTGCCGGGCTTGCGGTCGACGCCAATTGGCAGGTCGCCGCGGTTGTATTCGACACTGCTGGCGGGCAGCGACTCGCCAAGCGCGGCGAGGGCTTCCAGCTCGAGCAGCGGATGCTCGATCAGGTCGTGCACCAAAGTGTGCGCGCCTTCCGGATAGGTGCTGGCGAAATAGGCGCGACTGCGCGCGGGGAAAATCTGCTTTGCCCCTACCGACCTGCCGTGCAGCGTTCCGACGTGGTGACTCATGAGATGCCTCCCGCGCCATGACCCGTCTCGAAACGGGCGAGGGCAGCAAAGGCAGCGCGGCGCATGCGCCCGCCGATGCCGATGGAGTGACGCGCGATGGTGCGGCGTTCACGCCAGAGATGGTTGATCATCGGATGATCGGGTGCAGCACAGCTGTCGACCCAGTCGATCTGTTCGTGGCCCAGCATTGCCAGGTTCTCGCCTTGCAGCAGGACGCCGGGCGAGAAGCGGGCGTAGTCCTCGTCGAAGGCCGTCTTGAACGAGAAGGCACCCGGCGGACTGAGAAAATTTGCGAGCATGGCAATGGGCTTGCCGTCGAGACGCAGGGCAATGCGCTCCAGCCGTCCGCGCGCCGCGGCGCCAGCAATGGCATAGGTGAAAATCTCGTTGGTCCGCTGGTCGCTCGACAAGGCGGAACCGGCATTCCCTTTCCAGCCGCGCGCTTCCAGCTCCGTGAATTCGCGGGTCCAGCTGGCAATGTCGGTGTAGTCGTTCAGCCGTTCCACCTGCAGGTCGCCAAGTTCGGCAAGCCGGCGATGCTGGCGCCGCAGTTCCTTGCGCTTCTTCGTGGAGAGCGAGGCGGACAGATAGTCTTCGGGTGCTGCGCTGGAGGCGAGCATGGCGCGTTCCTCGCGCAAGACGGTGGCGGCGGGGCGCGAGTCTTCAGCCAGTGCATTCCGGAGGGCATCATGCAGCGCGCCAGTTTCGGGCATGTGGCTCAGGTGGAGAAACAAGGAACGGCCCTTGCGGCGGTCACAATGGGACAGCAGGGCATCCCAGAACAGCCGCTCGAATCCGCGCTGTACCAGCGGGGCGCCGAGGAAACAGTTGTGGTGCACCCAGTTGCGCAGGTGCGGCAGCGGATAGCCGTAGTAGTCGGATTCGCGGACCATCGGCAGCAGGCCGACGAGCTTTCCGTCCGCTTCCAGCGTCAGCACGTGAATCTTGTGATCGCCCGCCAGCGCGCGCAGCGATGGCAAGAGGTACCAGCTTTCGTAGAATGGGTTGGGTTCGCTGGCGCGGCGGGCAAGCGTATCCCAGGCCGTGATTGCCGTACGACGGTCGAACTCGCGCCAAGGCCGCGCCGTCATCTGAGCCGGCGGCACTGCCGGGACGTGACTGCAGGCAGACGATCCGGCGTCGATTGCGGTCAGCCGCGAAAGGGGAATCTCATACGCCAACGAAAAGGGTTAACCTCCATTCGCGGGAGTCGTCCCGCGATAGGGCCCTTTCCTAGGGGAGATGCCGACAAGGAAGCTTTAAGCGCAAAGGTTAAGAAAACCCTCCCCGGCGCGGGCCGGGGAGGGTCTTTGTTAACCCAAATCGGGTGAACGGGTGCCTGGCCTCAGGCGTGTCCGGCCAGCGCGGCGAGCAGCAGCAGCGCCACGATGTTGGTGATCTTGATCATCGGGTTCACCGCCGGACCGGCAGTGTCCTTGTAGGGATCGCCCACCGTGTCGCCGGTCACCGCGGCCTTGTGGGCTTCGGAGCCCTTGCCGCCGTGGTTGCCGTCTTCGATGTACTTCTTGGCGTTGTCCCAGGCACCGCCACCGGCAGTCATCGACAGGGCGACGAACAGGCCGCTCACGATAACGCCCAGCAGCAGGGCGCCCAGCGCCGCAAAGCCGTTGGCTTCACCGGCCACCCAGGTGATCACGAAGTAGACCACGATGGGCGCGAGCACCGGCAGCAGCGAAGGAATGATCATTTCCTTGATCGCGGCCTTGGTGACGAGGTCCACCGTACGGGCATAGTCCGGCTTCTCGGAGTAATCCATGATGCCGGGCTTTTCCTTGAACTGTGCCCGCACGTCCTTGACGACGTCACCGGCAGCGCGGCCGACGGCGGTCATGCCCATGGCTCCGAAGAGGTAGGGCAGCAGGGCGCCGAGCAGCAGGCCGACGATCACGTACGGATTCTCGAGGCTGAAGTTCACCGTCAGATCGGGGAAGAAGATCCCCAGATCGGTGGTGTAGGCAGCGAAGAGAACCAGTGCGGCGAGACCGGCTGATCCGATGGCATAGCCCTTGGTCACGGCCTTGGTCGTGTTGCCCACGGCATCGAGGAGGTCGGTCTTCTCACGCACGGAGTCGTCCAGACCAGCCATTTCGGCAATGCCGCCGGCATTGTCCGTCACCGGACCGTAGGCGTCGAGCGCGACGACCATGCCGGCCAGAGCCAACATCGCGGTCGCACCGTAAGCGAGGCCGATCAGGCCAGCCAACTGGTAGGCACCGACAATCGCAGTGATGATCGCAATGGTCGGCAGGGCGGTCGATTCCAGGCTGATGGCCAGGCCCTGGATCACGTTGGTGCCGTGGCCCGTTTCCGAAGCCTTGGCGATCGAGCGTACCGGACGGAAGTTCGTGCCGGTGTAATACTCGGTGATCCAGATGATGACGCCGGTCAGCACGAGACCGATGATCGAGCAGTAGAACAGGTCCATACCGGTGAAGGGCACCATGTCGGTGTCCGGGTTGAGCACGGTGTTCATGTCGAGCTCGACAGTGCCGAGGGCGCGCATGGTGACATACCAGATCAGCGGTACGGCCAGGACGGCGGTGACAAGGAAGCCCTTGTACATCGCGCCCATCACGTTCGTGCCGCCACCGAGGCGGACGAAGTAGGTGCCGATGATGCTGGTCAGGATGCAGGCACCGCCAATCAGCAGCGGCAGCGCCATCAGCGGCAGCAGCAGGTCGCCCACGGCGGTCAGCAGCAGGGCGGTAAGCACCATGGTGGCACCCACGGTGACGACATAGGTTTCGAACAGGTCGGCAGCCATGCCGGCACAGTCGCCCACGTTGTCGCCCACGTTGTCGGCAATCACGGCGGGGTTGCGCGGGTCATCCTCGGGGATACCGGCTTCCA
The DNA here is from genome assembly GCF_038289935.1 of Aurantiacibacter gilvus. Lineage (NCBI taxonomy): Bacteria > Pseudomonadati > Pseudomonadota > Alphaproteobacteria > Sphingomonadales > Erythrobacteraceae > Aurantiacibacter > Aurantiacibacter gilvus. The sequence continues at coordinate 756,268 of NZ_JBBYHV010000001.1, forward strand.
CCTTGCCGACGAGGTCAGCACCGACGTCAGCGGCCTTGGTGAAGATACCGCCGCCCAGACGGGCGAAGATCGAGATCAGCGAGGCACCGAAGGCCAGGGCCACCAGCGCGTCCACCACGGTGCGGCTGTTGGGTTCGTACCCCATCGGGCCGATCAGCACGTAGAAGAACACGGCAATTGCCAGCAGGGCGAGGCCTGCCACCAGCATGCCGGTGATGGCGCCCGCGCGGAAGGCCAGCGTCAGGCCCTGTTGCAGGCCCTTCATGGCTGCCGCAGCGGTGCGGACGTTGGACTTCACCGAGATGTTCATCCCGATATAGCCCGCCACGCCCGACAGGACGGCACCGATCACGAAGCCCACGGCCGAGATCGGACCGAGGAAGTATCCAACCAGCACGGCGACGACAACGCCGACCATGCCGATGGTGGTGTACTGGCGGTTTAGGTAGGCCTTGGCGCCTTCCTGGATGGCGCCGGCGATTTCCTGCATTTTCTCGTTACCGGCATCGGCACCGAGAACCTGGCGACTTGTGACAATGCCGTAGACGACGGCAAGCAGTCCCAGTCCAATAGCAATCAAGATGAGGTCCATGACCCTTTTGTCCCCTCCAAAAATGAAAACGGCCCGGTTATGCCGGGTCCGAAGGTGGCACTTGGCTAAGCAGTTTGGCTCGTCTTCACAAGGGCGAAAACGGGCGGAGCGACGGCTTTTCCCCGCGCGGCAGGCAATTCGGCCTATTCGTGGACGTATCCGAGGCCCTGCGGATTGGCGATCGGCTCGCCGTCGAGGAACAGTGGCGCAAATCCTTGCGGCTCCACCTTGCCGATGCAGGTGGCCGGGATCGGCGGATTGGCATCAGCGGGCAGGGAAAACAGCAGTTCGTAGTCATCGCCCCATTTGAGGCAGTCGAGCAGGCGGTCCGGCGCGGCAACCGGAACGGACTTGCTGTCGATGGCGAGCGAGACTTCACTGGCCCCTGCCATGCGGAAGGCGTCGAGCAGCAGGCCGTCGGATATGTCCATCATGGCAGAGACCTGCGGTGCAAGTGCTTGGCCCTCCGACAGGCGGGCGAGCGGGCGGGTGTAGGCAGTGGTACCAGCACCGGTGCCGTCCCGCAGCGCCTCGAACCCGAGCATGGCTGCTCCCAGCTTGCCGGTAATGTAGAGCGCGTCGCCGATCTGTGCGCCCGAGCGGCTGGGTACGGGAACGTGTGTGGCGCGTCCAATCGCGGTGAGGCCGAGTGCGCGCGGGCCGTCACTACTCACGGTGTCGCCGCCGAGCAGGCCGGTACCGTAGTCTGCCAGCGCATCGTGCAGGCCGGCAAGAAATCTCTCGTCACCTTCGCCGAGCACATGCCCGATCAACACGCCGAGCGGTTCTGCGCCCTTGGCGGCAAGGTCCGACAGGTTGGTGGCGACCAGCTTCCAAGCCACATCGGCCATGTCCTGACCAGGCAGCCAGTGGCGCCCCTCGACCATGGCATCATGCGTTATGACCAGCGTCTCGCCGCCGATCTCCAGCACCGCCGTATCATCCGCCAGCCCGCGCGCGCCGGGATGGAGCGGCAATTTGCGCAAGGCAGCGATGAAGTCGGTCTCGTTCAGGACCGGACGTCCTTGGCCACGGCATCGAGCACGCCGTTGACGAACTTCGCTTCGCGCTCGTCGAAGAAAGCGTGGGCGACGTCGACATATTCGGTGATCGCGGTGGCGACGGGCACGTCGGCGCGGGCCATCAGCTCGTAAATGCCGCAACGCAGGATCTGGAGCATGGTCTTGTCGAGACGTGCCAGGGTCCAGCCTTCGGCCAGCTTCGCGACCAGGGCAGCGTCAATCTCTTCCCCGCGCGCAATCACGCCGGAGACGACGTCGTCGAAGAAATCGACTTCGGCATCCTCGTAGAGGTCGTCCTCGATTTCCTTGCCCAGCCGGTGCTGGTGGAATTCGTCGAGCAGCTTGGCGGTGGCCGTGTTTTCCATGTGGCGCTGGTAAAGCGCCTGGACGGCAGCAAGGCGGGCCGCGCTGCGGGCGCGCGAACGGGGGGGCTGGTTCATGGCAATCTGACTCTTACGCTGCGCGCGTGGGCGGGCAGGCCTTCGATATCGGCGAGCGCGGCAGCGGCCGGGCCGATGGCGGCCAGCGCTTGCTCGTCAAGGGAGATGAAGCTGGTGCGCTTCATGAAATCGAGCACCGACAGCCCGCTGGAAAAGCGTGCGCGGCGACCGGTCGGCAGCACGTGGTTGGGCCCCGCGACATAGTCGCCGATGGCCTCGGGCGTGTGGCGGCCGAGGAACACGCTGCCCGCGTGGCGGATGCCGGCGAAAACGGCTTCGGGGTCGTCGAGCGCGATCTGCACGTGTTCGGCGGCGAGGCGGTTGGCGAGCGCGGGGGCCTCGGCGACGAGGTCCTCGACCACGATCACCACGCCGTGATCGTCCCAGCTGCTGGTGGCGGTGCGCTGGGTGTCGAGCTGGCTCAGCAGCACGTCGACCGCGTCCTCTACGGCGGCGGCATAGGCAGTGTCGTCAGTGATCAGGATCGACTGGCTCGACGGGTCATGTTCGGCCTGGCTCAGCAGGTCGGCAGCGATCCAGTCGGGATCGTTCTGATTGTCGGCGATGACGAGGATCTCGCTGGGGCCCGCCACCATGTCGATGCCGACCACGCCGAACAACTGCCGCTTGGCTTCGGCGACCCAGGCATTGCCCGGCCCGGTGATGACGTCGACCGGCTTGATCCGCGCCGTGCCATAGGCGAGCGCAGCGATTGCTTGCGCTCCGCCAACGCGCCAGAGCTCGTCGACACCGGCAACGTGGGCGGCGGCCAGCACCAGTTCGTTGATCTCGCCCTTGGGCGTGGGGGTGGTGACCACCAGCCGCTCGACGCCGGCAACCTTGGCGGGGATGGCGTTCATCAGCAGGCTGGACGGATAGGCCGCGCGGCCACCGGGCACGTACATGCCGGCCGCTTCCACAGCGCTCCAGCGCGCGCCAAGGCGCACGTTTTGCGCGTCGCGGTAGTCGCGGTCTTCGGGCAGCTGGCCTTCATGATAGGCGCGGATGCGCGTGGCGGCCAGTTCCAGTGCGTCCTTGGCGTCCTTGTCGAGGAAATCGTAGGCCGCCTGGCACTGGTCCTTGCCGATCCGCCAGCTCGACAGCTCTGCGGTCAGCGCATGCTTGTCAAAGCGGCTGGTGAGTTCGGCCAGCGCGTCGTCGCCCTTCTGGCGAACCTGGCCGATGATCGCGCGTACGTCGCTGGCGACATTGGCGTCGCTTTCGCGCCGGTCGTTGACGATCCGGGCGAACTTGGTTTCGAAATCGGGGTCAGAGGCGAGCAAGCGGCGCATCAGGCGGCGGTCTTCTCGCTACCGGCGCGGAAGCGCTCTACCAGGGCCGCTACGCGCGGATCGGTTTTCCAGGCGGCACGATTGACGATCAGGCGGGCGCTGACCTGCATGATCACTTCGGTCTCGACGAGGCCATTGGACTTGAGCGTGCCGCCGGTCGACACGAGGTCGACGATGCGTCCGGCAAGGCCGCATGACGGGGCAAGCTCCATCGCGCCGTTCAGCTTGATGCACTCGGCCTGGATACCCTGCGCCTCGAAGTGGCGGCTGGTGAGGCCGGGATACTTGGTGGCAACGCGCAGGTGGCTGGCATTGCCGTACTTGTATTCGACCGGCTGCTGCGGCTCTGCCACCGACAGGCGGCACTTGCCGATGCCGAGGTCGACCGGCGCGTAGAGCTCCGAATAGTCGAACTCCTCGATCACGTCCGATCCGACGATACCCGCCTGCGCCGCACCGAAGGCGACGAAGGTGGCAACGTCGAAGGCCCGCACGCGCAGGATGCGCGCTGCGCCGTCTTCGGTTGCGAAGCTGAGTGAACGGTCCATCTTGTCGTGGAAGGCGCTTTCCGGCACGAGGCCGGCATCCGCCATCACCGGCAGGGCCTCATCGAGGATGCGGCCCTTGGGTACGGCGAAGATCAGCGGCCCGAAACGGCTTTCGGCCGGGGAATTGGTGGCTGACTGGGTCATCGGCGCGCGCTGTAAGACGGACTGCACGAAAGGGCAATGCACATGGCATCGGACAAAGGGGCAGGTAGCAGCAAGACGGCGGCGATGGAGATCGAAAGCGTCCCCGAGGCGCTGGAATGGCACGCCCGCCACTGCGAACGCTCCGACGCGCCGATCACCGCCCGCGTTATCCGCAGCCTGCTGGCGGTGATGGAGACCGATACGGCCAGCGGTCGGCGCCTCGCCAATTGGCAAGGCAAGGGGATCGAGGATGCGCTTGCCCTGCGCGCGGTGGCGGGCCTGCACAGCATGCACCTGTCAGGCGAGGAACCGCGGCTGGAGCCGGTCTTTACCGGCCTGATCACCGACCAGGCGCAGGTGGATGCCATCGTGGTCGAGGCGGCCAAGACATTCGACCACCGGCTGCTGCCATGGTTCGACGGGCCACCGCAGACCAACGAGGCAGGCCGCTCGGCCAGCGTCATGGCCGCGCTGATGTGGCTGTCTGGCAAGCTGGGGCCACGCTTCGAACTGAACGAGATCGGTGCCTCTGCGGGCATCAACTCGATGATGGCGCGCTTCCACTTCGACCTGGGCGGGATATCCGCTGGCCCTTCGCTCTCCTCGATACAGATCAAGCCCGAATGGCGCGGCGATCCGCCTCCTGCCAATCCAGTGGAAATCGTGGCCGCTCGCGCTTGCGATATCTCTCCCATCGACCTGACTGACGAGAGGCAGGCGAACCGGTTGAAGGCCTACATCTGGGTCGACGCGCGCGACCGCATGACGCGGATGGATGCAGCCATCGCCATGGCCAAGCGAATGCCGCCCGATCTCGTGCGACAGGATGCGGGGGAGTTCGTGAAGGAAGTGCTCGCCGCCGAGCAGGAGGAAGGTGTCACCCGTGTGCTGTTCCACACCATCATGTGGCAGTACCTGCCAGCGGCAACCCGCACGGCGATTAAGGACATGATGGAGGAAGCCGGCGCTGCTGCCACGGTGGACAAACCTTTGGCGTGGATCAGTCTCGAAACCAACCGCGAGACCTTCAAGCACGAATGCCGTGTGCGCTACTGGCCCGATGGCGGCGAAATCATACAGCTCACCGAAGCCCATCCGCATGGCGCATGGGTGGAATGGACCGGCAACTAGCCGAGGAAGGCATCCATCGCGGCATTGACCGCATCGGGCGCTTCCCACGGCACGAAGTGGCCCGCTTCGGGTACTTCAACGAGCGTGAGATCGGTCACGACCGCGTCCAGCCCTTCGATATTGCCGGGCAGCAGGGCCTGGTCCTTCATGCCCCAGACCACCAATGTCGGGATCGCCAATGGCGGCAGCGGCATGGGCGCAAAATCGTCCGGCAGGCCGAGCGGGTCGTCAGGTGCAGGCACGACAATCGCGCTGGCGCGGTACCAGTTGAGCATGGCGAAGGCGTTGTCCGGGTTCACCCAGTGCGGGATCAGCAAGCCAATTTCTGCCGGGTCGTATTCGGGCCGGTCGTCCCAATCGAGCGCCTCGCGCAGCAGGCCGGGCAGGCCGTGCTCGCGCACCAGCGGATCGTTGGCCGGGTCTCGGAAGGCGCGCATGTACTGGCTCGCCGCGCGTTGGTCGGGGTCGGTGAACAGCAGCTTCTGGAACACGCCCGGATGCGGGGCATTGGCGATCACCGCGCAGGTGACGCGGCCATCGGCTTGCCCGAACATGGCAATCAGCCAGGCGATGGCGCCTCCCCAGTCGTGGCCGACGATGGTGAAGGGGCCGGTCTCCAGCGCTTCGGACAGCGCGAAAATGTCAGCGACCAGCTTGCCGGTCTCGTATTCGCTGACGTCCTGCGGGTGCGACGAATTGCCGTAGCCGCGCTGGTCCGGCGCAATGCAGCGGAAGCGATCCGAGAGGTGTTCGACCTGGTGCCGCCAGGTGCGGTGGTTTTCGGGAAAGCCGTGCAGGAAGATGATCGCCGGCGCGTCGCGCGGGCCGGTGTCCCAGACGTCGAGTTCGACGCCGGTGGACAGCTTGATGCGCTTTAGGTCGCTCATGTCACACCCCCTGGCTGGGGATGGCGAGCAGTTCGATGGTGAACATCAGCGTCGCGCCGCCGGGGATCGGGCCGCGACCCCGCAGGCCATAGGCCATTTCCGCTGGGATCGCGATTTCGACCGTGTCGCCCACGCCCATGTAGGGGATGGCCACCTGCCAGCCCTGGACCAGGCCGGACAGCGGGAATGTCGCTGGTTCTCCGCGTTGCACCGAGCTGTCGAACACGTTCCCGTCGGTGAAACTGCCGGTGTAGTGGATGGTGATCTGGTCGCGCACGGTCGGCGCGGGGCCGGTGCCGTCGCCTGCGATACGGCGGAACTTGATGCCGCCTTCCAGTGTGTACCAGCCGTTAGCAGCGGTGCGGGTGTGCAGGGCTGCCTGCTGGTCGTTCATCCAGGCAAGGCGCGCGGCTTCGAGTTCGGGAGAGACTTCTTCCTGCGCCATGGCGGGCATGGCGAGGCCAAGGGCGATTGCGGTGGTGAGCTGTTTGATCATGCGGGTGCGATAGCGCGACCACGCACATACGTCATCCCGGACTTGATCCGGGATCGTTCACGATCTGGCTTGAGGCCCCGGATCAGGTCCGGGGCGACGATGAGCGCTACGGATAGCTGACCGTTTTCGGCGTGCCTTCAGGGAGCGGAATGAATTCCTCCGCGTCGCCCGGCAACTTCGGGAAGCGGCCTTCGCGCCAATCTTCCTTGGCATGGTTGATCCGCTCGCGGTCCGAGCTGACGAAGTTCCACCAGACGTGCCGCTTGGTGGCAAAGGCTTCGCCGCCCAGCAGCATGACACGCCCGCCTTTGTCACTGGAAAGCTTCATCGCCGCGCCGGGCGCCAGCACGACAAGGTCGTAAAGGCCCAGCGGCTGGCCATCGATGCTCGCCTCACCGCCCACCAGCATGACGGCGCGTTCGTCCGCCTCGGCGTCGATGGGGATCGCACCGCCGGGGGCGAGCACGATCTCGGCGTAGATCGTTTCGGCATGGGTGGTGGTGGCAGCGCGCTGGCCCCACAGTTCGCCCATGATGACGCGCGTGGTGACGCAATTGTCTTCGATCAGCGGCAGGTCGCTGACGGCCTCGAAAGCCGGGTCGATCTCTTCCTGGCCGTCGGGCAGGGCGAGCCAGGTCTGCATGCCGTAAAGCTTTGGCCCCTCGGCGCGCTCGCTTTCGGGGCTGCGCTCCGAGTGTACGATGCCGCGTCCGGCGGTCATCAGGTTCACTGTGCCGGGCCGGATGGTGGAGAAGGTGCCCAGACTGTCGCGATGGTCGATCGCGCCTTCGAATAGCCAGGTCACCGTGGCAAGGTTGATGTGCGGATGCGGGCGCACGTCCATGCCGCTGCCGAGGTCGAGCTGCGCTGGTCCGAACTGGTCGACGAAGACGAAGGGTCCCACCATGCGGCATTCCCTGCTCGGCACCGCGCGACGCACGGTGAAACCGCCAAGATCGTGGCTGGTGGGAGTGACGGTCTTGATGATGTCCATGGGAACCAACTCCTATTGCTCGTCCAGCTCCTCGTAGTGCCGGAAGATGCCGTCTTCGTTGAATTCGATCCGCCGTTCGCTGGCGAGGTATTCGGCTAGGCTGTCGATCTCCGGCACGGCGCCCTGCAGCCCTTCGAGGTGCGGCCAGTGGCCCTGCATCGTCTTCATGTAGTTGGGGAACATGTAGTCTAGCCCTTCCATCACCTGGAACAGGCTGGTGTCGACATGGCTGGGCTGCTGGCCAAGGCTGAACGGCCCGCCGTTGGCGGCGATCGCGTTGTCGAAATGGATCAGGTACTTGGGGATGCGATTGGCGCGGAAATTCTGCGCGCGGTCGAAGGCGGCTTCCATCTGGTCCGCGTAGAAAAGCTCGCTGGCGATGGGATGGTGGACCGAGTGCACCTCTTCCACGAAATCCGCGATATCCATCTGCAATTGCAGCAATTGCAGGTCGATTTCCATCTCGCCCGAGCCTTGGCCCTCCTTTTCGGAGAGGTATTGCAGGATCAGCGCGGTCTGGCCGATCACCACCTCGCCATCGACGATGTAGGGCGGGGCGAAGGGGCGCATGCCTTCAAGACCGTGGATGTGCTCGACCAGCGCATCGGCATCCTGCTCGCGCGCCATGTCGGTGTAGTCGACCTCGAAGGCCTCGCAGAACAGGCGGATGAATTCTCCGCGGCCCGGAATATCCGGCCAGTACCAGAGTTCGACGCTCACGCGGCTTCACCCGGTGCAAAGCACTTCATGGCGAAGGCATGGACGCGGTTGCCGGGAATGTCGCCCAGGGCGGCGAGCACCAGGCGCTGGCGCGCGAGGCGGTTCTTGCCTTCGAACTGCGCGCTTTCGACGATCACCGTGAAATGCGATTCCCCGCTGCCGTCATCACCGGCGTGGCCGTGATGCTGCGCGCTATCGTTGATGACTTCCAGCCGGGTGGGGGACAGGGCCTCGGTAAGGAGGCATTCGATCTCTTGTGCAACTGGTCCGCTCATGCGGGCACACTTGGGGGTTCACTTCCACGGGCGCAATCCCCATTCATGTGCGTTCATGCGTAACCAGCGATTCCATGGCCGCCACGAGAGCGAAGGGAGGGTGTGTGAACACCCCACCTGCACCGAGGCCGGCGAATATCGTGCGCCAGGCACGCGCGGCAGCAGCTTTGACGGGCCGGGCGAATGGCGCTGGTTCTGCCTCGAGCACGTGCGCGAATTCAACGCGGGCTATGACTGGTTCGAAGGGATGAGCGCGGACGAAATCTATGCCGCGCAAGCTCCCGGCGCGGGCTGGGCGACCGAAAGCCCGGCTTTCCGGGCGACGGCTGGGGTCGATGGCATGCCGCGCTGGGCGGACTTCGCCGACCCGCTCGATGCTATCGGGTCGCGGGCGGCAGACATCAAGATGGCGGCAGCCGGGCGGGCCTACACCGAACACAGCCGGTTTACTCCGCACGAGCGCGAGGCACTGAGCGTGATGGGATTGGGACCGAAAACCGACCGACCGCAACTGCGCCGCCGCTATTCCGAGCTGGTGCGGCGCTATCACCCGGACCGCAACGGCGGCGACCGCACCCACGAAGCGCGGCTTCAGCGGGTGGTGGAAGCCTACCAGTTGCTGCGCCGCGCGGCGGCCTTTGCCTAAGGCTTCTGCTTGAAGGCCCACCGCAGGGTCTTGCCCATGCCGTTGGTCACCAGCCGCGAAGGAAGTGCGGACCAGCGCGGGCGTTCGAGTTCCAGCATGGTGCGGGCAAACGACGGGATCAGCTCGACGGCGGCAGTGGCGAGGAAAGGCTGCACCGCGCCCGCCGCACCATGCGTGCGGCCTTTCAGGATCAGTTGCGCCACTTCACGGGCCTCACGCGTGCTCTTCAGGTCGCCGCGCAGCTCGCGGAACACCGCCTGCGCTTCGGCCTTGGTTTCCGGCACAGGATCGGCACCCAGCCGCCGGGCGATGAGCGCGAACTGGCGGAAGTATTCGTCCTGCTCCGCCATGGGCATGGCGGGACGCACGTGGACCAGCCAAGCCTCCAGGAACATCAGCGCTTCTGTGACATGCACCCATGCCAGCACCCGCGGATCGGTGGCGGAGTAGGGCGAACCATCGGGCAGGGTGCCTTTTACCTGCGCATGGATGCGGTTGACCCTGTCAATGGCAGCGTCAGCGTCGTCACGGTGCCCATAGGTGGTCACGGCGATGAAGCGCGCGGTGCGGCGCAGGCGGCCGTGCATGTCGTGGCGAAAGTCGGAGAAATCGAGCACGCCGCGCAGGGCGTGCGGGTGGAGCATCTGCAGGAGCAGCGCCGAGACGCCGCCCACCATCATGCTCACCACGTCGGCATGGACCATGCGGATCGGCGAATCCTTGGCGAACCAGGCCTCGTCCGATGGCGGGATCGGCGCTTCTCCGCTTGCCGTGTCGTTGAAGACGGCGCGCACGCCATCGACCAGCTTGCTGCGAGCAATCTCGATGGGATCGGGGCGGGCCATGCAGCCAATGTGGTGCAGGTTCAGCCGGAAAGCGAGACCTATCCCGGCAGGCTGCCCAGGGACGCCTTGTAGGCGTCGCGCGCCTGCAATCGGGACTGGTAGGCCTGCAGGCTGTCGCGCGCGGGCATAGTGCCGAAGTTGATGCCCCAGTCGACCTGGGCGCCGACATAGACATCGGCCATGGTGAAGCGGTCGCCGCAGACGAAGTCGTGGCCGGCGAACCAGTCTTCGAGGGTGGAAACGACCCGCTCGAAGGAGCCAAAGCCCGATGTCATTTCCTGCTTCGCGTCCTCCGGTTCCCAGCCCATGGCCTTGTTGGTGACGGCAGCCTCCACCGGACCTGCCGCAAAGAACAGCCAGCGGAAATAGTCGGCCTTCTCCTCCGGCGTGGGGAGCAGTTCGGGCGCCTCCATCTCGGAAAGGTAATGGCAGATCGCCGAAGCTTCGCTCACCACCCGGTCACCGAAGTCGGCATGGTGGATGATGGTCGGCAATTTGCCCATGGGGTTCGCCGCAAGCAGGGCGTCGGGCTTGTGGTCCCACTCCACCATGGCGAGTTCAGGCTCCACACCCGCTTCGGCAAAGGCCCAGGAGGCGATCAGCGCGCGGCTCATCGGATTGAAGAAAAGTGTGTAGCTCATGGTGCGTTTCCTGCCGCTGACTTGAGGTAGAACATTATGTGAACATTGGGCAGGGGCGTCAATGCCCTGCAATTGCCGCTTCGATGGCCGAGTGATCGATCTTGACCATCTGCTGCATCGCTTCAAAGACGCGCGCGCGCACTGCCACGTCGTCGTGGCCCAGCCCCTGCATCAGTACGCGCGGGATAACCTGCCAGCGGACACCGAACCGGTCCTTGCACCAGGAACAGGCCATCTCCGCGCCGCCGCTGGCAGTTGGCGCGTCCCAGTAGTGATCGGTTTCCTCCTGGTCCTCAGTGAAGACCTGGAACGAAACCGCGTCGGTGAATTCGGTGTTCGCGCCGCCGTTCAGGCCCATCACGTCCTGTCCCAGCAGGGTGAAGGTGACGGTGAGCACGTCACCGGCCTTCCCGCCGGGATAGTCGCCGGGGGAGTGCTCGATACTGCCGATCTCGCTGTCGGGAAACAGGCTGCAATAGAACCCGGCAGCTTCCTCCGCCGTGCCGTCGAGCCACAGGCATATCGCAAGCTTGTCGGACATTGTGCGCTAGCTCCTCCCCATCGTGAACAGCGGGGAGAACCCGCCCCACATCATGCGCATGCCGTCGAACGGCATTTCGCTGAATTCCTCTGTCCAGAACGGATCTTCGTGCATCTTCGCGGCGGCTGCGTCGCAGGTGGTCTTGTCGGGCCAGATCATCCAGCTGAAGACGATCTTTTCGTCCGGCTTGGCCTTGGTCGCCATGCGAAAATCGGTAACCTTGCCGTCGCTGACATCCTCTTCCCAGCCTTCGACGATTTCGGTCACGCCGTATTCGGCGAACTTCTCTGCCGACTTTGCCGCAATCGCCCGGTAGGCGTCCCGCTTGTCCTCCGGAACGGCAATTAGAAATCCCTGAATGTACATTTTTCCTCTCCTTTCCTGGTGCTTAAAGTTCTACCTTTTCGCTGAAATCGTCCAGTTGTGCCTGCAACGCCCGGGCGTAGGCAGGACGCGCCTTGCCGCGTTCGACGTAGTCAACCAAGTTGGCGAATTTCGTTACAGTCTCGCCCCCCACAGTCTTGAGCAGGAAAACGAGCATTATGTCGGCGATCGAAAATTCGCCCACGATCCAATCCTGCTCGCCCAGCGCGTCCGAAAGGCGCTGCAGCCGCTTCTCGGCGAGCGGGGTAAGGGAATCGACTGCCCCCGCACACCAATCCGCCTCGCCATAGAACAGCGGCATCATGCTGACGTTCCGCACGGGCGGTTCGACGGAATTGATCGACGCAAACAGCCAACTGGTAACCTTCGCCCGCCGCGCAGGATCTGCCGGCATTAGACGCTCGTCCTGTTCGCCGAGATGGAGCAGGATCGCCGCAGCCTCGAACACTTCTATTTCGCCATCGCGCAAGGCAGGTACTTGGTCGAAGGGTTGCCAGGCGACGTAATCGGGACCGCGCGGTGCTTTGGCGTCCAGCAAGTGAACCTCGTAGGAGCGACCGATTTCCTCCAAGGCCCAGCGTACGGGCAGGTCGCGAACGTTGCCCCGGGCGAAATCGGGAACCCAGTTGAACGCGGAAATGACGGTTTGTGTCGTGTGATTTTCAGTCATTGCTATCCTCCGGCAAGCGAGTCGACTTGCGCAGTCATCACGTAATGGGTTACAAAAAGCAACTATGAAGTTACAAAAAGAAACTAAAATGGCGTCACAACACGGGAAGTGGTACGGCGATGCCTGCGGTACCGCTTTCGGGCTCGAGATTTTGGGTGAACGCTGGGCCATGCTGATCGTCCGCGAACTTCTGCTCGGACCGCGGCGATTTTCCGATTTGCGCGAGGCGCTCCCCGGGATCAGTGCCAAGGTGCTGACCGAGCGGCTCGAGAACCTTGCCGGGTGGGGCGTGCTGACTCGCCACAAGCTGGCCCCGCCTGCCTCGGGGAAGGTCTACGAGTTGACCGAATGGGGCTATGCCGCCGAACCGGCCATCATGGAGCTTGGCCGCTGGGCTGCATTGTCAGCGAAGCACGATCCGCAGTTGCCGCTGTCGGCAGTGTCGCTGATGACATCGATGAAGACCATGCAGCTGCCGGTGCTGGCCGATGCTCCCGACATGCGGATCGGGATGCAGGTAGGGGCCGAAGAATTTGTGGTTTCGATCAGCGCAGGCCAGTTTGCGGCAGAGCGCGGCGCGGTGGAAGACTGTCAGGCCGTGCTGCGCGCACCTGCCGCTCCGCCGATCGCGGGCGCGCTCTATGCCGACATTCCGCTCGAAGCACTTGAAGCCGACGCCGGGTTGAAGGTGGAAGGGGACCGAGCACTGGTGGTGCGGTTTCTCGGACTGTTCGGACTGCCGCCCAAGCTCGACGCCGCCTAAACTGCCCTGTGCTCTCCGCTTGCTGCAGCGGCATCGAACATCTGCGCCTCGCGTTTGGCGATTTCACGCCATCCCTGCCGCGCATGGACCCGTTCGAGCCACGCCGCCGTGCGCGGTCGCGTGGCAACGTCCATGCCATAGGCCATGGTGCGCAATGCGCAGGCGACGGCAATGTCGGCCAGCGAAAAGTCGCCAGCCAGCCAGTCGTTGCCGGCTTGCTCTTCCAGCCAGTCGAGCAAGGGGCCAGCCTTTGCCACGGCAGCATCGGCGGCTGCGGCATTGCCTTCAACGCCCAGCAATACCGGACCGATGTGCCGGTTGAAGCCGATTGCCCGGGCATTGTCCGCCAGCAGGGTATCGGCAAATTCGTCGAACATCATCGCCCGGCCGCGCGCTCGCGGATCGGCAGGTAGCAGCGGCGGTGCCGGATGCTTGGCATCGAGGTACATGGCAATGGCAGTGGAATCGGCGAGGGCGAACCCGTCATCCTCCATTGCCGGCATCATCCGGAACGGGCTGACCGCGAGGAATTCGGGAGTCGGCCTGTGCGGCGTCGCGGGCACCAGCTCGTAGGCGAGCCCCTTTTCTTCGGCCACGACGAGCACCTTGCGAACAAAGGGGCTCGTGGGGAATCCATAGATCGTCAGCACCCTGTTCTCCCTTTTCCTTCGCACATGCTTGTTGCAGCACTGCGAGTGCCCGTCTAGGCAGCGGCGCGAGATGAACGAAATGACCGATACGCACGAATCCAGCGGCACCGTACTGGCCGCACCCGACAAGACCGTGGATGTCCGCGAGACCTTCGGGATCGACATCGACATGCAGGTGCCTGCCTTTAGCGAGGCGGACGAGCGCGTGCCCGACATCGATGATACTTACGTGTTCGATCCGGACACCACGCTGGCGATCCTGGCGGGCTTTGCCCACAACCGCCGCGTGATGATCCAGGGCTATCACGGAACCGGCAAGTCGACTCACATCGAGCAGGTCGCTGCGCGCCTCAACTGGCCAACGATCCGTATCAACCTCGACGCGCACATCAGCCGTATCGACCTTGTCGGCCGCGACGCCATCGTGCTGCGCGACGGCCTGCAGGTGACCGAATTCCGCGAAGGCCTGTTGCCCTGGGCATTGCAGCACCCGGTGGCGCTGGTGTTCGACGAATACGATGCTGGCCGCCCGGACGTCATGTTCGTGATCCAGCGCGTGCTGGAGCAAGCGGGCAAGCTCACTCTGCTGGACCAGAACCGCGTGATCCGTCCCGATCCGCACTTCCGCCTGTTCGCCACCGCCAACACGGTGGGTCTGGGCGATACCAGTGGCCTCTATCACGGCACGCAGGCGATCAACCAGGGCCAGATGGACCGCTGGAACATCGTGGTCGGCCTGAACTACCTGCCCGCCGAAACCGAGCGGGCGATTGTTGGTGCCAAGACCACGCTAGACGACAAGGTCGTGGCTGACATGATCCGCGTGGCGGACCTGACGCGCCAGGGTTTCATGAACGGCGACATCTCCACCGTCATGAGCCCGCGTACGGTCATCACCTGGGCGCAGAATACCGAGATTTTCGGCAATGCCGGCTTCGCCTTCCGCCTGTCGTTCCTCAACAAGTGCGACGAGGCCGAACGCATGCTGGTGGCCGAGTACTACCAGCGCGTGTTCGGCGAGGACCTGCCTGAAAGTGTGGTCGCAAAGGCCTAGGCCTCTGCGGAATCAACGGTTTGTCGAAGCTGCACTTGCACCCGGCGCAAAGCGGGCTAGCGGTATAGGCCTGACCAAATCGGGATTCGATTACGTGACTTACCGCATGTTCGTGGCCGCTGTCGGCCTCTTGCTGTCGCTCGGCCTGTCCGTCACCGCCGCCGCGCAGGTGGCAGTCGACGAGGCCAAGCTGGAACGCGACCTGACCATCCTTGCTGCCGACGACATGGAAGGCCGCGAGGCGGGCACGCCCGGCTATGATCGTGCTGCGGGCTATGTCGCCGGGCGCATGGCGGCGCTGGGGCTGGAACCGGGAGGGACGGACGGAACCTATTTCCAGCAGGTGCCCCTGCGCGAATACGCGCACACGGCGGAAGGCAATACGCTCGCGATCAACGGGCTGGGCGAGCTGGAATACGGCGAAGACTTCGTCCTGTCCGGTGGGCCGCGCGTCCAGAGTGGCACCTTTTCCGCGCCGCTCGTATTCATCGGCTACGGATTGCAGATGGACGGGCGCGACGACCTTGCCGGGGTAGACCTCGAAGGAGCGATTGTCGTGCGCCTGACCGGAGCGCCGGAAAACCTCGACCAGGCCGAGGTCAATCGCCAGCGTTCGACGCTTGAGCAGCGGCTCTCCGATCGCGGGGCACTGGGCGTCTTGCTGCTGCACACGCCGAAGCTGGACGAGGATTTCCCGTGGTCGCGCCTGTCGCGGATCGGGGCCAGCAGCAGGTCGATGACCTGGCTCAGCCCCGATGGCGAGGCCGAGTCCGACGAAGCAGACCTGCTGGTGACTGGCTATATCTCGCCGCATTTGAGCCGCACCCTGCTGGACGGGTTGGACTTCGACTATACCGATGTGGCCATCGCCGAAGCCACCGACGAAGCGCTGCTGCCCAGCTTCGCGATCAAGCGCCGGGCGCGCGTCAGCTTCTCGAGCGAGTTCGCAGACATCGTCTCGCCCAATGTCATCGGCCTGATCCCCGGCACCGATCCGGACCTGGCAGACCAGTACGTGGTGCTGACAGCGCACCTCGACCATGTCGGCGTGCGACCAACCGAAACGCCAGGCGATGATGAGATCTACAACGGCGCGCTCGACAATGCCGTGGGCGTTGCCTCGATGCTGGAAGTTGCGCGCCTGCTGGCGGACAACCCGCCGGCGCGGCCGGTGCTGGTGGTGGCGCTGACGGCGGAAGAGAAGGGGCTGCTCGGCTCCGCCTTCCATGCTGCCCATCCCACGGTCCCGGCCAGCCACCTGGCGGCGAACGTGAACCTCGACATGCCGGTGATCACTTACGACTTCAGCGACGTGGTGGCCTTTGGTGCGGAGCATTCCAACCTCTACCCGCAAGTGCTTGCCGCGACGGAAGAATACGGGCTGGAGGTCAGCCCCGATCCGCAGCCGGAGCAGAACTTCTTCACCCGCTCGGACCAGTATTCCTACGTCCGTGCGGGCATCCCGGCGGTCTATCTCGACCTAGGCTTCGGCAATGGCGGGGAAGAAGCGCAAGGCATCGTCTTTGCCGAGCACTATCACGAGCCTTCGGACGAGGTGGACCTGATCGACTGGCAGGCGCTCTATCGCTTCACCGGCGTGAACTACCTGATCGCGCGCAACGTGGCGAACATGGCGGAGCGACCGGCGTGGAACGCGGGAGATTTCTACGGCCTGACTTACGGCGGACCGATGCAGGACGCCGAATAGGCTCCCGAGCGGATTCTAGCGCGGCCCGGCAGCGAGCATGGGCAGCTTGTAGACCGTCATCGCCACATTGCGTTCGCCGCCCGGCGGCACCCAGTCCTCGCCTTCGGGCGTGGGCGCACCCATGGCGCCGACATAGAGCGTGCGGCGGTCCGCCCCGGCAAAGGCCAGCGTGATCGCGCGGCGTGGCACGGGGATGACGCCCAGCTTCGCCCCGTCGGGCGCGAAGACGTAGATTCCTGCATCGCCGGTGACGTAGAGCCGTCCCTCGGCATCGACGGCCATGCCGTCACCGCCGAAGCCTTCGGTATCTTCGTCGAGCGTGGCGAAAAGCGAAGTCTCGCCGCGCACCCCGTTGTCGAGTGTGATGCCCATGACATTGCGCATGTCCGTGACGTAAAGCGTGGAGCCATCCGGACTGGTGATGACGCCGTTGGTGAAGGCTTCGGGCTGGTAGACCATGGTGGTCTCGCCATCGTGGCTGATGTGCCAGAGCGCGCCCTGCGTTACCCATGCGCCGCCGTGGCCATCGGCATGGACATCGTTGAGCCGTCCCAGCGAGCTGCCGTCACCGAACTCGTCGGCAATGGTGCGGCGCTGCTCCCCCAACTGCATCAGGGCACTCGGCTGGCTGCATGTCAGCGAATTGAGGCCCGGATCGGTGCAGCCGCGTTCGATGGCCAACACGGTTCCATCTGCGGCGACCGAAACCGCACCGGCCCCCAGGACGTAAGGATATTCAACAAAGGCTTGGTCATCGGGCGTCAGCCGCCAGATCGCGTTCGACTGCTCCTGCGCGAACAGCAGGTGGCCTTCGGGCGTGACGCTCATGCCGTCAGCCGTCATCGGGCCGGACCATGCCACTTCCCATGCCGAGCCTGCTTCCAGCACGTTGTCGATGGCAGGCAGCAGCATGGCCGTGCCGTTCTCGCCGCCCATCTCGATGGTGTTGTACTCGCCGTCAAAGCCGGTGCGGTCGTTGTCCCAGTCGAACTGGATCATCCGGTCGAAACCCTCGTCGCGGACGAAGGCGACCTCCACTTCCCAGGGTTCGGTGAGCAGGACCGGGTCCTCGATCACCATCTGGCTCACCAGCCGGTCACCCTCCAGTGTGATGCGTTCGTGGTAGACGGCTTCTTCGGAGAAGGGCGGGGCGCCGTGGAAGAAATCGCTTGGCGTGGTCACCATGCGGGTTTCCACCACCAGCGTATCGCCTTCCCAGTGGCCCACGGAAGTGCCGTAGGTTGTCGGCCACATATCCAGCTCGTCCGGCATGGGGCGACCGTCGGTGTAGATGTAGCGCGCCTCGTTATAGGCGTTGATGATGATCACCTGCTCGGGCGTGATGGTGATCTGCAGCGGCGTGGCCGCGTTCATCATCATCGGGAAGCCCCAGCCGGTGGCCTTGCGCCCGCGCGAGATGGCGCGCACGTCGGCGAAACGTTGCAGCCCTTCCTCGGTCCATGGAGCATCGGCCCCTCTCAGCGCCATGAAATCGGGAATGGGTTCGCCATTCTCGATGGCCTCGGCCACCTGGGTGTTCTGCCCGCCGATGGCGGTGCCCGCCTGGAATTCGCTGACCCAGTAGCCGGGCCAGTAGGGCAATTCGGCAAAGACCTCGGCGCGGGCATCGCTCTCTTCGTGGTGGTCAGCCATGGCCGGAGTGGCGGCGGCGAGGGCGGCCAGCGAGACTGCACAGGCAAGTTTGCGAATCATCGGCGGTTGGATCCCACGGCATTGCCGTCCATGTCTGTCACGTCGAGCACGGCACCGCCGGGGCTGCCGTTGCGCAGCGGATTGATCCGCACGCGCACTTCGGACCCCGGACGCAGTGTCCGCGGACGCCAGCCGCGGGCGTAGAGATAGACCGGCGAGCCCAGCTCCAGGCTCCATTCCACCGGGTTGCCTGCCTCGTTTTCCACCACCAGCTGGATATAGGCGTGCGGGTTGCTCCACTGGAACTGTCGTACCGTGCCTTCGACCACCACTTCGCTGGTCTGATCGAACATGGCCATCGAATGGTGCGCATCGACACTCGGCGGCGCGCTGGCCACCAGGGTGGCAGCTGCCAGCCCCATCAGGATTCGCATGATGTGCTCCTGTACAAACATCCACTCCGTCCTGCGCTTGTTCATGCAGGATCTTTATCTGTCGGCTATCCTGCCATCCTCATCTGAAAAGTCATCAATCAAATTGATTGTGTCCAACACGGTGATCTTGCGGAGGGGTTGGGGGTTGCCAATATTCTTCCTCGCAATATGTGTATTGCATGGGTAAGACAGTGAAGTGAGCTTGTTCGGACGAAATCCTTTCCGGCGTGCACCGGCCACGGAACAGTGGACCGAGCGTGACCTCGCGCTCGAGAGCGCACCGTGGACTCCGCTGCACGGTCTCGACGACATCGATGCAGGCAATGCTGCAATCCCGCCAAGCCGCTATGACAGCGGCTGGCGCCGGTGGATGCCGCACCGCTTCCGCAACCGTTCGCGATGGTGGTGGTTCGGACGGTTCGTCCTGTCCTTCCTCGGCCTGTTCGTGGCCCTCGTGGCCTATCTCGCCATCACCGCGCCGCTGGACCGTTCGCTGCAGCCGATTGCCCCGCCGCAGATTACCCTGCTGGCGGCAGACGGCACGCCGATCGCCCGCAATGGCGCAGTGGTGGACGAACCGGTGCAAGTCGCTGACCTGCCGGAGCACGTGATCCAGCCCTTCCTCGCCATCGAGGACCGGCGGTTCTACGATCACTGGGGCGTCGACCCGCGCGGCGTGACGCGGGCGGCGTTCACGGGCGTGGGTGGCGGTTCCACCATCACCCAGCAGCTGGCAAAGTTCACCTTCCTGACGCCCGAGCGCACGCTGACCCGCAAGGCGCGGGAGATGCTGATCGCCTTCTGGCTGGAGGCCTGGCTGACCAAGGACGAGATCCTCGAACGTTACCTGTCCAACGCCTATTTCGGTGACAATATGTACGGCCTGCGCGCGGCCAGCCTGCACTACTTTTATCGCCAGCCGGAGAACCTGCGCGCCGAACAGGCAGCCATGCTGGCGGGCCTGTTGCAGGCACCCAGCCGCCTTGCGCCCACCCGCAATCCGGACCTGGCTGCGCGACGCTTCCAGCTGGTGAAGAACGCCATGGTTGCCGCCGGGTACCTGACGCAGGAAGAGGCGGACGCCATGCAGGTGCCCACACTCGACGTGCGCACCCGCAACGACTTGCCCACCGGCACCTATTTCGCGGACTGGGCGCTCCCTACTGCCCGCGCGCAGAGCGAGGTCAGCTATTCGCGCCAGACGATCACCACCACGCTCGATTCGAACCTGCAGGCCGCCGCCCGCCGCGCGGTAGAACGTGCCCCGCTGGGCGGGGCGCAAGTGGCGCTGGTGGCCATGCGACCGAATGGCGAGGTCGTGGCGATGATCGGCGGCACCGATTACGCCGAAACACCGTTCAACCGCGCGACACAGGCGCGCCGCCAGCCCGGTTCCACTTTCAAGCTGTTCGTCTACCTCGCTGCCCTGCGCAACGGCTGGAGCCCGGACGATGTGATCGCCAATACCGAGTTCACCGAGGGCTCCTACCGCCCGAGCAATTCCAATGGCCGATACTCCGAGACGATCACGCTGCGCGAAGCCTTCGCCCGGTCGTCCAACGTCGCCGCGGTGCGGCTGTTCAACGAGGTTGGCAGCGAGGCGGTGATCGAGACCGCGCGCGATCTTGGCGTGATTTCCCCGCTGACAGCTGGCGATCCCTCGATGGCGCTGGGCACCAGCACCATGACCCTGCTGGAACTGACCGCGGCCTATGCCGGGGTGGCCGGCAACACCTATCCGGTAACGCCGCATGCCTTCGTGGAAGAGGAGCAAGGCTGGCTCGAATGGCTGTTCAGCAGCGAGAGCAGCCTCAATTCCAGCGACCACCGCGAGATCGAGGAAATGTTGCGCGCCGCCGTGAACGAGGGCACCGGGCGCGCCGCCATGCTGTCGATCGCCAACTACGGCAAGACCGGCACCACGCAGGACAACCGCGACGCGCTGTTCGTCGGCTATGCGGGCGAGGGCGAGGACATGCTGGTGGTGGGTGTCTGGGTCGGCAATGACGACAATTCACCGCTGGACGGTGTTTCCGGCGGTGGCTTGCCCGCGCGCATCTGGCGCGACTTCATGCGCTCGGCGCTGGGCCAGTCGGTCGCTCCGCCGCGGCCCATCCCGAGCCCCGATCCCAGCGGTCCGGTGCAGCCGCAGGACGTGCCGGACCTGCAGGACATCCCCCTTGGCGATGGGCGCCGCCTGATCATCCGTGATGGCGAGGCCGTGTTCGTGACCGACGTGGACGGTGTTCCGGTCGAGGTCGGCGTGCGTGAAGGTGACATCTCGCTCAGCGTCGACGAAGAGGCAATCCGGCAAAAGCTGGAGGAAGAGCTGAACGGCGCGGGGCCGTGATCCGCGGCTAAGGCGTCACGAGATACTTCTCGCCGGTCGCCATCTGCGCATAGTCCATCATGGCGTCCTTCGTCAGCATTTCTTCGAGACTTACCCGCGACTTGTAGCTGCTGGCGAAAGTGGTCTTGAGGCCGCTGACAACGCGCTGGCGCATGCCGATCAGGGTGGGCATGTCGCAGCTATTCAGGAACGGCATCAGTAGCCAGCCGGACACGGTCCAGCCGAAGCCGTAGCTGGGCGTCAGGATCGTGGGCGACATGTCGAGGCGGCCGTAGATGTACATCTTCTTCGGCTGGTCGGAGCCGTAGCGGCTGTATTCGGTCAGCTTGGCCGCGGCGACGCGTTCCATCGAGCGCAGGCAGGTGTCGGTCATGCGTCCGCCGCCGATGGGATCGAAACCGAGGAAGGCGCCGGTATCGGCAATCGCCTTGACCAGCTGCGCTTCGAAATCCTCGTCAGAGGAATTGACCACGTGGGCCGCGCCCTGGCCCTTCAGCAGGTCTGCCTGCTCTTTCTTGCGCACCACGTTCACCAGCCCCATGTCGTCTTCCTGGCAGATGCGATTGAGCATCTGGCCAAGGTTCGATGCAGCGGCAGCGTGGATGATCGCCTCGTTGCCCTCGCGCTTGGCGGTCTCCACAAAACCCAGTGAAGTCATGGGGTTGACGAAGGAGCTTGCGCCTTCTTCGCAGGTGTGGTCGCCCAGCGGGATGCACATCATGGCGTCGGCCAAGGCATATTCGCTGTAGGCATTGCCGGGGACGCATGCGACGCGCTGGCCCATCAGCGCCTGCGCCATCTCGCCGTCGCCCGCCGCCACGACCACGCCCGCACCTTCGTTGCCGACGGTCTGCGGCTTGCCGTGGCGACCGGCCTGCGCTGCCACCAGCGGCGGAGCGACCTTGGCGACGACCTTGCCGGGCGAGTAATCGGCATTGGCGAGGTCCACGCCGGTGGTCATCAGGATCAGGTCAGACGGATTGATGGGCGCGGCTTCCATCTTCACCAGCACCTGGTTGCCAGTGGGATCGGGAAAGTCCTTTTCCTCCAGCTCCAGCGTCAATTGCCCGTCGGCGGTAAGGGTCGAGATTAGCTGGCGTCCGGTGGTCATGGTCTTCCTCTCCTATTCTTCGTCAGGATAACGCGCCGCGACGAAATACAAACCCTCTGGCGGGGCATTGAGGCCGAGCGCGGAGCGATCCTGTGCTTCCAACGCCTCAGCCACCTGTTCTATCCGCCAGGTTCCCTGGCCGACCAGCGCGAGGCAGCCGACCATCGAGCGGACCTGGTGGTGCAGGAAGGAGCGCGCGGCGGCGCGGATCAGCACGGCATCGCCCTCGCGGCTGACATCTAGCCGGTCGAGCGTCTTTACCGCGCTGGCCGACTGGCAGTGTGCGCTGCGGAAGGTGGTGAAATCGTGCTGTCCGACCAGCGCCTGCGCGGCTTCGTGCATGGCTTCGGCGTCGAGCGGCTTGGCGACATGCCAGGCGCGGCCCTTCTCCAGCGTCAGCGGCGCGCGGCGGTTGCGGATGCGGTATTCATAGCTGCGCCCGAGGCAGGAGAAACGCGCGTGCCAGTCATCGGGCTTCACCTCGCAGGCGATCACCGCAACGGGATCGGGCCGCAAGTGCGCGTTGAGCGCCTCCATCAGGCGGAAGGGTTCGATCTGCTTCGCGATATCGACATGGCTGCGCATGGCGAGGGCGTGGACGCCGGAGTCGGTGCGCCCGGCGCTGTGCAGGGTGACCTGTTCACCCGTCACCGCATGGGCGGCTTCCTCGATGCTCTGCTGGACGCTGGGGCCGTTCTCCTGCCGTTGCAGGCCGAAGAAGGGGCCGCCGTCGAATTCGATGGTGAGGGCGAAACGGGTCATGCGATCACGCTGCCCTTGGCGACCGGATTGCCGCGCAGGAAGTCTGCCAGCGCCATGGCCGGCCTGCCTGCGCGTTGCAGGATGACGGGGCGGATCGCGCCCTCTCCGCACGTAATCGTCAGTCGGTCGTTGATCACCGTGCCGGGAGCGCCCTGGCCCTCCACCAGTTCCGCGCGCAACAGCTTGATGCGGGAACCATCCAGCTCGAACCACGCGCCGGGGAAGGGCGAAAAGGCGCGTACTTCGCGTTCCAGGATGGCGGCGGGTTTGGTGAAGTCGAGCCGCGCCTCGGCCTTGTCGATCTTCGGCGCGTAAGTCGCCAGCGCATCGTCCTGCGGCCGGGCTTGCAGGGTGGGAAGGGCGGCCAGCGCCTCCACCATCAGGCTCGCACCAAGTTCGGCCAGTTCGTCATGCAGTTCGCCGGTGGTCTTGCCATTGATGGGCGTGGCGGCCTTCATCAGCATTGGGCCTGTATCGAGTCCGAGCTCCATCTGCATGATGGTGACGCCCGTCTGCGCATCGCCTGCCTGGATCGCCCGGTGGATCGGTGCCGCCCCGCGCCAGCGCGGCAGCAAGGAGCCGTGGACGTTGAGGCAGCCGAATTTCGGCGCGTCCAGCACGGCTTGCGGCAGCAGCAGCCCATAGGCAGCGACCACGGCGACATCGGCCTCCAGCGCGGCGAAAGCGGCTTGCTCGTCCTCGCCCTTCAGGCTGACGGGATGGCGCACTTCGATCCCGAGTTCCAGCGCGCGGGCGTGGACGGGCGAAGGGCGTTCCTGCTTGCCCCGGCCCGATCGGCTGGGCGGCTGGCTGTAGACCGCCGCCACGTCGTGCCCCGCTTCGACCAGCGCATCCAGCGTCGGTACGGCGAAATCGGGCGTTCCCATGAAGATGAGGCGCATTGCCAGCCTTCCTATTCTCTGCGCGCGGCCCTATCTGGCGAGGGATGGCATCGCAAGAGATCGAAAACCTCGCCGCCGCCCTGGCGCGCCTGCCGGGCCTCGGACCGCGCTCGGCGCGAAGGGCGGTGCTGTGGCTGGTCAAGCACCGCGAGACCGCGCTCAAGCAAGTGCTTGATGCGCTGGGTGCGGTACGGGACAAGCTGGTGGAATGCGAGACCTGCGGCAACGTCGACACGCAGAACCCGTGCACGGTCTGCGCCGACCCGCGCCGCGATACCAAGGCGATCTGCGTGGTCGAGGACGTGGCGGACCTGTGGGCGCTGGACCGCGCGCGGCTGTTTACCGGAAAGTATCACGTGCTGGGCGGACGGCTGTCCGCGCTCGATGGCGTGCGGCCCGAAGACCTTGCCATCGACAGCCTGTTGGGCCGTGTCGAGGCGGGCGGGGTTGACGAGGTCGTGCTGGCGATGAATGCCACGCTCGAAGGCCAGACCACCGCGCACTACATCGCCGAGCGGCTCGAAGGGCACCCCGTGCGCATCACCCAGCTGGCGCACGGCCTGCCGGTGGGCGGTGAACTGGATTACCTCGACGAAGGAACGCTGGCCCAGGCGCTGCGGGCGCGGAGGCCACTGGGATGAGTTTCGGCAAATCGCTTGTCGTCGCCTTGATCCTGGCGGCCCCGCTCGGCTGGTTCATGCACGGTGCGATGATGAGCACGGGGAACAACGGCGAATTCGTCGATCCGGCAACGGGGAACTTTACCGGCTATTACTATCAGGTGCTGGGCGTCTGGATGGCGTTGATCGTCCTCCCGGTGACCGCAGTACTGGCGCTGATCGGTGTGGTCCGCCGTCGCCGAGATTGATGACGAGATTGATTCCGGCGCACCTCGCTCCTAAATGTCCCTCATGGCTATTCGCGAAATCCTGGAAGCGCCGGATCCCCGGCTCAAAGTTGTGTCCGCTCCCGTCGAGACGTTCGACGACGAGCTCAAGACGCTCGTCGAAGACATGTTCGAGACCATGTACGCCGCGCACGGCATCGGCCTTGCCGCCATCCAGGTGGGTGAACCACTGCGCCTGCTGGTCATCGACCTGCAGGAGGAAGACCCCGATGCAGAGCCGGAAGAATGTGACCACGACGGCACGCATCACACGCACCAGCCGGTGATCAACGATCCGCGCGTCTTCGTGAACCCGGAGATCCTCGATCCCTCGGACGACCTCAAGACCTACCAGGAAGGTTGCCTGTCGGTGCCGGACATCTTCGCCGACGTCGAACGCCCGGCCCAGTGCCGCGTGCGCTGGCAGGATCTCGAAGGCAACCAGCACGAGGAAGAGATGACCGGCATGCTGGCCGTCTGCATCCAGCACGAGATGGACCACCTCAACGGCATCCTCTTCATCGACCACCTCAGCCGCCTGAAGCGGTCGATGGCGCTGAAGAAGCTGGAAAAGGCGCGCAAGGCAGCGTGATCGGCTAGTCTCCTGCCCGGATAATGATTCGGGGAGGGAATTCATGAAGTTTCGCCACGTTATTGCTGTCGGCGCGCTGGCGCTGGCGGGCTGCGAACAGGCCGGCGGTGAGCAGGACGAAGCTGGCATCGCGGATGAGCAGGCGCAGCTGGAAGCGAACAAGCAACTGGTGCTCGACATGTGGCACGAGGTTCTCAACGGCCAGAATTTCGATGCTGCCCGGGAGTACATTTCGCCCGACTATATCCAGCACAGCCCGGGCATCGAAGGCGGCCTCGACGGCCTGATCGACTATCTCAAGACGTCGCGCCCGGATGCCGAGCCGCTCGAACCGGGCACCTACCCGCTAACCGAATTCGAATTCGTACTGGCCGAGGGCGACCTCGTGCAGTTGATGCACCAGCGTCAATTGCCCAGCCGCGACGATCCCGACACGCTGGTTCCAGTCTGGTGGTACGATACTTACCGTATCGAGGACGGGATGATCGTCGAACACTGGGATTCGATCCACCGATAGAGGGCGACCTCAAACGTTCGACCTTGGAGGGGGACCTATGGGTATTCGTATCGCGATTGCTGCCGGCGCATTGGCGCTGGCGGGCTGCAATGACACGGAGGCGCTGGAAAGCCGGGTGCTGGAACTGGAAGACCAACTCGCCATCCAGCGGGTGATCACCGACTATTCCGCCCATCTCGATGCGCGCGATTACGATGGCTACGTCGGCCTGTTCACCGAGGACGGGGTCTGGGCCAACGGCAACACCCGGCGCGAGGGGCAGGACGAGATCCGCGAAATGCTGACGGGCTTGTTCGGCGAAGTGCCGGACGATTTCGTCAACACCAGCAGCTTCCACCAGATCAGCAATTTCGAGATCGATGTCGAGGGCGATACGGCGAGCGCGAAATCGCGCTTCATCTTCGTGATGCGCGGCGAAGGTGGGGCACCGACCAACGAATTGTCCGGCCAGTACCATGACCGGCTGGTGCGCACCGAAGATGGCTGGAAGATCGCCGAGCGCGTCGATCACACGGTAATGCCCACGAGCGAGGAATGGGTGGCCGAAGTCGCAAGCTGGGGCGCCAACACGCTGGAAGACTAGACCGGCAAAAGAAAAGGGCCGCCTCCCGGGGGAGACGACCCTTAGCGTTCAGGCGGGCGCGAGATGGAAGGGGCGTCCGCCCGGTTGTTCGCCTAGAACAGGCCTTCGATCTGGCCGTTCTCGTCGAGGTAGATGTTCTCGGCACTCGGTACCTTGGGCAGGCCCGGCATGGTCATGATGCCGCCGGCAATCGCGACGATGAACCCGGCACCGGCCGACAGACGCACTTCGTTGATCTCGACCACGTGATCTTCCGGCGCGCCGAGCGCGGTCGGGTCGGTGGAGAAGCTGTACTGCGTCTTCGCCATGCAGACGGGATAGTTGGCGTAGCCCATCTCTTCCCACTGCTTCAGCTGCTTGCGGATTGCAGGCGAAATGCTGACCTCGCCGGCGCGGTAGATCTCGGTGGCAACCGTGGTGATCTTGTCGGCGAGCGGCATGTCCGAGGGGTAGAGCTGGTCGAAGTCGCGAGCACCGGCATCGGCCTTGGCAGCCACGATGCGGGCCAGTTCCTCGGCACCGGCACCACCTTCGGCCCAGTGCTTGCAGACCACGGCGTCAGCGCCGTACTCGGCAGCCATTTCCTCGATCACGGCGATTTCGGCATCGGTATCGAGATAGAAGTGGTTGATGGCGATGGTCGGCGTGATGCCGAACTTCTTGAGGTTTTCGATGTGGCGCTTGAGGTTCACCGAACCGGCGCGCACGGCTTCGACGTTCTCACCCTTGGTCAGCTCGTTCTTGGGCACGCCGCCGTTCATCTTCAGCGAGCGCACGGTCGCGACCAGCACGATGGCGTTGGGCTTCAGGCCGGCGAGGCGGCACTTGATGTCCATGAACTTCTCGGCACCGAGGTCGGCACCGAAACCCGCTTCGGTCACGGTGTAGTCGGCCATCTTCAGCGCGGTCTTGGTGGCGATCACCGAGTTGCAGCCGTGGGCGATGTTGGCGAAGGGGCCGCCGTGCAGGAAGGCCGGGCGGTTTTCCAGCGTCTGCACCAGGTTGGGCAGGATGGCATCCTTCAGCAGCACGGTCATGGCGCTGTCGGCCTTGATGTCGCGGCAATAGACCGGCTCTTTCTTGCGGGTGTAGCCGATGATGATGTCACCAAGGCGCTTCTGCAGGTCGGCCAGGTCGCTGGCGAGGCACAGGATGGCCATGATTTCGGAAGCTACGGTGATGTCGAAGCCGCTTTCACGCGGGAAACCGTTGGCGATGCCGCCCAGCGGGCCGACGATCTGGCGCAGGGCGCGGTCGTTCATGTCGAGCACGCGCTTCCAGGTGACGCGGCGCACGTCGATGTCGTTCGGGTTGCCCCAGTAGATCGAGTTGTCGATCATGGCCGAGAGCAGGTTGTGCGCGCTCGTGATGGCGTGGAAGTCGCCGGTAAAGTGCAGGTTGATCTCGTCCATCGGCATGACCTGCGACTTGCCGCCGCCGGCACCGCCGCCCTTCATGCCGAAGCAAGGGCCGAGCGAGGGTTCGCGCAGGCACAGCATGGTCTTCTTGCCGATGCGGTGCAGCGCGTCCGACAGGCCGACCGAAGTCGTGGTCTTGCCTTCGCCTGCCGGGGTGGGATTGATCGCGGTGACGAGGATCAGCTTGCCGTTGGGATTGTCGGGCAGCTGGGCCGTGTCGACCTTGGCCTTGTACTTGCCGTAGGGGATCAGCGCATCGTCCGGGATGCCCGCGTTCTTGGCAACGTCGGTGATCGGGATGAGGGTGGCCTGGCGGGCAATCTCGATATCAGTGGGCATGCGTGATCCTCTCTCTGGTGCGCGAGCGACTCTATCGCGCCTATATTTCACAATCGCGAAAACTTCGCAAATCTGAATTGTATGTATCGCATACAATCGCGGAAAGCGAGTCTCAAGCGCAATTTGGTGGCTGGAAGAACCGTTGTCAGTGGACAATGGTCACGGGCGCTTGCGTTGCCTATTCGTTCTCGTATTATCGCGTGGTCTCATACATTGGGCGCCCGAGACAAAGTCGTAGCCCCGAGTCGATCAAGCGTTCCATTTCGCTGAAGCGTTGCCCTCACTTGAGAAAGCGCGTTCTACGCGATGTTCGATGTCTTCCCGGACCGATGACTAGCCCCTGACACAAGGAGGCTGCCGTGGAAACTCGGCTCCACTCAACGTGTCAGCTTGCAGACGGATACCACTGGCTTCTTATAAGGCCGGATGGTCGCATCATTGGTGAATCGCAGGTCGGATTCCCGACCGAAGAGGAAGCATTGAGCGATCTCGGAGTCCGTTTGCACAACAGCTGACCGGTGCCGCCGACGGCTAAATCGTCGGCGGCATTGGGCAGAAGGGAGAAGGCATGGATCCAATTATCGTAGTCGCCATGGTGGTTGGTGCGTTGATCGTCGGCATTGCTGGCGGATACTGGCTGGGCGCTCGCCCGCTTATCGACTTGCGTAGTGAGAAAGCGGCGCTGGAAGAGCGTGCACAGGCGGCAGAGGCGGAATTCAGGCAGGCCGGTGCGGAGCTAGGCAGGGCGCATATCGAGATCGCCACGCTAAGGACCAATGCCGAAAACTTCGACAAGCAGATCGCCGCGATGAAGGAAGCGCGCGAGGAATTGCTGGCGCAGTTCAAGGCCACGGGTTCGGAAGTGCTGTCGCGGGCGCAGGAGGAGTTCCTCAAGACCGCCAGCGAGCGGCTGGGCCATTCGGAAAAGGCCAGCGAGGCCAAGCTCAAGGCGCTGCTCGATCCGGTCGACCGGCGACTGAAGAGCTACGAGGAGCAGGTCGCCACGCTGGAGAAAAACCGCGTCGACGCCTTCGGCCAGCTGACCGGCCTGATCGAGAACATGCAGCGTGGGCAGGAAGAGGTCCGGCGCGAGGCGCAGCGGCTGGGCAATTCGCTCACCAATGCCCCCAAGGCGCGCGGCCGCTGGGGCGAACGGGCCTTGCAGAACGTGCTGGAGCAGTGCGGCCTGTCCGAACACACCGATTTCACGCTGGAACATTCGGTCGATACCGACAGCGGGCGGCTGCGGCCTGACGCCATCGTCCACGTGCCGGGGCAGAAGAAGCTGGTGATCGACGCCAAGGTCTCGCTCAACGCTTACCAGGCTGCCTTCGAGGCCGAGGATGACGAGGTGCGCCGCCAGCACATGGCCCAGCACGCCAAGTCGATGCGCGGTCATGTGCAGACGCTGGGGGCCAAGAGCTACCAGAGCCAGTTCGAGGAAGCGCCCGACTACGTGGTGATGTTCGTCCCCGGCGAGCACTTCGTCGCCGCCGCGCTGGAGGCGGATCCGGAGCTGTGGGACTTCGCCTTCAAGAACGGCGTGCTGCTGGCCACGCCCACCAACCTCGTCGCCATCGCGCGCACCGTGGCGCAGGTCTGGCGGCAAGATCGGATGGCGGCGGAGGCAAAAGAAATCGGCCGCATGGGTGCAGAGCTCTACGATCGCCTGCGCGTGGCGGCGGAACACATGAAGCGCGTTGGCAGCGGGCTGGAATCGGCGGTTTCCAATTACAACAAGTTCGTCGGCAGCTTTGAGCGCAATGTCCTGACATCGGGCCGCCGGATGGCGGAGAAGGGGCTGGAAATCAGCAAGGAGATCGACGAGGTACCGCTGGTGGAAGGCGCCCCGCGCTATGGGGTTGGGGATGTCGCTGAACCGTCCGAAGGCCTGCTCATCGAAGGCAGCGAGGACGAGAAGGATACTGCTGCAACATGACCGCCAGAAGCGCCTTGCTCGCTGCCGTGACCCTGTTTGCAGCGCTTTCCGCCTGCGACCGCAGTGACCCGCCGTCTGACCGCATCGAACGCGCGGCTGAGCAACTGGTGTCCGATGCAGAGGGAGAGACCCTTCCGGCACGGCCAACCGGACCCTTCGCGCCGCGTGACGAGTGCCGTGACCAGCCGGGCGGCGGCGCATTCCTCGCCAGCCTGCTCGACGCGGTCGCCACACGCGAAGCCGATGACCTGCTAGCCTTGTCTTCGGAAGACATCCGGCTGGATTTTGGAGGCGGCAACGGCGCGGCGGAACTGCGTGATCGGCTGGCGGCTGACGACGGCGCGCTTTGGGACGAATTGGCCGAGATCGTTGCCATGGGCTGCGCTTCCGACGGCGCGACAATGACCATGCCTTGGTACTTCGCGCAAGGACTGCCGGTCGATCCTTACGGCGGCATGATCGTTACCGGTGAAGAGGTGCCGCTGCTCGACGAACCGTCCGCTGACGCTCCGGTGCTGGCAAGCCTGTCCTGGGAAGCGGTCGAGCTGACCGGGAGTCCCGAAACTGACGTTGCAGGGGGCTTCACGCGCGTCAGCTGGGCGCAGGGGGCGGCAGGCCAGACGCTGGTAGGTTTCGTCGAGTCCGACCGGCTGCGTCCATACATAGATTACCGCCTGATCGCCTCGCGCCGCAACGGCAGCTGGCACCTGACGGCCTTCATCGCCGGGGACTAGGCCTCCAGCGTATCGAGCACTTCGTAGGCCAGCACCGCCGCTGCCACCGCAGCATTGAGGCTGTCGGCCCGGCCCTTCATCGGCATGGTCACGCGCAGGTCGCAGGCCATTTCGTAGTCCTCGGGCAGTCCGCGCGATTCGTTGCCGACCAGCACGAAGCATGGCGCGGCATAGGGCGCACCGCGATAGGGCACGGCATCGCGCAGGCTCGCTGCCACGAGTTGTCCGTCCCCCTGACGCAACCAGTCGACAAATTCGTCCCACCCGGCCTGTGCCAGTTGCTGGGTAAACACTGCACCCATGCTCGCGCGCACGGCCTCGACGCTGAAGGGGTCGGCGCAGTCGTCGATCAGGATCAGCCCGCCAGCGCCCACGGCATCGCCGGTGCGCAGCATTGTGCCAAGGTTGCCCGGATCGCGCAGCGCCTGCGACACCAGCCAGATCTTCGCTTTGCTTCGGTCAAGCGCGGCGAGCGAGGTATCGAATTCCGCGAACACGCCAGCCACAGCCTGCGGGTTGTCCTTGCCGGTGATCTTGGAGAGGATGTCCGAGCTGGTCTCGATCACCTCGCCGCCAGCAGCGGCAACGTCAGCCTCCAGCGCATCGAGCAGCGGATGCGGATCGCGGCCCTTGGCCATCACCAGCGTCTTCGGCACATGCCCGCATTCGCGCGCGTCAGTCAGCAAGCGCAGGCCTTCGGCAAGGAAAACGCCCTCGCGCTTGCGGTGCTTCTTCTCGCGCAGGGAGCGCAGGTATTTGACCGTGGGATTGGAAAAGCCGGTAATCTCGCGCCGGTGAGTACTGGACATCAGTCCTCGCCGAACTTGCCTTCGACGAGCTGGACCAACTGGCCCAGCCGCACCTGGGCATCGTCGCCTTCGACGGAGACTATGACCGTGTCACCCATGGCAGCGCCCAGCATCATCAGTCCCAGGATCGAGCCGCCGGCTGCACACTGACCATCCTTCTCCACCTTGACGTTGCAGCCGGGCATTTCGGCCACGGCGGCGACGAACTTGGCGCTGGCGCGGGCGTGCAGGCCGCGTTTGTTGGGGATGATCACTTCGCAACTGGCTTCGCTCATCCGTTCCCCCTCGGTCAGGCGTCCTGCCCGAGAAATTCGGACGCCAACGTAATGTAGTTGCGGCCTGCCTCGCGCGCAGCCTGCGCGGCCTTGAGCAGCGGCAGTTCCTTGCGGGCGCCGGCCAGCCGGATCAGCATGGGCAGGTTGATGCCGGCGATCACCTCGGTGCGGCCGGCTTCCAGCAGCGAGATGGCGAGGTTCGACGGCGTGCCGCCGAACAGGTCCGTCAGCATGATCGCGCCCGACCCGGTATCGACCTTGTCGATGGCCGTGGCGATTTCCTTGCGCCGCATTTCCATGTCGTCGCTGGGTCCGATGCAGATCGTGGCGATCGCATCCTGGTGGCCCACCACGTGCTCCATGGCGGAAACGAATTCCTCGGCCAGGCGGCCGTGAGTGACGAGAATAATACCGATCATTGGGGAGGGGTGCTTCTTGCGCTCTCGATAACAGCGGTTCGGGGCGGGCGGCCTATCACGGGTGTTGCGTTCCTTCCACCAGGTCTTCCGCGCGAGATCCCAGGTTGCGGTGCAGGACGGTGGGCGAAAAGCCGCCATCGCGCAAGACCTGCGCCATCTTCTCGGCAGTGTAAACCGAACGGTGTCTCCCGCCGGTACAGCCGAAGGCGATGTTGACGTAGGCCTTTCCCTGTTTCGCGTACCGCGGGAGCAGTTCCAACAGCAGCGAACTGATCTTCTCGAAGCTGGAGGTAAAAACCGCGCTGCCTTCGATGAATTCGCCGACTCCGGCATCCAGCCCGGTCTGTTCGCGCAGTCCCGGTTCCCAATGCGGGTTGTCGAGATAGCGCATGTCGAACACCAGGTCCGCCGTGGGCGGCTTGCCGCGCGCAAAGGCGAAGCTGGAGACGGTGACCGTCATCTGCTGCGGTGCCGTCTGCGAGAAATGCTCGCGGATCGTCTGCTTCAGGTCGTTGGTGGAATAATCGGTTGTGTCGATCAGCACGTCGGCCCAGCGCCGCATGGGAGCGAGCAATTCACGCTCTGCGGCAATTCCTGACGGA
Source organism: Aurantiacibacter gilvus (assembly GCF_038289935.1). NCBI lineage: Bacteria > Pseudomonadati > Pseudomonadota > Alphaproteobacteria > Sphingomonadales > Erythrobacteraceae > Aurantiacibacter > Aurantiacibacter gilvus. The sequence goes on from NZ_JBBYHV010000001.1 coordinate 789,036, forward strand.
ACCGGTAGGTCGCCAGCCAGGAAATGGCGGCGGCGGGTCTCGTTGAAACGGCGTTCCAGCTCGTATCCGGCGCAGTCGAGGAAGAGAGTGGAGATCGCCAAGCCATCCTCTTCGATCCAGCGTTTCACCTGGGCGATGATGTCCGCTGGTACGAAGTCACGGGTGCGGCAGTCGAAGCCGATTGCCAGCGAGTGCGCGCCGGGCGCGTTGCCTCCCACCATGCGGTCGAGCAGGCGGATCGGGAAGTTGTCGATCGATTCCCAACCCAGGTCCTCCAGCTCGCGCAGCGCCGTTGTCTTGCCCGCGCCGAGCATGCCGGTGACCAGCAGGATACGTTGTTGCGACTCTGGCGCCTTGTTTGCCATGGCAGCGTCATCTGCGCGCATGGCGAGCAAATGTGAAGGGGGCTTTCAGTCCAGCCCGTGCATCTCGAGTGCCGCCTCGGCGCGCAGGGGCAAGGCCGGGGTGTCGGGATAGAGCGCCACCTGAGGCACCGGCCTGCCCAGAATCATTGCCATGCCATGGCCCAGCGGCAGGCGTTCGGCATCGTCAGTCAGGCTGATGACAATGGCCACTGGCGCACGGGTCGTCGGCACTTCCAGCAGCCCGACATTGCGCACTTCGATCAGGCCCATGGTGTTGGGCGGCGGGCTGGCGATCACCAGTTCGCCGACCTGCGACAGCGTCACCCCGTCATCGCCGATCAGTTCGCCGCCGCGGTCGAGCAGGGCGAGCGCGAGGCTCGACTTGCCGGTGCCGGGAGCCCCGGTGATCACCATGGCGCGCCCGCGCATGGCGACGCAGCTGACATTCGGAAGGACGTCACTCATACAGCAGGCAATTCCAGTACCAGGCAGGCGCCGCCAAGCCCTGTTACGTCGTCCTCCACAGTCAGGCTCCCCGAGTGCGCTTCGGCAATGGTGCGCCCGATCGCGAGGCCGAGGCCGGAATGGTTGCCGTATTCCTCGCCTTCCGGACGGTGAGAGTGGAAGCGGCGGAATACCTTCTCGCGTTCGTCCTCGGGAATGCCCGGACCTTCGTCGCAGACCGTTGCGGTGACGCGTGGGCCGTTACGGGCGATGGTCACGACGATGCGACCGCCTTCGGGTGAGAAGGACACCGCGTTGTCGAGCAGGTTTTCGGCGATGCGTTCGAGTCGCACGGGCACGCCCATGACCTCACCCATGTTCGTCTTGCAGGCGATCTCGACCGCGCAGCCGCGCGTCTCGCCGCGTTCCAGCTTGCGCGCCACCACGTTGGAGAAGAGCGAGCACAGGTCGACCTGCTCGAACGTCGCCCGGCTCAACTCCGCGTCGATGCGGCTGGCTTCGGAGATTTCGGTCACCAGGCGGTCGATCCGCCGCACGTCGTGCGCGGCCACCTCGACCAACTGGTTGCGCAGGTCGGGATCGTCGACCTTGGGCAGGGTTTCGGTGGCGCTGCGCAAGGATGCGAGCGGGTTCTTGATTTCGTGCGCCACGTCGGCGGCGAAGCTTTCGACCGCGTCGATACGGTGGCGCAGGGTGGCGGTCATGTCCGATACGGCACGCGCCAGCAGGCCGATCTCGTCCGTGCGCTCGTCCATGCGCGGCACTTCCACCTCGCGGTCCCGGCCCAGCCGTACGCGCGATGCCGCCTGCACCAGTCGCCGCAGCGGTTCGATGATCGTGGTGGCGAGGTAGAGCGAGAGGATCGTGGACAGCGCCAGTGCCAGCAGGATGATGGTCATCAGGCTGGAGCGCGCGCTGCGCACGGCGGCTGTGATGTCCACCGCGTTGCGGGTGGTCAGCAGGCTCGCACCATTGAGGCCGACGGGGGCAGCGGCATTGATGACAGGCGTGCCATCCGGCGCGCGGCGCAGCTCGATCTGGCTCAGGCCCTGTTGCCGCACGCGGACCAGTTCCGGCCAGGCGTCGGCATTGGTCTCGTCCGGCTCGACATAGGCCGGCGGGGACGGGGCACCCACGGCGATGTTGACGGCGTTGTCCGTCCATCGCGCAAGGTCCTCGAGGAAGGGTTCGGCCACCGGGTCGTCAAAGGTGAAGCTGGGTTCGTCCAGCTCGAAGCTGTCGGCGATGAGCTTGCCGCTGGCGTCGTACATGCGCAGCCGCATCGATTGCTCGCGCCCGATCTGGCTGAGGAGGGCTTCCTGCCGTTCTACCGTGGCACCTGCAAGCGCCTCTGCCGTAATCTGCGCCTCGATACGGGCGAGCTTGTAGCGTTCGTCCAGCAGCTGGCGGCGATAGGAATCGAGGAAGAACAGGCTGCCCGCCAGCACCAGCAGCGGGATCAGGTTCACGGTCAGGATGCGCCGCGTCAGCGATCCGCCGAAGGGAATGGCGAGCCGTTCAAGCCTGCTTGCTTGCAGTGTGTCCTCGCTGGACGGGTCAGCCATCGGAGAACGAATAGCCGGCGCCGTAGAGCGTTTCGATCGCCCCGAATCCGGGATCGACCGCGCGGAATTTCCGCCGCAGCCGCTTGATATGCGAATCGACCGTGCGGTCATCGACGAAGATATCGTCGGGGTAGGCGGCATCCATCAGCTGGTTGCGGCTCTTGATCACGCCGGGACGGATTGCCAGCGCCTCGAGGATCAGGAATTCGGTGACGGTCAGGCTGACGGGCTTACCGTCCCAGGTCACCTGGTGGCGAGCGGGATCCATCACCAGCCGTCCCCGCGCTATGGTCTCGTGCGCGCCGTCGGGCATGGGCGCGACGTCCTGCTCGTCGTGCGGCAGCGGCGCGGCACGGCGCAGGATGGCGCGGATGCGGGCAACCAGCAGGCGCTGGCTGAAGGGCTTCGCGATATAGTCGTCGGCGCCCATCGCAAGCCCGGCTTCCTCGTCTTGCTCCTGGTCCTTGCTCGTCAGGAAAATAACTGGAATATCAGAACTTTCGCGCAGCCGCTTCAGCAGTTCCATGCCGTCCATGCGGGGCATCTTGATATCGAATACGGCGAGGTCCGGCGGGTTCTTGCGCAGGGCAGCAAGAGCGGCTTCGCCGTCCGAATATACGCGCGTGGCATAGCCTTCCGCCTGCAGGGCAATGGACAGCGTCGTGAGGATGTTGCGGTCGTCATCCACCAGCGCGATGGTGCGCTGACCCTCGTCGGAGACGGACGCTTCACCGGTCACACTGTCAGTTGTTTCCGTCATGCCTATTCCTTGCCTGAAAGGGACGTAACCCGCCGCTGCGAGAGACACAATGTTGCTGCATGCGGACACCGAAAAAATGCTGCACTGCAACGTCGCAACAGGGGGCCGGACGCAACTATAGGGCAATGGGTCCATGCCAAATTGACGCCGCAATTCTGGGCCTCTATGCGGGCCGCAAGTTTCCGGCGCGACGACCCTGTGCCGGGACGGATTTCTTGTTGTGTTGAGGAGCACTGCGTGTCGATCCCGCTTAATGTGTCGCTGTCCGATCAGGGCATAGCGACTTCCGCCACCCTTCATGCCAATCTCGGGACTCCCGCGCTGGTCGAACATGCCATCGCCAAGGGCGAGGGCAAACTGACGAAGGATGGCGCGCTGCTGGTCGACACCGGCAAGTTCACCGGCCGTAGCGTGAAGGACAAGTTCGTCGTCCGCGATGCCGCCACCGAAGACACGATCGACTGGGGCGCCATCAACCAGCCGATGGACCAGGCAAGCTGGGACAACCTGAAAGCTGATTTCCTGGCCGCCGTGGAAGGCCAGGACGAGCTTTACGTTGCCGACCTGTTCGGCGGTAGCCAGCCGGAATACCGCGTCAACGTGCGCGTGATCACGCAGATGGCCTGGCACAACCTGTTCGTGCGCACGATGCTCGTGCGGCCCACGGCAGAAGAGGTGGCTGGCTTCAGCCCCGAATACACGATCATCAACCTGCCCAGCTTCAAGGCCGATCCGGAACGCCACGGTTGCCGCAGCGACACGGTGATTGCAGTCAACTTCACCGAGAAGCTGATCCTGATCGGCAACACCGAATACTCCGGCGAAATGAAGAAGGGCGTGTTCGGCCTGCTCAACTTCCTGCTGCCCGCGCAGGGGGTGATGCCCATGCACTGTTCGGCCAACATCGGTGCCGACGGCAAGAGCGCGATTTTCTTCGGCCTTTCGGGCACCGGCAAGACCACGCTGTCGGCTGACGCCAGCCGTACTTTGATCGGCGACGACGAGCACGGCTGGTCGGATGACAACGTCTTCAACTTCGAAGGCGGCTGCTATGCCAAGATGATCAACCTGTCCGCCGAAGGCGAGCCGGAGATCTACGCCACCACCAAGATGTTCGGCACGGTGCTTGAAAACGTCACCATGGACGAGCAGACCCGCGAACTGGACTTCACCGACGGCAGCAAGACGGAGAACACCCGCGGCGCCTATCCGATCGAGTTCATCCCGAACACTTCGGAGAAGAACCTCGGCCCGGCTCCGTCGAACGTGGTCATGCTGACCGCCGACGCCTTTGGTGTGCTGCCTCCGATCGCGCGGCTGACGCCGGACCAGGCGATGTACTACTTCCTCTCGGGCTACACCGCCAAGGTGGCCGGCACCGAGATCGGCGTGACCGAGCCCGAAGCAACTTTCAGCACCTGCTTTGGTGCTGCCTTCATGCCGCGTCACCCCAGCGTCTACGGCAACCTGCTGAAGGATCGCATCGCCAAGGGCGGGGCGCAGTGCTGGCTGTTCAACACCGGCTGGACCGGCGGCAAGTATGGCGTCGGCCACCGCATGCCGATCAAGGCCACGCGCGGGCTGCTGAACGCCGTGCTCGACGGCAAGATGGACGACGTCGAATTCCGCAAGGACCCGAACTTCGGCTTCGATGTGCCGGTTTTCGTGCCCGCACTGGAGGAGGCCGGGATCGACCAGACCCTGCTCGATCCGCGTGCCACCTGGGCCGACAAGGACGAATACGACGCCACCGCGCGCAAGCTGGTGCAACTGTTCATCGACAACTTCGAACAATTTGCAGAGCACGTTGATGAGGGTGTTCGGCAGGCTGCGCCGCAGGCCGCCTGACACGCGTTACCCGGTTTTCCGGCTGGAGAGGAGGGCCCCGCACGGTGAACGCCGGAGCGGGGCCTTTATTATGTCATCAGAGGGGCCTAGTCTTTCAACGAAATTCATCTCGAGGAGACAGACCCATGAGCATGCTTGACGGAATTCTGCGCAACATCGGCGGCGCTCCGGACGATATCGCCAACCTCGCCGAACGCGTCGGACTCGACCCTTCCATGGTCGAGCGCGCCGTGGCCACGCTGGGCCAGACGCACCAGATGCAGGGTGATACCGTCGAGCTCGCTTCGCAGCGCACCGGTCTCGACACGGGTGTCCTGTCGCAGATCGTGCAGCAGATCGGCGGCGAAGGCTCGCTCACCGAATTTGCCAATGCCATCAAGAACGATCCTTCGAGCCTGAAGGGCCTGATCGACCAGGATGGTGACGGCGACGTGATGGACGATATCTCCGGCATGGCCGGCAAGCTTTTCGGTCGCGACTGACCGCAGTCTGCAAGTGGCTGTCTGGTGGCGGCGCCTGCTCGCCATGAAGGTATGGGTGGCGCCGTGCAGTCCCGGGCCCAGCTGCCCGGTTGACCAAGGGCCGCCAAACATGGTTGCCCGAGGGACGACGCCGTTCGTTCTGATAACGCAGCCAATTTTTCGCATGAGCCCATGTCATCAGGGTCTTCAGCCCCTGCTCATCTCCGGCGCAGCAGGAGGGCGTCAATGATGAAGGTTCGCAATCTCCTCTTGTCCTTCATGGCGGCGCTGGCACTGCCGGCCGCCGTGCAGGCGCAGCAGCCACAAGCTGCCGCTGCGGAGGAGGCCCCGGCTGGACCGGCGGTCTACGATGCGCAGATCATCGCGACTTACCCGCACGACGCCAATGCCTTCACCCAGGGCCTGTTATGGCACGACGGGGCGCTTTACGAGAGCACCGGGCAGGAAGGTGAATCCGAGGTGCGCCGCGTCACACTGGAAACCGGCGAGATCGAGCAGAGCCAGCCGATCCCGACCGAGCAGTTCGGCGAAGGGCTGGCACTGTGGGGTGACGAATTGGTCAGCCTCACCTGGATGGACAGGGAGGTTCACCGTTGGGACGTCGCCACGCTGGAACACCGCGCGACGCAGGAGTTTCCGTTCGAGGGCTGGGGGCTGACCTACGACGGCACCAGCCTCATCGCCTCTGACGGATCATCCGTGCTGCGCTTCCTCGATCCGGAAACGCTGGAGGTGCAGCGCGAGTTGACCGTGACGCTGGGCGGCGACGAAGTCATCCGTCTCAACGAGCTGGAATGGATCGACGGCATGGTGTTCGCCAATGTCTGGTTCACCGGCTTCCTGCTGGGGATCGATCCGGTGGACGGCGTGGTGCAGCAGGTGGTCGACCTGCGCCCCCTGGTGCCCGCCAACCGGCAAGGTCGCAACGATGCGGTGCTGAACGGTATTGCCCACGATCCGGAGAGCGGACGGCTGTTCGTGACCGGCAAGCTGTGGCCCAACCTCTACGAAATCCGCCTGGTCGAGCGGGTGGGGGCGACGGCCGCCGCCGCGCGCTAGCAAGGCAATTTCAAGCATTGCGCGCTAGGGTGCGCCGCATGACTGCCCACGTCCCCATTGCGGCCGAGGCCGATCCCGTACACCGGGAGGAGTTTCGCGCCATTGCCCGCGAGCTGGGTCTCGACCCGGACGATCGCTGGGTGGGAGGCTATGTCGACTACGAATGGGAACACTTGCGCCCGGTGCTGGCCGCCTATGGCATCGACCCTGCGGACAAGACGGCGCTGGAATTTGGCTGCAACTACGGCGCGTCCGGCATTGTCCTGGCGCGGCTCGGCGCACAGGTGACGGGCGTTGACGTCGATTCCGGCAACATCCGCCTGGCAAGAGCAAATGTCGCCATGCATGGCGCCGATGCGGCCATGTCCGTGCTGCACGTGCCGGACACGCGCACTATGCCCTTTGAAGACGCGCAGTTCGACCTCGTGATAGCCAACAGCGTGCTCGAATATGTCGCGCCGGAGCAGTTGGACGCCGTCATGGCGGAAATCCACCGCGTCATGAAACCGGGCGGACAGATGCTGGTACTGGGCACCGCCAGCCGCCTCGCCCCGCGCGAGGTGCATTCGGGCCGCTGGCTGGTGAACTACCTGCCGCGTGCGGTGGACCGGCTGGTGGGCAAGGACTGGCAGCGCGGCCTCAAGCCCTGGCACCTGGCCCGCACCTTGCACGGGCGTTTCACGGCAACTGCCGAAGATAGCTGGATCGCCGCCCGCAGCGGGGTGCATGGGCAGCCATCGGCGCCGGTTCGGCTGGTGAACCGGCTGGCACGGATCACAGGACGCGCGCCTGGTTGGCTATCTCCAAATATCGAATTGCTCTTGCGACGGGCTTAGCCTCGCCTTCCGCTTCCTCGACATGGGCCTGCGTCTTGCGGCCATAGAGGGCATTGGCAACTGCCTGTTCCACCATCCGTGTGCCATTGAGCAAGGGCGCACCCGCGAGCACGGGAGCCATTGCCTTGCGCTTGGTGGGCCTGGGTGGGTGCTGTGTGTAGGTCGCCGTATCGACGCCGCGCATCTTTTCGACATGGGCGCAGACCTTCTCAAACCGGCGCTGCACGATCCGGTTGAGCCGCGTGCGCTGGCGGCAGAGCAGTTCGAACGAGTGCGAGACCACGGTGAAGCAGGCGAAGTCGTTATCGCGCGCATGGCGCAGGGCGGCCACGATCTCGCGGTAGGATAGTGCGGTCAGCTGGGCATGGCGCAGGCCGCCGAAGGCATCGCCGATGCAGCCGATGGGCACCTCGATCACGCCAAGACGGCGCAGCGGGCGGCGGTGTTCCTCTCCCAGGCCGATTTCGCAGTCGCCCTCCATCAGGCCCGGCGGGTGGCTGGAATCGTGCGTCAGGCCAAGGTCTGCCAGTGCGCGCAGCGTGTCGTCGTTGGCGCCGTAGTTGCCCGCTCGGAAGGCGACAGGGCGGGGGGCGCCCGCTTCCATCAGCAGTTCCATCGCCAGTTCCAGCAGTACGCGCTGTTCGTCGCGGGTGAAGTCCTTGATGTCCGCGCCGATGCGGTCGCCCAGCGGATTCTTGTTGCCCAGCAGGTTCAGCCATTCGGTATGGAGGTGCAGCTGCACGTCGTGCCCGCGCTCGATGATCGGCTCCACCACGTCGGCAATCGCGCCCGTCCCCCACAGCAGGGCGGGCATGGGATCGACGAAGAAGACGCCTTTCAGCCCGTGGCGGTCGAACACGTCCATCTGGTGGAAGATACCCGCGTCACCGTCAGGGGTTTCGCCCTTGATCGCGCGGGCGAAGTTTTGCGCACGTGAACCGGCCCCGTGCCGTGCGGTGAAGCCATATTCGTATTCGGTGTCGATGGTTATGTACAACGCAACCATGATCGCCAGCTTGTCTTCTGTCTCCGTGCGCCAGCAAGCCGCAAAACGCGGATGGCCGGATGCGGGACAGATAGCAGTGCGGGGTTAAGCTTGCGTATCGCGCCGTCGGGGCGCTCCTACCGCAGGTCGCCAACGGTGATGAACGGCGCCCAGCTGCTGGGATGGTCCGCCCGTTCGATGTCGGCATTGTTGCGCACGTCAATCATGGCCTGCTGCAGGGCCTCGGCGCGCGACATGCCGGGGTTGTCTTCCAGCATGCGGACCGAGGTGGAAGTGAGCAGCGGCGCGATCTCGTCGATCACCGGCCAGTGCGATGCCAGCAGGCTGCGCGCGCCGGCGTAGAAGAACGATCGCGCCAGGCCAGACAGCCCGCCGCCGCCGATGCCATCGGCTGCGGCAGTGTTGCAGGCACTCAGCATGACCCAGTCGGCAGACAGGTCGAGCGAGAGAATTTCGGATGCCGTCAGCAACCCGTCGTCGGCCATGGTCGCTTCTTCTGGCGGCGTGAACACGAGGCCCGGTTCCGAGGCGATGCCGCCTTCCCCTGCGGTCAAACCATGGGTGGCGAAGACAAGGTAACGGACGTCGGAGAGGTCCTGCGTCTTCACGGCGGTTTCGGTGGCGGCAGGGCCGATGAATACCGAGTGCTCATCAACGGCGAGCGCCTGCGCCAGCATCTGCACTTCCCGCGCCGTACCCGGCAGGCGGCTGAGCGCGCGCAGGCTGGTGAGGTCAGCCAGCGCCGTCTGGTTCGAGCCCGGCCCGGCCACCGTGGCCAGCCGCTGGCTGCCTACCAGCCCGGCGTTGCGTCCGCCGCGTGTGGCCGCTTCGCCCTCCAGCACCGGATCGGCAAAACCCACCATGGTGCGCGCGCCGGAAGTCGCCGCGCCATCGCGCCGCAGGAAGGCAAGCGAGGAGAGCGACGGTAGCTGCGCCATGGCAAACCTGTCCCCCAACCACTGCATCGCGCGGTAATCGTGGTGACGCTCGTCTGCCTCGGCAGGCTCATCCAGCAGCAGTACGGTGAGCGGGATGGAAGAGAGGGCAGGCCCGGTCGCATAGAGTAGTGCGTCACTGCCCTCGAGGGTGGGCATCAATGGTTCGATCAATTCGCGATAGAGGATCCACGCGCTGTTCGCGTCGAAGCCGCCATCCCAGTTGTTGACGATACCCGCGCCCCAGGGATCGAGGTCGTTGCGCAGCACGCGCGCCTGCGAGCGGATATCCTGTTCGGTCCATTCGGACTTGTGCCATGCAGTGGCATCAGGCGTCAGCGCGAGCACGTGGGTGCCGTATTGCGTGGGCAGGACCAGCAGCATCGCCTCTCCCGGGAGGAGCAGGGCCTGTGCTTCCTCCGGCGTCAATGCGGAGGGGCGGATCAGGCTGAAGAACTCGGGCGCAGCTTCCTGCAACTCCCGATCAATGTCCTGCTGGCGCGCGCGGGCACGGAGGAATTCCTGCCCGTCCAGTGTCTGCATGGCGATGCCCAGCTCCTCTCGTTCGCGGGCGAGACCGTCCAGCCCTGCACGCTCCGCTACGGCAAGGGCAGCGACGCGCGCGATGGCCGGTGTCGTGCGGTCCTGTGCGGACTCCTGGGCGGCTGCGAAAGCCTCGGCAAACAGGGCCGTGTCGTCACTGTCGCCGCTTTCGCGCACGCGCCAAGCCGCTTCGACGAGATTGGCAAATTGCTGCCGGGCGTCCTGGCCGAAAGGCTCGTCCCTCGGTGCGCGGAACTCCCGGTCAATCGCCGCCTCGACATCTTGGGTGAACGGTCGCCCTTGCCGGTAGCCGATCAGGTAGCGCGTACCGAAGCGGGCGCTTTCCAGGGCAAGGTCCACGTCGCCATCGCTTTCGAGCAAGAGGCGCGCCAACTGTGACCGGGCCTGCCCCTCGCGGTGGTCGGGCTGCATCGGGTCGCCGGTCTTGGGTGAGATAAGCTCCGGCGGGACCCTGTTGGCGGTCGGATGCGTCACCAGCGGTGCCAAGGCGGCAGTTGCGCCTTCAAGGTCGAACTGGGTCTCACGAGCAAGCGCGAGGTACTGGCCGACCGTGATTGCCAGTTCGTTTCCGAGATCGCCGCCTTCGGTGTAGATCACGAGCAGATCCTTTGCTTCGCGCTCCATCTGTTCCCACTCGCCGATCTGGTAGAGTTCGTCGAGGATGGCAAAGCGGGCGGCCTGGTAGCCGGGCCAGAAGACACCGCCATAGTCTTCTTCCAGCCGCGCAGCTTCACGGAAGATCGCGATCAGCGCCTCGCCGCTCTGGCCTTCTGCCGCTTCGCGCAGGGCGGCCATCTGCTGGCGCATCGCCTCGTTGGCGTAGGGGAAGTCGGCCAGCCAGGCGTAAGGCTCTTCGTCCGCCTCTTCGTCGAACCCGGTGTAGACGTTCTCGTAATCGCCATTGCCTTCGCCGGCCTGTTCCAACAGGATTTCGCGCCAGGCGACCATCAGTTCGGTATCGTTGTGGTCCGGACCCAGGGTGGCCTCCGCCAGCGGTACAGCCTCGATCAGGCGCTCGCGCAGCTCCGATTCATACCGGCCGTCATAGTCGACGATGTTGGCAAGCCCTACCGCGTCGGCCAGGAGCTCCAAGTAGAGCTCGCCGTCACGCGGGTAGGTGTCGCCGACATAGCCGACTACCGCAAATTCTTGATCGAGGGCCTCTGCATCCGAGTCGGCCTCGGCATTGAACAACTCGGCAAATCGCGGATCGCTGTCGAGTGCTTCCTGAACCGCTGGCGAGGGCGGGCGCTGCGCCACGGCGGAAGGCGTAAAGGCCATGCTGGCCGCCAACACGGCCAGCAGGCTCGCGAACAGTCTCTTGCCGATCAAACTGATGACTTACCCCCGCAGTCAGTACTTGGTGCGACTTATCCGCCGTTCTCGATATAGCGGGTGATGTTGCCGGCCAATACGTCCAAGGGGACATTGCCGCCGTCAACCACGGCCTGGTCGAAATCGCGCAGGTCGTAGGCATCGCCCAGTTCCATCACGGCCCGCTCGCGCTGGCGCAGGATTTCGAGCTTGCCGATCATGTAGCCGCAGGCCTGTCCCGGCCACGAGCAATACCGGTCGACCTCGTTGATCACCTCTTCGAACTTGTTGCCGTTGCGCTCCATGAAGAAGCGCACGCCCTCGTCGCGGGTCCACCGCTTGTGGTGCAGGCCGGTATCGACCACCAGGCGGCAGGCGCGGAAGGCGGCGGCCTGCAGGTAGCCCAGCGCCCAGGCGGGGTTCTCCTCGTAGGCGCCCAGTTCGGAGGCCAGCTGTTCGGCATAGAGCGCCCAGCCTTCGGAGAAGGCGTTGAAGGCGAGGATCGAGCGGATCAGCGGCAGCTGGTTGGAATACTCGCCCTCCCACACATGGCCGGGAATGGTCTCGTGGTGCACCAGTGTCGGCACGTCGTACTTGCGGTGCAGGTCCGTGGTGCGCAGGTTGATCCACATCTTGCCTGGCACGGTGCCGTCGACGCTGCCCGCGCCGCCATAGGCGGTGGGCGCGCCGGGTTCCTCGGCCGGCGGCAGGCGCCGGACTTCGAGGTTGCCCGATGCCACCCGGCGGAAGGCGCGGGGCATCTGGTCGCGGATCCAGTCGATGCGGTCTTCGATGAATTCCATGATCTCGGCGCGGCCGGGATCGCCCTCGGCGAACATGAAGCGCGGGTCTTCGGCGAGCGCGGTCATGCGGTCGCCCACCGTGCCGTCGGTATAGCCGATATCGCGCAGGATCGGGTCCATCTGCGCGTGGATGTCTTCCAGCGTGGAGAGGCCCAGTTCGTGAATCTCGTCGGGGCCCATGTTGGTGGTGGTGCTCGACTTGAGCGACCAGGCGTACCATTCGTCGCCGCGCGGCTGGTTCCACATGCCGGCATGGCCCTCGGCGGCAGCGCGCTGGGTTTCCAGTTCGGCCAATTGGGCTTCCAGCGCCGGAGTAATCTGCTCGGTGACGATTGCGTTTGCACGGCTTTCCCAGTCACCGGCGATCCCAAGCTCGCCCGTGCGGCGGACGATGGACTCCACCATGGCCCCGCCAGACTGCGTGTCAGCGATCTGCGAACGCATCTGCTCGATCGCCTTGTCGAGCAGGAAATCGGGCGGGACGACGCCCATCTCGCGCGCGCCTATGATGCGTTCGAGTTCGCCGGTCAGGACACCCGGAATCGCTTCGAGGCGTGAGACGTAGGCCTCGGCGTCGGCCTCGTCGGCAATCGGATGGTCGGAATCGAGGAAGCGCGGCAGGTCGATATAGGCGCCGACGTTCTGGATCACGGCATAGGGTGCGGTGCGCCACGAGCCGACGGGAATGTCGCCATAGGGCAGGTCGAATCCCTCGATGGCCGTGGAATAGGCGCTTTCGACCACTTCGAAGCTGGTGCGGGTGGCGGCGTCGAGGCCGTCCTTGTCGAACTCCCGCACACGCTGGAGGTCATTGCGCAGGGTGTCGGCATAGGCATTGATACCTTCCGGCGTTGCGTCAGCCAGCCGACCACGCAGGGCAGCGTGTTGGCCCACGTCCACGCCCAGCGAGGTGGCGCGGGTCGGCTCGTGGCGCAGCATGTTCCAGGCCACATCGTCCAGCAGGGCTTCGCCCGCCGCCTGCGTCTCGGCAGGCGAAGATCCGCGACAAGCGGGAAGGAGGACGGCAGTAGCGGCGGCGGTGCCCGTGGCGAGGAAGGCGCGACGGGACAGGGTGAAGCGTGGCATGTCTGTCATGGCGCAATTGGTTACGCCCGCAACCTGAGGCTGGCAAGCGGGCTGCAGAGCGGCTAGGCGAGGCCAATGTTCGACATGATCCTGTCCATTATCATGTTTGCGGCCATCGTGCTGCTGATCGGGGCCGTAGCGCTGTTTCGCAAGGGAATGACCAAGCAGGCGACCCTGATGGTAATCCTGGCCGTGGTGATGGCGGTAAACGTCGCCATCTGGCTGGTGCCGGACGAGAACGGCACGTCCCCGGCGGAACTGGTGAGCGAGGCCGGACAGTAGCTGCCCGGCCCCAGGTGGTAACAGACTGGCTCAGTCGGGGATCTGCCAGGTGACCTGTCCGGTATAGGTGCCCACCACCACGTCACCGCGATTGTTCTTCGCCGGTTCGAACCGCGCGCGGCTCTCCAGCTGGCGGCAGGTTCCGCGGTCGAGCACGGAGTGACCGGTGCTGCGGGTGATCTGGCAGTCATTGACGCGGCCGTTGCTGCCCACCACCAGGCGATAACCTGCGGTGCCTTCCATATCGCGCATCAGGGCGCGGCGCGGGTAGTCGGCATTGGTGATCCAGCCCGCCGGGCCGTTCGTGGGCAAGGGTCCGACCGGATCGAACAGCGGCGTGGCCGGTGGGGCGACGGGGCCGGGGACCTCGATGATCGGCGGCGTGGCAACACGCACCACGCTATCGGGCAGGTCCAGCTCCGTCGGCCTTGCCGGAGGCGCATTGTCCAGCGGCACGCGGATCGGCGGCTCGGGCGCGGTGATCACGCTTTCGACCGGCGTGGGTTCGGGCGTTTCCACCGGCGGGGGAGGCGGCAGTTCGACTTCGTCATCAACGAATATGGAAATCAGCTCTTCGTCCTCCTCGACAATGATGTTCGTAATGGTGAGGCCGATCACGACACCCGCACCCAGCAAGGCGTGGATTCCGACGACCCCCGCAATCGAGCGGGCTCTCGTGGCAGGACTGACAGTGGCATTCACATAGGACATGGCCTTGGCTCCTTCTCCTCGGACCCGCATCATGGCGAGTCATGTTATACTATAACATTAACGAGTCGGGCAGGCAAATGCAAGCGCGCGCCGGAACCGGAGCTCCGACGCGCGCTGGAATGTCAGTCCTTCAGGCTGGCGATCAGGTGATCGGGCAGCTCGGATCGAGGCGGAAATCGAGATACTTGTCGACCGAGGCCATTAGTTCCACCTGCTCGTTCTCGAAGAAGTGGTTGGCGCGCGGGATCTCGTCGTGGTGGATGGTGATGTGCTTCTGCGTGCGCAGCTTGTCGACCAGCTTCTGCACTGCCACCGGCTGAACCACGGTATCCGCCGTGCCCTGAATGAAGATGCCCGAAGCGGGGCAGGGCGCGAGGAACGAGAAGTCGTACATGTTCGCCGGCGGGGCGATCGAGATGAAGCCGCGGATTTCCGGGCGACGCATCAGCAGCTGCATGCCGATCAGCGCACCGAAGGAAACTCCGGCCACCCAGGTGGTCTGCGCTTCGGGGTGGATCGACTGGACCCAGTCAAGCGCCGAGGCGGCGTCCGACAGTTCGCCGATGCCGTTGTCGAAGCTGCCCTGGCTCCTGCCGACGCCGCGGAAGTTGAAGCGCAGCGTGGCGAAACCACGGTTCACGAACGTCTTGTACAGTTGCTGGACAATGCGGTCGTTCATGGTGCCACCGCCCTGCGAATGCGGGTGCAGGATCATGGCGACGGGTGCGCGCGGACGCGGTCCGGGAGAGAAACGACCTTCAAGGCGGCCTTCGGGGCCGGGAAAGATGACGTGCGGCATGGGCGGTATGGGCCTTGCTGAATGGGTTGGCGCCAGCGCGGGTAGCGCGGCGGAAGTGGGCGGCTATATAGGGATTATGCCGCTTTTCGCAATTGTTCACTGATGTCACGCGTCTATCTGGACCACGCCGCCACTTCGCCGCTGCGCCCGGAAGCGCGTGCGGCAATGGAAGAGGGCTTCGCAATCTGGGCCAATCCGTCGTCGCCGCATGCCGAGGGACGCAAGGCCAGGGCGGCGCTCGAAGACGCGCGCGAACGCTGCAAGGCGGCGCTTGGCTGGGACGGGGAACTGATCTTTACCAGTGGCGCGAGCGAGGCGCTGGCGATTGCCTTACAACGCGCCAAGGTTGAGCGGCGGATCGCCAGCGCGGTGGAACACGATGCGGTGTACTTCGCGGGCGAAGGCTATTTCGACGCTATCCTGCCGGTGCGGGAAAAGGGCTATATCAATCGTGGCGACATTTACGAGGCGCTGGGCGTGATCGGCACCCGGTCGGACGATGTCCGGCCACCGAGCATGCTGTGCCTGCAGCACGTCAATTCGGAGACCGGCGCGGTTCTTCCGGCGGCTGGCGTGCGCAGTGTCCTGTCGAACTTCGCCGAGGCGCGGATGATCTGCGACTGTTCGCAAAGCGCAGGCAAGCTGGAGCTGCCCGAAGGCACCGACATGGCCGTGGTCTCTGCGCATAAGCTTGGCGGGCCCATCGGCATCGGCGCGTTGTTGGTGCGCGATTTCGCCCTACTGGAGCCGAGCGGCGGTCACGAACGCGGCTATCGGCGCGGTACGGAAAACATGCCTGCGGCCCTTGGCTTTGCCGCGGCGCTGGAGACGCAGGGCTGGCAGACTACACCTGACCAGCGCCAGTCCTTCCTCGCCGGGTTCGGCGAGGCGCGGATGAAATTTATCGACCAGGTGGACTACATTGCCGCGCTCACCCATCCGACTATGAGCGCGCAGGCCCTGCTGATCCGGCTCGATGCCATGGGTTTTGCCGTCTCGGCGGGCAGTGCCTGTTCGTCGGGAACGCTGAAGAAAAGCCGCGTGCTCGATGCCTTCGGCGTGCCCGACGATGTGGCCAGCCGGACGATCCGGGTCTCCATGGGCTGGAGTACCACGCCGGAAGAGTTGGACGCTTTTGCGGAAGCCTGGAAAAGCCTGTGATATCCTGTAACATCGGACTTGGTTTCACCTGTAATCAGTCTATAGCCACGCCATGATCTACCTCGACAACCAGGCCACGACCCCACTGGCGCCCGAAGCGCGCGATGCCATGCTGCCATACCTCGGCGGGCCGGACACCAACATGTTCGGCAACCCGCACAGCCCGCACCGCATGGGCCGGCAGGCGGCGGCTGCCGTCGATATTGCGCGCGAGCAAGTGGCGGCACTGTTCCCCGATGGCGGGCGGGTGATCTTCACCGGCAGCGCCTGCGAGGCGATCAACCTTGCCATTCGCGGGGCGGAAACGGGCGGGAAGATCGCGGTTTCGGCGATCGAGCACGCTGCCGTGATCGACACCGCCCGCGCGCTGGGCACGCCGCACATCATCCCCGTCGATAGCGAGGGGATTGCCGACACCCGCAGCAACCTGCCGTCGGACACCGCGCTGGTCGGCGTCATGCAGGTCAACAACGAGATCGGCACCTTGCAGCCGGTCGAGGCGATTGCGGTACAGGCGCGCGAAGTCGGGGCGCTGGTGCTGTGTGACGCGGTGCAGGGCGCGGGCAAGTTCGCGCCGCCGCAGGGCGCCGACATGATCGCGATTTCGGCGCACAAGATCTACGGGCCCAAAGGCATCGGCGCCCTGTGGGTGCGTGACGGCGTGGAACTGACGCCGCAGATCACTGGCGGGCTGCAGGAAGGCCTGCGTTCGGGCACGCTCAACCCTGCGCTATGCGCGGGCTTTGGCGCGGCAGCCAAGCTGGCCAGGGAACGGATGGCAGAGGATGCCGCTCACGCCAGGGCGCTGTGGGACCGCGCGCTCGACCTGTTCGAGGGCTGGACGGTGAACGGCAGCTTGTCGCAGCGCAATCACGCCAACCTCAATATCCGCCGCGAGGGCCTGGACGTCGCGCGGCTGATGTCGGACTGCCGCGATGTCATGTTCTCCGCCGGGTCGGCCTGCGCCAGCGGCTCGGGCAAGCCCAGTCACGTGCTGACGGCGATCGGCCTCACCTCCGAACAGGCCAAGACATCGGTCCGGCTCGGCTGGGGCCGCTATACCACGATGGAGGAACTTGAAACGGCCGCGGAAAGGCTTAATCTTGCTGCGCTGCAACAAGGATAAGAGCCATCAGGGTCACTTTTATTACGCGCAATGGCGACAAGGTCGAAATCGAGGCCAAGCCGGGCGATGGCCTGCTTGAGGCCGGACAGGCAGCGGGCATGCCGCTGGAAGGCACCTGCGAAGGGCAGATGGCCTGCTCCACCTGCCACGTGATCGTCGCCCGCGAGTGGTTCGAACGCTTGCCGGAAGCCAGCGAAGAGGAAGAGGACATGCTCGACCTCGCCGCTGACGTCCACGCCACCAGCCGCCTCTCGTGCCAGATCCTGTTGACCGAGGAGCTGGACGGCCTCGAAGTCCGCATCCCCGCCGACAGCAACGACGCGCAGGGGTTCTAGCTCTCTGATTCGCCGCTCTTGCGTCGCCACAAACGCAGGCCGTTCTTCCGCCAGAGCCAGCGCAGGGCAAAGAACAGCAGGACGAAGGGGAACGCCCCGACGACGAGGTAGACGACTGCGGCAACGGCAACACCCAGGGTCGTTGTAACCGAGCCAAGGGCCTCGGATACCGGTGCCCAGAAGCCGACCGAATAGTGCCCCATCTGCGGATCGTATTCGATCGATACCGAA
This sequence comes from Aurantiacibacter gilvus, assembly GCF_038289935.1. Lineage (NCBI taxonomy): Bacteria > Pseudomonadati > Pseudomonadota > Alphaproteobacteria > Sphingomonadales > Erythrobacteraceae > Aurantiacibacter > Aurantiacibacter gilvus. Next base: position 806,769 of record NZ_JBBYHV010000001.1, read on the forward strand.
GTATAGGCCACGCGATTGCGGAGACTGGCGAGCCGCGACTGTGTTGCATCGATCTCTTCGTTGACTGCGGCAACACCACGCTCTGCCTCGACAAGGTCCCCAACCGATCCCTGTCGGTTGCGAAGAACCTCCATCAGCCGGTCGCGCAAGACCATGCGGGCGGCAAGCCGGGCTTCGTTGTCGATAATGTCGTCGGTCAAGTCCTCGCCGAAAATGGCGAAAGATATCTGTTCCGCATCAAGTTCATCGCCCGCCGAATTCAATGATGTTGAAAACGCGTCGATTTCGGAAGCAGCGACTTGCAGTTCCATGCGGCCATAACCGTAATCCCCGTCGCCCGATTGCGAGAGCGACAGGACGCGGCAGTTCCCTGCTAAGGAGTCGCACAGGTCCCGGTGGCGCTGCTGCAAAGTGGCAAGGTCAGCCGCGTCGACCTGGAAGCCCCACGAATAGGCGTAGGCAATCTGTGTGCCGGGGGCGGGATCTTCGTTGTCGTTGGCCCCGCCGCGCGCCGAGCTTTCTGCGAAGTTGGCGGCGCGTCGGGCACTTTCCGCTCCCGATGGCCCGGAGAATGGGCCTTGCTCCATGGCTTCCATAAACCCGAAGTTCTGGGTGGGGGCATCGCCGGACGTAGCGAAGTCCATTTCCATCCGTTCGACTTCGGCGCGAGGAGTGGTTTCCTCGGCATTGCAGCCGATTAATGCGGCCAATACAGGCACGGCCAAAATAATACGCAACTTCATAGACATCCCCTCAATGCCCCGAAGTTGGATTCAACGGCATACGATCGTCAAGCGGAAAAGGGCGGTGCCATGGCCGCTTCAACGGGAGAATATGCAATCCCTGCGGCCGTCAGGCGGCTTCGCGCTCTTCTGCGAGCTGTCGTTCCAGCGCCTTGATCAGCGCCTTGGAGAATGCAGGAATGTCGTCGGGATTGCGGCTGGTGATGAGGTGGCCGTCCACGGCCACTTCCTCGTCCACGACATTGCCGCCGGCATTGGCGAGGTCGGTGCGCAGGCTGGGCCAGCTGGTCACGATCCTGCCGTCGACCACACCAGCTTCCACCAGCATCCACGGCGCATGGCAGATGGCGGCGACGGGCTTGTCCTGGGCGACAAAGTCGCGGACCAGCTGCACTGCCTTTTCGTTCATGCGCAGGATATCGGGATTGATCTGCCCGCCGGGGAGCAACAGCGCGTCGAAGTCGGTGGCTTCGACTTCGTCCACTGTCAGGTCGACCGAAACCGGCTCGCCCCATTCCTTGCTCGAGAAGCCGCGGATTTCCCCGGTCTCCAGGCTGACCACGACGGTTTCGTAGCCGGCCTCGTCGAGATTGGCCTTGGGCTTTTCGAGTTCGGATTGCTCGAAGCCGTCGGTTGCGAGAATCATGATGCGTTGAGCCATTGCTTTTGCTCCTTTGGCTATGTGGCGTTTGTTCGATCAACGGGTGGGGAAATCCCTTTGTTCCGCGCTGTCAGCCGGACCGTGGGGGTGATAGGGCGAACCGCATGGCAACAGTCGAAGAACCTGATGATTCCGGCGCGGGGATTGTCCGCGAACCTTTCGAGTCCGCGCTGTCGGAGCGCTACCTCGTCTACGCCCTGTCGACGATCACGGCGCGTTCGCTGCCGGACCTGCGCGACGGGCTGAAGCCGGTTCACCGCCGTTTGCTGTGGACCATGCGGCAGTTGCGCCTGTCGCCGGACAACACCTTCAAGAAGTCCGCCCGCGTCGTGGGCGATGTGATCGGCAAGTATCACCCGCATGGTGACGTGGCGGTTTACGATGCCATGGTGCGCCTCGCCCAGCCGTTCACGCTGCGCTATCCGCTGGTGGAGGGGCAGGGCAACTTCGGCAACATCGACGGCGATAACGCTGCTGCCTACCGCTACACCGAATGCCGACTGACGCGCACCGCGATGCAGCTGATGGACGGGCTGGACGAAGGCACCGTCGAGTTCATCCCCACCTACAACAACGAGGAAGAAGAACCGGTCATCATGCCGGGTCTGTTCCCCAACCTGCTGGCCAATGGCGCGAGCGGCATTGCCGTGGGCATGGCCACCAGCATCCCCAGCCACAACGTGGCCGAGGTGCTGGATGCGGCCGAGATGGTGTTGTTCAACAAGGACGTGACCCACGCCGAGTTGATGAGTGTGTTCAAGGGCCCGGATTTTGCCACCGGCGGCCTCGTGGTCGACAGCGCGGAGAGCATTTCCCGCGCCTACGAGACCGGGCGCGGCTCCTTCCGCGTGCGCGGGCGCTTCCATGCGGCAGAGGCGGAGAACCAGGCGGACCGTGAAGCGGGGATCGAGCGGCTGAAGGGCGGCGGCTACCAGCTGGTGATCTCCGAGATCCCCTACCAGGTCCCCAAGGGCAAGCTGATCGAGCAGATCGCGGCGGCGATCGGCGACAAGAAGCTGCCGATCCTCGAAGACGTGCGCGACGAGAGCGACGAGGACATCCGCCTGGTGCTGGTGCCGCGCAGCCGCAACGTCGATCCGGAACTGCTCAAGGAAAGCGTCTACAAGCTGACCGACCTGGAGACGCGCTTCAGCCTCAACCTCAACGTGCTCGATTCCACGCGCACGCCGATGGTGATGGGCCTGAAGGAACTGCTGACCAACTGGATCGTCCACCAGATCGACATCCTGCAGCGCCGCACCCAGCACCGGCTCGACCAGATCGCCGCGCGGCTGGAGCTGGTCGAAGGCTATATCATCGCCTTCCTCAACCTCGACCGGGTGATCGAGATCATCCGCACCGAAGACGAGCCCAAGCCGGTGATGATGGCGGAATTCGGCCTGACCGACCGCCAGGCCGAGGCCATCCTCAATATGCGCCTGCGCAGCTTGCGCAAGCTTGAGGAAATGCAGCTGCGGCAGGAGAAGGACAACCTGCTGGCCGAGCAGGAAGAGCTCAACAAGCTGCTCGAAAGCCCGCCCCGCCAGCGCACGCGGCTGAAGCGCGACATGATCGCGCTGCGCAAGGAATATGCCGAAGATACCGCGCTGGGCGCGCGCCGCACGACCATTGCCGAGGCCGCGCCGACGGTGGAGTTCAACCCCGATGCCATGATCGAGAAGGAACCGGTCACCGTGGTCCTCAGCCAGAAGGGCTGGGTGCGCGGGGCCAAGGGCCATGTCGACCTCGGCACGGATGGCTGCGGCGACTTCAAGTACAAGGAAGGCGACGGGCCCGCCTTCGCGGTCCACTGCCAGACCACCGACAAGGTCTTGCTGGCGGCGGACGACGGGCGCTTTTTCACGCTCGGCGCGGACAAGCTTCCTGGCGCGCGCGGCTTTGGCGAGCCGGTGCGCAACACGCTCGATATCGACGCCTCGGCGCAGATCGTGGCGCTGGTGGTACATGAGAAGGACAAGCAGGTCCTGCTCGGCTCGACGATCGGCAAGGGCTTCGTCGCGATCACCGACGAATTGCTGGCGGAGACGCGCAAGGGCCGGCAGGTGGTCAACCTGAAGGGCGATGCCAAGCTGACGGTGGTTCGTGAAGTCGCACCCGAGCACGACCACGTCGCCGTGGTGGGCGAGAACCGCAAGCTGGTGGTCTTTGCGCTGGAAGAAATGCCGGTGATGACGCGCGGGCAGGGCGTGACCCTGCAACGCTATCGCGACGGCGGCCTGTCCGATGCGACGACCTTCAAGCTGGAGGAGGGCCTCAGCTGGGCCATGGGCGGCGACAGCGGTCGCACCCGGACCGAAACCGAGATCGGCATGTGGAAGGTGGCGCGCGGTGCCGCCGGCCGCCTGCCGCCGCAGGGCTTCCCCAAGGATAACAGGTTCTAGGCAAACAAAAGGGCCGGCGGGATGTTCCCACCGGCCCTTCCGTAATTCCGAATGGCTTCGGCTTAGCCGGCCTGTGCGGCCAGGGCAGCTTCGAGGTCAGCCATCATGATGCGGGCCATCAGGGCGCCGTTGGGGTCAACCGCGAACATTTCGCGCGGCAGGGTGACCAGGCTTTCGTCCTCGCGGGCGATCACGACGTTCTCGCCGGTGATCGAGTCCACGGTGCCCAGCGGAGCCGGGTCAGCGGTGACGACGGCAGCGCCTTCGACCAGCGCGGCTTCCAGCGCAGCTTCAGCTTCAGCCAGGGCGGCTTCGTGCATCTGCACCAGCTGGGCGCGGGTGATGTTCAGGGTCGGGCCAGTGTCGCTGGTGCCCAGCAGGTTGGCGGGCAGGGCGATCTGGTATTCGCCGACAGCCAGCACAACGGCGTTGGTGTCGATCATCTCGATGGTGCCGATGGCGGCATCGTCGTTGCCCATCACGGTGTCACCGACGGCCTGCGCCATGGCAGGAGTGGCGGTGAACGCAGCAAGTGCAGCAGCGGCAGTAAGAGCGAAACGCTTCATGCAAAAAATCCTCTTCCATCCGGCCCGCAGCATGAGCCGGGCCAGGGTTAAAATCGTCCGACGTAACGTCCACGAAGTGGAGCCGGAAATGATAAACGGGCGGCAAGCCAAAAGGCAGACACAGCAGGTGCACGAACCGCACCAATCCCGTTAAAAGACCGTCTAGCAGACAGCTTCTGAACCTTACCTGCACTAGGCGGCAGGGCGATTTCAACCCATTTTGTAAGTTATGCTTACAAAACGCTACGAAGCGAGTTCATCGGCGAGCAGGTCATTAACGCGGCTTTCGTCGGGAAACCCTTCGGCGATCCAACGCGCTTCAACGGCCTGCAGGACGCGCGCGACCTCGGGGCCGGCGGCGACCCCGCGCGCGACAATTTGCCCGCCTTTCAGGGGGAAGACGGGGATCTCCCAGGCCTCGATCGCGGCAACCGGTTGGCCTGCAAGCAGCAGCAGGTCGCGGGCGACTTCCAGCCCTTCACGGTAGGTGAGAGCGTAGGGATCGTCCGTTTCGGCGCCGCGTCCGGCAAGGCGCACGAGATGCTTTCGCTGGGCGTTCGAGAGCCGCAAGCGCGCCGCGACGGTCTCCGCCAGCTTGGATTCGGTCGGCAGCAGGGCTGCGAAACGGCGCAGGGCAGAGGGCTCGGCACCGTACCCAATTTCCGTCTCGATCAAGCTTGCCAGCGCCGCGAGGCCATCACCCGTCACCTCGGGAAGGACCACGGCCAGCACGCCGCGTTCATACATGCGTTCGACGGTTTCGAGCGGTTCCGGCAGGCCCAGCAGGAGCAGCAGTTCCGACGCCACGCGTTCGCGGCTGAGGCCCTTGAGGGTGGAAGCGAGGTCAGCGCAGGCTTCCTCGCCTTCGCCGTCGAGCAGCGAGCCGAAGCGGGCCTGGAAACGGTAGTAGCGCAGGATGCGCAGGTGGTCCTCGCGGATACGTTCGCGTGCATCACCGATGAAACGGACGCGGCGGGCCTCGAGGTCGGCCAACCCGCCGAAGTAGTCGGTGATCTCCAGCGTCTTCGGATGGGCGTAGAGCGCATTGATGGTGAAATCGCGCCGCGCCGCATCCTCGCGCCAGTCGCTGGCGAAAGCGACGGTGGCGCGGCGGCCGTCGGTGGACACGTCCTTGCGCAGGGTGGTGACCTCGACCGGCCCGCCGTCGAGCAGCGCGGTGACAGTGCCGTGGTCAATCCCGGTGGGCACGGTGCGGATACCTGCGGAATTGAGGCGCTCGATCACGACATCCGGCAGCAGCGTCGTGGCGGCGTCAATGTCCTTCACCGGCAGGCCCAGCCGCGTGTCGCGCACGGCGCCGCCTACCCAGCGGACGTTGTCCACGCCGAGCGCAGCCACCAGCGCCGCGAGGTCTTCGCGCTTGGTCCAGTCAGCTGCTGGCAGGTCAGCCATCGATCAGTTCTTTCCAGTCCAGCCGGTGCGAGAGGTGGGCGAGAATCCCGGCGGTAATGCCCCAGATGCGGTGCCCCTGCCAGTCGATCTCGTAATAGGGACGCTCGTAGCCGAGGAATATCCCGATCTTGGCCTTGTGGTTTTCGCGGTCGAGCACGTGGCGCAGCGGGGCCTCGAACCAGTCGGCGACCTCGCGCGGATCGGGGCGGATCGGCAAGTCGCCAGGTACGACACCGAGCACGGGCGTCAGGCGGAAACCGGTGCCTGTTATAAAGCTGGTGGCTTGCCCGACCACGCGCACCTGCGCCGGGTCGATGGACAGCTCTTCTTCCGCTTCACGCAGAGCGGCGGCAACGGCATCTTCGCCCGGTTCGAACTTGCCGCCGGGGAAGGCGACCTGCCCGGGATGGTTGGCCATGCTTTCCGGGCGATGCGTCAGCAGGACGCCGGGCTCGGCGCGCTCGGTAATCGGCACCAGCACGGCGGCGTCACGCAAGGGCTGGCGGGCGAATTCGCTGTCATCGCGAAGGCCCTCGAAGCCCACGTGGGTAGAGCGCGCAAAGTGTTCGGATAGGCGGTCGAACAGCGCGCTCATGCCGCAGGCACCAGGTCGAACTCTGCGCCGCCGCTGGTAACGCTGAGCGAGCCGTCATCGGCCAGTCCCTGTTCTGCCAGCTGGAGCCACGTCGAGCGGTCGAGCCGCGCTTCGCAGCCGTGGCGCACGGCGAGGTAGATGGCCGGACTGTCCGGATCACCCGCCGCGCGCAGCGGATGGTCGGGCCCGGCGATCACGAATTCGTCGGTGTTGAGCCGGAAGGCGAGGCTGTCCTCCTCCGCGCGCATGTCCACGGCGAGGAAGGCGGCATCTTCCACTTCGATTGTCTGCCGGTATTGCGGGGTGACGAGGTAGTGCTGACCGTCAACGGGATCGCGCCACAAGAGGCTGGCGAAGGCGCGCACCATGGCGGGGCGCGTGATGGGGCTGCCCCGGTGATACCAGGTTCCGTCCGCCGCAATACGCATCTCGCTGTAGCTGGTGTGTTCGGGCTGCCAGCGTTCGACCGGCGGAAGCTTGCGTGCGGCCACCAGGTCGGCGACTTCGAGCAGGCTCAGCGATGCAAGGTCGGGCGGAATGTCATAGGCCATGGCTGGCCATCAGATGGCAGCTAGGTGCGGGCAATCCAAGGGCCGAGCGTGCCTTCTTCGGGCAGAACGCCCGGATTTTCAGCGCGCACCATCAGGCGATGCCGTTCGAATTCGCCGGGAAGCTCCCACTTCTGGGTCGGTGCAGCCGTGAAACCGAAGCGGCCGTAATATTCCGGATCGCCGATCAGCACCTGTGGCAGCGGTGCCGCCGGATCGAGCGCGTCGGCCATGGCCGCCATCAGCGCCAGCCCAAAGCCCTGATTCTGGTGGCCCGGCAGGACGGCCACGGGGCCGACCATCAGCAATGGATGGCGGCGGCCCTGCGGATCGGTAAGGGCCACCGGCCAGACCTGGATGGTGCCGACCAGCATCTGTGCCTCGTCAACCACGGCAAAGCTTAGGGCGGGCAGCCACTCGGTCCCCGCGCGCACGCGATAGGCCGTCCGGTCCTTGCGGTCGGTGCCGAAAGCGCGGTCGAGCAGGGCTTCGACGAGAGCCGGATCGACCTCGGTCAGCGGAATGATGGTTGCAGCGTCCATGGGCGCGCGCCGTTAGGCCCGCGCCGCACAGGGTGCAACTGTTTCCGGCGAAACCGTGGTTCTAATTTGCCGGAGTCAGGCGCAACAACCGGCCCTCACCGCCATCCTCGGCCACCCAGATGGCGCCGTCGGGTGCCTCGGCGATCGAGCGCAGGCGGGTGGGCATGGTGTAGCGTGCGAGTTCGCCGGCGCTGTTGGCTTCGGCATCGACGCTGATCCGGGCGATAGCCGTCGTGCGCAGCGTGGTCACCAGCAACTGGCCCTGCCAGTCGGCGAACATGTCCCCGGTGTAGAAGATCATGTCGGACGGCGCGATCACCGGGTTCCAGAAGATGGCCGGCTTGGTGAAGCCGTCATCCTCGGTGTGGTCGGGGATGTCGCTGCCGTCGTAATTGTCGCCGTTGGAACGCACCGGCCAGCCATAGTTGGCACCGCGCACGACGAGGTTCAGCTCGTCGCCGCCCGCCGGGCCATGTTCCAGGTCCCACAGGTTGCCGTCGGGTGCGAATTCGAAGCCGAGCAGGTTACGCTGGCCGTAGGACCAGATCTGGTCCGCCGGGCTGCCCATTTCGGCAAAGGGATTGCCCTCTGCAGCCGTACCGTCGAGGTTGAGCCGCAGCACCGCGCCGCGATTGTCCATCAGGTCCTGCGCGGGATCACCTTCCTGGCGGTCCCCGCTGGCAAGGAACAGGTATTCGCCGTCGGGCGAGAAGGCGATCTTGTGCGAATAGTGGCCGAACCGCTCGCCGACATGGCTCTGGCGCCAAATCTCGCTGAAGTCTTCCAGCTCGCAGTGCGTGTCGCTGTGACAGACCAGCGTGCCGCGCCCCATGGCGGCAAGGGCGCCTTCGCCTTCGGGCTGGGCCCAGGTGATGTAGACCGTGCCACTTTCTGCATAATCCGGCGCAAAGGCGATGTCGCCGAGGCCCCCCTGGCCACGGTTGAGCACTTCCGGCGCACCGTCGACGGCGCCGACGGTGCCCGTGGCGGGAGCGACAAACTTGATCGTCCCGGCCTTCTCGGTGAGGAAAATACGGCCCGTGCCGGGCTCGAAAGCAATCGCCCACGGCGCGGCGAAAGTGCCATAGCTAGTGGCGGTGAAGGGGGCTTCTTCGCCCAGCTCTACCGTGTCGCCATCCCCAGATTGCGCATGGCTGCAACTTGCGAAGCCCAGCGCGCTTGCGAAAAGGGCGGTACTCAGGATTGTCTTGCGCATGTTGTCTGCTTCACCTTCTGCCGAATTTGCATCCACTTTGGGGCCTGCGCCGCTGGTCGCCGGGGTGGACGAGGCCGGGCGCGGCCCGCTTGCTGGCCCTGTAGTGGCGGCTGCCGTGCTGCTGTGCAAGCCGGTACCAAAGGGCATGGCCGATTCGAAGAAGCTGACGGCCAAGGCCCGCGGCGCGGCAGAAGTGCTGATCCGGCGTGATTGTGCCTTTGGCATCGGGGTAGTGGACGTCGAGGAGATCGACCGGATCAACATCTTCCAGGCGACCATGTTGGCGATGAGCCTGGCCATGGAGCGCCTGTGCGAGGCGCTGGGTCGCAATGACCTGCAAACGCTGATCGACGGCAACCTGACGCCCGCCGGTCGCTGCGATCGCTGGCGCTGGGACGCCACCCCGATTGTCGGCGGTGACGGGATCGAGCCGGCCATCGGTGCGGCCTCCATCCTCGCCAAGGAATACCGTGACCGCCTGATGATCGAGGCGGCGCAGCGCCACCCGCACTACGGCTGGGAGCGCAACAAGGGCTATGGCTCGAAGGAGCACATGGCCGCCCTGCGCGAGCACGGCCCGACACCGCTGCACCGCCGCAGCTTCGCGCCGGTCGCGCAGATGGAAATGGAGCTTTAGCCGAAGGCTTTTGCGCGCAGCTCTTCGATGTAACCGCCGGCAAATCCTTCAAGGATCACCGGGTCGGCAGGCAGGCCGCCCTGTTCATCCGACTTGCCGCCAAGCTCGTCGCGGCTGTTGACCTTGGGGAAGCGCTCTTCGGGTACCGGCACGCCGAGGAATTCGCACAGTGGCTCCCAACCTTCCTTGGGATGGAAGACCAGCAGTCGCTCGGGTGCGATGGTGTCGATCACGGCCTGGTTATGCGCCTCGTACCACTTGGTCATGAAGTCGCGGTCGTTTATCTTGCCGCCGCCGAAATCGCGCAGGTAGGTGCCTTCGAACATCTTCATCAGCGGCGAGCCTTCGAGCGAGGCCAGCATGCGCGGCGACATGATCGTTTCGCTCACTGAATCGAACCACGTATCCGCATCGCGCACGGTCAGCAGCACCTTGGCCTCAGGATAGAACTCCGACAGTTCGCGCCAATAGGAGCTGGCGGGAAAGTCCGTGGTCGAGCGATAGCCGTCGAAAATTGCGTCCCAATCGGGCTTGCCGTCGGCCACGTCCTGCCACAGCGCGATATTGCGGCGGGCCCCGCGGAACACCTCCGCCATGTGATAGCACGGCCCGAAGCCGAGATGTTCCAGTGCGAACTTCATCGAGAAGGTCGCCGTGCGGCCGGGACCAGCCCCAATAACTTCAAGTGCCATCGTCTTTCCCCCTTTGAGCCGTTTTGCGCCCCGTTCGGTACCTTCTGCCATGAGTGAGTCCTTAGCGCCACACCCCTGCATATCGAGTCTGCGGAAACCGCGAGGACTCAATATCTTGTGTCGGACTCTTTTCGTTCTCCCTGAACAAAATCCGAGCGTGGCCGAATTGCCGCTTGACCCGCGGACTCCGAGGACTCAGACCCCCTGTGGATAACTTCAGGGGAAAACCGTGGGTGAACTGACGAAAATTCGTGCGCCGAAGGCGCGCAAGCGCAAGGCGCCTGCGGTCGACAAGGCGGACCTGCCACTGGGACAGATCCTGTGCGGCGACTGCGTGGAGCGCATGCGCGAACTGCCAGATGCCTGCATTGACCTCGTCTTTGCCGATCCGCCCTACAACCTGCAACTGGGCGGGGACCTCAACCGGCCCGACGGCAGCCATGTCGATGCCGTGACCGACGACTGGGACCAGTTCGACAGCTTCGCGCTCTACGACAAGTTTACCCGTGAATGGCTGACCGAGGCCAAGCGTGTGCTGAAGCCGGATGGCGCGTTGTGGGTGATCGGCAGCTATCACAACATCTACCGCGTCGGCGCGATCCTGCAGGACCTCGGGTTCTGGATCCTCAACGACGTGGTCTGGCGCAAGACCAACCCCATGCCCAACTTCCGGGGTACCCGCTTCACCAATGCGCACGAAACGCTGCTGTGGGCGAGCCAGGGAGAGAAGGCCAGGTACCAGTTCAACTACACCGCGATGAAGACGCTCAACGACGAGATCCAGATGCGCAGCGACTGGACCTTCCCGATCTGCAGCGGCGGCGAGCGGTTGAAGGACGACACCGGCCACAAGGCGCACCCGACGCAGAAGCCCGAGGCGCTGCTTTACCGCGTGTTGCTGGCGACCACCGAGAAGGGCGACGTCGTGCTCGACCCCTTCTTCGGCACCGGCACCACCGGCGCGGTGGCCAAGCGCCTTGGCCGCGACTGGATCGGGTGCGAGCGAGAGGCGAGTTACCGCAAGGTCGCGACCGCGCGCATCGCAAAGGAACTTCCGCTCGACGAAAGCTCGCTGGCGACCATGCAGAGCCGCAAGAGCCAGCCGCGCGTCGCCTTTGGCGCCGTGGTGGAGGCCGGCCTGCTCAAGCCCGGCACCGAGGTGTTCGACAAGAAACGGCGCTGGAAGGCCGTGGTTCGCGCAGACGGTTCGATCGAATGCGACAAGCTGGTCGGATCGATCCACCTTGTCGGCAAGACCTTGCAGGACGCGCCCAGCTGCAACGGCTGGACCTTCTGGCACTATGAAGCGGACGGCGACGTGAAGCCGATCGACGCGGCGCGCGCGCTCTACCTGCTCGCTGCCGAGGATTAGTCGCCATTCGCGCTTTCGCAGGGCTGACGATCTGGGCTAGTCCGCCAGCATGACTGATCGCATCTACATCCAGCCGCTCACCACCGTTTCCGGCCCGCAGGCGGTGGACGGCAAGGCCGTGCGGCTGGGCGGCTCCATGGTCTACGCCCGCGAATTCGCCGTGATCCTGCGCCGGAATGGCGCTGTTGCCGAACGCATGCTGGCGACGGTCGACACCATCGACGACGTGCTGGCTTTCATGCCCGAGGAGGTGCGCGGCGAAGGTCGGCAACAGTGGGAGGACCTGCGCAAGGTCCATGCCCCCATGGAACTGGGCGCGCGCACTGTGCGGCTGGACCAGCCGCAGGTCATGGGCATCCTCAATGTCACGCCCGACAGCTTCAGCGATGGCGGCAAGTTCATGGACGATGCCGAGGCCATGCGCGAACAGGCCGCCAAGATGCACGAGGCGGGCGCGGCGATCATCGACATTGGCGGCGAAAGCACGCGGCCCGGCGCGAAAGACGTCTGGGAAGGCGAAGAGATCAAGCGCGTCGAGCCCGCCATCGAATATTGCGTCGGCATGGGCGCGGCGGTCAGCGTGGACACACGCCGCCCCGCCGTGATGGAGGCCGCGCTGGCTGCCGGCGCCCATGTGATCAACGACGTGTCTGCCCTGCGCTACGACCCGCGCAGCCTGCAATTTGCAGCCTCCAGCGGCGCGCCTGTGGTGCTGATGCACGCGCCGGGCACGGGCGAGGACCTCCACGCCGATCCCGACTACACCAGCGTGGTGTTCGACGTATTCGATTTCCTCAAGGACGCGCGCGACCGGTGCCTTGCAGCGGGTCTCGCGGCTGACAAGATCGTGCTCGATCCGGGCATCGGCTTCGGCAAGTCACTGGCGGACAACCTCGCGCTGCTCAATTCCCTGCCGCTGTTCCACGCGCTGGGCCAGCCATTGCTGCTGGGCGCCAGCCGCAAGCGGATGATCGGAGCCTTGTCGAACGAGGCCCCGGCACACCAGAGACTCGGCGGTTCGCTCGCCATCGCACAGCTGGGCATGGACGCCGGGATGCATATCCTGCGCGTCCACGATGTTGCCGAGACGGTGCAGGCCCGCAACGTCTGGCGCGGCCTGCGCGACGCGGCGCTGACGGACTTTGCGGGGCTGGCCGACTAGGCCGCGTTGTCGATGCCGAGATCGCTGAGCTTGCGGTAGAGCGTCGAGCGCCCGATCCCCAAACGGCGCGCCACTTCGGTCATGCGGCCGCGGTAGTGGCCGATGGCGAGGCGGATCACGTCGGCCTCGATCTCTTCCAGCGGGCGCAGGTTGCCGTCGGACGAGTAGAGCATGACGCCCGCGCTATCGCGCATGGGGCCGCGAGCGACCGGCTCGATCTCGCCGACGATCTCGCGCAACTGCGGGAAGTCGTCCTCGGTCAGCGCGTCGCCTTCACAGAACACCGCAGCGCGGAACAGCACGGCCTGCAGCTGGCGGACATTGCCCGGCCAGTCGAACGAGCCGAGCAGGCGCATGGCGTCGGAGGTCACGCCGAGCGGGCGCAGGCCCGGCTGCTGGCCGATCTGGTGGAGGAAATAGCGGGTGAGCGCACCGATATCGCGGTCGCGCTTGCGCAGCGGGGGCAGTTCGATGCTGGTGCGCGAAATCAGATCGAGCAGTTCCTGGCGGAAGTGTCCGCTGGCGACGAGGTCTGCCAGCGGCAGGTTGCTGGCGCTGATCACGCGCACGTCGACCTTGAAACCGTACTGCGCGCCGAGCGGCTTCACGCTGCCGGTTCCAAGCAGGTGGATCAGCCGGTCCTGCACATCTATCGGCAGGCGATCGATCTCGTCGAGCACCAGGGTGCCGCCATCGCAATGCTGGAAAGCGCCCACCTGCTGGTCGAAGGCGCCGGCAAAGGCACCCTTCTCATGACCGAACAGCACCGATTCAAGGCTGCTGGCAGGAACACCAGTGACATTGATGCTGCGGAAGGCCGTCTTGGCACGCGGGCTGGCCGCATGCATGGCGCGCACCAGCATTTCCTTGCCGGTACCGCTTTCGCCCTCGATCAGGACGTGCCCGTGGCCGCGGGCGGCCTTGGCCGCCTTGGCCAGCGCATCGCGGAACGGCGGGGCCGTGCCGACCATGGCATCGAAATCGAGGTTTGCGGGCATCTTCTCGCTGAGCGGGATCAGCTCGTCCCGCGGGGCTTCACGGGTGGTGGCATTGCGTAGCGCCTGCATCAGCCGTTCAGGTGCGACAGGTTTCACCAGGTAGTCGGTAGCGCCGGCACGCATGGCTTCCACAGCCAGCTGCGGGCTGGTGCTGGTGGTCAGCATCAGGATCGGCAGGGCAGGGCGACGCGCCTTGAGTTCGGCGATAAGTTCGCAGGCGCGGTCACCCGGAACGGCCTGATCGAGGATGATGGCCGAAAGCTGCATGCCCTGACGCGTGCCCAAGGTGGCAATCGCCGTCTCGCTGTCATCGACAGAAAGCGTGCGCCAGCCTTCGCGGCCTGCAAGCGCGCCCACGAGGCGACCTTGCCCCGCTTCCTTGTCGATCAGCATAAGCAACCGCTGTTCGGGCTCTACCATGCGCAAAATACCTCTGGTGCCGGTTTCTGCCGGATGTCGAACCAAGGTCGTATCAGGGCGAGGTAAAGAGGCCATTAAGGCTGGCAATCGGTGGTTCGTGCTCTTGTGGGACTTGAGGCCGGTGCCAACCGAGGATAGGACAGCAGGCAACACCTAGACGCCAGAAAGAAGGCAAGCCAAGACCATGACCGATCCGCAGGACCTGAAAGCCCACGAAGGCACCTACTCCAGCTTCATCGGGATGTTGAAATGGGCGATTCCGGTAATCGCGATTATCGCTGCCATCGTCGTCGCCCTGATCGCCTGACGCGGCGCGCGGGGGGATGAAGATTGCTGTCCTGAAGGAAACTGCCGCCGGGGAAACCCGCGTGGCGGTAACGCCTGAAACGGTCAAGAAGCTGGCCTCGCTGGGAGCGAGCCTTGCGGTCGAGGCAGGTGCTGGTGCGGCCTCCGCCATTTCCGACGCCGACTATGTCGACGCCGGTGCCGAGGTCGGCCCTGCTGCGGCGGTGGTGAAAAATGCCGACCTGGTGATGGGGGTGCAGGCACCCGATGTCGCCGCGCTGGCCGGTGCCAAGCCCGGTGCCTGGGTGGCGGCTACATTCGATCCCTTCGGTCAACGTGAGCGCGTCGATGCCTATGCCAAGGCAGGGCTGGAAGCGCTGTCGCTCGAATTCATGCCGCGCATTACCCGCGCGCAGTCGATGGACGTGCTTTCCAGCCAGTCCAACCTCGCCGGCTACAAGGCCGTGATCGCGGCGGCGGACCAGTACGGCCGCGCCTTCCCGATGATGATGACCGCGGCGGGCACGATTTCGGCGGCCAAGGTCTTCGTCATGGGTGTGGGCGTAGCGGGGCTGCAGGCCATCGCCACGGCCAAGCGCCTAGGTGCGCAGGTTTCGGCCACCGACGTGCGGCCCGAAACCGCCGAACAGATCAAGAGCCTCGGCGGCAAGCCGGTGTTTGCCGAGGGCCTCGAAGCCTCGGGCGAGGGCGGTTACGCCGCCGAACTCACCGACGAGCAGAAGGCGGCGCAGGCGGAAATGGTCTCCGCCCATATCGCCAAGCAGGATATCGTCATCACTACCGCGCTGATCCCCGGACGAGCGGCTCCGCGACTGGTGAGCGACGCGCAGATCGCGACGATGAAGCAGGGCAGCGTGATCTTCGATCTGGCCGTGGCGCAGGGCGGCAATGTCGAAGGCTCTGTGGCGGACCAGGTGGTGGAAAAGCACGGTGTCCACATCATGGGCTTCTCCAACACGCCCGCGCACCTCGCGGCGGATGCGAGCGCGCTGTTCAGCCGTAACCTGTTCAATTTCCTCAGTGCTTTCTGGGACAAGGAAGCCAACAAGCCGGTCCTCGACGAGGAAATCGGCGACGCCATCCGCCTGACCAAAGGTGGCGAAGTGGTGAACGCGAGGCTCAAGGGGTAGGCCGCATGGACTTCATATCAATCCTCTCGATCTTCGTGCTGGCTTGCTTCGTCGGTTACTATGTCGTGTGGTCCGTCACCCCGGCGCTGCACACACCGCTGATGGCCGTCACCAACGCGATTTCATCGGTGATCATCGTCGGCGGCCTGATCGCTGCGGCGGAAGCGGGCAGCGACGTGGCCAAGTGGCTCGGGCTGGGCGCGGTGGTGCTCGCCAGCGTCAACATCTTCGGTGGCTTTGCCGTCACCGAGCGGATGCTCGCCATGTACAAGAAGAAGGACAAGTAGATGGACCTGTCGTTCTTCGCTGCCGGAGCCGCACACGGTCCGGTGAACCCCTGGGTGGCGCTGGCTTACCTCGTCGCGGGTGTGTTCTTCATCCTCGCGCTGCGCGGGCTTTCCAGTCCTGCCACCAGTCGCGCGGGCAACCGCAACGGCATGATCGGCATGGCGATTGCCGTGGTCACCACGCTGGTGACGCATGACATCGCCAATATCGTCGAAATCGGAGTCGCCATCTTGCTCGGCGGGATCATCGGCATCACCGTCGCACGCCGCGTGGCCATGACGGCCATGCCCGAACTGGTCGCCGCCTTTCACTCGCTGGTGGGCCTTGCCGCCGTGCTGGTGGGCCTTGCCGCATGGCTCAACCCCACTGCATTCGGGATAACCGACGCTGACGGGCAGATCCTCGTCGCCAGCCGCGTCGAACTGGGCCTGGGTATCGCCATCGGTGCGATCACCTTCTCCGGCTCGGTCATCGCCTTCCTCAAGTTGTCGGGCAAGATGAGCGGTTCGCCGATCCTCCTGCCGATGCGCCACGTCATCAACCTCGGCACCCTGCTGACCATCATCGGCCTGGTTGCCGCCTATGCCATGTCGGGCGCGGGCGGTGCGGGTGAGGGGCTGCTGGTCGTCTGGATCACGCTCGCGGCCTTCATTATCGGCTTCCTGCTGATCATCCCCATCGGCGGCGCGGACATGCCCGTCGTGGTCTCCATGCTGAACTCCTATTCGGGCTGGGCGGCAGCGGCCATGGGCTTCACGCTGGGCAACACGGCCATGATCATCAC
Source organism: Aurantiacibacter gilvus (assembly GCF_038289935.1). NCBI lineage: Bacteria > Pseudomonadati > Pseudomonadota > Alphaproteobacteria > Sphingomonadales > Erythrobacteraceae > Aurantiacibacter > Aurantiacibacter gilvus. Next base: position 823,244 of record NZ_JBBYHV010000001.1, read on the forward strand.
CGGCGCGCTGGTCGGCTCGTCGGGCGCGATCCTCAGCTACATCATGTGCCGGGCGATGAACCGCAGCTTCATCAGCGTGATCGCCGGCGGATTCGGTGCCGACGACAGCGCGGGCGGCGGCGAAGCGCGCGAGCAGCGACCCTTCAAGCAGGGCAGCGCGGCGGATGCGGCCTTCATGCTGGAACAGGCCGAGAAGGTCATCATCATCCCCGGCTACGGCATGGCCGTGGCCCAGGCGCAGCATGCCCTGCGCGAGATGGCGGACTTGCTGGAGGAAAAGGGCGTGGAGGTGAAATATGCCATCCACCCTGTCGCCGGGCGCATGCCGGGCCACATGAACGTGCTGCTGGCGGAAGCCTCCGTCGAATACGACAAGGTGTTCGAGCTTGAGGATATCAACAGCGAGTTCGCCCAGGCCGACGTCGCCTTCATCATCGGCGCCAATGACGTGGTGAACCCGGCGGCGAAGACCGACAAGTCGAGCCCAATCTACGGCATGCCGGTGTTCGACGTGGACAAGGCCAAGCAGGTGTTCTTCATCAAGCGCAGCATGGGCGGTGTCGGCTATGCCGGTGTCGACAACGACGTCTTCTACATGGACCAGACCATGATGCTGCTGTCCGATGCCAAGAAGATGGTTGAGGAAATCGTCAAGGCGATCGACTGATAGCCGGGTAACGGTGACGTCGCGCCAGCGTGACATCATCCCCCTGACAATTCGTCCGCATCGTGGAACCAGTCGTCGCCATCGCCCGTTAGGCGGGCAAGGCACGCGCTACTAATATTGTGTCACGCAAAATGGGGACATCGCGACTTGCGTAAACTTGGGCTGATTGGCGGAATGAGCTGGGTTTCCACCCGCAGCTATTACGAACGCATCAACCGCTATGTGCAGCGGAACGTAGACAAGGCGGCATCGGCCCCCATGCTGATCGAGAGCCTCGATTTCTCGCAGGTTTACCGCGCGCAGACGACAGAAGAGTGGCAGAACGCCAGCGCAGTCCTGGGCGCGAGCGCGCAGCGGCTGGAAGCGGCCGGCGCGGAAATGCTCATTATCGGCGCCAATTCGATGCACAAGGTCTACCGCGACGTTGCCGCCCAGGTGGAGGTGCCGATCCTGCACATCGCTGAATGCGTCGGCGCCAAGATGGCCGATGACGGCGTCAACCGTGCGGCACTGATCGGCACGCGCAATGTCATGACGGAGAGTTTCTACCGTCGGCGGCTGGTGGCGCACGGGGTGGACCTGTTGCCGCCCGACATGGCCAACGTCGAGGAACTGGACCGGATCATCTACAACGAGCTGATGCAAGGGAAGGCGAGCCGCAACGCCGAGCGCAGCCTGCGCACCATGTTCACCAATTTCCAGAAGGTGGGGGCGCAGGCAGTGATCCTCGCCAATACCGAGCTTGAGCAGGTGGTGGACGTCGATGCCAACGTCCTGCCCATCTACGATTGCACCGCGATTCACGCGCGAGCGGCCGCAGAATGGATAATCGGCGGATAATCGTCGGCGACTTGCCGCTTTTTCGCGGCGTTCGCGGGCTGTTCCCGTTGTCATGCGGCTGGCCGCAATTTAGCGACCGCGCATGTCCCGTGCGCCCTATGCAGCCGATCCCGCGAAAACCCGCGGGCGCGAGTTCGAACAACCGGGCTTTGGTGCGCGCGGTCCGCGCAGCGCTTTCCAGCGTGACCGCGACCGCATCATCCACTCGATCGCCTTCCGGCGGCTGGCGGGCAAGACGCAGGTCTTTGTCGCGCCGGACGGGGATCATTACCGGGTTCGCCTGACGCACAGCCTCGAGGTGGCGCAGATCGGCCGGGTGATCGCGCGCCAGCTGGGGCTGGACGAGGACCTGACCGAGGCGCTCTGCCTGGCGCACGATCTCGGCCATCCGCCCTTCGGTCATCCGGGGGAGGAAGCGCTCAACGCCTCGCTCGCCCCGCGCGGCGGGTTCGACCACAACGAGCATGCGCTCCGCACGGTCATGCGGATCGACAGCCCCTATTGCGACAATCACGGCCTCAACCTGAGCTGGGAGACGCTGGAAGGCATTGCCAAGCACAACGGTCCGGTGGCGCAGCCCGGGTGGGCGCTGAGCGAACTGAACGCGGCCTTCCCGCTGGAACTTGACCGCTGGCCTTCGCTGGAGGCGCAGGTGTCCGCGCTGGCGGACGATATTGCCTACGACAACCACGACATCGACGATGGTCTGCGCGCGGGCTTCCTCCAACTCGACCAGCTGCTGGAGCTGGATTTCATTGCTGACCTGTGGCGCCAGATCGAGCGCGAATATCCGCACGCACGGCGCGAGGCGCAACTGCGCGAGCTGGTGCGCACGCAGATCGGCGTAATGGTGAACGACCTGCTGGAGACCACGCGGGCCAACCTGAAAGGCATCGGCAGCGCGGACGAGGTGCGCGGTGCGGGTGTTGCGCTGGCCGGCTTCTCGCCTGATATGACCGCAATGGAACGGACGCTGAAACGCTTCATGTACGCCAACCTCTACCACCACGAGGCGCAGTTGCGCACGGCGGAGCGGGCGCGCGGCGTGATCTCCAAGCTCTATGCCGCATACGACCAGGTGCCATCGTTGATGAACGCCGGCTGGGCCGAACGCCTGCCGCCGGAGGAACCCGAACGGGCCCGGCACATCGCCGATTTCATCGCCGGGATGACGGACCAGTACGCCATGAACCAGTATGCCGAAATCTTTGGCAACCGCCCTGACGGACTCTCCAATGTGTGATTTCGCCAATGTCTGAGCCGCTGCGCGTCTTGCTGGTCGGTGCCACCGGCCTGATCGGTAGGACGATTATCGCCCGTTCTCCGCAATTGCAGGGAATCAAGCTGCAGGGCCTCGCCCGGCGGGAAATTCCCTTTGCCAAGGGCACCCGCATGGAGCTCGTGCTGGCCGAGAGCGGCGAATGGCCCGGCATCATCACCCAACTGGTGCCCGATGCCGTGATCAGCGCGCTCGGTACCACCCACAAGAAGGCGGGCAACGACGATGCCTTCCGCGCGGTCGACCATGACCTCGTGCTCGAAGTGGGCAAGGCCGCCAAGGTGGCAGGCGTGAAGAACTTCGTACAGGTGTCATCGGTGGGGGCCGATCCCTATTCGAAGAACAACTACATGCGCGTGAAGGGCGAGACCGAGCGGGACCTCAAGGCGTTGAAGCTGCACCGGCTCGACATCCTGCGGCCCAGCCTGCTGCGCGGCAAGCGGCAGAATGATCTGCGCCCGGCAGAATTCCTCGGCCAGGTCTTTGCTCCTGTCGGCGACCTGTTCCTGCACGGATCGAAGGAGAAGTTCCGCTCGATCCGTGCGACCGATGTGGCCGCCGCGGCTTTGCAGGCTGCGATCTCCAAGGCCGGCGGCCAGTTCGTCCACGAACACGAATCGCTCATGCGGCTGGCGCGCGAGTTCGACCGCGCCCAGGCAGACTTGGCCGGATCCGGCTAGGCGCAGCGAGGGGGAGGGGACATGCGAGGGCTGGTAGACAAGGCAACGGCGCTGTTTGCTGTCTGGACCGTGCTCGGCGTGGGCTGGGCCTGGCTGTTCCCCGCCCATTTCGCCTGGGTGACCAGCGGCAGCCTGTTCGGCCAGTCGCTCATCAGCGTACTGCTGGGTGTCATCATGCTGGGCATGGGCCTGACCTTGCGGGTGGAGGACTTCGCCCGCGTGCTGACCATGCCGCGCGGCGTGGCGGCGGGCGTTGCCCTGCAATTCACCGTCATGCCGGCGGCAGGCGTCACGATAGCCATGCTGAGCGGGCTGGAGACCGGCCTCGCGGTGGGCCTGATCCTCGTTTCCTGCTGCCCCGGCGGCACGGCAAGCAATGTCGTGGCCTACCTTGCACGGGCCAACCTCGCGCTCTCGGTCACAATGACCATGGCTTCCACGCTGGTCGCGATCGTGCTCACTCCGCTACTAACCGGCTGGCTGGGCGGCGTGTTCATCGAAATCGACCGTTGGGCGCTGTTCCAGCAGATGGTCGCCATCGTGCTGGTGCCGGTGGTGGCAGGCGTTGCCATGGGCCGCTTGTTGCCCAAGACGACCCGCAGGATCGCCACGTTCTCACCGCTCGTCTCGGTCATCGTGGTGGTGCTGATCGTCGGGGCGATCGTGGGGGCTTCGAAGGACCTGATCGAAGCGCATTTCGGAGTGCTGCTGCTGGCGGTTTTCGCGCTCCACGCTATCGGTTTCGGCCTCGGTTTCGTGATCCCACGCCTGATGGGCTTTGCATCGCCCGAGCAGCGCACCATTTCCATCGAAGTGGGCATGCAGAACTCCGGCCTTGGGGCCAGCCTTGCCAGCGCGCCGAGCTTTGCAAACCAGTTTGCCAACCCTATGCAGGCGGCGCTTGCGCCGGTGCCGAGCGCCATCTCGTCGGTCTATCACGTGGTGATCGGATCGATACTGGCGGGTATCTGGGCGCGCCAATCTGCGGAGAATGACCATGTGGAATAGCCTGTTCGGGATCGCCAACATCTGGGCGATGATCTTCTGGGCGATCCTGGTGCTACTGCCCCGCAAGCCGCTGGCGCTGAGTGCGGTCTTCTACGCCGGTGTGGGCCTCCTCTGCCTCGCCTACGCATTGCTGCTCGGGCTGCTGCTGGGCGGCGTGGTTGACCCCGGCGCGACAGGCGAGGGCGCGGCGTCCGGTTTCACTTCCATCGAAGGCGTGCGCGGCATCTTCATGTCGGATGGCGGCGTGACGGTTGGGTGGATCCACTACCTCGCTTTCGACATGTTCGTCGGGCTCTGGATCGCGCGCGATGCCGACCAGAAGCAGTTTTCGCGCCTCGTGCAGGCACCGGTGCTCTTGCTCACCTTCATGGCTGGCCCGGCGGGCCTGCTGGTGTGGATGGCAATTCGCGAGAAGCGCGCGCGCAAGGGAGCGAGGAAGGGCGCATGACCAAGCTCTACTACCCCTCGACCGAACGCAACCGCGAGCCGATCCTGGCGGTGTTGCAGCAGGAATTGCCGGCCTCTGGCCTGCTGGTGGAAGTAGCTGCCGGCAGCGGCGAGCACGCGCTGTTCTTCTCGCGCAGGTTTCCGCAATTGCAATGGCAGGCGACCGATCCACAGGTGGAGGCGCTGGAATCCATCGCTGCCTGGCGGGAAGAGGAGGGTAGTGACAACCTCCTGCCGCCGCTCGAACTTGATGCCTCGGCCCGGCAATGGCCGATCGACGGCGCTGACGCGATCCTGTGCGTCAACATGACCCACATTAGCCCGCCTGCCGCGACGGAGGGCCTGTTCGCCGCTGCCGGACGGTTGCTGCCGCCAGGCGGGCCGCTGGTGATCTATGGACCTTTCGTGGAAGCCGATTTCGAAACAACCGCGTCCAACCTCGAGTTCGACGCCAGTCTCAAGTCGCGCGATCCCTCCTGGGGCCTGCGCGACGTGGCGTGGCTGGATCAACTGGCGGCGGGCAGTGGACTTGAGCGCAAGGCGCGTCATGCCATGCCCACGAACAACCTCACACTGGTCTATCGCCACAAGTAGAAAGCGCCCGCCGGATTGCTCCAGCGGGCACCTTGCGACCCAATATAAAGGGCATCCCGTCGGTAACTTGCCTAGATCGCTTCGTCAGCGTCGTCAGCAAGCGATTCCAGGTCCTCACCGGCACCGCGGACGGTGTTACAGGCAGCGACGCTCAGCGTCAGCAGGCCGGCGGTGACGGCAATCACGATTTTGCGAGCCATTGTTCGTTCCTTTGTATGCTGCCCGGAAATTGCGGGCTTGCGTTGTTAAAACCCCGTTGGCGGTATCAGGTTCCAATGGACTGCCGCTGGTCAACAAAACGTTTCTTGCTAACGACGCGCTCGCGCCAGGCAATGATGATCCCCGCGACGACGACCAGCGGCGCGCCCAGCCAGGTGCTGGTGCCGGGCAGGACAGCAAAGAACAGCCAGCCATACAGCGTCGCCCAGATCAGGCTGGAGTAGTCCATCACCACCACGCTGGAGACTTTGCCGTAACGCAGGGCGAGCGTTATCAGCAGCTGGCCCACGGTTCCCGACAGACCGATCCCCGCAAGGATCGCATAGGTCTGCCAAGTCTGTGCCGCCATGGTGAAAGGCAGGAACGGCAGCACGCATAGGGTGCTGAAGGTGGCGAACCAGAAGACAATGCTGATGGCCTTGTCGGTGCGGCTGAGGTCCCGGATCTGAATCGATATCAGCGCTACCATGAAGGCGCCGCCCAATGCCGCTGCTGCACCGCCTAGGGGAATGGCATGGCCGCCCGGTTGGGCGATGATGATAATGCCGAGAAAGCCCGCCACGACGGCTGACCAGCGCCACCAGCCGACTTTCTCGCCCAGCAACATGGTCGACAGGATCACGGCCCAGATTGGCGCGGTGAAGCTCATGGTCGTGGCTTCGGCCAGCGGCAGCAGGATTACCCCGCCGAAGTTGAGCAGCATCCCGACGAAACCGTATCCCGCGCGCACGAAATGCGCCTTGGGGCGCTGGGTCTTGAGCATACCGATGCCGCCGGTCGCCAAGACGAAAGCAAGCAGCAACGGGATGGAGATGAACTGCCGCCAGAAGATGATCTCGGCAACGTGGACACCGGCTTCGGAAGCCAGTTTGATCAGCGCGGCCATGGTAGCGATGCCTGCCATGCCGCCGAGGCGGATCAACAGGGCCAGCAACGGGCGGTCAGTCGAGGCGTCTTCCACGTCTTCGGCCATAGGCTAAGCCGCGCGGCGATCAAGCATTGAGGCGAGGGATTGTGGCAGGGCGGAAGACTGCCCATATCGCCGCGCGTGATGCAGCTGCCTGATTGGCTCAGATTCGCCAGCGACGCGACACGGTTCGGCCTGTGGGGCGGGGCTTTCCTGCTGCTGTCCGCGCTATCCATCTGGGGCGACCGCCGCCGCGCCAAGCGCAAGCAAGTCGATGACGTTGGCTTGGTACCCTGGCGCGATATTGCCGCGCTGAGCACCTTCATCGGCCTGGCCTTGATGAGCTTTGCCGTGGTGGGGTGGGTCAGGGGTTAGGATCGTTTCCTTGCGAAGCCGCCTCCGCGGCTTCGTCCTCGCTAGACGCGCAGCAGAGCCGCGCCCGCTGCGGGAGGCCAGTCGGCCTTGCGGTCACTTGCGTGACCGTTTTCAGCGCAAGATAGCTAGGTGGTGCTGGCCTCGGGCGCGATTAGCACACGACAGAGCGCGACTGCGCGACCGCAGGTGCCGCGCAGCGAAGCGGAGCGAACAGCACCGAGGACGCTCCGACGGAGGTCGGAGCGAAAGGCAAATTACAGGCAGGCTTCCAGATAGGCCTGGTCGAAGCCGAACTGGCGGGCTTTCTCCAGCGTGTAGGGCCGCAGGCCGGACGAGCGATGCTCGCCGATGATCTTGCCGTCGTCGCCTTCGTCGAGATACTCGAAGCTGAACAGCTCCTGCGTCACGATCACGTCGCCTTCCATGCCGATCACCTCGGTGACGTTGGTCGTACGGCGCGAACCGTCGCGCAGACGCTTCACCTGCACGATCAGGTCGACCGATTCGGCGATCTGGCGCGAAATGGCTTCCTTGGGGATCTTGATGTCGCCCATCAGGATCATGTTTTCCATACGGCCCAGGCACTCGCGCGGCGAGTTGGCGTGGAGCGTACACATCGAACCGTCGTGGCCGGTGTTCATGGCGGCGAGGAGGTCGAAACACTCTGCGCCACGAATTTCGCCCAGGATGATACGGTCAGGACGCATACGCAGGGCGTTCTTCACGAGGTCGCCGATGGTGATGGCACCCTGGCCTTCAAGGTTTGGCGGACGTGTTTCCAGTGGCAGCCAGTGCGGCTGCTGCAGGCGGAGTTCGGCGGCGTCTTCGATGGTCAGCACACGCTCGCCCGGGTCGATCATCTTCGACAGCGAGTTGAGCATGGTCGTCTTGCCCGAGCCGGTACCGCCCGAGATCACGATGTTCATGCGGCAGGCACCGGCAATCTTGAGCGCGGTACACATCTTGTCGCTCATCGAACCCCAGTCGCGCAGGTTGTCCAGCGTGATGGGCTTTTCGGAGAACTTACGAATCGAGATCGCCGTGCCCTTCAGGCTCAGCGGAGGAACGATCACGTTCACACGGCTGCCGTCCTTGAGACGGGCGTCAGCCAGCGGCGTGGTCTGGTCGACGCGGCGGCCGACCTGGTTCACGATGCGCTGGGCGATCTGGAACAGGTGGCTCTCGTCGCGGAACTTGATCGGCGCGACAATCAGCTTGCCGCCTTTTTCGATGTAGGTCTGGTCCGGACCGTTCACCATGATGTCCGACACGTCGGGGTCGTTCAGCAGCTCTTCGAGCGGACCGAAGCCGAGCAGTTCGTCGATCAGCACCTTTTCCAGCGCGAACTGTTCGCGGCGGTTGAGGGTGACCTTCAGCTCGGCCAGCACTTCCATGATGATCGGACGGAATTCTTCCGACAGCTCTTCCTTGGTCAGCGTGGCCGCTGCTTCCGGATCGACGCGTTCGAGCAGGCGCGGCAGCACCTGTTCCTTGATCTTGTGGACGCTGGCTTCGAAGCCGCCAAGCTCGCTGGAATGGTCGTGGATCGCGTTGGAACGGTCCGCGAGGCGGCTCATGGCATCGGATTGCTTGTTCCCCGATCCATTGACCGGCGTTCCTTCGGCAGGCACCGGCGGGAACTGGTCGCCGCCTGCTGCACCATCGTCGGAGGACGATGCAGGAGCCCCGTCGCCACCGCGCATGGGCCTGGCAACGCCAAAGCTCGGACGTGCGCCCTTGGACAAGCCACCTGCGCCGTTCTTGCGTCCGAATGCGCTCATTCTCGCAAACCCCCTAAAGTCACTTGATCACCTCATTCCGAAGAATTCGGCGGATTTCCTCTGCAGGGCTTCTTGCGAATTTAGGTGAAGAACTGGTTAAGTTTGTACGTGTAGCGGTTAAATGGGTACACGAAACAAGGGTAAACGGACCAGTGGCGACAGGCGGAGAATCTGCGATGCATGTCGTCCTGCTGGGCACTTACGACCTTGGCAAGCCACGCACGCGCCTGCTGCGGCAGAGCCTGCAGGCCATCGATCCGGGATTGCAAGAGCTGCATGTCGACGTCTGGCGCGGCGTCGAGGACAAGTCGGTCATGCACGGAATGGCCGCGCGGCTTTCGATCGGTCTGAAGATGCTGTTCGGCTACCCTTGGCTTGCGCTGCGCTACCTCTTCTGCGGCCGACATGACGTGGTGGTGATCGGCTACATGGGCCTGTTCGACATGCTGCTTCTGGCGCCGCTGGCGAAAATGCGCGGCAAGCCCGTGGTTTGGGACGTGTTCCTGTCGGTCTACGATACATGGGTGCGTGATCGCGGCATGGGCCGGGAGGGGAGCCTCAGCGCGCGCCTGCTGCGCCGGATGGAGCGGCGCGCCTGCCGCACGGCGGATCGGCTGGTAATGGATACCAGGGCCCATGCCGCGCTGCTGCAGCAGCTGCACGATGTGCCGGAAAGCAAGCTCGATGCGGTGCTGGTCGGGGCGGAGGAGGGGGCCTTCACCCCCTCGGGCAACCAGCCTGCTGCCAGCACGGATACAGGCGTTTCGATCCTGTTCTACGGCCAGTTCATTCCCTTGCACGGGATCGACACGATTATCGATGCCGCACTCGATCCGCGCGGGCGGCCGCATTCGTGGACGATCGTTGGGAGCGGGCAGGAAGCCGCCCGGATCGACGACCGCCTGCAAGATGCCGACACCGCGCATGTGCAGCGGCATGACTGGGTGGACTATGCCAAGCTGGCAGGCCTGATGTCCGGCGCACATGTCTGCCTTGGCATATTCGGTACCAGCCAGAAGGCGGCAAGCGTCATTCCCAACAAGGTCTATCAGACGCTGCTTTGTGGCAAGCCGCTGATAACCAGCGATTCTCCTGCCATGCGCGAACTGGCGCGGCAGGAGCAGGCGGGCCTCTACCTTGTCCCCGCGGGCGATCCGCAGGCCTTGCTCGATGCGATTGACCGCTTCGCGCAGGAACGTGCAGAACTGCCCGCGGTGCTGCACAGGCACCTGTGCGAGGATTTCTCGCTAACGGCCCTGACCCGGCAATGGCGCGGCGTGCTGGAAAAGGCGGTAGCGCAATGAGCCGGATCGACCTGCTGCTGGCGACCTACAACGGCGCGAAGTACCTGCCGGAGCAGCTGGCTTCGCTCGCCACGCAGACGCATGGCGACTGGCGCTTGCTGGTGCGCGATGACGGATCGAGCGACGATACGCTGGACGTGGTCCGGGCGTGGTCTGAAACGGTTTCACAGCCGGTCGAAATCGTCGAGGACGGGCGCAAGGGACTGGGGGCCTCGCTCAACTTCGCGGCCTTGCTGGAAAAGTCCGATGCCCCCTATTTCGCCTTTTGCGACCAGGATGATGCGTGGCTGCCCGAGAAGCTGGAAGTGATGTTGAGGGCGATCAGATCCGAGGAAAGCCGGATCGGAGAAGACGCATCCGTGCTGGCTTTCAGCGACTTGCTGGTGGTGGATGACACGCTGACCCAGGTCGCTCCGTCGTTCTGGGAAATCAGCCGCATCGATCCTGCGGCTGGCGATACCGAGCTTTGTCGCCTGATGGCCCGCAATTGCGTTACAGGCTGCGCTTCGCTGGGCAATGCGGCGCTGCGCGAGACGGGGCTGCCGATCCCGGCAGGGGCGCGGATGCACGACTGGTGGCTGGCCATGGTGGCGAGTGCCTTTGGCAGTTTGGTGCCCGTCCACCAACCGACGATCCGCTATCGCCAGCATGGCGGCAATGTCGTGGGCGCAGCGGATTCGCGCTCGATGGCGCTGGTGGGGCAGGCGGTTTCCCGGCCACGCTTCTATTTCGCCAAGGCCTTGGCCGCACGCGACAACAGCCAGCGGCAGGCCCGCGCCTTTGCCGAACGGTTTGGCGACCAGTTGCCGGATGAGGAGCGGGCGCTGGTGGAAGGCTATGGCGCGCTTGCCGACCAAGGCTTCCTTGCACGCAAGGCCTTCATGCTGCGGCATCGCGTCGGGGCCGGTAGTCCCTTGTTCCGGCTGGCACTGCTGGCGATCAGTTAGTCGGGGGACCCGCCTGCTTGACCTCGTTTCGCAAGACAAAGTCACGGGCGTAGAATTCGCGGACGAAAGCTTCGATCTCGGCGTCGGGCAAGGCCTCGGGCGCGGAACTCTTCAGCGTCGAGGCGGCGCCAGTCGCCAGCAGTCCGCGCTTCGCCAGTCCGAACATCGGCCCGGTCACCGAGGCGGGCAACAATCGCCGCAGGCCGCGTTGCACGGCTCCGCTGGCGCTTGCGAGGATAGGGCTGGAATATTCGACCCGGCGGTTGCGATCCTTGCGTGGCAGCGGCTCGCCGACGCGTTCTTCGATGTCGTCCAGCATCTGGCCGACGTGTTCGAGCAGGTAGAGGCCATCGACGATCCTTTCTCCGTCGAGCTCGATGTAATCGGACTGGCGGGCGAAATGGATCAGCGCGGGGTTCGTGACGGGTGCGTTGCCGTGCTGGCCGAGCAGATCGAGTACCGTGGCGATGTTGGAGCGCTGTTCGACGGGCGAAAGGTCAGCCAGTAGCCCGCCGGTCCGCGTGCGCACATATTCGTGCAGCGAGGATTCGAACCTCGTCAGCGGGTCGCGCAGCAGGGCATAGGCGCGATATTCGCGCAGCAGCGCAAGATCTGCGGAAAAGTGCTCGGCCAAGACGGCGAGCGGGATGTGCGCATGGTCGAGCGCGCCCAGAACCGGGTGCTCGGCACGCGAGCGGTCGTAGTATTGTTCGCGTCGCTCGTCCAAGCTCATCAGTGCGTGACGCACCGTCGAACCGGCGCTCTTGGGGATGTGGATGAATGCGAATTGGTGTTTGTCACTAATGATCAAGCGCGTACTCCCCTGCCGAACGAATTACAGATTGAGCCACGATATGCCAGTCCGATCAGGGTCCAGAGCGATGCCAGCCGACGTCTTGTCGGTCGTGCGCAACGGGGCTTTCCTCACGGGCGCGCAATGGAGCGAGGCCGTACTGCGGGCGGTGTTCGTGATTGCCATAGCCAGGCTGCTGGGCGCCGAGGCCTATGGTATCTGGAATTACGCTATCGGCGCCTACACGCTGGGGGTCCTCTGCTCGATCATGGGGACTGACGTGTTGATGGCTCGCCAGGTGGGCAGGGCGCCGGAGGAAGCGACCCCGTTCATTGCTGCCGCGCTGGGGCTGCGTCTCGTGCTGCTGCTGGCGAGCGGTGTCGCGCTCGCGCTCTTTGCCTTGCTCGCTGCCGAGGATTCGACCTTGCAGCTCGCATTGCTGCTGACGGTCCCGGCCCTGTTCGCCCGCGGTCTGGCCTTGTGGAGCCGACCGATCTTCACCGGGCTGGAGCGTGCCGGAATGGTGCTCCGGATCACCGGCTCGATCCGGTTGCTCGAACTGGTCGTGGGATTGGTAATCCTGTTCGCAACGCGTGACGTGCTGCTGGTGCTTGGTTGGCATGCCGTGAGCTGGGTGCTCGAGGCGTTGGTTTCCTACCGCTTGGTACAACGGGCGACCGGCTTGCGCGGTCCGCGGTTTTCACGTGCGCAGGTTATGCCGGTGCTGCGCGCGGGCATGCCGATCGGCCTCGCCGCAATGGCGGTTGCCGCGTTGACCACAGTGCCGGTGCTGCTGGCGGTGCCGCTGGGCTTCGACTTGCAGGCAGTCGGCCAGTTGGGCATCGCGGTGCAGCTGGGCAGTCTGCTGACAATGGCTGCACAAGGCTTCCTCAACGCCAGCCTGCCCGTACTCTCGCGCCGCACGGACAGCGAACAGACAGGGACGGGCAGTCACGGTTGGCTGGTCGTGCTGGCCACCTTGTTGCTGTTTGCTCCGGTGTGCCTGCTGGCCTGGCAATTCGGTGGGCCGCTATTGGCACTGGTGCTTGGCGAGGGTTACTCGCGCGCCGCGGAATTGCTGTGGCTGGTGCTACTGGTCGCGGGTGCCAGCGTGGTTCCCAACGGATACTGGCAGTTGCTCGTCGTGGCGCATCGCCAGCGCGCCGGGATTTTCCCGAGTTGGGCGGGGCTGCTGCTGTCGCTGGGGCTGCTGGTCTTTACGGACCTGCACCAGACGCTTGAAGGGCTACTCTGGGCCGCCCTCGCCGGCTGGATCTTGCGTGCCTCGCTGCTGGTGGCGGCGAGCCTGCGAATTCGCGAGGCTGATCAGAACCCGACGTAGAGCTCCCCGTCGTCCCAGCCTTCCGCGGGCGGGGCGAGGTTGTCGCCCCACTGCAGGCGGAGGGGATGCTCGCCAGTCTCAACGCGGTGCATGCCGCGAGTAATCTCGACCAGGCTTCCCGAAGCATGGCTGGTGCCGTCAATAACGGCGGGACCGCCGATCACGGTGTAGGTGCCGGGCACGAGCATCGCGACCTCCGTATCGCTGCCGGGTGCGAACTCGCGACCTGCAATGTGGATCGGACCCCAGAAGCTGACGTAATTGTCGCGCAAGGCGGCAGTGTCGGCGGGCAGCAGCGGGCTGTACCGGTCTTCCAGTGCGGCTTCGATGGTCGCGTCGTTGGCCAGCAGCATTGGCACTGGCCGGGACTCCATCGTCTCACGATAGGTAGGCGTGCCGTTCCGGCGATACGCTTCAAGAGCGGCAGGGGTCACCAGCCAGTTCGCCTTGTCGAGTCCGGGCACCATGCCGTTGTGGTCGAAATAGGCGGTTCCGGCGGGCAGCAGGGCCTCGGCCGTCTCGACCACGGCGCGCTGGCGGTCGATCGCCTCGCGGTCCTCGATGGCGAAGATGCCGGTCGCCATGACGGCCAGCACCGCGACGATCAGGCGCAGCGAATAGCGCTTCAGCGCGGCCTGCAGCGCGATCACGACGCTCACCGTAACGGGGGCAAGCATGAAGGCGTAAAAGTAGGCGGCAGTGTTGGTGTAGAACAGCGGCAGCAGCAGCGGCAGCCACAGGCCGGTGAGGCCCCACTTGGCACCCCTGGACAGCTCCGAACGCCAGATCGCGAAGGGCGCGGCGAGGGCGAGCAAGGTGAGTACGGGCGCGGTGAGCGCTGCCTTCACCCCCATTTGCCAGTATGGCGGCACGCCGAGGAAGAACATCCAGCGCGATGCCCCGGCAGCCATGGCGGTGCCTTCAGTGGCTTCGGTGAGCGCGGAAGAGTGCCACCAGTAGAGCGCGGCGAAAGCGCCAATGGCTGCGATGCCTGCTGCGACCATGCGGAGGGCGGTGGCGACAGCGAAGCGGTCCTCGCTCCAGCGCATCCATGCAAGGCCGAGGAAGGCGGGGGCAAAAAGCACGGCCTTCATGGTGATCAAGCCGGCGGCAGCCACCAGCAGGGCAAAGGCGGCGAGCGGCAACACGGCAAGGCGCGCACGGGCGAGCAGCGCCAGCGCGCTCATCAGTGCGGCCGTGGCCATGGGATCGGTGCGGAAGGAGAAGCCGTGCTGCAGCACGAAGCCCGCCGAGAGGTAGAGTAGGGCGGCACACAGCGCTACGGGGCGCTCCACGAACTTGCGGGCGATGGCGTAGATCGCGCCCAGTGTCACCATCTCGCAGCCGAGCATGGCCAGCCGCGCGGTCACGATCTTGTCTACCCCGCTGCCGGACATGCCGGGCAGCCAGGCGAACAGCCGCACGTGCAGGCTCTGCAGCGGCTGTGCGAGGTTGTCGCGCGCGAAGTCGGCGACGTGGTAATAGAACCAGAATTCGTCCCAGTTGATCGCCCGGGTGAAGACCATCGACAGCTGGAACGCCAGCAGCAGGCCGATGGCAGCTGCTGGCCAGACGGCAGAGCCCGCCAGCGGCAGGCGCGCGGCGGGCTTGCTGTCCATGTGCGGGGCGGTGATCGCCTGCGCGGTCACGCGGCGTCCTTGCGCCTGGGCCGTGCGGGCGTCGCGGTCTTGTCCTCGGCCTTTTCGTGCATCTTCGCCAGCAGGTCTTCCAGCTTGCGCGTGCGGGCGAGGTTTTCCTCGATCAGCTTGCGGTTGGCGGCGACGAGGTCGGCTACCATGCCCATGATCGCCACCAGCGTGCCGAGCACCAGCAGCGCGCCGCCGATGACGAGTGACTGGATGTGCCCGCCGGTATCGCCTTGGGCCCAGAACCACAGGAAGCGCAGGATCGGCAGCAGGCCGATGAAGGCGATGATCGAGCCGGTACCGACGAAAGCGCGCAGCGGCTTGTAGGCGGTGAAGGCGCGCACCATGGTGATGCCGGTGTGGGTGATGAAGCGCGGGATCGACTTGAACAGGCGGCTGGGCCGCTCGACCGCATGGGTGCGCACGGGCACCGTGGTGATCGCCATCTTCTTGCGACCCGCCTGGATCAGCATGTCGGTGGTGTAGGAAAATTCGGTGGTGATGTTGATGCGTTGGGCGGCGTCACGGCTGATCGCCCGGAAGCCGCTGACGGCATCGGAGACATGGGTGCCGGCAAGGCGTTGCACCAGGCTGCTGCCCACGCGCTGCAATAGCCGCTTGAGCGGAGAGAAGTGTGCGTGGTCACCCACGCCGCGGTCGCCGATCACGATGTCGGCCTGACCGTTGACGATCGGCTGCACCAGCGCGGCAATGTCCGCACCTTCGTACTGCCCGTCGCCATCGGTGTTGACCACGATGTCTGCGCCCTCGGCCAGCGCGCGGTCGATGCCCGAGCGGAAGGCGGCGGCGAGGCCGCGGTTGCGACGGTGGGTGACCACGTGGTGCACGCCCCACTGGCGCGCAACCTGCGCGGTGCCGTCACTGCTGCCGTCATCGATCACGAGGAATTCGACCACGTCCACGCCTTCGACACGGCGCGGCAGTGCGGCCAGCGTCGCGGGCAGGGTCTCGGCCTCGTTCAGGCAGGGAATCTGGATAATCAGTTTCGTCATTTTGCCCCCGGGAGGCGCCCAGCGCGGGCACCGGCATAGGGCTTTGTTAAGCATGACCGTTTAACGCGAGGTAAACTTCGCAGCGTTGCCGCACAGGAATTCGTTGCCCGCAGTGCCAGTGCCCCTTAAGGCGCGCATTCCGTCGGGGGAGTGCGCACAATGCAACAATCGGATCGGGCAGGGCTGCTCTTCGCGCTCGCCGGATTCTGCACGCTCTCGCTGGGCGACGCGATCATCAAGGGCATGGCGGGCGAATGGCCTGCACCGGCCATGGCGGCGACGCGTTACATGGTCGGCACCGCGGTGCTGGCCGTGCTGATGGTGCGGCAAGGCGGGATGGCCTCGCTGGCATTGCCGAGGGACGGCCTGCAATGGCTGCGCGGGATTGCGATCAGTACCTCGGCGATATGCATGTTCCTTGCAGTATGGCTCATGCCCCTGGCCGAAGCGACGGCCATTGGCTTCACCCAGCCGATCATCACCGCCGTGCTGGCAATGATCTTCCTCGGCGAGCGGGCGCGACTGACCACCTGGCTGGCAACCGTGGTTGCCTTTGCCGGAGTGTTCATCGTCCTGCGCCCGACCTTCGATACGGCAGGATGGGGCGTGCTCCTGCCGCTGATGGCTGCAACCGGCATGGCCACTGTCATCATCCTCAACCGCAAGGTCCACGGCCGCGCCAGCGTGCTGGCCATGCAGTACTGGATGAGCGTGACGGCGATGGTCTTCCTGTTGGGAGTGACCGCTGCCGGGCATGTGAGCGGCGTCGAGCAGTTCGCAATGCACTGGCCCCACTGGTCGATCGTAGCGCGCTGCGCCTTTATCGGCTGTTCGGCGACGCTGGCGCAGTACCTGATCTACATGGGTACGGCGAAGGCGGGCGCGGGCACCGTGGCTCCGATGACCTATGGCCAGCTGCTGATGGCCGTGGCGCTGGGCGCGATATTCTTCGGCGATTTCCCCGATGCCGTGGCGCTGCTGGGCGCGGCGATCATCATTGGGGCGGGGCTGTTCCTGTGGTGGACCGCGCGGGTCAGGAAGCAGGCGGTTCCCGCACCCAGGCCGTGACATTGCGGCCGTGCATTTCCACCGTGACTGCTTCTGAATAGTTGGCATCAAGTACCTGGAATACCAGCTCCGAAGCGACCGGATTGCGGACCGTCATGCCTTCGTCAGCGGTCACGATCGCTCCCGGTATGGTCGCAAGCACGCGGTTGACCTCACCCACCTGCTCGGTGCCCAAGGCGCCGGTTTCCAGCGCGTTGTTGAGGTGGTCGGGGTAGACGAACTGCGTGGGCACGCAGCTATCCGTCAGGCGGTAGAGCGCGGTCGGTCCGTCCCAGATCCACAGGCAGGTCTCGCCGCCCACATGCGGGGCGATTGCATCGACCAGAGCCTGCGTAGCGGCGCGTTCGTCCTGCGACTGGGCATAGCGGGCGGGAAGATTGAGCAGTGCCAGCATTACCGCTGCCAATGCCACGCCGATCCATGCCTTGGCCGGTCCGCGGCTGTCGAACAAGGGTGCTGCCAGCAGCACGACCGGAGCGGCCATGGCGGCGTAGTAGTAGAGATAGACCGTGCCGGGCAGCAGTACCGTAAGGAGGGTCGCCAGCGCCCATCCGGCGAAGAAGGCCCAGACGCCGAAGCGTTCGGGCCGCGCCATACGGAAGGCAGCGTAGAGCCCGCCAGCAGCCAGCACGGCGACCGGGGCCACGCCGACCCAGTGGCTGGGTGCCCATCGGCCCTGCGGGGCGGCAGCACGTTCGAAGAAGGACAGGAAGTTGGCGAACCAGAAGGCGTCGAAATGACCGATAGCGGCATAGAAGGCCGCCACCAGCAATGTCGGCAGCAGGCCGAGCGCGGCAAAGCCCGCGGCGATTCCTGCCAGTTGCGGCAAGGTGCGGCCTCGCCTCCATTCCACCCACAGTGCCCAGCCGCCGAAAAAGGCGCACTGCATGATGACGGTGTACTTCACCTGCAAGGCGAGACCGCCCAGCAGCATGGCCCACATGGCGCGGCGCGTGAAATCGGGATGCTTCGGATCGACCAGCAGTAGTGCCATGCCCAGCATCAGCGGGGTGAAGAAGACCTCGCTCTGGCCCGAGTAGCTGGCATAGGCCGCCAGCAGCATGGCCATCAGTGCAGCGGCAATGGCTGCGGCCACGCGGTCCACCAGCAGGCGGGCGAGGCGGAATGTCTGCCAGGCGCTGACCATGGTCACTGCGGTCGCCACCAGCTGGTAGGCGAGGGCGGAGGGCCCGAACAGCGCGTGGATCGCGCCGAAAATGGCAAACAGGCCGAAGGGCTTGCGGTCCCACCAGTTGACGAAGGGCAGTTCGCCATACTGCATGCGCCAGCCGATGAAGGAATAGAGCTGCTCGTCGAAATCGGCGACAGGGTTGCCGAACCAGATCGCCCGCGTCGCCAGCACCACCAGCGCGACAAGTGCCAGCCACGGCAGGTCGCCGCGCCAGTCTGTCTTCGCCGGTGCTTCTGTCGCAGTCATATCTGGTCCGCCTTGGCGCAACATGGTTAAGATGCACTTATGAGCGAGGCGAATGGTGACACCTGCTGGCTATGCCAAAGGCCGCTCGGCAGGCGCGTGCAGCAGCACCACACGGTGCCCAGGGCGAAGAAGGGGCGCGACACCGTGCCCGTCCACCCGATCTGTCACCGCACGATCCACGCGCATTTCACCAATGCCCAGCTGGTGCGGCTGGACGGTGCGCGCGACCCGGTCGCCAGTCATGAAGAGGTCGCCAGGTTCCTTGCCTGGATCGCCGACAAGCCGCCCGATTTCCATGCCCCGACGCGGCGCAAGCGTTAGTTCGCCACGGGTTGGCGCGGGAGGCTGCGCATGCCCTTGGTGCGACTGGTCAGGTGATAGTTGCGGCAAAGCTCGCAGCGGTAGGGGCGCAAGGTGACGCGCGCCCGCAAGGCCGCGGCAATTGCCTCGGCCTCGGAGCCGTAACGCCGTTTTCGGTGACAGATGGCAGGGCGGGTCTTCACCGCGTCCCGCCGGCCGGGTCAGTCCTCGACATGCTCCGCCAGCACGGTGAGGCCGTTTTCGCCCACCTCGGCAAAGCCGCCGCGCACTTCGATGCTCTCGGGCGCAGCGCCTTCGGTCTTCCAGACCTGCACCGCGCCGTCGCGGATGGTCGACATGAAGGGCGCGTGGCCCTCCAGCACGCCGAACTCGCCTTCCGCGCCCGGGACGACCACCATGTGGACGTCCTCGGAGCGGACCAGCTTGCTCGGCGTGACCAGTTCGAAGTGGAGTGCCATGGCTCTTAGGCTTCCTCGGCCATCTTCTGGGCCTTGGCCACGGCTTCGTCGATGCCGCCGACCATGTAGAAGGCCGCTTCGGGAAGGTGGTCGTACTCGCCTTCGACAACCGCCTTGAACGAGGCGACGGTGTCTTCCAGCTGCACGAACTTGCCGGGGATGTTGGTGAACACCTCGGCCACGTGGAACGGCTGCGACAGGAAGCGCTGGATCTTGCGGGCGCGGGCCACGGTCAGCTTATCTTCTTCCGACAGCTCGTCCATGCCGAGAATGGCGATGATGTCCTGCAGGCTCTTGTACTTCTGCAGCGTTTCCTGGACCTTACGTGCGGTTTCGTAGTGCTCCTGGCCGACAACGCGCGGTTCGAGAACGCGGCTGGTCGAGTCCAGCGGGTCCACCGCCGGGTAGATGCCGAGTTCCGAAATGGCGCGGTTCAGCGTGGTCGTTGCGTCAAGGTGGGCAAACGAGGTTGCCGGTGCCGGGTCGGTAAGGTCGTCCGCGGGAACGTAGATGGCCTGCACCGAGGTGATCGAGCCCTTGGTGGTCGAGGTAATGCGTTCCTGCAGGTTACCCATGTCGGTCGACAGCGTCGGCTGGTAGCCCACGGCCGAAGGAATACGGCCGAGCAGCGCCGACACTTCCGAACCCGCCTGGGTGAAGCGGAAGATGTTGTCGACGAAGAACAGCACGTCCTGGCCTTCCTCGTCGCGGAAGTATTCGGCCATGGTCAGGCCCGACAGGGCGACGCGGGCACGCGCGCCCGGGGGTTCGTTCATCTGGCCGAACACCAGCGCAACCTTGGAGCCTTCCGAAGTGGCAACGCCGTTCTCGTCCTTCTGGATGACGCCAGCGTCGAGGAATTCGTGGTAGAGGTCGTTGCCCTCGCGGGTACGTTCACCCACGCCGGCGAACACCGACACGCCGCCATGGCCCTTGGCGATGTTGTTGATCAGCTCCTGGATCAGCACGGTCTTGCCCACGCCGGCGCCGCCGAACAGGCCGATCTTGCCGCCCTTGGCGTAAGGTGCCAGCAGGTCGATGACCTTGATGCCGGTGACAAGGATGTCGGCTTCGGTCGACTGGTCGACGAATGCCGGTGCCTCGGCGTGGATCGGCATGGTCTTGTCGGCGCCGATGGGGCCGAGCTCGTCGATCGGTTCACCGATCACGTTCATGATGCGGCCCAGCGTCTTGGGGCCGACCGGAACGGAAATCTGGGCGCCGGTGTTGATGACTTCCTGGCCGCGGACGAGGCCGTCGGTGCCGTCCATGGCGATGGTGCGCACGGTGTTTTCACCAAGGTGCTGCGCCACTTCGAGGACGAGCGTGTTGTCGCCGTTCTTGGTCTCCAGCGCGGAGAGAATGGCGGGCAGTTCACCGGGGAACTGCACGTCGACGACGGCGCCGATGACCTGGCTGATGGTGCCGTTGGTGGTCTGGTTGAGAGCGGGGGCGGTGGCCATTTTCGTTTCCTTGCCTGGTGTCTCTTACAGCGCTTCCGCGCCAGCAATGATTTCAATGAGTTCGGTGGTGATCGCGGCCTGGCGGCTGCGGTTGTACTGGATGGTCAGCTTGTCGATCAGGTCGCCGGCGTTACGCGTGGCGTTGTCCATCGCGGTCATCGAGGCGCCCTGTTCGCTGGCTTCGCGCTCGAGCAGCGAACCGAACAGCTGCGTCTTGACGTAGCGCGGCAGCAGCTCGGCGAGGATCGCTTCCTCGTCGGGCTCGTATTCCACGGCGGCTTCCGAAGCCTCGACATTGTCCGGCGTCGGGACCGGCAGCAGCTGTACCGTGGTCGGATCCTGCGCGAGGGCAGACTTGAATACCGGGTAGACGAGGTGGGCAATGTCGAATTCACCAGCCTCGAACCGCGACACCAGATCCTCGGCAATCGAATCGGCTTCATCGAAGCTGGGATTGCGCATGTCCGAGGTATCGTAGTGGTGGGCGATCTGGCTGGCGTAGTCGCGCTTGATCGGGGCACGGCCCTTCTTGCCGATAAGGTAGAAGGTAACGTCCTTGCCCTCGGCGATCAGCTTGCGGGCCTGCAGCTTGGCCTCTTTCACCACGTTGGCGTTGAGACCGCCGCACAGGCCCTTGTCGGTGTTGACCACCACCAGCAGGTGCCGTTGGTCGTTGCCCGTACCGCGCAGCAGCAGGGGGGCGCTGTCACCGCTCACCTTGCCGGCGAGCGATCCCATGACCGTCGCGAGACGCGAGGCATAGGGGCGCGCGGCCTCGGCAGCGGCCTGCGCCTTGCGCAGCTTCGCCGCGGCGACCATCTGCTTCGCCTTGGTGATCTTCTGCGTCGACTTGACCGATTTGATACGGTCCTTGAGTTCCTTGAGGCTGGCCATTTCGGCTCCCTGTTAGGCTCGGTCCCGGATCAGGCGAACTGCTTTGCGAAAGTATCGAGCGCGGCGACAACCGATGCCTTGGTGTCGTCTTCGAACTTGCCGGTGTCGCGAATGGTCGTGAGCACGTCAGCATGTTCGTTGCGCATGAAGCTGAGCATGGCGGCTTCGTATTCGGTCACGCGGTCCACCGCGACAGCGTCGAGGTAGCCGTTGGTACCCGCGAAGATCGACACGACCTGCTCTTCCACCGGCATCGGCGAGAACTGCGGCTGCTTGAGCAGCTCGGTCAGGCGCGCGCCGCGGTTGAGCAGCTTCTGGGTCGAAGCGTCGAGGTCCGAACCGAACTGCGCGAAGGCAGCCATTTCACGGTACTGGGCCAGCTCCAGCTTGATCGAACCGGCGACCTTCTTCATCGCCTTCGTCTGGGCGGCGCCGCCCACACGCGACACCGACAGGCCGACGTTGATGGCCGGGCGGATGCCCTGGAAGAACAGGTCGGTTTCGAGGAAGATCTGGCCGTCGGTGATCGAGATCACGTTGGTCGGAATATAGGCCGAGACGTCGCCGGCCTGGGTTTCGATGATCGGCAGCGCGGTCAGCGAACCGCCGCCGTTTTCGTCGTTCATCTTGGCGGCGCGTTCCAGCAGGCGGCTGTGCAGGTAGAACACGTCACCCGGATAGGCTTCGCGGCCCGGGGGACGACGCAGCAGCAGCGACATCTGGCGGTAAGCCACGGCCTGCTTGGAGAGGTCGTCGTAAACGATCACGGCGTGCATGCCGTTGTCGCGGAAGAATTCGCCCATGGCCGCGCCGGTGTAGGGGGCCAGGTACTGCAGCGGAGCAGGCTCCGAAGCGGTTGCGGCAACCACGATGGTATATTCCATCGCGCCGTTTTCTTCGAGCTGCTTCACGATCTGCGCGACGGTGGAGCGCTTCTGGCCCACGGCGACGTAGATGCAGTAGAGCTTCTTCTTCTCGTCGTCGCCGGCGTTCACACCCTTCTGGTTGATGAAGGTGTCGATCGCGACGGCGCTCTTGCCGGTCTGGCGGTCACCGATGATCAGCTCGCGCTGGCCGCGGCCGACGGGGACGAGGGCGTCAATGGCCTTGAGGCCCGACTGCACCGGCTCGTTCACCGACTGGCGCGGGATGATGCCCGGAGCCTTCGATTCCACGCGCGCCTGCTTCACGTCAGTGATCGGGCCCTTGCCGTCGATCGGGTTGCCCAGCGCGTCGACCACGCGACCCAGCAGGCCCTTGCCGACCGGCACGTCCACGATGGTGCCGGTACGCTTGACGACGTCGCCTTCCTTGATCTCGGCGTCGGAGCCGAAGATCACGACACCGACGTTGTCGGCTTCGAGGTTCAGCGCCATGCCCTGCACGCCGTTGGCGAAGGCGACCATTTCACCGGCCTGGACCTTGTCGAGGCCGTGGATGCGGGCGATGCCGTCACCCACCGACAGCACGGAGCCGACTTCGCTGACTTCGGCTTCGGTGCCGAAATTGGCGATCTGGTCCTTGATGACCTTGGAGATTTCTGCGGCGCGGATGTCCATTGCAATCAGCCTTCTTCAGATATGGCTGCTCAGGCGCTCTTCATGGCCTGGGCGAGGGAGTTGAGACGGGTACGGATCGAGCTGTCGATGCGCTGCGATCCGATGGTGACGACAAGCCCGCCCAGCAGGTCGGGGTCGACACGCGATTTGAGTTTCACCGTGCGGCCTTCGCGGGCGCGCAGCTTGGTTTCGAGATCGGCGAGCTGCGTGTCGGAAAGGGCATGCGCGCTGGCGACTTCGGCTTGGACTTCACCGCGCTGGGCAGCAGCGATGGTGGCGAAGGCGCGGATCATGCCCGGCAGCTTTGACACGCGGCGGTTTTCCGCCAGCACGCCGAGGAATTTCTTGGTCAGGTCGGACAGCCCAAGGTGATCGCCAATACCGGCCATCACGGCAGCGAGCTGGCCGCGGCTGATTTCCGGGTTGGTGATGAGGGCGGAAAGGTCTTTCGATTCGCGCAGGGCGGCGTCCAACTTGTCGAGATCGCTCTCGACAGCGGTGACGGTGCCTGCCTCGCTGGCGAGGTCGAAAAGGGCACTGGCATAACGGCCTGCCAGGCTTGCCTGAATACCGGCGGAAAGCTCCACGCGCGAAGGTCCTCTTGGGTCCGAGTAACGGAAAATGTGACAACCTGTATAAGGCGTGCGGAATCGCACCCCCGTAAGGCTGGCGCGCGCCTAGCATCGGCCCTGTCAGGATGCAACCCGAGTCGGGCAGGGGCCGGGGAAGCAGCACGACTGTGGCTTTTTTATTCGCCCGCGCTTCCTTCGATATCTCGCTGCGAACAGCGATAGACGAGGCGTTCGTTCGGGCTGTCGGGCAGGGCATTGGTGATGGCGCTCTGGTTGTTGCCCAGCTCGCGCGCGGCTGCCTCGCCGCTGCCACAGGCCGGGGCCTGGTAACTGCCGCGTGTGGTGCGCGCATCGCGCAGGTCATCGAGATCGAGCAGGTAACGTTCCATCACCAGTTCTCCCGCTTCGGGATCGAACTGGTTGATCGTCACCGCCGCTTCGTTGGCGGGGACCAGGACGCGGGTCCATTCACCCTGGTCGAGGCCGTACTGGGTGCGCCCGTTGACGCAGCCATCGCTGTTCCACGAGATGTCGATGTCGGTTTCCGGCGCGCCGATCACGCGGCTGCGGCTGGTGTCGAGCACACAGGTGAACTCGCCGCCATTGGTCGGGGTTGCATCCGGTGTCGGGATCATGCCGGTGGGGCCGTCGGCGGGCGCATCTTCGCGCAAGGCCTCCTCCACGCGTTCCTCGATCTCGGCAAAGCCGGGGCGGGTCATCCAGGCCGCCAGCGCACCGACCAGCGCCAGCCCGGCGACCGAACCGGCAATCGAGCGCAGCCGCATGTCATTCTTCAGGTGGCCGAAGGCCGCCACACCGCCTGCGCCGAGCGAGACCAGCAGTAACAGGAAGGTCAGCCCCATGGCGTTGGCGCGTTCGTCCATGACTTCATAGGTTATGGTGCGGCGTGCTTCGGCGGTCTGCAGGGCCAGCGCCTCTGCCTCGTTGTCGGCTCGCTCGCGTTCCACTTCGGCGCGCATTTCCTGCCGCGCCAGCTCCTCGGCATCGAGATCGGCCAGGCTGCGGCAGGGCAGGGCATTGAGACGCGGCGTCACGTCATTGGCGCGCAGGAAGGGCAGCAGCTCGCGGGTGGAGACGGCGAAGAAGAACTCGGCGTCCGAGCCCGCGCTCTCGGTGCCGAAGGAATTCACGCCCAGCACGCGGCCGCAATCGTCGAGCAGCGGCCCGCCCGAATTGCCCGCGGCGATGGGGGCGGTGTGCAGGATGGTATCGAATTCGCGGCTGGGGCGGCGACCGGAAAGGAAGCCGGTGGCGGTAACGGGTGGCTGGGCGCGGAAGATATCGGCCTGGGCAAGGCCCTGTGCGCGGTCGACGTTCATGGGATAGCCCACGGCGGTCACGCTGCCACTGGTGATCGGGTTACCGGCAATTGTAAGCGGCGGCAGGCCGAGCGGTTCGGTCAGTTCGATCAGGGCAAGGTCGTTGCGCGGGCTGATCGACACCAGCCGGGCATATACCGCTTCGCGGCCCTGGGCAGGCACCACGCCGATCGACAGCCGGTCATCCTCGATCGCTTCCTGCACCACGTGGGCATTGGTAATGATACGTTCCCCTCCGACGGCAAAGCCGGTGCCGTGGGAAATCGGGAAGATCTCGTCCCCGTCGCGCCCGATAATGATGACGCGCACCACCCCGCGTGCGGCAGCCTCGATATCGGCGGAGTCCGCTTGTGCAGGCGGAGGCGCGACCACGAGGGTCACAAGGAGCATGGCGAAGATGATGAAAATGCGACGCATATGGCTGCTTCTCTATATTACCTTGCATTGACCGCAAGCTTCGGGACGCGCAGCTTGGCCGGGCGCGCTAGGTGGATGCCATGGAAAAGACACAGCTCAATGACGACGATCGCTGGCAGATCGCGCTGGCTAAGGACCGGCGGTTCGACGGCGTCTTTGTAACCGGCGTGCATTCGACCGGTATCTATTGTCGCCCCAGCTGCCCTGCGCGTGCCCCCAAGCGCGAGAACGTGAAGTTCTACGCCGGGCCTGCGGCTGCCGAGGCCGCTGGCCTGCGCGCCTGCAAGCGCTGCGCGCCGGACCAGCAGAGCCGCGAGGAGGCGGCCGTCCTGCGGGTGATCGAGATATTGCGCGATGCGGAGAGACCGGTTTCGCTGGAGGCTCTCGGGACTGCCACCGACTATTCGCCGACGCACCTGCAACGCGTGTTCACCCGTGCCGTGGGCCTGTCGCCGGCCGCCTATGCCCGCGCCCTGCGCCGCGAACGGGCGAGTGACGCGCTGGCCAGCGAGGCGCGGGTGACCGATGCCATCTACGAGGCGGGCTATTCTGCCCCGTCGCGGTTTTACGAGGACATGAAGGAGAAGGGTATGTCGCCCTCCGACTGGCGCGACGGCGGGGCCGGGCGCACGATCAACTGGGCCGCGGTGGAAACCACGCTGGGCCCGATGCTGGTGGCCGCGACCGACAGAGGAGTGTGCTGCCTTTCCTTTGGCGAAGGCGAAGAGGAATTGCGCGCGCGCTTCCCCAAGGCTGAACTGGCCGAAGGCGGCGAGGCTTTCCGCGACCTCCTCGATCAGGTCGTGGCGGCGGTGGAGCAGCCCGGCACCGGGCGCGACATCCCGCTCGACGTGAAGGGCACGGCCTTCCAGCAGCGCGTTTGGGAAGAGCTGCGCCGCATCCCGCCGGGCGAGACATGTTCCTATGGCGAACTTGCCGCACGGCTTGGCAAGCCGGGCGCCAGCCGCGCGGTGGGCGGGGCCAACGGGGCGAACAAGATAGCCGTGCTGATCCCCTGCCACCGTGTGATCGCGGCCGACGGATCGCTGGGCGGCTATGCCTATGGCCTGACAATCAAGGAGGAACTGCTCCGCCGCGAAAACAAGGCCTGACGCTTGCCATGCTTCCTGCCGCCGCTAGACAGGCGCAAGGGAGGAAGGCGATGGACGATTCAGGCCCCGTTGAAGCACCTGCCCCAGTTGCCGCACCAACAGAGCGCCCGCTGTGGCTCAAGGTATGGCAATTCCCGCTGGTCGCCATGGTGGTGGCGGTCGCGCTGGTCATAGGGGCCGTATGGCTGACCGGGCAGGTCACCGAAAACCTGATCCAGCCGAATGTGCCCGATCCTCTTGGCCTGATCCTGGCGGTGGGCTTGCTCGTTGCCTTGCTGCTGCTGGTCTACAAGTTGGCGATCCGGCGGCTGGGCACGACCAGGCATGACGACTTGCCGCTGGACGGCAGGGCGCTGCGCGATGTGGCACTGGGCGTGCTTGGCGGTGCTGCCCTGATCAGCACCTGCGTGGGGCTGGCTGCGCTCGCCGGGGTCTACCGGATCGAGAGCGTCGGAGGCTTTTCCGACTGGGCGCGGATAATCTTCATCACCGGCGTCTATGCGGGCTTCTTCGAGGAACTGCTCATGCGCGGCATCCTGCTGCGCTGGGTCGAGGAAGTGGCGGGCAGCTGGATCGCGCTGGCGATCAGTGCGCTGGTGTTCGGCTTCCTTCATTCGACCAACGACAACGCCACCTTCTTCTCCTCGCTCGCCATCGCCATTGAAGCGGGGATCCTGCTGGGCGGGGCCTACATGTTCACCCGCTCGCTGTGGCTCGCCGTGGGACTGCATGCGGGCTGGAACGTGGTGCAGGCCGTTTGGGACGTGCCCGTATCGGGCTACGACCTCGACGGGGCCGTGAATGCCACGCTGGAAGGGCCGAGCCTGCTGGCAGGCGGAGGTTTCGGGCTGGAGGCGACCATCTTCGCGCTGGTCGTGGCGACGAGCGCGGGCGTGTGGATGCTGTGGCGCACGGTCAAGCTGGGGCGGATCGTTCCGCCGATGTGGCGCCGCAAGGGGGCTGCCATCACCGTCTACTGATCGCGGGCCCAGCCTTTCGCGGCGGGTTCCAGCTGGTCGAGAAAGGCCTCGGCGCTGTCGAGGTATTCGCGGCGCTTGTCTTCGCCCATGCGGTCCCAGGTCGCGTAGATGCGTCCGATACGGTGGTTGCCCTCCAGCCGGTCGCGGTGGCGGTGCATGAAGTGCCAGTAGAGCGGGTTGAAGGGGCAGGCGTCCGCGCCGGTCTTCTCGCTGACCTTGTAGCGGCAATCGCGGCAGTAATTGCTCATCTTGTTGATGTAGTTGCCGCTCGCCGCATAGGGCTTCGAGGCCAGCCGCCCGCCGTCGGCATAGAGCACCATGGCCGCGACATTGGGCAATTCCACCCAGTCATAGGCATCGGCGTAGACCACCAGAAACCAGTCCTCCACCTCTTGCGGCCTGATCCCGGCGAGCAAGGCGAAGTTGCCCAGTACCATCAGCCGCTGGATATGGTGAGCATGGGCGTTCTCACGGGTGGAGCGGATAGCGTCGGCGAGGCAGCGCATGTCGGTTTCGCCGGTCCAGTAGAACTCGGGTAGCGGGCGGTCCGCTTCCAGCTCGTTGGCCTCGGCCAGCCCCGGCATTTCGTGCCAGTAGAACCCGCGCACATATTCGCGCCAGCCGACGATCTGGCGGATGAAGCCCTCGACGCTGTTCAGCGGGGCCTTGCCCTCGCGGTAGGCCGCCTCGGCGCGCCGGCACAGGTCGAGCGGATCGAGCAGGCCGAGATTGAGGCTGGTCGACAGCAGCGAGTGGAACAGGTCGTCCTGCCCGTGGACCATGGCGTCCTGGTAAGGACCGAAATCGCAGAGCCGGTCAGCGAAGAAGGCATCTGCCGCTGCTTCTGCCTGCTCGCGGGTAACGGGCCAGCGGAAGCCGTCGATACTGCCGAAGTGATCTGCGAAGCGATCCTCTACCAGCGCGATCACCTCCCGCGTGATTGCATCGGGCTCGAACTTGGGTGGCGCTGGTGCTTCGAGGCCATCCTTGGGGGGCTTGCGGTTCTCGCTGTCGTAGTTCCACTCGCCGCCTGCGGGCTTGTCGCCCTTTCCGTCCTTGGCCATCAAGAGACCGGTCTTGCGGCGCATTTCGCGGTAGAAATATTCCATTCGCAAGGCATCGCGCCCCTCGGCCCAGTCGCGGAACTCGGCCTTGCTGGCCACGAAGCGATCGTCGGGCAGGATATCCACCGTGCAGGCGAACTTGTCGGGCCATTCCTCCAGTGCCTGCTGCACGCGCCATTCGCTTGCTTCTACCACATGCACCGCGCGCGGGTCGTGGCGCTCCACGGCGCGGGCGACTTCGCCGGTAAAGCTGCCCGCATTGTCCGCGTCGTCGAGCCCGACATAGTCGACCCTCCAGCCCGCATCGCGCAATTCGGCAGCGAAGTGGCGCATGGCGGAGAAGACCAGCACGATCTTCTGCTTGTGGTGGCGGACGTAAGTGGCTTCGTCCCAGACCTCCATCATCAGTACGACGGTGTCGTCCTTCGCGCGGCCGCGCAGCGAAGCAAGGTCGCGCGTCAGCTGGTCGCCCAAGATCGGGACCAGGACCGGCCCGTCAGTGTCGGATGTTTTCTCGGAAGCCATGCCCTGCCAACGCTAACGCAGGACGGCGGTGCCGGAACACGGACGAAAGCCCGTGAACCGGCAATCACCTGAGACCTAGTCGACTTCGCAGCCGTATTCTTCGATTTCGGCTTCGACTTCGTCGTTGCGGGCTTCGCGCGCTTCTTCGTCAAGATATTCGCCAGGGTGGTCCGGGCGGACTTCATCGAGCAGGGGCTCTTCGTTGCCGGCGAGGTACTCGTCGAACTTCTTGCGCAGCATGCAGGCATAGCCGCCGTTGCCGGTCAGGTAGCTAGCCCCCACGATACGTGCTTCGTCGGGCCTTCCCTCGGTCAACAACATGTGCACCAACGCCTGCCGCACCGTGCTGTCGAACGGGGCATAGGCGAACGAGGCTTCCAGGGCCTGCTTGGCCGTTACCGGCACTTCGTCACCTTCGTATTCCGGGTCGAACAGGTAAGTGAGGTAGTATCCGTACAGCGGGTAGGCGTGATCGTTTTCCATGCGGTTCGCAGCGGCGAAACGGCGGCGCGCTTCGATGATCTGCGAGGGATCTTCGTAAGTGCGGCGCAGGGCCACATCGGCGAAGTAGATCGCTGCCTCGGTCGATTCCGGGTCGATTTCCAGAACCCGAGAGGCAAGGCTTTCCGCCTCGGCATAGTTGCGCGCATCGAACTCGGCCTCGGTGGCAGCCAGCAGCACGGCCTCGCTCTGCGGGTATTCCGCCACCAAGCTGCGCGCCTCGCTGACCAGGCGTTGCGCTTCGTCCTCGTCGACACCGCGATTGGAGCGGATCATGAGGTTCATGCGGGCAGCTTCGTCGTCCGCCAGCCGGTGGATTTCGACAGCCGGATCGGCATCCACCGCATAGGGGACGCGCAGCAAGCGCGCGCGGCCCTGGCGGAATTCTTCCAGTTCATCGCGCAACACGTCGAGATCGCCGAAAGCACGCCGGGCAGCTTCCATGGGCGAGGCGCCTTGGCCGATTGCGACCATGTATTCGGTCATCTGGCCGCGACGCTCAGGGTTCAGGTTGAGGTGGCTCGCGATCAGCCAGCCGTGGGCATAGGTGTAGCCGGTATCCTCGCGCGTGCGCCGAGCCGGCGGGTCAAAGGTCCGCTCAAGGTCGATCGGCAGGGTCGCCAGCGAGAAGCTGCGTGCCGTAGGCATTTCGCCGATGACGAAGTAATCGTCTTCAAACTCGAGCGTTGCGAACAGCTCTGCAAAGCCTTCGCTATACCACAGCGGGTACGGCGCATCGGCATGCTGGAACATGAAATAGTGAACGTACTCGTGGAACAGGATTCCGCGCGGATCGAGCTGCAGGTCCTCATCAAGGGCCTCGCGCACACTGCGGCCCCGGCGCCGGTTTTGCCGAACCGGTACGAAGGCCACCGAACCGTTTGCCCGGCCAATGAAGAAACCGCCAATACCGGTGTTGCGCCGACCGGCAGCGAGCGCCGACATGTCTCTCGTTTCGCCAAAGCGGAACACGGTAACCTTGGCCGAAGCCGGCAGGCTGCCGTCATCCGCGCTGATGCCGGTGAACAGGCGCAGTACCTCGTCCAGCCGCTCCAGGTCCTGTGCGAACTCGCGCGTCGCGCTTTCATCGTCTTCGGCATAGACGATGAAGTGCTCGGTTTCGGCGCGGAACCAGTCCGCAGCCTGGGCCGCGGGCGCCACGGCCAGGGTAATCAGGGCTGCCAGGGCAACAAAAAAGCGAGTCATCGACAAATCTCCAGTCCTGATCAAAGGCCTATTGTGGTTCGCCGATGATTTCAATTGTCACGATCCCGCAAATGGGCAGGAGCGAGCCATTGGCTCGCCGCCTGTTGCATTCCTGCCGCGCGCTGCGTGTCAGACGAAACTGTAGGGGTCGATATCCACGCCCACACGTACGCCGGGCGGGTGGTCGATCTTGTCGAGCCAGTCGCGGATCACAGCTTGCAGGCTCGCACTGCGACGCGCGACCAGCAGCAGGCGGTAACGGTATCGCCCGCGTAGCAGGGCCAGCGGTGCGGGCGCGGGTCCGAGCACTTGCACGTCGTCCAGTCGAGGCCGGGTGTCGCCCAGTCTTTGGGCGGCCTCTCGTGCCTCCTTCTCGTCCTCGCTGGAAATGATGATTGCCGCCCAGCGCCCGAACGGCGGGGCGCCGGCATAGCGGCGGGCTTCGGTTTCGGCTTCGTAGAACGCATCGCGGTCGCCTGCCTCGAGCGCGGCGATGACGGGCGCTTCCGGATGGCGCGTCTGGATCAGCACTTCGCCCGGTTTCTCGCCGCGACCGGCGCGCCCGGCCACCTGCGCCACCTGCTGGTAGGTGCGCTCGGCGGCGCGCAGATCTCCGCCTTCGAGGCCGAGGTCGGCATCGATCACGCCCACCAGCGTCAGTTCGGGGAAGTGGAAGCCCTTGGTCACCAGCTGGGTGCCGACGATCACGTCGATCAGCTTGTTCTCGACCGCCGCGACGAACTGGGCAGCGGCTTCGGGGGTGCGCAGGGTGTCGGACGTGGCCACGGCCACGCGCGCCTCGGGCAGGATCTCGCGCACCTCGTCGGCAATGCGTTCGACGCCGGGGCCGCAGGCGACGAGACAGTCGGGCTCGCCACATTCGGGGCACTTCTCGGGCGGTTGGGTCTCGTGCCCGCAATGGTGGCAGGCGAGGCGGCGGCTGAGGCGGTGTTCGACCAGCCAGGCGCTGCAATTGGGGCACTTGAAGCGGTATCCGCAGTGGCGGCACAGGGTCAGCGGGGCATAGCCGCGACGGTTGAGGAACAGCAGCGACTGCTCGCCCTTTTCCAGCCGGTCCTGCAATGCGGCGCGCAAGGGCGGGGCGATCCAGGCGCCGGAACCGGGCTTTTCCTCGGTGAGATCGACCAGCTTGATATCGGGTAATTCCGCCCCGCCGAAACGGCTGGGGAGGACGAGCTTCTCGTAAGTGCCGCTGTCGGCCATGTGCAGGCTTTCCAGCGCCGGGGTGGCGCTGGCGAGCACGGCGGGAATCCCCTCGAACCGGGCGCGCATCACGGCGATATCGCGGGCGTTGTAGCGCACGCCGTCTTCCTGCTTGAAGCTGATCTCGTGCGCCTCGTCGACCACGATGAGGCCGAGATTGCGGTAAGGCAGGAACAGCGCCGAGCGCGCGCCGACCACCACTTGTGCCTCCCCGCTGGCAATGGCGCGCCAGGCCCGCCGCCGTTCGGTCGCCTTCATCGAACTGTGCCAGGTGACGGGGGCAGCGCCGAAGCGGCCCTCGAACCGGGTGAGGAAAGCCTCGGTCAGGGCGATTTCGGGCAGCAGCACGAGCACCTGCCGGTCGGCGGCAAGGGCGGCGGCCACGGCTTCGAAATAGGTCTCCGTCTTGCCCGACCCGGTGACCCCGTCGAGCAGGATCGGGGCGAATTTCCGCTCCTCCACCGCTGCCACCAGCCGGTCCGCCACTTCGCGCTGGTCGGCGGAAAGTTGGGGCTGGTCGAAGTCGGCGCGGGCACGGGTGTAGGGGCGGTCGATATCGACCTCCACCGGCTCCATTGCACCCTGGTTCACGAGGCCGCGCAGCACGCCTTCGGAGACGCCCGCGATCCCCGCCAGCTCGCGGATCGTCGCCTGCTCGCCTTCCAGCGCCTCGATGGCGGCTTGCCGCTGCGGGGTCATGCGTTCGGGCATGCCCCCGGTCAGCCGGTATTCGGTCATGGTGGCGGGGCCGCGCAGCGCGCCGCCGCTGGAGATCACCATGCGCGCCACGCTGGCCATGGGGGCGATGTAATAGTCGGAGGTCCACTCGATCAGTCGCCGCAACTCCGCCTGCAAGGGCGGCACGTCGAGCACGTCCAGCAGCGGGCGCAACTTGGAATCGGGCACTTCCGTGCCCGGCAGGCGTTCACTCTCCCAGACGATGCCCGTGACCTGCCTCGGGCCGAGCGGTGCCACCACCACCGATCCGTAGTCCACCGCCATGCCTTCAGGCACGCGGTAGTCGAGCGGACCGAGCGCGGTGTTCATCACGAGGAGGCGGACGCGTTTTGCGGGCATTGCCAGCCATATGGGCAGGGCCTAACCCTGTCTGCAAGCAGAGGAGTCTGATTATGACCGAATTGCCGCTTTCCCGTGCCAGCCGCCGTAGGTTTCTCGCCGGGAGCGCGGCCAGCGCTACCCTGCTGGTGCTGCCGGGGTGCGAGACGCTGGGCGGCTACAGCCTCACCGATGCGATCCGCCGGCTCCTCTTCCTTTCCAGCGAGCGGGCCTTTGCGCGGCTGGTCGCGCCGGGCGGCTATTGGGACGATGCCGTGGGCCAGATCGGGCTGGAAAACCTGCTGGGCGCGCGCGGCAACGTGGTCGCCTCGATCCTCACCTCCAGTCTGTTCAAGAACCGGCTGGAAGATGCCTTTGCCGATGTGGCCATCGAAGGCGCCGAACGCGCCGCGCCCATCGTGGCGGACGCGGTGCGGGTGATCGGCATCGAGAATGCCGTGGCGCTGGTGAACGGCGGGCCGACCGCCGCCACCGCCTTCCTGCGGCAGGACCTGGGCACGACCTTGGTCGAAGCCATGGTGCCCGAACTGGGCCAGGCCATGCGCGTGGCCAGCGAACCGCTGGTGGGCGAACTGCTGGCGGGCCTGACGGGCATCGACGTGGCGGGCGTGGCACGAAATGTCTCCACCAGTGTCGACAATGCCATCTGGACCGAGATGGGCGTCGAGGAAGCCGCCATTCGCGCCAACCCCCAGGCGACCAATGACCCGCTGCTGATCGGCGTCTTTGGCGCAGGATCGCTGCTTTAGCCCCTTGCACTGGACGCGGCAGGCTTTAGGCGAGGCCAGCACATGTCCGACGAATCCCCCCTCGACCGTTTCAAGACCGCGCTGACCGGCACGGCGCGTGCCATTGCGCGCGACCGCGAGGTCGAGATCAACTGGACGGCGGACACGCCCAACCAGCAAGGCAAGCTCGCCCGCGTCCCCATGCCGGGGCGCGACATTCCGGTCGAGGCGGCGCAGGAAGCGCGCGGCTTTGCCGACAGTTTCGCCTTGCGCCTGCGCCACCACAACGATTCCCTGCACAGCAAGATGCGGCCCGAGGATGCCGACGCGCGGGCTTGCTACGATACCATCGAGCGGGTGCGCTACGAGGCCATCGGCGAAAACGAATTCGCCGGGATGCGCAGCAACCTTGCTGCCATGCAGGACCGGCGGCTGGCCGCCGACCCTATCTCCCGCGCCGAGACTGCCGAAGAAGTGCCGCTGCACACCGCGCTGGGCCTGCTGCTGCGCGAACAGCTGACGGGGCAGAAGGTGCCGCTCGCCGCGCGCGAGGGCGTGGAGCTGGTGCGCGAATATATCGAGAGCCGCACCGGCGACGATTTCGAGCGGCTGGGCGACCTGCTGCACGACCAGAAGGCCTTCCAGACCATGGGCCTCGACATGCTGCGCCACCTCGACATGGTCCCCGCCATGCCGGAGGACGCCGAGGGCTTCGAAGAGGAAGAAGGCGACGACAAGGGCGAGGAAGAAACGCCCGAGGATGCCGACGACGACAGTGCCAACCAGTCCGACCAGCCGGAAACCCGCGCCGAAGGTGCCGAGGGCGAGGAAGGCGAGGGCGACCAGAGCGATCAGGCGCCGGGCGAGGATGAACTGGTCGAAGGCGATCCAGGAGAAGACGGCGAGGAAATGCAGCTGCCGCAGCGGCGCAACGCGCCGTGGCAGGACATTCCTTCCACCTTTGATTACAAGGCCTTCACGGATTCTTTTGACGAAGTGGTCGAAGCCACCGACCTGTGCGATTACGAGGAACTCGACCGGCTGCGCGCCTACCTCGACAGCCAGCTGGCGGGCCTCGCGGGCGTGGTGACGCGGCTCGCCAACCGGCTCCAGCGCCGCCTGATGGCGCAGCAGAACCGCTCGTGGGACTTCGACCAGGAAGAGGGCCTGCTCGACGCAGCCCGGCTGGCCCGCGTGGTGGTCAGCCCCGGCCACTCGCTCAGCTACAAGCAGGAGCAGGAGCAGGACTTCAAGGACACCGTCGTCACCCTGCTGATCGACAATTCCGGCTCCATGCGCGGGCGGCCGATCTCCATCGCCGCGATCAGTGCAGACATCCTTGCCCGCACGCTCGAACGTTGCGGCGTGAAGGTGGAGATTCTCGGCTTCACCACCCGCGCCTGGAAGGGCGGGCAGAGCCGCGAGAAGTGGCTCGCCGATGGCCGTCCCGAGAACCCCGGCCGCCTCAACGACCTGCGCCACATCATCTACAAGAAGGCCGACGAACCCATGCGCCGCGCGCGCCGTTCACTGGGCCTGATGATGCGCGAAGGCCTGCTGAAGGAAAATATCGACGGCGAGGCGCTGCTCTGGGCGCACGAACGCCTGCTGGCCCGTCCCGAGGACCGCCGCATCCTGATGGTGATTTCCGACGGCGCGCCGGTGGACGACAGCACCCTCAGCGTGAACTCGGCAGGCTACCTCGAGGCGCACCTGCGCAAGGTGATCGAGTGGATCGAGAAGGTCTCACCCGTCCAGCTGGTCGCCATCGGTATCGGCCACGACGTGACGCGCTATTACAGCAAGGCCGTGACGATCATGGACGTCGAACAGCTCGGCGGCACGATCATCGAGCAGCTGGCGGACCTGTTCGAGATCGAGTGATGGAGACTGTCACTCTCTGGCGACCAACCGGTCCTGAGGAACTCAAGCTGGTTGAGGATTCGGGCTGGACAGCATGGCCCCCGCGATTGCCTGAGCAGCCGATTTTTTATCCGGTCACCAACGAAGAATATGCGGTAAAGATCGCGCGCGACTGGAACGTGCCGAGCAGTGGCTCAGGTTACGTGACACAGTTTAAGGTTCGAAAGGACTTCCTCGACCAGTACGAACGCCAGTTGGCAGGCGGGAAGGCGCATGAGGAATACTGGATTCCTGCCGAGGACCTAGACGCCTTCAATGCTGCTATTGTTGGCAAGATTGAGGTCGTTAGGACGTTTCCTGAAACATGAAAAAGCTCCCCCTCCTCCTTGCCATCCTCTTCCTCACCGCCATCGGCTGGTATTTCGTCTCGCCGTGGCTCGCGATGAAGGGTGTCGCCGATGCCGCCATGGACGGCGACACTGCGACGCTGGAAGAGCGGATCGACTTCGATGCCATGCGTGCGTCAGCTCGCGAGCAGCTTTCCGATGCCGTGGCCGCGGAGCAGGGCCGCGGCGGCTTGCTCGATGTCGTCGGCGGCGTGGTGGCGGAGCGGGTAGGGCGCGAGGCTATCGACCGCGCGATTACGCCCACCGGCGTGGCCAATATCGTGCGCTACGGCGCGCCCGTCGTCCCGCTGGTGCCCGAACGCTATCGCAGCCAGGAGATCAGCTGGGACGTCCAGCGCGAAGGGCTGAACAGCTTCCGCGCCTTCGGCACCTACGAGGATGGCACGCCGGGGCCGAACCTGACCTTCAGCCGCGACGGGCTGGGCTGGACCATGACCGTGTTCGAACTGCCCCAATTCTGACGGGTTGACCCGCTTGATGCCTACTGTATTATAACACCAATACGGTCGGTTTCAGGAGTGAATTCATGCCTTGTCGTCACCTCTCGGTCGCGCTGGCGGCCGGACTTCTTGCCGCCTGTGTGCATGGCCAGGCCGGCTCGTCAGGGCCAGTGGCCGAGGCCGGCCCGGCAACGGATGTCGAGGCCATGCAGTTGCGACA
The DNA here is from genome assembly GCF_038289935.1 of Aurantiacibacter gilvus. Taxonomy (NCBI): domain Bacteria; kingdom Pseudomonadati; phylum Pseudomonadota; class Alphaproteobacteria; order Sphingomonadales; family Erythrobacteraceae; genus Aurantiacibacter; species Aurantiacibacter gilvus. Next base: position 859,963 of record NZ_JBBYHV010000001.1, read on the forward strand.
GGTGCTGGATGCAGATGCAGAGGCCATTCTGGCCCGCCACAACGTGCCCAGCCTTGCCGTCGCCTACCTTTCCAGCGGTGAAGTGCAGTGGACGGCCAACTATGGCGAAATGGCACCCGGCGTGCCCGCGCGGGCCGACACCCTCTATAACGTCGCATCGGTCACCAAGGCCGTCGTTGCCGAGAGCCTGATGCGACTTGCCGTGGCCGGGGAGATCGATCTCGATGCCGCCATGGCTGCCGATTTTGTTGATCCCGACCTTGCCGACGATCCGCGTGTCCGCGCACTCACACCCGCACTGGCGCTTACGCATCGCACCGGCTTTGCCGAGAACTGGCGCAGCGACATGCCGGATGGGCAGCTTGCGATCAGCACCGCACCGGGAACGCAAACACACTATTCGGGCGAGAATTTCGACTACCTCGTCCATTTTGCCGAGGCCCGCCTGGCGCAGCCGTTCGGTGAGATTGCCACGCGCACGGTGTTTGACCCTGCCGGAATGCGCGACAGCTGGTTCACGCCGTCGCCGCAATGGGAAGATCGCGTGGCACTGGTGCGTCGCCCTGACGGAACGCTCGACCTTCCCGGCCGCAGCGCCGCGCCGAGCGGTGCCAACAACCTGCACACCACCATTGGCGACATGGCACTGTTCCTGCGGTCTGCCATGCATGGCCAGGGGCTTGACGCGGCAATGCTCGCGCGCCGACAGACGATCGTGGATGACCAGGTGGAGCAGGCCTGCCCGCCGGGGATCATTCCCGAGGATCTTTGTCCGCAGCACACCGGCCACGGTCTCGGCTGGATGGTCTATGACAGCGGCGACAACCTTTTCCTGCTCCACAATGGCAAGAACCGGGGTGAACGTGCGATCATCCTGTTCGAGCCGGACCGCCGGTATGGCGTTGCAGTCCTGACCACCGGTGCCAACGGGCGCGGTGTGATCAGCGAAGTGCTGCAATTGCTGGTGCCCGATGAACGCCTGAACGCGTTGGTAGCGGCAGAGGCCCGTTTCGACCGGCATTGAGGCCGCAATCCTGCCGGGCGCCTTTCCTACAGCCAGCCGCTTCTCGCATGGCTTGCGGCATGTGCATCCCGCCGCCACAAACCGCAGGAATCCGCGCCTTTGCGCCCCATTTCACGCCCCCGGTTTTTTTGTTCCAGGACACTGTCACACCAGTAACACCTTGCCCCTTGCCGGTGGGGTGTTGCCCGCCGCGCCGTGCCGCACTAAGCCGCGCGGCATATGACCAGCCTGAAGCTCTTCAACTCGCTCACGCGCAAGCTCGAACCCTTCGAACCCGTCCATCCGGGCGAGGCGCGCGTCTATACCTGCGGGCCGACGGTCTACAACTACCCGCACGTGGGCAACATGCGCGCCTACGTCTTCGCCGACGTGCTGGGCCGCGTGCTGAGCTGGAAGGGCTACAAGCTCACCCATGTCATCAACATCACCGACGTGGGGCACCTGACCGACGATGCCGACGCGGGCGAGGACAAGATGGAGAAGATGGCTGCCGAACGCGCGCAGTCGATCTGGGACATCGCCAGGCACTATACCGAGGCCTACTGGGCCGACGTGAAGGCGCTCAACATCCGCCAGCCGGCGCACTGGTCGGTCGCCACCGACTACATCGAAGACATGCTGGAGTTCGCGAAGAGCATCGCGGACAAGCACTGCTACGAGCTGGAATCGGGCCTCTACTTCGACGTCTCGACGGTGGAGGACTACGGGCGGCTGGCCCGTGCCGTCACCGAGGAAGGCGAGGGCCGGATCGATGCCGTCGAGGGCAAGCGCAATGCCGCCGACTTCGCCATCTGGCGCAAGACGCCCCCCGGCGAGAAGCGGCAGATGGAATGGGATTCGCCCTGGGGCCGCGGCGCGCCCGGCTGGCACCTCGAATGCTCGGTCATGGGCGGCAAGCTGCTGGGCTTCCCCTTCGACATCCACACCGGCGGGATCGACCACCGCGAGATCCACCACCCCAACGAGATCGCGCAGAACCAGGCCTTCTGCGGCTGCGGCGGTTTGAGCGATGCTGCGAACAGCGGCGCGCGCATGTGGATGCACAACAACTTCCTCGTCGAACGCTCTGGCAAGATGAGCAAATCGTCGGGCGAGTTCCTCCGCCTGCAACTGCTGATCGACAAGGGTTATGCGCCGCTCGCCTATCGCCTGATGTGCCTGCAGGCGCACTATCGCAGCGAGCTGGAGTTCAGCTGGGAAGGTCTCGGCGCGGCGTTGACGCGGCTCAAGCGCATGGTGCTGGCGGTCGAGACCCTGCGCGCGCGGCTCGACGCGCTGCCGGAGACACCGCAAGGCGGTTGGACGCTGGACGAGGCACGCGTCGATGCGGGCGGCACGCTGATGCAGTTTGTGCAGCGGTTTGACGAGGCCGTGTCCGATGACCTCAATACCCCGCAGGCGCTGACCGTGCTGGAAGAGGTGTTGGCGCTGAAGAAGGTCGATCCGGCACACAAGGCGGTGGTCGTCGCGGCGATGGATTCGGTGCTGGGCCTTGGCCTGATGGACCTGTCGCGCGAGGACCTGCGCATTCGTCCCAAGGAAGCCGCCACCACCGAGGCGGAGATCGAAGAAGCGCTCGCCCGCCGCAAGGATGCCCGTGCTGCCAAAGACTTCGCCACCAGCGATGCCCTGCGCGACGAACTCGCCGCGGCAGGCGTCGAGGTGATGGACGGCGATCCGCTCGGCTGGGAGTGGAAGCTATAGTTCGCGCGCTTCTTCCGATCTGGGCGAAGCCCGGCCTCGAAGGCCGCCTGCCCGAATGGCTCGATGTCGACTGGTGGGAAAGCGTCGAGCAGTTGCTCGAGCTTGCTCCCACCGCGCAGATCGGCTGGTTCGACATGCATGCCAAGCCGCCCGCGCTGGAGGCCATCGCCAAAGCGCAGAAGCTCGAATGGCTGTGCAGCGGCTATGCCGGGGTCGACTGGATGCCGCTGGACGACCTTGCCGCGCGCGGAGTCTCTCTGACCTGCGGCGCGGGTCTCGCGGCCAACCAGGTCGCGGAATTCGCGGTCATGGCCATGCTGGCGCAGCGGCGCGGCTACCGCGAGATCGTCCGTGCGCAGGACCGGCACGAGTGGCTGCAGGTCCCGCCGACCACGGTTGAGATGACCGGCACCCGCGCCTTGGTCCTCGGTTTCGGCGCTATCGGGCAGACCATGGCGCGCATGCTTGCAGGCTTTGGCGTAGAGTGTGTGCCCGTGCGCAGCCGTGCGGGGGAGGGCGTGCTCGGCCCTGATGAATGGCGCGCACAGCTAGGTGACTTCGACTGGGTGGTTCTGACGCTGCCTTCCACGCCGGAGACCAACGACATGTTCGGCGCGGACGAACTGGCCGCGATGAAGACCGATGCCGTGCTGGTAAACTATGGCCGCGCCGAAGTGGTCGACCAGGACGCGCTGGTGACCGCGCTGGAGGGCAAGGCCATCGGCGGTGCGATCCTCGACGTGACGCTTCCCGAACCGCTGCCGCCGGAGCACAAGCTGTGGACCTTGGAAAACGCGCACATCACCATGCACTTGTGCGGCATTCCTAACGACGCCAGCCGCCAGCGCGCAATCGACCGCTTCCTCGCCAACTGCGAACGCTTCCGCGCCGGCCAGGCGCTGGAAGCGCAGGTCGATCTCGCGCGCGGCTATTAAGTCGCAATATTAGCCACTGACAGGCCCAGAAAGGTCTGTTACGCCTGTGCCGTTCTGACGGTCTACCGGGGGGTCGGCTGTCGCACGAGAGGCGGGCGCATGGCCCGCCGCAGCAGGGGGGATTTGCTACCGTGTCCGATACCAAGAAAGCGTCCGATCTTTTCATCGAGTGCCTGGAAGAAGAAGGCGTCGAGTACATCTTCGGCGTGCCGGGCGAGGAAAACCTCGATTTCCTCGAAAGCCTGTCCAGTTCAAAGAAGATCAAGCTGATCCTCACCCGCCACGAACAGGGCGCGGGCTTCATGGCGGCGACCTATGGCCGCCACACCGGCAAGACCGGCGTCTGCGTTGCCACGCTTGGACCGGGGGCAACCAACTTCGTGACCGCCGGCGCCTATGCCCAGCTGGGCGGCATGCCGATGATGATGATCACCGGCCAGAAGCCGATCAAGAAGTCCAAGCAGGGCCGTTTCCAGATTCTCGACGTCGTCGACATGATGGGCCCGATCACCAAGTTCGCCCACCAGCTTGCCGCGGGGGACAACATTCCCAGCCGGATTCGCGAGGCCTTCCGCCTTGCCGAGGAGGAAAAGCCGGGTGCGGTGCACCTTGAATTCCCCGAAGACATTGCCGAAGAGCAGACCGACAGCCGTCCGATTCCGCGGTCTATTGCCCGCCGTCCCTCGGCCGAGCCCAAGGCCGTGCGCATGGCGGTCAACGCGCTCGAATCCGCCAAGTGTCCGGTGCTGGTGATCGGTGCCGGTGCCAATCGCAAGATGACCGGTCGCATGCTGCACCAGTTCATCGAGAAGACCGGCATCCCCTTCGTCACCACCCAGATGGGCAAGGGCGTGATTGACGAGCGGCATCCGCTGTTCCTCGGCTGCGCTGCACTGTCGGCAGGCGACTTCGTCCACCGCGCGATCGAGGATTCGGATTGCATCGTGAACATCGGTCACGACGTGATTGAAAAGCCGCCGTTCTTCATGAAGCCGAACGGCCCGACGGTGATCCACGTATCCACCAAGACGGCAGAGGTTGACCCGGTCTACTTCCCGCAGATCGAGGTGATCGGCGACATCGCCAATGCCATCTGGCAGATCAAGGAAGACGTGGTGCCGCAAGGCAAGTGGAACTTCGACCACATGCTGGCCTACCGCACTGCCGAGGTGGAGCACACCACCCCGCTGTCGCAGGACAACCGCTTCCCGATCTTCCCGCCGCACCTGGTGCAGGCAACCCGCGACGCGATGCCGGAGGACGGCATCATCTGCCTCGACAACGGCGTCTACAAGATCTGGTTTGCGCGCAACTATACCGCTTACCTGCCCAACACCGTGCTGCTCGACAACGCACTCGCCACCATGGGTGCAGGTCTGCCCAGCGCCATGATGAGCGCCATGCTCTATCCCGGGCGCAAGGTGATGGCGATCTGCGGTGACGGCGGGTTCATGATGAACAGCCAGGAGATGGAAACCGCCGTCCGCCTGGGCCTCAACATGACCGTCCTGATCCTGCGCGACGATGCCTATGGCATGATCCGCTGGAAGCAGGCGAACATGGGCTTCAAGGACTGGGGCCTGACCTACGGCAACCCGGACTTCGTCAAGTACGCCGAAAGCTACGGGGCCAATGGTCACCGCGTCGAGAGCGCCGATCACCTCAAGGAAGTGCTCGACCACTGCCTGTCGACCGATGGTGTCCACCTGATCGATTGTCCTGTCGACTACTCCGAGAACGACCAGATCCTGAACCACGACATCAAGGAACTGTCGAAGAAGTTGTGATCTGCTCGTCCCCCTCCCGCAGGCGGGAGGGGCCAGGGTGGGCGCGTCAGCGTGATGTGCCCACCGCACAAGGCCAACCCCCGACCCCTCCCGCATGCGAGAGGGGAGTGAGGAAGAACCATGCACGAAGTCGTCAATCCGTTCGATCTGCAGCCGATCGGCAGCGTACCAACCGCCGATTGGGAGACCGTCGACGGCTATCTCGCCAAGGCCTACGCGCTGTACCGGGATCGTTCGCAGTGGAAGAAGCCGCACGAACGCGCCGCTATCCTCCACCGCGCGATGGAGATCATGAAGGAACGGCGTGACCATCTCGCCTTCCAGGTCGCCAACGAAGGCGGCAAGCCGCTGGTCGACGCGCGGGTCGAAGTCGACCGGGCGATCAATGGCATGGAACTGTGCATCCACGAAATCGGTGCGCTCAAGGGGACGGAAATCCCCATGGGGCTGACCGCCGCGGGTGATGGCCGCACGGCGTGGACCACGCGCGAGCCGATTGGCGTGGTGGTGGCGGTGTCCGCCTTCAACCACCCGCTCAATCTCATCGTCCACCAGGTGGCACCCGCCGTGGCAACCGGCTGTCCGGTGCTGGTGAAACCTGCCAGCGATACGCCGTTGTCGTGCTTCGAATTCATCTCGATCCTGCACGAGGCTGGCCTCGAAGAGGATTGGGCGAGGGCTGTCGCGCCGCCGCGCGACGCTTCGGAGAAGATGGTGACCGATCCGCGCGTCGCCTTCTTCAGCTTCATCGGTTCGGCGGGCGTGGGCTGGGGCCTGCGATCCAAGCTGGCACCGGGCGCGCGCTGTGCGCTGGAGCACGGCGGGGTCGCTCCGGTAATCGTCGATGCCACCGCCGATCTCGACAAGGCGGTGCCGAGCCTGACCAAGGGCGGCTTCTACCATTCGGGGCAGGTTTGCGTTTCGGTGCAGCGGGTGTTTGCGCACAGCTCCATCGTCGATGACCTCGCCGCCGGAATGACCGAGGCTGCCAAGGCGCTCAAGGTGGGCAATGCGATCCACGAAGATACCGAATGCGGCCCCCTGATCCGCCCCAAGGAGGTCGACCGCGTGGCCGAATGGATCGAGGAGGCCCGCAGCGGCGGGGCGCAGATCCTGTGCGGCGGCGAAAAGCTCTCCGACACGACCTATGCCCCCACCGTGCTGCTCAACCCGGCACCCGATGCGACGATCTCGCGCAACGAGGTGTTCGGTCCGGCAGTGTGCATCTATTCATACGACGATGTCGACGCGGCCATCGCGCAGGCCAATTCGCTGGACGTCGCCTTCCAGGCGGCGGTCTTCACCAACGACCTGGGCGGGGCGATGCACGCCTATCGCAATCTCGATGCTTCGGCGGTGATGGTGAACGACCACACCGCCTTCCGCACCGACTGGATGCCCTTCGCGGGCCTCAAGACCTCGGGTCACGGCGTGGGCGGCATTCCCTACACCATGCACGAGATGACCATCGAGAAGATGATCGTCATCAAGGCCTAGTTTGCTGGCTGGAGGAGCCTAGCTCTCCTCCAGCAGCAGGATTTCGCAGGTCACCGTCAGTTTCGGCGGGGCTGCCACGCTTTCAACCTCGACCACCGCCGCGTCGGCCACCAACTGGCCGCGGATGGTGAATTCGTGCTCGGGCAGGAAGACGATGAAGCACTCGCCCGCCTCGACTGCTTCGGCGCCTTCGAACGCCAGTTCCACCCGATGACGCGATCCGGCGAAGGTGATGCTGGCCCAGCTCTTCTCCTCGTGGCGCACGATACGCGCCGGGCCATCGGCAAGGGCAAGCTGGGCATCTGCCAGCAGTTCGCGCGGGCCGCGCATGGTGCGCCTTTTTGCGGGAGGGGAGACGACCGGATCAGTATGCACCGGTCGTCTCCCGGTATTCGTTCATGAAATGTTCCACACGTCTTTCCGTTGCGGGGCGCGGCATGCGGCCGTTGCGCAGGTCGAGCACGAATCGCGGATCGCTGGCGGCGAGGCGGCCGAACTTTGTGGGCGGCATGCGCGTGTGGCGCAGGAATACTTCGATCTTGCGGATGAGCATGGTGCGAACCTCTATCCTGTTTCCGTTCCTTCCGAGGCACTTGGGCGACTCGATGGCCCAGATGTTGCCGCCCAAATCCTACTTGTCTAGGAAAAATACCTTGTGTAGGAAGCATTTCGCAATCGCAGTAGGAAGGGCGTGATGGACCCGCGAGAAAGACTGGGCGAACTGGCCAAGGGGAAGGGCGTCAGCCTAGCTGCGTTGTCGCGCATGCTGAATCGTAATCCTACATATCTTCAACAGTATATTACCAAGGGCAGCCCGAAGAAGCTGGAGGAGGGGGACCGCCGCGTGCTGGCGCAGTTCCTCGGTGTGGATGAGCACGAGCTGGGTGGCCCCAAGGAAAAATCCTATGCGTCAAGAGCGGATCGTGACTGGGTCGAAGTGCCACGTCTCGACGTTGATGCGGCGGCAGGTCCAGGTGCGGCTGGCGCAGGCGAAGAGGTGTTCGACGCCTTCCGCTTTTCGCGCCGCTGGCTGGCCGAACAGGGACTCGATGGCGCGCAATTGTCCGCCATCCGCGTGGTCGGCGACTCGATGGAGCCGCTGCTGCGCGAAGGCGACGAAGTCCTTGTCGACCGCCGCGACGCGCCTTTCCGTGACGGCGTTCACGTGGTGCGGCTGGACGAGATGCTGCTGGTGAAGCGCGTGGCGAGCAAGGGCGGCGGACGCTTTTCGCTGCTCAGCCAGAACCTCGCCTACCCGCCTATCGATGTCCAGGCGGACGACTTCGCGGTGATAGGCCGCGTGGTTTGGAAGAGTGGGCGGGTCTAGAGCCGCAGCTTGAACCCAGCGTGGCTCGCCACGAATCCGAGCCGTTCGTAGAACCGGTGCGCCGCCTCGCGCCGCGTATCGCTGGTTAGCTGGACGACGCCGCAGCCCTTCGCCTCGCACCGCGCGATCGCCCAGCGCATCATCGCTTCGCCCACCCCCTTGCCGCGTAGCTCGGGCATCACCCGTACGCTCTCGATCTGACCGCGCCAGGCGCCCTTGCGCGAGACGCCAGGCAGGTAGCTGAGCTGGAAACTCGCCACGAGGGCGCCGTCCAGGTCGACGATCCACAGCTCGTGGTTCGGGTCGGCGGCGATGGCGCGCATGGCCTCTAGCTGCTGCGCGGCATTGTCAGGCTGCACCGGATCGCGCGCCGCCGCCACCTCGTCAGAGGCGATCAGCGCGTCGAGGAAGGGCAAGTCGGCCTCCACGGCCTCGCGGTAGGTCAGGGCGTGCATGAGGCCGCTCTACGCTTGCAACGCGCGCCCGTCACCGCCAGATGGCAAACATCATGCAAGAAGCCCCGATCCGCGCTGCCATCATCCCCGTCACCGCTTTCCAGCAGAACTGTTCGCTGGTCTGGTGCAGCAAGACCATGCGCGGCGTGCTGGTCGATCCGGGAGGAGACCTCGACAAACTCAAGGCGGCGGTGGCGCAGGCGGGAGTGACGCTGGAGAAGATCCTGCTGACCCACGGCCATGCCGATCATTGCGGGCAGGCGGGTATGCTGGCCAAGGAACTGGGCCTGCCGATCGAAGGTCCGCATGAGGACGACATCTTCTGGATCAGCCGCCTCGAAGACGATGGTCCGCGCTTCCAGATGCAGTGCGAAGTTTTCACGCCCGACCGTTGGCTGAAGGACGGCGACACCGTCACCTTCGGCGAGGTCGAGATGGAAGTGATCCATTGTCCGGGCCATACGCCCGGCCACGTGGTGTTCTTCCACCGCCCGACCAATTTCGCCTTCGTCGGGGACGTGCTGTTCCAGGGCTCCATCGGGCGCACCGATTTCCCCATGGGCAACCACCAGGACCTGCTCGATGCGATCACCCAGAAGCTCTGGCCACTGGGCGACGGGGTGACATTCGTGCCCGGCCACGGCGCCACCAGCACCTTTGGCCAGGAACGGCAGACCAACCCTTACGTCAGTGACGCCGCGATCGCGCGCGGTCGTTAGACGACCTGGAACACCACCAGCACGACCCAGACGATCCAGATCGCATAGGGCACCAGCGTCGTCAGCATGCCGACCATGCGCGGCATGCTCGGCTTGTCAGCCTGCATCCCGATGGCGTGCAGCACGCGCCCGACGAGGAAAACCGTAGCTGTCAGGGCCAGCAGCCAGCCGACCTGATCGTTCATGTCGAGCACCAGGATCAGCAGCAGGGCGATCGGCGTATATTCGACGAAGTTGGCATGGGCCCGCATATGGCGATGCAGGGCGGTGTCGCCGCCGTCACCGTGCATTACCTTGGCCTTGCCGCGCGCGGTTCCGCAGCGCCACGACAGCCAGATGTTGATGAGTGCGGCAATGGCTATGCTCAGCATGCCGATATGGTGGTCGATCATCGAATGGTTCCTCCCGTGTCCCGTCATTGAGCTATAGCGGACCACGCATGCTTGCAACTGCGGGAAAAGTAGGTATAGCGCGCGCCTTCGCCGCATCCTTGGATGGCCTTTCCGGCGCGCTTGCGCAGCGGATGGGCTTGCCCTAGGGCGGCACCCGAACAAGACATATTGATGATTTCAAGGAACAGGTGCCGAGATGGCTGTCCCTAAAAGAAAAGTTTCGCCGCATCGCCGGGGCAATCGCCGGTCGCATGATTCGCTGAAGGTCGAAGCATTCCACGAATGCTCGAACTGCGGCGAACTGAAGCGTCCGCACAACCTCTGCACTGCTTGCGGCCATTACAATGGCCGCCAGGTCGTTGAGCCCAAGGGCCTCTAAGACCCTTAACGGAACCAGGAGCGTACGCCCATGAGTCTGCCCCGTATCGCGGTTGATGCGATGGGCGGAGATCATGGCGCGCGCGTTATGGTCGAAGGCGCCGCTTTGGCGCGCCGCCGCCATGACAAGTTCAAGTTCCTGCTGGTGGGTGACGAGACGGCAATCAAGGCCGCTCTCGACGATCACCCGGGCATGCGGGAAGCGAGCGAAATCCTGCATTGTGACGATGTCGTGGCGGGCGATGAGAAGCCCAGCCGCGCCATTCGCCGTGCCAAGACCACGAGCATGGGCCTCGCCATCCAGGCGGTGAAGGACGGCAACGCCGGCGCCGCGGTAAGCGCGGGCAATACCGGCGCGCTGATGGCCATGGGCAAGATCGCCCTGCGCACCATGCCCGGCATCGACCGTCCCGCTCTCGCCGGGCTGATGCCCACGCTGGAAGAGCACGACGTCATCATGCTCGACCTTGGCGCCAATACCGAGGCAGATGCCCGCAACCTTGTGCAATATGCCATCATGGGCGCGGCCTATGCGCGTATTGCGCTGGGTGTAGAGCAACCGCGTGTGCGGCTGCTCAACATCGGCACCGAAGACATCAAGGGCACCGATGCCCTGCGCGATGCTGCCGCTGCCTTGCAGGCCGCCAGCAGCCTCGACATGAGATTCGACGGCTTCATCGAAAGCGACAAGATCAACCGCGGTCAAACGCACGTCGTGGTGACTGACGGTTTCTCCGGAAATATCGCTCTGAAAGCGATCGAAGGCACCGCGCGGTTCGTGACCGACCTGCTGAAAACGGCCTTCACCTCCTCGCTGCGCTCCAAGTTCGGTTTCCTTGTCTCGCGCCCGGCGACCGAACTGCTCAAGCACCACCTCGACCCCAACAACCACAATGGCGGCGTCTTCCTTGGCCTCAACGGCGTGCTCGTGAAGTCGCATGGCAGCGCCAATGCCCAGGGTGTCGCCAACGCTGTTGCCGTTACCGCCCGACTGCTGGAGGCAGACATTACCCGTCGTATCACTGCGGACCTTGCCGAACTGGGCGAAGATGCCCTGCGTGACCGTGCAAACGGCAATGGCAATTCGACTGACGGGACGGCGGCTGCAAAGTGATCCGTTCAGTTATTAGAGGAACGGGTTCTGCCCTGCCGAAGGACTGCGTCAGCAACGACGAACTGGCCGCTCGAGTCGATACCAGTGACGAATGGATCCGCGAGCGTACGGGCATTACCCAGCGCTATATCGCGGGCGAGGGCGAGACGACCGGTACACTGGCCACTGCAGCCGCCCGGGCCGCGCTGGACGATGCCGGGCTGACGATCGCCGATATCGACCTGATTGTGCTGGCAACTGCCACGCCCGACAATACCTTTCCCGCTACGGCCACACAGGTGCAGAGCCGCCTTGGCGGCGCAGGGTTCCCCGCCTTTGACGTGGCGGCAGTATGCTCCGGCTTCCTCTACGCCCTCACCACCGCCGACGCGATGCTGCGGACCGGCATGGCCAAGCGGGCGATCGTGATTGGCGCAGAAACCTTCAGCCGCATCCTCGACTGGGAAGATCGCACCACCTGCGTACTGTTCGGTGACGGTGCGGGTGCCATGGTGATCGAAGCGCAGGACGTGACCGAAGACGGCCCCGGTATCATCGCCAGCCGCCTGCATGCCGAAGGCGAGCATTGCGAAATGCTCTATGTCGACGGCGGTCCCTCGACCACGGGTACCGTGGGCCATGTGCGCATGAAGGGCCGTGAAGTTTTCCGCCATGCCGTGGTCAACCTGGCCGGCGTACTGGGTGAAGTCCTGGCCGAGGCCGGCTGCGAGGCCAGCGATATCGACTGGGTCGTGCCGCACCAGGCCAACCTGCGGATCCTCGATGCCACTGCGCGCAAACTGGGCCTGCCGATGGAGCGGGTTGTGGTGACGGTGGACCAGCATGCCAACACGTCGGCGGCCTCGGTTCCGCTTGCCTTCGACGTGGCGAAAAAGGACGGACGCATTCAGCCGGGTGACCTGGTGATGCTTGAAGCCATGGGCGGCGGCTTCACCTGGGGCGCCAGCCTGCTTCGGGTATAGGATTTTTCCCCCGTAATTTGTCCGATGCCTTGCTATCCAGCGCTATTTCCTACATGAATGCCTCAGGGTCGCTGAGTGAATAGGAGATGGAGCGCATGAGTGTAATGCGATCCGTTGGCACGCTAACGCGGGCCGATCTGGCGGAAACAATAAATCATAAAATGGGATTTTCCCGCGCCGAGAGCCTTGAGCTGGTGGAAGCTATTCTGGGCAAGATGGGCAATGCCCTAGAGAATGGCGAAAACGTCAAGATTTCCGGTTTCGGAAGTTTCGTCCTGCGCGACAAGAACGAGCGCATTGGCCGCAATCCCAAAACCGGTGTCGAAGTGCCGATTACCCCACGCAGGGTGATGACCTTCCGGGCCAGCCAAAAGCTGAAAGACCGGATCGCCGATAGCTGATGAGCGAGACCTCGCCTGGCGGTGCGCGTTTCAACGACGGCAAGGCACCCGATGCCATGCGCACCATTGGCGAGGTTTCAGCTGCGTTCGATATCAAGCCGCACGTCCTGCGATATTGGGAACAGCAGTTCCCGATGTTGCAGCCACTCAAGCGCAGTGGTGGACGGCGGCTTTATCGCGCGGCGGACATTGCGCTGGTCGAGCAGATCGACCGGCTGGTGAACCGCGAAGGCTATACGCTCAAGGGAGCGTGCAAGGCGATCAAGGAAGGGGTGGGGCAATCGGTCGCTGCCACTTCGGCCGCGTCGGCACCAGTCGCCGCCCCCGGGCAGTCAGGTGATGCCGTGTCGGCAGAGGCCTTGCAGCAGCTGCGCGGGATCCGTGATCGGCTGGCAGCTGCGCTCGACAGCTGATTTCCTGGCTGTAACAGGCAGTTAGCCGACCCGGACCGGTCCAAGCTCGGGGTCGAGATCGCGCGGGCGGGCGAAATGCACCAGCTTGCCGCAGCCTTCGGCAAGGTCCGCCCAGTGGGCGATGTCCAATTCCAGCACGGCGAAAGCCGCAGTCGGGAATTTCTGCATCACGGCGTTGAACAGGTCGTTCTCGTTCGGGGGCGCGACCAGGTCCAGCGCGAGTTCCTGCAATCCGGGATTGTGGCCCATCAGCAGGACCGCGTCGGCCTCGTCATCGCACGAGTTCAGCAGGCGGATAAGCGTGGTTGCATCCGCGAGGTATGCCGTCTCCTCGAACCGCGCGGGAAGGTCGAGGCCGCTGGCTTCCAGCGTGCGCTTCACCCGCTCGGCGGGGCTGGCGAGCACCATGTCCCACTTGCCGCCCTGTTGCAGGATGTGCTCCCCCATCAGCGCCGCGCCCCTGCGTCCGCGCGCATTCAGCCCGCGATCGAAATCGCGCAGGCTCATGTCGTCCCAGTCGGACTTGGCATGACGCAGGAGGCCAAGGCGCTTCAATCGATGACGTCCTCATTGCTGGTGGAGGATTCGCAGGAAACACCGGCAGCCACACGTTGTAAAGCTTCGTCCAGTGTCAGCCGGGTGACGTTCACGCCTTGAGGAAAGGCGCTGAGCAATCGCGAGGGGAAGGCGGAGGACAGGACAATGAAGTGGCCGGAGTCCGTGCCGGAGCGGATCAGCCGACCGAAGGCCTGTGCCAATCTGCCGCGAATGATCTGGTCATCATAGGCGCTGCCGCCGTTCGCCGCACGGCGGGCGCGGTGGAGGATAGAGGGCTTGGGCCAAGGCACCTGTTCCAGCACAACGCAGCGCAGCGAGTCACCCGGAACGTCGACACCGTCGCGCAAGGCGTCGGTGCCCAGCAGACTGGCGCGCGGATCATCGCGAAAGATATCCACCAGCGTGCCGGTGTCGATCGGGTCCACGTGTTGCGCGTAGAGTGGCAACCCTTCGCGGGCGAGACGGTCGGCAATGCGACCGTGCACGGCGCGCAGGCGGCGAATGGCAGTGAACAGCCCGAGCACGCCGCCGCCGCTGGCCTCGATAATGCGGGCATAAGCTCCGGCGAGGCCGGCCAGATCGCCCTTCTTCACGTCGGTGACGATCAGCACTTCGGCACGCGCGGCATAGTCGAAGGGGCTGGCAGCGTCGGCCAGTCTTGGCTGGACCTCGATGTGTTCGGCACCGGAACGGGCAATGGCGTTGGGCCAGTCGGGCCCGTCCGCGTTGCGGCCGGTCAGTGTGGCGCTGGTCAGCATGACGCCGTGCGAGGGCGCGAGGACGACGCGGGCGAATGGCTTCATGGGATCGAGGAAGTGCCGGTGCAGGCCGATATCGAATTCGCGGGTGTCATTGCGGTCGACCGCCAGCCAATCGACGAACTCGGGATCTCCCGGACCGCCGAGACGCAGCAGCAGGGCTTCCCAAGCCGCCAGCGTGTCGATCCGCCATGTCAGCGAGAAGCGAGCACCTTCGATCCGTGCACGGCCTTGGGCGTCAAGCCAGTCGGGGGCTTCCTCCAACATGGCTTCTAGCCGTAAACCAAGCTTTATCAGCGGCTTGCGGATTGCCTCAAGAGCGGCAGCAGCGGCTTGTGCGCGTTCGACGAAGTCGCCCTCGAGACCGGCAGCCTCGGTTTCGATCCCGTAGCCGGCGTCCACCGCACCGCTCTCGTCGCGGGCATAGGTGGCGGCGCGGACTGCCGCGAGCACGGCTTCTATTTCGCCTGAAGGTTCGCCGTCTGCCAGCCGTTGCAACCAGCCTTCGCCAGGCAGGGCCTGCGCGGCCTCGCAAGCGGCTTCGATGGCTTCGCCACCGGCCTCGTCATAGCTGGCGACGTCTGCCAGTCGTGCCGCCAATCCGCGGCGGCGTCCCTTGGACCCGCGCTCCGGCCCGAGGATCCAGCGCTTGAGTTCGATCACCTCCTGACCTGTCAGCGCCGCAGAAAAGGTGCTGTCGGCGGCATCGAAGACGTGGTGGCCCTCGTCGAAGATAACGCGGGTGGGGCGCTGGGCATGGTCGCGTCCGCGCGCGGCATTGACCATCACCAGTGCGTGGTTGGCGATCACGAGATCTGCCTGTGCCGACTCGCGCGCCGAGCGTTCGATGAAGCACTTCCGGTAATGCGGGCAGCCGGCATAGACGCATTCGCCGCGCTGGTCGGTCAGCGAGCGGATCGCGCGGCTGCGGAACAGCGTGCCCAGCCAGCCGGGCAAGTCGCCGCCGATCATGTCGCCGTCTTGCGAATAGGCGGCCCAACGCGCGACCAATTGCGCCAGCACCGCTGCGCGCCCACCGAAACCGCCTTGCAGCGCGTCCTCGAGGTTGAGCAGGCAGAGGTAGTTTTCCCGCCCCTTGCGCACGACCACGGGTCGCGAGCCATCGGCGCGCCGCTCGGGCCATGCACGCGTCGCCTCGCCGCGTAACTGGCGTTGCAGGTTCTTGGTATAGGTGGAGACCCAGACTGTGCCGCCCGATTGCTCCGACCACAGCGATGCCGGGGCGAGGTAGCCCAATGTCTTGCCGATCCCGGTGCCAGCCTGCGCCAGCAGGACATGCGGTTTCTCGCGCCGCTCGCGCGGGGCGAAGATGCTGCCCACTTCCCGCGAATAGGCGCGTTGGCCCTCGCGTCGCTCGGCATCCGCACCGGTTAGGTTTTCCAGCTGGTTCAGGATCGCCGCATCTCCCAGCGTCACTTGCGCGGGCTGGGGGCGTTCGGGGTTCTCCTCCCACTCGGGCAGGCGCGAGAACAGCCACTTCTCCGCCTTCTGCGGCTGGCGGACATGCGGCTCGAGCACCGGCGCCCACGGCCAGCGCAGTCGGCCGAGCGCATGCAGCACGCTCCATGCGCCTTCGCGCTCGGCCCAGTCATCGCTCTCGCAATGTGCCAGCAGCACGGCGGCGGCCCGCTGCAACAGCCGCGGCACCTGCGCGCCGTCTTCGGGCTCGGGCAGGCCGAGCGCGTGGGCGAGGCCCTTGGGCGTGGGGACGCAGAAACGGGCCGGGTGGATGAAAGCGAACAGCTCGAGCAGGTCGAGGCCCGACAGGTCCGGATAACCGAGCCGCGTCGCCACCAGTGGGGCGTTGAGGATCAGGTGCGGCGTGTCTGCCGCTGCCATGACGGCCTCGCCCTTGGAAACCCCGCGCGTGACTCCTTCCGCGCTGCCAATCCAGCTGCCCGCGTGGCTGGCGTGAAGTGCGGGCAGGGCCAGGGCAGGTCTTGGGGTATCCGGGGCAGACATTACCGCGGCAGTAACCCTGATGAGAACGAAATGTAAACGATAGCGCGTGGGGCAGCGTTAACTCCTCCACGATAAGCCTGAGCGGTAGTCTTATGGACTCGAGACGATTGGGGAGATTGACCATGAACCGCTGGGCTTTCACATCCGCCACTTGCGTCGCACTCGCTGCCACCGCTGCCGTTCCGGTTGGTGCGCAGGACGCACGCGATGTCATAAACGAGCACAATGCCGCCTATAGTGCAGGCGATTTCGAAACCTTTATCAATACCTTCGCGGAAGACGCGGTGGTGGTTGTCGAAGGCTACGAATATCGCGGGCGCGAGCAGATCGCGCAAAGCTATGCCCCCAATTTCGGCCCCGGCGCCCCGCGCGCCAGCGTCGAACGTCTGGGCCGCGCTTCGGGTGGCGGCGTCGTGCAGCGCGAGAGCTACGTCTACGAAGATGGCACCGAAGTGTGCTGCACGGTTACCGCGATCTACGTCGAGGACGGGCAAATCACCCGCATCCTGGTCGATACGAACGGCCTCGGCGGCTGACTCTCAAGGGGCGGTTTCCGGGCTGACGACGGATCATTTCATCGCGTTTTGCATTCGGGCCGCCTCGCTTTGCCAGACTGAAAAACACGTTAATACAAAGAGATAGCATACTGCCTGAATATCCGTTCAGGAAACAAGGCAGGAATGTGGCGGGTTGTATTGCTCGCTATGACAAATACGCTCCCCAGACTTCGCTCCGCCGGTTCCGCGATTGCCGTGGCCCTGGCATTGGCTTCCACCCCGGTGTTGGCGCAGGAGGCTCCACCTGCCCCTGAACCTGCGCCGCAGGTCAACGCGCAGCCTGCACCCACGGTGCAGCCGGACCCGGTGCTGATCAATCCGGTCCTGCCGCCAGCTCCGCCAACGACGACCACCGCGCCACCGGTTGTCGAGCCGGTGATCGAAACTGCACCGGTGCCGCAAATGCGCAGCAACCCGGTGGTCCAGACTGTGCCTGAACCTGCTCCGGTTGAAGAGACGGCTGACCTGGCTCCTGCTGAACAGGTGACCGCACCGCCTGAAGCTGCCCCTGCACCGCGCGCTGCGCCTGCGGCTACCGCTGACACCACCGATGCCGACGCTGATGCCGCGCCTGGCGCACCTGCAACTGCATCTGTTGACGAGACTGTCGCCCCTGCCGCAGGCTATGAAGAATCGTCTGCCAGCGGTGAACCGGCTATCGCACCGGTCGACCCGCAAAGCGAGACTTCCTACGAACTTGCATGGCTCTTCAGCGCCCTGGCCGTAGCTGGCCTTGCGCTGCTGGCCCTGATGTTCTTCCGCATTCGTCGCAGTCCTCCGCCGCCTGCACGGATCAAGCCCTACAAGCCGTCGCCGACCGAGCAGAAGGCTCCGCTGGCACCGAAGACCACCGCTGCAGACGACGGTTTCGTCACGACGCGCATTCGTGGCGAAGAGCCCGCACAGGTTACACCCATCGGCCACAAGCCGGTGCCGGCCCAGGCCCACGCCCACGCGCGTCCTGAAGGTCTCGCCGCGGCTGGCGCTTCGGTCGCCCTCCCGCGCAGCAAGCCGAAGACGGTCGAGGAACGCTCGGCGCTGATTGACCGCCTTGCTGCTGCCAAGCCTGACCGTGCCAACCCGTTCACGTCGCCCAAGGCGCGTCGTCGCCGGGCTCGCCTGATCGTCCAGTCGCTGGATCGTGAATTCCGGAACGGCTCGCGGATCGACCTCAGCCAGTATCCGGCCAACTGGCCGCACCTGGCGCGTCGCACGGACTCGGTCGTCGCCTAGGAAAGCCGGGCTTCTCCCGCGAAGGGGCGGTGTCTGCGGACGCCGCCCCTTTTGCTTGCGCGATCAGGTGCGCGGCACGCAGGTCCAGTTGTCGGGATCGTTGGCGTCGCCTTCACCGTCAAAGCGCGCCACCGAAGGCCATGCACAGTGGGGACGGGTGAGCGATCCGTCGGCCTTTCCGCCGATCAGGCGGTCGGGTGCCGAACCGCTGTCCATCCAGCCTTCCATTGCGCCGATATAGTCGATCTGGTCCGCGCCAGGGCCACCGGCGCAGTGCCCCATGCCGGGAACAGTGTAGTAGCTGAACTGGGCGGACGCCTCGGGGTTCTGCGCCATCACCGCGCGGGCATAGTCTTCCGACAGGACGGGGCTGGGGCCGGCATCGCTTTCACCATGCCACAGCATCAGCCGGCCGCCGTGCCCGAAGAAAGCGGAGAGGTCGGGGCTGTCTGCCTCGTACATATCGGCAAAGTCCGAATTGCGCACCGTGAGGTAGTTGGCGTCGGTGAAATTGGTCCAGTCGACCGGACGCGCGCCGAAGATCACCGGCTGCAGGCCCATCAGGCCGCCGCCGCGCGTCGGGTCGGCATTCTGACCGCCGCCATTGGCCACGACGAAGAAAGCCCAGGATGCTTCACCGCCCCGGCGCATCGGATGCATGGCCCAAGAGCCGTCCGAAGCGCGGATGCCGTTGTAGATGGTGTTGAGGGTATCGACCTGCTGCGGGCTGAGGCAGCCCTCGCTCTCGCCGGGCGAACATTGCAGGGTGCGCGGCTGCCAGGTGCACTGGTCCGGCGCATTGATGATGCCGTCGACGAGGCCGTCGTTGCCGTCGCAGGCAGCCAGCGAGGCGTCCTGCACCATCTGCAGTTCGGCAGGAGTGAAGCCGCCGCCGGGCTGCGCGAAAGTCTGGTTGCGGAATACCGAGCTGGTCTGCACCTGCAAGGTATAGACCGGCGCACCGACGATGATGGCGTCGTAGTCGGTCGGATACCGCTGTGCTTCCATCAGGCCCATACGGCCTCCGGTGGAGCAGCCCGAATAGACCGCCGTATCGTGTTGCTGGCCGTAGAAGATTTCGGCCACGACCTTGCCGGTGTCCGTCATCGTGTGGATCGCGCGGTGGCTAAAGTCGGCCGCCTGCACCGGGTTGATCGTCCACTCGTTGCCCCAGGCCTCGGTGCTCAGGTGCCCGCCGTTGGTCTGCATGGCGGCATAGCCCTTGCGCAGGCCGTCGCTGGCCGCTTGCAGGCTGGTGTTGCCCAGCCATGCACCGCCACCGATGCCGAGCACGTCGCCGTTCCAGTTCTCGGGCAAACGATAGACCACGCCAATGTTGGAGCCATCGACCGGGTGCATGGTTGCGGTAATCTCGCAATAGGCAGGCAAGCCGTCTGCTGCGGGAATCCATTGGCCATCGACATCGCTTCCGCCAAAGTCGCTCTGCACAACACCCAGACAGGCGTCGGGACCGGCCGACATCATGGCTCCTTCGGAGTGGCCGCCGGGGGTGGTCGAATCGGTGGTACATGCACTCAGGGCAAGGGCAGCGAGGCTGGCGGTGGCAAGCAGGCGCATAGGTTTCTCCGGTATCAGGCGAGGGCGAGGCGGGTGATGGTCCAGCCATCACCGGTACGAGCGAATTCGGCTTCGATCTTGCGGCTGGCGCGCGAGGAGGCGCTGCCCTGGCCCTGGAACCGGGTCATCTTCTCCAGCGTGGAATCGCCTTCGAAATGGGTCAGCAGTTCGACTTCTGCGCGCGACTGCCATGCGGCTGTGCGGCCATCATCGGCAAAGACCAGCTGCGGGTCGCGGCTGCGATCCTCGGCGATCGAGCAAACCTGCGGATCGATCAGGATCGCGCCGGAGCTGGCGACGAATTCGCTGCAATCACCGTCGCCGTTAAAGCGGCGGACGAAGCCGGTCACCAGTCCTGCAATGGCGCGTTCGTCTTCGAGCCGCGCGAGTCTTGCAGCGCTGTCATCGGATGCCATGGCGGCAGCCGGGGCGAGGGCTACCATCGGCGTTGCCGCCAGCGCACCAAGCTTCACGAAGTTGCGACGATCGGTCTTGCTGAACTCGCTCATGCGTCTCTCTCCCATGCATCGGGACCGAAGAAGCGGTCGACGTCGATCTTGCCCGCGTGGCGCGCAGGTGCGCCCACGTTGCTGAGGCTGAGGCCCCGTTCCGCCCCCATGTGATAGCCGATCCCGGCATCGTGCATGGTGCGCATGTTGATGAGGATCGTGCCCAGCGTGCCGTTGCAGGCCTCTTCCTGCCAGCGCGCGAAGTAGAGCTGGTCGCGGATCTTCACGAAGTCGCCGCTGCCGCTCCACTGGGTGGCGAAATGGCCGCTCGGCGTGGGGATGATCCAGCTGGTGGTGTTGGGCGTCGAATAGAGGTGCATCGAGTTCAGCCCGGGCGAATATTCCCAGGTGAAGGCGCGGCCCAGCAAGTCGCGCGTGCGTTCGTGCCGCCGGGTGCCCGGATCGGGAATTCCGTCGCCCACCAGCTTGCCGAACAGCGTCTCCGCGCCCGCTTCGTTGGCGAAGTAGGGGGTGTTGAGGAAGCCGTGGAAGTTGGTCGCAAGGCCAGCATCG
The DNA here is from genome assembly GCF_038289935.1 of Aurantiacibacter gilvus. Classification (NCBI taxonomy): domain Bacteria; kingdom Pseudomonadati; phylum Pseudomonadota; class Alphaproteobacteria; order Sphingomonadales; family Erythrobacteraceae; genus Aurantiacibacter; species Aurantiacibacter gilvus. The sequence continues at coordinate 880,760 of NZ_JBBYHV010000001.1, forward strand.
AAATCGGCGACGACAATGTGGCAGTCATGGTCGGGCAAGCCTTCCAGCAGGTGCCCGAAGATGAAGGCGCCGGGCATGACTTCCCAGGCGTTGTAGCGCGCTTCAGTGAAGCCGCCGCGCCCGTCCATCCGCCATTCGAGCGTTTCGGGGCCGGTCACACGGTATTCCATGCGCGAGCCGTTGTCGTAGTGCACGGCGAAGGTCTTGCCCGCCATTGCTCCGCTCTTTTCGGTGCCGTTCCCGGCCATGGGGCTGTCCCGGTCGAACACGTGGATATTGCCTGCGGCGATTACCTCGGCGACCTCTTCGGGCGTCATCTTGTCCATGGTCTCGAGCGGACGGTAGATGCGGCGTTCGCCCTTGGCGCCGTCAGGCATGGCGAGCGGGGTGGCGCTGAAATCGCCGAGCGCTTCGAACCGGGCGTTCTGGCCGAGCCATTCTGCGCTGCCATGGAACATGTAGTATTCCAGCTCGTCCGCGCCGTTGAAACCCAGTCGCAGACCGACCGATTCCAACCGGTTGGCATCCATCACGTAAAGGTGGAGCATGCCGGAGAACTCGGCCTCGACGCGGGAGAAGAGGTAGAGGTCCTCGGTCAGGAAGACGTAGTCTGCGGGGGCAGAATAGCCGCGACTGTCGCTGAGGCGGTCAAGCTCGACCCAGTGTGTGTAGGTGACTGAGCAATAGTATTCGAGCGTGCGGTTGCCGGTGTCTTCGGTCCAGGCCAGTGCGCGGCCTTCGCAGCGCAGGGTTGGGTGGTGCGGTTCGCCAGTGGGAGGCTCGTCGCCCTCGATATGGCCGTGCCAAACGGCGCGGTTGATCTCGCGGGCGCGGGGGGCCGGGCCATTGCCGAACCAGAACTCGAACAGGGTCGCCTGGTTCGTGTGACGGTCCCAGGCGAGGGCATAGCCGCTGGCCGCGCGCGGGATCAGCAGCGAGACGAGCGTCACATCGCCCAAGGCGAGCGCGTGATAGGCGGTTTCGGCACCGCCAACTTCCACCCGCTGTTCGGGGCTGAAGTGGAAATCCAGGTCCGGCCCGTCCTCGCTGCGGAAGTGCAGCACCTGGTTCGCAAGGTCTTGCGAAGCCTCCAGCGATTGCGGTCCCGACAGGGCCGGCGCATTCAGGCGGCGCGTGACCTCTTCCAGCGATAAATCCGTGTATTCATACCGGAACAGCGGAATGTCCGGATAGGCCTGGAGTTCCTCCACGTGCCTCTCTCCCCTCGCTCAACGGGAGGGAAGATGGCACACGACCGAGGCCCTGCCAATCGCTTTCGTTGACTTAGTCCGCAATCTGGTTCGACGCGACTTGTTCGATCCGCAAGGCTTCCGGGAAGTAGTTGGTCTGGATCGGGAAGGGGATGTCGATGCCTGCCGCGTCGAGGCCCTTCTTGATCGCCTTGATTGCTTCGCTCTTGGTCTGCCGCAGGTCGCGCGAGGCGGACTGGGCATACCATTGCACGAGGAAGTCGATCGAGCTGCCGCCGAATTCCTGCGCATAGACCACGATCGGGCGGTCCTTCACGATGGCGTCGACGGTTTCCATCGCTTCGAGGATTACCTTCTGCGCCAATTCGAGGTCGGTATCGTAGGCGACGCCCACGACCACGTCGTTGCGCCGTACGGTGTCATCGGTGAGGATCTGCACCGCGTTCTTGAACAGCATCGAATTGGGCATGATCGTCAGCTCGTTGGATAGCTGCCGGACATAGGTCTCGCGCAGGGTAATCCGTTCCACCTTGCCGAGTACCCCTTCGCATTCGATCAGGTCGCCGATACGCATCTTTTCGCGCAGCATGATGAGGACCCCTGCGAGGAAGTTCTCGAAGATATCCTGAAAGGCGAAACCGATGGCGAGGGCGCCGATACCGAGGCCGGCAATCAGGCCCGCAGGCGTGAAGCCGGGGATCGCAATGATCAGGGCGAGGACGAAGCCGGTCAGCCAGATGGCAAGGCGCACGAGCGTTTCCATCAACTGCTGCAGGTCTTCGCGCATGCTCGACTTGCCGGTAATCCTCTTGGCAATCCGCACGGCAAAGCGCGCGAGGATCCAGGTGAACAGCAGGACGAGCAGGGCGATGGCAAGATTTGGCAGGATCGAAACCAGGCCCTCCCACATCGATGTGACCTGGTTTTCGAGTATTGCGACGTAATCCAAGGGAACCCCCGTTGTGCTTGTTTGCTAGTCCAATGGCCTTCGGCCTCTGCGGTTCCGAAACGTTTCGCACTTGCGAAAGCGGCTGCGTTCGGCAAAAGCCCCCGCCATGTTCAGCACCGACCTCATCGAAGCCGCCCGTGTGTCCAAGGCCTGGCCCTTTCAGGAAGCCCAGCGTCTAGCGAAGCGGTACCCGGGCGGTAAACCCGGCGGAAAGCCCGTGCTGTTCGAAACCGGCTACGGCCCGTCGGGGCTGCCGCACATCGGCACTTTCCAGGAAGTTCTGCGCACGACGCTGGTCCGCAAGGCCTATGAAATCGTCGCCGCCGACGATGACGGCACGCCTGCGCCCACGCGGCTGGTCGCCTTCAGCGATGACATGGATGGCCTGCGCAAGGTGCCAGACAACGTGCCCAACAAGGACATGCTGGCCGAGCACCTGCACAAGCCGTTGAGCCGCATTCCAGACCCGTTCGAAAAGTACGAGAGCTTCGCCGCGCACAACAATGCCATGTTGCGCGAGTTCCTCGATCGCTTCGGTTTCGAGTACGAATTCATCGCTGCCTCGAGCCAGTACAACACCGGTGCGTTCGACGATGCGCTGCGCGGCGTGCTGCGCAACAACCAGGCGATCCTCGACATCATGCTGCCGACGCTGCGCGCCGAGCGCGCCGCAACCTACTCGCCGATCATGCCGATCTCGCCTGCCACCGGCCACGTGCTGCAGGTGCCGGTCGAAGTTGTCGATGCGGACGAGGGTATCGTGCGCTTCACCGACGAAGACGGCTCGGTGATCGAACAGTCTGCACTCGGCGGCATGGCCAAGCTGCAGTGGAAGGTCGACTTCGCCATGCGCTGGGTGGCGCTGGGCGTCGACTACGAGATGTACGGCAAGGACCTGACCGATACCGGCGTGCAGTCGGGCAAGATCGCCAAGGTGCTCGGCGGCCGCAAGCCGGAAGGCCTGATCTACGAGCTTTTCCTCGACGCCAACGGCGAGAAGATTTCCAAGTCCAAGGGCAATGGCCTGACGATCGAGGAATGGCTGACCTACGGCAGCGAAGAGAGCCTGGGCTTCTACATCTTCCCCAATCCCAAGAGCGCCAAGCAACTGCACGTGGGCGTGATCCCGCGCGCGGTGGACGATTACTGGCAGTTCCGCGAGCGCATCCTGGAACAGGATATCGACAAGCAACTGGGCAACCCGGTGTGGAACCTGCTGCGGGTGAAGGATTCCAGCGGCTCGCAACCGCCCATCGGTGCAGGTGACAGCCTGCCGGTGACCTATGGCCTGCTGCTCAACCTCGTCGGCGTGCTGGGCGCGACGGCGACGCACGAGCAGGTGTGGTCCTACCTCGGCAACTACATGCATGATACCGATCCGGACGATCATCCGGACTTGTTCCGGCTGGTCGAGAAAGCGCTGGCCTACAATCGCGACTTCATCGCGCCGACGCTGGTCAAGCGCGCGCCGGAGCCGAACGAGGCCGCTGCGCTCAAGGCGCTCGACGCACGATTGGCCGAAGTGGCTGCCGATACGCCTGCCGAAGACCTGCAGACCATCGTCTACGAAGTGGGCAAGGAAGAGGCTTTCGGGTTCGAGAACCTGCGCGACTGGTTCAAGGCGCTCTACGAGACCCTGCTCGGCTCCTCGCAGGGGCCACGCATGGGCAGCTTCATCGCACTCTACGGCGTGGAGAATTCGCGCAAGCTGATCGCCGAGGCGCTGGCGCGCTGAGCCGTCAGCGCCACTCGCGGGCGCGGTACCACTTGGTGAAGATGTACTTGGAACCGGCGGTGACCGGGCGGCCTGCGTGCATGGTCTTCAGATTGGTGATCCCGTCCGGGCGGGCGTTGTTCCAGATCAGCAGGACGCCGGGCTTCGGCTCCAGCGCGATGCCCAGCTCGGTGAAATCGGTCGTGCCGCCACCTTCGACCTCGTTGAGGAAGGCCATGGTCGTGAAACTGCGCTGTCCGCCGCGCGACATCTCGTAGTCCCAATAGCTGGTGCCCGGATGGAACCAGTCGTGGTGCGGCTGGAATTCCTGGCCCGGCATGTAGCGCTGACCCTGGATCGTCTCGCCGAAGCGCGGATCGATGCCGAGCAGGTCGTCCACCCGGCGGCCGATCTTCTTCACGAAGGGATCGTAGGGATCGACATCACCCGAATAGCTGGTGCGGTAGCCGCTGGAATAGTCGACGTCGAAGACCTTGCTCGGTTTGGCCGTGGCGTCGATCAGCTCGATCATCTTGGCGCACTCGGCAGGCGTCATGAAGTCGCCCACGGCGAACAGCTCCACCTCGTCGCTCGGTACCTTGTAGACGGCGGGATTGGCCGCCAGCCGCTCACGTACCTGCGCGCCCAGCTTCTTGAGCAGGGCCTGGTCGGCATTGTCCGGATACTTGCTCTTGGTCTTGGTCGTCATGCTGCCCCTGCTTTTCCATTGCTTGCGGGTGCTGGCAAGTGCAGGCTTGCACTGTCGAGGCTTTGGAGTGAGTCAATTGACCGCAAATCAGAGATATTCGGGCGTCTCTATGCTGCTGCACTGGCTGATCGCAGTGGCGGTGATCGTGAACTGGCGCCTGATCGAGGCGGCAGAACATGCCGAGGTGCGGGCCGACGCTTTCGCCTTTGTCATGAACCACAAGTCGCTTGGCATCACGATCCTGGCGTTGACCTTGCTGCGCCTTGGCTGGCGCCTCATCAATCGCCCGCCGCCGCTGCGGGCAGGCATGGCAGCATGGGAGAAGGCACTCGCCCGGACGCTGCACATCGTATTCTATGTCCTGCTGGTTGGCCTTCCCATGCTCGGCTGGCTGTCCGAATCCTTCGAGGGTGAAGGGATCGAGGTCTGGGGCATGTTCACGCTGCCAGGCCTGCCGGTAGGCGTGAATGAGCAACTGGCAGAAACGATGGGCGAGCTGCACGGCACTGGCGGCGAGATCATGATCTACCTGATCGGCCTGCACGTGCTGGGCATGCTGAAGCACATGCTGATCGACAAGGACGGCAACCTCTGGCGCATGCTGCCTTTCGGCACGCCCAAGGCCTGATCCCCGCACAGCAAAAAACCCCCCGCCCGCTAGGGGCAGGGGGTCCATCGCCGGCCACTCGCTCCGGCCATGTTGCGGGTCCTGGGGTTACCAGAAGAAGTCGTAGATCACGTCGACCACTTCGCCGGTGTAGATGTCGACCAGCAGCACGTCGTCGTAGTAGCGCACCCAGCGATAGGGGCCGTAGACCTCGGGCAGGCGGTACTGCCACGGGTCGTTGATCCAGTAGCGACTGCCGAAGAACAGGCTGTCGAGATAGAAGCCGATGTTCAGGCGGCGGTAGCTGTAGTTCCGGTAGGGCGAGTAGTAGACACCAAGGTGGAACACGTTCCGGTTGCGCTGGCGGTAATGGTTCCAGTTGTAGCGGTTGTCGCGCCGCCATGACTGGCGGTTCCACCGGCGATAGTCGCGGCGCGCATCGCGGTAGCCGTCACGGTACGAACCGTTGCGATCCCGGTAGCGACGCTGGTCGCGGTTGCGATCGTTGTAGCGGCGGTCCCGGTCGCGATACTGGCGCTGGTCACGGTTGCGATCGTTATAGCTGCGATTGCGGTCGCTGTAGCGGCGCTGGTCACGGTTGCGATCAGTATAGCCGCGGTTGCGGTTGCCGTCGCGATAGGTCCGGTTGCGGTCGCTGGCCTGCCGGTCACCGCCACGCCGGATATTGTCCGCGCGGCGGTCACCACGCCGTTCAATCCGATCCGCGCGGCGTTCCGAGCGGCGGTCGATGCGGCGGGCCTCGCGGTTGTCACCGGCACGGCGCGCGTCACGGGCAGCACGATCTCCCCGGCGCTCGACACGGTCGGCGCGGCGTTCGCTGCGATTGTCTGCTTGGCGCGCTTCTGCCGCGCGAGCCCGCGATTCAGCCAGGGCCGGCCGTTCGCGCGGGGCGCGGGTGGTGTTTTCAACGCCGCGCCTGGGGTTAGAACGGCGTGCATCGCGATCGCCACGGCGGCCTTCGCCACGGGCACGCTCGCCGCGATCGCGCTGCTGCTCTACCGACACCTCGGTACTGGCGGTATTGTCTGTGGCTGCAACAGCCGTCGCAGGCAGCAGCGGCACTGCCATGGAGGCGGCGAGCGCGGCAAGGCCGCAGGATTTCAAAAGGTCTGCGAGTTGCATTGCAACATCTCCTGTATGTTGACCAATGCCGCCCGAGTGCTGCGGCGCTTGTAAGTCAGTTGATGGGGCAATTTCTATCGAGTCACGATGAGCGTTAACTGAACCGCCTTGGCTGCCTAATGTTCAGGTTTCTGGTCTCTTTCCTGAATGTCGTCGGCAGTCTTGTTTGGCGATCCGTGCGGCGTCGTGGTAACTGTCGGGCAGGGTCGTCGCTCTTGGGGAAGGGGGCAACTGTGCCTATTCTGCGCTTCAGTTTCGCCGTGGCAGTCTACCTGCTGTTTTTCGCGACATTTCTTTATCTCATCGCTTTCGTCGGAGGGGTCTTCGTCCCCAAGACGATCGACTCGGGCACCGCGGGCGATCCATCGTTGTCGGCTATCGTCAACCTTGCATTGATCGCGCTCTTCGGGGTGCAACACTCGGTGATGGCGCGCCCGGGCTTCAAGGCCTGGATAACCTCCATCATCCATCCCGCGATCGAGCGGACAGTCTACGTCCTGATGACCTTGCTGGTCTTGTGGGCCCTGTTCTCGCTCTGGCAACCCATGCCCACGGTCGTGTGGTCCGTGGAAGCGGACTGGGCAGTCTATGCGCTCTGGGGACTGTTCCTGGTCGGCTGGACCATCGCCTTCATCAGTACGTGGTTGGTCAACCACTTCGAGCTGTTCGGCCTGCAACAGGTGTGGCTGGACTTCACAGGCAAGGACCCGGTGGCGCAGAAGTTCCGCGATCCGCTGTTCTACAAGGTTTCACGCCACCCGCTGTACCTGGGCATGCTGATCGGCATCTGGGCGACACCGACGATGACCATGGGCCATCTGCTGTTCGCAGCCGGCATGTCGATCTATGTCCTGATTGCCATCCGCTATGAGGAGCGTGACCTGACCACCTACCTTGGCGCCCAGTACACCGAGTACCGCACGCGGGTGGGAATGTTGGTACCGGGAATCGGCAAGTCGAAACATTGAGCGGGTGGCGGACTAGGCCTTCGATTCTGCCAGTTTTGGCCCTGCCAGCTTGCCCTGCAGCGCGCTCATTTCCAGGTTGGAATCGAGCAGGACGCATTCGCCCTAGGCAACGATAGTGTCCTGCGACATGGCGCTGCCCTTCGTCTGAGCCGCCATGCGGGCGCCGATGGTATGGGTGCCGGGTCGTGCGGTATGGAACTGCGCTTCCTGCCGGCCGTCAAGCAGCGACGTCCTTCAGGGCATCGGCCAGCCAGGCCTTGGCTTCCTTGATGTCGAGGAAGACTCCCAGCTTCTTTGAATGGACGATGCGCTCCGCCTGCATCTTGTTGAGCAAGGATGCCACGACGATGGCACTGGCCATGACCTTTGCGCCCGAGCCACTGCCCAGCTTGGCAAAGCGGTCTGCCACTTCCTGCGTCTGCACATGGAAATCGCGCGAATCGCTCAGGACGGCGATGCTTTTTCCACCCAGCGAATGCGCGCGCAACGCCTCGACATAGGCCTTTTCGAACTTCTCGAAATCTTCCTCGCTCCAGCGACCTTCCAGCTTCATCTCGAGGATGCGCGTTTCCGGCGAATAATGGATCGAATACATCTCATTCCCTCCCATCTCTCTTGCGAGCCGAAACCCTAGATTGTGACGATTAATTTCGGGTCACTTTCAGTCGTCCTCGCCACAGCTTGCGACCATGCGATACACTTTGGGGGTTCGCAGCGGGGCACGGGCTGGCTACATCGGCGCCTCAAACCGAGAGGAGTTTCCATGCGCAAGATCCTGATTGCTACTGCCGTTTCTGTTTCTGTCCTGGCCCTGTCCGCCTGTGGCGAGACTGCCGACATCGAGGCCGACACCACGCAAACCGAAACCACGGATGCAGCTGACGCGGGTGATACCGCCGAAGCGGTCGGCGTGCTCGATGCCAGCACCGCGACAGCCGAGGAGTTGGCCGCCGCCGGGGTGTCCGATGAACTGGCCGCCGCCATCGTCGCTGGCCAGCCTTATGACAGCGTGGTCGACCTGAACGCCGTGTTGCTGGCCAATGGTACCCCCGAAGAAGCCAGCGCCACGCTGGTAAACGTGTTCGTGCCGATCAACCTCAACACCTTCACCGACGAGGAAGTCGCGCTGGTGCCCGGCATGGACGATCGCATGGCGCACGAATTCGACGAGTACCGTCCCTACGAGGACATGGCCGAATTCGACCGCGAAATCGGCAAGTATGTCGACGAGGAAGAAGTCGCGCGCTTCCGCCAGTACGTGACGCTCTAACGGCGCTACCTTTTGGCTTTCTGGCGCGCCTGTAGCGCCACCCTAACGATCTCGATCGCGGCCAGTATCCCGATGTGGATATAGGCCGTGGTCGGATCGAAGGCCGTCAGCGCCCAGTGCGCGAAGGTCAGCACCGCCGCGGGATAGACCAGCCGGTGCAGTTTCTTCCACGCCCGCTTCAGCCGCCGCATGGACACGTCGTTGGATGTCATTGCCAGCGGCAGGAAGATGAGCAGCGCGAGCCAACCGGTTAGCAGCGGCAGGTCCGTCGCGTCGGCGATGATCTCGGCCAGCGCAGGCCGATCCCACAGGTAGATGACCGCATGCCCGGTGGCGTAGGCGAAGCTGGCAACGCCCAGGTCCCGTCGCCGCTTGAGCAGCCAATTGGTTGCCGGACGCGGGCCGAACAGCAGCCGGACAGGCGTGACGGCGAGGGTGGCGAGCAGCAGCCAAGCCGCCCAGTCGCCGCTGTCCGCGACCGCGTGGCCGTAGCCGTAAGTGTCGGGCACGAAGGCCCAGCTGCCGAGAATGTATGCGGCGGGCAGGGCCAGGATCAGCCAGATCAGGGGGCGGGGAAGTGTCATGAGGCGAATCCCCTAGCATCGCAGGACGAATTGCAAAGCGCTTGTCGCCCCGGCGCGTCCGCGGTCAGGTTTTCTCGCGCATCTGGTCGACCAGCCGGTTTGCCACCACATCGGAAGGGGAGGGCTTGGGCATGATCGGGGCACCGATGGCGCGCAGCGTCTCGCCCACGCGGTCGAGGTCGCCCGTGTGCAGGATAAACGGGATCGCGCGCGCGTGCAGCTCGGAGGCGGTGGGTTCGCAGGTCTTGCCGGCTCCCAGACTGACGTCGAGGATCGCGCCGTCTACCTCGCGGCCCTCGATCGCCGCCAGCGCCTCGTCATTGTCGATCGCGGCGAGCACCTCGAAGCCGAGATCCTCCACCGCATAGCGCAGGTCCATCGCGATCAGCGGCTCGTCTTCGAGCACGAGTATGGTCTTCATTGTGCGGGTCTACCTGTTGGCGATGGGAAGGATGATTCGGGCATGCAGGCCCTCGGGGGTCCAGTCGGTCTCGAGCACCCCGCGCGAATGCGAGAGCAGCGTTTCGGCAATGTTGAAGCCGGTGCCGGTGCGTTCCGGCGGGCCATCGATGCGGGGGCCGCCGGTCTCCCTCCAGTCGATCTCGATGGTCGTGCGACCGACCTTGTCGCGGGCGTGTTCCCAGGCAAGTTCGACCTGGCCGGTGTCGTTCGACAAGGCGCCGTACTTCGTCGCGTTGGTGGCCAGTTCGTGCAGCGTCAGGCCGATGGCCGAGATTGCGTTGGGCTCCGTGCGGATACCGTTCCCGCGGTACTTCACCCGGTTGCCTTCGGGGTCGTAGGGCGCCAGCACGGCGCGGATCGCCTGTCCCACGCCGATAGTGCCGAGCGCGGCCTCGTCCAGCGTGGGCTCATATGACCGGCCCAGTGCCTGCACGCGTTCGTTGATGCGCTTTGCCACTGCCCGTGCGTCCATCGAACGGCCGGTGATGTTGACGATGCCGCCGATCACCGAGAACACGTTCTTGAGCCGGTGCGATACCTCGCGTGCCATGGCCTTGGCGTGGTGCTCTTCGGCGCGCGACTGGTGGATATCGGTGACGTCCCATTGGCTGCCGAAAAAGTACTTCAGCGTGCCGTTCTCGTCGTAGATCGGTCCCAAGTGCAACGTGTTCCAGAACCGCGTGCCGTCCTTGCGGTAGTTGAGGATCTCGACCACCACCACGTCCTCTTCGCGGATTGCCTGGCGGATCTTCTCGACCTGTTCCTGGTCGGTATCGGCCCCTTGCAGGAAGCGGCAATTGCGCCCGACAATCTCGCTCGCCTCGTAGCCGGTCAGGTCCTGGAAGGCCTGGTTGCAGAAGACGATGGGATCGTCCGGCAGGTTCGGGTCGGTCAGCACCACCGCCATGCGCGTCTGCGCCATGGCCTGTTCGAAAAGGAGCTTGGAGGCGCCGTCGAAGGGTGCTGCGGGAGAACCATCCGACTTGTTGGCCCGGTGAGCCTGGTTGAATGGTTGCAGGTAGGTGGGATCGTGCTTGTCGTCGGCCATCGCTGGCTGTGGGTTTCCGTTACTGTGCAGTTGGATCGATAACGGCGGATAGCGGCTGCGGTTCCATCGGCTTGGCGGTCCTGTCGAGGTCTGTGGCGCGGCGGCGAAGCGGTTCGTCGGCGACGAAATGACGGATTTCCAAGGATGTAGGGACGCGAAAGCTGTCCCGGCGCGGTGGCAAAGGTTGACCCTGATGCATCCGTTACCGTAGTCGTCTGGAACCATTGGAGCAGCAGACAAAGAGGGCTCAAATGGGAAATTCCAAACTCGACAAGGTCTACACCGCATCGGGCGATGCCGAGATGCGACAGGCTTACGACAACTGGGCCGCAGAATACGACCGCGACGTCGTATCGCAGGGCTACATTACCCCGACCCGCGTTGCCGAGGCGCTGGCCAGCTTCGTGTCTCCCGGCGGGCAGCCGGTGATGGACTATGGTTGCGGCACGGGCCTGTCGGGGATCGCCTTGAAGCAAGCCGGCTTCGAGCAGATCGATGGCGTCGACCTGTCGGAGAAGATGCTGGACGTTGCCCGCGAGCGGGACATCTACCGCAACCTGCACGTCGTCGAGCCCGAGGAGTCCCTCTCCGACGGGCTAGGCAAATACGAGGCGATCGCTGCGGCGGGCGTGATCAGCAAGGGGGCGGCACCGCCGTCGCTGTACACGGAGATGCTGCACGCCATGCAGCCGAAGGCCAAGCTGGCCTTCTCGCTGAACGACCTCAGTCTTGCCGATCCCGAATATGCCGACATTGTGAAAGACAGCAAAGATGCCGGGCTGGTCGACGTATTGTTCGAGGAGCACGGACCGCACCTTGCAGAATATGGCCACAACAGCGGCTCAACGGTCTACGTGGTGGAGCGACTGGGCTGAGGGGCGGCAGGCGCTGCTTGCGCTAGCGTCGTTCGAAGTCGTCCAGTCCTTGCGGCTCCACTTCGCGCTGGTCGATCCGGTCGACCCGCGCGGCGGGCGGGCCGTCATGCATGCGCGCTATCATGGTAGCGACGGCGTCGGCGTCACCCTCCAGCAGCGCCTCGACCGTGCGGTCGGGCAGGTTTCTGACCCACCCCGCCAAGCCGAGCTGGCGCGCGGTATTCACCGTACAGTCGCGGTAGAACACGCCCTGCACGCGGCCGTGGATGATGAGGTGGCGGGCAGTCATCGGGATTATTGCCTCACAGACCGCCCGCCATTTCGGTTTATCAGGCCGCTTGCTGGATATCGCGCAGCGTCACGTCGAAGGTCACGTCTTCGCCCGCCAGCGGATGGTTGGCGTCCGCCTTGACCGTTTCTTCGCCGACCTCGACGATGTGCAGCACCATCGGCTGGCCGTCCTGGCCCTGCGCCTGCAACTGCATGCCAGGTTCGGGGGCTGGCTCGGGCGGCAGGTTGGCGCGCGGGATGTCGATCACCAATTCATCCTGGCGCGGGCCGAAAGCGCTTTCGCAGGGGATGGCCACCGATTGCTCGTCACCAACTGTCATGTCGGTCAGCGCAGCTTCGACCTGCGGGAAGATCTGGTTGGCACCAAGCTTCACCTCCTGGGGACCGGTCTGCTCGGTATTGCCGACGATGGTGCCGTCGGCCTTCTTGACGATGTAGTCGATAATTACGGTGTCACCGCTATTTGGAGTGGTCATGGAATTCCTTTGGATTTCGTGTTCGCGGCGCAGAACGCGCCGACTGGTACACGCGCCCGCGTGCCGGACGCCTTGACGTCGATGTGGGGACGGGGGCGGAGTGAGTCAAATTGAGCGAGTTGTCGGCAAAATTCCGAAGGCAAGTTTCCCAAACTTGACTAGCGGTTGGAAAAGAAGTTCAATTTCCCGTTGTGTGCTAGTTCTTTTGGAACAGATTGAAAATATTGGCTTAACTACCACCTTATCGCATGATGACGCTTTACCCATCAGACTATCCGGCTACGATATTCAAGTATCGTGCTTTGTCCGGTGAATACGGCAGAGATGCCATCGAAAATGCAGTCTTGCACCACAGGCTTTATTGGCAATCACCCTTGGCTTTTAATGATCCCCTCGACTGCAATCCTGTATACTACTTTGGGGACAACCCGAAAGAGCGGCGAGAGTATATCAAGGGAGCGGTTGGAAGGCATCTAAAAGGTGTACCGCGACACTTTCGGACCAAGAGAAGGAGAGAAATTCTCACAACTGATCCAGAGGTTTTTGCTCGTCGTCAGAAGGACAGTTGGCAAGAGTTCATGATTGAGTCTGCGGTTACGTGCTTTTCTCAAACATCAACCAACGAGCTAATGTGGGCGCACTACGCAGACAGCCATAGAGGCGTATGCCTTGAGTTTGATAACTCGGAGATCGGAGAAGGCTGGTGCCCATTTCCGGTCCGCTACTCTGAAGAACGTCCGAGGATAAACCTCACCAACATAAATGAAACAGAAACTTTCCAGCAGTCGGTACTCCTGAAGAGCGATGCTTGGGCATATGAACAGGAGTATCGGCTTATCGAATGGCGCAGGCCGCCGGGCTGGAGGGAGTTTGATGAAAGCCGGTTGAAAGCGATAATCTTAGGCGCTCGGGTCAATGAGGATGACCGCAACTTCGTACGCGACCTGGTTGCCCGCAAGACGAATATCGTGTTGCGGGAAATCCAGATTGACGAAGGTCACTTCCGTCTGAATGTCGTAGATTTGGATTCTACTACCTAGTCAGCTTTTTGTACTGCAACTTCGTAGGCCGATCCGCAGCATCACCAAGGCGCCGGCGCTTGTCCTCTTCGTAGGCTTCGAAGTTGCCCTCGAACCACTCAACGTGAGAATTACCCTCAAACGCAAGGATATGCGTGGCTAGGCGGTCGAGGAAGAAGCGGTCGTGCGAGATCACCACGGCGCAGCCGGCGAAGTTCTCGATGGCGTCTTCCAGCGCGGACAGCGTTTCCACGTCGAGGTCATTGGTCGGTTCGTCCAGCAGCAGCACGTTGCCGCCTTCTTTCAGCATCTTGGCCATGTGCACGCGGTTGCGCTCACCGCCCGACAGCTTGCCGACGTTCTTCTGCTGGTCCGGCCCCTTGAAGTTGAAGGCGCCGACATAGGCGCGGGTCGACATGTCGTGACCGTTGACCTTCATGTAGTCGAGCCCGTCGGAGATTTCCTCCCAGACGTTCTTCTTGGGGTCGAGGTGGTCACGGCTCTGGTCGACATAGCCTAGGCGCACGGTCTCGCCGATCTCGATAGTGCCGGTGTCGGGTTCTTCCTTGCCGGTGATGATCTTGAACAGCGTGGACTTGCCTGCGCCGTTGGGGCCGATCACGCCGACGATGCCGCCCGGGGGAAGCATGAAGGACAGGTCTTCGAACAACAGCTTGTCGCCGTAGGCCTTGGAGATGTTCTTGGCCTCGATCACCTTGCCGCCGAGGCGTTCAGGGACCTGGATGATGATCTGGGCCTTGCCCGGCTTGCGGTTGCCCATCTCGTCCTGCAGCTGGTCGAACTTGCGGATACGCGCCTTGGACTTGGTCTGGCGCGCGGCGGGCGTCTGCCGCATCCATTCGAGCTCGCGCTGCAGCGCCTTCTGCTTGCCGGATTCCTCGCGGCTTTCCTGCTCCAGGCGCTTGGCCTTCTTCTCGAGGTAGGTCGAGTAGTTGCCTTCGTAGGGGTAGTACGAACCGCGGTCGAGTTCGAGGATCCATTCCACCACGTTATCGAGGAAGTAGCGGTCGTGGGTGATCATCAGCACGGCGCCGGCATAATCCTTGAGGTGGTTTTCCAGCCACAGCACGCTCTCCGCGTCGAGGTGGTTGGTCGGTTCGTCCAGCAGCAGGATGTCCGGCTTCTGGATCAGCAGGCGGGTCAGCGCGACGCGGCGCTTTTCACCGCCCGACAGCGTTTCCACGCCCATGTCCGACGGCGGGCAGCGCAGGGCTTCCATGGCGATCTCGAGCTGGTTGTCGAGCGTCCAGCCGTCGACGGCGTCGATCTCGGCCTGCAGTTCGGCCATGCGGTCGCCCAGGGCTTCGAAGTCGGCGTCAGGCTCGGCCATCTGCGCCGCGATGGCGTTGTATTCGTCCACCTTGTCGGCAATGTCGCGCGCGCCGTCCTTGACGTTTTCGAGCACGGTCTTGGATGCGTCCAGCTCCGGCTCCTGCTCGAGGTAGCCGACGGTGATGTTCTCGCCCGGCCAGGCTTCGCCGGAGATATCCGTGTCGATACCGGCCATGATCTTGATCAGGGTCGACTTGCCCGCGCCGTTGGGGCCGACGATGCCGATCTTCGCCCCGCGGTAGAACTGCAGGTTGATGTTCGACAGCACCGGCTTCTGTGCGCCGGGGAAAGTCTTGGTCATGTCCTTCATGACATATGCGTACTGGGCGGCCATGGTCGTCCTTATCGGGTAAGCTGGAAAAGGTTGGAATTTGCAGGCGCAGATAGGCGAGGGGGGCCGCGCCCGCAAGGCGTGTTGCAATCGTCGTGTCCGTGCTCACATTGACACAATGCAGGATGCGGCTTCTTCAGCGACGGGGCTTACGGTCTGGTTTGACGGAGCCTGTCCGCTGTGCCGCCGCGAGATTGCTATGCTGCGGCGGCTGGATCGCCGCGCTGCGATCGACTTTGTCGACGTGAGTGAAGGCCAACCCGAAAGCTGTCCGGTGTCACGCGAGGACCTGCTCGCGCGCTTCCATGCGCGCGAAGGTGATCGCGTGCTTTCCGGCGCGGCGGCCTTTGCTGCCATGTATCGCCGCATTCCCGTTTTGCGCCCCATCGGCGAACTGGCACGCCTGCCGCTGCTCGACCGGCTGTTTGAAGGGTTTTACCGTCTCTTCCTCCGCTTCCGCCCGCATTTGCAGAAATGGGCTGGCGGCAAGGACTGAACTGGTAGGTCGACGCAACCGCTTGGCAGGGCAAGGCACATCGTTTAGCCAACCCGGCCATGAACAAGACCCTGCTCGCGCCAACGATGGCCATCGCCGCGCTTTCACTCACCATTCCTGCCAGCCTTTCCGCCCAGCGTTACGACAGCCGTTACGGGCTCGAACCCGGCGCGCATGACGAGATCGCCTGGGACTTCCTCGAAGGGATCACCACCGAAGTCGGGCCGCGCCTGGCCGGTACAGAAGACGAGGCACGCGGCCGTGCCTGGGCAATGGAATGGCTGGAGGCACGCGGCTTCCGGAATGTCGTAGACGAACCCTTCATGCACAACACCTGGGTACGCGGCGAAGAGCGCGCGCGCGTGCTCGGTGAATTTGCCCAGCCACTGGTGCTGACTGCGCTTGGATACAGTGGCGCGACGCCCGCCGCGGGAATTACTGCGGAAATCGTCCACTTTGCCTCCATGGCAGAACTGAACGCGGCTGAGCCGGAAAGCGTGGCGGGAAAGATCGTCTATCTCGGCCATTCGATGCGCGCGACGCAGGATGGATCGCATTACGGCTATTTCGGGTCGCCGCGCCGCCAGGGTCCCTCGATTGCTGCGCAGAAGGGTGCTGCCGCCGTGGTGATCCGTTCGATCGGGTCGGACAATGACCGGCTGCCGCATACCGGCGCGACCACCTGGGCGGAGGGCGTGAGCCCGATCCCGGCTGCCGCGCTCAGCAATCCCGATGCCGACAACCTCGAACGCATGCTCGAGCGCAGCGAGACGGTGACCATGGAACTGGTGCTCACTCCGCAGCACCTGGGCATGACGCAGAGCGGCAATGTCACCGGCGAAATCGTCGGGCGTGACCCGACACTGCCCCCGGTGCTGCTCGCCTGTCACCTCGACAGCTGGGACACGGGTACCGGCGCGATCGACGATGCTTCCGGCTGCGCGATTGCCGCAGCCGCCGCGCTGCGGGTGCAGGAGCAGGGCCAGCCGCTGCGCACGATCCGCGTCTTGTTCGCCGGCGCCGAGGAAACCGGCCTGTGGGGTTCCGCCGCCTATTCCGAAGCCCATGCCGATGAGGAAATCGGTGTCGGCCTGGAAAGCGATTTCGGTGCGGGCCTGATCTGGCGGTTCGAAACCAATTTCTCCCGCAGCAACCCGCTGCTGTTCGCGCAGCTGGCGGCGGCAGTAGAGGGCTACGGCGTCCTGCCGGCATCCGGCATTGTTGCCAGCGGCGGTGCCGACCTCAACATCCTGCGCGACCAGGGCGGGGCGATCATCGACCTGCAGCAGGACGGCAGCCGCTATTTCGACCTGCACCACACGGCGAATGACACGCTCGACAAGGTGAGCCCGATGGAATTGGCGCAGAACGTCGCCGTGTGGACGGCGGTGACGCAGGTGCTGGCCAACCACGATGGATCGTTTCTGGGTGCAGAACCGATCGTTGGTGAGTAAGCATGCTTGCGGGTCAATCTGCCTCGGTTTAGGGGCACGCCCGCACGAAGGTTTGGTTGGGGCCTGTAGCTCAGTTGGTTAGAGCTGGCCGCTCATAACGGCTAGGTCGCGGGTTCGAGTCCTGCCGGGCCCACCATCCTTCGTCACTATCCTGCAGGCAGTCCTCCTGATCGGGGCCGGGCAATAGGCAGCCACGAGCTCGTCATTGTCCCAGCCGCACGCTGGTCAGGTTCGCGCAGGTTGGGCCGCCATGATCGCGCGCATGCCTCTTCGAAACGCCAATTCAGTCCAGAGGAAAATACGGAGCGAAAGCCGTTCACTGCCAATCGGAACGGCTTTCGTGCTTGCGCCGATATCGTGCAATCTCTAGGGGCCTCGTCGGCTCGGGGAGTGGCGCAGCCTGGTAGCGCATCTGTTTTGGGAACAGAGGGTCGCAGGTTCGAATCCTGTCTCCCCGACCATTCTTGCCAGCATTGGCCCTTGTCCCGGATCGCGCTACTATTGCGTCCGGGAGAAGAAGCCATGCGTTACCTTGCCATTCCAATTGCCCTGCTCATCGCCGCCCCCGCGTTGGCACAGGAAGACCTGTCGCCGCGCGAGATGGCCGTCCTGGCCGGGGCGCAGGTTGCCGGGGAGAGCTGGGAAGCCCCGCGCACCTCTTGGGGTGATCCGGACTTGCGCGGTATCTGGCCGCTCGATGCCGTAGGCCGAACGCCTGTCGCCCGGCCCGAAGCCTTGGGCGAACAAGCCTATCTCACGGACGAGGAATATGCCGAGGCGCTTGCCGCTGCCGAGGCTGCGGCGGAAGGCTACGAACGCGAGGATGCCGAGGGCGAGATCGGCGCGGGGCACTGGTTCGAATGGGGACAGCCGCTGCGCCAGACCTCGCTGATCATGGAACCTGCCAACGGCCGCCATCCGGAACTTACCGAAGAAGGCGAGCGGCGCTCTGCCAACATGCTCTCCAGCTGGTCGCACGACGTGTTCGAGGGGATCGAGGATTTCAACTCGCTCGACCTGTGCATTTCGCGCGGGCTGCCGAGTTCGATGACGCCGTTCCCCTACAACAACGGCGTGCGCGTGTTCCAGTCGCCCGGGTTCGTGGTGCTGCAGCTCGAACTGGTGCACGAGACGCGCATCATCCCCATCGGCGATACGCCGCGCCTGCCGGACCAGATCCGCCCGTGGCTGGGCCAGTCGCGCGGGTTTTGGGACGGTGATTCCCTGATTATCGTGACCACCAACCTGACCGGCGAAACCCCGCTCAACATCGTCGGCCCCGGCAACAAGCCGCTGCCTACCAGCGACCAGCAGCGCATGGTGGAACGGATCACCCCGGTCGGCCCCGACACGTTGTTCTACGAGGCTTGGATCGACGATCCGGTGGTGCTGACCGAACCCTTCAAGCTGGCTTTCCCGTGGTCGCGCAATGACGACTACGAGATGTTCGAATATGCCTGCCACGAGGGCAACACCATCGTGCGCAACTACATCACCGCCACCAGTCCGCGCTTCAATCCCGATGCGGGCGAAGCCATGGGCGCGGCGGAATGGGTGGGGCGCACCGTCACCGGCACGGTCGACGAAGACGAAGAAGAATAGCCTTCAGCGCTGCACGCTTGCCATCACGTCCTTGACGCTGCTGGCCTTCACTCCGCGCTGAGCGAGGTAGGCGAATATCCGCCGCCACCAGTCGTAAAGCGCGTCGAGGTCTTGATCGTCGCGCACGTAGGGGGTGGAGCCGGGCCGCAGCGAGGGACTGTGGAAGCTGAACACCAGCATCGGCAGGCCATCGTCGAGCGCGATGTCGATCCCCCGGATAGCCTCTTCGACGCTGACGCCTTCGGGCGTCAGCGGAACGCGTTCGAGCAGGCCCAGCTTGGCCAGCACGCCGCGCATGGAGGGCGCCCGCCACAGACGTGGGTAGATCAGGTTTCCCTGCCGCCGCAGCATGCCCCAGTAGCTGGTAGTGAGCGGCAGCTCGAGCAGGGTATGTTCGTCGTTGACCCAGTAGGGATGCAGCGGATGGCCGCGATAATCCGGCCCGCCAGCGCTGGAATAGTCGAACAGGGGGCGGACCGAAGTGTCGATGGCAATGCCCTGATTCACCAGGATTTCTGCCGTGTTCTGTCCCACGCCATAGCGCCCCGCGCGGTAGATCAGCGGGGCAGTTCCGAAGCGCTTCTCGATCATGTCGCGCAGTTGGGTGAACTTGCCGCGCTCCAGCCGCCGGTGCAGGTTGCCGGAGAAGGAGTTGAACTGGTTGACCTCTTCCTCGAACGGAGGGTTCACCCAGGGATGAAGCTGGACGCCGATCTCGGCCTTTCCTGCCGCCACCGGCCCGGTGAGTATTTGCGCCGCATAGTCCGAATTGGCGATTGGCCAGTCGACGAGGTAGATCGGCACGACACCCTCGTTCTCGCAGAACTCCTGGAACTTGGCGAGGCGGGGCACGTGCTCGATGCCGTGGCTGTCGCGCGACAGCGGCTGGTTCCAGTCGAAGTCTTCCTCGGTATCGACGGTCAGCAGGAAACGCGGGGTATCATCGGCAAAGCGCGCACGAGCGCTTGCCGTTGGCGGTTCGAGCAGATTGCCCGTGGCCAAGAATTGGTCTCCCCGGTTTTCAGGCTGAACCGTCGTCAGCCCGCGTCTCGGGATCCCCTATCGCATCTGCGGCGTCAACGGATGGTAAACGCAATTCAACCTTATTTCCTGCACATTTCAGCGATCCACCAGCAGCCCGCGCTTCGGCCTCGATAAGCCGGAAGGTGAAAGCCGGACCGAACATTCCGGCACTCACGACCTTGCGGCGCTGGCCCTCACGGCTGGTGTCGGGAGCGGCATTGCGGAGGGTTTCGGGCACCTCGAGCTGCAAGCAGAGCTCCTCACCGTCGCTCGACAGGTCAAGCTGGGCGGTTTCCCCCGGTCCCAACGCGGCTGCCGCGGTGGCGAGCAGCCGCCAGGACAGCAGCATGGCTTCATCGCGAGCGATGGGGACGGTGAACGGCGAGCCGGTAACGTCCAGTGCAAACCCGGCATTGCGGGGGCGGAGGACGCCTTCGAGGCGGCGGATGGTCTCGGCAAGGGCGGCGCGGAAGTCGGCCTGCCCCTCTTCCAGGTCCATTGCGTGGCTTTCCAGCTTTACCAGCCGGTCAACCTCGTCGAAGCCAGCCAGCAGCTTGGCGGCATCCACTGCGATGGCAGCGGCATGGGCGCGGTATTCGTGCGGGACTGCGCCGAACAGCTGCTGCTGGATGATCTCGGCAAAGCCCTGAATCGCATTCACCGGCGTGCGCAGTTCGTGCAGCACCTGGCGCATGGCGTCGCCGGGACTGTCCTGGCTCTCCTCATGGGCAGGGAGGTTGGGCCGGTAAAGTCGTGCAGCATAGCCTGTGAAGCTGCCGGTGGCCGGGTTGAACAACGGCACGGCATCCATTCGCCAGTTGCCGCTGATCTCCGGCGCGGCGTCCAGTGTCAGCGCGGCCTGGCGCAGCGGCTGGCGGCGTAGCAGCTGCAGGCGTGTCGCTTCGCTCAGCTCGACCAGTGCACCGGGATGGGCCGAGGCCAGCACCAGTCCCACCAGCATGGGGGCGCTGCGACCCTCGGCATGGGTCACCACGCCTTCGGCATCGGTCGCGAGGTCGATCATCTGCTCCGGCGTGCTATCGCGAAGGTGCGCCGCATCGCCCAGCGGTAGGCGCGGGTGCTGGCTGGCGGCCGTGCGGTTCTGCTGGAACGCCTCGATCCGTGCGCGCAGGTCGGCGATGGCAGGATCGCGCAAGGGCGCTGTTTCAGCCAGTGGCTGGGGTCTGGGCGGCGCGGCGGCGGGAACTTCTGCCACCTCGCCGAGATCGATCGCGCCGGGCAGCACCAGATCGCGCACGCCCAGCTTTCCCAGCAGCTCCTTGACGCCTTGCGGCAGGTCGCGGCGATGGCGCAGGAAGCCGCGTGCGGTAACGGGCAGTTGCGGGATGAGGTCCAACCACTGTTCCTCGGTCAGCCGGGCTGTCGCCATTGCCGCAGCGGCGGGTTTGGGATCGCCCTCGGCGAGGAAGGCGACCATGGCCGGGTTGCGCAGGCGCAGTCCCGGTTCGCGCAGGATGGCTGACTGCGCGTCCTGCGGAATATTCCGCTGCAGTTCGTCAAGCCGCACGAAGCCGGCGATGGTGCCCATGCGCGGATTTCCCGACCTCAGCGTCGGCTTCACCAGAAGGCGTTCGACCTCGGCGGCGGTCAGGAGGCGCGCCGCGCCGGCGAGTCGTGCCAGAGCAGGGCCCGAAAGACGCGTTGGGCGGGTGCCCAGAAGGTCCAGCAACTGCCTGAATTGCGTACGCAATCCCGCCTCGCTACTGGCGCGTTTGCGCAGCACAGTGGCAAGGCGATCATCGAACAGCATCGGGCTCCGGCGTCAAACAGGTTTAAGAATTTGCGATGCTGCCAATAGCCGGGTCCCGCGACGCAAACATGGTTAAGGCTCGACGCGTTGCAAAAGGGGACAATTGCGTTATTAAAGAACATTATTCCGCGAATGAGAGGGATGGCATGACGGATATTACCCGAATCATGCGTCAATAAGCGGATTCCAGAAGGGGGCCTTGGCAATGTCCACACTCGACAAGATTGACCGCCGGCTGCTGGCCGAATTGCAGGCTGAGGGGCGGGTGACCAATGTCGACCTTGCACGTCGGGTGGGGCTGACCGCACCACCATGCCTGCGCCGTGTCCGCGCGCTGGAGGAAGATGGCGTTATCCGCGGCTATCACGCTTATCTCGACGCGAGCAAGCTGGGCTTTGCCATTACGGTCTTTGCCATGGTCAGCCTGCGCAGCCAGGCGGAGGAAGACCTCAAGGCTTTCGAGGACCACATCAAGCAGCTGCCCGAAGTCCGCGAGTGCCACATGCTCAACGGCGAAATCGACTTCATCCTGAAGATCGTGAGCCGCGACCTGCAGAGCTTCCAGGAATTTCTCACCAGCAAGCTGACGCCGGCACCGAACGTGGCCAGCGTGAAGACCTCGTTGACGATCCGCACCAGCAAGCACGAACCCGGGGTTCCGCTGGAGTAGGGCCATGGCTGGCACCATAAAGGGCCACTGCTTGTGCGGAGCTGTGTCGATCTCTGTTTCGCAGCCCAAGCAATCCGTTGAGATCTGCCAGTGCGACATGTGTCGCCGCTGGGGCGGTTCATTCTATGCCGCGCTGACGGGCGAGAGCTTCGAGATTGCCGGTGAGGTGGCGATCACCGTCTACAGGTCGAGCGACTGGGCCGAGCGCGCGTTCTGCGGCACCTGCGGCTCCAACCTGTGGTACAAGTTCCTTCCGACCGGCAACCGCAGCTTCCTCGCGGGTTTGTTTGATGATGCGGCCAAGTATTCGATCGAAAAGGAGATTTTCAGTGACGAGGCACCGGCTTGGTGCCAACTCGCTGGCACGCACAGTCGCCAGACCGGCGAAGAAGTGCTCGCCGAGGCCAAGGCCGCGGGCTTCACCTTCGACTAGATCAATCCGGAGGTAAACGCGGTGTAGGCGAGGTAGGCAGCGAACAGCAGGCCGCCCTCGCGGCGATTGATGTGCCCGCCAGTATAGGCGAAAATCATAACCACCAGTGCAGCGAGGGTCGCCAGCGGCAAGTCGAACTGGACAATTTTCTCGGGCACGGGGCCGGGCGCGACCATGCCGGTGACGCCGCCAATAAACAGCAGATTGTAGATGTTGGAGCCGAGCACGTTGCCCAGCGCGATCTCGCTCTGCTTGCGCGCGGCGGCGATGATCGATGTCACCAGTTCGGGCGCCGAGGTGCCGAAGGCGACGATGGTCAGGCCGATGATTTCTTCACTGACGCCCATGGCTGAAGCGATGGCCACCGCGCCGTCCACCAGCAGCGTTCCGCCGCCGACGATGATGGCGAGGCCGACAAAGAACAGCAGGATTGCCCCGGCAAGGCTGCCGGTAGGCGTTGCGTGCGGTGCCAGTTCGGGGTCGAATTCGCGGGCTGCCTCGGCGCGGTCGAAGGCGGCGGTGTGGTCATGGCTCGGCGGATGGTCTGGCGGGACCAGCTTCTCCGTACGGTAGGCCCAGTAGATGTAGGCGGCGAGCGCCACGAGGAAGGCCATGGCGACCAGCCGGTCCAGCCCTAGCGTGAACGAAGCGGCCACCAGCGCCAGGGCTGCCACCAGGCCGACACCGCCGTCGCGCCACAGGGCGTTCCGCTCCACCAGCATGGGCGCGATCAGCGCAGAGGTGCCCAGCACCAGCAGCAGGTTGGCGATGTTGGAGCCGACGATGTTGCCGAGCGCAATCCCGGGTGATTCGGCTATCGCAGCCTGGACGCTGGCAGCCAGTTCAGGCGTGGAGGTACCGAGCCCGACGATCACCAGCCCGATCAGCATGGGCGAGAGGCCCAACCGCTCTGCCAGCCGCACGGCGCCGCGCACCAGCAGGTCGCCGCCCAGCATAAGCAGCAGCAGGCCGCCGATCAGGGCACCGAGATCGTAAAGCTGGGGCACTAGCCCTCCGCGTCAGCGCTGTCGCGGGTTGCGAGCCACTCCTCGAGCCACTTGATGGTGTAATCGCCGCTAAGCACGTCGGGCTGCTTGAGCAGTTCCTGGTGCAGCGGGATCGAGGTCTTCACGCCCGAGATCACCATTTCCTCCAGCGCGCGGCGCAGGCGCATCAGGCAGCCTTCGCGGGTGCGGCCGTAGACGATCAGCTTGGCGATCATCGAATCGTAATATGGCGGGATCGTGTAGCCGGCGTAGAGCCCGCTATCGACGCGCACATGCATGCCGCCGGCCTGGTGGTAGTAGTCGATCTTGCCGGGGCTGGGTGCGAAGGTGAAGGGGTCCTCCGCATTGATACGGCATTCGATGGCGTGGCCCGAAAAGACCAGCTCTTCCTGCTTCACCGACAAGTCCTTGCCGTCGGCAATGCGGATCTGTTCGCGCACCAGGTCGACGCCGGTAATGGCCTCGGTCACCGGGTGTTCCACCTGCAGGCGGGTGTTCATCTCGATGAAGTAGAACTCGCCGTCTTCCCACAGGAACTCGATCGTGCCCGCGCCGCGATAGGCCATGTCGGCCATGGCCTTGGCGACGATGCCGCCCATGCGTTCGCGCTCTTCGGGCGTGATGACGGGCGAGGGCGCTTCCTCGAACACCTTCTGGTGGCGGCGCTGCAGCGAGCAGTCGCGTTCACCCAGGTGGATGGCATTGCCGCGGCCGTCGCCGAACACCTGGAATTCTATGTGCCGAGGATTGCCGAGGTATTTCTCGAGGTACATGGTGTCGTCGCCGAAGGCGGCCTTGGCCTCGTTCATGGCGCGCTTGACCAGCGGTTCCATCGATTCCGCATCGGGAATGACCTGCATGCCGCGACCGCCACCGCCAGCGGCGGCCTTGGCGATCACCGGATAGCCGATCTCGTCAGCGACCCTGCGCATTTCGTCGAAATCGGAAATGGCCCCGTCGCTGCCCGGAACCAGCGGCAGGCCCAGTGCGCCTGCGGTAAGCTTGGCCTGCACCTTGTCGCCCATCGTGCGGATATGTTCGGGCTTGGGCCCGATCCACTTGATGTCGTGGGCTTCGACGATGTCGGCGAACTTGGCGTTCTCCGACAGGAAGCCATAGCCCGGATGGATCGCATCCGCGCCGGTGATTTCGGCGGCGGAGATGATGGCGGCGTGGTTGAGGTAGCTCTCCGTGGCCGAGGGCGGGCCGATGCACACGGCATGGTCGGCCAGACGCACATGCATGGCCTCGGCATCGGCGGTGGAGTGCACCGCGACCGTCTCGATCCCCATTTCATGTGCCGCGCGGTGGATTCGCAGCGCGATTTCGCCGCGGTTGGCAATCAGGATGCGCGAAATGCCCATGTCTTAGGCCACGACCACCAGCGGCTGGTCGAATTCCACGGGCGCGCCGTTGTCGACCAGGATCGCCTTCACCGTGCCGTCCGCCGGGGCGGTAATAGGGTTCATCACCTTCATCGCCTCGACGATCAGCAGGGTCGCGCCTTTCTTCACGCTGTCACCGACAGCAACGAAGTTGGGCGAGCCCGGATCGGACGCGAGGTAGGCCGTACCGACCATCGGCGACTTGACCGCATTGGCGAGGTCAACGGCTTCACCCGCGGGTTCGGCCGGTGCCGCAGCCGGATCGGCGGGAGCCGCTGCCGGTGCCGCAGCCGGCGCTGCCGGTGCGGCGACAGCCGCCGGAGCCGCAGCCACGCTGGCGCGCGACACGCGGATCTTGCGATCGTCGTCCTCGACTTCGATTTCGGTCAGGCCGGTTTCGGCCAGGATGTCGGCCAACTCGCGCACCAGCGCGGTGTCGACTTCTAGACCACCCTTGCGAGCGGTTTTGCCCTTCGTCTCAGGCATGCATTCCCCATTCTGCGACCATTGTCTGGAAGCCTGCGGCTAGAGACCTTCTTGCCGCAAGGCAAGGGCTGGCGCGCTGTCAGAGCTTGGCTGCAGCGTCCAGCGCCAGCTCGTAGCCGTAGGCGCCAAACCCCGAAATCGTCCCAAGCGCAGCCATGCCGACGTAGCTCTTGTGGCGATAGGCTTCGCGCGCGGCGGGATTCGAGATGTGCACCTCGATCACCGGCGTCTTGATGGAACGGATGGCGTCATACAGCGCGAGCGACGTGTGGGTGAGGGCACCTGCGTTGAGGATCACCGCCTTGGCACCCTCAGCCTGCGCCTCGTGCAGCCAGTCGCACAGGTGGCCTTCGTGATTCGATTGGCGCATCTCGATTTCGAGGCCTAGTGCCTGGCCGCGATCTTCGAGGCGTCCAGCGATATCGTCGAGCGAATCCGCGCCGTAGACTTCCGGCTCGCGCACGCCGAGCAGGTTGAGGTTGGGGCCGTTGAGTACGAAAACAGTATCAGTCATGCGCGCTGCTTAGCTTGATGCATCACGATTAGAAAGTGCCGCGCCTGATTTGCCGCTAGGTGGTCGACCTGTCGGCTGATAGGTCGCGATGGGGAAACTTGGGGGGATCGATGGTCGGACTAACATTGCTTGCTGTCCTTGCAGCAGCACAATCACCGGCAGTGGGAAATTTGCCGCTTGAAAGCGCGACACTTCCGCTGCCCACTGCGCTGCGCGATGATGCCACGATTGTCTCGTTGGACGAAGATGCGGCTGTCCGTGTACTGCGCGAAGGCGACGGAATAATGGTTTGCATGGCCGATCCGCCGGGCGACGACAGGTTCGACGCTCGCTGCTATCACCGCGAGTTCATCACCTACATCTACCGTCTCCGGCAGCTTCGCGCACTGGGCGTTGAGCGGTCTGCCATCGATCTGCAGATCGCCGAAGAGATGGAAGCGGGAACACTCCACGTGACGATGGCACCCACAGCGGGCTATCGCATGATTGGCCCTTTGACCTCCCTAACCGAGGACGCAACGGCCTGGACGGACGAGATGGACCGCTGGCAATCCCTGCACATTCCGCGGGCAATTGCGGAGAATATGGGCGTGATTACCGAATCCGAAGGTAACATGCCTTACGTCATGGCCAGCGGCGAACTGTGGTCTCACGTCATGATAGTGCACGACGGCGAGTAAGGTGCGCCTGCGCATCTTGCGCTGCGCTTCGATGGCGTCCGCCTAGCGCTCCACGCCCTTGATCTTCCCCCATTGCCGCGCGGCGGTGTAGCCGAGGTAGCCGGTGCCGAAGAGCGCGTAGAGTGGTTCGGGCAGGCCGGAGAGATAGTCGTTCATGCCGGTGGCAATGTCCTGCGCGGTGGCGGGCGAAAAGGCCGACAGCAGCCCCATCGGCAGGGCCGTCAGCAGCAGCACGTAGATCACGTAGAGGAAACTGGGGCGGGCGCGGCTGGTCCAGGGATCGGTGGAATTGGCTTCGGCGACGATGGCGGAAAGGCGCGCCTCGATCAGCTGCATCTCCTGCGTGCCTTCCAGCTTGAGCAGTTCCAGCTTGGCGCGATCGCGCGCTTCCTTGTCGGGGATCACCTTGTCGATGATCGAGGTTATCGGGCCGATGAGCGTTTCGAGGAGGGACATTGGGGGGCTCCACACTGTTGGATTCGCAGCATGGTGTGTTGCAGCGGCAAATGTGTAGGAAAGGCCGAACTTGCTTCGCAGCCTCTGCGGCAATAGCGATGCCCGCCGAAAGGGAGACTGGGTTTGAGCACCACGCAACGTTACTCGACCGGAGCCATCGTACTGCATTGGCTGATTGCGCTGGCCCTGGCGGGCGAGATCGCCCTCGGCTTTGCCATGCCGAAGGACGCCAGCGGCTTTGCATTGTACCAGCTGCACAAGTCGATCGGCATCACCATTCTGGTACTCAGCTTGGCACGACTCGGCTGGCGCCTCACACACAAGCCGCCTGCGCCGCTGGAGGGAGGCTGGGAAGGCAAGCTCGCCAGCCTGGTGCACGTGCTTTTCTACCTGTTCATGATTGGCACGCCGCTGGCGGGCTGGGCGATTGTCTCATCCGACCCCATCAACGTGCCGACCGTGCTGTTCGGCGTTATCCCGCTGCCGCATCTGCCGATTGGCGAGGCGTGGAATGAACTGGCCGGGGAAACGCACGAAATCCTTGCCTTTGTCGGCATCGGGCTGTTCGTCCTGCACGTTGCGGGCGCACTGCGGCATCATTTCCTGCTCAAGGACGGGCTGCTCGCGCGCATGAGCTTTGACAAAGGGGGCATGGCGCTGGGCATGCTGGGTGCCGTGCTGCTGCTGGCGGGTGGCGTTTTCTTCGGACTGGGCGGTCCGCAGCAAGAAGAGCACGATCACGCCACCGACCATGCACCCGGCGAGACTGATGATCACGCGCACGAGGATGGGGTCACGGAGGACCACCACACCGACGACGCAGCGGAAGAGGGCGAGCTCGCCGACGACGGCCACGACCATGTCCATGGTGATGAGGCTGAAGGGACCGATGACGTTGCGGAAGAAGAAGAGGTGGCTGCTGCCCCTGCACCCGCCGGTCCGCCGCCGAGCTGGACCATCCAGCCGGGCGGTTCGCTGCGCTTCAGCGTCACCAACTCAGGCGCGGCGTTGAACGGCCGCTTCGCCAGCTGGAACGGCGACATCACCATGGACCCCGCCGCGCCGGAAAGTGCGACGATTAGCATCCGCGTCGACCTTGCCAGCGCCACGCTGGGCGATGCCACGCAGGATTCGATGCTCGGCGGGGCCGACTTCTTCAACACCAGTTCCTTCCCGCAGGCGACCTGGCGCAGCACCGCGGTGCGGCGCGTGTCGGGCAACCGCTACGAGGCGGACGGGACGCTCACCCTCAAAGGCGTCAGCCGTCCGCAGCGCATCACCTTCACGCTTAGCGGCAGCGGCAACAGCCGCTCGGTCTCGGGCTCGGCGACGGTTGACCGCAACGCCTTCAGTGTGGGCGTGGGAGACAGCGCGGCGAACCTGGGTGGCAATGTGACGGTGAACTTCGCCTTCGACGCGCGCTCCTGACCAGGGACAAGTGCGCGGCACATTCTGGATCGAACAGCGCCCCGAGTACGGTCGCTTTCGAATCCAACATCGGGAAGGCGAGTGCATGGAGGCGGCAGAGGAAGCCGCGCAATCAGTCGACGGACACGGAAGGGAACAATCATGACGAGCCAGAAGATCGAAACGCTCACCATCCACGCGGGACAGCAGCCTGACCCCACCACCAATGCGCGGATCACGCCGATCTACCAGACGGCGAGCTACGTCTTCAACGATGCCGAGCATGCCGCGAACCTCTTCGCGCTCAAGGAATTCGGCAACATCTACAGTCGCATCATGAACCCCACCAACGATGCGCTGGAGCAGAAGATCGCCGCGCTCGAAGGCGGTGTCGGCGCGCTGGGCGTGGCGAGCGGGCACGCCGCGCAGCTGATCGCCTTCCACACCTTGATGGAGCCCGGCTGCAATATCGTCGCGGCGAAGAAGCTCTATGGGGGTTCACTCAACCAGATGGGCGAGAGTTTCCGCAAGTTCGGCTGGGAGACGCGCTTTGTCGACACCGACGATGTCGAGAACGTGCGCGCGGCCATCGACGACAAGACGCGCTGTGTCTTCATCGAAAGCCTCGCCAATCCGGGCGGCGTCGTCACCGATATCCAGGCCATTGCCGATATCGCGCACGCAGGCGGCGTTCCGCTGATCGTGGACAACACCATGGCCAGCCCGGCACTGTGCCGCCCGTTCGAACACGGTGCGGATATCGTCACCCATTCGACCACCAAGTTCCTCAACGGTCACGGCAATTCCATCGGCGGGGTGATCGTGGATTCGGGCAAGTTCGACTGGAAGGCGCAGGGCGACAAGTTCCCCAGCCTGACCCAGCCCAACGGCTCCTACCACGGCGCAGTGCTGGTCGACGCGCTGGAGCCGGTCGGTCCCATCGCCTTCATCATCGCCTGCCGCGTGCTGGGCCTGCGCGACCTTGGCCCGGCCCTGGCGCCGCAGAATGCCTGGCTGGCGCTGACCGGCATGGAAACGCTCGCCCTGCGCATGGAACGCCACTGCGACAATGCGCTGGCGGTGGCCAAGTGGCTGCAGGACCATCCGAAGATCGACTGGGTCAGCTATGCCGGATTGGAGGGCAATCCCTACAAGCCACTGGCGGACAAGTACCTTGGCGGCAAGGGCGGGGCGGTGTTCACCTTCGGGGTAAAGGGCGGCTACGAGGCGGGCGTGAAGCTGGTGCAGGGCGTCGAACTGTTCAGCCACCTCGCCAATATCGGCGACACGCGTTCGCTCATCATCCACCCGGCGAGCACCACCCACAGCCAGCTTGAAGGCGATGCACTGGTCGCTGCCGGAGCCGGTCCGGACGTGGTGCGCATCTCCGTGGGCATCGAGCACGTCGACGATATCATCGCCGATCTGGAGCAGGCGCTGGCGGAAATCTGAGCGAGAATGGGAGGCCTGTTGGTCGCCGCTTCGGCCCCGAGCTCAGGCTCTCTTCCGGCAGTCCGGTGCATTCTTGGCCTGGTTCTCTCTGGTGCTTGCGGTCCCTCTCCCCATCCGGCAGATTGCTTGCCGGAGAGGAGAGGGACGCAATGCACTCACGCTATTGTTTTGCGGTGATTCTGGCGGGCGCGGCTCTAGCTGCGCCAGCCGCCGCGCAGGATGCACCTTTGGAACAGCCGGAGGTGGAGCGGGTCTATACCCCGATCCCGCCCGAACGGCTGGAGGAGATGGTCCCCAAGCATCCGGGCTATCTCGGCGCATTGGCACCAGCCAACCTCAATGCCGAGCGGCCGCCTGCTCCCATCGATATTACCGGCACCTGGTTTGTCGACCTGAGCGAGGGGTTCGCGCACTACCTGTTCGGCCCGCCGTACCCGCGCTTCGGCCCCGAAGGTGTCGAAGCGCTGATCGACAGCGCCGCTGCCCAGGCCGAGGGACGGACCTATCGCGATTCCATCGGCCAGTGTTACCCGCCGGGCATGCCGATGATCATGACGCGCGTCTGGCCGCATGCCTTCATCCAGCTGCCCACGGCGATCTACATGATTTCCGGCTTCAACAACTCGGTGCGGACCATCTTCCTCGACGGGCGCGAGTTTTCCGATCCGGACCTCGTCGTTCCCAGCTACAACGGCGAGAGTGTGGGCCATTGGGAAGGCGACACGCTGGTGGTCGAGAGCAGGTACTTCGAGACGGACAACCACTGGATCGACCACGGCATCCCGATCAGCGACGAGTTCGAGATCACCGAGCGCATCACCCTGTCGGGCGACGACAACGAGGTGATGACGATCGAATACATCATGACCGATCCGCAGATGTGGGAAGGCGAGTGGCGTTCCACCAAGAGCTTCAACCGCGCCGACTACACCGACATCAACGAAGCGAACTGCATCCTCGCCTACAATGCCAACCTGCCGGGTACGGACCTTGGCAGCGAGGCGGCGGAAGAGCGCGGGGTGAGCGAGATCGAAGGGGTAAGCGAATGAAACGGATGGTCCTTGCCCTGTTCGCGGTCGCGCTTGCCCTGAGCGGCGGCGCTTCGGCGCACCACAGCTTTGCCATGTTCAACCAGCGGGAGATCATGACGCTGGAAGGCACGGTAACCGAATTCCAGTGGACCAACCCGCACGCCTTCATCGAACTGGACGTGCCGCAGCAGGGCAGGGTGGTGCACTGGTCGATCGAACTGAACAGCCCCAACAACCTGCGCCGGCAGGGCTGGCGGCGGACGTCGCTGCGTCCGGGCGAAGAGGTGGTGCTGCGGATGAACCCGCTGCGCGACGGGCGCCACGGCGGGCTGTTCCTCTACCTGACCAAGGAAGACGGGACCGAACTCGATTCCGGGCTGCCGCGCAACGGCAGCCCCGTCAACGTGCCGAACTTGTGAGGAGGACAGAGATGAAAATCACCAGGATCGCAGCTGTCGTTCTCGCACTCGCCGTGCTCGCCCCGATGCCCGGATCGGCGCACCATTCCTACTCGATGTTCGACATGCAGCGCACCGTCGTGCTGGATGCCACGGTCACGCAGTTCCGCTGGTCGAACCCGCATGCCTTCATCCGCGCCGACGTGCGGTCGGGCGGCGAGACCGAGCACTGGTCCATCGAGATGACCAGCCCCAACAACCTGGTGCAGGAAGGCTGGACGCGCCGCACCCTGCGCAATGGCGACCGGGTGCGCATCTGGGTCCACCCGCTGCGCAGCGGTGCGCAGGGCGGCAGCTATGTCGGCGTCGAGCTGGCAGATGGTACGACGCTGGGGGACGTTGAATGAAGCGGGCCATCCTGACGCTGGCCCTGCTGACGGGGGCCGTGGCGGTGCAGGCGCAGGTATCCTCGCCGGTGCCCGAAGGCCTCGCGGCGGCAGAGGACAGCGCCGGATTCCCGCAAGGCCGTTATGCCGAACTCGATGCACTGCCCGACTGGGGCGGGATATGGTTCGTCCAGCGGAGCCGCGATGCAGCGCCGTCGCAGCCGCAGTTGCAGGGCGAATACCTGGCCATGCTGGAACAGTGGCGCGAGGAAGTGCGCGCGAACAACGGCGTCGAAATGCGTCCACGCGGCAATTGCTCGCCGCCGGGCCTGCCGCGGATCATGATGCTGCCGCAGTACCCCTACGAATTCCTGTTTACGCCGGGGCGCGTCACCATCAACCAGGAAGCCTGGATGCAGACGCGTACCGTCTGGACCGATGGACGCGAGCATCCGCATCCCGACGATATCGACCCAAGCTATCACGGCCATTCCATCGGCCATTGGGAAGGGGACACGCTGGTGATCGACACGGTCGGCATTTCCGCCGATCTCGAGATCGACGACGGTGCGCGGCACTCTGACCAGTTCCGCCTGGTGGAGCGAATCCACCTCGATCCCGACAATCCGGACGTGCTGGTGAACGAAATGCGCATGACCGACCCCGAAGCTTTCGCTGAACCGTGGGAAGTCACCATGCGCTATGCGCGGGACCGGCACGGCAGCCTGATCGAATTCCAGTGCTCGGAAAACAATCGCAATCCCGTAGACGAGAACGGCGAGACGCAGTTCCTCTAGCTGAAGGCATGGTTAGGAGGGGAATTCCACTGGTCGGGACGACTGGATTCGAACCAGCGACCCCTACACCCCCAGTATAGTGCGCTACCAGACTGCGCCACGTCCCGATACCAGTGGAGAGCGCGCCTATAGTAGCGGCTTTCGGGTCTGGCAACCATCGGATTGTCCCAACCAAAGTGAGGCTCGATTGCCACACATGGCCATTGCTGCTAGGCGCGCGCCTCACGTGCCGGGGAGGGTGCGACTTGAACCTCGCCGCGGCCACCCCACTCTAATGTTTCCTTTGATCGAGACGGACCCCGTTTGATGCTAGATTACCTTGCTGCCGGAGCTTCACCTGCTGGTGCTGGCCTGATGAGCTTCCTGCCGATCATCGGCATGATCCTGATTTTCTGGTTCCTGCTGTTCCGCCCGCAGATGAAGCAGGCCAAGCAGCACCGCGAAAAGGTCGCTTCGGTAAAGCGCAACGACCAGGTCCTTACCTCCGGCGGTATTGTCGGCAAGGTGACCAAGGTTGATGACGAATACCTCGAAGTCGAGATCGCCAAGGATACGCGGGTGAAGATCGTCAAGTCGACCATCAGCGATATCATCCAGCCCGGCGGCAAGCCCGCCAACGACTGACGCAGGCTTCGGGACAGTAATTCATGCTCGATTTTCCTCTCTGGAAGCGTTTGTCGCTCTGGGTTGTAACTCTGGTGCTGGCCCTGGCCGCGCTGCCTTCGATCCTCGCCCTTACCGGCGCATCGGTGCCCGAATGGGCTGAAGACCCGCAGATCAACCTCGGGCTTGACCTTGCCGGTGGCAGCCACATCCTGCTGGAAGCGGACCCTGCCGACGTGGAACGCCAACGGCTCGAATCGATGGAAGATTCGGTTCGGCAGACGCTTTCCGATGCGGAACCCGAAATCGGTGTGATCGAAACTTCGAGCGCGGACGGGCGGCTGGAGGTCACCCTGCGCGACTCGAGCGAGATCGACCGCGCGCGAGAAGTATTGCTGCCACAGATCAACGGTACCGGCGTGGTGCGCGAATGGGATCTGCAAGTGCTGGACGGCAACAAGCTGGTCCTGACGCAGACCAGCCAGGGGCTCGACCAGGCAGTAGACAATGCGATGGACGCCGCGACCGACGTGGTGCGTCGCCGTATTGACGGTCTCGGTACGCGTGAGCCGACCATCATCCGCCAGGGTGACAACCGGATCGTGGTGCAGGTGCCCGGCCTCGAAGATCCCGAAGCCTTGAAGGAACTGCTGGGACAGACCGCACAGCTCGAATTCAAGCTGGTCGATCCCAATGCGCTGCCCAGCGACGTGCAGCAGGGGGTTGCCACCAATCCCGGTACCGAGATTGTGCCCTATGCCGCCGACAGCGAACTGGCGGGCCAGTATGAAGCGGTCTTCCGCCTCGGCGGCCTGCGCGGCGACAGCCTTACCAATGCCCAGGCTGGCAAGGACCCGCAGACGAACGAAGACGTGGTCTCCATCACCTTCGACAGCCAGGGCGGTGCGATCTTCGCGCGGCTGAGCACCGAGAATGTCGGTCGGCGCTTTGCCATCATCCTCGATGACGAGGTGATCTCCGCGCCGCGCTTCAACGAGCCCATCCTGAGCGGCCAGGCGCAGATTTCGGGCAGCTTCACTGCCGACAGTGCGAACCAGCTGGCCATCCAGCTTAACTCCGGCGCGCTGCCGGTCGAGTTGACCATCATCGAGGAACGCACCGTCGGGCCCGACCTTGGCGAAGCTTCGATTCGCGCGGGCGCGATCGCCATGGGCGTGGGCTCGCTGCTGGTCGTGGTGATAATGATCGCCACCTATGGTCGCTTCGGCGTCTACGCCACGGTCGCGCTGGTGTTCAACGTGCTGATGATCATGGGCATCATGGCCTTCATGAACACCACACTGACCTTGCCCGGTATCGCCGGCTTCGTGCTGACCATCGGTGCGGCGGTCGACGCCAACGTGCTGATCAACGAACGTATCCGCGAGGAACGACGACGCGGGCGCCGCGTCGTGGCGGCAGTGGAGACCGGCTACAAGGAAGCGAGCCGTGCCATCTATGACGCCAATGTCACCAACTTCATCGCCGGTGTGCTGCTGTTCCTGTTCGGCAGCGGCCCGGTCCGCGGCTTTGCCGTGGTCCTGATCATCGGCCTGTTCACCTCGGTCTTCACCGCGGTGACGCTCACCCGCATGTGGGTCGCCCGCTGGCTGAAAGCCAAGCGTCCGGCCGAAATTCACGTGTAAGGGGAGGGACCAACCATGCGACTGCTCAAACTCGTCCCTGACAACACCAACATCAAGTTCCTTCGCTGGCGCTTGCCGTTCTATGTCATCAGCTGCCTGCTGATCGCAGCCAGCTGGGCACTGGTGCTGACCAAGGGCCTCAATTACGGCGTGGATTTCGCCGGTGGCCAGGAAATCACCGGTACCTTCACCGAAGAAACCGAAGCCCCGGTGGGTGAACTGCGCGAGACGCTCAGCACCCTTGGCTTGGGCGAACCGGTGATCCAGCGTTTCGGTGAAGCCAACCAAGTGTCGATCCGCGTCCGCTTGCCGGAAAGCGCCGAGGGCGACGCTGCCGCGGCCAACCGCATTGCCGACGAGATCATCACGGCGGTGACGGCAGAGCACGAAGACTTCCGCGTGGACTCGAACGACACCGTGTCGGGCAAGGTCTCGAGCGAATTCCGTGCCACGGCACTGGAGGCGCTGATCTTCGCCATGCTGGCAATTGCCGCCTACATCTGGATTCGCTTCGAATGGCAATTCGGCGTGGGTGCGCTGTTTGCGCTGTTCCACGACGTGTCGCTTACGCTGGGCATGTTCGCACTGTTCCAGCTGGAATTCAGCCTGCAGATCATTGCCGCCATCCTGGCCATCATCGGTTACTCGCTCAACGATACCATCGTCGTCTACGACCGTATCCGCGAGAACCTGAAGAAGTACCGCAAGATGGAGCTGCCAGAATTGCTCGACCTGTCGGTGAACGAGACGCTGGCGCGTACGGTGATGACCAGCTTGACGCTGCTCGTCGCACTGCTGCCGCTACTGCTGTTTGGCCCGGCCAGCCTGTTCGGCCTTACCGCCGCGATTACGCTGGGTATCTTCGTCGGTACCTACAGCTCGGTCTACATGGCCGCACCGATCCTGGTGTGGCTGGGCGTGACCAGCAACAGCTTCGTGCCGGAAGAGACCGTTGCCGAACGGCAGGACAAGAAGGCGCGCGGCGAGATCTAGGTGATCAGGCGGGTGTAATAGTCCGCCAGCGCCGCCGCGTTGGCTTCCCAGCTGAAGCTTTCGACAGTCCTTGCCACGTCAGCGGGCGCATAGCCCGCTGCCAGCACCTCGCGCACGCCTTCGGCAATGGCGTGGGCTTGCCGCGCGACGATGCGGCCTGCCTCCGGGGCTTTCACCAGCTCCTTCGCGCCGCCCGCGTCGGTAATCACCAGCGGCGTGCCGCAGGCCAGCGCTTCGACCCAAGCATTGGCGAGGCCTTCGCTCGCCGCCGGCAGCACCATGATATCGGCGGCTGACAGCACGACCGGCAAGGCGCCATGGTCGAGGCTGCCGAGGAAGTGCACGCGGTGCGATACGTCACATTGGTAAGCCAGCTCGCGCAGCGACGCTTCGTCGTCGCCCTTGCCCACCAGCACGAGATGCGCCTCGGGCAGGTCCGGCAAGGCGCGGATCACGAACTGCTGACCCTTGCGCGGAATGAGGGCCCCGACGCTGGCAAGCAGGGTCTCGCCTTCGTGCAGCTGGACATTGAAATCGTCTGCCAACCGCTTGCGGCTCTGCGCCTTGTCGAGTGGACGGAAGAGTTCCCTGTCGAGCCCGGTATAGTGAATGGTGATCTTGTCGCGGGGCAGGCCGATCGCGACCATGTCCTCCTTCAGCGCCTCGCTCACCGCCAGCAGGCC
Organism: Aurantiacibacter gilvus; assembly: GCF_038289935.1. NCBI lineage: Bacteria > Pseudomonadati > Pseudomonadota > Alphaproteobacteria > Sphingomonadales > Erythrobacteraceae > Aurantiacibacter > Aurantiacibacter gilvus. Next base: position 917,143 of record NZ_JBBYHV010000001.1, read on the forward strand.
GCTCGCCTGGTCGGCCGCCCGCAGCATCTTCTTGAGTGCATAGCCCTTATGTCCCCAGAACTGGATGTCCGCACCGCGTGCCTTGATGGAGAGCGGCAGGCCAAGCTCCAGGGCGATGCGCGCAGCCGCCGGACCGTCGGGATAGAAGAATTGCGCGTCTACCAGGTCGAACGGTTCCCGCGCATGCAGGCGCTGCGCCAGAGGCAGCACGGCCTTGGCAATCATCGCGGGATTAAACGGTCCGCCAATGGCAGGGATCAGCGTGAAGCGCGGGCGGCGCACGTCGACGCCGCCTTCCTCGCGCGAGATCGCGGCATCGGCCAGCGCCTTGTACCGGCCCATCGGCACCGGCGGCAGGCCGATGGGGTTGATGACGGTCACGTCCCAGTCGCCGCGCGCGGCAAGTGCCTCCATCTGCCGCGCGACAAAGGTGCCGAAACGCGGAACGTGGGAGTTCGGGTAGAGCGTGGCGATAGAGAGGACGCGGGGCATCGTGCGGGCCTCGACTAGAGCTTCCTCACCAGCATTTCGGCAACGGCGAGCCACGGCGGGTTGTCGATGACGATCTGGCGCTGGCCGATACCGGGGGGCAGCAGCCCTACGAGCGTGCCCTGCCGGTCAATCAGCCGCCCGAAGGCGAAACGTCCGCCGGAGCGGGGGGCCAGCACGTCGCGGTTGATCAGGTTGCCGGCGTCTTCCGGCGCGACTTGCCGCATCCACAGCTGGTCACCGCCGCGATATTCGCCCTGGCTGGTCTCGATGCTCAGGCAGACAAGGGCGGAGCCATCGACCAGTTCGGTCGGCAGGATGGCATCGCGCGGACTGGAAAGGCTTTCCGCCCCGCTTTCGGTGAGCTTGGCGATCACCTGTGGCGGCTGGACATCGTCGCTTTTCACCAGCGTCTCCGGATCGACCCCCAGCGCGGCACCGATTCGGTTCATCCACGCCAGCGACAGGTTGCGCGTGCCGGTTTCCAGCCGCCCGATTGTCTGTGCGGTGGTCGACGGATTGCAGGCGAGCGCCACTTCGGCGAGCGTCATGCCCTTCTGCTTGCGTATGTCACGGATGCGATTGATCACTCTGGCGGCTCCGAAATAACCGATCTGGTTGCAAAAACCGCTTTCCTACAACCGATTCGCTTTTGCAAGGCGCGAGCCTGCCAAAAGAGGGGAACAGGCATGCAGCAGCGCAAGCTCGTCGAACGTGAAATGACCGAGGAAGGTCCGCGCCGCCGCGGAGGAGCATCGCGCCATCGGCGCAGCGTAACGGTCAACGTGGCGGAAAGCCCGCTGGCCTGGCTCTACGCGCACGGCCACCTCGAAGATCGCCTGTTCGACGCGGGCGAGCGGCTGCGGGCCGATTACGAACGCGCCAACCTTGGCCCGCATGTCACCATGCGCTGGGACCCGGTGAGGGTGAAGGGCGGGGCGGACCCGGACCTGACGCCCGGAGAGCGGCAGATCGCCGCGCGCCAGCGGTTCGGCGCGGCGCTTGGCGAAGCGGGCAAGGGGCTGGAGGATATCCTGTGGCGGGTGGTCTGCGCAGGCGAGACCCTGCCGGTGGCCGAAAAGGCGCTGCAATGGCCGGCGCGCAGCGGCAAGCTGGTGCTGAAGCTGGCGCTGGAACGGGTGGCGGACTTCTACCGGATCAGGTGATCCGGGTCAGCCGAACAGGCCGCGCAGCCAGTTCCAGAAACGCATGACAATCGAACGGCTGGCAGCTGCACGTTCGGCCTCCGCCTGCAATTCCCCGCGCTCGCGAATGAGGCGCGCCCGCAGGCTGTTGGCTTCGCCCGGAGCAGCAACCCGGATTGCGCGGCCGCGCGGACTGCTGGCCTGCATGAAGGCATAACCGTCGACCGGCTCGTCCTCGATCAAGGTGTAGTTGCCGCTTGCCTCGTCGTGTTCGTCGAAGTTCTCTTCTTCCGGATCGAAGCCTGTCTCGGGCGCTTCGGCCATTTCCGGCATTTCCTCGACGGGCTGAGCGACGTCTTGCGGAGCGTCGTAGCTCTCGGGCTGCCAGCGCGGACCGTCGTCGGCGACGAAGGGGCGCGGCGGCTCGATCTGTTCCGGCTTTTCCAGCGGTACTTCGGCTTGCGGCGGCTCGATCTGTTCCGGCTCTCCCAGCGGTGCTTCGGCTTGCGGCGGCTCGGCTGCTTCCTGTACCACAGGTGGCAGCTCATCGCGCTCTTCCGGAGCGGATTGCGCAGGAGGAAGCGGGGCCGCTTCAAAGCCGGGAACGGGGGCCGGCTCTTCGCTCATCGGTTCGTGCTCTTCAACATGCCTTTCGGCACGCTGGTGTTCGAACGGTCCGACATGCCGGCTGGCCGGCAGGTCTTCCGGAGCGTTTTCGATACGCGGATTTTCGATACGCGGAGTCGGTTCGAAGGCGACCGTGGTTTCCGGCTTCGTTTCGGGCTCCGGATCGAGTTCCGGCGCAGCCTGCTCTTCCGGCTCGGCGGCAGGCAGCGGGGCAACGTCTTCCGGAACCGGGGCAGTTTCGTTGCTCCACGGATCACTTTCGAGCTGCTCGGGCAACGGCTCGGGTTCCGGCGTTGGTGCCGGCTCTGGCACTGGTTCGGGTTCTGCTGCCGCTTCGGACGCGGGCAGCGGTTCCGGCCATGCCTCGGGCGCGGGTGCTTCCGCTGCCTCGACCGCTTCCGGCGGGCGGATGGGGGTCTTGCGACGGATCTGCGGCGAAAGCGCGGCGAAGCGATTGCTGGTCTCCGCTTCCCCTTCCTCTTCCTCGTCTTCGTGCCCGGTTTCTCCAACGGAAAGCGGTGACAGCTTGAACGACGGCTCCCCGGGCGGTGGGTTCCCCGATGCGGGATTGTAGGCAGCCTCGACTGGCACACCCGGCAGTTCGGTTTCCGGCAACTCTGCGGTGTCGTCCGCGGGCGTTTGAAAACTTCCAAGGTCCGCCGCTTCTTCGTAGGCGATTTCCTCTGCCGGCAATACCGGCAGGGTGGGGAAGATACGATGCTCCTCGTCGAAGCCCTCTTCCAATGCCCGCATGGCGTATTCTTGCTCTTCCTCGTCCTCGACCCGGCGGGAAGAGGTCATCTTCAGCAGGTCTTCTGCCGAGGGGATCGCCTCGTCGTCGCCGCCATCCTGGTCGTCGTCGGAAAGGCCCATGTCTTCTGGCGTGGAGTCGCGATCGTTCATGGGAGCGAGACCCAGCGCCGGGGCAGGGGGCTTGGGTGCGCGTTCCGCTTCCTCGCCCAGCAGTTCTGCAGAGGCTTCCTGGAACAGCATGTGAGCGCGCTCCAGCTCCTCGGGATCGAGGACGAGCACGGGTTTCTTCTTGAACTTCTTGGGTCCGCCGAGGCCGGTCAGGCTGCCAAAGCCATCGCCGCCCGAACCTGAAAGTGCAGCAGCATTCGGCGCATTGTCTGCGCGAAGAGCGGAAGATGCGGGTGTGCCCATATGACTGCGTTCTGCAGCTCTTTGGTGCAAACGACATGAGTGAACATGGTTAACGGCACATTAGGGACTGAAAACGGCTCTAACCTTCGACCAGTGCAGCCAGATCGAGCCAGCGTTCCTCCGCCTCGTCTTTCTCTTTGCGGGCCAGTTCCAACGACTTGTTAATCCGGTGAAAACGATCGGGATCCTTGCTGTAAAGCTCCGGATCGGCGAGCGCGGTTTCGCCCTTCGCTATCAGGCCTTCCAGTTCTTCGATGCGGCTAGGCAGCCGCTCGTAATCGCGCTGGTCCTTGTAGCTGAGCTTGGCCGGGTCCTTCGGCGGCGGGGGAGGGGGCGCAGGGGACTTTGCGCCCTTTTCAGTGCCGCCTGAAGCCTTCTTGGTCGGGCGAGCCTTGCGCTGTTTCTGCCAGTCTTCGTAGCCACCCGCGACAATGTCCACGGTGCCGCTGCCGTCGAGGCCGAGCGTTACCGTTACCGTGCGATCAAGAAAGTCACGGTCGTGGCTGACGATGAGGACAGTGCCTTCGTAGTCGGCGATCACTTCCTGCAGCAGGTCGAGCGTTTCGAGGTCGAGGTCGTTGGTTGGCTCGTCCAGCACCAGCAGGTTGGAGGTGCGCGAAAACTCGCGGGCCAGCAGCAGGCGGCTGCGCTCCCCACCGGAAAAGGTGCCGATCTTGGCGTCGATCAGCGAGGGATCGAACAGGAAGTCCTTGAGGTAGGCCTGTACATGTTTGCGGTGTCCGCGCACGTCCAGCCAGTCACCGCCTTCGGCGAGCACCTGTCGCACGGTCAGCTCCGGCTGGAGCAGGACGCGTTGCTGGTCGATCATGACGCCGGAGAGCGTCTTGGCATGAGTGACCGTGCCGGTGTCCGGCTCGATTTCCTTGGTCAGCAGCTTGAGCAGGGTGGTCTTGCCCGCGCCGTTGGCGCCGACGATACCGATCCGGTCGCCGCGCTGGATCCGCAGGGAGAACGGCTGGATCACCTCGCGCCCGTCGTAGGTCTTGGAGATATTCTCGGCGACGATGACGGACTTGGACTTGAACTCCTCGTCGCTCGACAGCTTTAGTTTCGCGGTGCCTGCGGGGTTGATCATCGCGGCGCGTGCGGCGCGCATATCCCACAGCTTTTCGAGGCGGCCCATGTTGCGCTTGCGCCGGGCGGTGACGCCGCGTTCCAGCCAGTGCGCCTCGATCTTCAGCTTGGCGTCGAGCTTTTCCGCAGCGCGGGCTTCCTCGGCATAGACCTGCTCTTCCCAGGCTTCGTAGCCGCCAAAGCCGACTTCCTTTCGGCGCAAGGCTCCACGGTCGAGCCACAAGGTCGAGCGGGTCAGGCGCTTCAGGAAGGTCCGGTCGTGGCTGATGACGATGAAGGCGCCGCGATACCGGGTCAGCCAGTCTTCAAGCCAGTCGATCGCAGCAAGGTCCAGGTGGTTCGTCGGCTCGTCGAGCAGCAGGAGGTCGGGATCGAGCGCCAGCGCGCGGGCAATGGCTGCGCGGCGCCTCTCGCCGCCGCTGGCCGTCGCGGTATCGGTGGTCATGTCGATGCCCAACTGCCCGGCGATCGACTCGACCTTGTGTTCGGCCGGCGGGTGCTCACCCGACAGTGCAAAGTCCATCAGCGTTGCGAAGCCGGAGAAATCGGGCTCCTGCTCCAGCCACACGATTTGCGTGTGCGGCTTCACCTTGCGCAAGCCGCGATCGGCTTCGATCTCGCCGGTGATCAGCTTCAGCAGCGTGGTCTTGCCGACGCCATTGCGACCAATCAGTGCCAGGCTGTCACGCGGGCCGATATGGAGGTCGAGGCCGTCCCCCTGCGCCGGGTCGCCGAACAGCCAGCGCCCGCCCTGTTGCAGGCCTAGTCCTTCCCAGGAGAGGATCGGTGGTTCCGCCATGGTGCGGGGCACCTAGGCGCGCGCCGTGCCGGTGGCAAGCCGGGGAGTCGGGAACGCTCGTCAGGAACAGGCACGTTCAGTCAGGCGTAATCGTGGCAGCAACAATTGCCGCACGAATGACCAAGGAGTCGCATCATGATCCGTTACGCCCTTCCGCTTGCCAGCCTCGCCATCGTCGCTCAGCCGGCCGTGGCTGCCGAAATCCAGATCACCGCCGAGAATCCGGTCATCGAACTGTCGGTCACCGAAAGTGTGACAGCCGATCCGGATGTGGCCGATCTCAGCGCCGGGGTTACGACTTCGGCTGCGACTGCGGTCGAGGCCCTGCGCCAGAATTCGGAGCAGATGGAGCGCTTGATCACACGGATCGAGGCGCTGGGAATCGATCGCGACGATATCCAGACCAGCGGGTTCAACCTCACAGCCGAATACGATTGGGACGATACGACCCGCCAGCAGCGTTTCCGCGGATACCGCGTAGCCAACCGCGTTACCGTTCGCCTGCGCGATGTTGACCGCACCGGGCGCGTGCTCGATGCGCTGGTGGAGGCGGGAGCGACCGACCTTGGCGGTATCAGCTGGTCGATCGACAATCCCGTTCCGGCGCAGGACCAGGCGCGCGAAGCTGCCTTTGCAACCAGTCGCGCACGGGCGCTGAACTATGCGCACATGTCGGGGTACTCGGAGGTGCGGCTGCTGGAGGTGTCTGAAGCTTTCTCGCAATCGGGTCCGCCGCAGCCGATGTTCCGCCAATTCGCGTCCGAGGCGGCCGATAGTTCCGTTCCCGTTCGCCCCGGACGGGTGGAAACGGCTGTCACGCTGACGGTGAAGTACGAGATGGTGCGTTAAGGTTACACCGAACCTTTCTGAATGGTGGCGGGTAAATTCACATCTTGTTCAATGCCCCGGCATTAGGCAGACACCCATTATGCGAAAGCTTACCGCCTTCCTTGCTGTTCCCCTCCTCGCTCTGTCTCTGGCGTTGCCCGTAGTGTCCGCGCCTGCGGAGGCCCAGACGCGCAATGACCAGCAGACCGCGCGGGCCGAAATGCAGGCCGGTCGCAACATGTCGATCCGCGATATCGAGCGCCGCATCATCCCCCGGATGGAAGAAGGCGACGACTACATCGGCTGGGAATACGATTCGACGGCGCAGGCCTATCGTCTGAAGTTCATTCGCAACGGCCGGATGATCTGGGTCGATGTCGACGCGCAGACCGCCCGCATCCTGCGCATTTCGCGCTAGAAATCTCCACAGTAACCAGCTTGCGGAAACCCGCAGCTCGCTTGACGCGTTTATGCCAAGAGCCCACGGTTGATGGGCGAGATTGCAGGGGAAAAACGAATGCGTATCCTGATTGTCGAGGATGAACCGACCCTCGGCCAGCAGCTGAAGTCCACGCTGGAACAGAACGGCTATGCCGTCGACCTGTCCACCGATGGTGAAGACGGCCACTTCCTGGGGTCCACCGAAGAATACGATGCCGTCGTGCTCGACCTCGGCTTGCCGGAGATCGACGGGCTCACCGTGCTTGGCATGTGGCGCAAGGAAGGGCGGATGTTCCCCGTGCTGGTGCTGACCGCGCGCGACAGCTGGTCGGACAAGGTGGCGGGTCTCGATGCCGGTGCGGACGATTACCTCGCCAAGCCGTTCCAGACCGAGGAACTTATCGCCCGCCTGCGCGCGCTTATTCGTCGTGCTTCGGGCAATGCATCCAGCGAACTGACTGCCGGCAAGGTGCGTCTCGACACGCGCTCGGGTCGCGTCACATTGGCGGGCGAGCCGGTCAAGCTGACCGCGCAGGAATACAAGCTGCTGTCCTACCTGATGCACCACAAGGGCAAGGTGGTCAGCCGCACCGAACTCATCGAACATATCTACGATCAGGATTTCGACCGCGATTCGAACACGATCGAAGTCTTCGTCACCCGCATCCGCAAGAAACTCGGCGCAGAAGTAATCACCACCATCCGTGGTCTCGGTTATAGCCTCGACGACCCCGACGACGCGCCGCGCGAATAGCGCGCCCGACGCCGGAGAAGCTCCCCGCGCTGGCGGGCCGGCGACCGTGACGGACGCTGCCAAAAGCGCTGCCGCCAGCCCCGCTGACATCGCGCCCGCCAAGGTGCCGCACACCGGCAGCCTGTCGCGCCGCATGATGCTGATCGCGGGCGTGTGGATCCTCGCCCTGCTGACCATCGGCGGCGTCGCACTGGACCGGGTGCTGACCAACCAGTTGCAGGCGGAATTCGACAGCCGGCTGGTGATCCCGCTCAACGCCATGCTGCGTTCGGCCGAAGTCGATCCCTTCGGTGAGGTTCGCTTCAATTCGATCCTGGGCGACCAGCGCTACCTGGAACCCGGCAGCGGCGCTTATTGGCAGATCAGTGGCGAGGGGGTTGAGCCCTATCCTTCGCGCAACCTGTGGGACGACGAGCTCGAGGTGCGCGACGTCAACGCCGTCGAGCCGATCTTTTATGATTCCTATCAGTTCCCTGACGAGCCCCTCCGCATTGCCCAGCGAACGATCATGCTGCCGGGCAGCGACGTGCGGTGGCAGTTCGTTGTGGCGCAGCGCCTGTCCGACCGCGAATCGCAGGTGGCGCAGGTGCGCTCCACGCTGGTCTGGGCCTTCGCCGTCCTCGGCGTGGGCCTGTTCCTGATGGCGGCGGCGCAAAGCTGGTACGGCCTTGGCCCGTTGCGCCGTATCCGGCAGGCGATCGCCAAGATCCGCACAACCGGCACGGCCCGCGTGGTCGACCCGCTACCGCTGGAAGTCCAGCCGATGGTGGAGGAACTCAACGCGCTTCTCGAACACACCGAGCGACAGGCCGAGGAAGCGCGGCGTCATGCGGGCAACCTTGCCCATGCGCTGAAGACCCCGCTGACGGTGCTCAACAATGCCGCGCACGCCCATGCCCCGGACCTCGACGAGACCGTGCTGCGTGAAGCCGCAGTGATGCGGCGGCAGGTGGACCACCACCTGGCGCGCGCCCGCGCTGTCGGACGCCGCGCCATTGGCCTGTCGCGCGCCAACGTCATGGACAGTGCCACTGCGGTGGAGGGGGCCGTCGCACGGCTCTACACCGATGTGCGCTTCGACCTCGACGGGTCAGCCGATGCCGAAGTGGCGGTGGAGCGGCAGGACCTGGACGAACTGCTCGGCAACCTGATTGAGAACGCCGCCAAGTACGGCGGCGGGAGCGTCTTCGTGACGGTCGACGCGGAACCGGAAGACGCGCTCTGCGCGATCCATATCGAGGACGACGGCACCGGCATACCCGAAGCCAAGCGCGAGGACATTTTCGGGCGCGGCGCGCGGCTGGATACCGAAAAACCCGGCACCGGCCTCGGCCTCGCCATCGTGCGCGACGTGGCGGAGATCTATGGCGGCACGGTGGAACTGGATGAGAGCGAAGACCTCGGCGGCCTGCTGGTGAAACTCAAGTTGCCGCGGGCCGGATAGCCACGGCGTAACCTGACAATTGCATTCAGGAATGGTCTAGGCCGCACCTGCCATAACGATGCCTCGACGAAATCAATACTGAGAGGTTGCCATGTCCCCCCGTTTGCTCGGAGCTACGCTGGCTGCCGTCGCCTCACTGGGGCTCGGAGCTTGTACCACCTATGACGATTACGGCTATCCGACGAGCCGCGTATCGGTCGGCATCGGTTACGGTGCACCCTATTACGGCTGGTACGACGGGTTCTATTATCCCGGCACCGGCTATTACATCTACGACCGTCGCGGCACGCGCCATCGCTGGTCGCATCGCTATCGCGACTACTGGCTAGCCCGGCGTCCGCGCGATCACCGCTATTACGACAACTGGGGCGGCTACAACGCTCCTCACCGCTATAGCGGCCAGCCGCGCTATCGTGACCAACGCCGCGCCTACCGCGACGACCGGCGCGAGGATCGCTATGACCGCGACCGTCGCCAGGCGCGTGACGACAGGCGTGACCAGCGCGGCGATGCCCGTCGCGACCGCCGCGAGGATCGCTACGACCGCGATCGACGCCGTACCCGCGACGACCGACGCGCCCGCAGCCGTGACGATCGTGGCACCAGGCGCGACCGCCGTGACCGGCGCGAGCGTGGCGACAGGCGGCGGGACCGCCAGCCGGACGCTGTCGAATAGCAGGTTAGGCTAATCCCCCCGCGCAATGCGGTGGTGGCGGATCACTTCGTCGATCACGAAGCGGATGAACTTTTCGCTGAACTCGGGATCAAGGTCAGCCTCCACCGCCAGCTTGCGCAGGCGTTCGATCTGGTTCGCCTCGCGACCCGGATCTGCAGGCGGCAGCTGGTTCTTCGCCTTGTACTCTCCCACCGCCTGCGTGATGCGAAATCGTTCCGCCAGCATGTGAATCAGCGCAGCATCGATATTGTCGATACTCTTGCGAAAGCCTGCGAGAACGGGATCGGGTTGTTGTTCAGCCATAAGCCTCGTCTGTGCGGTACAAATCCCGCCTTGCCAATAGGTCTCGGTTTCCCCAAGGAAGCCGCATGAGCGACAACGTCGTCCCGATAAAGCGCGGAGCAGGTTCCGCAACCCCCACGCTGACTCCGATCCTGTCGCTGACGGCGACGCCGATGAACGCGGTGAACGCCATCATCCTTGACCGGATGCAGAGCGAAATCCCGCTGATTCCGGCGCTCGCAGGCCACCTGATCGCCGGCGGCGGCAAGCGCATGCGGCCCATGCTGACGCTCGCCGGGGCAGAGCTGGTGGGCTACCAGGGCACGCGCCACCACAAGCTGGCGGCGGCCGTCGAATTCATCCATACCGCCACCTTGCTGCACGACGATGTCGTGGACGGCAGCGAGATGCGGCGCGGCAAGTCTGCCGCCAATATCGTCTTCGGCAATCCCGCCACCGTGCTGGTGGGGGACTTCCTGTTCTCCCGCGCTTTCGAGCTGATGGTAGAGGACGGCAGCCTGAGGGTGCTCAAGATCCTCTCCGGCGCCAGCGCCATCATCGCGCAGGGCGAGGTCGACCAGCTGACCGCCCAACGCAAGATCGAAACCAGCGAGGAACGCTACCTCGACATCATCGGCGCGAAGACCGCTGCCTTGTTTGCCGCTGCCAGCCGCATTTCCGCCGTGGTGGCGGAATGCAGCGAGGAGCAGGAACTGGCGCTCGACGCCTATGGCCGCAATCTGGGCGTGGCCTTCCAGCTGGTGGACGATGCCATCGACTACGACTCCGATGCCGCTGAAATGGGCAAGGATCGCGGCGACGACTTCCGCGAAGGCAAGATGACCCTGCCGGTCATCCTCGCCTATGCGCGGGGTGACGAGACCGAGCGGCGCTTCTGGCAGGATGCCATTGCCGGTTTCGCAACCGAAGACGAAGACCTCGCCCACGCGGTTGAACTGATCCGCAAGCACGATTGCGTTGCCGCCACTCGTGATCGCGCGCGGCACTATGCCCAGCGCGCCTGCGATGCGCTGTCGATCTTCCCCGACAGCCGCGCCAAGGCAGCCATGGTCGAAGCGGCGCAGTTCGCGGTCGCTCGCGGGTATTGATCCGCAGCGCGGTGGCGCACGACCTTCCCATCCATGCCGTATTACCAGACCTGCTTGCCGCATTGCGCGGCAGCAGCGGCGCCGTGCTGGTCGCGCCGCCCGGCGCTGGCAAGACGACGGCCGTGGCACCTGCCTTGCTGGACGAGGACTGGTGCACCGGGCAGGTCATCATTACCTCGCCGCGCCGGGTGGCCGCACGCGCGGCAGCAGAGCGCATGGCGGAACTGCTGGGTGAGAAAGTGGGCGAGCGCGTCGGCTACACGACGCGCCTGGACAGCAAGACCAGCAAGGCGACGCGCGTACTGGTGGTGACCGAGGCGATCCTCGTGAACCGCCTGCTTCGAGACCAGGAGCTGGAGGGCGTCTCCGCCATCCTGTTCGACGAGGCGCACGAGCGGCACCTCGACAGCGACCTTGGTCTCGCACTGGCGCTGGAGACGCAATCCGTGCTTCGCGAGGACCTGCGCATCTGCGTCATGTCCGCCACCATCGATGGCGCGCGCTTTGCCAGCCTGATGGGCGCTGGCACGCCGGTTATCGAAAGCGAGGGCAAGGCGTTTCCCTTGCGGATCGAATGGCTTGGTGCGCGTCCTGAACAGCGGATCGAGGACGCGATGACCTCCGCCGTGCTGCAAGCCTGGCGCGAGGAGGAGGGCGACGTGCTCGCCTTCCTGCCGGGCGTAGGCGAGATCGAGCGCACGCGCGAGCGGCTGGTCGAGCGCCTGCCGAACACGCCGATCCTGCCGCTGCACGGACAAGTCCAGCCGCAGGACCAGCGTATGGCGATCCGCCGCGATCCGCAGGGACGTCGCCGGATCGTTCTGGCGACCGCCATAGCCGAGACCTCGCTGACGCTCGACGGTGTTTCGGTGGTGGTCGATTCCGGCTTCGCCCGCAGCGCCGAGTTCGACCGTGCGGCTGGCACCACGCACCTTGTCACCCGGCGCGCCAGCCGGGCGGCAGCGGCACAGCGCGCTGGTCGAGCTGCGCGACAGGGTCCGGGCGTTGCCTATCGCCTGTGGGAAGAAGCCGCGCACGCCGGCCGACCCGAATTCGACACGCCGGAAATGCTCAAGGCCGACCTCGCCTCGCTCGTGCTGAGCCTCAAGCGCTGGGGCGTCGCCGATCCGGCCAGCCTGCGCTGGATCGATGCACCGCCCGGAGCCTCGCTCGATGCCGCGCAGACGCTGCTGTCGGCCATGGGTGCGCTCGATGCGGCGGGCAGGATCACGCCTTGGGGCGAGAAGATCGCCTGGATGCCGATGGACCCGGTCGCCGGTGCCGCCGTGCTCTTCGCGGCACAATCGGGGCAGGCGTTCGACGCGGCCAAGCTGGTGCTGCTGGTGCAGGAGCGCGGACTCGGCGGGCGCGGGGAAGACCTGCTCGCCCGGTTGCACCGCTGGGACGGTGATCGCGGCAAGCGCGCCGATGCCTCGCGCAAGCTGGCACAGGGCTGGGCGAGGGCAGCCGAGAAGCTGGTTGGCAGCAGCGGTGAACCGGCGCGCGATCCGGCGCTGTTCCTCGCGCTCGCGCGGCCTGAGATGGTCGCCAGGCGCCGCGATGCCAGCGGCGAACAATGGCTTTCCGCAGGCGGCCGCGGTTTCCAGCTCGACCCGGCATCGCCGCTCGCCCGGGCGGAGTGGCTTGTGATTGCTGACGCGCAGGGGCAAGCCAAGGGCGCACGGATCACGGCGGCCGCCGAACTGGCGCGCGCTGACGTCGAGAAATTCCTTCAAGACCAGATCGAAGAACGCACCGTTGCCCGCTGGAATTCCAGCGAAAACCGGGTCGAGGCGCGGCGCGAGAAGCGGCTGGGCGCGATTAACCTGTCGTCCGGCCCGGACCCCGATCCGGACCCGCAGGCAATTGTGGACATCCTTGTGGAAAAGTCCGTGGAGCAATTGGGGACATTGCTACCGCCCGCCCTGCTGGCGCGGGCGCGGTTCGTCGGGATTCCGGCCTTGTCCGAAGAGAGCCTGACAGCCCGCGCCGACGAATGGCTGGCACCGCTGCTACAGGGCCGCCGCGATCTCGACCTGCCGCCATCGCGCTATGCCGAAGCGGCCTTGAACCTGCTCTCCTGGGACGAGCGACAGCAGCTCGACAAGGCCGCCCCGCGCGAGTTCACCAGCCCGGCAGGAACCTCGCACAAGATCGACTATGCAGGTGACGATGCCCCCTCGGTAGAGGTGCGCGTGCAGGCGCTGTTCGGGCTCGATCGTCATCCGATGATCGGCAACACTCCGCTGTTGCTCAAGCTCACCGATCCGGGGGGCAAGCCGATGCAGGCAACGCGCAACTTGCCGGGGTTTTGGCAAGGATCGTGGTGCGACGTGCAGAAAGACGGCAAGGGCCGCTACCCTAAGCACCGCTGGCCGGACGAGCCGTGGGCGGAAAAGCCAAGCCTCAAGACGAAAAACGCCTTCAAAAACTCCGGCGACTGAATTAGGGGACGCGCATGGACGCTCGCATCTACAAACGCCCCAAGAATGCCATGCAGTCGGGCAAGGCCCTGACTGACCAGTGGATCCTCGACTTCGTGCCGGCAGAGGCGAAGAAGCCCGATCCCCTGATGGGCTGGGCGGGCAGCGGCGATACGCGGCAGCAGGTGCAGCTGAAGTTCGACAGCTGCGAAGCGGCGCAGGCCTATGCCGAAAAGCACGGGATCGCGGCGCGGGTGCATACCGTTCCGCCCAAGACCCTCAAGATCCAGGCCTACGCCGACAATTTCCGCTGATTGCCGCCCTCCCGCCCCGGGGAGGACAGCAATCGCAAATTTCGCAAAAGGCTACTTGGGCTGGATAGAGCCGCTTTCGACGAGCATCTGGCAGTCAGACGCGTCGTGGCCCGAATCCTGTTCCAGCAGAACGGCAGCCATGCCGCGGCCATCCGAACCGGGAGCATTCTCGAAGCGCGGATCGTCGCACTCGCCGTCGTTGGCCCAGGTGCTGCTGTCATCACCATAGTCGATGCCGGCGCCGGGCAGCATGTCGCAGCCAGCGACGGAAAAGGCCATGCCCGCGGCCAAAGACAGAAGTGCAATCTTACGCATTGAATTTCCTCCCTGGAAAAATGGCACATTGCCAAGGTTCTGGCGGCTTGCAAAGCCATCAATATGCCACCATATGGCGCATCGGGAGTCGGGTGGACGTTCGCGTTTGCTCACCGGGTCAGGTCCGGAAGGAAGCAGCCCAGGTAAATGGCAGCGGGTCGCTCGGCTCCTTTTTCCACAACATTGCTGCGATGACATCGCGCGCGTGACCGCCTAGGTTCGTGCGCATGAGTGATTCCCCCGAAGATCCGGACACCCCGCCCTGGGCGGATGAGGAGCAGGAGGCCGACGAAGCGCCTTCGGCTGCCGAGCTGGAAGCGGCGGGTCAGAACTCCATGTTCGGCGAATCGCCCGCTCCACCGCCTGCGCCGGAACCGTTGGTTGCAGCGGCGCCTGCAGCGACACCCGCGAAAGCATCCACATCGGCGCAGCCTTATCGCGTGCTGGCGCGCAAGTACCGGCCGCAGACCTTCTCGGAGCTGATCGGGCAGGAACCGATGGTCCGCACGCTGGGCAATGCCATCGAGCGGGACCGACTGGCCCATGCCTTCCTGATGACCGGCGTGCGCGGGGTAGGCAAGACCTCCACCGCGCGCCTGATTGCCAAGGCGCTCAACTGTACCGGCCCGGACGGGCAGGGCGGTCCGACGATCGATCCCTGCGGTGTCTGCGACGCCTGCGTGGGCATCGCCGAGGGGCGCCACATCGACGTGATCGAGATGGATGCTGCCAGCCATACCGGCATCGACGACATTCGCGAGATAATCGAGGCGGTGCGCTATGCTGCCGTATCGGCGCGATACAAGATCTACATCATCGACGAAGTGCACATGCTGTCGAAAGCGGCCTTCAACGGGCTGCTGAAGACGCTCGAAGAACCACCCGCGCATGTGAAGTTCCTCTTCGCCACCACCGAGGTCGAAAAACTGCCGGTGACGGTGCTCAGCCGCACCCAGCGTTTCGACCTGCGGCGCATCCCGCGCGAGATGCTGCAGCAGCACTTCGCCTCCATTTGCGAGAAGGAGGGCGTCGAGGCGGAAGAAGAGGCGCTGGCGATGATCGCGGCGGCGGCCGAGGGTTCGGTGCGTGATGGCCTGTCGATCCTCGACCAGGCGATCGCCCATGCCGACATGGATTCGAGCGATCACGGCACCATGGTCCGCGCGCAGAAGGTGCGCGACATGCTGGGGTTGGCGGACAAGGGAGCACAGCGGCGGCTGTTCCAGCACATTCTCGAAGGCGATCCGCAAGCGCTGTTGGCGGCGATCGACCAGCAGTATTCGCTCGGGGTCGAGCCGCTGGCACTGGTGCGGGCGCTGATGGAATTCACCCACCGCATTGCCGTGACACAAGTGGCCGGCGGCGAAGCCGATGCGCCGACCGAAGAAGAGCGCGAAGTGCTGGGCGATTGGGCTGCGCGCCTTTCGCCCGGACAGGTGCACCGCTTGTGGCAGTTGCTGCTGAAGGGTCACGACGAGGTGCGCACTGCGCCCGATCCTCTGGTAGCGGCGCAGATGGCGTTGCTGCGCCTGCTCCACGCCGCCGACATGCCCGATCCGGGCAAGCTGGCGAAGGAACTGAAGGACCTCGCCATGTCGGGCGGTGGCGGTGGAGCCACCGCTGGCGGAAGTGCGGGCGGCGGGCCGCAGGCGATCAAGTGGACCGACCTAGTAGAACGCGTGGACACATCGGCGCTGCCCAATGCCATGTCGCTGTCGACCAAGCTGCGGTTGCAGGTGCGGGTGATCGAACTGGAGCCGGGCAAGCTGGTCTATACCCAGCCCGAAGGCTTCGACGACGATATCACTCCGGAAATTCGGCAGGCGTTGCTGGAGTTGACGGGTCAGCGCTGGGATATCCAGCGCGGAGAGGGCGAGGGTACCCCGACGCTGGTGGAGCAGGACGAAGCCCGGCGCCGCGCCGAGAAGGAAGCGCTGGAAGCGCACCCGATGATGCAGGCCGTACGCGCGCATTTCCCCGATGCGCAGCTGGTCGAAGAAGTAGAACCGCCGCGCGGCCGCCAAGACTGGTCGCGCCGCGCCTGAGAACGAAGGATCCCCCGATGGAAAGCATGGAAGAAATGATGAAGGCCGCGCAGGAAGCGGCACAGAAGATCCAGCAGCAGATGAACGATGCGCAGGTGAAGCTGGACCAGATCGAGGTCGAAGGCTCGGCTGGTGGCGGCCTGGTGAAGGTCCGCGCCTCTGCCCGTGGTCGCATCATTGGTGTGAACATCGACGACAGCCTGATGGTGGCCGAGGAAAAGACCATCCTCGAGGACCTCGTCACCGCCGCCTTCAACGACGCCCGTGACAAGGCTGATCGTGCGGCGAGCGAGCAGATGAGCGAGATGCAGCAGGGCCTAGGCCTGCCGCCGGGTTTCAACCTGCCGGGGATGGGTTGACACTGGAACACCTAAGTGGCTGAAATGGCGCATGGTCATGTTGCGACGCGCCTCCAGTTTGATAGTTTGCACGGCGATGTTGGCTGCTTCTTCGCCAGCGGCCGCGCAGGACGATGACTGGCTGCAACTGGCACCTGCCACCAGCTGGGTCCTGGACTATGCTGAGGATAGCTGCGCGCTCAGGAGGGCTTTTGGCGACGAAGGCCAGCAGGTTCTATTGGAACTGAGACAGTATTCGCCCGGCGACTCGATGCAGGTCATCGTGACGAGCGACGACATTCGCCGGAACGATAGTGGGTTCAGATTTCGGTCCAGCCGAGGTGTCACGGCAAACTTTATTCCGGATACCGAGCCTCACAACATTGGCCGCCCATTGGGGATCGACAACGGCGATTGGGGCGAAGGTTTCGTTGCCAGCCTTGGCATTTTTCCGGCGCGTGAACGTGCGCTCGCAGCGCGTCTAGCCAGCGAACAGAATGTCACCCTGCAAATTTCCGACGAGCGCCGTGCTGAACGGGAGAACGAGATAACAGGGTTCGCTGTGGGGGACGGCTTCCGGGAGGATTTCGTCTTGCTGACGGGCAGCATGCGACCGCCGATGAATGCCATGCGCGAATGCCTCGACGAACTGCTGCTGCATTGGGGTATCGATGCGGAGGCTCATCGGAGCCTGCTCCGGCCTGCACGCCCGCTTCGAATGGAGGTCTGGTCGCGAGAGCTGCAAGAGAGATATCCCACCGACATGCTGAGAGCGGGTGAGCAGGCAATCGTCAACGTGCGGCTGACCGTCAACGAGGAGGGGCGTGCTTCAGACTGTTCTGTACAGAACTCGCTTAACGAGCCGACTTTCGACGAACTGGCTTGCGAACTGCTGCTAGAACACAGCCGTTTCGAACCGGCGCTGGACGGTAACGGCGATCCCATCACCAGCTATTGGGTTACCCGCGTTATCTATACAATGGGCTGACGTGCCGCTTTCCTACAGCAACGCCGCTGCGCCAGACCCGGCTCCATGCACCCCGAAGCCACGTCACAACCGAACAGCGCGAATTTCCGGCACCGACTGTCAACTTCGCCTATGGCCGGAGAACCGCGCAAAACTGCCGATTTCGGGTGTCCGGCGGCATCGTGACGATGTCAGTTTCGTCAGTTTCGCGGGGTCGGCGGGAGCTATCCACCCCTAAGCCAATGTGCAGCATTGCAGCATCGGGGCCCCGCACCCATATTCGCCTTGCATGACTACAGAAACCCCCACCTCCGCCTATCCTCTCCTCCCCCTGCGCGACATCGTCGTCTTTCCCGGCATGGTCGTCCCGCTCTTCGTCGGGCGCGACAAGTCGGTGGCGGCGCTGGAAGCGGCGATGGAGAACGGCAAGGACATCTTCCTTGTCGCCCAGCTCGATCCGTCCTGTGACGATCCCGAGGCCGACGATCTCTACGATCTCGGCGTGGTCGCGCAGGTCCTGCAGATGCTCAAGCTGCCCGACGGCACCGTGCGCGTTCTTGTCGAGGGCACGGCGCGCGCCAAGATGACCGAGATGCGCGTGGCCGACGGCTTTGTCATGGCGCAGACCGAGGAAGTGGTCGAGACAACTGCCAGCGGCAATGAAGTCGCGGCGATGATGCGCAGTGCCCTGGGCCAGTTCAACGAATATGCCAAGTCGAACAAGAAGGGCTCTGACGAGCTCGAGGACGAACTTGGCGGAATCGACGATGCCGGCCGCCTGGCCGATGCCATCGCCGCCAACCTTGCCGCCAACGTCGACACCAAGCAGCAGCTGCTGGCCGAAAGCGACGCGCTGAAGCGGCTCGAGATGGTCTACTCGGTGATGGAGGGCGAGCTTTCCGTCCTGCAGGTCGAAAAGAAGATCCGTGGCCGCGTGAAGCGCCAGATGGAGAAGACCCAGCGCGAGTATTATCTCAACGAACAGCTCAAAGCGATCCAGACCGAGCTGGGTGGTGACGACGGCGAAGGCGGCGACGAACTGGCCGAGCTGGCCAAGAAGATCGAGGAAACCAAGCTCTCCAAGGAAGCCAAGGCCAAGGCCGAGAGCGAGCTGAAGAAGCTGCGTTCGATGCAGCCGATGAGCGCCGAGGCAACCGTTGTGCGCAACTACCTCGACGTGTTGCTGGGCTTGCCCTGGGGCAAGAAGAGCAAGATCAAGAGGGACATCAAGAAGGCGCAGGAGGTCCTCGACGCGGATCACTACGCGCTGGAGAAGGTCAAGGACCGGATCATCGAATACCTCGCCGTACAGGCGCGCACCAACAAGCTGAAGGGGCCGATCCTGTGCCTTGTCGGTCCTCCCGGTGTGGGCAAGACCAGTCTCGGCAAGTCGATCGCCAAGGCGACCGGGCGCGAGTTCATCCGCCAGTCGCTGGGCGGTGTGCGCGACGAGGCCGAGATCCGGGGCCACCGCCGTACCTATATCGGCTCGCTGCCGGGCAAGATCGTGTCGAACCTGAAGAAGGCCGGCACCAGCAATCCGCTGTTCCTGCTCGACGAGATCGACAAGCTCGGCCAGGATTTCCGCGGCGATCCGGCATCGGCGCTGCTCGAGGTGCTGGACCCCGAACAGAACAACAAGTTCCAGGACCACTACCTGGAGCTGGATATCGACCTGTCGGACATCATGTTCGTCACCACGGCGAACAGCCTCAACCTGCCGCAGCCGCTGCTGGACCGGATGGAGATCATCCGGCTGGAAGGTTATACCGAGGACGAGAAGGTCGAAATCGCCCAGCGTCACCTTGTCGCCAAGCAGGTGAGCGACCACGGGCTGAAGGAAGACGAGTTCACGCTGACCGAAGAGGGCCTGCGCGACCTGATCCGCTACTACACCCGCGAGGCAGGTGTGCGTACACTGGAACGCGAGATCGCGCGCCTGTGCCGCAAGAGCCTGCGCAAGATCCTCGAGAAGGAATGCGAGAGCGTCACGATCACGCCGGACAACCTTGGTGACTTCGCCGGGGTGCGCAAGTTCAAGCATGGCATGTCCGAAGAAGAACCGCAGGTGGGTGCCGTTACCGGTCTCGCGTGGACGTCGGTCGGCGGTGAGCTGCTGACCATCGAAAGCGTCACCACGCCGGGCAAGGGTGAGGTGAAGACCACCGGCAAGCTGGGCGAAGTGATGAACGAATCCATCGCCGCGGCCTTCAGCTTCGTGAAGGCGCGGGCGCCGCACTACGGTATCAAGCCCTCGATCTTCCAGCGCAAGAACGTGCACATCCACCTGCCCGAAGGCGCCGTCCCCAAGGATGGCCCCTCGGCGGGTATCGGCATGGTCACCTCGATCATCTCGACGCTGACCGGCGTTGCCGTGCGTCCTGACGTGGCCATGACGGGCGAAGTGACCCTGCGCGGCCGGGTGCTGCCGATTGGCGGCCTGAAGGAAAAACTGCTGGCGGCGCTGCGTGGCGGGATCAAGACCGTGCTCATTCCCGAAGAGAACGAGAAGGACCTCGCCGAGATTCCCGACAACGTGAAGGAAGGGCTGGAGATCATCCCGGTCAGCCATGTCGACCGCGTGCTCGAAGTGGCGCTTACCGCGGTGCCTGCACCGATCGAGTGGACCGAGGCCGATGACCTGGCCAGCCAGCCGCAGGGCCCCGGCGCGGGCGACCCGCCGTCGTCAACGACGGCGCATTAGCATCGCATCAGGCCAGATCGTTGGCAGACTTGGTTTTGTAAATTTTCGCCAAGAGGCCGGTCTTTACGGATAAATACGAAACAAAAGTGTCCGATTGCGAGATAAACCATCGTCCCGCCCCAAAAATCCCGGCGGCTGGGCGGCTTTGCCTTTGACAGCGCCCGGAAAACTCGCTCAATTCGCGGAATCGCTCGGCGAGTCACAAACAACGTCGCAGGCAAACCATGTGAGGGGGTTCACACCACAATGAACAAGAACGAATTGATCGGCGCCGTCGCGGACTCCAGCGGCCTCTCCCGCAACGATGCTACCAAGGCTGTGGAAGCGGTCTTCGATACGATCACCGCAACGCTGTCGAAGGGCGACGAAGTGCGCCTGGTCGGCTTCGGCACTTTCGCGGTAGCCAAGCGCAAGGCGTCGATGGGCCGGAATCCGCGTACCGGAGAACCGATGCCGATCAAGGCATCCACCCAGCCCAAGTTCAAGGCCGGCAAGGGCCTGAAGGACGCGGTCAACTGAGATCAGTACCATCCCCCGATGGATCGCGGGGGATTGGAGAACCAGGGCCGCCCTCATCGGGGCGGCCCTTTTTCGTGACTGCCGCTTTTCCTAACCGCCGTCAGTCTGCCGGCTTGCGGGTCGCCACGGCGTAGAGCGCGATGGCTCCGGCGTTGGAGACGTTGAGGCTTTCCATCGCTTGGCTGATCGGGAGTTTGCACAGGGCATCGCAGTGCTGCGCGACATTGTGGCGCATCCCTTCGCCTTCCGCGCCCAGCACCAATGCCACCGGGCCAGCGGGCAGGGCTTCGTCTAGCGTTGCCTCCGCTTCGCCGGTGAGGCCGAGGCGCCAGTAACCGGCTTCTGCCATGTCTTCCAGCGCGCGTGACAGGTTTACCACGCGCACCCATGGCACCACTTCCAGTGCGCCCGATGCGGACTTGCCGATCACGCCGCCTTCAGGTGGGGCATGGCGGTCCTGCGTCACGATGGCAGCGGCGTTGAAGGCCGCGGCCGAGCGCAGCAGCGCGCCGACATTGTGTGGATCGGTGACCTGGTCGAGCACGACGATAGGGCGTGCCGGATCGCCGTCGAGCACGTCGGCCAGGTGCATGTCCTCCAGTGGTTCGCATTCGAGCACCAGGCCCTGGTGCGGGGCATCCTTGGCTACCAGTCGGGCGAGGTCGGCAACTTCGGCATATTCCAGAGGGAAGTCCGGCGGAAGATCGCCATCCAGCGATTCGATGCCTTCGCGCGTCGCCCACAGCTTGCGGTGCTGCCGCCGCGGGTTCATCAACGCGGCTTCGACCGCGTGACGACCCCATAGGCGGACATTGCCCTTGGTAGCACGTCCGGAGCCGCGTCCGCCCTGCATGCGTCCTGCGCGACCGCGCAGTCTCTTTTCCTTGCCTTTGGCCATTTTGCCTCGTCATTGTGAAAGTTTGCAGCCTCCTGCCAGCAGGCCCATTGACAGGCAAGCAGTGCTTCGCCATTGGGGCGCCTCTCGGCTGGAAGGTGCCCCGTGTGGGCGCCAACCAAATGCAGGCAATAGCCTGCCTCCGGCAACGGTGTGGACAGGTGGCCGAGTGGTTAAAGGCAGCAGACTGTAAATCTGCCCGCGCAAGCGTACGCTGGTTCGAATCCAGCCCTGTCCACCACCGCCGCTCTCTCCATCTTCGGACAGCTACTGGCGAAATTCCGCCGGCTTGATCCCGTAGCGCGCCAGCTTGTCGTACAGCGTCTTGCGAGGCAGATCGAGGTGCTGCTGGACCTGCGCGACGCTGCCGCCGGCCTGGCGCAGGGCATCTTCCAGCACCGATTTCTCGTAACCGGCCAGCAGGTCGCGCAGGCTGGGATGTTCCTCCACTGTCGGGCCCGAAGTGGCAATCTGGGTCAGGCCGAGGACGAAGTTCTGCGCATACATCTGCAATTCGCGCAGGTTGCCCGGCCAATCGTGTGTCAGCAGGTGCCGCATCTGCGCTTCGTTGAGTTCGTCGGCCTCGCGCTCAAGCTCACGTTCGTAATGGCGCAGGAACTCACGGAAGAATACGGGCACGTCCTGCTGGCGTTCGACCAGTGTGGGCAGGGTGATCGTCACGCCGCTCAGGCGGCTGCGCAAGGCGCTGGCAATGGAAGAGCCGGTATCTTCGCCGTCCGTATCGAGCGATGTCGCGATCACGCGGATGTCTACCGCTTGCGGTCGTTCCGCACCGAGGGTGTAGAAGCTGCGATTGTCGAGCAGGCTTACCAGCCGGGCGAGGGCGTGTTCGGGAATCTGCTCGATGGACTCCAGCACCAGCGTGCCGCCGTTGGCCCGTTCGACCAGGCCGGAACGAGAGCGCGCCGATGACGGCGCGCGGCCGTATAGCAAGAGGCCACTCCGGCACAGGAGGAGTTCCTGACGGATTGGCTGGTCCCCGCGACTGATGCCTATCCAGGCTATGCGTTCACGATCGAGCGGCGCAACGCCAACCCGGGTTCGGGCACGTCGAAGAACTGGTTCAACGCGGCCTATGGCGTGCCTGCCTACACCTACGAAGCCGCCGATGAAGTGGACCGCGATGCGGCCCGGGCCGCAGCGCTCCAATTGGCCGATACCTTCGTTGCCAGCCTGGTAGCGCTGGTAGCCAATTCCACCCACTGATCCGGCACGCCGCGAGCTTTCCAAAATTTCATCTTGGTGCCACATCTGGCGGCCAAGGAGATCGCATGAAGAAGTTTGCTGCCATCGCGCTGGCCACTAGCGCACTTTGTCTCGCAACGCCGTCACAGGCATGGGGCCCGATTGGCCACCGAGTTACGGCGGAGATTGCCGAACACAATATCAGCGGTCGCACCCGGGCGGAGATCGCCGAGATCCTTGGCCAAGAGGGGCTGCCCGAAGCCAGTACCTGGCCGGACGAGGAGCGCTCCAACCCCGATCTGTTCTGGCAGGAAACAGCCTCGCCCTTCCACTATGTCACCCTGCCGCACGGCGTGGCGGCGGAAGACCTGCAGCACCCGCCGGAAGGTGATGCGGCCACGGCGCTGGAGCAGTTCACCGCCGTCCTGCGCGACGACAATGCCACCCGCGAGGACAAGGCGCTGGCCCTGCGATTCATCGTCCATCTGGTGGCAGACCTCCATCAGCCGCTGCACGCCGGCAACGGCACAGACCGTGGCGGCAACGACGTCATCGTCGACTGGTTCGACACCCAGACCAACCTGCACTGGGTGTGGGACGAGGGGATGATCCTGCGCCAGCAGCTCTCCTACTCCGAATATGCCGCCCGCATCGAGCCGCGTATCTCGCCCGAGGAAGTCATCGCATGGTGGGATGCCGACCCGGCCACCTGGATCACCGAAAGCACCGAACTGCGCGATCGCATCTATCCTGCCACGGGGCCGGAGGCAGGCATGGGGACACAGGAGTCGCCGGTGTTCATTCGCTACCGCTACCACTGGGACTGGATCGCGACCGTCGAGCACCGCATGGCCCAGTCCGGAGTGCGGCTGGCAGCCTATCTCGATTGGGTCTTCGCGGACGGCCAGTCCGCCGAGGACTGAGGGCCACAGTCTCCGGTTTTTGACGGCGTGCCACTCCCCGTATCCGCAAAATTCGGCTAGGGGCGGGCATGAAAAACAACAAGAACGGAGTATACATGGCGACAGGCGCAGACGAGATTGATGGCATCCTCGACCAGTTGGAGACCATCGCGGAGAAATCCCGAGACAACCTGATCGCTGCCCTGAAGACCTTTGCCGATAGTCGTACTCCACCTGACCTGGAGGCCCGAAAAGCCGGGCTGTTTGCCTACCCCGAACTGATCGTCAGCTATTCCAGCGAGATGCCGACCGAACATCCCGCACGCGCCTATGCGCGGCTGAACCAGCCTGGCGTCTATCGCAGTTCGATCGCCGATCCGGCGCTGTTCCGGCCTTACCTGCGGGAACAGCTACAGCATCTGGTGCAGGACTACCCGGTCGAGATCACGGTCGGCATTTCCGGGGACGAGATCCCCTACCAGTATGTGCTCGACGGCTCCTTGCAGGGGATCGGCAGCGCCGAGCTGACGCGGCATTTCCCATCGACGGACCTCGTCAACATCGGTGACGAGGTGGCAGACGGCACCTGGGCCGGAGCTGCAGACGGCAGCCGTCCACTGGCCCTGTTCGATGCCCGTCGCACCGACTTCAGCCTGGCCCGTCTGCGGCACTATTCGGGTACGCCGTCAGGACATTTCCAGCGCTACGTGCTGTTCACCAACTATATCCGTTACGTCGAAGAGTTCATCGACGTCTCGCTCGAAGCCGTGGCCGATCCGCATAGCGGCTATACTGGCTTTTCAGCCCCGGGCGTGGTGATCGAACCGGGTGACCTCGAAGGTGCGCGTGACCGGATCGTCAGCGGTACCTGGCGGAAGCACCAGATGCCCGCCTATCACCTGATGGCAGGCGAAAACTGCGGCATCACGCTGGTGAACATCGGCGTTGGACCGTCCAACGCCAAGACCATCTGCGATCATATCGCCGTGCTGCGGCCCGAGGTGTGGCTTATGATCGGCCACTGCGGCGGCCTGCGTCCCAGCCAGACCATCGGCGACTACGTGCTCGCCCACGCCTACCTGCGCGATGACAACGTGCTCGATTCCGTCCTGCCGCCGGAAATACCGATTCCGGCCATCGCCGAGGTGCAGGCGGCCATGTTCGATGCCGCGCGCAATGTCTCGGGCGAGACGGCCGCCATGCTCAAGCGCCGCCTGCGCACCGGAACTGTGGTGACGACAGACGACCGCAACTGGGAACTGCGCTTCACCCATTCCGCCCTGCGCTTCAACCAGAGCCGGGCGGTGGGGATCGACATGGAATCGGCCACTGTCGCCGCGCAGGGTTATCGCTTTCGCGTGCCCTACGGCACATTGCTATGCGTCTCGGACAAGCCCTTGCACGGCGAGATCAAGCTGCCAGGCCAGGCCAATGCCTTCTACGAACGCTCGATCAGCCAGCACCTGCGCATCGGGATCGAGACCATCGCCCTGCTGCGCGAGCAGGGCGACAGCCTGCACAGCCGCAAGCTGCGCAGTTTCGACGAGCCGCCGCTTCGCTAGGCGTCAGTCCTGCGGCGGGAGGTTGAGCACCCGCCCGCAGACCGGGACCGTGTGTTCGGCCGAGGCGACATAGGCTTCCAGCGCGTCGATATCGAAGCCGACATTGGCCACCACGGGCATCTCCGTGAGAAGGCTGAAGCCGTCTCCGCCGCCAACGAGGAAGCTGTTGGTCACCACGCGATAGGTTTGCTGCGGGTCGAGCGGTGCGCCGTCCAATGTCAGGCTGGTGATCCGCTGCTGCGGCGGGCGCTGCATGTCGCCGGAATAGATCACGCCGTCGGACGGGATCAGCAGGGAATCGCAGATTGTCGTTTGACCTACGTCACAAAACTGCTGTTCCAGCAGGGCGGCGATCTGCGAGCCGGTCATTTCCAGCACCAGAACGCCATTGCCGAACGGGGCCATGGCGTAGAGCTCGCCGTAGTCCAGCATGCCATCGTCCGCACCGGCAAGGTCGGTACGCACGCCGCCCGTGTTCACGAAGGCGATGTCCGCCCCGCCTTCGAGCGCGGTCTCCGCTGCGTAGAGATAGGCATCGGCGACAAGCAACTGCGCCGGTCGGTCGCCGCAATTCTCGCCTTCCTCGCCGGTGTCGTGGATCGGGCCGACCATGCGGTTGGCAACCGGGCCGACAGCTTCGGAATAAGTCTCCACCACGGCGGCGATGGCGCTGTCGCTGCCCATGCTGCCGTCGATCGGAACGTTGTCGCCGCGCAAGGACACCACCGTGTCGGTCGCCGGATCGACGACCATGGTGATATCGGTGACAAAGCCGCCATAGCGCCCGGCGGAAGTAAGCAGCACTTCGTTGCCGGACAGGGTCTCCAACCCGCAGACATAGGCCTGGTGCGTGTGGCCGGAGACCACAACGGAGATCGCCGGTTCGAGCTGTTCGATGATCTGCACGATGGGGCCGGAGAGGCTGGGGCAGCCCGCCAGACTGTAGAGCGGATCGACGTCTGCGCCTTCATGGATCAGCAACACGACCGTGTCTGCGCCGTCCTCCATCAGGTCTTGCGCGATGCGGTTGGCCGTCTCTGCCTCGTCGAGGATGCGGTAGCCTGCGGTTGCCTGGGCGGCGACGAGGTTGGCCGTGCCTTCCAGCGTCATGCCGATGAAGCCGATGCGTGCGCCGCCGATTTCGCGAACCTCGCTGCCCGGGAAGATAGTCTCGCCGCTATCGTCGACCACGTTGGCGGCTAGGTAGGTGAAGTCGGCACCGTCGAACTGCTCGACGCTGCACGGTTCGCGGCGGGTGAACTGTTCGCAGCCGCCGTCCTGCATGCGCCGCAATTCGCCGGTCCCGCGGTCGAATTCGTGGTTGCCGACCGAGGCCAGGTCGAGGCCCATCTGCGACAGCACCTTGATCGTCGGCTCATCGAGGAAGAGCGAGGAGATTAACGGGCTGGCACCGATCAAGTCACCCGCGGCAACGGTAATCGAATTGTCTTCGCGCAGACCTGCCAGCGTGGCCGCCAAGCGCGCGGCGCCGCCCAGTCGCTCGCTCTGCACCGTTTCGCCAGCATGATAGCTGGTTGGTCGCGCGTGCGGTTCCAGGTTGCCGTGAAAATCGTTGAGCGCGAGGATCTGCAGGGTCACCGGCTCGCTACGGGTGGCTGCCGTTTCGACCTGCGGCGTGGCGCAGGCGGACAGGGCGATCCCGGCGAGCAGGGCGGGGAAGTAGCGGGTCTTCATGCGGCTATCCTTACGCGGCAAGGTGACAAAAGAAAGGCGGCGGCGCCCTTTCGAACGCCGCCGCCATGTGTTCGGTATTCCGGCAGGATCAGAACTCGTAACGAGCACCAATCTGGATGCGCCAGATCGACGAGGTCGTGCCGACGAAGTTCTGGTCGTCCGGGTTGAAGCCGCCCATGATGTAACGGCCCATGCTATCGATGCCCGAGACCGTGATCGTATCGCCCGGGCCACCGTCCGGATCGGCAACGGTGATCGAATTGTCGACTAGGTCGACAAAGTCGCCGCGAGCGCGGAAGACGTTCCAGCTATCATCGAAGAAGTTCAGGAAGTTATCAAAGTCCATGAACAGTTCGATGCGGTCATCCGCGATGCCGGCGAAGTGAGCCGGACCCGGGATTTCCTGGCTGAAGCGCAGATCGAGGTCGAAGAACCAGTCATTGCGGCAGCTGTTGCGCGTAACCGAAGTACCGGCTTCGTAGTCACAACCCGATGCATCGGCGTAGTTCAGCACCGAAGTGGCTGCCGCATCCTGCCCAGCCTGCAGAGCAGCAATCTGCGTCGCGCTGAAGCCCATGCCGCTGAAGTCGGTGAGGTTGGGGTCACCAGCGCCTGTCGGGATGTACAGCAGCGCATTGTCGGTGCCGGACGAGCTGTCGTTGAACACGCTGCCACCGTCGAAGGTCAGCGAGTACGGACGACCCGAGCGAGCGACGAAGATGAAGCCCAACTGGGTGTCGTAGTCTTCGATGAACTGCTCACGCACATTCACGGCCAGTGTGAAGTTATGCTGCGTTTCGTAGTTCGAAGTCGACACTGACGGGTTCTGGCGATCGAAGGCGGCCGTAACGTCGTAGCTGGACGTTGCCGTCGAGCTGCCGTTGTTCCGGTTGTTGTTCGATTCCGTGAAGGCGTAACCCATGTTGACGTTGACGCTGCCGCCCGAGGTGAACAGGCCGCCCTGGAACTGCTTGGACAGCAGCAGCGAGATCACGTGGCTGTCATAGCTCGGACCGTTGGTCAGCTGGATTTCGTCGTCGCGACCGATGCGGTTGAAGCATTCGGGCGAGAGGTTGGTCCAAGTCGGCGGCGTGCCGCCGGTGCCCTGCAGGCTGGCCGAGCAGCCGGCGGCATCGGGATCGGTGGGGTCGATGGCGTCGAAGATCGGACGACCGTCGACGGTGTAGCCACCGATGCCGACGAACGGGTTCACCGTCTGCGCCAGGTCGACGAAGTTCAGTGTGTCGACAAAGCGGCTGTAGATGTAGTCGACGTTCAGCGACCAGTCGCTGAAGAAACCGCCCTGCGTGCCAAACTGCGTGGCGATGCCCAGGTTGCCGCGCCACACGCTTGGGAGCGTGAAGTTCGGATCGGTCGACTGGGTGTCGGCGAGGCCGGCTGCTGCGCGATTCTGGGCAGCCTGCAGCGCACAAGCCGGGATGCCGGTAAAGGAACCGCCCGACAGCACGTTGAAGTTGCCGTTGGCATCCAGCAGACCTGCGCACAAGTTGCTGAAGGTGTCGCCATCGGCATAGCTGAAGCCGTTGTTCGAAAAGGCGTTCGAGAAGTACACGACCGGGTCACCGCCCGAGAAGCGACCTACGCCACCGGTGAAGCGGGTGTTGTGGAAGAAGCCGTCGTTGTCGAACTCGTAGTTGAAGCCGAAGCGCGGCAGCCACAGCGGATCGAGATCGCTGAAGGCGACCGAGTTGCTGAAGCCATAACGGCTGGCGAACTGCGGGTTCTCGCGCGGAGCGGAGCCACTGTACCACTGGACGCGCAGGCCGCCGGTCAGCGATAGGTTGTCGTTGGCCTGCCAGGTGTCTTGGGCATAAAGCGAGAAGATCCGGCGGTTGAAGGTCGCCGCCGTCTCGTTGATGTCGCCGCTCGGGGTCTGGGCGATGGTTGCACCGCCGAGGCCGCCGCCCACGAGGTCGTCAGCCGAACCGAAGACGCTGGAGAAACCGCCGCTGGCGACCACGCCGTTCTCGAAATCGTCGAGGTTGCGGAAGAAGATCGTGCCCGTCGCGTTGATGGCGAACAGGTTGTAGACTTCCAGGTCGTTGACTTCGACACCGATCTTGAACTCGTGGTCGTTCGGCGTCCAGTTCAGCTGGAACTTGGCCTGGTCGGTGTTGGTCTCGAGCGCGTTGGCCGAACGGAAGATGCCGGGACCAGTCGACAGGATGCCGTTCTGGCCACCGGGGATCAGGCCGTTGGTTTCGTTGTCGACACCGACAGCAAGGCGGATGGTCGGAGCGTCCGACTGGGCTTCGCCGAAGCCGACCGGGCCCTGGACATCGGAGACGTCGGCGCGGCTCAGGCGCAGCTCGGTGCTGATCTCGTCGGACCATTGCGAGTACAGGCGGACCGAGTAGTAATCGGACACGGTACCTTCGTCTTCGAAGCTGTTGTAGCCGGTCAGGTTCGCGTCACCGGTGTCGCTTTCGACATTGGTTTCCTCGAGACGCTGGTAGGTGGCTTCCAGACGGTGGTCTTCGGTGATGATCGCATCGAGACGACCGAAATAGCGCACCGAGCTTTCCGGCAGGGTGGTCGGATAGCCGCCAACGTCCTGGCCGTAGACGCTAGAGGCGATCTGCGCGAAGCGATCGAACTGTGCCTGGGTAACGAAGTTGGCTTCGTTGGCAAAGCCCGAGCCGAAGGGACCGAAATCGTTGGCCGAGCCAAGATCGGTTTCTTCGTAGGCGGCCGAGAAGAACAGGCGATCAGGGATGATCGGGCCCGACAGCGTGGCGCCCCAGCGCTTTTCCTCAAAATCATCGACGTTATTCGGCGTACCGTCGATCGAGTCGCCGCGCAGGTCAGCATTGCGGAAGGCGTAGAACGCGCTGCCGTGGAACTGGTTCTGGCCCGACTTGGTAACGACGTTCACCAGGCAGCCGGTGAATTCCGAATACTCGACGTCGAACGGAGCGAACTCGACCGAGGTCTCGCCGATGGCGTCGAACGGGATCGGCAGCGAGTTGCGCGCAGCGAACGGCGTGCCATTCAGGCCGAAGACGTCAGCCTGCACGATACCGTCAACGGTGAAGGTGTTCGAACGGTCGTTGCCACCGAGGCAGGAGATGCGATCCACTTCATTGGCACGGTCAAGGCTGACGCGCGGGTCGATGCGGATGATGTCGCGAATGTCGCGGGTGATCGACGGGAAGCCTTCCAGCGTGTCGATGCCCAGGGCCAGGCCCGGACCAACCGCCAGCTGCTGCGCACCGGCGCGCGCGGCGGTGACCACGATGGTGTTGGCCGAAGCGCCCGAGGCCAGGGCGAAGGTGTAGGCCGTGTTACCCGAGATGTTCAGGTACTGCTCTTCGACCGTCTGGCCTTCGTAGCCGGTGGCGGTGACGGTGACGGTGTAGGGACCGCCCGAGGTCAGCGAACCGAAGCGGAAGTCGCCGTTGTCGCCAGTCACCTGCGAGCGGGTTGCGCCGGTACGGGTGTCGGTGACGGTAACGGTCGCGCCGTCCAGCGGCATGCCGTCGGCGTCGGTAACGGTGCCCTGGATACCCGAGGTAATCTGCTGGGCATATGCCGCCTGCGGCAAAGCGGTGGCAGCGGCAACACTCACAAGGCTAGCCGCAACGAGATATTTGATTTTCATGATTCTGATGTCCTCTTGGAAGGCGCACTTCCCGCCCCATGGGAAAGCGATCACTGCGATAGGTATCTAGCAGGACAATCGCATTTCAGCTTTATGACAGAGGGCCAAATCCGGGACATATTGTGGACTTCTGCAGGCACGGATGTTGGTTTCCAATGCAACCGTTGCTGCAGTGCAACACAGTTTAGAGGCAATTGCGGCTGTAGAATTACTTGGGCCACTACTTTGCCGCGATTGCGGCGAATCAGGCGAGGCCGATTTCCCGGAGTCGCTGCAGCAGGAATTCGTGTGCCGTGATCGGTTCCTCGCCAGTGCCCGGGCAGCTGTCGAGCGGGTCGATCAGGAAGTCCGGACGGAAGTGCAGGAAGTACGGCATCGAATAGCGTGACCGCTTGGCCGCTTCGCCGCTGGGGTTGACAACGCGGTGGGTGGTCGAGCGCAGGTGTCCCTTGGTCAGCCGGTGCAGCATGTCGCCGATGTTTACCGCCAGCGCCCCTTTGGGCGGCGAGACGGGCACCCATTCGCCCTGCTTGTTGAGCAATTCGAGACCGGCCTCTTCCGCGCCCAGCAGCAAGGTGATGGTATTGATGTCGCCGTGCGCTGCTGCGCGGATGGCTCCTTCGGGAGCACTTTCCGGCAGGGGCGGGTAGTGCAGCAGCCGCATCACCGAATTGCCGTCCTTTACCGTGTCGACGAAATAATCGGGCGCGAGACCGAGATCGATAGCAATGGCGCGCAGGATGCGGTCGCCAGCCTTCTCGAACTCGCTGAACAGGGTGGTGAAGGTTTCGCGAAATTGCGGCAGTTCGGCGGGCCAGATGTTAGGTGCCATCAGGTCCGCATAGGGATGGCCTTCGGGCAGGCTGCGGCCGATGTGCCAGAATTCCTTGAGGTCGTGGACCTCGGCATCCTTGGCGATCTCCGTGCCGAATGGCGTGTAGCCGCGCGCACCGCCGCCGCCGGGGATATGGTAGGACTTCTTGGTTTCCTCCGGCAGGGCGAAGAATGCCTTGGCCAGCTCCTCTGCCCTGTCGATCAGGTCCTGCGGGATGCCGTGATCGCAGACGATGGCAAAGCCGAATTCGGAAAAGCTCTTGCCCAGGTCCTCGGCAATGTCTTCCAGCGGGCGGGCGAGCGAGACGGTGGTGACGCAATTCATCTGGTGGCCTTTAGAGGGTGAGGGGCAGGAACAGGCCAGCCAGAGCGGCGCTCATCAGGTTGCTGAGCGAGCCTGCGGCCAGCGCCTTCAATCCCAGCTTGGCGATGACAGGTCTTTGATTGGGCGCAAGGCCGCCGGTCACCGCCATCTGGATGGCAATGGAGCTGAAATTGGCAAAGCCGCACAGCGAGAAGGTGACGATGGCCGCCGCGCGCGGGGTCAGGCCCTCTTCGGTCAAGGCCCCAAGGTCGATGAAGGCGACGAATTCGTTGAGCACGATCTTGGTGCCGAACAGGCCGCCAGCGGTGATTGCCTGGTCCCACTCGATGCCGAGCAGGAACATGATCGGGGCGAAAACAAAGCCGAGGATCTGCTGGAACGAGAGGTCCGGCGCGCCGAACCAGCTGCCAATGCCGCCGAGGATGCCGTTTGCGAGCGCGATAAGCGCGACGAAGGTGAGCACCATGGCACCGACGGCAACAGCCAGCTTGAGGCCGGTCTGCGCGCCCTGGGCGGCGGCTTCGATGATATTGGCGGCGCGGCCGCTCTCGTCGAAGTGGGCGGCGACTTCCACTTCGTGCGGCACTTCGCCGCCTTCGGTGATTGCGGCAGGCCCTTCGCCACTAACGCGGCCCCTGGGCAGGGTGATCTCACCCTCGGCTTCGGGTGCCGGCTCTTCGGTGTCGGGCATGATGATCTTGGCCATCAGGATGCCGCCGGGGGCGGACATGAAGGCCGCGGCCAGCAGGATGGGCAGGTATTCGGGGCCGAGCAGCCCGGCATAGGCTGCCAGGATCGTGCCCGCGACGCCGGCCATGCCGACGGTCATCAGGGTGAACAGGCGGGAAGGGGACAAGGCAGCAAGGTAAGGTCGCACGACCAGCGGGCTTTCCGACTGGCCGACGAAGATGTTCGCCGCCGCGCCCAGCGATTCGACCTTGGAGATGCCCGTGACCCAGCCGATCGCTCCGCCCAGCCAGCGCACGATCCGCTGCATCACGCCAACGTGGTAGAGGATCGACACCAGCGAGGCGAAGAAGACGATCACCGGCAGCGCGCCGAGTGCGAATGTGCCGGAGAGCGGGTTGCTTTCGCTGGCCCCGAACAGGAATTCGGTGCCTTCATTGGCATAGGAAAGGAGGGCGGCGACCCCGTTTGCCATCCACTGGATCACGGCCGCGCCCCAGTCCGTGCGCAAGACAAGGGCGGCGATGCCTGCTTGGAGGGCAAAGGCCGCACCGACGATGCGCAGGCTGATCTGCTTTTTGGCGTTCGACAGCAGGAAAGCGAGCAGCAGGATGACAGCTATGCCGGCAAGTGAGATCAATTGGGGTGGCACGGCAGCTCCAGGTTTCAGGCTATGCTTTCTGGCGAAACCACAGTCTTTGCCCATTAGTGCAGCGGGTTCAAACGGATTTTGCCCACAGGCCTCTTCCAATTCGCGACGCTGTTGAATAGCCACAGCCGATGGCACTCCAACCCAACACCACTTCGATGCCTCGCGCGCAGTTTGTCCTCACCATGTTATATGGCGGGATGACGGTGATCGCCGGGGTGCTGGCATTCAAGCAATTCGCCATCGGTCCGTTGGTGGTCGAAAGCGGAATCCTCGCCTTCCTGCTGCTGGTGGTGCTCTCCAGCACGACGGCGCAGCTTTATGGCAAGCCCGCGGCAGACCGGCTGGTACTGTGGGGTTTCCTGCCGCTGGCCTTCTCGATCGCGCTGATCTGGCTGGTGCTGGCGCTGCCGGTGTCGCCGGACATGCCACCAGAGAACCTCGCCGCGTTCGAGCTGGTCCACGGCCAGACGCCGCGCATCATGGCTGCCGGGCCAGTCGCCTACGGTGTCTCTCTGCTGCTCAACGTGTGGATCTTCAGCAAGCTGCGCGGCAAGGGCCCCGAAGGCGAGAACGGCGGCAACCTGTGGCTGATGGTGCGCGGGGGCATTGCTTCGGCGATCAGCCAGGCGGTCGACACGCTGATCTTCATCACGCTGGCCTTCTATGGCGAGTTTCCCATCGGCAACCTGCTGGTGGGGCAGGCCATTGCCAAGATCGTGCTGTCGCTGGTGCTGGTGCCGTTCCTGATCGCCGGTGCCGTGGCGCTGGCCCGGAAGATGGATGCGAGGCCAGCATGAACAAGGCTGCCCCCCTGATCGAAGCCGCCAAGGCAGCGCGCAAGCGAGCCTATGCGCCATATTCGCAGTTTCACGTCGGTTGTGCTGTCGAGAGCGCCGACGGCACGGTGGCGCTCGGCGCCAACATGGAAAATGCGTGCTACCGGCTGGGCGTCTGCGCCGAACAGTCGGCACTTGCGGCGGCGCAACAAGCCTTCGGGCTGGAGAAGGTCCGTCGACTGATTGTTGTCGGTGGTCCGGCAGACAGCGGCGAGGAGGCTGGTGCGCCGGTGACGCCGTGTGGCGGCTGCCGGCAGGCGATCCAGGAGGCCGCGGCACTGTCTGGTCACGATATCGAGATCGTCTGCTGCGACCATACAGGCGAGCAATCGATCACCACCACGATCCGCGAGCTGCTGCCCGCGGCTTTTTCGCTCGGCGACTAGCTGGCCTTCGCCAAGGCGCGGGCGCGGTGCAGGACCGGTTCGGTATAGCCGGACGGCTGCCGGGTAGCGGTAATGATAAGCTCGCGCGCGGCGTTGAGGGCGATGGAATTGCGCTCGTTCCCGGCCATCGGGCGATAGTCCGGATCGCCGGCGTTCTGCGCATCGACCTTGGCCGCCATGCGGTGCAGCGCCTCGTCGATCATCAGCCGGTCGACCACGCCGTGGTGTAGCCAGTTGGCAATGTGCTGGCTGGAAATACGCAGGGTGGCGCGGTCCTCCATCAGGCCGACGTCGTTGATGTCCGGAACCTTCGAGCAGCCGACCCCAGCGTCGATCCAGCGGACCATGTAGCCGAGAATACCCTGCACGTTGTTGTCGAG
This sequence comes from Aurantiacibacter gilvus, assembly GCF_038289935.1. Classification (NCBI taxonomy): domain Bacteria; kingdom Pseudomonadati; phylum Pseudomonadota; class Alphaproteobacteria; order Sphingomonadales; family Erythrobacteraceae; genus Aurantiacibacter; species Aurantiacibacter gilvus. Next base: position 951,603 of record NZ_JBBYHV010000001.1, read on the forward strand.
TTCGGCGGCCACCTCTTCTTGCGTCCAGTTCGCATCGTCTGCCAGCGGCACGGCGAGCAGCTTCTCCACCGGCACCATCGGTTCTGTCGCCCGCTCCCGCTGGCGCTCGCTGACCTTGCAGCGGTGGTAATGCGTGGCGTGCAGCGTGGCTGCGGTGGGCGAGGGGACCCAGGCGGTGCTCGCGCCGCTCATCGGATGCCCGATCTTCTGCGCCAGCATGTCGCGCATCGCATCGGGTGCGGCCCACATGCCCTTGCCGATCTGCGCCTTTCCGGCAAGGCCGCAGGCGAGGCCGATCTGCACATTGCGGTCTTCGTAGGCGGCGATCCATTCGGCGCACTTGATGTCAGCCTTGCGCAGCATGGGCCCGGCCCGCATCGAAGTATGGATCTCATCCCCGGTCCGGTCGAGGAAGCCGGTATTGATGAAGAACACGCGGTCCTTCACCGCGCGGATGCAGGCGGCAAGGTTGGCGCTGGTGCGGCGCTCTTCGTCCATCACGCCGATCTTGATGGTATGCCGCGGCAGGCCGAGAATGTCCTCGACCGCGGCAAACAGGTCATCCGCGAAAGCGCAATCGGCGGGTCCGTGCATCTTCGGCTTCACGATATAGATCGCGCCCTTGCTGCTGTTGGACAGGCGCCCAAGGCCCTTCAGGTCATGCAGGGCGGCAAGGCTGGTGACGGCGGCATCGAGCAAGCCTTCGAACATCTCTGACCCGTCGGGCAGGCGCACCGCCGGCGTCGTCATAAGGTGGCCGACATTGCGCACCAGCAGCAGGCTGCGTGTGCGCAAATTGCACTCCTCGCCAGCGGCATCGACATAGGTGCGGTCGGGGTTGGCCGTGCGCACGACCTTGCGATCACCCTTGTCAAAGCTCGCGACCAGGTCGCCGCGAACGGCACCCAGCCAGTTGCGATAGGCAGCAACCTTGTCTTCCGCATCGACGGCCGCAACCGAATCCTCCAGGTCGACGATGGTCGAGAGCGCGGATTCCAGGCGCACGTCTGCGATGTGGGCGGGATCTGTACGGCCAATGTCATGCTGAGGATCGATCACCAATTCGATCTTCAGGCCGTTGTTGTGCAACAGGATATTGTCACCGATCACGCCAAGATACTGGTCGGGGTCGGCCAACGGCGGGGTGCCGCCCGCCCAGTCGTTCCAGCTTCCGGTGGCGAAGGGCACTGTATCGTCAAGGAAGGCCTTGGCCCAGGCGATGACCTTTGCGCCGCGGTCGGGGTCATAGGCTGGCCCTTCGGGCAAGGCGCCATCGAGGGCGTCAGTACCGTAAAGGCCATCATAGAGGCTGCCCCAGCGCGCATTGATGGCGTTGAGCAGGAACCGGGCGTTGAGTGCCGGGACCACAAGCTGCGGCCCTGCAAGGGCTGCGATCTCGTCATCGACTCCTGCGGTGCCGATGCTGAAAGGCTCAGGCTCTGCTTCGAGGTAGCCGATCGCGCGCAGATAGGCGGGCGGCGCGCCAGTTCCGGCATGGGGATTGCGGCGGTGCCAGTCGTCGATCGCCTGCTGCAGGCTGTCCCGACGCTGAAGCAAGGCGCGGTTGCGCGCGGTGAAGTCCTTGGCGAGCGAGGCCAGACCCTGCCAGAAGCGGGCTGCCGCGATATCGGTGCCCGGCAGGGCCTCGGTTTCGATGAAGGCGGCAAGTTCGCTGGCAACCTCCAGCCCTGCACGAAGGACATGGTCTTCGCGAGGGGCCAGAGTTTCGCCTGCGTCGATCCTGGCAGGATTGGCGGGGGTCATCGGCCGAAGCGCCCCAGGCGGTGGTGCAGGTTCACCAGCTTGCGGGTTTCCGTGTTGTCCTCGCCATTGCGGATGGCGACGGCCAGTGCGTTGCGGATGAGGCCGAAATCCTCGTTCGAGAAGACCGGGCGGGCTATTGTCGGTTGTGCCATTTTACTTCTCCTTCTTCACTCTGCGCGGCGTCAGGCCGCAAACTGGTTCCTCGCAGCGTTTATGCTGCAAACTGGTTCATGGTGTTATGTTCGCCGCCGGCCTTGAGGGCCGCTTCGCCGGCGAAGGCTTCCTTGTGGTCGTCCCCGATGTCGGAGCCGGCCATGTTCTGGTGCTTCACGCAGGCGATGCCCTGGCGAATTTCCTCGCGCTGCACCTGCTTGACGTAGCCGAGCATGGCTTCCTCACCGAAGTACCGCTTGGCGAGGTTGTCGGTGCTGAGCGCTGCCGTGTGATAGGTCGGCAGGGTGATCAGGTGGTGGAAGATACCGGCGCGCTTCGCGGCATCGCGCTGGAAGGTGCGGATCTTCTCGTCGGCCTCGGCAGCGAGTTCGCTGTCGTCGTAGTGCTGGCTCATCAGCTGTTCGCGAACATACATCGACAAGTCGCGGCCTTCCGCTTTCCAGGCATCGTAGACCTGCTGGCGGAAGTTCAGCGTCCAGTTGAAGCTGGGCGAGTTGTTATAGACCAGCTTGGCATTCGGTACGACTTTGCGGATGCGGTCCACCATGCCCGCGATCTGATCGATATGCGGCTTTTCGGTCTCGATCCACAGCAGGTCCGCGCCGTTTTGCAGGCTGGTGATGCAGTCGAGTACGCAGCGGTCTTCGCCGGTTCCGGGGCGGAACTGGTAGAGGTTGGAGGGCAGGCGCTTTGGACGCAGCAGCCTGCCCTCGCGGCTGATCAGCACCTCTCCCGTACCAATGTCAGCCGCATCCACTTCCTCGCAATCGAGGAAAGCATTGTACTGGTCGCCCAGGTCACCCGGTTCGCGGGTGAAGGCGATCTGCTTGGTCAAACCGGCGCCAAGCGAGTCCGTGCGGGCGACAATCACGCCTTCGGGGATGCCCAGCTCGAGGAAGGCATAGCGGATCGCGCGGATCTTCTGCAGGAAGTCCTCATGCGGCACGGTGACCTTGCCGTCCTGGTGGCCGCACTGCTTCTCGTCAGAAACCTGGTTCTCGATCTGGATAGCGCAGGCACCGGCTTCGATCATTTTCTTGGCCAGCAGGTAGGTCGCCTCGGCATTGCCGAAACCTGCGTCGATATCGGCGATGATCGGCACGACGTGGGTCTGGTGGTTGTCGATGGCCTGCTGGGCCTTGGCTGCTGCAGCTTCGTCACCAGCCTCGCGGGCCTTGTCGAGTTCGCGGAACAAGCCGCCAAGCTCGCGGGCATCGGCCTGGCGAAGGAAGGTGTAGAGCTCCTCGATCAGCGCGGGAACGCTGGTCTTCTCGTGCATCGATTGGTCGGGCAGCGGGCCGAAATCGCTGCGCAGGGCGGCGATCATCCAGCCTGACAGGTAGAGGTAGCGGCCCTTGGTGCCGCCGAAATGCTTCTTGATGGAGACCATCTTCTGCTGGCCGATGAAGCCGTGCCAGCATCCCAGCGACTGGGTGTAGGCGGCGGGATCGGTGTCATAGGCCGCCATGTCCTCGCGCATGATCTTCGCCGTGTAGCGGGCGATATCCAGACCGGTCTGGAACCGGTTCTGCTGGCGCAGGCGGGCCGCGAACTCCGGGTCGATACCCTGCCAGTTCTGGCCTTGCTTGTGCTTGATGGCGGTCTGGCGGTGGATTTCGGCGAAATAGATCATGCGATTCGGTGTCCTTTGACAGGGTTGGCGAGGACCTTCCTGCCTGTCGCGCGGACCAAAATCGCTCTCTCCGATGTAATGTTGTCGAACTTTACAAAATTTGCGTGTAACGTTGTAAAGTTGATACCGTGCATGGAGGCCACCATGGCTGGGAAGACCTTGTACCTGGGCCCTCGGCTCAAGAAACTGCGGCGCGAACTGGGTCTGACCCAGGCGAACATGGCCGCCGACCTGGAGATCTCCGCCAGCTACATCGCCCTGATGGAGCGCAACCAGCGCCCCGTAACCGCCGAGATGCTGATCAAGCTGGCGACGACCTACCGCATCGACGTTGCCGACCTAGCTGACCAGCACGCAGACGAAACCGCCGCGCGGCTGCAATCGGCCCTGCGCGATCCGCTGTTTGCCGACATCGCTATCGAGCGGCTGGATATCGAGGACATCGCCACCTCCTACCCCGGCATGGCCGAGGCATTGCTGCGGCTCTACACCGCCTTTGGGGAAGAGCAGCTGGCTCTGGCAACGCGGCGTGAAAGCGCAGAGGGCATCGCTCGCGAGCCTGTGGCAGATCCCGTGGTCGAGGCTCGTGCTTTCCTCTCCGCGCGCCGCAACTGTTTTCCCCCGCTGGATGACAGCGCAGCCGCGGCTGCCAAGGAGTTGGACAGCTTCGATGCCATGCAGCGCCATATCGCCGATAGCTTCGGGCTGGACGTGCGCCTGGCGGACGATGGCCTGATGCGCGGCGGCCTGCGCTGGCACGACTACCACCGACGACGGATCCACATTGCCGAGCGGCTCGATCACTCGGGGCGCCGGTTCCAACTGGCCTTGCAGATCGCCATCCTCGAGCAAGGCGAGGCCATCGAAGGGCTGGTGGCGGAAGGGCGCTTTGCCGGCGAGGGAAGCCGCTCGCTCGTGCGCCGCGCCCTGCAGAGCTATTGGGCGGCGGCGTTGCTGATGCCCTACCGCGCCTTTCGCAAGGCGGCGGAGGAACTGCGCTACGATGTCGAGGCCTTGGCCGCGCGCTTTTCCGTCAGCTTCGAGCAGGCTGCGCACCGGCTCACCACCCTGCAAAAGCCGGGCGAGGAGGGAGTGCCGTTCTTCTTCCTGCGCGTGGACCGTGCCGGCAACGTGTCCAAGCGGCTCGACGGTGCGGGCTTTCCGCTGGCGCAGCATGGTGGCGGTTGCCCCTTGTGGAACGTGCACCAGGTTTTTGCGACGCCCGGGCTGGTCGACGCGCAACTGATCGAGATGCCCGATGGCGAGCGCTACGTGTCTATTGCCCGTGTCGTAAGGGCAGGGGGCGGCAGCTTCGGAAAGCAGAGCGTGCCGCGTGCCATCGCAATTGCCTGTTCGGCAGAGCACCTGGACCGGCTGGCCTATGCTGATGCCCTGAACCATGGCGAGCCGACGCCTATCGGGGTGGCCTGCCGCTTGTGCCACCGGCCGCGTTGCATTGCCCGTTCGGCCCCGCCAATGGGCCGCGAACTGGTCCCGGCGCGGTTCCGTGACAGCGGGGTGCCGTTCGATTTTTCTGCCGACTAGTCCGTCGTCTAGGCCAATCGTTCGCGCACAAGCGTAGTCAGCGGCTTGTGGCATGGCCTGCCAGTGCGTAGGTACTTCTTTATGTCAGGCGAATTGAGAGACAATCGTGGTCGCGGCGATGCCGAATGGGGCTTTCCCGCGATCCACCCGGAAGGCCGCAAGTACGGCGTGATCGCGGGTTTTGTCGCGCTGCTGGTGATGTTCGGTTTCGACTGGGAAATCTTTGGCACACTGCTGCTGGCGCTGTCCGCTGGCGTTTTCGCCTTCTTCCGCGATCCGGAACGCGTGGTGCCGCAGGGTGACCGGCTGATCGTCTCGCCTGCCGACGGGCTGGTCTCGCTCATCACCCAGGTTCCCCCGCCGCCGGAATTGCAACATGCGTCAGAGGATGGCAGCCGCGGTCTGGGAACCGAGCCTGTCACCCGCATTTCCATCTTCATGTCCGTATTCGACGTGCACATCAATCGCTCGCCTATTGCGGGGACCATCAAGCGCATCGTCTACATTCCCGGCCGTTTCATGAATGCCGACCTCGACAAGGCGAGCGAGGAGAACGAGCGCCAGCATGTCCTGGTGGAGCGTGTCGACGGCACCGCCATCGGTTTCACCCAGATCGCCGGGCTTATCGCGCGGCGGATCATCCCGCTGGCCAAGCCGGGTGACATTGTTGCCGCCGGCCAGCGCGTGGGCCTGATCCGCTTCGGCAGCCGTGTCGACGTCTACCTGCCCGCCGGGACCGATGCGAAGGTGTTGCTCGGCCAGCGCGTAATCGCGGGCGAGACGGTGCTGGCAGAAATCGGCACGGTCGGCCTGTTGGAGGGTGTCAGCCAGTGAGTGCGGATCACGACTACGACGAGGAAGAGACGGCAACACCCGGTCCGGCATGGCTTGGTCCCAAGGCCAGCGAGCACGAGGTCGTAACCCGGTCGCGGGCAGGCAAGGGCCTGTCGATGCGTTCTCTGGTTCCCAATGCCATTACTGCGGCAGCGCTGTGTTCCGGCCTGACCAGCATCCTGTTCGCGATTGCTGGACAGTGGGACAAGGCAGTCTTCGCCATGATCATTGCCGGCGTGCTTGACGGGATGGACGGGCGCATCGCCCGCCTGCTCAAGGCCCAGTCGCGTTTCGGCGCGGAGCTGGACAGCCTCGCCGATTCCGCCAGTTTCGGCATGGCACCCGCGCTGGTGCTCTACCTGTGGTCGCTGGCGGAGGTGCCGCGGTTCGGCTGGTTGGCGGCTCTCGCCTATGCCATTTGCTGTGCCTTGCGGCTTGCCCGCTTCAATGCCCAGATTGACGTCGACGACCAGCCTCACAAGCTGGCAGGATTCCTCACAGGAGTTCCTGCACCAATGGGGGCGGGCTTTGCTTTCATGCCCATGTACCTGTGGCTGGCGACCGATGAAGACGTCTTCCGCGAACCCTGGCTGGTGGGCCCGTGGCTGGTGTTCGTCGCCTTGCTGATGGTATCCAACCTCGCCACGCCCAGCTGGAAATCGCTGCGCCCGTCACCTAGTTTGAAACTGTTCGTCCTCGTGCTTGCCGGACTGACGGTGGGCGGCCTGCTGATCGAAACCTGGTGGACGCTGGTGCTGATCGGCGTGGTCTATTCCGCACTGATCGTGTGGACTTTGTTCCGCTATGCGAAGGTGAGGCGGCAGCAGAGAGTCGATAAAGCCGCCGCAGACAAATCCGAGACCGTTACGCCGCCAGAAGGGCGAAAGCCTCTCGCGGTTGACGAGGTTGAACAGCAACTGGCGCAGGATCGCGATCCATAGCAGCCAGTTCGGAGCGGATCGTACGCCAGTGGGCCAGCCCCTGGACGATCGACTCAAGGCACGATGCCAGCGACAGCGCGGCGATCATTCCGAAGAAGAGCGAGATTGCGATTGCCAGTGCCATAATGAGTGCCTTTGTTTCGATTCGTTCTTGTTGCGTTCCATGTTCCACTTTCGTTCCATCGGGTCAAGAACTTTTGTTCCCGTGATGTTCTCATCGGGTGTTCCAGGGCGCGATTTGGGACTGGATTTCCCCGAAGCTCTGGGCTAGTGGCGCGACCGCCTGAAGGGCAGGAACGATTCCCGTTTCTGCCAATGACGGCAAATCCACATGGAAGGCACTGACATACCGGTGCCGCCTGAGGGCCCAGTCGCAAGATGGGACTCCAAGGGTCGGTTCCCCGTCTTCCAGAGGTTCAACCGGAAAGGAATTACCTATGGCGGGTCCCACCGTCACCATGCAGCAATTGATCGAGGCCGGCGCACACTTCGGCCACCAGACCCACCGCTGGAACCCGCGGATGAAGCCGTACATCTTCGGCGACCGCAACGGCGTTCACATCATCGACCTGTCGCAGACCGTGCCGCTGTTCGCACGCGCGCTCGACTTCATCTCCTCGACCACCCGCGCAGGCGGTAAGGTGCTGTTCGTCGGCACCAAGCGCCAGGCGCAGGAGCCGATTGCACAGGCTGCCCGTTCGTGCGGCCAGCACTTCGTCAACCACCGCTGGCTGGGCGGCATGCTCACCAACTGGAAGACGATCTCGCAGTCGATCAAGGAACTGAAGACCCTCGAGGAAAAGCTGTCGGGCGATACCCACGGCCTGACCAAGAAGGAAATCCTCCAGCTGACCCGCAAGAAGGACAAGCTGGAACTGTCGCTGGGCGGCATCCGCGACATGGGCGGCGTGCCGGACGTGATGTTCGTGATCGACGCCAACAAGGAGGATCTCGCGATCAAGGAAGCCAACGTGCTTGGTATTCCGGTTGTCGCGGTTCTTGATACCAATGTCGATCCATCGGGCATTTCCTTCCCGGTTCCGGGCAACGACGACGCCAGCCGCGCCGTGCGTCTGTACTGCGATGCCGTTGCTGCCGCTGCAAGCGCCGGCAAGGGCGAAGGCGTGGTGGACTCAGGCACCGACATCGGCGCCATGGATGCACCGCCGGCAGAAGCAGTTGCCGAGGAAGCTCCGGCCGAGGCCTGATCTTCATCTGATGCGCGGCCTGCGACCGGGTCGTAAGCCGCGCGTCACAATTGCATTTCATGGCGCCTACGCCGCGTGGCCACTTGTGGTCACGTGACCCGGCAAGGGTAATCCGGCGCCACTTTTGAAGTATCGAAGGAAATAGACATGGCTGCATTTTCTGCATCCGACGTGAAGGCCCTGCGCGAAAAGACCGGCGCGGGCATGATGGACGCCAAGAAGGCGCTTGAAGCTGCCGGTGGCGACATCGAAGCTGCCATCGACGCACTGCGCGCCAAGGGTCTCGCTACCGCCCAGAAGAAGTCCAGCCGCACCGCGGCAGAGGGCCTCGTTGGCGTGGCTGTCGAAGGCACCAAGGGCGTTGCCGTCGAAGTGAATTCGGAAACCGACTTCGTCGCCAAGAACGACAAGTTCCAGGACTTCGTGCGCAAGACCACCGACGTGGCCCTGGGCATGGACGGTGACGACGTCGAAGCACTGAAGGCTGCCGGCTATCCCGATGGCGGCACCGTGGCCGAAAAGCTGACCGACAATGTCGCCACCATCGGCGAAAACCAGCAGGTGCGCCGCATGAAGAGCGTTGCTGTCTCCAGCGGCGTGATCGTGCCTTACATGCACAATGCGCAGGCTCCGAACCTTGGCAAGATCGGCGTGCTCGTCGCGCTCGAGAGCGAAGCCGGTGCCGACGTGCTGGAACCGCTGGGCAAGCAGCTGGCCATGCACATCGCCGCTGCCTTCCCGCAGGCCCTGACCGCGGAAGACCTGGACGCGGACGTGATCGAGCGTGAGCGCAAGATCGCTGCCGAGAAGGCTGCCGAAAGCGGCAAGCCCGAGAACGTGCAGGAAAAGATGGTTGAAGGCGCCATCAAGAAGTACGCCAAGGAGAACGCTCTCCTCAGCCAGGTCTTCGTGATGGACAACAAGACGCCGATCGCTGATGTCGTTGCCGCCGCCGGCAAGGAAGCCGGCACCGCCATCGTGCTGAAGGACTATGTCCGCTTCCAGCTGGGCGAAGGCATCGAGAAAGAAGAAAGCGACTTCGCCGCAGAAGTCGCGGCTGCCGTCGGCGGCTGATTTTTTCCTCTCTTTGAGGCTTCAAAGGGGGCCGTCGCACTCTCGGGTTCGGCGGCCCTTTTTGTTTTCTGGCACGGCGAAGTCCGGGGCGGGGAACGCAACATTTGGGAGGCACTGCATCTTCGCGAGTTGGCTATTGGCCTCGCCCCAATATCCTGCGATGCCGGGCCCATGCCTTGGCGGAAAGCTCAGCAACGACGACGCGCAGAGCAGGGGATAACCTTGCGGGTGCTGCAGGTTGTCCGGCGCGGCCTTCTTCGCAGCCAGTTGCAGGCATCTGCTGACAACGACGGCGTCTTCGTGGCAGTGCAGGGGCCCTCAATCCAGTGGGCGATCCTAGGGGGATCGCTGGCGCAGCAGCGCGGGCTGGAATTTCGCGAGATGCGTGTCAGCCGCGATCAACCAGTCTACCTCGTCTGTCGTGGCAGCAATTGGCAAATTGGTGATGAGATACCGACTGACCAGATCGTCTACCGCTACGAACCTTAGGCGGGCGAAATCACGTCGGAACACTTGGCACATTGCCTCGCTGTCTCTAACAGTCGCGCCAACCTGCTTTCGAGAGGAACTATCCACCCATGTTGCTGCCCGACACCAAGCGTATCCTGCTCAAGCTTTCGGGCGAGGTGCTGATGGGCGAGCAGGACTACGGCATCGACACCGACTATGTCATGCGCCTCGCCGAAGAGGTGAAGGCAGCGAAAGAGACCGGTCTGGAGATTTGCCTGGTCATCGGCGGCGGCAACATCTTCCGCGGGATGTCGGGCGCCGCGCAGGGCATGGACCGCGCGCAGGCCGATTACATGGGCATGCTCGCCACGGTGATGAATGCCCTCGCCATGCAGAGCGCGCTGGAGCAGCTGGGGGTCCATACCCGCGTGCAAAGCGCGATCCAGATGGACCAGGTGTGCGAGCCGGTGATCCGCCGCCGCGCCGAACGGCACCTTGAAAAGGGCCGTATCGTGATCTTCGCGGCGGGCGTGGGCGCGCCCTATTTCACCACCGATTCCGGCGCTGCCCTGCGTGCTGCGGAAATGCGCTGCGACGCGCTGCTGAAGGGCACCAGCGTGGACGGGGTCTACAGTGCCGATCCCAAGCGCGATCCCGATGCCAAGCGTTTCGACACGGTCACCTATGACAAGGTGCTGGCAGACAATTTGAAGGTGATGGACGCCTCGGCCGTGGCCCTGTGCCGCGACAACGACATCCCCATCGTGGTCTTTTCGATCCGCGAGCGGGGCAATGTCGCGCGGGTGCTGGCGGGCGAGGGCGTCCAGACGATTGTACAGAAGGACTAGAGAGCGATGAAGTACGACAAGGCAGACGTTGAGCGCCGCATGGCTGGAGCGGTGGAAAGCCTGAAGGGCGACCTTTCGGGCCTGCGCACGGGTCGTGCGAACACGGCGCTGCTCGATCCCGTGGTGGTCGAGGTCTACGGCTCGATGATGCCGCTCAACCAGGTGGCGACGGTCTCCGCACCCGAACCGCGCATGCTCAGCGTGCAGGTGTGGGACAGGGCCAACGTCAGCGCCGTGGAGAAGGGCATCACCAAGGCCAACCTCGGCCTCAACCCGATGAGCGACGGCCAGACGGTGCGCCTGCCCATGCCCGACCTCAACGAGGAACGCCGCCGTGAGCTGGCCAAGCTGGCAGGCGACTATGGCGAGAAGGCCAAGATCGCCATCCGCAACGTGCGCCGCGACGCCAACGACGCGCTGAAGGAAGACGAGAAGAAGAAGGAAATCTCCGAAGACGACCGCAAGCGTCTGGAGGACGAGGTGCAGAAGCTGACCGACAAGTATGTCGCCGACGTCGATGCCGCCACGGCCGCCAAGGAAAAGGAAATCATGACGCAGTAAGCGTCGATAGGGTCGCGTCCGGTGGCTGAGTCAACATATCCTCGCCATGTCGCGATCATCATGGACGGCAATGGCCGCTGGGCGAAGCGCCGCGCCTTGCCGCGGGCCATGGGCCACAAGGCGGGCGGCGATGCCGTGCGCCGGACGGTGCAGGCAGCGGAAGACCTGGGGCTGGAATGCCTGACGCTCTACGCCTTCTCCAGCGAGAACTGGAAGCGCGAGGAAAGCGAGATTTCCGACCTGATGAACCTGATGCGCAGGTTCATCGAGGCCAACCTTGCGGACATGATCGAACGCAAGGTGCGGTTGAAGATCATTGGTGATTTCAAGGCCTTCGCTCCCGATATTGTCGAAAAGCTGGAAGACGCGCTGGCGCGCACAAGTGGCGGCACACGCACCCTGGCAGTGGCACTCAATTACGGCGCGCAGCAGGAAATCGCTCGCGCGGCGCGGCTGGCGGCTGAAGCGGGTGCAATCGACCCTGAAAGTATCGAGAAGCACCTCTACACTGCCGACCTGCCGCCGCTCGACCTGCTGATCCGCACCAGCGGCGAGGTGCGGCTGTCAAACTTCCTGCTGTGGCAATCGGCCTATGCCGAAATGCTCTTCCTCGACGTGCTCTGGCCCGATTTCGGCGAAGAGCACCTGCGCGCGGCCTGCGAGGAATTCGCCAAGCGGGAGCGACGCTATGGCGGGCGGTGATCCGGCTCCCGAGCGCAAGCGCGACCAGCTGAAGGCAGCGGCGAAGAAGGCTGTCGAAGTTCCCGTCAGCGTCCGCACCAGCGACTTGCCAAAGCGCGCGGCGAGCGCGTTGGTGATGCTGGCCGTGGTCGCAGGCGTTGTTTGGGCGGGCGGCTATGTCTGGTCGGGCTTTGCCGCGCTGGTGGGGCTGGTCGTTTACGGTGAGTGGTCGCGCATCGTGCTGCGCATGACCGAGAGCACGATCAAGCGACTCGTCGGTTTTGTTCTCGGGGTGATCTATGTCGGCGGGGCGACCTACTTCCTTGCCGTTTTCGGCAATGACGAGGCCATGGGCGTGCCCGAAGGCCAGTGGCACTGGCCATTGCTGGCACTGGTCGCCGTGGTGATTGCCACCGACACCGGCGCCTATTTTGCCGGACGCGCCATCGGCGGCCCCAAGATTGCCCCGTCTATCAGCCCGTCGAAGACCTGGGCAGGGCTTGCCGGCGGCATGGCCTGCGCAGCGGCAGTGCTGGCACTGATCGCGGAGTACACCTTCGTCGAGATGCCCCTGCTTATGGCACTCCTCGTCGGCGCTGCGGTCGCGGTGGTGGCGCAGGCGGGTGATTTCCTCGAGAGCGGGATGAAGCGCAAGGCGGGCCTGAAGGACTCCGGATCGCTGATTCCCGGTCACGGAGGATTCTTCGACCGGCTCGACGGACTATTGGCCGTATCCTGGGCGGCTGGCGTATGGATGTTCGCGGCTCTACTGTACGCGCCGGACCTATGACCCGCTCGATTTCCATTCTCGGAGCCACCGGCTCCATCGGCGATTCCACGCTCGACCTCGTGCGCTCGCAGCCGGGTGAGTGGCGCGTCGTTGCGCTCAGCGCCAATTGCTCGGCGGAGAAGCTGGCGCGGCTGGCCATCGAGTTCGGCGCCGAGATTGCCGTGGTCGGCGATGAGGCCTGCCTGCCCGAACTACGCGAGCACCTCTCGGGCACGGGGATCGAGGCAACAGGCGGTGCGCAGGCGCTGTGCGAAGCCGCCGCGCGTCCGTGCGACCTAACTGTGGCCGCTATCGTCGGCTGTGCGGGCCTTGCACCCACTATGCGGGCCATCGAGCAAGGCAACACCGTCGCGCTAGCCAACAAGGAAGCGCTGGTCTCCGCCGGCGAGGTGATGACGCGGCTGGTCGCCGAACACGGCACCACGCTGCTGCCGGTCGACAGCGAGCACAATGCCATCTTCCAGTGCCTGCAGGGCAACGATCTTGCCGACGTGCGCTGGATCACCCTGACCGCGAGCGGTGGGCCCTTCCGCACCAAGACCATGGTCGAACTGGAAGCCGCCACGCCTGCCCAGGCCGTGGCCCATCCCAACTGGGACATGGGCGCCAAGATCAGCGTCGATTCCGCCACCATGATGAACAAGGGACTCGAGTTCATCGAGGCCTTCCACCTGTTCCCCGTGGGGCTGGATCGGCTGCGGATCATCGTCCACCCGCAGAGCGTGATCCACTCGATGGTAGAATATCGCGACGGTTCCACGCTCGCCCAGCTTGGGCCGAGCGACATGCGCGTGCCCATCGCGTCGACGCTGGCTCATCCTGCGCGCATGGATACCCGGTGCAAGCCGCTGGACCTTGCAACCATCGGGGAACTCACCTTTTTCGCGCCTGATGAAGAACGCTTCCCGGCCACGAAACTGGCGCGCGAGGCGGCCCACGCCGGGGGCGGGGCGCCCGCCGTGCTCAATGCCGCGAACGAGGTGGCCGTGGCGGCCTTCCTTGCGGGTCAGCTGAAATTCACCCAAATTTCTGCAATAGTGGCTAGAACCCTCGACAATTACGCGCCGCCTGCGCCAACATCGCTCGACGCCGTGCTGGCTGTCGATGCCGAGGCAAGGGCGCGCGCGGCTGCAATGCTGGAGCCTGTTTAAGTGAGTTTCGAATCCGTGCCCTTCTGGGTCTACATCGTCGGCTTCCTGCTGATGCTTGGCCCGCTCATCGTCCTGCACGAACTGGGCCACTACCTCGTCGGGCGCTGGTTCGGCGTTGGGGCAGAGGCTTTCTCGGTTGGCTTCGGCAAGGAAATTGCAGGCTATACCGACAAGCGCGGTACGCGCTGGAAGCTTTCACTGCTGCCCATCGGTGGCTACGTGCAGTTCAAGGGTGACATGAACCCCGCCAGCGTGCCTGATCCGGCTGCGCCCGCGGAACCTGACGCCTTCCAGACCAAGCCATTGTGGCAGCGCGCCCTGATTGTGGCAGCCGGACCGGTTGCCAACGTCATCATCGCCGTGGCCATCTTCTCCGCCTTCTTCATGATTTTCGGCAAGCCCGTGGCTAGCGATCCAGCGGAAGAGAACTTTGTCGTCGCCTTTGCCGAAGAGTCACCGGCGCGCGAGGCCGGTATCCAGATCGACGACCGTATCGTTGCGGTCGAAGGTAAGGAAATGGAATCCTACCGCGAGGTACAGCAGGCGATCTGGCTCTATCCCAATCGCGAACTGGACATCACGGTAGAACGTGACGGGCAGCGTATTACCTACCCGATCACGACCCGTTCCGAAGAGATGACGGATCAGTTCGGCAATGCCTCCACCATCGGCCTGATCGGCGTCGAAAGTCGCCCGACCGAACGCAATTTCGAGGCGGTTGGGCCGATTACGGCCGTCGGGCTGGCAGTCCGCCAGTGCGCCGACATGTTCGACATGATGGTGACCGGCATCGGCCAGATCCTGTTCGGCGAACGCTCGGTGAAGGAGCTGGGCGGACCGATTACCATCGCCAAGGTGTCTGGTGAGCAACTGAGCCTCGGCTGGCTGGAATTCGTCAGCTTTGCCGCGCTCATCTCGCTTAACTTGGCGTTCATTAACTTGCTGCCAATCCCTGCCCTCGACGGCGGGCACCTGGCTTTTTATGCAGTGGAAGCAGTCCGCCGCAAACCAGCCAGTCCCCGCAGTCAGGAGCTCGCGTTCCGCACCGGTATGGCCATCGTGTTGGCACTGATGCTGTTCGTGACGATCATCGATATCGCCAAGCTGCCGATTTTCGGGAGCTAGGCCTGGTATCCTCAAGTGGGGAAAGGACTGCACTTTCGACGCGATTTCGGGCAACTTCGCTTGATTGCCACTCTGGCATCGGGCAAGGGCGCACTTCGCGTTTGAAACCGGACGATGCATCCCGCGGGGGGCGGGCTGACGGGCAGACCGGGTTCAATGCCCCTGAGCGGGCGCGAGTGTCGAGACGAGTGGACGGATAATGGGTTCCAAGGCCAAGACGATCAAATCCCAGCATTATGCCGTAGCCCTGCTGGGCTGCACCATTCTCGCCGGTATGCCCATTGCGGCGCTGGCGCAGGACGCTGGCGACCTTACGCTGCCTCCGGAAGAGAGCACGGCGGCACCGCAGGAAGAAGAACCGGCGGTTGCACCAACTCCGGCACCCGCACCGCAGGAACAGGGTGAAATCATCCGCACCATCGCGGTTGCCGGTGCCGAGCGCCTGGAGCCGGAGACCATCGTTTCCTACATCCAGTTGCGCCCCGGCATGGTCTATACGGCAGCTGCGGGTGACCAGGCCCTGCTGGACCTGGCCGAGACCGAGCTGTTTGCGGACTTCGAACTGGCCTTCAACGACGGCAACGTCGTCATCACGGTCGAGGAAAACCCGATCATCAACCGCATCATCCTGGAGGGTAACCGCCGGATCGACGCTGACGAGATCATTCCCGAAATCAACCTGGCCCCGCGCCAGATCTTCACCCGTTCCCGCGTCCGTGCGGACGTTGCCCGCATCATCGAACTGTACAAGCGGCAGGGTCGCTTTGCCGCGACCGTCGAACCGCAGATGGTCATGCTCGACCAGAACCGCGTCGACGTGATCTTCGAGATTTCCGAGGGCCCCAAGTCGCGCGTTCGCCAGATCAACATCATCGGCAACGAGGTGTTCTCCGACGGCGAGTTGCGTGACGAGATGGTTACGCGCGAAGCCAGCCTGTTCGCGATCTTCAGCTCGAACACCAGCTACGACCCTGACCGTCTTGCCTTCGACCAGCAGAAGCTGCGCCAGTTCTACCTCACCGAAGGCTATGCCGACTTCCGCGTCGTTTCCGCCGTGGCCGAACTGACGCCGGACAAGCGCGACTTCATCATCACCTATGTGGTGGAAGAGGGCGATCGTTACACCTTCGGCGACGTCGAGGTTGTCAGCCAACTGCGTGACTTCTCGTCCGAACAACTTTCCGCCGGTCTCGTGATGTCACCGGGCGACTGGTACAATGCCGAGCAGATCGATGACACGGTTGAGGGCCTGACCGAGACCGCCGGTGCCTTTGGCTATGCCTTTGCCGACGTGCGTCCGCGCATCACGCGCAACGCTGAAGAGCGCACGATGGACGTCACCTTCACGGTGGCTGACGCGCCGCGCGTCTACATCGAAGCGATCGAGATCAACGGCAACACGCTGACACAGGACAAGGTGATCCGCCGCGAGTTCCGTATCGCGGAAGGCGACGCCTTCTCCAGCCTGCAGGTCGCCCGTTCGACCGCGCGCATCAACTCGCTGGGCTATTTCCAGGAGAACTTCGAGATCGAGCAGGTCGAAGGCTCCAGCCCGGACCGCATCATCCTGCAGGCCAACGTGCAGGAAGAGCCGACCGGCGAACTGACGCTGTCCGCCGGTTTCTCCTCGCTCGAAAGCTTCATCTTCAACGGTTCGATCAGGCAGAACAACTTCCGTGGGCGCGGCCAGACGATCGGCCTGGGCGTCAACTATTCGCGCTATTCGCGTTCTGCCAATGTCAGCTTCACCGAACCCAAGGTGTTCGACCGCGATATTGCCTTGGGTTTCGATATCTACCGGCAGGACTTCAACAACGGCTACTTCAACCGCGACAGTGCCACTTACGAGCAGTCGACCACCGGCTTCTCGCTGCGCGTTGGCGTGCCGCTGAGCGAATACATGAGCCTGCTGGGCAGCTACACGCTGAACTACCAGGATGTGACGGTCGACGAATCGCGCTTCTTCTTCGATTTCGACGGCGACGGCACCGCGCAGTGCGAGCCGCTGATTGCCGGTCGCTACCTGTGCGATGCGCTGGGCGGACGCCTGCAGTCGATCCTCGGCACTTCACTGACCTATTCCACGCTCGACAGCCGCGTGCGGCCGACGCGCGGCATGAATGCCGTTGCAACGGTGCAGTTCGCCGGCTTGGGTGGTGACACGCGCTATGTGCGCGTCCGCGGCGAGGTCTCGCGCTACTGGAACCTTGGCAGCGGCTTCATCGGTTCGCTCCGTCTTGAAGGCGGCTACATCAACGGCCTTGGCGACGATGTACTGCTGACAGACCGCTTCTTCCTCGGTGAAGGGCAGATCCGCGGCTTCGACATTCGCGGTGTGGGACCGCGCGTTGTGCGCCGAACCTACGAGCTTGACGAGAATGACGAGCCCGTGCTGATCCCGTTGGGCGATGACCGCAACCAGGACGATGCGCTTGGCGGCGAGGCCTATTACCTGGCTCGGGCGGAAATTGAGATTCCGCTGGGTTCGGGCGTGCGCGAACTGGGCTTGCGCCCCTCGCTGTTCGTGGACGTTGGTTCGGTGTTCGGGGTCGATGCGCCGCAGCTGACGCAGAGTCCGCTGCCCGATGGCCTGTTCATCCCGCAGCGTGATGGCAACGGCAATCCCGAGTTTACGCAGTTTACGCTGGACGACACGGGTGCCGTTATCGGATCCATCACCACCATCAACCCGGTGGCGCCGGATGGCCGCCTGAATACGCCGATCGGCCTTGACCTGCCGCCGTTCTCCGAAGAATTTCTCGGCGACACCCCGTCGCCGCGTGTGACTGCCGGTCTCGGCGTCAACTGGAACTCGCCGTTCGGTCCGTTCAGGATCGATATAGCCTATGATATTCTATCTGAGCGCGGCGACGAAACCAAACTCTTCTCCTTCAATGTAGGAACGCAATTCTGATGAAAAATCTCGTCAAAACCTCGCTTGGTGCCGCACTGGCTGTTGCCGGTGCGAGCCTCGCCGTGCCCGCCGCCGCCCAGGTGAACGGCATCGGTACCGTCGATCTCAGCTACGCCGTGGCCAATTCGCAGGCCTTCCAGACCGGCTACCAGCAGATTGCCACACAGTACCAGGCACAGCGCACCACCATCGAACAGCGCCAGCAGCAGCGCCAGCAGTTGATCCAGACCTTCGACACCAACAGCGATGGCCAGCTGGACGCCACCGAACAGGCTGCCACGCAGGACCCGAACAACGCCACGGTGCAGCAGATCCAGGCGATCGACCAGGAAATCGCTACCCTGCAGCAGCCGATCAATCTTGCCCGCGTCTACGTGGTGCAGCAGGTTGCCCAGCAGTATTCGGCTGCCATGCAGACGGTGATCAGCGAGCAGAACATCCAGTTCGTGATTTCGCCTGATGCCCTGATCTACGCGCCGGAAGGTGCTGACGTCACCGAGGCTGTCACCACGGCGCTCGACACCCGCGTGCCTTCGGTCGCCGTCGTGCCGCCGGCTGACTGGCAGCCCAGCGACGCTGCGGTGAACCTGTTCCAGCAAATCCAGCAGATCCTGCTGATGGCCGCCATGCAGCAGCAGCAGGCCGCCGCTGGACAGCAGCCGGCCGAAGCGCCCGCCACCTCGGGCCGCTAATAGCGCAAGAAACGGGGCAGGGTCATGAGCGACAGCTACGACATACCGCGCATCCTCAAGGCCCTGCCGCACCGTTATCCGATGCTGCTGGTCGACCGTGTCACCGAACTGGTGAAGGGCGAGAGCATCAGCGCCATCAAGGCAGTCACCTTCAACGAAGGTTTCTTCCAGGGGCACTTTCCCGGGCGGCCGATCATGCCGGGCGTCTTGCAGATCGAGGCGCTGGCACAGGCCGCCGGCATTCTCGGCATAGAGACGCTCGATCTCGCCGACAGCGGCAAGCTGGTCTATTTCATGGCCATCGAGAACGCCAAGTTCCGCGCTCCGGTAGAGCCGGGCTGCCTGTTGCAGCTGGATGTTGCCTTCACCCAGCAGCGCAGCAAGATCTGCAAGTTCGACGGCAAGGCCAGCGTTGACGGCAAGGTGACCTGCGATGTCAGCTTTACGGCGATGATCGCGGACCCGCCTAGTTGATTTTCGATCCGGCCTCCGCCGGATCGTCCTCGGTGCCATTCCCTCCGCTGTGCTGCGGGGGCACCTGCGGGTCGCGCGCTTGCGCTCGGTCGGGCGCCGATTGCGCCCGATGTCGGCGCTACCCCTCTGTTCGATGCGAGTGACAGTTCCATCGGAACCGCAAGGACAACCGTCCGCCTGCAGCGGGCGCGCAGCGAAGCGGAGCGGAGCGCGTCTAGCGAGGACGATGGCGCGGAGGCGGCTTCGCAATCAAACAATCCTTGCAATTGAAGGTTGCTCCCGTTAGGGGCGCGCCTTCTTGAAATTCCCATCTGCAGGTCGGTCGGAACCGGCCAGACGCAAAGGACATATGCCATGAAGGCCGATACGCATCCCGAATACCACGTCATCAACGTCAAGATGACGGATGGCACCGAATTCCAGACCAAGAGCACCTGGGGTGCCGAGGGCGATACGATGAACCTCGAAATCGACCCGACCAGCCACCCGGCATGGACCGGTGGCCCGCAGCGCATCCAGGACGGCGGCCGCGTGGCCAAGTTCAACCAGCGTTTCGGCGGCCTGAATCTGAAGAAGTGACGCATGGGCTGATCCCGGACCTGATCCGGGATCTGGCGCAGTCACCCACGAGATTCCGGCTTTCGCCGGAATTCCAAGAGGGCGGCCCGATCGGGCCGCCCTTTCTGATTCTGCGGCAGCTACTGCCGCGAGCTAGTCGTCCGGTGTCAGGTAGACGAACAGCACAGTCACTGTGGAGGCCATGGCGAACATGAAGGCTCCCTTCAGCGATCCGTCGCCCACCTGTGTCTGCCACATCTGGAAGAAGGCGGAGCCGATGGTCATGAACAGGCCAAACCATGTCAGCAGGGCAAAGCCGGCAGCAAAGACGGAGGCGCGCTTGGCTTCCGTGAAGGCCGCCGCATCGCCCTTGCGCGCGGCGAACAGGTCCCACCCGCCTTTGAGGCCGAAGAAGGCCGTGGTGAACTCACCCGCCAGCACGATGGCGAGCGCGACCCACGCCAGCGCCGGATTGGCAGACGTAAAGAACAGCGTGTCCGGGTAAGCGGTATTGTCCGCGCCAGACATGACGTAGCTCAGCGAAGCGTGCGCCGCTTCGATGTTGGCGACGTTCTGCAAGGCGTAGATGAGCGCATGGAAGCCGATGACGGCCACCAGTGCGGCCTTGATTAGACGAAGCATAGTCCCCCCTTGTTCTGCGACCCGGAGGAAGGGTAGCTCGTTGCTCGCCTTGCGGCAAATCGGCTAGATCACGCCCTTCGGCCAGACCTTGTCCGGCGTCGCCTCGAACCGCAGCCAGCCCGCCTGCGTCCGTTCGCCGCCGAAGTCGTCGACATGGCGCTGGCCGTTGAAAACGGGCACTTCGGGAAAGTCCTCGTAAGGCCGCACGCCTTCCAGCGTGGAGGCGTTGATGGCGAACTTGTCCTGATCGCTGCGCGCCTGGTGCATAACGTGGATACCGCAGTTCGAACAGAAGTGGTGCGAGGCCGCCATGGTGTTGAACCGGTAGCACGACAGCGCGTCCTCGCCCTTGGTCACGGTGACGGCGTCGACCGGCACATAGACCATGGCCGCGCCCTTCATCGCGCAGATCGAGCAGTTGCAGCGCGAAGGCACGAGCCGTTCGTCGGGAAACTCCACCGAGAACTGCACGGCGCCGCAATGGCAGCAGCCTTTACGCGTCACCCCCATGGCTTTTCCCGGTACCACTTGGTGATCACGTACTTCACCCCTTTGCGTACCTTCATGCCGTGGTGGAGCGTGTTGGGATTCACGCGGCCGTCAGCACGTCGGTTGTCCCAGCACAGCAGCCGTCCGGTTTCTGGCTTGAAGGTCTTGTCGATCACCTTGAAGCGGGTGCCGCCGCCGGCTTCCACCTCGTTGAGATAGACCATGAAGGTCCAGGTCCGGTTGCCGGACACCTTGCAATAGGTGTTGTAGTCCAAGCCCCCCGGTTCGAAATAGTCGGTGTGGGGCTTGAACTCCTGCCCTTCGGCATAGCGCTGGCCCTGCACCGGCTCGCCATGGGCGCGGTTGATGCCGTTCAGTTCGAACAGCATGTCCTCGAGGTCCTTCACCGCGGCCTCCTTGGGATCGAGGTCGCAGGTCTCGCTGGTGCGGAAGTAGTCGTCGCCATTGGCGTCGGCGATAGTGGAGGGTCGGCGATCCCGGTCGATCAGTTCGATGAGGCCTTCGCACAGGTCATCGGGAATGAAATTGGCGCAGGTGAGCAAGGTGAGCCGCGAGGAGGGGACCTGCCGCATCCCGTCGTGCTGGCCGAGGATGTCTACAGAGGTCTCGCCCGGATTCGTCATGCCGACATTGATAAACCCGGCGATGGGCTGCGCAAGCCCAAGTAATTTTCTTGCGTTTGAGGCGCCGACAAGCACTTTTCGCTTTGCTTGCCAGCCGACTTGTGCAACAGGCCAGCGCCCGCGGCGGATGGCCCTTGACCACCCGGCGCAGACCCCTAACAGGCCGCATCTTGGCATGCGGAACCTGGCATGTGTGGCGATCGTAGCTCAGTTGGTTAGAGCGCCGGTTTGTGGTACCGGAGGTCGGGGGTTCGAGACCCCTCGATCGCCCCATTTCCCCAGCTTTCCTGCCGCGTTGAAAGCGATGAGGGGCGAATTATGCCGGCATTCTGGAGCGAACCCGACTGGGACGAGCACGAGCGCGTCGAGGTGGTGCATGATCGCGCCTCCGGCCTCACCGCGATTATTGCGCTGCATTCCACCCATCTAGGCCCCGGCGCCGGTGGCACCCGATTCTGGCACTATGCCGAACCGGCCGGAGCCATGCGGGATGCGCTACGGCTCTCCCGCGGGATGAGCTACAAGAACGCCATGGCCGGCCTACCCATCGGCGGCGGCAAGGCCGTGGTTCTGCTCGACAAGGATCGCAAGAAGACCACTGCCATGCTGCATGCCTTCGGCGACGCCGTCGAAGCCATGGGCGGCCAGTACGTCACCGCCGAAGATGTGGGGGCGACCGTTGCCGACATGGAGCTGGTACGCGAACGCACGGAGCATGTCTGCGGCTTGCCGGTCGGCGAAGGCGATGCCGGCGGTGATCCGGGTCCCCTGACTGCAATCGGTATCTATCAGGGCATCAAGGCCGCCGTGGCGCACAAGCTGGGCAAGGACAGCATGCAGGGCGTACGCATAGCCGTGCAGGGCGTCGGTTCGGTCGGTGGCGGCGTTGCGCGGCTGCTGGCCAAGGACGGCGCGCGGCTGTGGCTGGCCGATGTCGACGACAAGCGTGCCAAGGCCCTGGCTGCCGAGCTTGATGCCGAGGCCGTGGCTGCTGACCAGATCATGTCGACCACCTGCGACGTGTTCAGCCCCAATGCGCTGGGCGCCATCCTCGACGAGGAAGGCATCGCCCGGCTCGACTGCGCGATCGTGGCGGGCGGAGCCAACAACCAGCTGGCACGGCCGGAGCACGGCACCATGCTGCACGAGCGCGACATTCTTTATGCGCCTGACTACGTCATCAACGCGGGCGGCATCATCAATGTCAGCCTCGAGTATCTTTGCCGGCGGTCAGGCGAGCCTTGCGACATCAACGAAGTGCGCAAGCGCATCGCGCAGATTCCGGGCCGGCTTGACTCTATCTGGCAGGAAAGCGACGCCACCGGACGTCCCTCCAACGAGGTGGCCGATACCATGGCACAGATCCTTATCGGGCGGGGCGTCTAGAACCGTACACAAACCTTCCGGTTTTGCTTGTCGGACGCGGCTGCGGCTGCAATAGGGTGCGGCCAAAGATAGACTTTGTCCGACGATGCACGGCTTCGCCAATCCCGCCCGATTCCTGAGAATCGCCAAGTGGCTCACGCCGCTCTGTCTTTTGGCAGGGCTGGTGATATTTGGCGCGGTAATCGGCTACGGCCTTTTCTTTGCTCCGGCAGAGCGCCTGCAGGGCGAAACCGCGCGAATCCTCTTCATCCACGTGCCCACGGTCTGGTTCGGCATGGCCGGCTGGACCACCATCGCGCTCGCCAGCCTGGCAGAACTGGTCTGGCGGCACCCGCTGGCGGCACTCGCTGCCCGTGCGGCGGCGGTGCCGGGCGCGGTGTTCACCACGCTGGGCCTGCTGACCGGTTCGATCTGGGGCCGTCCCGCATGGGGTACCTGGTGGGTGTGGGACGGGCGGCTGACCAGCTTCCTCGTCCTGCTGTTCCTCTACCTCGGCTATATCGCCCTGGCTGGCGCGCTGGACCGCGAAGGCAGCAACAGCCGCGTGGCGGCGATTTTCGGACTGGTGGGCGCGGTGAATATCCCGATCATTCACTTCTCGGTGATCTGGTGGAACTCGCTCCACCAGCCACCAAGCATCTCCACCAGCGGATCGGCCATGGCGCCCGAATACCTGTGGGGCATGCTCGCAGGCGCGCTGGGCATCTCGCTGCTGTTTGGCGGGGTGGTACTGGCCCGTATGCGGATGCTGCTTGCGAGGGTACAGGCCGAGGCGCGGCTGCGCCGCAAGGCCATGGGCGCGGCGGAAGGGCTCGCCAGCTGATGCCCGAACAACTTGATCAATGGACTTACGTGATCGCTGCCTATGCGGTGGTGATTGTCGGCACGCTCGGTATGGTGGGGTGGAGCTGGATTGCCATGAAACGCGCCGAGAAACGGCGTGAGGAGACTCGCAGGAAATGACCTCGGCACTGAAACCCAAACACCAGCGGCTGGTGCTCGTCATCGTCGCGCTGGTCGCGCTGATCGGCGCGGGTGTCCTCGCGGCCTATGCCCTGCGCAACCAGGCGAGCTATTTCTACGTGCCTGCCGACATTGCCGCCAACCCGCCCGAACCGGGGCAGGACATCCGCCTTGGCGGCATGGTGGAAATGGGTTCGATCAACACCGCGGACGACGGCGTCACTGTCCACTTCGTGGTCGGCGATGGTGAGGCGCGGGTGCCGGTTACCTATGCCGGGATCGTGCCGGACCTGTTCGTGGAAGGCTCCGGCGTGGTTGCCGAAGGTGCCATGAACGCTGATGGTACGTTCGTCGCCAGCAACTTGCTGGCCAAGCACGACGAGAACTACATGCCGCGCGAGCTTGAAGGCATGACCATGGAAGAAGCGCGCGAGACCGTTGCGGAAACCTACGAATGATCGCTGAAATCGGTCTTGCTGCCCTGTGGCTGTCGGCGGCGCTTGCGGTCTTGCAGCTTGTCGGCGGCTTCTTCGGCGCGCGTGACGAAAACAACGAGCTGCGCGCGCTGGTGCGTCCGGCAGCCGTGCTGCAAGCCGTGCTCTGCGTCATTTCGTTCCTCTGCCTCGTCTGGGTCTTCGTGATCACGGACTTGTCGGTGAAGCTGGTGGCGAGCCATTCGCATTCGATGAAGCCGCTGGCGTTCAAGATATCCGGTGCATGGGCGAATCACGAAGGCTCCATGCTGTTGTGGATCACGGTCATGGCGGCAGCGGGCGGCCTGATCGCACTGATCGAACGCCGCCTGCCCGAACGCACCATGATGGCGACCTTGGCTTCGCAGGCCTTCGTGGCGATCGGCTTTTACGCCTTCATCCTGCTCGCATCGAACCCGTTCGAGCGGCTTTCGCCGGTGCCCACGGACGGCAACGGCCTCAACCCGCTGCTGCAGGACATGGGTGTGTCGTTCCACCCGCCGACGCTCTACATCGGCTATGTCGGGCTGTCGGTGGCTTTCAGCTTCGCGCTGGGCGCGCTGATGACGCGCAATGTCACGCCGGACTTCGCCCGCGTCATGCGCCCCTGGGTGCTGGCTGCGTGGATCTTCCTGACGATCGGCATCACCGCCGGTTCCTATTGGGCCTATTACGAACTGGGCTGGGGTGGCTGGTGGTTCTGGGACCCGGTCGAGAACGCCAGCCTGATGCCATGGCTGGCCGCGACGGCCCTGCTGCATTCGGCCAGCGTGCTGGCGGCGCGCGACGCGCTGCGGACCTGGACGATCATGCTGGGGGTGGTCGCCTTTTCCATGTCGATGGTCGGCACCTTCCTGGTGCGCTCGGGAATCCTGACCTCGGTACATGCATTCGCGGTCGACCCCGAACGCGGCAGCTTCATTCTCGCGCTGCTGGCGCTCTACATCGGTGGTGCGCTGGTGGTCTTCGCCTTGCGCGCCAACACCATTGCCGAAGGCCAGAGGTTCTCCATCACCAGCCGCGAGGGCGCGCTTGTGGTGAACAATGTCGCGCTGTCGGCCATCCTCGGCATTGTCCTGCTGGGAACGCTCTATCCGCTGCTGACCGAAGCTTTCGACGTGCGCGTGTCTGTCGGCCCGCCGTACTTCAATCCGGTGAGCGCCATCTTCCTCGTGCCCATGCTGATGGTGCTCGCGGTCGGCCCGCTGCTGCGCTGGCGCAAGGATTCGCTGTCGCGCGTGAAATGGCCTGTCGTCGTGAGCGGGGCGGTGACGCTTGCCGTGCTCGTCGCCGTCGCGCTGCTGGCTGAAATCGACATCTTGCCACTGATCGGTCTCGCGCTGGCCGCAGGTGTTGGCATTGCCAGCTTCATGCCTTTGCGCGGGCGCCGCTTGCGGCGCACGCCGCTCGCCATCTGGGGCATGTGCATTGCCCACTTCGGCGTCGCCGTCGCCCTGTTCGGGATGGCCGCTGACAGCGCCTTCCAGCAGGAACGGCTGGTGGCTGCCAATGTCGGCGACACCATCGAGATCGGCCCCTGGGAAGCCACGCTGCAGTCGATCAGCCCGGTCGCCGGCCCGAACTGGACCGCCATGCAGGCCGACATGTATTACAGTTATGAAGGCGGGGACCTGATGGAAGGCCACCCGCAGGCGCGCAGTTTCTGGGCACCTCCGGGCGAAACCAGCGAGGTCGCACTGATCACCCGCTGGAACGGCCAGCTCTATGCTGCAGTCGGCAACATGGCCGAGGATGGCCGCTGGCAGCTGCGCTTGTGGTGGAAGCCCTTCGTCACCTGGATCTGGTACGGCGGCCTGCTGATCGCGCTTGGCGGCGCGCTGGCCCTTGTCGGCCGCGTGGTAAGCGACTTGCGCCGCCGCGAGGCGGAGGCACAGGGCGAAGCACGAGCCTATCCCGACGAAGCGGAATATGCCGACTACGATGATGAGTCGTCGGTTCCGGCAGCGGAGACGCAGTCATGAAGCGCCTGCGTTACACTCTCTGGTTCGTCGTCGGCCTGGCAGCTGCGCTGTTCGGCCTGTTCGCCTACCAGTTGTCGCAGCCGAAAGACGAATTCGTGCACAGCGCCATGGTAGGCCAGCCGATGCCAGCATTCGACTTGCCGCCTGCGGTTGAAAGCCGTCCAGGACTGTCGAGCGCTGACTTAGCTGACGGCACGCCCAGGCTGCTCAATATCTTTGCCAGCTGGTGCATCCCTTGTGCTGCCGAAGCGCCGCAGCTCGAAGCGCTGGAGCGCGCCGGGGCCAATATTGTCGCCGTCGCTATCCGTGACCGGCCCGAGGACGTGAACCGCTTCCTCGCCATCTACGGCAACCCGTTCACCCGCATCGGTAGTGACGACATTTCCGAAGTGCAGCTGTCGATCGGCTCCTCGGGCGTGCCGGAGACCTTCGTGATCGATGGCAACGGCGTGATCACCTACCAGCACATCGGTGACATCCGCGAGGAACACGTGCCGATCCTGCTGGAAGAACTGCGGAAGGCCGGATCATGATGCGCTGGCTCGCCGCCCTGCTGTTGCTGGCCATCGCTGCGCCCATGGCGGCGCAGGACACCATGCCGCCCGCGCCCTATGCCTATACCCAGCTGGAAGACCCGGCACAGGAAGAGCAGGCGCGCGAGCTGATGCACACGCTACGCTGCCTCAAGTGCCAGAGCCAGTCGATTGCCGACAGCGACGCGCCCATGGCGGGCGACATGCGCCACCAGGTCCGCACACGCATTGCCGCCGGCGAGAGCTCGGATGAAATCCGCGAATGGCTGATCTCCCGCTACGGCGACTATGTCAGCTACGAACCGCAGATCAGCTCTACCACCTGGCCGTTGTTCGTTCTGCCGGTGATCCTGTTGCTGCTGGCCGGGACGGTGCTGTTACGAAGGATGGGGCGCAAGTCATGACCTGGATCGCTGTAATCCTGCTGGCGCTGCTAGCCTTCGCACTGGCGGCCGTTGCCTTCAGGCTGGAAAAGGGGCTGTGGACCAGCCTCGCCGCGGCGCTGGGCTTCGGCCTCGCCGGCTATGCCTTGCAGGCCCATCCGGACATGCCGTCTGCGCCCAAGTCTGCGTCGGCTCGCGCGGCCGAGCTGGAATACGACGTGGTGGAAGCGCGGCGCGAGTTCGTGGCCCAGCGCGACTGGTCGCAAAACCGCCTGCTGGTGACCTCCGACGCCATGGCGCGGCTTGGCCGGTTCGAAGAGGCGGCACAGTTCCTGGCCGGGGATACGGAACGCGACCGGCGCGATTTCGAGGTCTGGCTGGCACTGGCAATCGCTCTTACCGAACATGCCGATGGCGCGCTGACGCAGGCGTCGCTCTACGCTTACCAGCAAGCCGCCAATGCCAAGCCGGACAGTCTTGCGCCCGGATATTTCCTTGGTGTGTCGCTGGTTCGTCAGGGCCGCCTGATGGAAGCGCGGCAGGTCTGGCGCGAAACTCTCGAAGCTGGTCCCGAAGACGCGGCTGGCCGTGCCGGTCTGGAAGATCGCCTTGCGCGACTCGACGCGATGCTGGGCGCGATGAGCCAGGGGCAAGCTCCGACCGTGCCGGAAGACAACACCGGCGAGTAATGCTGCACCGCATCATGTTGCGGGACGCGATATTCGCTGCTAACGCGCCCGCTTCGCCGCCCCGT
The DNA here is from genome assembly GCF_038289935.1 of Aurantiacibacter gilvus. Taxonomy (NCBI): domain Bacteria; kingdom Pseudomonadati; phylum Pseudomonadota; class Alphaproteobacteria; order Sphingomonadales; family Erythrobacteraceae; genus Aurantiacibacter; species Aurantiacibacter gilvus. Next base: position 979,269 of record NZ_JBBYHV010000001.1, read on the forward strand.
AGGGGCCAGATGGGCTTTAAATCCAGATGAGTGCAACCGGACAAGACCGGGAAACTGCCAAGTTCAAACTCGCTGCAGGTGCCATCGGCATCGTCTTCGGCGATATTGGCACGTCACCCCTCTATGCATTCCGCGAGACCTTTCGCGGGGCGCACGAGATGCCCATCGACAACCTGCACGTCCTGGGCGTGGTCAGCCTGATTTTCTGGTCGATGACGCTGATCGTAGCGATCCAGTACGTCACCATCCTAATGCGGGCGGACAACAACGGACAGGGCGGTAGCCTCGCGCTTGTCGCCCTGCTGTCGCGCTCGATGGGCAAGACGAGTTACGGCTGGCTGGTGGTGCTGCTGGGTGTGGCCGCCACGGCGTTATTCTACGGCGACTCGATGATTACCCCTGCGATCTCCGTGCTATCGGCGGTGGAGGGGCTTACAGTGGTGAACCACCAGCTGGATCGCTACGTGATCCCGATCGCTCTGGTGCTCCTGATCGGCCTGTTCGTCCTGCAGAAGCGCGGCACGGCGAAAGTCGGGGCGCTGTTTGCACCGGTTATGATCCTCTATTTCACGGTGATCGCCGGACTGGGGATCGTGCAGATATTCAACACGCCGGAAATCCTTTGGGCCTTCAATCCCTGGTATGCGGTGCAGTTCTTCCTCGAAGAGAAGGTCTTCGCATTCCTTGCGCTGGGTTCCGTCGTCCTTGCGGTGACCGGTGCCGAAGCACTCTATTCGGACATGGGCCACTTCGGTCGCGGACCGATGAAGCTGTCATGGTTCGGCTTCGTCATGCCTTGCCTGTTGCTCAACTACTTCGGCCAGGGAGCGATGATCCTGGGCCTGGGCGATGCGGCGGCGGAAGAGGCGATCATGAACCCGTTCTTCTACCTCGCGCCTGAGGCCTACCGCCTGCCGCTGGTGATCCTGGCGACCTGCGCCACCTTCATCGCCAGCCAGGCGGTGATCTCGGGCAGCTTCTCGATCACCCACCAGGCGATCCAACTGGGCTTCGTGCCGCGCCTGTCGATCCGCCACACCAGCGACGAGCATTCCGGCCAGATCTACATCCCGGTCATCAACTGGGCGCTGATGTGCGCGGTCATCCTGCTGGTGCTGACCTTCCAGAACTCGTCCAACCTCGCCAGCGCCTACGGTATCGCGGTGACGGGCGCGGTGACCATCGACACGCTGCTGATGGGCGTCTTGTTCATCGGTGTTTGGAAATGGAAGAAATGGATCGCCATTCCCGTCGTGGTGCTGTTCCTGATTGTTGATGGAGCCTACTTCGCGGCGAACCTCACCAAGGTTCCGGACGGTGGCTGGTTCCCGCTGTTGGTGGGGGGTGTCGCCTTCACCATCCTCACGACCTGGTCAAAGGGACGCAAGCTGATGCGGGCGCGCATGACCGAGGCTGGGTTGCCACTGGATATCTTCGCCAAGTCCGCCAGGTCGAGCACGGCGCGCGTGCCGGGCACGGCGATCTTCATGAATTCCGGCTCTACCGGAACACCATCGGCGCTCTTGCACAACATCAAGCACAACAAGGTGCTGCACGAACGCGTCGTTGTGCTGACGGTGAAGATCGAAGACGTGCCCTACATCGAAGAGGACGAGCGATGTAGCATCGAGGAACTGGGCGACGGCTTTTTCCGCGTCATCCTGCGCTATGGCTTCATGCAGGAAACCGACGTGCCGATAGCGCTGAAACGGCGCGAGATGTGCGGCGGTCCGTTCGACATGATGCAGACCAGCTTCTTCCTCAGCCGCCAGACGCTGCTTGCGGCGGACAAGCCGGGCATGATGGTCTGGCGCGAGAAGCTGTTCGCCTGGATGATGCGCAACGCGGCCACGCCCATGGAGTTCTTCCGCCTGCCGACGAACCGCGTGGTGGAGCTGGGCAGCCAGGTCGAGATTTGACCGTTCCGTCCTGCTGACATAGCGTCAATTGTCCGGCGCCCATCCTGCTCGCTGTGACAGGGGGGCATCGATGAACACAGAACAACAGCACGCGGCGGAGCATCCGGCAGCGCATAGGCCGCTTGGCCTGGCCATGAGCCTCTCGCTTGTCATAGGCACCATGGTTGGCAGCGGGATCTACTTCCTGCCCTCGTCACTCGCGCCACTGGGGTGGAACATGGTGCTGGGCTGGGTGATCAGCGGGGCAGGTGCGCTGTGCCTCGCAGTAACCTTTCGCTACCTGATCGACGGCACCGGCGCGGGGATGCAGCACAATATCGAGCGGGTGATCGGCGAGGTGCCAGGATTCCTCGGCCTGTTCGCCTACTGGGCATCGGGCTTTACCTCGATTGCTGCCCTGGTGATTGCAGGCGGATCGATCATCTCCGGATTCCTCTATGACGATGCCCCGACCTGGGTTGGTGTTGTCGCCGCCTTCGCATTGCTCGCCCTTATCACGGCGGCGAACCTGATCGGCACGCGCACGGCGGGCTGGGTGCAGGTGGCGTCAGTGGTGATCAAGCTGATCCCGTTGGTGCTGGTGATCGGCGCGGTGGCCTGGGTCTTCGGCGGATCGGGACAGGTGCAGCCGATGGCACCGGCTCAAGTAAGCATGAACAGCGTGTCCGGTGCCGTGGCGCTGACCTTGTTCGCATTTCTCGGTTTCGAAGCGGCCACCATCCCGGTGAACAAGGTCGACAATCCCAGGCGCAACATTCCCATCGCCCTGATTGGCGGCACTTCGCTGGTGGTGGTACTCTACCTGCTTGTCAGCGTGGGACTGGTCCTCGTCATGCCGTGGCAGGACATCGCCGCCTCATCCTCGCCCATATCCGATGGTCTTGGGGTCCTGCTGGGCCCGGTGTCGGGAACGCTGGTGGCGCTTTGCATCCTTGCAAGTGTGACCGGCTGTGCCAACGGCCTGGTCCTGATAGGAGCGGATTGCACCTATTCCATGGCGCTGCGCCGCGAGATGCCGCAGTTCTTCACGCATACCAACGCGCGTGGCGTGCCCGTGTGGGGCGTGGTGGCCCAGGTGCTGGTGATCGCCGTGCTGATCCTGGCCAATACCTCGCGCGGCCTGTCGGGCATGTTCACTTTCATGGCCCTGCTGACCACCGGCGGCGTGCTGGTGTTCTATGTAATGGCGGTGATCGCGGCGGCGAAGGAGAACCGCAAGATGGCGCGTTGGCCGGTGCTGGTGCTGGGCATGATCTTTGCCGGGTTCACCATATACGGCTCCGGCCTGGAGACGAGCATGTGGGTGCTGGTCCTGCTGTTGATCGCCATGGTGGTCCGCTGGCTGTGCCAGCGCGGACGTCCGCTAGAGGCGGAAGCCAGTACATCCTGATTACCGAGGCTCAGCCCGGCGGCGGGGTGTCGTCGGCAGGATCGTTGTCCTCCACGCTCAGCCCGTGGCGCATCAGCATGGGCACCTGGGTGAATGTGAAGAGGAAGGTCAGCGGCATGAACAGCCACAGCTTCATTTCCAGCCAGGTCTCGAAGCTGACAAGGTAGAGCAGCGCGGTGTTGAGCACAGCGAGGACAATGAAGAACAGGCCCCAGTTGCGCGACAGCTTCAGCCAGCCCTCGTCGGTGAGCCCTTCGAATGCGGCTTCCAGCAGCACCTTCAGCAGCGACTTGCCCTTGGCGTATCCCAGCAGCAGCACGACGGCGAATAGCACGTAGATAATCGTCGGCTTCCACTGGATGAAACGTTCGTCCTGGAAGTAGATCGTGAGCGCGCCGAATCCGACGATCAACAAGGTCGACATCCACAGCATGGGACTGACCTTGCCCAGCATGAACTTGCTGACGGCCAGCGCCACCACCGAGGCAACGACGAAGGCGCCCGTGCCATAGATCACTGCGAGCGTACTGAGCGCGGCAAATGTCAGCTCGTCTGTGACCACGTCAGAGTCGGGCGAGTAGTACTTGTAGACGAGGAAGAAGATCAGCAGCGGGCCATAGTCGACCGCGACATTGAGCCAGCCGCTCTTGGGCTTCTTCGCTTCGGGTGCTGCGTCAGTCATCATGCCACTCCAGCAATGACCTTGGCGACCAGGTCGGGATCGAAGGGACGCAGGTCGTCCAGTGTTTCGCCAACGCCGATGGCGTGGATCGGCAGGCCGTATTGTTCTGCCGCTGCTACCAGCACGCCGCCGCGCGCGGTGCCGTCGAGCTTGGTCATGATCAGGCCGGTGACGCCGGCCACTTCCTTGAAGATCTCGATCTGGCTGAGCGCGTTCTGGCCGTTGGTGGCGTCGAGCACCAGCAATACGTCGTGCGGTGCTTCGGGATTGAGGCGGCCCAGCACTTTGCGGATCTTGGCGAGCTCGTCCATCAGCTCGCGCTTGTTCTGCAAGCGACCGGCAGTGTCGACGATCAGCGCGTCGATACCGGTATCTGTCGCCTGCTTCACCGCGTCGAACACGATCGAGGCCGGGTCTCCGCCCTCGGGGCCGGTCACAATCGGCGCTCCAATGCGGTCTGCCCAGACCTTCAGCTGGCCGATGGCGGCCGCGCGGAAGGTGTCGCCGGCCGCCAGCATGACGCCGTAGTCTTCTTCCTGCAGCCAGTGGCCCAGCTTGGCGATGGTGGTGGTCTTGCCGCTGCCGTTGACGCCGATCACCAGGATAACCTGCGGGCGCGGGAAGGCGGTGATTTCGAGCGGCTTGGCGACGGTGCGCAGGATAGCGGCGATTTCCTCCGCCACGGCTTCCTTCAGCTCGCGCTCGGTGATCTTCAGGCCGAAACGCTTTTCCGCCAGCTTGGCGCGGATGCGCGCGGCGGCGCTGGGACCGAGGTCGGAAACGATCAGCGCGTCTTCCACCTCGTCCAGCGTCGCGTCGTCCAACGTCGCCGTGCGCATGGTGGTGGTAACCTTGGCGACGATTGAAGCCGGTTCCGGTGCAGCTGCAGGGGGTGGTGCTGGAGCTGGTGCCGGAGTTGGTGCCGGTGTCGGAGCAGGCGCCGCGACGGGCTCAGGTTCTGGCTGCGGTTCTGGTTCGGGAACAGCCTCCGGTTCGGGAGCAGACACGGCTTCGGGCTCCGGCTCGGGCGCTGCTTCCTCTTCGGCGGCCGCTTGTTCCTCGTCCACCACGGCAGACAGGTTCTCGGACAGCCGGTCCGAGGTCTTGCGAAAGCCTCCGAACAGTCGTTCCGTCCAGCTCTTGCTCACAGCAGCAGACCTTCCTCGACGCGGCTTGGCGTCACAGCAACAATGGTTCCACGCGGCGTGCCATCAGGCACCGCCACCCGTGCGAAGTTCCCCGCATAGCCTGTGCCATCGGTCTCGGTAAGGACCGAAAGGGGTGTGCCCACAAGGCTGTCGAGCCAGGCGGCGCGCGCCTTTGCCACGGCAGCGCGAAGCTCGGCAGCGCGCGTCTTGATCACGGCCTTGTCGAGCTGCGGCATGCGCGCGGCGGGCGTGTTGGGGCGGGGCGAGTAGGGAAAGACGTGACCGTGGACCACGGGCAGTTCTGCGACGATGGAGCAATTGTCCGCGTGGTGCGCCTCGGTCTCGGTCGGGAAGCCTGCGATCAGGTCTGCCCCGACGGCGATTTCCGGGCGCGCGGCCTTCAGCCGCTGCACCAGGTCAATCGCGTCATGACGCAGGTGGCGGCGCTTCATGCGCTTGAGGATCAGGTCGGAACCGTGCTGTAGCGACAGGTGCAAGTGCGGCATGACGCGCGGCTCATGCGCGAACAGGTCGAACAGCAGCGGATCGATCTCGACCCCGTCGAGCGAGGACATGCGCAGGCGCTGGAGCTGCGGAAAGGCATTGAGCACGGCGCCCACCAGTTCGCCCAGCGGCGGGGCGTCCGGCAAGTCGTGCCCCCAACTCGTGACGTCGACTCCGGTAAGCACCACTTCGGGCGCACCTTGGTCGAGGTGGCGCTCAACCTCGCGCAGTACCTGCGCAACGGTGAGCGAACGGCTTTCCCCGCGTCCCTGCGGGATGACGCAGAAGGTGCAGGCGTGGTTGCAGCCGTTCTGCACCGCGATGAAGGCGCGGGTGTGCTGAGGCGGTACGGGCTCGACCGCCTCGGGCACGTTCCACGCGCGGGCATCCAGCTTTTGCGTGTTGGGTACCAGCCCATCGACCTCGGGCATGGCGGCCAGCTGTTCGCGTTCGATGTCTGCGGCGCAGCCGGTGACCAGCAGGCGCGCATCGGGCCGCACGCGGCGGGCCTTGCGGATCGCCTGGCGGGTCTGGCGCACGGCTTCCATGGTGACCGCGCAGGAATTGACGACGATCACGTCCTCGTCAGCCACGAGCGTGCGGATGCGTTCGCTCTCGGCGATATTGAGGCGGCAACCCAGGGAAATGACTTCTGCGCCCATCAGGCCCAAACCCTCACGAGTATTCACTCCAGTCGAAGGTGCCGCGGAAGCTCTCGGCGGCCGGGCCGGTCATGGTAATACGGTTATCTTCGCCCCAGCCGATGACGAGCGGTCCGCCCGGCAGGTGCACGGTGACCTCGCGTTCGGTCAGCCCGCGCCGCATGGCGGCGACCGCCGTGGCGCAAGCGCCCGTGCCGCAGGCCCGCGTCAGGCCGGCTCCGCGTTCCCAAACGCGAAGGCGCAGCGTGTGGCGATCCTCTATGGTGGCGACGTTGACGTTGATGCGATCCGGAAACAGCGGGTCGTGCTCGATCTCGGGTCCAAGCTGGTCCAGCTGCACCACGTCGTTGTCCTCGACGAAGAAGACGATGTGCGGGTTGCCGACGTTCACTGCAACCGGGTGCTCCAGACCATCCCAGCCTACCGGCAGCGAGAGCGTGTCCATGGCGTAGGCGAGGGGGATGGTGTCCCAGTCGAGGCGAGGTTCGCCCATGTCGACGGCTATGCCGCCTTCGCTGGCGCGAGTTTCCAGCAGGCCGCCAGAGGTGGCGATGCGGGCATTGCCGCCGGCCAGCATGCCCACGGCGCGCGTGGCATTGCCGCAGGCTTCCACCTCGCCGCCATCATGGTTGTAGATGCGCATGGTGAAGTCGGCGTCTTTTGCCGGCTCAAGGACGATCAGCTGGTCGCAGCCGATGCCGGTGTGCCGGTCCGCCAGGGCGGCAGCGACTTGCGGCGTCATGGCGGCAGGCAGCGGCGTCTCGCGTGCGTCGAGCACGACGAAATCGTTCCCCAGTCCGTGCATCTTGATGAATTCGACGCGCATGAGCGCCACCTAGGGGCGCGAGGGCCGCTGCGCAATGGCGCGTGACCTGCTTAGCTTGCCCTTCGCTGCTCGCTCGCAAGGGCGGTCGGGGCTCCGGCGCTGTCGCCCAGCATGTTGAGTTCGGCCAGGCGGCGGCGCGTGGTCTCGGCATCTTCAGGCTTGCCATAGAGGTAACCCTGGCCTTTCAGCTCGCCCATTGTCTGCAGATGCTGCAGGACATCGTTGCTCTCGACGCCCTCTGCCGTAATCGGCAGCGACAGGCCCTTTCCGAGCGACACGATGGCCTCCACCAGTTCCTTGCCATTGGCTTCGCCCGAAAGCTCCGTGACGAAGCTGCGGTCGATCTTCAGCCGGTCGAAGGGCAGCGAACGCAGCTGCGACAGACTGGAATAGCCGGTGCCGAAGTCGTCGAGGCTGATCTTGACACCCTGGTTCTTCAGGCTCGAGACGATCGAGCGCACCGCGCCAATGTTCTCGTGCAGGCAGCTTTCGGTGATCTCGATTTCCAGCCTCGCAGGCGGGAAACCGGCTTCGACCAGCAACTGGATCAGCTTCTGCGCAAACCACGGATCGCGCAGCTGGATGGGCGAGATGTTGACCGAGAGCGTCAGGCTCTGGTCCCATTGCTTGGCGTCCTGCAAGGCTTGGCGGATCAGGCACTCGGACAAGATGCCGATCGCGTCGATTTCCTCGGCAATCGGGATGAAGATTTCGGGACTTACGAGGCCGTATTGCGGGCTCTGCCACCGGGCGAGCATTTCGAACCCGACCAGCTTGCCGCTCTCGAGGTCGATCTGCTGTTCGTAGTAGGGGACGAATTCGCCTGCCGCGATGCCCTTTCGGATGCCCGCTTCCAGCTCGTTGCGGAAGCGCAGTTCGTCTTCCATCTGCGGTTCGAACCAGAAGGAGCGGTTCCGCCCGCGCTTCTTGGCATGGTACATGGCGATATCGGCGCGGTGGATCAGCGTTTCGGCGTCTTCCGCCGTGGCTTTGGCATGTTCCGTGCCGGACTCGGCAAGGCCGATTGAAACCGTCGCCTCTACCGTCATGTTATTGAGTTCGATCGGTGCCGATACATGCCGGATCACGCCGGCGACCACGTCATCGACATGGTCCCGCGCGCCGAAATCGAAGGGCATGGCGCAGGCAAATTCGTCACCGCCGATCCGCGCAAGGATGGCGCTCTCTGGCAAGGCTTCTTGCAGGCGTGTGGCGACCGCGGTGAGCACACGGTCACCCGTCTGGTGGCCGTTCAGGTCGTTGATCTGCTTGAAGTTGTCGAGGTCGATCATCATCACCGCGATCTCGCGTGAAGTGCCGGAGAGTTCCCGTCGCAGGGCCTCCATCGCCGGCGGGCCGCTGCGGCGATTGAGACAACCCGTCAGCGGATCACGCTCAGCCAGGTCGCGGGCGCGCTCCTCTGCGGCACGGCGCTCGCCGATTTCGTGATTCAGGTCCTTGTAGCGTCGCCAACCGAAAATCAGCAGGGCAATGTTGAGCAGTACGGCGTTGGTCAAGAGCAGGTCGGGCGAGTTGCCATGGCCCATCCAGGCGCGGACAATCTGCGGCATGATCGTGCCGCCCGTACCGACAAACAGGATGATAGCTGCAATCGCAATCCCCAGCGCGATGACGTCGCGCTCGGCGTTGCCGATCTGCCCCTTTTCGGGTGCCGGTTTGCTCTTCAACTGCTTTCTCAAAGCCCAGTGTCCCCAGTTCTCGGAGCAGGCTTATCCGGCAACATGTTCAATATCAGGTTAATTGCCCGAGCAGGCATTACCAGCTAGTGGGCGGCCGAAGCGAAAGGAGAGACAATTGCCCAATTACTGGCTGATCAAGTCCGAACCATTCAAGTATTCCTGGGAACAGCTCGTTGAGGATGGCGAGACCGTGTGGGACGGCGTTCGCAACCACCGTGCGGCCAACAACCTGCGGGCCATGGAGGTGGGCGACCAGTGCTTCTTCTACCATTCCAACAAGGGTCTCGAGATTGTCGGTATTGCCGAAGTGAGCGAGGCCGGATTGATCGATCCCACCGATCCCGAAGGCAAGTGGCCGACGGTGAAAGTGAAGCCGGTGCGCGAGCTGGACAGCTATGTCACGCTCAAGGCGATCAAGGCGAATGCAACGCTCGAGGGGATCGAACTGGTCCGGCTGGGGCGCCTGTCCGTGGCTGAAATACGGCCAAGCGAGTGGAAAGAAATCCTTGAAATGTCAAAGACCTAATTCGGAACAATTCCGGTGTTGAGGCCGTTGGGAAGGTAAGGGGCAGGCGATGAACGCCGCCCGCCAACACTGACCAACGGAGGTTCCCCATGGGTGAACTCAAGGAAAAGATCAAAGGCAACGTCAACGAAGCCATCGGCGAGGTGAAGCAGGAATCGAAGGATCCCGAAACCCGCAGCGAAGGCAAGAAGCAGGAAGCCAAGGGCAAGGCCCAGCAATTCAAGGGTGAAGTCGAAGGCAAGCTCGGCGACGACATCTGATCTCAGTCAGCCTGAGACACCGAGAGGCCGCTCCGCAAGGGGCGGCCTTTCTGCTTTGGGCTAGCTGTCGCGCAGGCCGCTGACGGTCGCGCCACCGGCGGAAAGCTGCTCGATATCGGTGATGCAGTGGATCAGGCGGACGCCCTTGCGCCCCATGGCCTCTTCCAGCGCTGCATCGAACTCCGCATTGGTCGCCACGCGCTTGCCCCAGCCGCCATAACTTTCCGCCATTCGCGTGAAATCCGGGTTGGCGAGGTGCGTAGACGCCTCGCGGCCGGGATATTCGCGCTCCTGGTGCATGCGGATCGTGCCGTAGGTGGAATTGTCGAACAGGATCACCAGCAGGTCGAGCCCGTACTGGGCGGCGGTTGCCAGTTCCTGCGCGTTCATCAGGAAATCGCCGTCACCGGCGGCAGCGACGACGCAGCGGTCCGGATGGCGAAGCGCGGCTGCGACGGCTGCGGGAATGCCATAGCCCATGGCGCCAGCCGTGGGGGCCAGCTGCGAGGGGTAGCCGGCATAGGGCCAGTAGCGGTGCCACCACCCGGCGAAATTGCCTGCGCCATTGCAGATGATCGCATCGACGGGCAGCAGGCGGCGACACGTCGCCATGGCCAATGCCAGGTCGAGATCGAATTGCGCTTCCTCGCGCGGGGAGTTCCACGCGAGCCACTCTGCATGCGCTTGCGCGCCGCAATCGAAGTCGATCAGGTCACCGTCGTCCCACAAGGCGGCGCTCTCGGCGAATTCGGCCATGTCGGCGCAGATAGGCAGGTCGGTGCGGTAGACGCGGCCAAGCTCGTTGGGGTCGGGATGGACGTGAATCAGGACCTGGTCGGGGTGGTCGGGCGTCACCAGCGTATAGCCGTCGGTGGTCGCCTCTCCCATCCGGCCGCCCACCACCAGCAGCAGGTCTGCCGCCTTCACCCGCTGCACGAGCTTGGGGTTGGGCCCGTAGCCGAGGTTGCCGGAATAGATTGCCGACGACGGCGGAATCGAATCCTGCCGCCGGAAGGCCGTGGCAACCGGGATGCCGATCCGTTCGGCGAACTCGGTGAAGTAGTGCCGCGTACGCTCGTTCCACCCGGCACCGCCGACGATTGCGAGCGGCGCCGCCGCATCGCCGATCAACTGCATCATCGTGGCCATGACATCAGGGCAGGGCGCTTGCGCGGGCTTGGTCACGGCGGGGCGCACCGGGGCGGTGATGCCCTCTTCGTGTAGCATGTCCTCCGGCAGGGCGAGCACGACAGGTCCGGGGCGCCCGGAGATGGCCGTCGACCAGGCGCGGGCAATGTATTCCGGGATGCGGTTCGCATCGTCGATCCGCGCTGCCCATTTGGCGATCGGGGTGAAAAAGGCGGGGAAGTCGACTTCCTGGAAACCTTCGCGGTCGCGCATTGATCGGTCGACGTCACCGATGAACAGGATCATCGGCTGGCTGTCCTGCATGGCGACGTGCACGCCAATGCTGGCATTGGTGGCCCCCGGGCCGCGGGTGACGAAGGCGATCCCAGGCTGGCCGGTCATCGCGCCGTCTGCACAGGCCATGAAGGTAACGCCGCCTTCCTGCCTGCAGGTGACGGTCTGGATCGCCTGGCAATCGCTGAGCGCGTCGAGCACGGGCAGGAAGCTTTCGCCGGGAACGGTGAAGGCGCGCGTTGCGCCTTGTTCCACGAGGCAGTCGACAAGCAGGCGGGCAGCGGTCTTGGTCATCATCCAGCAGTTAGCCGCGCGCCGCGGAAGCGGCAACCGGTTACGCACGATACCAACCATCGCGACGCGAGTTGCCAACCGTCCCGATGGTGGACAGAGGCTGTTGGGGGTATCGCCAAACATTACCAAAAAGTTAAGATCGGCGCCCATGAGAAGAGCACTGGTCCTAACTACCGAGTCGGCCCGGCACCCGTTCCGGGCATCGCTTCCTCCGCACGTGCTGGCACGTGCGAACGAGATCGAGCCGATGGCTCCGTGGCGCAGACGCTTCGCTCTCGGCCTGACGCGGCAGGACCTGGAAACAGTCGCGGCGACCTATGCTGCGGGCTTCATCGCCACCATCACCTTTATCGCCTGAGAGCCTAACCTGCCGAAGCAGCGGCCATGTTCGCCTGCTTTTCAGCCTTGTAGAGTACGCCTCCCAGCCAGGCGGACATCAGGCACATGATCGCGCTGAGCAGCACCTGCTCCACCAGCGGAACACCCACGGCGCTCAGCCCGCCGGCGATCAGCGATCCGATCACCATGGCCCCCGAATTGACGATGTTGTTCGCCGCCACCGCCCGGCTGGTGGCTGATGGCGCCACGCGGGTTGTCAGGAAGGCATAGAGCGGCACCACGAACATGCCGCCGAATACGGCGATCAGCAGCAGCGAACCCACCAGCAGCCAGGCCAGCGGCCAGGACAGGAAGGTCGCCGTATCCATCAACTGGCTGGTGTCGACATCCGCCTGCCAAAGCCGGCACACGCCGTAGAGCGCGGCCACCATGGCGCCCATGGCCAGCACCGAGGCTGGCGCATAACGGGCCGAGACCTGCCCTTTCAGCATGAGGTTTATCGCCACCGAGCCGATGGCGACACCGATGGAGAAGACCACCAGCATCAGGCTGGCGACTTCCTTGCTGGCCATCAGCACGTTCTTGGCCAGCGGCGGAAACTGGATGAACAGGACGGCGCCGATGGTCCAGAAGAAGCTGATAGCCAAGATCGCAAAGAACACCTCGCGATTGCCCATGGTGTCCTTGATCAGCCGGAACGAGCTGCTCAGCGGGTTGAAGTCGATCTTCTCGATCTCGCCCATCGGCGGCGCAGTCGGGATCTGCTTGCTGGTGAAGAAACCGATCACGGCGAAAATGACCACACCTACTGCGGCAGCTTCTACCGAGATGAAGCCCGCCAGGATTGTGCCGGTCATGATGGCGATGTAGGTGCCGGCCTCAACTAGCCCGGTGCCCGCGAGCACTTCTTCCCTCTTCAGGTGCTGCGGCAGGATCGAATACTTGATCGGGCCGAGGAACGTGGAGTGGGTGCCCATGGCGAACAGCGCCAGCATCAGCAGGGGCAAGGCCAGCGTGGTCACCATGATCCCCTGCCAGGCAAGAATTAGCCCGGTTGCGCCGACCGTCATGATGACGATCTCCGCTGCTTTCACGATCCGGATTATCCTTGCCTTGTCGCGCATGTCAGCCAATTGGCCTGCGAGGGCGGACAGCAGGAAGAAGGGCAGGATGAACACACCCGATGCCAGGGCGCTGAAATTGGTCTCGTCCTCTGCCGAACTGTAAATGCTGTAGACGACGAACAGCACCATGGCATTCTTGTAGAGGTTGTCGTTGAAGGCGTTGAGCAGTTGGGTGCAGAACAGCGGCAGGAACCGGCGTTGCTTGAGCAGGTGGGGAGAGGTGAACATGATACCTTCGTGCTGCGCCCGCCGGGCGGTTGCGCAGCGGTCTACCGGCTTTTCCGGCAATGTGCAGCCTGAACTGTGTCTTTTGCCCGCCAGCATTACCGGCTAGGACAGGTTCCAACATGTGGACCTTGCCCAACATCCTGACGCTCAGCCGTATCGTTGCATTGCCTTTGCTGGCCTTCCTGCTGTGGTGGCCCGGTTGGGAGCTCGGCTTCCTGCTGGCATTCGCGCTCTACTGCCTGATGGGTATTACCGACTATTTCGACGGCATGCTGGCGCGTTCGAGCGGGGCGGTGAGCAAGCTGGGCATTTTCCTCGATCCCATCGCCGACAAGATCATGGTGGCCACGGTGATCCTGGTGCTGGCGGCCCAAGGCATCTTGCGCGGCCCCTACGTGGGCGACGCACACGTCATCGCCGGCCTCATCATCCTGATCCGCGAGATCGCCGTTTCGGGCCTGCGCGAATTCCTCGGCGGCCTTCAGGTCAGCGTACCGGTGTCCAAGCTGGCAAAGTGGAAGACCACCTTCCAGCTGGTCTCTCTCGGATCGTTGATCCTCGGGCAGGGCCTGCCGAGGTGGAACATCGTCGCCGCAGAGGTGGCGCACAACGTGCCGCATACGGTGGGGCTGGTGACGCTTTGGGCAGCTGCGATCCTGACGGTGGTCACCGGCTGGGACTACCTGCGGGTCGGCCTGAAGCACATGGATTAGAACTGCTGCTCCTGTCGGAGCATCCTTGGGGGAGGAAACAATGCCGGACACCAACGTGGCCCTTGCTCCGGCAAGCACACAGCTTGAAATGCTGCGCAGCGGCGACATCAGTTCAGAGGAACTCCTCGACCTGTTTCTCGCACGGATCGAAAAGCACAATCCGGCGATCAATGTGGTGATAGCCTTCGACCTCGACCGCGCCCGTAGCGAAGCAAGGGCAGTCGATGCGGCGCGTGCCCGGGGCGACGAATTGCCGCCGCTTGCGGGCCTGCCAATCACCATCAAGGAGTGCTTCGAGGCCGTCGGATTGCCCGCGACTTGCGGCTTTCCCTTCCTCGCTGATCATCGGCCTTCCGAAGATGCCGACGCGGTAAAGGCTCTGCGCGATGCGGGGGCGATCATTCTTGGCAAGACCAACCTGCCGCAGGGCGCGAGCGACTGGCAGAGTTTCAACCCGATCTACGGACTCAGTCGCAATCCCTGGGATCACGATCGTTCGGTCGGCGGCTCGTCCGGCGGATCGGCAGCCAGTGTGGCCATGGGCTTCACGGCGTTCGAGCTCGGCAGCGACATCGGCGGTTCGATTCGCATCCCGGCGCATTTCTGCGGCGTCTACGGGCACAAGAGCTCCTACGGCCTGGTTCCCATGCGCGGGCATATTCCCGGCATGCCCGGCGCGCTTTACGAAGTGGAGCTCGGCGTTGCCGGGCCGCTGGCTCGCAGCGCCAAGGACCTTGAAATGCTGCTGCCCGTGCTCGCAGCGCCCGACAAATTGCCCCTGCTGTCCGCACCGCGACATGAACGCCTGGAGGACTTTCGCATCGGCCTGTGGCTGGGGGAAGGATCGGATTACCTGCTCGACGATGGCGTCAGGCAGGAACTGGAAGCCTATGCCGAGCGCCTGACAGCAGCAGGGGCAAGGGTTGAGCGTGTTTCCCTGCCGGTCGATCCGGACGAAAGCCTCGAAATCTATCTCAACACGCTATTCGCCATCGTCGGCGCCGGTGCTCCCGGCGAGGCGGACGAGTTCGCCAAGTATATCGACAGCGATCCGACCGGGATGGCCGACAAGATGGTCCGCTACATGCGTTGCACGCTGCCCGAGTGGTTCGAACTGCAGGACAAGCGCGAGCATCTTTACCGCAAGTGGGCGTCCTTCTTCGACGAATACGATGTCCTACTGACCGCGCCCGTACCCATCGTCGCCTTCCCGCACATGGCGGACGGCGAGGGTGTCCATTCCGAACAGCTCGAGCGCCGCATAATCGTCAACGGGAGGGAGGAGCCCTACCTCGATTTCAGCTGGCAGGGTCTCGCGACTGTTGCCAAGCTCCCGGCTACCATCGTTCCGACCGGTGGCGCGTCAGACGGAATGCCGGTCGGCTTGCAGGTCATCGGCCCGTTCATGGAAGACCTGACGCCAATTCGCTTTGCCGTCTTGGCGGAAGATGCCCTCGGCGGCTTTTCCCCGCCGCCTGATGCCGAGGACTAAGTCTGGGTCATCCCGCCCGCAATTCCTCTGCCAGCATTCTGAATTCCTCCGAACGCGGCGAGTTGGCGCGCCAGACCAGGGCGATCTCGCGGCTGGTGTGGGTACCCTTCAACGGGCGGGCGACGACTTCGGTCTCGTGCAGGATCCCGGCGTCGATGGCCATTTTCGGCAGCATGGTGAGGCCAAGCCCGTTGTCGACCATCTGTACCAGCGTATGCAGCGAAGTGCCGATCATGGTGGCCGAGGCGCGCAGTTCGGGCCGGTTGCAGGCGGCCAGCGCATGGTCGCGCAGGCAGTGGCCGTCTTCCAGCAATAGCAGGCGGCCTTCGTCGATCATCATCGGCGGGATCTCCGCCGGCGGGTCACGCGGATCGTCCTTGGGAAAGGCAACGTAGAGGTCGTCCTCGCCGATCGTTTCCTTCTCCACATCACCGGTGGCGAAGGGCAGGGCCAGCAGCACGCAGTCGGCGCGGCCATGGTGTAGCGATTCGATGGCGTGGTCGCTGGTTTCCTCGCGCAGGAACAGCTTGAGCTGCGGACGCTCCTTGCGCAGGCGCGGCAGGATGCGCGGCAACAGGAACGGCGCGATGGTGGGGATCACGCTCATGCGCAATTCGCCCGACAGCGGCTTGCCCGCGGCCTGCACCAGTTCCGCCAGCTCTTCCGTTTCGCGCAGGACGCGGTGAGCCTTGGCGACGACGTTGTTGCCCAGAGGCGTGAACCGCACCACGCGGCGACTGCGCTCGACAAGGGTCACGCCGAGAAGTGATTCCAATTCTCGGATGCCCGCTGAAAGCGTTGATTGTGAAACGAAACTTGCCTCTGCCGCACGACCAAAGTGCTGGTGCTCGTGCAGCGCGACGAGATACTGCAGCTGCTTGATCGTAGGGAGGTAAGTGCTCACTGCGATGCCGTTACGGCTTCTGCCCCGCCTTCACCTTCAACCTCGTCGTCAACTGCGGTCTCGGTATTGTCGCCGTGTACCACGGCATCGCCATTGGCGACATCGTCGATGTGGGTCATCTTCAGGCGACCTTTTTCGACTGCGAAGGCCAGCTTGCCTTCGACCAGATCAAGCGCATCCTTGCCGAACACTTCGAACCGCCAGCCGTCGAGTACCTCCAGCTTGCGCACGCCCGCTGCCAGGGCTTCCAGCTCGTCAGACTTGGTGAGCAGCCGCGAGGCCACGTCGATTTCCCGCGCGCGGATCTTCAGCAGCAGTTTCAGCAGGTCCGCCACCAGTGCGCCTTCCTTGCCCAGCGGCGCACCGCGCTTGGGCTTCTCGGGCATTTCTGCCGGGTCGAGCGGTTCGGCATCGCGCAGCACACGCATCAGCCGCTTGCCGATGTCGTTTTCCTTCCAGGCGTTGGACAGTCCGCGTACCTTGGCGAGATCGGCCTGCTTCTTCGGCGGGTGGCTGGCGAGGTCGGCGAGCGTCTCGTCACGAATGATGCGTCCGCGCGGGATGTTCTTGTCCTGCGCTTCGGTCTCGCGCCAGGCGGCCAACGCCTTGAGGCGGCCCAGCACCTGCGGATTGCGGCCGGGTGCCCGGATCCGCCGCCAGGCGAGGTCGAGGTCGTTGGCGTAGTTCGCTGGATCGGCCAGCTTTTCCATTTCGGCGTTCAGCCAGTGGCCGCGATCGGTCTTGATCAGCTTCTTGAGCATGCGGGGGAAGATCTTGGCGAGATAGGTGACGTCGCCGATGGCATATTCGATCTGCCGCTCGGTCAGCGGGCGGCGCCCCCAGTCAGTGAAGCGCGCCCCCTTGTCGATGGTCTTGCCCAGCCAGCTCTCGACCAGGTTGGCATAGCCGATCTGCTCGCTCTGGCTTATCGCCATCATGGCAATCTGGGTGTCGAAGATGGGAAAGGGCGTCTTGCCGGTGAGATTGTAGACGATTTCCACATCCTGCCCGCCGGCGTGGAAGATCTTCAACACCTCGTCATTCTCGGTCAGCAGTTCGAGCAGCGGGGACAAATCGATGCCGTCAGCCAGTGGATCAATGGCGGCGGCCTCGTCCTCGTTGCCCACCTGCACCAGGCACAGCATCGGGTAATAGGTGTTCTCGCGCATGAATTCGGTGTCCACGCACACGAATTCCCCCTCGGCAAGGCGGGTGCAGAGGGCTTCGAGGTCTTTGGTCTTGGTAATCAGGGGATGGATTTGCATATCGTCTTTTCTGTCTGGCCGGTTCACCGTCCTGCGGCTCAGCGGGGCCATCAAGGTGGTTCACCTTGACAAAAGGCACTGCTTCGCCTGTTAGCGCGCGCATGAATCTGGCCCTGATGAATCATGCAAGGGGCCAGCGCAACGCATGCGCGCCCTTAGCGCCATAACCCGTGAAATGAAAAGAGTCCCCATGCACGCCTATCGTACCCACAACTGCGCAGCGCTGACCAAGACCGACGTTGGCGAGACCGTTCGCCTGTCCGGCTGGGTGCACAACAAGCGCGATCATGGCGGCGTGCTGTTTGTCGACCTGCGCGACCATTACGGCATCACCCAGGTGGTGGCTGACAGCGACAGCCCGGCGCTGCCAGTGCTCGAGCGACTTAAGCTGGAATCGGTCATCACCATCGACGGCGACGTGAAGGCGCGTGCTGCCGAAGCCGTGAACCCGAACCTGCCTACTGGCGAGATCGAGGTCTTCGCCCGCGAGATCACGATCCAGAGCCGCGCCGAGGAACTGCCGCTGATCGTCAACTCGGCGGAAGACTATCCCGAGGAAGTGCGCCTCAAGTACCGCTTCGTCGACCTGCGCCGCGAGCGCGTCCACGCCAACATCATGCTGCGTAACCGCGTGATCACGTCCCTGCGCCGTCGCATGACCGAGCAGGGCTTCAGCGAGTTCCAGACGCCGATCCTGGGTGCCTCCAGCCCCGAGGGCGCGCGCGACTACCTCGTTCCCAGCCGCTTGCACCCGGGCCGTTTCTACGCGCTGCCGCAGGCGCCGCAGATGTTCAAGCAGCTGCTGATGGTCGCGGGTTTCGATCGCTACTTCCAGATCGCGCCCTGTTTCCGCGACGAAGACCTGCGCGCCGACCGGTCACCGGAATTTTACCAGCTCGACTTCGAGATGAGCTTCGTGACGCAGGAAGATGTGTTCCAGGCCATCGAGCCGGTGCTGGCCGGCGTGTTCGAGGAATTCGCCGACGGCAAGACCGTGACGCCCGCCGGTGAATTCCCGCGCATCCCCTACGCCGAGACCATGCTAAAGTACGGCACCGACAAGCCCGACCTGCGCAACCCGCTGGTTATTTCGGACGTCACTGCGCACTTCGAGAAATCGGGCTTCGGACTGTTCGTGAAGATTGTCGGCGGCGGCGGTGTGGTGCGCGTGATCCCCGCGCCGAACACGCACGAGAAGAGCCGCAAGTTCTTCGACGAAATGAACGACTGGGCGCGCAAGGAAGGCTTTGCCGGTCTTGGCTATGTTACCCGCAAGCAGGGCGAGTTCGGCGGCCCGATCGCCAAGAACCACGGCCCCGAGAACATGCAGAAGATCTATGACGAGCTGGGACTCGGCGAGAACGACGGCCTGTTCTTTGCGGCGGGCAAGGAAAAGGACGCCGCCAAGCTGGCCGGTGCCGCGCGCACCCGCGTTGGCGAGGAACTGGGCCTGATCGAAAAAGGCTGCTTCAAGTTCTGCTGGATCGTCGATTTCCCGATGTTCGAATACGACGAGGACCTCAAGAAGATCGACTTCAGCCACAACCCCTTCTCGATGCCGCAGGGCGAGATGGAAGCGCTTGAGACGCAGGACCCGCTTTCGATCAAGGCCTGGCAGTACGACATCGTCTGTAACGGCTACGAACTGTCGTCGGGTGCAATCCGGAACCACCGTCCGGACATCATGTACAAGGCCTTCGAGATCGCGGGCTATTCGAGGGAAGACGTCGACGCGAACTTCTCCGGCATGATCGAGGCGTTCAAGCTGGGTGCCCCGCCGCACGGCGGTTCGGCCCCGGGCATCGACCGCATCGTCATGCTGCTGGCTGACGAACCGAACATCCGCGAGGTGATCGCTTTCCCGCTCAACCAGAAGGCGCAGGACCTGATGATGGGCGCGCCGAGCGAAGTGTCGGCACGCCAGCTGCGCGACGTGCACATCCGCACGGTCGAACCGCCCAAGCAGGGCTGATCCGCCACGTTCGTGGGATCGAGGTATCGCTCCTGCGGGGATAAGTGCCCCGCAGGAGGCGTTGATGCACGATACGATTCCCCGTGTAGACTGGCTGCTCAAGCCGCCGGGACTCATTCGCAGCGCGGCCTGCTATTCGGCTTTCCTCATCGACGGGCGCCTGCACCTACTGCGCAGCGGGCCGGGATGGCAGAAGCTTTCCGATGCCTATGCCATTGTCGGAAACGTCGTCGTCGATCGGCAGATCGCGAAGAATCGCGCCTTTCTGCAGCAGATGCAGGGGTGGGATCTCGCGCGTGACGTGCCGCAGCGGGCGGAGATCAGCTATCGACTGGACGCGCTCGAAAGCGTCTCGGTGAAGGAATATCCCCATGTGCACATTGCGGAAATTCGCATCAAGGCGCGTGAGGGGGAACCCGGAAAGATAAGGCTGGTGGCGCAGGATTTGCTGGGTGATCCGCAGCAGCGCAGGGCGTTCTTTGCGCATATCCCGGCGCGGGAAGACGCCCATGCCCTTGGCAGCGGCTGACGCGGCCCCATATTTCACCCGCAGGCAAATCGTCGCCTGCCCCTTGCCAGCCATCGCCCCGTTCATTAGGGCGAAAGCGAAATTCATCACCCCAAGTTTGAGAGGGCATACATGAGCGATATCGCTGACCGCGTTAAGAAGATCGTTGTCGAACATCTCGGCGTTGAAGAAGACAAGGTGTCCCCGGACGCCAGCTTCATCGATGACCTGGGTGCCGACAGCCTCGACATTGTCGAGCTGGTCATGGCCTTCGAGGAAGAGTTCGGCGTGGAAATCCCCGACGACGCTGCCGAGAAGATCAACACCGTCGGCGATGCCAACAAGTTCATCGAGGAAAACGCCGGTTAAGCCGGACTAACCCTGTTCGCGAAAGCACCCGCCGACGCGGACGGGGACGAAGGGCTCAGCCGTGGTGGCTGGGCCTTTCTTGATTGGAGATCACAGTATGCGGCGCGTTGTCGTTACCGGCCTTGGCCTGGTCACCCCGCTCGGAGCGGATGTCGAAACCACCTGGAGCAACCTGCTTGCCGGCGAAAGCGGCATCGGGACGATCACCAAGTTCGATACGGATGGGCAGAAATGCACCATCGCGGGCGAGGTGAAGGACAAGGATCACCCCTGGGGCTTTGATGCCGACAAGCGCGTGGATCACAAGATCCAGCGCCAGGTCGACCCTTTCATCGTCTACGGTATCGACGCTGCCGGGCAGGCCCTGGAAGACGCTGGCCTGACGGAGCTGGACGAGGCGACCAAGCTGCGCGCCGGCTGTTCCATCGGCTCGGGCATCGGCGGCCTGCCGGGTATCGAGCTCGAATCGGTCAACCTGCACGAACGCGGCCCCGGCCGTGTGTCGCCGCACTTCGTCCACGGCCGCCTGATCAACCTGATCAGCGGCCAGGTGTCGATCAAGTACGGCCTGATGGGCCCGAACCACGCCGTGGTGACAGCTTGCTCCACCGGCGCGCACTCGATTGGCGATGCTGCCCGCATGATCCGCGATGACGATGCCGACATCATGCTGGCCGGCGGCGCCGAAGCTACGGTCTGCCCCATCGGCATTGCCGGTTTCGCCCAGGCCCGTGCGCTCAACTGCTCGATGAACGACCGGCCGACTGAAGCCAGCCGCCCCTACGACAGGGACCGCGACGGCTTCGTCATGGGTGAGGGCGCAGGCGTGGTGGTGCTGGAAGAGTACGAGCATGCCAAGGCCCGCGGCGCGAAGATCTACGCCGAAGTGGTGGGCTACGGCCTTTCGGGCGATGCCTACCACGTCACGGCTCCGCACCCGGAAGGCAAGGGCGCGGAGAATTCCATGCGCATGGCCATCCGCAAGTCTGGCCTGGAACCGACGGACATCGACTACGTCAACGCCCACGGCACCTCGACCATGGCCGACACCATCGAACTCGCCGCGGTGAAGCGCGTACTGGGTGACGACCTTGGCGGTGCCTCGATGAGCTCCACCAAGAGCGCCATCGGTCACTTGCTGGGCGGCGCGGGCGCAGTCGAATCGATCTTCTGCATCCTCGCCATCCGCGACCAGGTCGTCCCGCCCACGCTCAACCTGCACAATCCGGACGAGGGTACCGAAGGTGTCGACCTGGTGCCGCTCACCGCGAAAAAGCGTGAAGTCGGCGCAGTGCTCAACAACAGCTTCGGCTTTGGCGGTACCAATGCCTCGCTGGTGATGAAACGCGTAGAGGACTGAGATGAAAAAGCTGCTGGCCACCCTCGTGGCGCTGGGCGTCCTGGCCGTTCTGGTCATGGGCGGCTGGTTCGCGATGGGCTGGTACGGCAGCGCGCAGGTGGAGGAGGAAACGGCCTTCATCGTGCCGTCCGGCTCATCGCTGACTTCGGTCGCCGATGACCTTGAGGAACAGGGCCTGATCGGCTCGTCCGAGGCATTCCTGCTGCGCGCCAAGGTGTTCGGCAGCGACGATCCGATCAAGGCGGGCGAGTTCCTGCTGCCTGCCGGCGTCAGCAATGCCGGTATCCTCGACACTTTCCAGCACGGGGACGTGATCCGCCGTTTCATCACCATTCCCGAAGGCACGCCCTCGGCGATCGTGCATGACATGTTGATGGCGGAAGACCTGCTGGTGGGCGAAATCCCGGTGCCGGACGAAGGCTCGGTCCTGCCGCAGACCTACGATTTCGAGCGCGGCGAAGAACGCGTAGCCGTGCTCGCCCGCATGCAACGGGCGATGGACGAGACGATTGCCGAGCTGTGGCCCAACCGTTCTTCGCGCACCGTGGCGACCACGCCTGAAGAGGCGGTGATCCTCGCTTCCATCGTCGAAAAGGAAACCGGCGTTCCGGAGGAGCGGCGCATGGTCGCGGGCCTCTATTCCAACCGCATCCGGCAGGGGATCTTCCTGCAGGCCGACCCGACGATCATCTACCCGATCACGCGCGGCAGGCCGCTTGGCCGGCGTATCCGCCAGTCCGAAATTGCCGACATCAACGACTACAACACCTACCAGATGGCGGGGTTGCCGGCGGGGCCGATCACCAACCCGGGACGCGAATCCATCGCTGCCGTGCTCGACCCGGCAGAGACCAATGCCCTGTTCATGGTGGCTGACGGTTCTGGCGGGCACGAGTTCAACGACACCCTGCAAGGGCACAATGCCGCCGTAGAGCGCTGGTTCGCCTTGCGCCGCGAGCGGGGCGAGATGTGACGACCCGTTTCGTCATCCCGGACCCGATCCGGGATCGCCTGCGGCAAGCAGTTCCGGGTCGAGCCTGGAACGACGAATGATGACGAACGCTCCGCTCATCGTCACTGCCGAATTGCCTGAGGACATCTATTCCTGGGCGACCCAGCTGCGCACCGACCATTTTCCTCCGGAGCGCAACTTTCTCAAGGCCCACGTCACCCTGTTCCATGCCCTGCCGCCAAGCAGTGAGGCCGAGGTGCGGCAGTGCCTTGCCGCCATGGCGCGCGATCATGCACCGGTCGACGTCCGCCTCACCGGACTGATGAAGCTGGGGAAGGGCACTGCCTTGCGCCTGGAGAGCGAAGGCATGCTGGCACTGTGGCACGACCTCGCAGACCGTTTCCACGGCCTCACCACTCCGCAGGACGAACACCCTCCGCGCCTGCACATAACCATCCAGAACAAGGTCAGCATCGAGGAGGCCAAGGCCCTGCAGGCCGAACTGGAGCCACGCGTGCTGCTGCGCGATTTTGCTTTCCGCGGTCTTGGTTTGCACTACTATCGCGGCGGCCCGTGGGAACGCGTTGCCAGCTTTGCCTTCAGGAAGAGCCGGTAATCGTGTTAGGAGGGCGCTGAAAGGGGTTAGGCGATGGCTGAATTGTCGCGCGGGATGGCCGACTTGGGGCCTGCCTATCTCTATGTATTCCTTGGCATCCTGGTCATCGCTACGGCGACGGGATCGCTGCGCAATATGCGCCTGCTGATCTTGTTTGCCGGGGTTGCCGGCACCCTCCACTTCGCGCTGTTGGACGGCCTCGCCTGGAGCACCGCGTTGACGGCCCTGCTGACGGTGGTGGCGACGGCGCAGGTCGTGCTGCAACACCAGCGCGCCAAGCGCGGCTTCACCAGTGTCGACGAGCAGCGGCTGATCGAGGACGTGCTGCAGGTCCACGAACCGGCAGACCAGCAGCACCTGCTCGACCTGCTCGAATGGCGCGAACTGGAACCCGGCGATACACTGGTGCGGCAGGGGCAGACCGAACCGCCGCTGGTCTACATCGCCAGCGGCCATGCCAAGGTCGATCATGACGAACGCGAGGTGGGCACCTGCGGCCCCGGCGAATTCGTCGGCGAGATGAGCGTGGTTGCAGGCGACTGCGCTTCCGCCACTGTAACCTCTACCGAGCCTATGCGCGTGGCCCTGATCGACCGCGATGGCCTGCTGGTGCTGACGCGCGGCGTGCCCGAAGTGGGCCGCGCTTTCGACCGCGCGCTCAACCGTGGACTGTCGGCCAAGGTGCGCCGCATGAACGATGCCCTTGCGGCCAATCGCCAGCAATTCGATTAACCGCAAATCGCCAGTTGACCGATGGCGCGACCCGACCTAAACGGCGCGCCTCGCTTCCGCCCTCGGGCCCTGGAAGCGCGCCGGATGGCGGAGTAGCTCAGGTGGTTAGAGCAGCGGAATCATAATCCGCGTGTCGGGGGTTCGAGTCCCTCCTCCGCTACCAACATCAGCGCGAGAACACGGCACCGTGGGGTGCTCCTTCACCGGTCCAGCCGTGGGGCCAGGTCCGACTTGCAAAGCTGAAACCTACCTCGCCGTCTTCGCCTCGGAACGTGTCGTCTATCGTCAGCGTTCCTGTCGCGTCATCAAGCTCAAGAAGATACATGCGCTGGCCCGAACTGCCGGGGGTGACCACAAGCCGGCGAATATCGGGGTCCCATGCCGTCCAGTGCGGAACGAAATCCTCTCCCATGTCGAGGCGTGAGACTTCTACCGGTTCAGCTCCGTCGGAAATGTCGAGGACAAAGAACGCATGTATGTCAGGTGCAGCCTGCACCATGTAGCGGCCCATGATAGTGGGCACGCCGCACCAATTTCCAGGATACTGGTGAACCAGCTGCGCATTGGGGGCGGGGCTATCGAGGCCGGTCACACGCTGAACACCGCACGAGAGGGTGTGAACATAGACCGCGCCATCCGGTCCGACCCGCGGCTCTTCGGGCGAGATATGGCCGTTGAGGCGTGGGCCGGGATCGAGGCGGTGGGTTCCAAGAAGTTCGAGATCTGAGAGTCGAAAAACCTGGTAGGTGTTGCTGGTCATGAGCCAATCGTTGCTCATGGGCGAATTGGTCACCAGCACCCGATCAAGTTCGGGCAGGACTGCCAGGCCGTAGGGAAGCAGGCCTTCGTCAGCAAAGGCCGGATCGGCGTTACTTACCGAACGGACCATCGCACCGCTATCGTCAATCTCCACTATCCCGCCGCTCATCACCGGCATCTTCATGTCGGCGTGATGTTCGGTGTGCTGGAAGGTCGCCAGGACATTGCCATTTGGCAGGCGAGCAAAGCTGTGCGGCATGCTGTATCCGCCAAGGCTGGTGAATGCCCCTGCCTGACGTGGCTGAAGCGGATTTGTAAGGTCGAATATTATCGTCCGGTTTGCCTCATGATCGTTGGCAAACAACATACCGCTGGCGGGCATTTCGTATTCGGTGTGATGGGCGTTAACGCTCTGTTGGTCGCTGGCTTCGCTGGACACGACGCTGCCATAGTCCGCAGAGTCTGGATCAGCATTGATTACGACGATGAAGTCATTTCCCTCGTCGGCTGGATCGCCGGCCCAAACAAAGAGATATTTCCCGGTGTGATCGCTGGCTTGCGAATGCACTGGTATTGCCAGAGCCGGAAGGGCCAGCAAAAGAACAAGAATGCGGCGCAGCATCGCAATAACCCCCCAAAGAATTCCGACCCGTGCGGCGCAACCTATCAACTTAACGGCGTATTGACCAAGTCGGATTGATTGGTCGGCAGCATTGGTGATCAGAATGGTCGCGAATAGCCGATCACAATCCGTGTGTCGGGGGCTCGAGTCGCTCCTCCGCTACCATTCCCGGGATCTGATCGTTGAACCAGCCGCGAGTTCTGCTCCGTGGTGGCTAGGACCTGCGTCTGGTTTTGGGTGGAAAGCGGTTCGACTGTAGTTGGTTAGCAGACACGCAGCATCCCCGCCTTAACTCTCAAACGTCGCCGTGAAGCAGGCCAATCTGGAATCAACTTGGGACCTTCAACTTGTGATGCTAACTTCTCCGCTCTCAAAGGGGGAATTAATATGATGAAGAAGTTACTTGTGATCTCCAGCATTGTCGCACTCGCAGCTTGCGGTGAACAGGCAACCGAAGAGGACAGTGTAGTGGCTGCCGAGCCAGAAGCAGAAGCTCCTGCCGAAGTGATGTCGTTGACCGAGACGACTTGGACTTTCGTAATGGACGACATGGAAATTCTGGAGTCGATCGACGCGGACGGCAACTACATTGCAAATGCCGGGGATGAACATTTCGATCACGGCACCTACGAACTGGTTGATGGGATGCAGTGCTTCACGAGTGCCATGAACGATGAAGGACAGGAGTGCTGGACGGCGCCTGCCACGATGGAGATTGGCGAGAGCGCCGACATCACAAGCGATCAAGGCGCAGAGCTCACGGTCACGCGCGTCGAATATGAGCCTTTGACCATGTAGCAGGGCATGTTGGAGGAGTGGGCTTGGCTCCGCGTGACGGGGCTTCGAGTCCCTCCTCCGCTACCATACCCTGGCTATGTGACTATCAGTGCCGCTCGGTCTTTGAGGAGTTCTTGGCGCCCTTGAACGGCTTGCCGGGCTTGCCGTTCTTCTTGCCCTTGGCCTTGTCGAACTTCTTGAAGCGCGGCTTTGCCTTTACCGGAGGGCCACCAGCCTGGCCGTGTGGCGAGCGCTCCCGGCGATTGCCGCGAGCGACTTCGCGGGGGCCGGTCTCCGACATTTCGATGGTCACCGGATCTTCGTCGCCATCGCTCTGCGCCGAACGCGCGGCGGCTTCGGCGAACTTGTCGGCGATCGGGCGGGGGATCTGGAAGAATGTCTCGTCGGGGCCGATGCGGATCGCGCCAACTTCGTTGCGGGTGATGTGGCCGCGGCGGCACAGCAGCGGCAAGATCCAGCGCGGATCGGCGTTCTGGCGGCGGCCGAGTGCCATGCGGAACCAGACCGTGTCCTCGAAGCCCGGACGATGCCGATCCTTCTGCGCCTCGCGCCGTGCCTCCGGCGTGTTGGCGATCAGGTCTTCGGGTTCAGGCATGGACGCGCGGTGCGCCTGCACCAGCATGGCGGCGATTTCCGTCGGCGTCCGCTCGGCAAGCAGGCGTTCGGCCAGAACCTTGTCGCCTTCGTCGACCTCGACGGGGGCGAGCAGCTTCTCCAGCAGGCGTTCGCGGTCCTTGGCCTTGATCGCATCGCGGTCCGGCGCGTCGGTCCATTCCGCGCTCACCTTGGCATTGCGCAGCATCGATTCGACCCGCTTGCGGCGCGAGAAGGGCACGATCAGCACAGCGGTGCCCTTCTTGCCGGCACGTCCGGTGCGGCCCGAACGGTGCTGCAGGGTTTCCGCATCGCGCGGGATCTCGACATGGATCACGAGGCTGAGCGAAGGCAGGTCGATGCCGCGCGCGGCGACGTCGGTGGCCACGCAGACGCGTGCGCGGCGGTCGCGCAGGGCCTGCAAGGCCTGGTTGCGCTCCGACTGGGAATGCTCGCCCGACAGCGCGACAACGGTAAATCCGCGCTCCTGCAAGGTCGAGTGCAGGTGGCGCACTTTCTCTCGCGTCGCGCAGAAGAGCATCGCCGTTTCCGCCTCGTGATAGCGCAGCAGGTTGACGACGGCGTTCTCGATTTCCGGGGGTGACACGGTCACGGCCTGGTAGGAAATGTCGCCGTGGCCGCGTCCCTCGCTGATCGTGGCAATGCGCAAGGCATTGCGCTGGTAACGGCGCGCGAGGGCTTCGATCGGCCGGGGCATGGTGGCGGAGAACAGCAAGGTGCGACGCGTTTCCGGCGTTGCATCGAGGATTTCCTCCAGCTCCTCGCGAAAGCCCATGTCGAGCATCTCGTCCGCCTCGTCGAGCACGACGGCCTTCAGTGCGGACAGGTCCAGCGCGCCGCGCTCCAGGTGGTCGCGCAAGCGGCCCGGAGTGCCCACGACAATCGTTGCGCCAGAGCGCAGTGCCTTGCGTTCCTGCTGCGGGTTCATCCCGCCGACGCAGGTGGCAACGCGCGCTCCGGCCTTGCTGTAGAGCCAGGCCAGCTCTCGGCTGACCTGCAGGGCCAGTTCGCGGGTCGGGGCGATGATCAGGGCAAGCGGCTGCACCGAGAAGGGGATGGTGTCGCTCTCGTCAAGCAGTTCACCCGCCATGGCGATGCCGAACGCAATGGTCTTGCCCGAACCGGTCTGGGCGGACACGACAAGGTCGCGGCCCAGGGCTTCGGGCTGCATCACCTCGGCCTGAACGGGAGTGGCCGAGGCATAGCCTCGTTCGGCAAGGGCAGCTTCAAGGCTGGCGGGAAGGGGCGGGAAGTTCATGGTATTGGCCTAGGTTACAGAGGAGGCGCGTCTGATCGCGCACCGCGAAAGGTGCAGCAAATGGGGGCGCGGGCGCAAAGCAAATTGCGGGATTGCGGCCCCCATAGAGATGGATTGCCCGTTTGGCTTGCGAAAAAGGACGAATCAGCGATTGTGCGGAACCGGCCTGCGAATGCAGCGGCCACCCTCGACCATTCCCTTGTAATGTGCCGACTGGCCGTTAGAGCGGCGATCAATGTCGTCTCTGCCCTTACCGCCCGACCTCGATGCCCTGGATCGCGAAGGACCGCTGGCGCTGTTTCTCGACTTCGACGGAACCTTGGTGGATATCGCGCCGACGCCTGATGGCATTGCAGTTCCTGCGGAGCTTGCGCAAGCGCTGTGCCACTTGCGCGACCGTTTGGGCGGTCGACTGGCCCTGGTAAGCGGACGGGCGCTCGATGATCTGGAGCGACACCTCGGCCCGCTGGCCATTGCCCGGGCGGGTTCGCACGGCAGTGATTGTCGCGCGGCAGACGGCACTGTGCTGGGCGCTGCGCCTGCCGGACTTCCCGAAACCCTGCTCGCGGCGATCCATGATTTCGCGGCCAGTGAAGGCTTCGATACCGAAGACAAGCCGCATGGGGCTGCGCTTCACTTTCGCTCCAACCCTTCGCTGGAAGGCAAGGGGCTCGCCTTTGCCGAGCACTTTGCGAGCGAACACGGGTTGCAGGTCAAGCGCGGCAAGTGCGTGATCGAACTGGTCGCCAGCGGGGCGGACAAGGCCGCCGCGGTGCGCAACATCATGCAGGCAGCTCCCTTCCACGGTGCCCTGCCGGTGTTTGTCGGGGACGACGTAACGGACGAAGACGGCATGCGCGCCGCAGCCGAGTTGGGCGGCTTTGGCATTGCCGTGGGCGAGAGGCCTAGTGATAACGCTAGATATTCGCTTGAAAGTCCTGCTGCAGTGCAGCATTGGTTGGGGCTGTGAACGAGAACAACAGCGATCTAGAGCTTTGGCCGATCGGCAACTGCCAGGTTTCCGGCCTTATCGACCGCCGCGGTGGCATCGTCTGGGGCTGCGTCCCGCGCGTCGATGGTGACCCCGTCTTCTGTGCCCTCCTGAACGGTACTTCGCAGGATGTCGGTGCCTGGCGGTTCGAGCTCGCGGGGCAGGTCAGCGCCCACCAGGAATATATCCGCAATACTCCGATCCTGCTGACACGCCTGGAAGCCAAAGACGGCAGCGCGGTGGAAGTGCTCGACTTCTGCCCGCGCTACGAAGGCAATGGCCGCATGTACCGTCCGGTGGCCTATGCCCGGATCGTCCGGCCGATTGCCGGGAACCCGCGTCTCAAGGTCGTGTTGCGACCGATGAAGAATTACGGCGCCGAACTGGCTGATACGACCAGCGGCACCAACCACATCCGTTATCTGGCGCATGACCATGCACTGCGACTCTCGACTGATGCGCCGGTCGGCTACATCCTTGAGCAGCGCACCTTCCGCATCGAGAGAGATACCCATTTCTTCCTCGGACCGGACGAGCCGTTTACCGGCAACCTGCGCGAGGAAGTGCGGCGGATGGAGCAGGCCACCCGCAAGTATTGGCAGCTGTGGGTTCGCAGCCTGGCGACGCCGTTCGAGTGGCAGCAGGAAGTCATTCGCGCGGCGATCACGCTGAAGCTGTGCCAGCACGAGGAAACCGGCGCCATCGTGGCGGCACTGACCACCTCGATCCCCGAAGCCCCGCATTCGGAACGCAACTGGGACTATCGTTACTGCTGGATCCGCGATTCCTACTACACGGTGCAGGCGCTCAACCGGCTCGGCGCGCTCGACGTACTGGAGAAGTACCTGGGTTACCTGCGCAACATCGTCGACGATGCGGCGGGCGGGCAGATCCAGCCGCTTTATTCGGTGATGGGCGTGGCCGAACTCAACGAGACTACTGCCAGCTGGCTGCAGGGTTATCGCGGCATGGGGCCGGTACGCGTGGGCAATGCTGCCTACAAACAGGTGCAGCACGACTGTTATGGACAGATTGTCCTGCCGACCGTGCAAGGGTTCCTCGATCGCCGCCTGCTGCGCATGGCGGATGATCGCGATTTCGAAAGCCTCGAGCAGGTCGGCGAGATGGCGTGGAAGATGCACGACCAGCCCGACGCAGGCCTGTGGGAATTCCGCACGCGGCAGGAGGTGCACACCTATTCCGCCGTCATGAGCTGGGCCGCCTGTGACAGGCTGGCCAATGCCGCTGCCCACCTGGGCAAGGATGACCGCGCCGCCTTCTGGCGCGAGCGTGCGGATACCGTCGCCAAGACCATTGACGACAAGGCGTGGAAGGAAAACGGCGGGGAGGGCGGTCACTACGGCGCCAGCTTCGAAAGCGATTACCTCGATGCCAGCTTGCTGCAGCTGCTGGAATTGCGTTTCATCGAACCTGATGACGAGCGTTTCCTGAAGACATTTGCCATGGTCGAGCGGGACTTGCGGCGTGGGCAGCACATGTTGCGCTATGCTGCCGAAGACGATTTCGGCGCGCCCGAAACCGCCTTCAACATCTGCACCTTCTGGCTGATCGAGGCGCTGGCGCTGATGGGCCGCAACGACGAGGCGCGCGAGCTGTTCTGCACCATGCTTGGCCATCGCACCGGATCGGGCCTATTGTCCGAGGACATGGATTTCGAAACCGGCGAGCTGTGGGGCAACTTCCCGCAGACCTATTCGCTCGTCGGTATCATCAACTGCGCGGGACTGCTTTCCCGTAGCTGGAATACCGTCCGTTAGGAGGCTCACGTGGCCAGACTTGTCGTAATCTCCAATCGCGTTGCCGTACCCAAGGCGCGCGGGGTGGCTGGTGCGCAAGGCGGGCTGGCAGGCGCGCTCAACTCCGCGCTCAAGGCCAATGGCGGCATCTGGTTCGGCTGGTCCGGCGAGGAAACCGACGAATTCACGGGCTCGATTAACTACGTGAAGTCAGCCGACGGGGTGACGACGGCAACGATCGACCTCGAACACCAGGATCTGGAAGAATACTACAACGGCTACGCCAATTCGACGCTCTGGCCGCTGTTCCACTACCGCATCGACCTCGCCAAGTACGAACGCGAGTTCGGCAAGGGCTACGAACGGGTCAACGACCTGTTCGCCGACAGCGTGCTGCCGCTGATCGAGAACGGCGACAACGTCTGGGTGCACGATTACCACCTGATGCCGCTGGGGGATTGCTTGCGCAAACGCGGGGTGACGAACCGCATGGGCTTCTTCCTGCACACGCCCTGGCCGCCGACCAACCTGTTCGTCTCGCTGCCTTATCACGAGCGGCTTGTCAGATCGCTGCTGCAGTTCGACCTGCTCGGTTTCCAGTGCGACGCCTGGCTCGACAGTTTCCTGCACTATTGCTGGAAGGAACTGGGGGCAGTTGTCGATCACGATACCGGCAAGATTTCGCTCGACGGCGGAACCACCATTGCGCGCGCCTATCCGATCGGCATCGATTTTGAGCATTTCTCCAGCAAGGGAGACACCGGCGAAGCGCGGCAGGCACAGCAGCGTCTGCTGTCTTCCACGCGCCATCGCACCGCAATGATCGGTGTCGACCGACTCGACTATTCGAAGGGGCTGCCCGAACGGCTTGACGGCATTGCCAGGTTCTTCGACCGCTATCCGGAACGGGTGCGCGACCTCGTTTTCATCCAGATCGCGCCTCCCAGCCGGGAAGATATCGGCAGTTACCAGCATATCCGAGCCACGCTCGAGCAGAAGGCCGGCCAGATCAACGGTGCGCGCTCCGAAGTCGACCTCGTCCCGATCCGTTATGTCAACAAGGGGCACAGCCAGGAAGAGCTCTACGGCTTCTACCGCGCTGCCAAGATCGGGCTGGTGACGCCGCTGCGCGACGGCATGAACCTCGTGGCAAAGGAATACGTCGCCGCGCAAGACCCGGAAGACCCGGGCGTGCTGATCCTCTCGCGGTTTGCCGGTGCTGCGCCGCAGCTCGACTGCGACGGGGAGGGCGCGCTGCTGATCAACCCGCACAGCGCGGACGACATTGCGCACCATATCCGGCTGGCGCTCGACATGCCGCTCGAAGAGCGCAAGGCGCGCTACCAGAAGATGATCGTCACCGTGCGCGATGATAATGTGCAGCGGTGGACCGAGAACTTCATTGCTGACCTTGCCGAGGTGGCTGGCTGATCAAAACGCGGCAAGTGCTGCCATCACGATCAAGGCGACCAACACCGCCTGCGACAGGTTGAACACCAGGAAGCGTAGCACGATCTTGTTGATCGTAGCCTGCAACAGCGAATGCGCCACGCGGATGGCGACATAGGTCCAGGCCAGCCACAGCGCGAGGCCTTCCCCTGCCTCGAGCAGCGCCAGCACCAGCGCTACGGCGTAGAACACCGTCGGCGCTTCGTGCAGGTGATTGTAGTTCTTCGCCTTCCACTGCACCCGCACCGGCAGCAGCGTGTCGAGCGAGGCTCCCGGGGTATTGGCGAGGCTCTGTGGGTCGATCTTGGCTTGCTGCATGGCAGGAATGCGGGTGGCGTACATCCATACCCACATCACCATGGTCCACGCCAGGAGCGCGACGACCGGTTGCAGGATGGTCATGCGCCGAGGGCGGCCATCAAGGCGCGGACGGCCAAGACTGTCAGCACGATGCTGGAAACCGTGAACAGCGTGATGCGCACTGGGATCGTGTTGACCATGGCTTGCCACAGCGAGTGGACCACACGGATGCCGACATAGGTCCAGGCAAGGTAGACGTCGATCTGGCTTCCACCGATCAACGCAAGCATGATCACAACCGGATAGAACACGGTAGGTTGTTCCATCAGGTGGTTGTAATTGTGCGCTTTCCACTGGATCATGTCGGGAAGGACGCCGTCAAGGTCGGACCCGCGACCGCCGCGCGTTTTCTCGGCTGGCATCTTCAGCTTGGCGAGGGCAGGAAGGCGCGTGCTTGCCATCCAAACCAGCATGATCATCGACCACACCGCGAGTGCGGCTGCGGGTGCAAGCAGTTGCAGGTTTACCATCGTCTCGTCTCCCCAACGTTTGGCGGGAGACTGCGGGAGGCATTTTAGATTGTCAAATGAAACCTATTTCCGGCTCAGGCCTGCCAGATGGTCTGGGCGAACTGGCGCGGATCGACGTTGCCGCCGGACAGGATGATCGCCGTCGTGCCATCCAGCTTGGCCTTGCCTGAGAGCGCCGCCGCCAGCGCCACCGCGCCGCCGGGTTCCAGCACCAGCCGCATCTGCGCAAAGGCGTAACGCTGGGCATCGCGCACTTCGGCCTCGGTGACGCGCAGGCCGTATTCGCACCGGTCCTTGAGTACACTGAAATTGATAGGACTGGTCTGGAAAGTCTGCAGGGCGTCGCAGGCCGTTGTCGGCGGGCTTTCTCCGACCGACTCGATCTCGCCGGTTTCGATCGAACGGCACACGTCGTCCCAGCCTTCGGGCTCTACCGGCACCACAAGAGCATCGGGGCAGGCGAGGGCGAGGCCGGCCGAGAGGCCGCCACCGCCGCAACAGGCGAGGATGCGCGTCGGGGCTGGTTTGCCCATGGCTTCGAGCTGCGCGGCGATCTCGATCCCGGTGCTGCCTTGGCCTTCGATCACCCACGGGTCGGCGAAAGCGTGGACATAGGTCGCGCCCTTTTCCGCCGCGAGGCCCTGCGCGATCTCCTCGCGATTTTCGGTCATGCGGTCGTAGGTGACGATTTCCGCGCCAAGTTTCTTCGTCCGGTCCAGCTTTATCGGAGGTGCGTCCTGCGGCATGACGATCGTCGCCGCCATGCCCAGTCGCTTGGCCGCCCAGGCCACGCCCTGCGCATGGTTGCCGCTGGATACGGCGACTACACCGTGGGCGCGCTCTTCCTCGTTCAAGTCGCTGAGGCGGTGCCAGCCGCCGCGAATCTTGAAAGCACCGATGGGCTGCAGGCACTCTGCCTTGGCATAAACGGTGGCGCCGCCAATCTCGACCGGCAGCAGCGGCGTGGCGGGCAGGATCTCCGCAACCTTGCGTGCAGCTTCAAGCACGCCTTCGTGCGTCGGTTCGCGTGTCTGGACTGAATTCCCCATCGGCGCGATATACGACTTTACGAGAGGCTGACTAGCACCTAATGGCGCGCGCCTTTACATACGGAACGACAGGCCATGTCTGCCGTTATACCGGCCATACGGACAGGAGTATTCGATGACCGAATCCAAGATCAATGACACGCGCAAGGCAGAACTGCTGAGCACCCAGGTCGAGCATATCGACATCACCAGTTTCGACGCGCGCCCGATCATCGATTCGATGAAGAAGATGAGCTTCACCAGCCGGGATCTGGCCAATGCCACGGGCATCTACAACCAGATGCTGGCCGACAAGGACTGCACGATCTTCCTCGTCATCGCCGGTTCCACCAGCGCGGGCGGCTGCATGGACCTCTATGCCGAGCTGATCCGTTCCAACATGGTCGACTGCGTCGTGGCCACGGGTGCCACCATCGTCGACATGGATTTCTTCGAAGGGCTTGGCCACAAGCACTACCAGGCGCTGGAAGTGCCGGACGACGATACCCTGCGCTCGCTCTACATCGACCGTATCTACGATACCTACATCGACGAAGAGCAGCTGCAGGACTGCGACTTCACGATCAACAAGATCGCCAACGAACTGCCGCCCGGGCCCTATTCCAGTCGCGCGTTCATCCGCGAGATGGGCAAGTACCTGGCCGAACACGGCAAGAAGGAAAACAGCCTGGTCAAGCTCGCCTACGAGCATGACGTGCCGATCTTCTGCCCGGCCTTTGTCGACAGCTCGGCCGGTTTCGGGCTGG
The DNA here is from genome assembly GCF_038289935.1 of Aurantiacibacter gilvus. Taxonomy (NCBI): domain Bacteria; kingdom Pseudomonadati; phylum Pseudomonadota; class Alphaproteobacteria; order Sphingomonadales; family Erythrobacteraceae; genus Aurantiacibacter; species Aurantiacibacter gilvus. Next base: position 1,014,050 of record NZ_JBBYHV010000001.1, read on the forward strand.
TGAAGCACCAGGTTGACCAGATGGCCAAGGGCGAGCCCTACCTGATGATCGACGCCGTGGCCGATTTCCGCGAGCTGACCGACATCAAGATCAAGGCTGGCGAGAGTGGCCTGCTGATGGTGGGCGGCGGCGTGCCCAAGAACTTCATCCAGGACACCGTCGTATGCGCCGAAATCCTCGGCCACGAAGACGTCGCGGTGCACAAGTACGCCGTGCAGATCACCGTGGCCGATGTGCGCGACGGCGCCTGCTCGTCCTCGACGCTGCAGGAAGCTGCCAGCTGGGGCAAGGTGTCGACCGCCATCGAACAGATGGTCTTCGCCGAGGCCGGTTCGGTCATGCCGCTGCTGGCCTCCGACGCCTACCACCGCGAACACTGGAAGACCCGCGACAAGCGTCGCTGGGCCAAGCTGTTCGACTAATAGGCTGTCCGAGACGGGTGTGCGGGGACTTCAGGCCGCGCGCTGGCCCGGGAAAATCGTCGCTCGCTCACCGTTTGTGCTCTCGAAGCACAGGCGGTCGCGGCCTGCCGCCTTGGCTTTGTAGAGCGCACTGTCGGCAGCGCGATAAGCCTGCCTCAGGTCGCCGCCCATCGGTGCCAGCCCGGCGCTGGCGGTGACGCGGCCGATTGCGGGCAGGGCGGCGGCAATGCCTGTGGAAATATTCTGCCGCACGGCGTTCAACGCGTGCGCCGCATGCTCGATGCTCGGTGCGTCGATGGCCAGCGCAAATTCCTCGCCGCCCAGTCGCCAGGCTTGCATCATCTGCCCGCCATGCACCGCGCGGCGCAATACGGAGCCGCTTTCCGCGAGCACCCGGTCGCCGACCGCATGCCCGTGCCGGTCGTTGACGCCCTTGAACTCGTCGAGGTCGAGGATTGCGATGAAATCTGACTGGCCCCAGGTGCGCCGATCGAAATCCCGGCGATTGGCCAGCCCGGTCAGGGGATCTGTGAGGGCTTCGTCGCGGGCGCGGGCTTCCGCCTGCTGCGCGGCTTCCAGGTCGCGTTGCGCACGCATCGATTGCAGGCCAATGGCGATCGTCATGGCCACCGCCTGGAATGCCAGGCCAAAAAAGAACAGGTAGTCGGTGAATAGCGGCAGGTAATAGAGATCGCTCCCGCGCAAGACGCGTTCGACGCCGAGCAGTGCGGGGGCGGCCCATGCGAGCATGAACCCGCGTATCTCGGGACTGCGCTTGCGCAACAGCATCGCCATCGTGCCCAGCACGACCACTGCGCAGGGCAGGAACAGCAGGTGAAATACCGGCCGGGCCGGGAAATCGAATATCGCACTGAGCGGCATCACGAAGGTATTGACCAGTGTCACGGCCACGGCGATCCGGATGGCGATGCGATAGGGGCGGGTAAGCTCCCGGTGGTCGAAATAGCGCAGCATGATCGGGCCGATCATGGATACACCCACCGCGAGCGAAGCGTAGTTGATTGCCGACCGGGTCCACAGACCCATCTCGGGGAAGATGAGGAAGATCAGCGAGCTTGACGACAGGATGTATAGGCCCCCCAGCACGCAGAAGAACGCGTGCCATCGTGCGACCCGGTTGCGCAGCACGACCGCCATCACGGCACTGAGGATGGCCACGATGAACAGCATCCCGAGGCAGATGGCGAACAGCACGCTGATCCAGACGCGGCGATTGACCGCGTCCGTCTGCGATATCAGCGCCAGTTCGGTGGTCAGCAGGTGCGATTGCTGGTTCTCTAGTCCGACATAGAGCTGCGCGGGACGCTCGCCATTGAGGTCCAGTGGCAGCGCATAGGTGTTGCCCGGCATCCAGTGATCGACCAGGTCGCGCTCGGAATAGCGATGCGCCTCGACCGTCCCATCCTTGCCAACTGTCGCGATGGTCAGTGCGCCGACGGGCGCTGCCATGCCCTGCAATGCCAATACGAATTCGGGCAGTTGCTCGCCCTCCAGCCGCAGCCATGCGTTGCGTGTGCCGGCCTCTCGAAATCCGGCGTCACAATCCCAGCGGTTGCTAGTCCGGGCTTCCTCCAGAGACAGCGGTGCATCGCTTGCCAGCAGGCAACCTGCCGCGAACAGGTTCATGCCTCCTTCGTGTTCCCGCGCCAATGCGCGTTCGGACGGGCCTGCCAGAAGGGCGAGGCAGAGCAGGAAGAACGTGGCTAGGCGCGACCAGGACATGCGTGGGCTATAATTGGGGGCGGTAAAAACGCGGTAAGCAAGCAGGCTATGATTTGCCGGCCGGCGGGCCGCTAGCGAGCCGTCTCGTTCAGCTCCGCGCAGAGGTCGGCCATGGCCATGAACTGGCTGACGCACATCTGTACCATGGCGCGGTCCATGTTGTGGTCGAGCGAGCCGCTCTCGAACATGTTCTCGGTCTTCAGCACGATGGTGAGCTCGCGGTCCTTGAACAGGGTGCGGATGCCTTGCCCACGGAAGGCCTGTTCCAGCGCGATCAGCTTTTCGATGTAGGTTGGGTGGACGAGATAGCGCGCTTCGGTCTGGTCGGTGGTGTAGATGGTGAAGGAATCCTCGAAGTCCGGATGGACCATGTCCGCCTTTTCCAGCACTGCGTCGCCCACCTTGAGTTCGTCCTTCTCGCCAAAGAACCCGAACCGTCGATGACGACCGGATCGCTCCAGCAGGGTTGTGGCATGGAAGCTGCGGGTAAAGCCGATGGTGATCACCGGTCCGCGGAACACGGTCACCCAGCGGCTGTTCTTGCCGCTGCCACGTCGCTCTTCCAGATGCGATTCGTGCAGGCTGAATGGCAGCCCCGCCATGTCGCCGGACCACAGGTCTTCGTGTTTGGCGCGGGTGTAGCTGGGAAACATCTTGTGCGCCTTGGCGCGCAGGAAGCCGTGGCCTTCGCCGCAATCGTGCAGGTAGGAGAGACCGAGCGCCTTCGCGATGGCTTCGTTGATGCCGGACTTGGTCTGCTTCTTGGCGGCCATGATGGGCTGGCGGCTCCACCACAAGGCTCCCATGCCGACAGCAACGCTGGCCCAGATCTTGAACTCTCCGATGGGCAGCAAGAACAGCACCAGTACCAGCGGGATCAGGCCGGCAGCACTGATCAGGTAACGCTGGTTGGTCTTGGCCTTGGCGTCCTGCCGCACCTGTACCTGCGCTTGCAGGAACTGGCCCAGCTCGCCTGCCATCAGCGCGTCAATGTCAGGACGCTCGATCATGATTCCCCCCGGATCAGTACCTTTCTCGCCCAATTCCCTTTGCGAGCGAAAGCTTTAATGGCACATAACTCGTCAACAGGAACAGGGGTAGGACGTTCGTTATGGGTTGGATAATTCCGCTTGTCGTAGTGGTAGTGGTCGGCATGGTGCTGGTGGGCATCTACAACCGGCTCGTCGGCCTGCGCCAGAACGTGAACCAGGGCGTCGCCGATATTGATGCGCAGCTGCGCCAGCGTCACGATCTCATCCCCAACCTCGTGAACACCGTGAAGGGCTATGCCACGCACGAGAAGGAAACGCTCGACCAGGTGGTCCAGGCGCGCAATTCGGCTGCGCAGGGATCGATCAATTCTAGTGACGAGGCGCAATTGCGCGTTGCACTGGACCGGATGCTCGCGCTTGCCGAGTCGTATCCTGACCTGAAAGCCAATACCAATTTCCAGGAACTGCAACGCGAATTGGCTGACGTGGAAGACAAGCTGGCGGCTGCACGGCGCGCCCTGAACGCCGCCGTTTCGCGCTACAACACCGGCCGCGAGACCTTCCCGGCCGTGCTGTTCGCCGGGATGCTGGGCTTCCAGCCTGCCGACTTCCACCGCCTCGATGACAGCGAGCAGGGCGTGGTCGACCAGGTGCCGCAGATCCAATTCTGACGGGCACCTGCCAAAAAAATGGGCGGGTTGGAACGACCCGTCCGTTTTCATTTGCGATTCAGCGAATCCCGCTTATATGCGCGCTTCCGCTGCCCCAAGGGGTCCCAACCGCAAGGCAGCCGTGTTGTGGTATGTTACCTTAGGGGGTCCCTTGAATTGCACGAATATCCTGACGCCAAGGCTGTAGTCCGCGCTCTCGAGCCGGACGATCCGGTAATCCTGACGCGCCCCCTCGCGGCGGCGCGCGCGGCCCGATTCTTCGTCGAGAAGTTCCCGGGCAAGGCGATGTACGCGGTGAAGGCCAACCCGACGCCAGACTTGATCCAGATCCTGTGGGACAACGGGGTAACGCATTACGACGTCGCCTCGATCGCCGAGGTTCGACTTGTGCGTGGCCTGCTGCCCGACGCCACGCTGTGCTTCATGCACCCGGTGAAAACCGCACGCGCCGTGCGCGAGGCCTATTTCGAGCATGGGGTGAAGACCTACAGCCTCGATACCCTCGAAGAGCTGAACAAGATCGTCGCGGCGACCACCGCAGAGGACGGCACGCCTGCCGCAGACCTGCAATTGCTGGTGCGCCTGCGCGTATCATCGGAGCATTCCGAGCTGTCGCTGGCAGCCAAGTTCGGCGTCGACCTGTTCGACGCCGCGCCGTTGCTGCAGGCGACCCGCCAGCATTGCGATGCGCTGGGTATCTGCTTCCACGTGGGTAGCCAGGCAATGACGCCGTTCGCCTATGTGCAGGCGCTTGACCGTGTTCGTGCCGCGATTGCCGAAGCGGCCGTCACCGTCGATATCATCGATGTGGGCGGGGGCTTCCCCAGCGCCTACCCGGGTCTCGAGCCGCCGCCGTTGGAAGATTATTTCGAACAGATCCACCGGCACTTCGAAGCCCTGCCGATTTCCTATTCGGCAGAGCTCTGGGGCGAGCCGGGTCGTGCCCTGTGTGCCGAGTATTCCTCGATCATCGTGAAGGTGGAAAAGCGCCGTGGGGACGAACTCTACATTAACGACGGTTCCTATGGTGCGCTGTTCGATGCCGCCCATGTTGACTGGCGTTTCCCGGTACGGGCACTGGAAGACGACCTGCGCGAGCCGGAAGCCGAATTCGCTTTCTACGGCCCCACCTGCGACGATGCGGATTACATGAAGGGGCCCTTCATGCTGCCGGCTGACATCCAGGCGGGCGACTATTTCGAGATCGGCATGCTGGGTGCCTATGGCGCGGCGATGAAGACCGCCTTCAACGGCTTCGGCGCCACCGAGGGCGCGATTGTCACGGACGAACCGATGTCGAGCCTCTATCGCGGCGACCGCAAGGATCCGCGTGAGAGCGACAACGTGGTGAACCTGCGTTAGGCGTAGGCTTGCTTTACCCTCTTGCTGTATTACATCACCAATACGGCAAGAGGGAGATCTTATGAGATTCGCATCGCTCGGCGCACTGGCGCTGGCTGTTACGCCGGTTGCGGTACTGGCAGACCATCACGCCGAAGCCCCCGCAGACGCACCTGTCGAAGTGATGGTGCTGGGGGTCTACCATTTCGACAACCCGGGTCTCGACATGGTCAATGTCGAGGTCGACGATGTGCTGACCCCGCAGCGGCAGTCGGACCTGCAGGCCATCACCGACTCCTTGGCGGGATGGGCACCTACGCGTGTCCTGCTCGAGGCACAGCCCGACACCGAAGACCTGCACCTTGAGAGTTATCGTACCGGCGCTGCGCAGCGCGTTGCCGAGGATCGTAACGAGCATTTCCAGTTGGGCTACCGGCTTGCCCTGCAAATGGGCCACGAAGACGTCTACGGCTTCGACGAACGCGGCGGGGAAGGGGAGCCGGACTATTTTCCCGTGCAGGCCGTGCAGGCGTGGGCGGAGGCCAACGGTGCCATGCCGAAGTTCGGCGCGCTGGTGGGCCGAGTGGAGTCCATCGTCGCGGAGATTTCAGCTGACGACGCGGAATGCTCGATCGCGCGCAATCTCGTCCAGCACAACGATCCCGGTCTCGCGCGCGAAACCCACGGTGCTTTCTACTACGGCATGATGCAGTTCGGCGACGCCGATGAGCAGCCGGGCGCTGAGCTCAATGCCTACTGGTACATGCGCAATGCCAAGATGTTCGCCAAGGTCGGCCTGATCGCCGAGCCGGGCGACCGGGTGCTGATCATCGTCGGTTCGGGCCACAAATACTGGCTCGATCACTTCGCCAGCGAAGCCGAAGGTTACACCAGTGTCGATCCGCGTCCGTGGCTGGAAGCGGCCGACGACGGGCGCTGCAATAGCTGACGCTCGCCGCCGACCGCGGATGCCTAGTCGAAAATGCTCACGTCGCGCGACTCGCGCTCGGTGGAGCGGTGGAGGATGCCACCGGAGGGGATCTCCGGCTTGAACGCCTGATGGCATCCTTCGCAGTTTTCGACCAGGCGATCGCCAATGGCGCGCCAGGCTTCGACATCGGTTGACTGGCTCTCCGCCAGCGGCAGGGCGTCCTGTCCGATCGCGGTGAGGTTATCGGACATTTCCTGCCAGCCGGCGTCTCCAGTCCAAATGGCGTCCATTTCACCGGTGCCCGGTACCTGAATGATCTGGCCGCCCAGGATCATGTCGTAGGTGGCGCTGCGGACGAGGTCCCAGTCCGCCTCGTCGCGGGGCATGTCGCCATTGCCCACGGCCCAGAGGTAGTCCGCCGAATTGTCGATCAGGCCGACCATGGCGGCGTTGATGCTGACGGGCAGTTCGGTCAGCCCGGCGTGAGCCGTGGCCTCAGCCGTTTCCTCACTGTCCTGCGCGGTGTCGCAGGCGCTCAGGGCGAGGCAGAATGTCCCGATGATAAGCGCAGTCTTGGGCCGCATGATGTTGTCTCCCAACTGCGGCGGACCTTTCGCCGCATTGGGAGTAGAGGCCTTCCCGGGTCAAAGCTCATTGATCCCGATCAATATGCACGGGATCAGCTGCGTTGGACCTGCACCTGCATGAATTGCGGCTGGCTCCTGGGCCCATCGCCCATCATGGCCGCCGGATAGTTGCCCGGCGGGAGCGATGTGAGCGGCATGCCCGCCGCAGCGAGGGCATAGGGCGAGACACGATGGCGGGTGCACAAGCCGCCCGCGCCGTCGCTGATCAGCGGGGTCTCGAACTCGACGCCGATCGTGGCATCCTCGCTGCGTACGACGGAGCAGACGACAAGCTGGCCGCCGCCCATGTCGAGTACCATCCCGGTCCCCACGGGAACGCCGACAAGGCCTTCGATCCGCGAGCCAGTTTTGGAAAGGTCGCGCATCACGGCGTCGTAGCGGTGATCTTCGTGGATGATGCCGATGCGGCGGAACACGCTGCGGCGTTCGGGGCGATACTGGTCCGGCCCGTTGGGCTTGATCCGGTATCCGCCGGTGGCGATTTCCGCGAGGATTTCGTCCTGCGGGCGGGCCTTGGAATAGATCCAGCCCTGGATGTACTTGGCACCCTTTTCGCAGACGAGGTTGAACTGGTCGAAGGCTTCCACGCCTTCGACCGTCACATCCATTCCCAGCGCGTTCGACAGGCCGATGATCGCAGAGATTATCTTGGCGCTGTTCTGGTCTTTCTGGGTACAGCTGTCGACGAAGCTCTTGTCGACCTTGAGCTTGTCGAACGGGGCGGAGCGCAGGTAGCTGAGCGAAGAATATCCGGTGCCGAAGTCATCGAGCGCCAGTCGCACGCCGAGATGTTTCAGGGCGTTGAAGGTCTTCTCGGTGGCTTCGCTGTCACCCATGAACACCGTTTCGGTGAGTTCCAGCTCCAGCCGGTCCGGGTTGAGTTGGGTGTCCGCCAGCACGTTGGTGACGATCGAGACGAAGCCCTTGTTGGAAAACTGCTTGGCCGACACGTTGACGGAAACGCGCACAGTTTCAGGCCACTGCAAGGCATCCTGGCAGGCGCGGCGAATAGCCCATTCGCCCAGGACATTGATCATGTCGCTGTCCTCGGCGATGGGAATGAAGTGCATCGGCGGGATATTACCCTTTTCCGGGTGCTCCCAGCGCATCAGCGCTTCGAAGCCGACAATCATGTGATCCTTGGTGCGCACCACCGGCTGGTAGTGCAGCTTCAACTGGTCGTTCGCGAGGGCTTCACGCAGGTCATCCAGCATGAGCTGGCGTTCCTGTTCGACGTCCTTCAGTTCGGCCGAATAGAAGCGGTACATGCCGCGACCGCCATTCTTGGCGGCGTAAAGCGCCAAGTCAGCGCTGCGCACCAGTTCGTCGCGTTCCAGCCCGTCATAGGGCGCGATGGAGACGCCGATCGAAGCGCCAATGATCGCCCGCTTGCCTTCCACCTGGTAGGGGCTGGAGAGCATCTGGATCACCTTGTCGGCCAGTTCGCCCAGCTCTCCGCGATCGTCCATATCCGGCAAGATGATCTGGAATTCATCACCGCCTATTCGCCCGATCTCGCCTTTTCCCCCACAGACCGCGCGGAGGCGTTCGGACACCTGCTTCAGCAGGTCGTCACCGGCGGGGTGGCCCATGGTGTCGTTGACGTATTTGAACTTGTCGAGGTCCAACAGCATCAGCGCGCAGGCGCGCTTGGCGGACTTGTAGGCGGCCAAGGTGGAATCGAGCTTGCGATCCATCCGGTGGCGGTTGGCGAGGCCGGTCAGGGAATCGAACTCCGCCATCCGCGAATCTTCCAGCTTGCGCTGGAATTCGACGGTGACGTTCTTCACGCTGCCACGATAGCCGAGGTTGTTGCCTTCCTCGTCGATCTTTGGGTGCCCGGTGATTGACCACCAGACCGGCTGTCCGCGCGCGTCGGTCAGCTTGACGACAAGGTCACTCAGTTTGGTGCGTGACGACAGCAGGAAATTGAGCGAGCGGTCGGACTTTTCGTCGGGGTTGTCACGGTCGATATCGACCAGTTCCACGAGCGGCTTGCCGATCAACTGGCTGCTTTCCGCGCCAAGGCTCTGGATGGCGCGATCGGACAGGTATGCGAGGCGGCCCTCGGCGTCTGTCGCCCATACCCAGCCGATCCCTGCCTGCTCGAAATCGTCGAGGATTCGCAGACGCAGGTCGTCGATCTGGCGCTCTGGGGCACCAGACATACCCTTGAAAAGGCTTTTGACCGCCATTCGCTCCAACATAATGCCAGCGCCGGGAAATTCCCGGCCACCTGACTGCCTTGGCGAAAAATGGTTTATTTGCTGCTAATGAAGCACGCGGAATGACGTGGTGTCCGGGCGTCCGGGCGGGTCAGGCAGCCTGGCGCAGCTCCAGCTCCAGCCGGTCCCAGATCTCCACCAGCGCGTCGCCCAACTCGTCCATCATGGCTTCGGTGTGGGCGGGGCCGGGGGTGAAACGCAGGCGTTCGGTACCGCGCGGCACGGTGGGGAAGTTGATCGGCTGCACGTAGACGCCGTATTCGGCGAGCAGGATGTCGCTGATCTTCTTGGCGCGCACCGGGTCGCCCACCATCAGCGGGACGATGTGCGTGGTGCTGTCCATCACCGGCAGGCCGCGGTCGCGCAGCTTTTCCTTCAGCATGGCCGCTGCCGCCTGCTGGCCGTCGCGTTCTACAGAGCTCTGCTTCAGGTGGCGGACCGCCGCCAGCACGCCTGCTGCCAGCACCGGGCTTAGCGAAGTGGTGAAGATGAAGCCGGGGGCATAGGAACGGATGCAGTCGATCACCTTGCGGCTGGAGGCGACATAGCCGCCCATCACGCCGAAAGCCTTGCCCAGTGTGCCTTCGATCAGGTCGATGCGGTGCGCGGCTTCGTCGCGCTCGGAAATGCCGCCACCATGGTCACCATACATGCCCACGGCGTGGACTTCGTCGATGTAGGTGAGGGCGTTGTACTTCTCGGCAAGGTCGCAGATCGCGTGGATCGGGGCGACGTCGCCGTCCATCGAATAGACGCTTTCGAAAGCGATCACCTTCGGCGTATCGGGATCTTCGGCGGCCAGCAGCTCTTCAAGGTGCTCGACATCATTATGCCGGAACACGCGCTTGTCGCAGCCGGAATTCCGGATGCCGGCGATCATGCTGGCGTGATTCAGCTCGTCGGAGAAGATCACGCAGCCCGGCAGCAGCTTGGCCAGGGTCGACAGCGTGGCGTCGTTGGAAACATAGCCCGAAGTGAACAACAGCGCGGCTTCCTTGCCGTGCAGGCTGGCCAGCTCACTCTCCAGCTCGATGTGGTAGTGCGTGTTGCCGCCGATATTGCGCGTACCGCCCGAACCGGCGCCGACGTCGTGCAGCGCCTCTTCCATGGCGGCGATCACCTTGGGGTGCTGGCCCATGGCGAGGTAGTCGTTGGAACACCAGACGGTGATCGGCTTGGGGCCGTTGTGCCCGGCAAAGCAGCGGGCATTGGGGAAGGCCCCCTTGTTCCGGAGGATGTCGATGAAGACGCGATAGCGCCCTTCCGAATGCAGACGGTCAATCGCCTGGTCGAAAATCTGGTCGTAGTTCACGCGCTCTTCCACACTACGCCGCAGACCCCTCGGCGGCTCCGATTCCGCTAGGGGACTTAGTCAATCGGGGCCGCGGTTTGAAGCACGAAGTTTGCGAGCGATTCGCAGCAAATCAAAAGCGAACGAGACTTTCTAGGCCATAATTGGCAAGGGCAGGGGCAAGCTTCTCGAAGTCTTCCAGCGGCCCGGTCGTCACGGCGAAGTCAGGCTGCTGCCGCTCCAGCCGCTGGCTTTCGAGCAATGATGCGATCCGCCGCGCAATGCCCTGTGCACCGTCGATCAGGGCTACCCCTTCACCGAATTCAGTTGCCAGTTCCTCGTGCAAGAGCGGGAAATGGGTGCAGGCGAGCACCACCGTGTCGATTTCGTCGCCGCGCGGCATGTTGCGCAGCGCCCGGACCGCAGCGCGGATGGTCGCAAGATCGATGGGTTGCCCGCGCAGCTTGGCCTCTGCCGGCCCCACGAGTTCGGGTGCGCCGTGTCGCAGCAGCGTCTTGCCGTCCGCAAACTTCGCTTCCAGCCGGTCGACATAGGGTTGGCGGATCGTGCCCTTGGTTCCCAGCAGGCCGATGACACCGCTCTTCGTCATGGCCGCAGCGGGTTTGATCGCCGGGACCGTGCCGACCACGGGGATTTCCAGCACGTCGCGCACCATGTCGAGCGCGATGGTGCTGGCCGTGTTGCAGGCGATGCAGGCAAGGCGCGGACGATAACGTTCGCTCATCCGCCCCAGCAACCCGGCGACGCGTGCAGCGACTTCGGCCTCCGTCTTCTCGCCGTATGGCAAACCGGCCTGGTCCGCCGCGAAGATTACCGGGGCATCGGGCAACAGCTTGCGCAGTTCCCCCAGCACCGTCAGCCCGCCGACGCCGGAATCGAAGATCAGGATGGGAGAGGAATCTGCGGGCTGGGCCATCGCCGCAGGGGATGGCCAAAGCTGCCTGTCCGGTCAACTGGCATCCTGTGCGGCGGTGCTGGATGACCATCGGCCATATTCCTGCGGGTTGATACGACCGTCGCCGTCGCGATCTGCCATGCGGTAGAAATTGCCGCGTTCTTCCTCCGACGAGAGGCGGATCGAATCGGCGGAGTAGCTGACCGTGCCGTCTCGGCTTCTCCGCAATTCCACATCGCCGCCCATGAATGCCACCATGGGCGCTTCTTCGCCGTCGATGAAGCCCGACCCGTCCGCGTCCACATCGGCAAAGGCACCCGGAACGTAGACCAGCACCTCTGCAGGACGCGCCTCGACCCGCACGGTTGCGGGTGCTTCACCAGCAGGCGGTTGCTGAGGTGCTTCGGGGTTGAGGATTACGGATGCAACCAGGGCGATGGCAATGATGGTCATGAGGGCAACTCCTGCGGCGATCTTGCGGAAGCTGCGGGACTGGAGCGGATCGGCATTGGCAGGAAGGTCTGCCGCTTGGGGTACAGCGCGATCGTACCCCTCGCTTTCGGACAGGATGCGCGCTGCCTCGATGGAGGACGACACATCCAGTTTGATGCGTGCCATCTTCAGCCGCTTCTCGACCGCGTAGTGCGACACGCCCAGGTCGAGCGCAATCTCCTTAGCCGTCTTGTGTTCCAGCCAGGCGCGCAGGCACTCTTTCTCGCGCTCGGTGAGTTTCGTGACGGACGCAGCGTTTGCCATGCGAAGGGACATAAGCGCGTGACTGGCCAATCCAAAGTACGGTCGATTGGTACCGCGTCCAATTCGGACACTTCCGGTTGTTTTCCCCTGCCAATCCGGGATTGAGTGGCTATGACGTAGCCGCAATGGACCAGATTCTCGGATTCCTGATCGGCTATGCATCGGGCTCGATTCCTTTCGGGCTGCTGCTGGCCATGGCGGCAGGCAAGGGCGACATTCGCCAGATCGGCAGCGGCAATATCGGCGCGACCAACGTGCTGCGCACGGGCAGCAAGTGGCTGGCGGCGGGCACCTTGTTGCTCGACCTGGCCAAGGGGCTGGTGCCGGTAATCCTCGCCAAGGCCCTGTTCGACCAGCCGGAAGCCATGCCTGAGGCCGCCTACGGGCCGGTTCCGCTGGCCGCACTGGGCGCCGTGCTGGGCCATTGCTTCCCGGTCTGGCTGAAGTTCAGGGGCGGCAAGGGCGTGGCCACCAATGCCGGCGTATCCTTCGGCCTCGCCTGGCAGGTGGGACTGGCCTACGCGCTGGTGTGGATCGTGGTGCTGGCCCTTGGCCGCATCAGCTCGGTCGCCGGTATGAGCGCGGTCGTGGCGGCAGCGCTGGCTGCGGTCGCCTTGGGCTATGCTGCCTATATCCCGGTGCTGGCCGTAATCGCCGTGCTGATCATCTGGCTGCACCGCGCCAATATCGGCCGCCTGTTGCACGGTGAGGAACCGAAAGTCGGCAGCAAGAAGTGAGCGAGGCAAGGCTCACGCAGGACGAGGCTTTTGCCCGCATCCGCCTGTTGCGCTCCGCCAATATCGGCCCGGTCAGCTACTTCCAGTTGCTGCGGCGGTTCGGGACTGCGCAGGCGGCGATCGAGGCCTTGCCCGATCTCGCCGCGCGCGGGGCCAAGCGCAATTACCAGCCGACAGCGCGCGAGCGGATCGAGCGCGAAGTCGAGGCCACGCGGGCAGCCAAGGCGCGTTACCTCTTCCACGACCAGCCAGATTACCCCGCGCTGCTCGCCGCCATGGAGGGCGCACCGCCTTTCGTCACCACGCGCGGCGACGTGTCACTGGCGAGCAAGCCCTGCGTCGCCATGGTCGGTGCGCGCAACGCCTCCGCCGCCGCGACCAAGCTGGCGCGCGACTTGGCACGGGACATTGCCGACGAAGGGTTCGTGGTGGTTTCGGGCCTCGCCAAGGGGATCGACGGGGCCTGTCACGAGGGCGCGCTTCCGGCGACCATCGGGGTGATCGCCAGCGGGATCGACATTGCCTACCCGCCGCAGCACGCCAAGCTGCAGGAGCAGATCGCAAGCGAGGGACTGCTGATCGCCGAGGAAGCCCCCGGCACCGAACCGCGCGGCCAGCAATTTCCCAAGCGCAACCGCATCATCGCCGGGCTCGCCATGGGCACGGTGGTGGTCGAGGCTGCGCCCAAGTCTGGCTCGCTGATCACCGCAAGGCTGGCGGGCGAGGCGGGGCGCGAGGTCATGGCCGTGCCCGGCCACCCGGCAGATGCCCGCTCGCAAGGCTGCAATCAATTGATCCGCGAAGGTGCCGTGCTGGTGCAGACGGCCGCCGACGTGATCGAACTGCTATCGGGCTTTGACGGGCAGCCGCGCTCCAGCGTACGCGAACCCGGCGAGGATTGGCAGGTGGGCGAAGTGCCGGACGACCTGCCCGCCGACGATATAGCCAGCCTGCTGTCCACCGCGCCGGTTGCCGTGGACGAACTCGTCCGGCAGACAGGTAACAGCACCGGCGCGGTCGCCATGGCCTTGCTGGAACTAGAGATTGCCGGACGGCTGGAACGTCACGCCGGGGGAAGGGTGAGCCTTGTCGGATAATGCAGCAACAATCACCTTCGCCCGCCGGGTCTATATCGGTGCTGCGCTGTATGGTTTTATCGGAGCCTCGACGCTTTACTTCACCGACGCGCCTGATCCGCACCGGTTGCTCTACTTCGCCTTCGCCGGGATTGCACTGGTGTTCCAGGGCGTGTTCCTGGTGATTGCCCGCGATCCGAAGAAGTATGCCGCCTTCATCCCGCTGACGATCTTCGAGAAACTCAGCTTCGGCGTTCCCGCGCTGGCCTTCTGGTCGCAGGGACAGGCGGCGGACGACATGGCGCTGGGCGGGGCGGTGGACCTGCTGCTGGGGGTGCTGTTCACGATCACCTGGCTGAAAATGCGCAAGGCCGCCTGACCCAGCCGATCATCCGGCGTTCATCTGCCGCCCCTTACCGATGATGTGATAAAGTATCATCGAGGGGGAATCCTGATGCGTTTGAAGAAGTTCGTGGCCCTGGCCTGTTCGGTTGCCGTGCTGGCACCGATCCCGACGGTGGCGGCTGGCCCGCAAGAGCAGGCGCATGATCGCCGACACGCCCCGCTGCCGGTGCGCGAGTATTGCCGCTTGCCCGAGCCACTGCCCCAGTTGGGCCCCGAACGCGCATGGCAGGGCCAGCAGCAGCAGCCCCGCGTCGCCAGTTCGCGCGCCATGGCCGAGCCGGAAATGGCTGCGCCCCCGCCGCCGGCTCCCCCTCCACCGCCACCACCGCCACCTTCGGCGCCGGTGCCCGGCAGTGCGTCGTCCGATGCCGTGGTGGTGACCGGCACCCGCGTTGCGCGGTCGGACTACGAATCGGCTTCGCCAGTCGCGACCGTGGGTTCCGAGAGCGCCCCGGTCCGCACCTCGCCTGCGATCATGCCGCCGCCGGGCCGCCGTCCACAGCCGCGCCCGCAGAGCGGCTTGCTGACGGCAGGCGAGCACGACGACCTGCTCAACCCCGAACTCTATGCCCGCTACGTCCACCGCTCGAACGTCGGGCAGGCGGCGCAAGGAGTGCCGGTGCTCGATACCTCGCGCCTGCTGACCGTGGAACTGCGCGACAACCGCGGACGGGCCATGCCGTTCGAGACGGTCGAACTGCGCTGCGCTGACGGCAACACCATCGAACTGCGCACCGTGGCAGACGGCACCGTGGTGTTCTTCCCCGAGCTCGACCGCCTGAGCGACCGCGTCTGGGTTCGCGCTGGCGGTGGCGACTGGCGCGAGGTCGTGCTGTCGCAGGAAGCGGGCGGACAGGACGTGCGGATCACCTCGCGTCGCTCGGCCCAGGCCGTGACCAAGCTCGACCTCAACCTGGTGATCGACGTGACCGGATCGATGAGTGACGAGCTGCGCTTCCTGCAGGCCGAACTGACCTCGATCATCGACCAGCTTTCCGCGCGCCACCGGGGGCTGGACATCCGGATCGGCTTCACCTTCTACCGCGACCAGACCGATGCCTTCGTCACCAATACCCACGGTTTTGACCGCGCACGGGGGCGGATGCTGGACGTGCTCAACCAGTACAGCGCGGGCGGTGGCGGAGACTACGAGGAAGCCATGCAGGAAGCGCTCATTCGCGCTGCCGGGCAGGACTGGCGCCCCGATGCAGTGAAAACGCTGCTGCTGGTGGCTGACGCGCCGCCACACGACCAGGACATTGCGCTCACCTGGCGCGCTGCCGAGCATTTGCGCGCCGAGCGGGTCCATATCGTACCCGTCGGGGCATCCGGCGTGGCGGACAAGGCGGAATACATCATGCGCGCCATGGCTGCGGCCACGCAATCCCGCTACACCTTCCTCACCGACGACAGCGGAATCGGCAATGCCCACGCCGAGCCTGACGTGGACTGCTACCTCGTCACGCGGCTGGACCAGTTGCTGCGGCGCGTGATCGACAGCCAGCTGTCGGGCCGCCGGATCGAGCCGGAGGATCGCGAGGTTATCCGCTCGGTCGGCAGTTACGACGCAGGACGCTGTGTCCTGCCCGCGAACTGGGACTGGCGGCAGCAGAAATAGGTCCGATCTGGCGGCTATCGCCTTGACAGCGCCTTGCAATTCTCTTCCCTAGGCATGGTCAATCCAGATGGGGGAATTGAAATGCAAGTGACGCCGCCGAAGGAACTGCAGGTCGGCCGGATCCTCGAAGTGACCTTCGACGTGGTCGAGCGCAACGCCGTTGCTGCGGTGATCTTCATCGTGGGGCTGGTGGTGGTGAACAGTGCCATCGGCTATTTCGGCGTGGACTACAGTTCCTTCGTCCAGATGATAGGAAAGCAGTTCATCGCCGCGCTGATCGGCATCGTGGCGGCCTTCCTCCTGCTCGTATCCATGCTGCGCGACGCCGGTTTCCTGCGCGGCGCAGCGGACGAGATGTTCCTGCCATACGTAGGTCTGTCCATCCTTGCCGGACTGGGCGTGATTGTGGGTTTCTTCCTGATCATCTTCCCCGGCCTCTACCTGATGGCGCGCTGGGCACCCGCACCTTCCATCCTGCTGTCGCAGCGCAAGGGCGTGATCGATTCGATGAAGGAAAGCTGGGAACGCACGGGCGGCAACGAGTTCTCGATCATCCTCGTCGTGCTGATCCTGGTGGTGCTGCAGTTCGGCGTGGGCTTTGCCGTCACCAGCACGTTCGATCCCTCGTCGATTGTCGGGATTGTCATCGCCCAGCTCGTGGCGACCGGTACCAGCGTGGTGTCCACCGCCATGGGCGTTGCCCTGTACAAGCTGCTGGTGGTTGATCGGGACGGCGGGGTTGGCAAAACCTTCGACTAGGCGCATTGGCGCTTGACGGCAGTCCCCAATCGTCACCACCTTCGCGCGTACGTACACGTGTAAGGAAATCCCGGAATACCCATGCAACTGGTAATCGTTGAGTCGCCCGCGAAGGCGAAGACCATCGAGAAGTATCTTGGCGCGGACTACAAGGTCCTCGCTTCCTACGGCCATGTCCGCGACTTGCCGGCCAAGGACGGCTCGGTGCGTCCGGACGAGGACTTCGCCATGGACTGGGAGGTCTACAACGACCAGCGCAACCGCAGCCAGGTGAAGGCCATTGCCGACGCAGCGAAAAAGGCCGACCGCCTGATCCTGGCCACTGACCCTGACCGAGAAGGCGAGGCGATCAGCTGGCACGTCATGGACCTGCTGAAGAAGCGCAAGGCTTTGCCCGAACAGGTGCAGCGTGTCACCTTCAACGCCATTACCAAGGCCGCCGTCACCGAGGCTATGAAGGCTCCGCGCGAGCTCGACCACGACCTGATCGACGCCTACCTCGGCCGCCGCGCGCTGGATTACCTGTTCGGCTTCACCCTGTCGCCGGTGCTGTGGCGCAAGCTGCCGGGTGCCAAGTCGGCTGGCCGGGTGCAGTCGGTCGCCCTGCGTTTGATCTGCGAGCGCGAGCGCGAGATCGAGGTCTTCCGGCCGGACGAATACTGGTCTGTCGTCGCCAAGATGGCGCATGACGGCACCGATTTCGATGCCCGCCTCGTTCGCTTTGACGGCGAGAAGCTCGACAAGCTGACGCTCGGTAACGAGGGTTCTGCCATGGCCGCCAAGGCAGCGGTCGAGAATGGCAAGTTCACGGTCGAGGACGTCGAGACCAAGCCGCTCAAGCGCAGCCCGGCCCCCCCGTTCACCACTTCGACGCTGCAGCAGGAAGCCGCGCGCAAGCTGGGCTTCTCCGCCAGCCACACCATGCGCTGCGCCCAGTCGCTCTACGAAGCAGGCGCGATCACCTACATGCGTACCGACGGTGTGCAGATGGACATGAGCGCGATCATGGCCTGCCGCGATGCCATCGAGGAGCGTTTCGCGACCGAATACCGGCCCGAAAAGCCCCGTTTCTACCAGACCAAGGCCAAGAACGCGCAGGAAGCGCACGAGGCAATCCGCCCGACCAATTTCGGGCGCGACCGCGCCGGTTCCGGCGACGAAGCCAAGCTCTACGACCTGATTTTCAAGCGTGCCATGGCCAGCCAGATGGCCACCGCGCAGCTGGAACGCACCACGGTCACCATGCGCGATCCCACCGCCAAGCACGAACTGCGCGCCACCGGCCAGGTGGTGAAGTTCCCCGGCTTCCTTGCCGTCTATTCGGAAAGCTTCGACGAGAAGTCGGACGATGACGATGACAACCTCCTGCCGGTCATGCGCAAGGGCGATGCCCCGGCCAAGAAAGCGGTCGAGGCAACCCAGCACTTTACCCAGCCGCCGCCGCGCTTTTCCGAAGCGAGCCTGGTCAAGCGGCTCGAGGAACTGGGGATCGGCCGTCCGTCCACCTATGCCTCCACCATCCAGACCCTGCGCGATCGCGACTATGTGCGGATGGAGAAGAACCGTTTCTTTGCAGAGGATTCGGGACGCCTGCTGACTGCCTTCCTCGAACGCTTTTTCCCCCGCTACGTCGCTTATGATTTTACTGCGAGCCTCGAAGACGAGCTGGACGAAGTCTCCGGCGGCCGGGCCGAGTACAAGACGCTGCTCGGTGACTTCTGGCGCGACTTCAAGCCCAAGAGCGACGAGGTCATGGAACGCCAGCCTTCGGAAGTGACGGAGGACCTCGACAAGTTCCTGGAGGACTTCCTCTTCCCTGAACGCGAGGACGGCAACCCGCCGCGCTTCTGCCCGCTGTGCGCAGAGCAGGGCCGCGAAGGCGGAGAATTGCACCTGCGTGGTGGCCGCTACGGTGCCTTCATCGGCTGCGTGAACTATCCCGAGTGCACCTTCCGCCGGAAGTTCGGCCAGCCGGGCAGTGACGATGGCAGCGACGACGGCGTGATGGGCGAAGACCCCGAAACCGGCCTGCCGGTCGAGCGCAAGTCCGGCCGTTTCGGGCCTTACGTCCAGTTGGGCGAGGGCAAGGAAGCCAAGCGCGCTTCCATCCCCAAGGATATCGACGACTTCGACCTGGAATGGGCCTTGAAGCTGCTCGCCCTGCCGCGCGTGATCGGCCAGCACCCCGATACCGGCAAGGATATCGAGGCAGGCCTGTGGCGCTATGGTCCGGCAGTGCGTCACGACGGCACCTACGGCAAGCTGCAGCATACCCGCGAGATTTTCGAGATCGGCATGAACCGCGCGGTCGATTTGCTGGCCCAATCCGCCAATCGCAAGAGCGGCGGACGCGGCAGCCGAGAGCCGCTGAAGGTGCTCGGCAAGACCGAGGCGGGTGACGATATCAAGCTGATGGACGGCCGCTATGGTGCCTACATCACCGACGGCAACGTCAACGCCACGATCCCCAAGGACAAGGACAAGGAGTCCCTGACGCTCGAAGAAGCGCTCGTCCTGATCGCCGAGAAGGCGGCCAAGGCGCCGGCGAAGAAGAAGCGCAAGGCACCTGCCAAGAAGAAGACTGCAGCGAAGAAGAAGGCCCCGGCCAAGAAGAAGGCGGCAAAAGCGGACTGATGGCGAAAGAGCACTTCGAGCGGCACAAACAGCCATGGAACGGTGAGGAGGCAGGCAAGCTGAAGCTGCTTGCCTCCAAGGGGCAGGGCTTGAAGCAGATCGCCAAGGCGCTGAACCGGAGCGAGGAATCCACCCGGGATTTCGCCAAGAAGAACAAGATCGCTGTCGCCAAGAAGCGATAACGGCGCAGAATTCACGCTGTCCGATCGTGCGGGATCGGCGGATATCCTTTCCGCGTTGGTAAATAATCAACCCTTGGCGGCTAATCAGGTGGTCTGATCAAAGGTTTGCCCAAAGGTCCGCAAGTGATTGAAGTCGAAATCCAGAACGAGACCCACCAGACGCAGCAGCGGCTGCGCTTTGCTTCCGTCCCGCGCATTGGCGAGGGCGTGAGGTTGCGCGAAGACGACGGCATCTGGGAAAACTACGATGTCCTCGACGTTTGGTACCAGAAGGCCGAGTTCGGCGATGTCTGGGTCCCCTATCTCCATGTCCGCGCAGCATCGGCAGCCATGCCGAAAGCCGTGTCGGCTGGCCGCTTCTAGCTAGGGGCAGGGAGACACACGATGCAGCATCTCATCAAGCGTTCCACCGGCCGGCATGCTCGCAACGACAATCGTTCGGCGGAATCCATGTCGCTGGCCCAGCGTCTCGCCGCCAATCGACAGGCGTCTGACGCCGCGATCAAGCGGGCCGATGATACGGAGGAAGTCGATCAGGTCGAGGCCGCACCTCCGCCGGTGCAGGCGCAGCCCGCACCGGCTCCGGCAGCCGAACCGGCCCCACCGCCCGCTGCGGCATCGGCTCCGGTGGCTGACACCGATGCCATCGTCCGCGCTGCCAAGGCCGCCCGTGACGGAGCCAAGCCGGTCAGCGCCAATGGCAAGACCTGCCTGATCGTCGATGACAGCCGCGTGATCCGCAAGGTGGCGCGGCAGATCATGGAAGGCTTCGGCTATGCCGTGATTGAAGCCGAGAACGGCGAGGAAGCCCTGACCCGGTGCAAGAAGGACATGCCGCACCTGATCCTGACCGACTGGAACATGCCGGTGATGAGCGGCCTCGATTTCGTCGCCCGCATGCGCGAGTTGCCGGAATCGAAGAAGGCCACCGTGGTCTTCTGCACCTCCAAGGGCGAAGTGGCAGACATCCATGCCGGCATTGCCGCCGGAGCCGACGACTACATCGTCAAGCCGTTCGAAGAGACCGCGCTGAAGGCCAAGCTGGAGTCGCTGGGCGCGCTGTGAGCGCCGGACCTTCCTACTTCACCCAGTCCAGCCCGATTTCCTCGTAGATCTCGCGGTTTTCCGCCCACTTCTCGTCCACCTTCACGTGGAGGAAGAGGTGCACCTTCTGGCCGAGGATCTCTGACAGCTCCTTGCGCGCGGCCTCGCCGATTTCCTTGATGCGGGCGCCGCGCTTGCCCAGCACGATCGGCTTCTGGCTGTCGCGCGAGATCACGATCTGCTGGCGGATTTCCACCGAGCCATCAGGGCGCTGGGTGTAGCTCTCGGGCCGCACGGCGGCATCGTAGGGCAATTCGTCGTGCAGCTGCGCGTAGAGCTGCTCGCGCGTCACTTCGGTCGCCAGCAGGCGCTCGGAGGCGTCGGAAACCTGGTCTTCCGGGTAATGCCACGGACCTTCGGGCATCATGGAAGCGAGCCGTTCCTTCAGCTCGGGCACACCGTCGCCGGTGAGGGCGGAAATGAAGAACACCTCGCCGAACTCGACCTCGCCGGTCAATTCCTGCGCCAGTTCCAGCAGCGGCTCTTTCTTCGACACGTCGACCTTGTTGAGGACCAGGATCTTGCGTTCCTTGCGGTCCTTCAACTGCTCCAGCAGCGGCATCAGTTCATGGCGACGCTGCTTTACCGGGTCGACCACCAGCAACACGGCATCGGCGGCAACGGCGCCTTCCCAGGCGGCGCTCACCATGGCGCGGTCCAGCCGGCGCTTGGGCGTGAAGATGCCGGGCGTATCGACCAGGATCATCTGCACCTCGTCATGCAGCGCAATGCCCATCAGGCGCGCACGCGTGGTCTGCGCCTTGGCGCTGGTGATGGCGACCTTCTGGCCGACCAGCTGGTTCACCAGCGTGGACTTGCCCGCGTTGGGCGCCCCGATAACGGCGACGACGCCGCAATGCTGCTGGCTCATCCGAACTTCTCCATGAACAGCCTTGCGGCTTCTGTTTCTGCGTCGCGCTTGCCGCTGGCCGTGGCCTCGACTTCGCCGACCTTGTGCACGCTCACCTTGACGGTGAAGCGGCGAGCGTGGTCCGGGCCGCTGATGCCGGTGACTTCGTAGTGGGGAGGGCGGCGCTGGTTGCCCGCCGCCCATTCCTGCAAGGCGCTCTTGGGATGCTTGTTGCGGCCGGTCGAGCCGGTGAAGGCGGGCTGCCAGATTGCGCGGATCAGGTCGCGCGAGGCATCGAAGCCGGCCTCGAGGAACTCCGCCCCCAGCAAGGCCTCCATGATGTCGCCCAGCACGTTGTCGCTGTCATGCGCGCCGTCTTCGCGCGCCTGCTTGCCGAGACGTACGTGCTCCGCAACATCGAGCGAGCGTGCGCACTGGGAGCAGACGCTCTTGCTGACGAGGGCATTCAGCCGCTGCGCCAGCTTGCCTTCCGCACCGTCGGAATGGTCGTAGAGCCAGTCCGCGATAGTCAGGCCCAGCACGCGGTCGCCGAGGAACTCCAGCCGGTCATAGTCGCGCGCTTCGCCGGTGCTGCCGTGGGTCAGCGCCTCGTACCACAGCGCCTCGTTGCGCACCGTGAAGCCCTTTGCCTCCAGCCACCGACGCGTTTCGGGTTCGAGCGCGGTCATATGCCTTGGAACATCCGGCTCCAGCGCGCGGCGGAGAACCAGGTCCACGGCTTGACCCATTCGGCGTGGCCGTCAGTCGACCAGTACATGAAGCTCGCCTCGGCCACGAGGTTATCCGTCGGCACCAGACCGACCCAGCCACCCGAGACGGAGGCACGGCGGCTGTCCTGCGAGTTGTCGCGGTTGTCGCCCATCATGAAGACATGGCCATCGGGCACGATCACCGGCGCGGTGTTGTCGACACCCACCACGCCCAGTTCCAGCACGTTGTACTCGACCCCGTTGGGCAGGGTCTCGTGGTACTGCGGATAGCGGCAGGCGGGCGTGCCATCGTCCAGCTGCATGGCGAAGCGGCCATCGTAGCAGCGGCCTTCGGGGCGCACGGGGATGATGAAATCTTCCACCTGCACGCGGTCCACGGCCTCGCCGTTCAGGTGCAGCACGCCGTCGATCATCTGCACGGTATCGCCCGGCAGACCGATCACGCGCTTGATGTAGTCGGTCTCGTCGATCGGGTGCTTGAAGATCACCACGTCGCCGGGATCGGGGAGGCTGGAGAACAGCCGGCCTTCGCCGATGTCGGGCGACAGCGGTAGCGAATAGCGCGAATAGCCGTAGGACCACTTCTGCGCGAACAGGTAGTCGCCCACCAGCAGACGCGGCATCATCGACTCGCTGGGGATGTTGAAACTGGTGAAGAAGAAGGTGCGGAAGATCAGCACCACGATCACCAGCTTGACCAGGAACCAGCCGAAGCTCTTCCAGTCTTCCTTTTCCTCCGGCTTGCCAGCCTTGGCGGGCTTGGAGGCTTGGGGTTCGTCGATCTCGCGGATGTCTGCTTCGCTCATGGTCCGGCGTCATGTTGCGGTGTGTTGCTGGCGTCAAGCGCCTAGGTGGGGTGGACCGTGAAATCCGGCAAGGTGTTACAGGTGTGACAGTGTCCTGGGGCAAATAGCCAAACCGCGCGAAATGGGTCGATTTGTGCGGCGCAGCAGGGCATGATCGTGTCCGATTCATCGTCGTGGCGGCTAGTCGCGAACGACATGTGTAGGAAAGGACATACCCTTGCCCCTCAGCCGTGACGAAGCCTGGAAAGCGCTGGCGCTGCATCCCGATCCGACGCTGGCCGAGCTGTTCGATGCCGACGAGAACCGCGTGGACAAGCTTTCGACGCGGCTGGAGCTGGGCGAGACGGGCGTGCGCTTCGACTGGTCGAAAACGCACCTGACCGACGGCCTGCTCAAGGATTTCGAGGCATTGGCAGAGGCATCGGGCTTCGCCGAGATGCGCGCCAAGATGTTCGCGGGCGCGGTGGTGAACCCGACCGAGGGGCGCGCTGCCGAGCACACCGCCCTGCGCGGCGTGGGCAAGGAAAGCTCGGTCGAGGAAGCCGAGGCCCTGCGCCACCGCATGAAACTGCTGGTGGAGGCGATCCACCAAGGCGTCCTCGGCGAAGTGAAGCACCTGATCCACGTCGGCATCGGCGGCTCTGCGCTCGGTCCGGCGCTGGCGGTGGACGCCCTGGCGCGCGACTTGCCGATGGTGGACGTGCACGTGGTCTCCAACATCGACGGCGTGGCGCTGGAAGAGGCCTTCGAGGCCTGTGACCCGGCGACGACCATGATCGCGGTGGCCTCCAAGACCTTCACCACCACCGAAACCATGACCAATGCCCAGTCGGCGCTCAAGTGGCTGGCAGACAACGGCGTGGATGACCCGACGGGCCGCGTGGTCGCGCTTACCGCCGCGCCCGAGAAGGCGGTCGAATGGGGGGTGGACGAAACGCGCATCCTGCCCTTCGCCGAAAGCGTGGGCGGGCGCTACTCGTTGTGGTCCTCCATCGGCTTTCCCGTGGCCATGGCGGTGGGCTGGGACGAGTTCGAGGACATGCTGGCCGGTGCTGCCGCCGTGGACGCGCACTTCCGCGATACCGACGGCCGGGCAAACCTGCCGCTGCGCGCGGCCTTTGCCGACCTGTTCTACTCGCGGCTGAAGGGCGCGCAGACCCGCGCCGTCTTCGCCTATGACGAGCGGCTGCGCCTGCTGCCCGACTACCTCCAGCAGCTGGAGATGGAATCGAACGGCAAGAGCGTGACCGTGGACGGCGAGCCCGCCGGTCCGACCGCGCCGATCACCTGGGGCGGGGTGGGCACCGACGCGCAGCATGCGGTGTTCCAGCTGCTGCACCAGGGCACGCACCTCGTGCCGATAGACTTCATCGCCAGCGTGGAGGCAGGCGACACGCTCGACGCGGCGCACCACCACATCCTGCTGATGAACTGCTTCGCCCAAGGTGCCGCGCTGATGGCGGGCAAGGCGAGCGACGACCCGCACCGCTCCTACGCCGGCAACCGCCCCAGTGCGACGATCCTGTGCGACGATATCGACGCGGCGACCTTCGGCGCGCTGGTGGCCTTCCACGAACACCGCACCTTTGCGGCAGCGGTGATGATGGACATCAACCCCTTCGACCAGTTCGGCGTCGAACTGGGCAAGGAAATCGCCAAGAAGATCGAGAAGGGCGGGGAGAAGTTTGACGCGAGCACCGAGGCGCTGCTGAAGGCGGCGGGGGTTGGGTGAGCGAGTACGAGAGGTACGGTTGTGATGCCGTTTTCTGAACGCGTAAAAGCGATGGAAACTATCGATCTGGTCCGCATTGCGCGCGCGCCGGAGTCCGAAGGTTTCGAACCAGCGATGGTTGAGGCGGCAACGGCGGAGCTAACCAGTCGCGACGTCTCAGAAAGTGAGTTGGTGGAAATCGACTATGAACTCGACGATCTCAATACTTTCGAAGAATACCAAGCCGAGAAGCAACTTGGGCCTGTTGGTTGGGTGCTATTTGTTGTGCTCGCACCGGTAATTCTACTTCCCCTGTTGGCTATCGCGGCGGTGAGAGGCGCCGTCGGTTATGAAACGTGGAGTAGGCAGGCTACCAAGGCGACTGGGATCGGGATCGGCGCTTATTTCCTGCTGATTGGAATCCTGATTGTCGCCGATCTCGCGACTAGCCGGTAATGACATCCCCCCTCTTCACCCCCTTCCACCTCAAGTCGCTCCACCTCGCGAACCGGTTCGTGATGCCTGCCATGCAGCGCGGCATGTGCGAGCAGGGCAGGCCCAAGCCCGAACTCGCGGCCTATTACGCGCGGCGGGCGGAGGGTGGCACTTCGCTCATCATCGGCGAGAGCGCGGCGGTGGATCATTCCTCGGCGACGGTGCAGCCGACCTCGGCGCATATCAACGCCAGCACCGCCGACGCGTGGAAGGCCTGCGTCGACGCGGTCGGCGAGGCGGGTGGTACCATGTTTCTGCAACTGTGGCACGAAGGGGCCATGCGCACCGACGGGCAGGCGCTCAGCGCGTCCGGATTAGCTTACCCGGGTAAGCAAAGCGGCCGCGCGGCGACTCTGGACGAGCTTTCCGAAATCCGCGACGCCTTCGTACGCTCGGCGCGGATCGCACAGCAGGTCGGCGCGGCAGGTGTGGAGGTCCACGCGGCACACGGTTATTTCCTCGACCAGTTCCTCTGGGCCGGCAGCAACCGCCGCGACGACGGCTACGGCGGCGACGACATTGCCCACCGCGCGCGTTTCCCCGCCGAGATCATCGGGGCCATTCGCGAGGCTTGCGGGGAAGACTTCGTCATCTCCATCCGCTTTTCGCAGTGGAAGGAGGCCGATTACGGTGCCCGCGTGGCCCAGTCACCTGCCGAACTCGAAACAATGACCCGCATGTTTGCCGATGCCGGTGCGGACCTTCTCCATGCCTCCAACCGCCGTTTCTGGGAGCCGGAGTGGGACGGCGACCCGCGCAACCTGGCGGGCTGGGTGCGCGAAGTCAGCGGCTTGCCGTCGATCACGGTCGGTTCGGTCGGGCTCGATACCGACGTGATGGACACCTTCACGCAGGACGCCGAACCCGGCGCGCGCGTGGCCGAGGCGATTGTCGACCTCGAACAGCGCCTGTCAGCGGGCGAGTTCGACCTCGTCGCCGTGGGCCGCGCGCTGATCGGCGACCCCGACTTCGTCCGCAAGATCGAGGCAGGCGACTACGACAAGGTCCGCACCTTCCAGCGCGCCGATCTCGGCCAGCTGGAATGGGACATGTCGATCGTCGAAGAGGCGCACGCAGTCGCTGGTTAGTTCCGTGCGGGGGCCTCGTGCGCGGGCATGGTCAGGAACAGCCCGAGCAGCGGCAGAACGACCATGACCCCGCCGGAAGCCAGCAGCGCCTCGGCCACGCCGAAATTCTCGGCATAGTGCCCCCATAGCCACGCGCCCGCTGCCAGCCCGCCGAATGTGACTGCGCTCGCCAGCGCGACTGTGCGTCCGACCACTTCTTGCGGTGCCCAAAGCTGGGCAGAGACGGAAAAGCCAGACAGAGCCTGCACCCATCCCGCGCCGCCTATCACAAGCAATGCCAAGGTCGGCACGAGGCCCGGTTGTCGTGACACGGCGATCACCGCGAGCCCGTAGACCAGGCCTGCTGCGCGGGTGATGGCCTCGGCGCTGAAACGCTGGCGGAACGCAGTGGCACTCGCGGCGCCGATCACCGCGCCGAGCCCGAGTGCGCCAAGCAACAGCCCGTAGGTCGTCGGGCCCTGCGCCAGCATCCGGTCTGCCACCAGCGGCATAAGCGCCCAGGCCGCCGCGCCAGACATGGTGAAGGCCAGGGCGCGCAGGAGGATGGTGCGAATTTCACGCGTGGCCACCGCATGGCGCAGCCCTTCGGCGACCATGACATGCAGCGGCCGTCGTTCGGGCAGCGGTGCGGCTTGCGGCCGCCAGCGCAGGAACAGCGCAATGGCCAGCACATAGCACCCTGCATTGACGAGGAAGGCTGCGCTCGCCCCGCCCATGGCGACGATGCCCCCGCCAATCGCCGGCCCGGCCGCCCGCGCGGTGTTGAAGACGAGGATGTTGAGCGCCACCGCTGCCGCCAGCTGCGCCGGGGCAACGGTCCCGCGGATGCTCGCGCCCGTCGCCGGGCTCATCGTGGCGATCCCGCAGGCGAGCAGGGCAGTCAGTGCGATAATTGCCCAGGCCGGGGCATTCCCTCCCCATGCCAAAGCGGCCAGCAGCAGTGACAGCAGCAGCATCACTACCTGTGCCGCCAGCACGATCCGCCGCCGGTCGTGCATGTCGGCCCATGCACCCGCCGGCAGGGCTAGCAGGAGGATCGGCAGGTTGAGTGCAGTCTGCACCAGTGCCACCACATCTGCGGGCTGGCCATCGGCAGTAAGTTGCCACGAAGCGCCGACCGCCTGCACGGCGTTGCCGAGGTTGGCCAGCAGTACGCCTGCCATGAGCAGGGCAAACATGCCGTTGGCCAGGGGTGCGAATGTCCGCGAGCCTTGCATGGGCCGGGTCCCTAGCTGACGGTCATGCCGAAATACATCACCGCCAGCGCGCCCATCACGGCGATGGCCGTCAGGCAGATCGCCTTCATCGCCATGCTCGGGCGGGCCTCGTCGGGCAGGTCGCAGCGGGTCACGACGAGGTAGTTGAGCAGGGCGATCAGCGGGGCGACCACGAAGGTGGCCGAGGTGACGAAGTCGAGGAAGACGGTGAACTCGCTCATCAGTGTGAACAGCGCCACCACGGACAGACCCACCAGCACAATGCACGACCACAGGTAGGCGCGCTTGCTGACCTCCTCGCCCTCGCGGCCCTGCCACACGGCAATGGCGACGGGCAGGGTGCGGCAATAACCGTCGACCGCGGCGATCACCGTGGTCAGCATCACCGACAGCGCGGCAATCGCGGCGAGCACGGCAGCGCCTTCGCCCAGCGCCTCGCGGTAGAGGTTCACCAGCTGCGCGGCGAAGCCCGGCGCGTCGCTGACCGGGGCAATATCCTGAGCGTGCATGACGCCTGCGCCCATGATGCAGAAGCACACGGCCATGAAAGCGGTCATGATGTAGGGCCAGCGGAAGCTGCTGCGCGCCTCGTTCATGGTCGGATGGGCCTCGGGCGGCAGGGTATGGTCCGCCTCCACCTTCCACACCGAGACGATCACCGAGACGTCCATCGGGTTGGGCATGAAGCCCGCCAGCGCGACGATGAACAGCAGCGCCATGCTTTCCTGCGTCCAGGTGAAGTCCACGACGGTGCCCCATTCGACGCGCGGGAGCACCATGGCGGTGGTGATCAGCGTGGAGACGACGAGGAAGGCCAGCATCACCGCGTTGACCCTGTCGAGCAGGCGGTAGCCGCCGAACAACAGCAAAACCGATGCCGCAAGCAACACTAGGCTGGCCAGCATGGGGACGGAGAGGAAGGGACCGAAAATCGCGCCGATGATCCCCGCCGTGGCTGCTGCCAGCGCCGCCCAGACGATCGGCACCAGCGGGATCACGGCGATGAGGAACAGCGCCAGCGCCCACAGGCCCAGTTCGCGATAGCCGGTCAGCAGCGATTGCCGCCGCGCGTGGCTGAAGTCGATCCCGAAGCGGAAGGCGGGGTACTTGAGCAGGTTGGCCAGCAAGATCACGGCGATCAGTGCCGCCCCGAACATGGCCCCCGCGCGGGTCGACTGCACCAGGTGCGAAGTGCCGATGGCCGCACCCGTAAACAACAGGCCCGGACCTGCCATGCGCCGAAATATGCTAGCTTTCACCGGCAATCCCCCAATCCCAGTTGGCGGAAGTGGTGCGCGCTCGCAGTCACACAGGCAAGTGAAATGATATTACGCCTGCGTGTAACGATTGACTTTTCCGCCGCTCTGCACCATATGCCCGCCATCGAAGCGCGCGCCAGCGTGAAGCGGTGGTGGCGAGACAGCCACCAACCCCGGCAGCCCTTCGGTCCTTTTTCCCAGACTTCCCTTTTCACGCGGGCGGTTTTCAAACCCCGCGATGGCGCGCGCCTGTCTGGCTGCGTGCTCACCGCATATATTGCGAGTTAGATACACATAATGACGACTACTTTTGACCAGCTCGGACTGTCGCAGCCCGTACTCCAGGCCCTCGACATGAAGGGCTATGCCGAGCCGACCCCGATCCAGGCGCAGGCCATTCCGGCCGTGCTCGAAGGCCGCGACCTGCTCGGTATCGCGCAGACCGGCACCGGCAAGACCGCTGCCTTCATGCTTCCCAGCATCGACAACCTGCGCAAGGCCGACAACCAGATCCCGTTCAAGTCGTGCCGCATGCTGGTGCTGGCCCCCACGCGCGAGCTGGCCGGCCAGATCGCCGAGAGCGCCAGGGATTACGGCGCGCTGGCTGGCCTGAAGGTCCACTCCATCGTCGGCGGCACCTCGGTGAACAAGGATCGCAACAAGCTGCACCGCGGCTGCGATATCCTGGTCGCCACGCCGGGCCGCCTGCTCGACCTGGTCGACCAGAAGGCCTTCAACCTCTCGGGCGTGGAAATCCTCGTCCTCGACGAGGCGGACCAGATGCTCGACCTCGGCTTCATCCATGCCCTGCGCCGCATCAGCGAGCTGGTGCCGCAGGACCGGCAGACGCTGTTCTTCAGCGCCACCATGCCGAAGCAGATCAAGGAACTGGTGGGCAAGTACTGCCACAACCCGGTCACCGTCAGCGTCACCCCGCAGGCCAGCACGGCAGAGCGGATCGACCAGTACCTGTTCATGGTGCAGGCCGACGAGAAGCAGACGCTGCTGGAACTGATCCTGCAGGAAAAGCACCCCGTTCCGGGCAAGTTCGAACGCGTACTGATTTTCACCCGTACCAAGCACGGTGCGGACCGCGTCGTGAAGCGGCTGTCGCAGTGCGGCATCCCGTCGAACGCCATCCACGGCAACAAGAGCCAGCCGCAGCGCGAACGCGCGCTGAGCGAGTTCAAGAGCGCCAAGACCCCGATCCTGGTCGCCACCGACGTCGCTGCGCGCGGGATTGACATTCCGGGCGTGTCGCACGTCATCAACTATGAACTGCCCAACGTGCCCGAACAGTACGTCCACCGTATCGGCCGTACCGCGCGTGCGGGTGCCGACGGGGTGGCGATTGCCTTCTGTGCCGAGGACGAACGCGCCTACCTGAAGGACATCAACCGCAACACCGACGCCGAGTTCGAGCGTCTGCCGCTGCCGGATAACTTCCGTGCCGTGGTCGAAGGTGTCGGTCCGACCAAGCCTGCCCCCAAGCAGCAGCGCCAGCGCGTGCAGCCCAAGCCGCGCGGTGCCTCTGCCGAGCGGGCCAAGCAGGGCAATCGCGGTGGCGGTCAGCGTGGCGGTGCAAACCGTGGCGGTCCCCAGCGCGAAGGCGAAGCCGCCCAACGCCACGGCGGCGGTCGCGGCAAGCCGGGCGGACAGCGCCAGGGCGGTGGCCAGCGTCGCGGAGGCGGCGCGCGTCGCGGTCGCGGCGGCAATGCCGGTAATGGCTAGGGTTCAAGGCTAGGGTTCAAGGCTAGTCGAATCTTAACTATGGCCCCCTTAGACCAAGCGCGAGTTTAGCACGCGCGAGGGCAGTTTTCGGGATGATCAGGAGCAAGACCACACTGGTTGTGGGTGCAGGCGCGGCGTCGGAGCTGGAATTGCCCGACGGCGCGGACCTGCTCGTGCGGATTACCCAGAATTTCGACTTCCAGCGCCTTGGCACGGACCTGCAAACCCCGGACATGGTGGCACTGGCCACCGTGTTCGAGAAGGTCGCGCCCAAGTTCGATACCAAGCCCGGCAAGCTGCAACAGGCCGCGCAGACCATTCGCATGGCTGCGCGCATCAGCAACGACATCGAAGCGATCCTGGAGCAGCACGGGCACGATCCGCTGGTGCAGGCCGTCGGTCGGCTGGCGATCGTCTATTTCACCCTGCAGGCAGAGGCCGTGTCTCCGCTGGAGGCAGAGCCGCGCGATCCGGGCGACATGCCGCTGCGCGGGACCGAGAACTGGCTGTACCACTTCGCTCGCGCGGTGGTGAACGGGGTGCCGCGCGCCAAGGTGGAAAGCTGCTTCGACAATCTCTCGGTCATCAACTTCGGTTACGACCGGTCGATCGAGCACTACTTGCCGTGGGTGCTGCAGATGTCCTTCGGCATGTCGCTAGGCGAGGCGCAGGCGCTGGTGGCCGAGAAGCTGAACGTGCTGCATCCCTTCGGTCAGGCGGGCCGCCTGCCGTGGCAGAAGGGCGTGGGTGCCGTAGCCGAATGGGGCGCGGAAAAGCCCGCGAAGTTCGACCAGCTGGCCGCCTGCCTGCACAATGCCTCGGAGCGGATGGAAGATCGCACCTTCAAGCAGACGCTGCGCGGAGAAATGGCCAAGGGACGGCGTCTGGCCTTCCTCGGTTACGACTTCCAGCCGCTGAACACCGCCATGATGTTCGAACAGGCCATGGGTCACAATCCGGACGTGCTGGTTGCCCTGCCGCAACAAGGCATGGCGACCCCTGAGGCCGTGGCTCCCGTTCTGAAACGGACCATGGGCATTTCCGAGGATTCGTTGCTCTGCCTGAACCAGGGGCACTCGTGGCGCATGCTGCGTGATTTCTCCCTCTTCCTCGAAAGCTGAAGTAGGCCAGGCCCAAAAAACGCTCTTGCTGAAACCCTTGCCGCGGTGCGGTCGAATGGGCATGTGCCATCCCCACGACCCCACAGCAGGAGCTTCCGCCCCCGATGTCCGAATACGAATACGACCTTTTCACCATTGGTGCCGGATCGGGCGGAGTCCGCGCCAGCCGCATTGCCGCGGCGCACGGGGCCAAGGTGGCCATAGCCGAGGAATACCGGCTGGGCGGCACCTGCGTCATCCGCGGCTGCGTGCCGAAGAAGATGCTGGTCTACGCCAGCATGTTCGCCGATGACCTGTCGCATCCCGAAAACTACGGCTGGACCATTGGCGAGAAGAGCTTCGACTGGCCGACCCTGCGCGACTTCGTGCAGAAGGACGTCACGCGGCTGGAGGGCCTCTACGGCAACACGCTGGAAAGCCACGAGGTGGATACCTTCAGCGAGCGCGCCGTGGTGACCGGCCCCAATTCGGTTAAGCTGGCCAGCGGGCGCGAAATCACCGCGCGCAACATCCTGATCGCCACCGGCGGCCGTCCCCACATGCCCGATTTCCCGGGCGCAGAGCATTGCCTCAGCTCGAACGAGATTTTCCACGTGGAAGACAAGCCCAAGTGCCTGATGGTGGCTGGTGGCGGCTATATCGCGATGGAATTCGCGGCGATTTTCAATGCGCTGGGCAGCGAGGTTACCGTGGTCAACCGTACCGACCGCATCCTGCGCGCCTACGATGAGCAGATCGTCGACCGAATGCTGCACATCGCCATGGGCCGCGGCATCGACTTCCGCATGCATTCGCTGATCGAGAGCGTCGAGAAGCTGGATGATGGCCGCCTGGAAGTGGACCTCGGCGATGCCAACAAGGTGACGGTGGACCAGGTGCTGATCGCGGCGGGCCGGACGCCCAACACCGAAGGGCTCGGTCTGGATAACGCCGGTATCGAACTGGGCAAGAAGGGTGAAATCCCGGTCGACGAATACAACCGCACCAGCTGCCCCAGCATCTATGCCGTGGGCGACGTGACCGATCGTGTGGCGCTGACGCCCGTGGCAATCCGCGAGGGCCATGCCTTTGCCGATACCGTGTTCGGCGACAACCCGCGCACCGTCAACTACGACGCCATCCCCAGCGCCGTGTTCAGCCAGCCACCGCTCGCCGGCGTGGGCCTGACCGAAACCGAAGCGCGCAAGCAGTATGGCAACGTGAAGGTCTATTCGTCCGACTTCCGGCCGATGAAGAACATCTTCAACCCCCACGCCGAGCGCGGGCTCTACAAGATGGTGGTGGAAGAAGTGTCGGAGAAGATCCTCGGCATCCACATGATCGGCCCGGAATCGCCGGAGATCATGCAGGTCGCCGCCGTGGCGGTGAAGGCCGGGCTGACCAAGCAGGCCTTCGACGACACCATCGCCTTGCATCCCTCGATGGCAGAGGAACTGGTGCTGCTGAAGTAGCGGCGAAACTCAAGTTTTTGTCCAAAGTGTGATGCACATCATCGAACGCCTGCCCTCAAAGTGCATTATGCGCCTTATGGACTGGTTTTCGATCGCCTTTGTCGGCCTTGCCGTGTTTGCTGCTGGCCTCTGTGTGCACAGGGTCTCGCGCGTGCGGAATGATCCGGACAATTGGGTCATCGATCCGTTTACGAAAAACCTGCATTTCCAGAACTGGGCAGAGGTCAGTTATGCCGGTTTCGTCTTGCTTCTGAGTTCGGGCGTGATCGGGATTGCCGTCTTCGTCTGACTGCGCGTCAGCCCTGCAATTCCTGTGTGAGGAAGTCGGCCACGTCGCTCATTTCGACGCTGCGATCAAGGAAGGCCTCGCCAATATCTCGCAGCAGGATGAAGGGCAGGGTGCCCGCATCCATCTTCTTGTCGTGTGCCATGTGGGCAGCGAGGTCTGCGCCGGTGCAGCGCAGCTGCAAGGAGGCGATCTCCGACGGTAGTCCGGCAGCAGCGATGGCCCTAGCAACGCGGCCTGCGTCAGCAGCCGACAAGTAGCCGCGCCGTGCCGAATAGCGGGCCGCCAGCACCATGCCGAGCGCCACGCCCTCGCCGTGCAGCAGGCGGTCAGAGAAGCCGGTTTCCGCCTCCAGCGCATGGCCGAAGGTGTGGCCGAGGTTGAGCAGGGCGCGCGTGCCACTGGTCTCGCGCTCGTCTTCGGCAACGATCCGGGCCTTGGCTTCCACGCTCTTGGTAACGGCATATTCCAGCGCAGCGGGATCGCGTCCGGTCACCTTTGCGCCATTGGCTTCGCACCAGTCGAAGAACGCGGCATCGCCAAGGATGCCGTACTTGATCACCTCGGCATAGCCGGCGCCCATTTCGCGCGGGGGCAGGGTGCCGAGCGTCGCCGTGTCGGCAATCACCAGTGCGGGCTGGTGGAAGGCACCGACGAGGTTCTTGCCCGCGCTGGTGTTGATCGCGGTCTTGCCGCCCACGCTCGAATCGACCTGCGCCAACAGGGTGGTGGGCACCTGCACGAACCCGCAGCCGCGCTTGAGCACGGCGGCGGCAAAGCCGGTGAGATCGCCGATCACTCCGCCGCCCAGCGCAAAAATGTGATCGCCGCGCTCCACGCCGCGTTCGAGCA
Source organism: Aurantiacibacter gilvus (assembly GCF_038289935.1). Taxonomy (NCBI): domain Bacteria; kingdom Pseudomonadati; phylum Pseudomonadota; class Alphaproteobacteria; order Sphingomonadales; family Erythrobacteraceae; genus Aurantiacibacter; species Aurantiacibacter gilvus. Next base: position 1,048,098 of record NZ_JBBYHV010000001.1, read on the forward strand.
GCCAGTCGGCCAGCTTGGCCAGTACGTCCCAGCTTTTGGCGCCTTCGCCCGGATCGGTGATGAACCATTCCACGCTGACCCCGATCTCGGCCAGTGCGGCTTGCAGTCGCGCGCCATGATGGCGGTGCGAATTGCGGTCTGCCACGGCGGCCACGCAGTCCTTGCGGATGAAGTCGCGGGCGAGGGTGCCGGCCTGCTCCAGCAGATCCGCACCCACCTGTACGTCATAGCCGCGGCCGGCCAGTTCGACGCGGATTACAGCCATTTGTCGAGTTCCTCGAGAATACGTCCCACCGCGCGGGCATGGGGTCCGGCGTCGCTGGCAACATGGATGGGGGCCTGCGAATAGCTCGGCTCACGCTCGTTTTTCATGCGCACGACGATCTCGCGCGTGTCGCTGCCTTGCAGCAGCGGGCGGCGATCATTGCGGCTGACGCGTTCGACCAGGGTCTCCACGTCGCTGTCGAGCCAGATGGCAATCGCCCGTTCCAGGATCAGCGCGCGGGTTTCGTCCTGGACGAATGCGCCGCCGCCCGTGGCTATCACGCAGTCACTTGCGTCGTCTTCCAGCAGCCGCGCGATCACGCGGCGTTCGCCATCGCGGAAATAGGCCTCGCCAAACTGCTCGAAGATTTCCGGGATCGTCATGTTCGCCGCTTCGGAAATCTCGTCATCGGCGTCGATGAAGTGCATGCCCAGCGTTGCTGCCAGCTTGCGGCCGACCGTACTCTTGCCCACGCCCATCATTCCCACCAGCACCAGCGGACGGTCGATCCGCTGGCGAATGGCGCGGATCGTCGCGTCATCGGGGAGGGGCGAGGCAATGGTCATTGCCGCAAGGCCTATAGTTGGGCTAACCGCGCTGGCAAGCTTGCGCTGGCAATGCGCGGCAAGAAGGATAGGCTGGCAAGGTGTCGAAACGCCTGATGACTTTTTTGATATTCCTCGTGATTGTGCTGGTCGTCGGTCTGGTCGTCGCCTGGTACGATGGCGGCCAGGAGGAACAGCGCCTGATTACCCAGCCGGTAGACATGTCGGAGATCCGCTCGTGAAGCGAACCCTGTTGCTGATGGGCGGCGCGGCCCTGGCGCTGTCGTCGTCGCTCGCGCTCGCCAGTGGTCCGGAAGACCTGCTGCCGCCGATGTTCCGCGATCCGCCACCGCCACAACAGCCGGTTCGGACGCCCACACCCGCGCCCACCGGGGAACGGCCTGTCGCCCCTCCGCGGGTGACGACTCCCAGTGCGCCCAGTGGTGGTGCCGTGGTCCAGCCGGTGCCCTCGGCTCCCGTCGCGCCCACGGCTTTCGTCCTGCCCGAAGGTTTCCCCACGCTGGAAGAGCTGGAGGGAATGGAAGGCGACGAGATCAACGAAGTCCTCGGCCTGCGTCCACGCTTCGATATTCCCGCCGCTGCCCGCCGCGCGGTAGAGCGCGTGGGTGTGGTCAACAGCGCCGAAGGTGGTTTCCCGGCGCGCTCGCTGGAGGGCCAGCCTGCCGCGCTGGTGCGCGCTGCCTTGCAGGCGAGCGACGGACCGATCGTATCGCGCTGGGGCCACATCCTGATGCGCCGCGTCCTGGCGAGCCGCCTCGACGCGCCGCAAGGCCTTGATCCGGTGGAATTCGCTGCCCTGCGCGCGCAGGCGTTGGTGAATATGGGCGAAGGCTCAGTGGCCCGATCGCTGGTGCAGGATGTCGACGGGTCGGAATACAATGCCGCCCTGACCGGCGCGGCTTTCGATGCCTACCTCGCCACGGCCGACATCCTGGGCATGTGCCCCGTTGCGAGGTTGCATTCCGATCATCGTTCCGACGGCGAGTGGGAACTGCTGCAGGCGATCTGCTCTGCCTATCTTGGCGAGGCACGCAGTGCTGAACGCGAGCTGCAGCGGGCGCTGGGTACAGGCGTCGCCGAAGAAATCGACGTGCGCCTGGCGCAGCGATATGCCGGTGCTGCCGGTAACGCCGGCCGCGCGGTGAACATCGAGTGGGAAGAGGTCGGGGAACTCACTCCCTGGCGTTTCGCGCTGTCGCGTGCGCTGAGCGCGGACATGCCGGCGGAGCTGCGCGCCAGCGCCAGCCCGGCGTCGCGCTATGCCATTTACGACGTGCTGATCCCGGCGACACCGCTGCTGGAGCGGGTGGAGGCGGCGAAAGTCGCTGGCGGACGCGGCGTGCTGTCGTCTGCCGCCATGGTCAGCCTCTATTCGCAGCTATGGGTCAGCGATGCCTATGCCGCCGGCGACAAGGGGCAGGCTGCATTGCTGCGCGAGGCCTATGTCGCCAATTCCGCTGCGGACCGCCTGACCGCCATACGACAGCTGTGGGACGGCGATGCGGGGTATGGCGGTATGGTGCTGACAGCCTATGCCGCTGCGCGCATGCCGGTGAGCGAAGACCTGGTCGACGATGCCGCGCCACTGATCGCTTCGATGCTCGCGGCGGGACTTGATCGCAATGCCCTGCGTTGGGAGAGCGTCGTGCCAGCGGGCAGCGAGGCCTGGGCCCTGCTGGCACTGGCGCAGCCGACCCTTAATGGCGCCGTCAGCGGCGGCGCGGTGGACGAATTCATCGACAACGACGAGAGTACGGACCAGCGCAAGTCGGCCTTCCTGGTGGCAGGCCTTGCCGGACTGGGCCGCCTTGAAAGTGGTGACGTCGGCGAGTTTTCGGGCCGCCTCGGCCTGAACCTCGAGCGCACCAGTGCATGGAGCGCGAAGATCGATCGGGCGGGCGAGTACGGCAATGCTGCGCTCGTCGCCTTGCTGGCCGGGCTGGGCATGCAGGGCACCAGCTGGGACCAGATGACCCCGCGCCACCTCTTCCACATCGTGCGCGCGCTGGATGCTGCGGGTCTTTCTGCCGAAGCCCGGATGATCGCCGCGGAGGCGGTCGCGCGCAGCTGACCCCATGGCGGCAGCAATCGACAGCTTCCTCGCCATGCTCGCTGCAGAGCGCGGTGCGGCTGCCAATACCCTGGCCGCCTATCGCCGCGACCTCGAAGGCAGCGAGGAAGTGGTTGGCGATCTCGAAACGGTATCGCGCGAGGAACTGGGCAAGCTGACCGGCGCTTGGGCGAGCCTTGCGCCATCCACCGTCGCGCGGAAGGTCTCGGCGCTGCGCCAGTTCTACGGTTTCTGCCTCGACGAGGGGCTGCGGCAGGATGACCCCTCCGCCGCCTTGCCACGGCCGCAGGCGCGTCGCCCCTTGCCGAAAGTCCTGTCGCACGGCGAAGTGGAAGCCCTGTTCGACCGGCTCGAGGCCGAAGCGGACGAGGGCAGGCCCGAAGCGCTGCGGATGCTGGCGCTGGTGGAGCTGCTTTACGGTTCGGGCCTGCGCGCGACCGAACTGGTGGGCCTGCCGGTAGCTGCCGTGCCGCGCGATGCGCCGTTCCTGACGATTACCGGCAAGGGCGGACAGCAGCGCATGGTGCCGGTGTCGCGCCGCGCGCAGGCGGCCATTGCGCGCTGGATGGAGGTGCGTCCAGACGGATCGCCTTTCCTGTTCCCCTCGCGCACCGGCCATCTGTCGCGGGTACGGCTGTTCCAGCTGGTGAAGGCGTTGGCGGGCAGGGCGGGAATCGATCCCACCAAGGTAAGCCCTCATGTCCTGCGCCATGCCTTCGCCACCCACCTGCTCGAGGGCGGGGCGGACCTGCGCGTGCTGCAGACCCTGCTCGGCCACGCCGATATCGCCACCACGCAGATCTACACCCACGTCGATTCCGCGCGCCTCGTCGCGCTGGTCAACGAACGGCATCCTCTTGCGGGCGGCGGCAAGGGCGGGTAGCGGCTTCAGCATGATCTCATACCTCGAATTCGAGAAACCGGTCGCCGAACTGGAAGCCAAGATTGCCGAACTGCGCTCTGCGGCAGGTGACGATGGCGACGTCGATATCTCCAAGGAACTGTCGCGGCTCGAAAAGAAGAGCGCGGCCCTGCTCGCCAAGACCTATTCCGACCTGAGCCCGTGGCAGAAGACGCAAGTGGCGCGGCACCCGTCCCGCCCGCATTTCTGTGACTACGTGGCCATGGGCTTTACGGACTTCATCCCGCTGGGCGGTGACCGTGCCTATGGCGACGACCAGGCCATCATGGGCGGCCTCGCCAAGCTGGGCGGGCGCAAGGTCATGCTGATCGGGCACGAGAAGGGCCACGACACCGAAAGCCGCATCAAGCACAATTTCGGCATGGGCAAGCCGGAGGGCTACCGCAAGGCGATCCGCCTGATGGAAATGGCCGACCGTTTCGGGCTGCCGGTGGTGACGCTGGTGGATACCTCGGGCGCATTCCCTGGCATCGAGGCCGAAGAGCGCGGGCAGGCCGAAGCCATTGCCCGCAGCACCGAAGCTTGCCTTGCCCTGGGCGTGCCGCTGATTGCGGCCGTGGTGGGCGAGGGCGGTTCGGGCGGCGCGGTGGCGCTTGCCTCTGCCGAGCGCGTGCTGATGTTCGAACACGCGGTCTACTCGGTAATCTCGCCCGAAGGCTGCGCCTCGATCCTCTGGCGCACGGCGGAAAAGGCTCCGCAGGCCGCCGAAGCCATGAAGATGACCGCACAGGACCTGGAGAAACTGGGCGTGATCGACCGGATCGTGCCCGAACCCGTGGGCGGTGCGCAGCGCGATCCCGAAGGTGCCGTGGCTGACCTGATGCAGGCGATTGGCGAAGAACTGGACGCGCTTTCCGATATCGATCCGGACAGCCTGCGCCGCCAGCGCGAGGAGCGATTCCTCGCCATTGGCCGCGACCTTTCGCAATAGCCAAGCGGGAACGTAGGCGGGGGCCGTCCGTTACCTGCAGCAGTGATCCGGCATCCGTGTGGGTGCCGACACCCGTCTGGAGGAGGCCCAATGCCGCACACTTTCGCTCACCGATTTTCCACCATCGCCCTCGCCGGGGTCGCTTCCATGGCCCTTGGAGCCTGCGCGACCATTCCGGGTGCCAATGTCGCTCCCGGATCGCCGATTACGGCGGAAGAGGCGCAGGTCGGGGCGCAATACCACGACCAGTTCGTGGCCGAATTCGGTGGCGAGATGACCGGTCCCTATGCCCAGTATGTGGAGCAAGTGGGGCAGAACATCGCGGTGCAGTCGGGCCTCGCCGACAGTCGCAGCGCCTTTGAAATTACCCTGTTGAATTCCAGCGTTAACAATGCCTTCGCCGTCCCCGGCGGATACGTCTACACCACGCGCCAGCTGGTGAACCTGATGAACAACGAAGCCGAACTGGCTGCCGTGCTGGGCCACGAAGTCGGCCACGTGGCCGCGCGGCATTCAGCCCGCAGGCAGCAGACCGCGCAGCGTAACCAGCTGCTGGGCCTGCTCGGCGCGGTGATCGGTGGCGGTCTGCTGGGCAGTTCGGAGCTGGCGCAGTTGTCGATGCAGGGCTCGCAGGCACTGACCCTGTCCTACTCGCGCAGCCAGGAGCTGGAAGCGGACCAGCTCGGCGTCGATTACCTCAACAGCGCCGGATACGATCCCCGCGCCATGGCAACGCTGCTCACCAGTCTGGCGACCCAGAACCAGCTTGATGCACAGCTGCAGGGCCGCGACAACGCGACAATCCCCGAATGGGCCTCGACCCACCCCGATCCGGCCAGCCGCGTGCAGAATGCCATGCAGCTCGCCGGTAACGCCACGGGCGTGCTCAACCGCGAGACCTTCCTCAGCCGGATCGACGGCATGATCTACGGCGACGATCCGCAGCAGGGCGTGATCGAAGGCAGCACGTTCATCCACCCGGTGCTGCGCTTCAGTTTCACTGCGCCGCAGGGCTTCTACATGATCAACGGCACGCGCGCCGTGTCGATCAACGGCGATGCCGGCCGCGCCCAGCTGACGCTGGGGCAGTACAACGGCGATCTCGATGCCTATGTGCGCAGCGTGTTCACGGCCATCGGCGGTGACCAGCAGCAGCTTTCGCCCTCCAGCGTCAGCCGCACGACGGTAAACGGGCTGCCCGCGGCCTATGCCACCGTGCGGGTGAACAACGGCCAGCAGCAGGTCGACGTGACCGTGTTCGCCTACCAGTTCGACAATTCCACCGCCTATCACTTCCAGGCGATCACCCCGGCGGGTCAGTCGGGCACCTTCAATTCGCTCTACAGTTCGATGCGTCGGATCAGCGCGAGCGAGGCGGGCAGTGTGGTGCCGCGGCGAATCGATATCGTGACGGCCGCGCGCAGCGATACGGTTGCCACGCTTTCACGACGGATGGCCTACGACGACGCACAGGAGGCGCGTTTCCGCGTGCTCAACGGCCTGTCGTCCACCGATAACGTGGTGCCCGGGCGCGAGTACAAGATCGTCGTTCGTTCCAACTAAAGAAAACAGGCGCCGGAGCGGTGTAAGCCGCACCGACGCCTGGACCTGGTTCAGGCAAAGAAAAAGGGCGGCAGGTTTCCCTGCCGCCCTCTTCTTAAGTCCGGTTGGACTTAGTTGTTGGCGTTGGCGTCGTCGAGCTCCGAGCTCACGTTGCCGAAGGTGTCGTCCAGTTCGTTGCCCAGCGACTGCATGGCAGTGATGGCAGCGACGGCGATCAGAGCAGCGATCAGGCCATATTCGATAGCGGTGGCGCCCTGTTCGTCACGGATCATGTTCTTGAAGAAGGTCATTTGTAGTCTCCTGGTTAGTTCTTCGGTACCCGGCCCAACCGGGAGAACCGATCGAGCATTTTCAGATTTACGGGCTATTGGTTGACAAACTCCTAAGCTGATCAGCTGTTGTTCGACTGTTCGTATTTGTCTTCGATGATGCCCCACATGTTGTCGCTCGAATTGGCAAAACTCTGCATCGCAGTGATGATGGCAATGACGATAAGCGAGACAATCAGCCCGTACTCGATCGCAGTTGCACCTCGGGTGTCGTGCAGCAGCTTTTTCATGAATGATTTCGCAAACACCGCTTGGTCCCCTAGGTAAAAGTGCGACAACCAGACGTTTCCCATTCAAATCCTAACAAATCCTTTCGGAGGTCGTCGCGAGTGCAAAAAATCCCGACATGGATTCTCGTTGTTGCCGTGGCGCTGTTCGACGAAAACGGGCGCGTTCTGTTGCAGCAGCGTCCTGCTGGCAAACACCATGGCGGGCTGTGGGAGTTCCCCGGCGGCAAGGTGGAAAGCGGTGAAATTCCGCAAGTTGCACTGGTCCGGGAGGTTGCCGAGGAGTTGGGAATCGGACTTGATCCGGCGGCGCTGGAGCCCTGTGCCTTTGCCGAGGAAATGGGCTGTCCGGCGATTGTCCTCAATCTTTACACTTGCCGCTCCCACGCAGGTGAACCCGCAGGTCTTGAAGGCCAGCAGTTTGGCTGGTTTGATCTGGCCGGGGCGGCGCAGCTGGCGCTTGCCCCGATGGATCGAAGACTATTGCAGCAACTGGTCCGATAGGGCCTTGCCAAGCTGGCGCCACCTGCCTATGTGCCGCCCTCCAATGCGCGCCAGTAGCTCAGCTGGATAGAGTACCTGACTACGAATCAGGCGGTCGGAGGTTCGAATCCTTCCTGGCGCGCCAAGAAAGCCCATCCCTCGCGGGGTGGGCTTTCTTGGTTCTGGCATGGGCAAAGATGTTCTCGCAAGACTACCTGCTTTGGTCCGCTCCTCGGAACAACCGCCTCGCTCTCCTGTTGATTGTGTAAATGTAGTTACAGGAGTCCAAATCCATGTCCGAAGACATCTTCGCCCGCCTCAGGGAAGACCATGAAAGCCACCGCGCGATCCTCGACAAGCTCGCCGAAACCAGCGGCGACAGCGACGAGCGGCACGAGCTGCTCGAGCGGTTCACGCTGGAAGTGAAAGGTCACGCCGCGGCCGAGGAGCAGGCGCTCTATTCCACCATGTTGCGCAAGCCCGAGGCCACCGATGAAACGCGGCACTCGGTTGCCGAACACCACGAGATCGAGGAAATGCTCAACGACCTGGCGGCTACCGACATGTCGTCGCCGGCGTGGATGGCCAAGTTCAAACAGCTCGATCACGACTATCGCCACCATATCGACGAGGAAGAGGATGACCACTTCCCCGATTTCGAGAAGCTGTTGACCGATGAGGATCGCGCGCACATGCGTTCGGTATTCGATCGCCGTAAACAGGCCGAGAAGGCTGACGCTGCGGTGACGCCTGAAAAGATGGAAGACGCCAAGGCCTGATCCTCGGCTCCGGAGTAGTCGCTTGGCGCCAGACACAAAGCAGCACGAAGCGATGAGCGCCGGTTCTATCGAGCCGGGCGTGTGGCGCTATGCCCGCGCCCGGCGCGTTCGTGTGGTGGTGGACGGCGAGGAATATTTCGACGCCATTCAACGCGCCATGCTGAAAGCGCGCCAGCGGATCCTGATGATCGGATGGGATTTCGACACCCGTATCCACCTGACGCGTGGCCGCCGCTGGTGGCAGAAGGGGTGGAAGAAGCACTATCCCTCGCGCCTCGGCAGTTTCGTCGTCTGGCTGAGCAAGCAGAATCCGCAGCTGGAAATCCGAATTCTCAAATGGTCGATGGGCTTCATCAAGTTCATCGGCCGCGGCGCCATGGTGCTCGACCTGCTGCGCTGGTGGCCGCATCGGCGGATCGATTTCAAGTTCGACCACGTATTGCCTGTTGGCTGCACCCAGCACCAGAAGCTGGTGATCATCGACTCCGACTTCGCGGTGTGCGGCGGCATCGACCTGACCAATGGCCGCTGGGATACCCGTGCGCACCTCGAAGAAGATCCCGGACGAAAGCGTCCCAGTGGCGAGCACTATGCCCCTTGGCACGATATGGTCATGCTGATGGAAGGCCCGGTTGCACGCGAGCTGGAAGAGCTTGGACTGATGCGTTGGCGGCGCGCGGGCGGCAAGGTCCTGCCATCCGTCACATCGCAGGAGGAAAGCGCCTGGCCAGACGACCTCGACGCCGAGTTCGAAGATGTCGACGTGGGAATTTCCCGCAGTTGGCCGGCGATGGAAGGCGAAGCCAAGATCGACGAGGTGGAGGAGCTGTTCCTGCGGCAGATCGCCGCGGCCAAGCACTTCATCTATGCCGAGAACCAATACTTCGCGTCCCGCTCGATTGGCGAGGCAATCGCGAAGCGCATGATCGAGGATGATCCGCCCGAGGTCGTCATCGTGCACCCCGAGAGTGCCGAGGGCTGGCTTGAAGCCAGGACCATGGACCCGGCCCGCAACGAACTGGTGCAGGCGATCCGCGAGATCGACGAGCACAACCGTTTCCACCTCTATGCCCCTTTTTCGGGTAACACGCAGATCTATGTCCACGCCAAGTTGCTGATCGTGGATGACCGCGTGTTGCGCATCGGCTCCTCGAATTTCAACAACCGCTCGATGGGTCTCGACAGCGAGTGTGACGTGTTCATCGACTGCGACCGGCCCGGCAACGAGCATGCGACGGCCGGCATCCGCAGCATCCGCGAAAGCCTGTTGGCAGAACACCTCGGACTGCCGGTGGAGGATATGCCGGGACTGCTCGAAAAGCACGGCAGCATGGCCGAACTGATCGCCGCCATCGGCGACACCAATGCGCGCCATTTGCGGCCGTTCCAGCCCGGGCTGAACCAGGAATGGGAAAGCGATCTCGCCATCAGCGAAACGCTCGATCCCGAAGAGCCGGAGCACCTGTTCGAGATCCTGCCGGCTCACCGTGGTCTTTTCCGTCCGGGCAGCCTATTGGCGAAAGCCAAGGACAGACTGACAAGAAAGCGTAGTGTGAATGAGTAGCCTGGTCGGCCCTGACGAAGACAATCCCCGTTATCCCGATGGAACGAGCAAGCCGCCAGTTCCCGAAGACGTGCAGGAAGCGATCCGCACCTTGCTGCGATGGGCGGGTGACGATCCCGCGCGCGAAGGCTTGCTGGACACGCCCCAGCGCGTGGCGCGGGCGTGGAAGGAATATTGCCAGGGCTACGAAGAAGACCCTGCCCATCACCTTTCCCGCGTGTTCGAGGAAGTGGGTGGTTACGACGAAATCGTGCTGCTGAAGGACATCCCTTTCCAGAGCCATTGCGAACACCATATGGCACCGATCATCGGCAAGGCGGCGATTGCCTACCTGCCCACAGATCACGTGGTGGGCATCTCCAAGCTCGCCCGCGTGCTGCACGGTTATGCCCGGCGCCTGCAGATCCAGGAGCGCCTGACGGCCGAGGTGGCGCAGTGCATCTGGGACAACCTCAACCCGCGCGGCGTGGCCGTGGTGATCGAGGCCAGCCACGCCTGCATGACGGCGCGCGGGGTGCGCACGCCGGGCGTGAACATGGTCACCAGCAAGGTGATGGGCACCTTCCGCAGCGACTCCAAGAGCCGTGAGGAAGTGCTGAAACTGATGGGTTACTAGGCGGGTCCGAAAGGGGCCTGAACCGATTGAAGGAAAACGAATGAAGTCTCTGCGCGTGAGGGGTGGCCAGCCGCTGGTCGGGAAAATCGAACCCTCGGCCAACAAGAATGCTGTCCTCCCGGTCCTGTGCGCGACGCTGCTCAGCGATGCGCCGATCATGCTGCGCAACGTTCCCGAGATTACCGACGTCACCCGCATCCACGCCTTCTTCTCGGAGCTGGGCAGCACGGTGCATTGGGACAAGGCCGCCAAGACCTTCGCCATCGACCACTCGACCATTCCTTCCAGCGCCAAGGCCAAGCTGCCGCAGGCCATGCGCGCCTCGATCATGATGATCCCGGGCCTGCTGATGCGGCTGGGCGAGGCGCGGCTGGAGCACGAGGTGAAGGGCTGTACCCTCGGTGCGCGCGAGATCGATCCGCACGTACAGGTGTTCAAGGCCTTTGGGGCGGAGACCAGTTACCAAGGCAAGGACATCGTCTTCCGCAACACGCACAAGGCCGATGGCACGCGCATGTGGCTGGAATATGCCTCTGTCACGACGACCGAGAACTTCATCATTTCCGCGCTGACGGCGAAGGGCACCAGCCAGATCGTCAACGCGGCCTGCGAACCGCACGTGCAGGAAATGTGCACCTTCCTCGAAAAGATGGGTGCGACCATCCGCGGGAAGGGCACCTCGATGGTCTCGGTCGACGGGTTCCGAGACTTCCAGCCGGTAGACTACACCTTCGTCGAGGACTTCCACGAAGTCGCCACCTTCATGGCGCTGGCTGCGGTAACCGGCGGCGACATCTCGGTTCGCAACACCCAGCCGGAAGACTTCATGCTCATCGACAGGACGTTCGAGAAGTTCGGCGCCCACGTCGAGCACAAGGACGGCTGGTCGCGCCTCGACGCGCCGGAAGAACTGGTGGTGCAGCAGAACTTCACCAGCCACCTGACGACCAAGGTGGAGGCCGCGCCGTGGCCCTATATCCCCGCTGACCTGCTGCCGATCTTCATCGCCCTGGGCGTGAAGGCGCGGGGACAGACCATGTTCTGGAACAAGGTCTACGAAGGCGGGCTGACCTGGCACACCGAGCTGTCGCTGTTCGGTGCGCACACCCTGCTTTGCGACCCGCACCGCCTGATCACCTTCGGCGGCAGCAAGCTGGTGCCGGCAACGGTGACCAGCCCCTACATCATCCGTGTGGCCATTGCCCTGCTGATGGTGGCGGCGAGCATCGACGGCGAATCGACCATCCTTGATGCTGATCCGATCCGCCGCGCGCACCCAAATTTCACCGACAACATCGACGCCCTTGGCGTCGACGTGTCCTGGGAAGACTGAGACTTACTCGCTGTCGGCTTCCGCTTCCTGGTCCCAGCCGTCGGCATAGCGTTCGAACCAGGCGAGGATGGCCGAGGCCTTGGCTGCGCTTTGCGAGGGGCGGGCGGCGATGCCGCCGTGGCTTGCGCCCGGTACGCGCACCAGCGTGGTGGGCACACCGGCCAGTTGCAGCGCGGAGTAGTACTGCACCGCTTCGCTGACGGGTGTGCGGTAATCCTCGGCTCCCACCACCACCAGCGTGGGCGTTTCGACATTGCCGACCAGCGACAGCGGGGAGTGCTCCCAGAAGGTCTCGGGTGCCTCCCACGGGCGCGCGCCAAGCCAGTAGAGGCCGAAGTAGCCCGTACCGTCCGCGGTCAACGCCTGCGTGGTCCAGTTGATCACCGGCTTCTGCGTTGCTGCCGCGGCGAAGCGGTTGGTCTGGCCGACGATCCACGAGGTCAGCACGCCGCCGCCCGAACCGCCGGTGACGAACAGGTGGTCCGGATCGGCAATGCCCAGTTCGATGGCGCGGTCCACGATCGACATCAGGTCATGGTAGTCGTTGCCGGGATAGTCCTTGTCGATTTCCTGCGCGAAGGCCTCGCCATAGCTGGTCGATCCGCGCGGATTGGCTGACAGGACGGCATAGCCGGCGGCGGCGTACAGCTGGTTGTCGGTGGAGAAATGCGGGCCATAGGCGGCGAAGGGGCCGCCGTGGATTTCCAGGATCAGCGGCACGCGGGTGCCGTCCTCGTAGCCGGGCGGCAGGGTCAGCCAGCCTTGCACTTCCATCCCGTCGTGGCTCGATGCCACGGTAATCTCGCGTACTTCGCCGAAGGTCTTGGTGGCGCGCAGTCCGGCATTGAGATCGGTGAGATAGCGGGTGTTGCCACTGCGGGTGACCTGCACATCCGCAGGACGTGTCGCCGTGCCGCCGGTGAAGGCGATGGTATCGTTATCCGACACCGAGAAGCTGCCGCCGGTATAGGGGCGATCGAACCCGGCACCCTGCAGGCCGCTGGCCACCGTGCGGATACTGCCGTCGAGGGCCACGCGTGCCACGAAGGTTTCCCCGCGCTCGTCGTACTGGACATAGATGCCGCGCGAATCCGCGTCCCATTGCAGGGCGTCGACGCTGTGGTCCCAGTCGCTGGCGAGACGGCGGCGGTTGGTGCCGTCGGCATTCATCAGGTAGAGTTCGGTATTCTCGTAAGCCGCGCCGACATCGTCCCAGCCGAGATAGGCGATCAGGCGCCCATCGGGCGAAACCTGTGCCCCCGTATCGGGGCCGTCACGATCGGTCAGCTTGGTGAGGGCGAGCGTGTTGACATCTAACGCCCAGACATCGCCTTCGACCGGATCGGTCTGCCAGTTGGCATTGCGGTTGGCGCTGAAATAGATCGTGCTGCCATCGGGAGACCAGCTGAGGGCGCCGCCATCGTCGTACTGGCCGAAGGTCAGCTGCCGCGGTGCACCGCCCGTCGCAGAAATGATGAATATCTTGGAGAAGCCCGGGGTAAGCTCACCCGCACCGTCTGCGCGGAAGTTGACAAGGTCGGTAATGTCGAGGCCTTCGGCCCACTGCGCGCCTTCGGGCCGGTTCGACGGCGCCGAACCCAGCGTGGGGGAGGGGTCGTCCACGATCATGGTATAGGCGAGCGAGCGACCATCGGGCGCCCAGGTGATGCTGGAAGGACTGCTGGGCAAGCCGGTGAGGCGCACGGCCTCCCCGTTTTCCACCCATTTGACCCACAGCTGCGCGCTGCCGCCCTCGGTGGAGACATAGGCGATGCGCGATCCGTCGGGCGACCAGCGCGGGGCAAAGGCCGCGCCATCGGCGCCGGCGAACGGGGTTTCCTCGCCGCTGGCCACGTCGATCATCCAGATCGAGCTGACGGCGCGGTCGGTCATGATGTCGTTCTGCCGCCGCACATAGGCAATCTGGCTGCCATCCGGGCTGATCTGCGGGTCGGAGGCTGCGGCCAGGTCGAACAGGTCTTCACCGGTGAAAGTGATCGTGGGGCCGGTGCGGGCGGAGCCCTGTGCCGCTGCCGTCATGGGAACGGGCTGGTCGCTTGCCGGCATCGTCCCTTGCGAATTCGCCACTGCGGGAAGGGTGAGAAGGGCAATGGCGCTGGCGGAAGCGAACAGTGTCTTGAGCATGAGGTTCCCTCTGAAACTAGTCCCAAACGCGGTTTGGACGCTTCGTCGGAAGCGGTCAATCGGCGATACCAATTTGGCCCAGATGGACGAACTGGCAACAAAATTGCGCGCGGACATCGCAGCCTGCGAACATCCGCAGAAGAAGGGTTTTCTGGTGGGGTCACTGCAAGTCTTGCAGGAAAAAAGGGCAGAGTTTGTAGCCACTAGCGAGGCGATGTTCGCCAAGCTGGAAGCGGCATGACGCGCAGTTGCAGGACACAAAAAAGGGCACCGAAAGCGGCGCCCTTTTCTTGTCTGTGGTTGGCTCCGCCTAGAGCTGGCCGAGCATGTGCTCCGCGCTCGAAACGGCGAACTCGCCGGGGCCTTCGACGTTGATCTCGGTGACCACGCCGTCATCGACGATCATCGAATAGCGGTTGGAGCGGGTGCCCATGCCATAGGCGGAGAAGTCCGCGTCGAGGCCAAGTGCCTTGGCGAAGTCGCCGCTGCCGTCGGCCAGCATGGTGACGTCTCCAGAGCCGTCGGCCTTGTTCCATGCGCCCATGACGAAGGCGTCGTTCACGGCGGTGCAGGCGATCTCGTCGACACCCTTGGCCTTCAGTTCCTCGGCCTTTTCGACATAGCCGGGCAGGTGCTTGGCCGAGCAGGTGGGGGTGAAGGCACCCGGCACCGCGAACAGCGCCATCTTCTTGCCTGCGAAATAGTCAGCCGACTGGACGGCCTCGGGGCCTTCGGCAGTGGCCTTCACCAGCTTCACGTCGGGCAGCTTGTCGCCTTTGGAAATCGCCATGATCTGTAATCCTCCTCTTGGGGTTCGGTGTTGGAGATAGTCCACCTTGCAACGCACGCAAGGACATATAGCTCCGAAAGCAGGGGTTGAGGTTCGTCAGGTGGCCCCCTAAAGCCCGCGACAGACAAATTCGCGTTGCACGGAGCCCCGGCAACGCTTCACCCGCAAATGGACAGGAGCAGTGCCCGTGGCTGACGCCGCTTTCACCGACTATATCGTCAAGGATATCGCACTCGCCGACTACGGCCGTGCCGAAATCAATATCGCCGAAACCGAAATGCCGGGCCTGATGGCCACGCGCGAGGAATTCGGTGCTTCGCAGCCGCTGAAGGGTGCCCGCATCACCGGCTCGCTACACATGACCATCCAGACCGCCGTGTTGATCGAAACGCTGGTGGCACTGGGCGCGGAAGTGCGCTGGGCAACCTGCAACATCTACTCGACGCAGGACCACGCCGCTGCCGCGATCGCCGCACAGGACATTCCCGTCTTCGCCGTGAAGGGTGAAAGCCTGGCGGAATACTGGGACTATGTCGGCAACATCTTCGATTGGGAAAACGGTAACGACGGAACGACCGCCAACCTGATCCTCGACGACGGCGGCGACGCGACCATGTTCGCCCTGTGGGGCGCGCGGATCGAGGCCGGTGAGGAAATGCCTGAGCCGACCAATGCCGAAGAAGTCGAGATGCAGCGTGCGCTCAAGGCCTTCCTGAAGAAGAAGCCCGGCTATCTCACCGCTTCGGTGAAGAACATCCTGGGCGTATCGGAAGAGACGACCACCGGCGTGCACCGTCTCTACAGCCTGGCCAAGAATGGCAAGCTGCCGTTCCCGGCGATCAACGTGAATGACTCCGTCACCAAGTCGAAGTTCGACAACCTCTACGGCTGCCGCGAATCGCTGGTCGACGCCATCCGCCGCGCCACCGACGTCATGCTGTCGGGCAAGGTCGCCTGCGTCGCCGGTTTCGGTGACGTCGGCAAGGGCAGTGCCCAGTCGCTCCGCAACGGCGGTGCCCGCGTGCTGGTGACCGAGATTGACCCCATCTGCGCGCTTCAGGCCGCCATGGACGGCTTTGAAGTGACCACGATGGAAGACGCGGTGAAGCGTGCTGACATCTTCGTTACCACCACCGGCAACGAAGACGTGATCACGGCCGAGCACATGAAGGCGATGAAGCCGATGAGCATTGTGTGCAATATCGGTCACTTCGACAGCGAGATCCAGATTTCGGCGCTCGACAACTACGAGTGGAACGAACTGAAGCCGGGCACCGACCTGGTGAAGTTCCCCGACGGCAAGGAAATCATCGTGCTGGCCAAGGGCCGCCTGGTGAACCTCGCTTGCGCCACCGGCCACCCCAGCTTCGTGATGAGCTGTTCCTTCACCAACCAGGTGATGGCGCAGATGGAACTGTGGGAACGCCACGAGCAGTACGAGAACGACGTCTACGTCTTGCCCAAGCACCTCGACGAGAAGGTCGCCGCACTGCACCTCGACAAGCTGGGCGTGAAGCTGACCAAGCTTTCGCAGCAGCAGGCTGACTACATCGGCGTGCCGGTCGAAGGGCCGTTCAAGCCGGAACACTACCGCTACTGATATAAATGCACCCCTCCTGGTTTCGCAGGAGGGGTGTATCCTTGCGCAGGCCATTGCACTTGCGCCCCCTCTCACATAGCTGACTAGGCGATGGAACTGCCTCCTACCGCCCTGGTCCTGATGGGCCTGTTGCTGGCCGCCTGGACCTTCGGCGCGGTCTGGATGGTCGTGGGCTCGCTCCAGCGTCGCAGGGCGGCGCGCGCAGCTCGCAAGACGGTCCGTCGGCTGACGCGGCTGATCGACGATGCGCCGGCCGTTCCGCTGCTGGTAAAGCCCGATGGCAAGATCGAAGGGCCGGACCGGCTCGCCGCTTGGTTGGGCCTGCCAAAACTGCCCGGTTTCATCAGCGAGCTCGATAGCACCGATGGCGGGATTACCACCGAGGACCTTGCCGAACTGCGCGAGGCCGTGCGGCGTACGCAGAAGACCGCCGCGCCGTTTTCCATGGTGGTAACGGCGAAGAGGTCTACCCGCAGCCTGGCTGTACGCGGACAGCTCGCCGACCCTGCCATCGCGACTGGCGGCGCTGCGCTGGTCTGGTGGTTCGACTTCTCCGAAAGCCAGGGCGAGCTTTCGCGCCTGCGTGAGGAAACCGCGCGGGCCCGCAATGACTTTGCTGCGCTGGTCGGCCTGATCGAGGCTGCTCCCATGCCCATGTGGTTCCGCGGACCCGAGATGGACCTGCGGCTGGTCAACAGCGCCTATGTCGCGGCGGTCGGCGCAGAGGATGCCACCAAGGTGGTCGAACAGCAGATCGAACTGGTCGAAACGGTCGACGGTCTCACTGCCGCGCAGGTCGCCGGGCAAGCGCACAGCCGCGACATGCCGGTGGAACGGATCGTGCAGGCGACCTTGGGCAGCCAGCGCCGCACCCTGCGCGTGGCCGACTTGCCGCTGGGTGAAGAAGGCGTCGCCGGTTACGCTTTCGATATCGAGGAAATGGAAGAACAAGGCCGCGCCTTCCGTGCTTTCCGCGCGGCGCAGCGTTCGATGCTGGACCAGCTGTCGGTCGGCGTGGCGCAGTTCGACGAGACCCGCCGCCTCGCTTTCGCCAACCAGCCTTTCCAGCGCATTTTCGGCTTGCCCGGCACGGTGCTGGTCGATCCGCCGGACTTCGACCGTTTCCTCGACAAGGCGCGCGACAATGGGCGCCTGCCCGAGGTCCGCGACTTCCCGGCATGGCGTGCCGAATTGTCCGGCTGGTTCACCGAAGATGCGCCGGTGGAAGATGCCTGGACGCTCTCCGACGGCACCCACTTGCGCGTTGTTGGCCAGCCCATGCCCGACGGCGGCCTTGTGCTGGTGGCAGAAGACCGCTCCGAACAGCTGGCGCTCTCGGCTACGCGCGACACGCTGCTGCGCACCCGCACCGCGACCTTCGATTCGCTGTTCGAATCGCTCGCGGTCTTCGCGCCCGATGGCCGGATGCAGTTGTGGAACCGCAGTTTTCCGGCGGTCTGGGGCATATCCGACGACGCGCTCGACGAGCATCCGCACGTCGACAAGCTGCTCGACCGGATAGCCAACCGTCTCGCGCGTCCCGCGCAGCGCAAGGCCATCGGTGAGGTCGTCCGTGCGGCAACGCTGGACCGGCAGGAGCGCGGTGGGCGTGTGGTCCTGTCGGACGGGCGGACGCTGGAGTTTGCCGGGGTACCATTGCCCGACGGCAATGGCCTGTTGACCGTCATGGACGTTACCGACTCGACCAAGGCCGAAGAGGCGCTGCGCGAACGCGCCACCGCGCTCGAAGAGGCTGACGCGGTGAAAACGCGTTTCCTTGCCAACATGTCCTACGAATTCCGCACGCCGCTCACCTCGATCGGCGGCTTTGCCGAGCTGTTGCAGTCGGGGGTTGCCGGCGAGCTCTCACCCCAGGGCAAGGAATATATCGCGGCAATCATCGCGTCGGTCGAACGACTGAGCCAGCAGATCGAGTCCGTGCTCGATCTGACGCAGAGCGAAGCAGGCCTGCTACCGATTGCGACCGAGGATGTCGACCTGCTCAGCTTCACCACCGGCGTCGTCCGGGCGCGCGAGGAAGCTATCGAGGCGAAGAATATCACCCTCGACCTGCACGGTGACAAGAGCGCGGGGCAGGTGAGCGCGGACCGCCGCCAGCTGGGCCGCGCCATCGGCAACCTGCTCGACAATGCCATTGCCGCGACGCCTGAAGGCGGGCGCATCCTGGTGGCGCTGACACGGCGCAAGTCCGGCGCGCGGATCGTCGTTTCGGACAATGGCGAGGGCATGAAGCCGAGCGAACTGGCGCGCGCGCTTGATGGCTACCGCCTGCCGGGCGCGGACGGTAGCGAGGGCAAGCGGGGGCTCGGCCTGCCGCTGGCGCGCCAACTGATCGAGGCCCACGGCGGACGGCTGGAGATCCAGTCCGAAAAGGGGCAGGGCACGACGGCCACGGTGCTGCTGCCTTGATCGTCGACCTGCCGGATCTTGCCGCGATGACTCATTTCGGCCAGCGGATCGCCGCGCGCCTGCGGGCCGGGGATGTCGTGGCGCTCTCCGGCGGCCTTGGCACCGGAAAGACGACCTTGTCTCGCGCAATTCTCGAAGCCCTTGGTCACGAAGGCGAAGTTCCCTCGCCGACCTTCACCATCATCGAAACCTACGATCACCTCGACCTGCCGGTTGTCCATGCCGATTTCTACCGCCTCGAAGACCCGTCCGAAGTCGAACAGCTGGGTCTCGACGACTACCGCGAGGGCGCTGTCCTGCTCGCCGAATGGCCGGACAACGCCGGCGGCTTCGCAAACGAGCCACAATGCCTGCAAATCGCGCTGGAAATTGCGGGCAACGGGCGCAAGGCGATTGCCCGGGGCGGGGCGGATTGGCTAGGGCGCATGCCATGAGCGACCTGCCCGAAGGCCTTCACCAATTCATCGCTGCAGCCGGTTGGGGTGATGCCGCGATCGAGCCGATCCCCGGCGATGCCAGCTTCCGCCGCTATTTCCGCCTGCGCCGCGATGATATGACGGCAATGCTGATGTATGCGCCGCCGCCCGAGGAGGACACGAAGCCGTTCCTCAACGTGGCTGCTTGGCTCACCGCCAACGGCATGCGTGGTCCGTCGATCTTCGCCCACGACGCCGAGGCCGGTTGGGTGCTGACCGAGGACTTCGGTAACGAGCGCATGAAGGAATGGATCGAGGCCAATCCCGCCGGCGAACACGGCGCCTATTCCTCTGCCATCGCCGCCATCGGCAGGCTGCACCGCCTCTCGCCCGGACCTTTCCCGGCCTATGACATGGCGGTTTGCCAGCGCGAGGCAGGCCTGTTCACCGAGTGGTTCTGCCGCGTGGCCGGTATCGAGGTCGATGAAGCAGGCTTCGTGGCCGCCTGGGACGAGGCGATGGCCCCTGTCATCGCCGAGCAGCAACCCGGCGTTACCGTGCTGCGTGACTATCACGCGGAGAACATCATGATGCTCGGCCCCTCGGCAGACGGCACGGGCGAACAGGGCCTGATCGACTTCCAGGACGCGCTGGTGGGCCACCCTGCCTATGACCTCGTCTCGCTGCTGCAGGACGCGCGGCGCGACGTCTCGCCGGAGCTGGAACAGGCCATGCTCGAGCAATATGTGGCGGAGATGCAGCCCGATTGGGATGTTGCCGCAAGCTATGCCGTGCTCGGCGCGCAGCGGAACGCCAAGATTGTCGGCATCTTCACCCGCCTGTCCGAACGCGATGGCAAGCCGCGCTACCTCTCCATGATCCCGAGGGTGTGGGAAGCCATGGAGCGCGACCTTGCCCATCCGGCGCTCGCCCCGGTCGCCCGCTGGTTCGACGCCAATGTGCCTGCCGCTGTGCGTGCAGCGAAAGGCGACGTCTTCGGATGACCAAGCTGGCTTCGGATACGGCCATGGTGCTGGCAGCGGGCATGGGCAAGCGCATGCGACCGCTGACGGCCACGCAGCCCAAACCGATGGTGCGCGTCGCGGGCAAGCCGCTCATCGACCATACGCTCGACCGCTTGCAGGAGGCGGGCCTGGCCCGCGCGGTGGTGAACGTCCACTACCTCGCCGACAATCTCGAAGCGCACCTGAAAGAACGCCAGGCACCGGCAATCGTGCTCTCCGACGAGCGCGAGTTGCTGCTGGAAACCGGCGGCGGCATGCTGAAGGCGGCGGACCAGCTGCCCGATCCGTTCTTCTGCCTCAACTCCGACAACATCTGGCTCGACGGCCCGCGCAACTGCTTTGCCGACCTGTCGGACATGTGGGACCCGGCGAAGATGGACGCGCTGCTGCTGCTGGTGCCGCACCGCGCTGCGCACAACTTCCGCGGCAAGGGTGATTTCCACATGGACCCGCAGGGCCGCCTGCGCCGCCGACAGTCGGGCCGGATCGCGCCCTACATCTTCTCCGGCATCCAGCTGGTGTCAAAGCAACTGCTGCGCGACGCCCCGGAAGGGCCGTTCTCGACCAACGTCCTGTGGACCCGCGCCATCGAGGAAGGGCGGCTCTACGGCATGGCCTTTACCGGGCAGTGGTTCGAAGTGGGCACGCCCGAAGCGATCAAGCCCACCGAAGCGGCGCTCAGGGGTGACTGAGCGGGCCGGTCCCAAGGTCTATTCCATCGCCGCCCACCGCGGCTTTGCCGACGCGCTGGTTGCCGGGCTGGTGCCGCGATATTCCGAGCCCGACGTCGGTCTCGCGTGGCTGACCCTGCTGCTGCCCAGCGCCCGTGCGGCACGCACCATGTCAGAGGCTTTCGTCCGTCATGCGGGCGAGCATGAGACCAAGGGCCTGCTGATGCCGCGCATGGTGCTGGTGGGCGATCTCGACCTCGACGAGGCACTGGGGCCGCTGTTCGATTCTCTGGGTGCGGGCGCGGCAATCCCGCCCGCGGCCGACCCCACGCGCCGCTGGCTGCGCATCGCGGCTTTGATCCGCGAAGTTCAGGGCGACAAGGCGCCCAAGGGCTCGGCGTTGCTGCGGCTCGCGCTCGAAACCGGGCAGGTGATGGATCGCCTGCTGGTGGAGGAGATCGCGCCGGACGACCTGCTGTCCGACGCGGTGATCGACCTTGTCGGTGACCTGTCAGAGCATTGGCGGCGCAACCTGCACCTCTTCGCGACGATCCAGCGATACTGGCTGGCCGAACTCGAAGAGCGCGGCGAACGCGATGCCGCCGCGCGGCGCAACATGCTGTTCCGCGAGGCGGCCAGGCGGATGCGCGACAACCCGCCCGTGACGCCCTTTGTCGCAGCAGGCGTCACCAGTGCCGCGCCCGCGCTTGCGCGGCTGCTGCGCACGGTGGCGGATTTGCCGAATGGGTCGGTCATCCTGCCTGACCTCGACCTGTCGATGGGCGAGGAGGTGTGGGACGAACTGGGCCATGCGGGGGATACCGCCGCCGAAACGCCCTTTGCGCCCGGCGATGCCGTTACCCATCCGCAATATCACCTGAAGCTGCTGCTCAACCGCATGGGTGTGGCGCGCGAGGAGGTGCAGCCTTGGCACCGCGCCGGCCTCGCCAAGGGGCCTCCCGAGCGCAGTCACGCCATCTCCAGCCTGTTCCTGCCGCCCGAGGCCAGCAAGGTCTGGGCTGACTTGCCCGCTGCCAAGCGGCGCATGGCGGGCGTGCGCCTGGTTGAAACGGCCAATCCCGAAGAGGAAGCGCAGGCCATCGCCCTGCTGGTACGGCAAGCGCTCGACGAGCCGGAAAAGCGCATTGCCGTCGTCACGCCCGATCGCGGGCTGGCGGGGCGGGTGGTGCAGCACCTCAGGCGCTGGAACGTCGCGGCTGACGATTCTGCCGGTCGTCCGCTCAGCCAGACGCCTGCGGGGCGTGTACTCCTGCTGCTGGCCGAAGTGGCTGCCGAGCCTGCCGCTCCGGTGCCGCTGATTGCCTTGCTCGAACATCCGCTGGTGGCGGCGGGCGCGGAACGTGCGGCCTGGCTGCGCGCGGCGCGGCGCTTCGAGCTGCAACTGCGCGGTCCGCGCAAGGCTCCGGGTCTCGCGCCGCTGCGCCCGCTCGCTGCCAAGGCCAAGGTCGGGGAATGGTGGGCCGGTGTCGAAGAGACGCTGGCACCCTTGCTGGACGCTGGCGAGGAAGCCGAACTGTCCCGCTGGCTCGACCTGCTGGCCGCAACCGGCGAGGCACTGTGCAGCGAGGGCCTGTGGGCGCGCGAGGATGGACGGGCGCTGTCCGCCTTCGTCGAAGACTTGCGCCTGCAGGCGCGCGAGGTGGCCATGCCGCTCGCGGCAGACGACCTGCCCTCGGCCTTGCGCGATGCGATGGACCGTGTGGCCGTGCGGCCGCCCTATGGCGGACATCCGCGCGTGGCGATCTACGGCCTGCTCGAAGCGCGGATGACGCGGGCGGACATGGTGATCTGTGCGGGCCTCAACGAAGGCACCTGGCCGCCGCGTCCTGCCACCGATCCGCTGCTGGCACCGGGCGTGCTTCGCGCACTCGGCGTGCCGGGCGCAGACTTCCGCATCGGCCTAGCCGCGCATGACCTCGCCGGAATGCTCGGCGCGCCGGAAGTGGTGCTGACCCGCTCGCGGCGCGACACCTCCGGCCCGGCTATCGCCAGCCGCTTCCTGCTGCGGGTGCGTGCCCTGCTGGGTGCGGACCTGGTCGAGAAGCACGAGGATACCGAGGTCGTCGAACTGGCGCAGGCGCTGGACGATCCGCCGGAGGTGCCTCACGCACCGCAGCCTAAGCCATGTCCGCCTACGGAACTGCGCCGGCAAGACGTGAGCGTCACCGGGCTCGATCGGCTGCGCTCCGATCCGTACCAGTATTACGCCTCCAAGCTGCTGCGCCTTTCTGATCTCGACGGTGTGGACGCCGATCCGACGCCTGCATGGCAAGGCGAGCTCGCCCACGCGATCCTGGAGGACTTCCACGACGGCAAGGGCACCATGGTGGAGCTGGCCGATAAGCACCTGCGCGCCATGTCCGCCCACCCGCTGATGCGCGCGCTGTGGCGACCGCGCCTGCTCAAGGCGCTGGAGTTCATCGGACAGCAGCTTGCCGACCATCCCGACCGCGTGCCGGTGAAGTGGGAAGAATGGGGCGAGATGACGGTGCGCGGCATTCGTGTCTTCGGCAAGGCTGACCGGATCGACCGTTTGCCCGACGGGACGCTAGCCGTGGTCGATTACAAGACGGGCCGGGTGCCTTCCAAGAAGGAGGTGCAGGAAGGCTATGCCCTGCAACTCGGCACCACGGGGCTGATCCTGCGGGACGGTGCTGTCGACGGGCTGTCCGGCGAGGCGACGCGGTTCGAGTACTGGAAATTCGGCAAGAGCAAGGAATCGGACACCGGCTTTGGTGAAGTCCTCTCCCCGCTGAAGCTGACCACGCGCCAGCAGGGCGTTCTGCCAGAGGACTTCCTGCCCGAATCCGAACGCTACCTGCACGAAGCCCTCGACAAGTGGATCCTTGGCGTTGATCCCTTCACCGCGCGGCTCAATCCCGATGCGCCGGGTTACGACACCTACGACCAGCTGATGCGGCTCGCCGAATGGCAGGGGAGGGACGGATCGTGAGCGGGAAGGTCTATCCGCTGCAAGACAATCAGGCGAAAGCCGTGGAGCCGCGTGATTCGGTGTGGCTGTCGGCCTCTGCCGGTACGGGCAAGACGCAGGTTCTTTCGGCCCGCGTACTGCGCCTGCTGCTGGAGCCGGGCGTGCGGCCCGAACAGATCCTCTGCCTCACCTTCACCAAGGCGGGCGCGGCGGAAATGGCCACCCGCGTCAGCGAGGTGCTGGCCAACTGGGTGCGGATGGAGGACACGCGCCTCGCGGCTGACCTGATCGCCATTGGCGCGGCGGGCGATCCCGGCACAATCGCCCGCGCGCGTACGCTGTTCGCCGCCGTACTCGATTGCCCCGGCGGCGGCCTGCGAATCGACACGATCCACGCTTTCTCGCAGTGGCTGTTGGCCGCCTTTCCCGAAGAGGCAGGCCTGATCCCCGGCACCCGCCCGATGGAAGACCGCGACCGCGACCTGCTGGCCGCCCGCGTCTTGCGCGAACTGCTGGTGCACTGGGAGGAGAGCGATCCGGCGGCGGTTACGGCGCTGGAAGACCTCTCGCTGCGCATGGGCGCTGACGGTGCGCAAGGCTGGCTGATGCGCTGCGCCAACGCCCGCGAAGCGTGGTTTGGCGATGGCGCATGGCAACCGCCAATGGCAGGCCGTGTGAAGCGGCTGCTCGGCCTGCCTGCCGATGCAGATGCCAGCACATTTGCCGGAAGCTGCGCGGACGGGTCGATCGGCGCGGAGCTGATGCGCAAGGTCATGTGGGCCTATGACGAATGGGGCGCCGATAGCGGACAGAAATTCGCCGCGATTATCGGCGACTGGTTGCTGGAGGAGCCGGAGGCGCGCTTCCTGGCAACAGGCGAGCTGCTGGGCGACCTATTCAACGACAAGGGCCTGCTCAAGCACCAGAACAACCTCGCGAAGAAGGTGGAAGGCGTTGAGGCGCTGGCCGCCGATGCACTGGCCTGGCTGCAGGACCTCTCGGCGCAGGCAACCCTGCTGCAACTGGTCGATATCATCACTCCCGCGCTGGAAGTGGGCCGCAAGTTCGCCCTGGCCTGGGACGATGCCAAGAAGCGTGAAGGGCTGGTCGATTTCGACGACCTGATCCGCCGCGCCGCCAAGCTGCTGGGCCGGTCCGACATGTCCGCCTGGATCCGCTACAAGCTGGACCGGCGTTTCGATCACATCCTTGTCGACGAGGCGCAGGATACCAACGAGGCGCAGTGGGCGATCATCGATGCGCTGACTGACGACTTCTTCAGCGGCATGGGCCAGGCGGAAGACCGGCTGCGCACCATCTTCGTCGTCGGTGACTACAAGCAGGCGATCTTCCGATTCCAGGGCACCAGTCCGGAGAACTTCGCCAAGGCGCGCGAAAGCTACCGCCAGCGGCTGGACGACTGGGTGGCCAATGTCGCGCAGCTGCGCCAGCGGATCGAGGCGCGTCCCTTGCAGCCGTTGGGGCTGGGACGCTCCTATCGTACGTCGCAGCACGTCCTGAGCTTCGTGGACGAGGCGATTGCGGCCATTGGCCCCGAGAACATCGGCCTCGACCGCCAGCCGGAACCGCATGTTGGCGACAACCGGCCCGGCCTCGTCACCCTGTGGAAGCCAGTCCCCGGCAAGCTCGAGGACTTTGATGACGACGAGGAAGGCGACGGCCCCGAACTGCGCATTTCCGAGCCCGAACGGCGCATGGCGGAAAAGATCGCGCAGCAGATCAGGCGCATGTGGGACGGCGGTTTCCCGCTGGTGAAGGGCGGGCATCGCAATGCCACGCCCGGCGATTTCATGGTGCTGGTGCGCAAGCGGCGGGAACTGGCCGGCCTGATCGTCGCCAAATTGCACGCGGCAGGCGTGCCGGTGGCGGGTGTCGACCGGCTGCGCCTTGGCGCGCCGCTGGCGGTGAAGGACCTGATGGCCGCGCTGCGCTTTGCCGCGCAGCCGAACGACGACCTGAGCCTGGCCTGCCTGCTGGTCTCGCCGATCATGGGCTGGTCGCAGGACGACCTGCTTGCCCACGCACCGCGTCCGAAAGACAAGCCGCTGTGGGACCATCTGCGCGATACCGGCGAGGCCAAGCCTGCCGAGGCTGTCGCCATGCTGTCCGACCTGTTGGCGCTGGCCGACTACGAGCCACCGCAAGCCCTGCTGCACTGGATCCTGCTCGGTCCGTGGAAGGCGCGCGGCAAGCTGGTGGCGCGGCTGGGGCGCGAGGCCAATGATCCGATCGACGAGCTGCTGGGCGCCGCCTTGCAATTCTCCGCCACCAACACCCCCAGCCTGCAGGGCTTTATCCGCTGGTTCGATTCGGGTGACGGCGAGTTGAAGCGCGAGTCCGAAGGGCCGGGCGACATGGTGCGGGTGATGACCGTTCACGGTTCCAAGGGCTTGCAGGCCCCCATCGTAATCCTTGCCGACGCCACGGGCGATCCCGACAAGTCGCGCGCCTCCGGGCTGGAGCTGGAAGAAGCAGGCGGGAACGGCCGCAAGGTGCCGCTGCCTTCCCTCAGCAGCGCCGAGCGCGTCGGGCGCATCGAGGAGGCTGCCGAGGCCACCAAGGCTGCCGAGCGGCAGGAGCACTGGCGCCTGCTCTACGTCGCCATGACCCGAGCGGAAGAGGCGCTGTTTATCGGCGGTGCGCTCGGCAAGAGCGAGAAGGAACCCGCAGAAGACAGCTGGTACGCGCGTCTCGCCCCGCTGTTTCCCGGCGACGAATTGCACGACGACGACTGGGGCTGGCGCAAGGAATTGGGCGAACGCGCCGAAAAGGTGCCGCATCGCACCCAGCAGCCCTTGCCGATCCCGCCCGTCCTGCCGGACTGGGCTACGCGCCCCGTCGGTCCCGAACCGCGTCCGCCGCGACCGCTCGCACCGTCAGCCAGTGCGGAAGAGGTGGGGGCAGACCCGCCGCTGCCGCCCGAACAGGCTGCCGTCGCCGCGCGGCGCGGGGTGCTGATCCACGCGCTGCTCGAACGCCTGCCCGACGTGCCGAACGACATGCGCGAATCTGCGGGCAGGGCATGGCTCGAGCGGCGCGGACCGGACCTGTCCGATGCCGAACGCGGCGAAATGCTCGCCCGCGCGATTGCGGTGATGGACGAACCCGAATGGAGCGAGTTGTTCGGCCCAGATGCGCTGGCCGAAGTGCCGCTGGCGGCGGTCATCGGCGGGCAGGTGATCGCCGGCACGGCAGACCGCCTGCTGGTGACGCCCGAAAGGATCATGGTTGCCGACTTCAAGACCGCGCGGCGTCCGCCTTCAGGCTTGCAAGACATGCCGGAAAGCACGCTGCGGCAGATGGCGGCCTATGCCGCCGCGCTGGCGGTGATCTATCCGGACCGCAAGGTGGAGGCCGCCGTGCTCTACACCCAGACGCCGCAGCTGATCGTGGTGCCAGCCGAAAAACTGGCGGCACACAAGCCGGACTTGTCCCCGGCTTAAGGAAAGGTTTTGCGTCTCGGCCATTGTCTCAGGCAGAGGCGCGCCTAATTACTGCGCAGACAGATTTTGGAGATGTGACATGGCCACCGTGAACGTAACCGATGCCAGCTTCCAGGCTGACGTGCTTGAAGCCGACAAGCCGGTACTGGTCGATTTCTGGGCCGACTGGTGCGGCCCGTGCAAGATGATCGCCCCCGCGCTGGAAGAGATTTCGGACGAACTGGCCGACAAGGTCACCATCGCCAAGATGGACATCATGGAGAACCCCGACGTGCCGGGTTCCATGGGCGTGCAGTCGATCCCGTTCCTGGTGCTGTTCAAGGACGGCAAGCCGGTGGCCCAGCAGATGGGTGCAGCGCCGAAGAATGCCCTCAAGGGTTGGCTGGAAGGCCAGCTTTAAGCCCGCTCGTCGGCCCGGACCTGATCCGCGGACGATATCGGGTTGGCGAAAGTTCCGGATCAAGTCCGGGAGGACGTCAATCCGGCAGGCTTGCCAATTGCTCCGCCATGTCCTGCCACAGCGCAGGCGTGGCGGCGCCAATCAACCCTCCGTGCACATCGCCGTCCACCCGGTAGGGTGAGCCATCGGGCCGCGCGGCCTTGCCGCCAGCCTCGTTGAGCCAGAGCACGCCTGCGGCATGGTCCCAGGCGAGGGTGCGCTCAAAGATCGACAGGTCGTTCACGCCCAGCGCCAGCCGCGGATATTGCTCCGCCGCGCAATAGGGGATGTCGGTCAGCCGATAATTAGGACAGATGTGGTCCTTCACCGCCTCGCGCTTGGCCTCGTCCATGAAGATCAGCGAAATCGCCGCGACGGGCGGGTCTTCGCCCGTGGTGATGGCCGTGACTTTCTCGCCGTTGATGAAGGCCCCCTTGCCCTTGTGCGCGACGCAGAAGCGGCCGGTCAGGCAATCGTAGATCCACCCGGTATGGGCTTCGCCGCCCGATGCCATGGCCAGCAGGACGCCGAAGGGCGGCTTGCCGTGCGCGAAATTGCGCGTGCCGTCGAGTGGATCGACGATCCAGCAATCGCCGGACAGGTGCTGCATGACGTCGGGATCGGCATGGGCGGCCTCTTCACCCACGAAATCGAGGCCGGGCATGATCTTTTCCAGCCCCTCTCGCAGGATGGCCTCGGATTCGCGGTCGGCCACGGTGACCGGGTCGTTACCGCCCTTGTCCTCGATCTCGCCCGCCTGGAGGTTGCGATAGCGCGGCAGGATGGCCTTCTCGGTTACCTCGCGCATCAGGTCCTCGATCGCGCGGTGGAAGGCCATGATGTCGGTCACGAGCGGTAATCTGCGTTGATCGAGATGTATCCGTGCGTCAGGTCGCAGGTCCATACGGTGGCGCGGCCTTCGCCAAGGCCGATATCGACGGTAATATCTATTTCTCGCCCCTCGAGGTGCTTGGCCACCGGCGCTTCGTCATAGTCCGCCAGTGGCAGGCCGTCCTTCGCAGCCCAGATACCGCCGAAAGCGATGCCCAGCTTGTCGCGGTCCGCCGGTTCACCCGCCTTGCCAACCGCCATGACCACGCGGCCCCAATTGGCGTCGCCGCCCGCGATGGCGGTCTTTACCAGCGGCGAATTGGCGATGGCGAAGCCGATGCGGTGGGCGCTTTCGTCGTTTTCCGCACCGGTTACGGTCACGGCGATGAACTTCTGCGCGCCTTCACCGTCGCGCACCACCAGGTGGGCAAGCTGGCGGCAGATATCGTCGAGAGCGGCCATGAAGGCGTCAGCGCCCGCATCGTCGAACGAGGTGAGGGGAGCATTGCCCGCCTTGCCCGTGGCGAAGGCGAGTACGGTGTCGCTGGTAGAGGTGTCGCTGTCGACGGTGATGCAGTTGAAACTGCGCTTGTTCGCGGAACTGAGGCAGTGCTGCAGGAAGCCGTGATCGACTGCGGCATCGGTAAAAATGTAGCCGAGCATGGTGGCCATGTCGGGCGCGATCATGCCGCTGCCCTTGATGATGCCGTTGAGCGTCACCTTGGTGTCGCTGATCATGGCTGTCACCGTCGCGCCCTTGGCAAAAGTATCGGTTGTTCCGATGGTTACGGCGGCCTGTTCCCACGAACATTCATCGGCTTCGAGCACGGCAGCCACGCCCGCCTCGGCCTTGTCCTTGGGCAGGGGCACGCCGATCACGCCGGTGGAGGAGACCAGCACGTCCGACGGTTCGCAGTCGAGGTGGTGCGCCACCTGCGCCATGATCTGTTCCACCGCCTCGCGTCCGCGATAGCCGGTGAAGGCGTTGGAATTGCCCGCATTGACCACCAGCGCCCGCGCGCGTCCCAGCTTCACCTGTTCGCGGCCCATCTCGACTTCCGTCGAACAGCAGACGTTCTTCGTGAACACGCCGGCCAGCGCCGTGCCTTCGGCCAGCTCGGCATAGGTCAGGTCCGCGCGGTCCCACTTCTTGTAGCCCGCACGGGCCACGCGCAGCGTCACACCCGCGATTGGCGGCATGTCGGGAAAGGGCAGGGCGAGCGGAGAGCGTTCTAGGTCCATGGAGGCCGCCATAATTGCCCAAGGGCCGCTCGCCAACATGACAATTCACGGCTGCAAGCCTCTGGTCAGTGGACTTTGAGGAAAAGGGCGCTATCTGACAGGCGCACATGCTACGCCAATTGCTCACCCTTCTGGCCGTGATTTCCGGCCTCGGGCTTTCTGCCCAGCCTGCGCTTGCCGCAGAAGCGAGCGTCGTCAGCGTAGCCGCATCCGGTGATGTCGAGGATTGCCAGACGGTCGTAACCCGTTCGCTGGAGTTCTCGCGGGCCGCATCGGTCAACGTGCGTGACCAGCGTCCTTGCCGTCCGGCCGTGGTGGTCGTGATCGCCCCTACCGTGCAATTGCAGGCTGATCGCGCGCGCGAATAGCGCCCGCCATTCATCCATTTCGCTGATTTGCAACGGCTGCGCCCCGAACATGCGGGTCGCGCGGCCTCTTTCCCATATTACAGACAGGATTCTCCCACCATGTGGCAGACCATCGCCAAGTCCATTTTCGGTTCGTCCAACGATCGTTACGTAAAGTCGCTCGACAAGATCGTCGCGCACATCAATGCCCTCGAGGAGCAGCTGGCTGATTTCTCCGACGCCGAACTCGGCGCGCAGACGCTGAAGTTCCGCAAGAAGATCGAGGAAGAGGGCCAGACGCTGGACGACCTGCTGCCCGAGGCCTTCGCCACCGTGCGCGAGGCCTCCAAGCGCGTTTTCGGCATGCGTCATTTCGATGTCCAGATGGTGGGCGGCATCGTGTTGCACAGAGGCGAAATCGCCGAGATGAAGACCGGCGAAGGCAAGACGCTGATGGCGACGCTGGCGGTCTACCTCAACGCCATCGAGGGCAAGGGTGTACACGTCGTCACCGTAAACGATTACCTCGCCGCCCGTGACGCCGAATGGATGGGACAGGTCTACAACTTCCTGGGCCTGACCGTCGGCGTGGTCGTGCCGAACATGCCCGAAGCTGCCCGCCGCGAGGCCTATGCCTGCGACGTAACCTACGCGACCAACAACGAACTGGGCTTCGACTACCTGCGCGACAACATGAAGAGCGAGCGCCGCCAGATGGTGCAGCGTCCCTTCAACTTCGCCATCGTCGACGAGGTCGATTCGATCCTGATCGACGAGGCGCGTACCCCGCTGATCATCTCCGGCCCTACCGAGGACAAGTCCGAGCTCTACATCACGCTGGACGAGCAGGTGAAGCAGCTGGTGAAGGACCAGGAAGCCCTGGAGCGCGAACATGGCGATGCGCTGAGTGACGAGGATCGCTACTTCACCAAGGACGAGAAGTCCCGGAACATCCAGATGACCGAGATTGGTGTCGAGGAGATGGAACAGCGCCTGATCGCTGCCGGACTGCTGGAAACGGACAACCTCTACGACGTCGAGAACACCCTGGTGGTGCACCACCTCGACCAGGCCCTGCGCGCGGTGGTGATGTTCAAGAAGGACACTGACTACATCGTCAATGACGAAAAGGTCATCATCATCGACGAGTTCACCGGGCGTATGATGGACGGTCGCCGCTGGTCGAACGGCCTGCACCAGGCGGTGGAGGCCAAGGAAGGTGTCGAGATCAAGCCCGAGAACCAGACGATGGCTTCGATCACCTTCCAGAACTATTTCCGCATGTACCCCAAGCTGGCCGGCATGACCGGTACCGCCGCCACCGAGGCGGCCGAGTTCTGGGATATCTACAAGCTGAACGTGGTGGAGATCCCCACCAACGTGCCCGTCGCGCGCGTCGACGAGGAAGACGAGTTCTACAAGAACACGATGGACAAGTTCGCGGCCATCGCGAAGGCCATCAAGGAGAAGAACGAGATCGGCCAGCCGGTGCTGGTGGGTACGGTCTCGATCGAGAAGAGCGAGCTGTTGAGCTCGTTCCTTGACAAGGAAGGCGTGAAGCACGCCGTGCTCAACGCTCGCATGCACGAGCAGGAAGCCCGCATCGTGGCACAGGCCGGCCGTATCGGAGCGGTGACCATCGCCACCAACATGGCTGGCCGCGGTACCGACATCCAGCTGGGTGGCAACATCGACTTCCGCATCGAGGATGAGCTGAGCGAGCTCGCCGAGGACGATCCCAAGCGCCAGCTGGAGATCGACCGCATCACCGCCGAGGTCGAGGCCGAACGCCAGAAGGTGAAGGAAGCCGGCGGCCTGTTCGTGCTGGGTACCGAGCGCCACGAAAGCCGCCGCATCGACAACCAGTTGCGCGGCCGTTCGGGCCGTCAGGGCGACCCCGGCCTGTCGCGCTTTTACCTCTGCCTGGAAGACGACCTGCTGCGCATCTTCGGCCCGGACACACTGTTCGCCAAGATGATGAACTCCAACCTCGAAGACGGTGAGGCTATCGGCTCCAAGTGGCTGTCCAAGGCCATCGAGACGGCGCAGAAGAAGGTCGAGGCGCGCAACTACGAAATGCGCAAGCAGGTCGTGCAGTACGATGACGTGATGAACGACCAGCGCAAGGTCATCTATGAACAGCGCGCCGAAATCATGGATTCCGAGCGCGTCGACGACGTCGTGGAAGACATGCGCCGCGATGCCATCAATGCCATCGTGCACGAGACCTGCCCGCCGGGTTCCTATCCGGAACAGTGGAATGTCGCTGGCCTGAAGGAAAAGGTCGACGAAGTGCTCGGCCTCAACCCGCCGATCGACGACTGGCTGCAAGAGGACGCTGTCGAACCCGAGATCATCGAGGAACGCCTGCAGGAACTGGCCGAGGAAAAGCTGGCCGCGCGCGTCACCGAAATCCCCGAGGAATCGTGGCGCCGGGTGGAAAAGTCGATCCTGCTGGAGCGGCTCGACTACCACTGGAAGGAACACCTCGCGACGCTCGACGCGCTGCGGCAGGTGGTCTTCCTGCGCGCCTATGCGCAGAAGCAACCGATCAACGAGTACAAGCAGGAAGCCTTCGGCCTGTTCCAGACCATGTTGGATACGCTGCGTGAAGACGTCACCAAGGTCCTGCTGACTGCCGAACTGCGCGCGGCCCCGCCGCCGCCTTCCGGTGCCTTGCCGGACCTGCCGAGCTTCCTGACCGGCCATGTCGACCCGTTCACGGGTGAAGACGATTCCAACGATGGCGACGGTTCGCAATTCATGCAGCCACTGTTCGGTACGCTGGCGGGATCGCCCGTGGCTTCCACCGGCACGCGTGGATCGGCCCAGCGGGAAGATCCGTACAAGGACAAGAACGTGAGCCGTAATGCTCCGTGTCCTTGCGGCTCGGGCAACAAGTACAAGCACTGCCACGGGGCAGTCGCCTGACCTGACCTGAGATTGTCTGCTTTGCGCGGGCGGTTCCCGCTCTTGCTCCCATCGTAACGCTCGTTACAGTGGGAGCGGGAGAGAGGGACCGTTCAATGCAGATCAGCCGACTGGACTTGCCCAAGTGCCAAGTGGGGGAAGGCCCCGTCTGGGACGTGGCGGAGCAGGCGCTCTATTACATCGACATCCTGGCCCAGAAGGTGTTCCGCTGGGACCCGGAGAGCGGCGACCACAAGGCGTGGGACGTGCCCGACATGATCGGCTCCATGGCGCTTCGCGAGCAGGGCGGTGCGATCGTCGCGCTCGTCACCGGTGTCCATTCGCTCGACTTCGAAAGCGGAGCGGTTGAGCCGCTCGCGCTGCTCGACCCGGCTGATCCCGAAGTGCAACTGGCCGATGGCAAGGTCGACCGGCGCGGGCGCTTCGTCTTCGGCACCAGCCATCGCAAGGCCGCCGAACCGCGCGGCGGGCTTTACGTGCTCGACCAAGGTGAACTGCGCCAGATCGACCGCGAGCTGACCCTCGGCAACGGCCCCTGCTGGTCGCCCGATGACAGGGTGCTCTACCACGCGGATTCGATGGCGCACGTGATCTACGCCTACGACTATGACATCGAGACGGGCAGGGCTTCGAACCGCCGCGAGTTCTTCAATACCAGCGACTACGGGCCGATCCCCGACGGCGCGACCGTGGATGTGGACGGCAACCTGTGGACTGCGATCTGCGAGGGCGGGGTGGTCCTGTGCCTCTCGCCAGAAGGCAAGGTGCTGCGCGCAATCGAAATGCCGACCAAGCTGCCGGCCAGCTGCATGTTCTTCGGCCCCAAGCTGGACCGGCTGTTCGTCCCCAGCATCGATCCCAGTTTCCTCGGCCGCGAACCCGCGCCCGACGACGGGGCCTGCTTCGTGATCGACGGCCTCGGCGTCACCGGCCTGCCGGAACCGCGCTACAATGGATAGACGGCTCCCACCCTTGCTGGTGGCGGTGTTCATCAACATCGCCGGGTTCAGCCTGATCCTGCCGCTGCTGCCGTTCTACGGGCAGGTGTTCGACGCGAATCCCTTCGAGATCGCGCTGCTCTTTGCCGCCTATTCGTTCGGCAACGTGTTTGGCGAGATCCACTGGGGCCGCCAGTCGGACAAGTGGGGTCGGCGCAAGGTGCTGGCGCTGACCACCTTCATTGCCGGCCTCTCCTATGTCGCCTTCGCCTTTGCCCCCTCGCTGTGGGCAGCGGTGCTGATCCGCGTGTTCAGCGGGTTCTTCTCGGGCACCCTGAGCGTGTGCCAGGGCTTTATCGCCGACGTCAGCCCGCCAGAGCGCCGCGCCAAGACCATGGGCTATTTCGGCGCGGCCTTCAGCCTCGGTTTTGCCTTCGGGCCGGTGCTGGGCGGCCTGTTTGCGGGCGAGGAAGTGGTCGCGGCCAGCTTCCGCTTGCCGATCTTCATCGCGGGCGGCTTGTCCGTACTCGCCAGCATCTGGTGCCTGCTGGCGCTGAAGGACGCTGTGGAGCCAACGGGAAAGGGGCGTCCGCTGCCCAAGTATTCCGAGGCCTTCCATTTCGTGTCGCAGGAACCGCTACTGGCGCGGCTGTTCGTCATTTCCTTCTTCGGTATCGCCGCCTTCGCCTCGATGGAGGCAATTTACGGCCTGTGGAGCGAGCACAATTTCGGCTGGAGCGCGCATGACCTCGGCTTTGCCTTCCTGGCCATTGGCGGCGGCGGTCTGTTCGCCCAGTTGGTGCTTATCGGCCCGCTGGTCGCCCGCTTCGGTGAGGCGCGGGTGATCCTGATCGGCCTGGCCCTGCTGGCGCTGTCGATGCTGTTGCAACCGATCATCCGCATGCCGGTGGCAGGCGTGCTGCTGATGGGCCTGCTGATGACCGGCCACAGCCTCGCCTTTCCCAGTGCCGGGGCCTTGCTCAGCCGCGAGACGCCGCCGGAGCGGCAGGGCAGCACCATGGGCCTGCTGATGGCCTCCAACGCCATCGGCCGCATCGTCGCGCCGCCACTGTTCGGACTGCTTTACGGGCAGGTGGCCTTCGACGCACCTTGGTATGCCGGGGCAGCGATGATCGCGCTGGTGGCAATTGTCGGTGTGCAGACCGTGCGCTTGCTCGATTCACGCAGGGCTTCTGCGACAATGTGAGGCTTGCCCCGCTTCCGATAATGGATAGCATCGCGGGCAAGGGAGATTTCACATGCGTATCGCCACCATCCTTCTCGCCGGGTCTGCCATGCTGACAGCGGCCTGCACGTCGCTCACCTCGCCGGAGCCGGTGGTCCTGCCCAATGCCATGGAAGACTACGTCCTCGCCGCCGTGGTCAGCCCTGCGCGGCCGGAAGCGGACACGGCGCGCGACGAAGCACGCAAGCCGGAAGAGATCGTACTGTTCTCCGGCGTGCAGCGCGGAGACGTGATCGCCGAGATTGCGCCGGGCGGCGGCTATTACACGCGCATCCTCGCGCAGACTGTAGGACCCGAAGGCAAGATCTACGCGCTGATGCCGTCCTTCTTCGCCAGTCGCCCCGGCGGGCTCGACGGGATCAACGCCATCGCGGAGCAATACGGCAATATCGAAGTCGTGGTGGTCGAGGGCTATGACACTCTCACCCTGCCGCAGCAGGTGGACCTGTTCTGGACCACCGAGAACTATCATGACCTTGCCAATGGCGACATTGCGGCCGTCAACGCCGGCGTGTTCCGCAACCTGCGCCCGGGCGGCATCTTCTTCGTGGAAGATCACTCTGCGCCCGGCACGGGCACCAGCGCCACCTCGACACTGCACCGCATCGACCCCGCTGCCGTGGTCGACCAGGTGACTGCTGCCGGGTTCGTGCTGGAGGCGGAAAGCGACGTGCTGCACAATCCGGCAGACCCGCACGACGCCAGCCCGCGCGACTTCGACGGGGTCAGCGACAAGTTCGCCCTGCGCTTCCGCCGCCCTGAATAGGCAAACTATTCGCCCGCGATTTGCACGGTAACGGTCAGGCCGGTGCCACCTGAAGCGATGTCCAATGTCGCCCCGGCGTCAGTGCAGATGTCGCGCGCGATGGCGAGGCCGAGGCCGGAACCCGGCACAGACGGATCGAAGCGCGTGCCGATCTCGCAGGCCTTGGCGATCTGCTCGGCGGTCATGCCCGGGCCATCGTCGCTGACCTTGACGGTCACCAAGCCGCCCACCGGACCGCTGATCGCCAGCGTCACCGAACTGGTGGCCCATTTCCCGGCATTGTCGAGCAGGATGGAGAGCAATTCGGACAGGTTCACCGGGTCGATCGCCAGCGCGACCGGGTGATCCGGCGCGGCCAGTTCGAACTGCTTGTCCGGATGCAGGCGGCGCATGGCCTTCAGGATCGGTTCCGCCAGTTCTGGCAGCATGGCGCGGCTTCCCGGTACGGGGGCGCCCGCTGACAGGCTGGTGCGTGCCAGCTGGTAGTCGATCTGCTGCTGCATGGCCTCTGCCTGCTCCAGCAGCACCTTGCCGCTCGTGGAGCAGCTATCGCCGTCGCGCAGGCGCTCGGCCTCGTCCGTCACCACGGCCAACGGTGTGCGCAGCGAATGGGCGAGGTTCCCGGCATGGACACGGGCGCGCGAGACGATCTCGTTGTTCTGCCGGATATAGGCGTTGAGGTCTCCCACGAGCGGGGCGATTTCCGACGGGTAGCTACCTTCCAGCCTGTCCGCCCGGCCTTCGCGCACGCGGGCAATGGCATCGCCTAGCCGTCCGAAGGGGCGCAGGCCGAAAGAGATGATCGCCACGCCGGTCGCCAACAGCAGCAGTGCGAGTGTTGCCAGCCACACTACCAGGTCGCGGTTGAAGGCGGCGATGTCGTCGTCCAGCTCGCTCTTGTCGGTGGCGATGACGATGTGCACCTGCGCACCGTTTTCCGCCTCCTCCAGCAAGCCATAGGTAATCGTGGGGCCGGTCGGGCCGTCCTCGATCTCATGTGCGACATCGGGCGAATGGGCCACGCTCTGGTCCAGCGAACCGCGCGTCATGCTGGCCGACTTGAGCACCGGTTGGCCCTCGATGGAAACCTGCCAGTAGAAGCCCGACAGCGGCACTTCGTAGCGCGGGTCCGACAGGGGGCGCGACAGGCGGGGTGCGCCGCTTTCGTCGAGCCGGGTGAGCCGGGCCAGCTCGCGCACATGGACCTCCAGCTCCTCGTGGTACATGTCCTCGATGTGCGTGGCGAAGACACGGGTGGCGGTAAACCAGATTCCGCCAATCCCCAGCGCCACCCAGACGGTGATGGCGAGCAGGAAGCGCAGGCGCAGGCTGCCCGAAGTGCCGGTTCCAACATTCATTCGAAACGGTATCCCATGCCGCGCAGTGTCACGATGCGGTCCTTACCGATCTTGCGGCGCAGGCGACCGACCAGCACCTCCACGGTGTTGAGCTCGCGCTCGGCCTCCAGGTCGTAGAGGTCTTCGAGGATCTCCGCTTGCGACATGACCTGTCCCTTGCGGCGCATGAACAGGTGCAGCAAGCCGAATTCGCGGCGGCTGAGCGAAACGGGTTCGCCGTCGTTCTCCACCGTGCGGCTGATCGGGTCGAGCGCCAGCGTGCCCGCGCGCAGGGTGCTGTCGCGCTTGCCCATCTGGCGGCGGAACAGGGCGTTGAGGCGGGCCTGCAATTCCTCGAACCTGACCGGCTTCACCACGAAATCGTCCGCCCCGCAGTTGAGGCCTTCAACCTTGTCCTGCCAGCTCCCGCGCGCGGTCAGGATCAGGATCGGGCAGTCGACCCCGCGAGCGCGCCAGTGGCGCAACAGGTCCAGCCCGTCCCCGTCAGGCAGGCCGAGGTCGAGGATGACGGCGGCCATGGTGTCGAGATCGGGCCAGTCCTCGCCTTCCTCGCGGCTCGTGGCGAGGTCGACGGCATAGCCCGCGCTGCGCAGCCGGTCGCCCAGCCGCTCCCCCAGCAGCGGATCGTCTTCTACCAGCAGCAAGCGCATGGGCAGCCTTTCGTGGTCACAGGGTCCATGATCCCCGTATCAGCCATGAAACTGACAACAAGCTGGCAAACTGACAAGTTGTTGTCAGCTTCACCCCGCATTTCTGCGGGCATGACCCGCCACCGCTCCATCGCTTTGCACTCCGGGCTGCTCCTGTCCGGACTGCTCCTCGCCAGCCTCGCCGCCTGTTCGGAAGCCCCCTCATCCGAGGAACCCCAGGCAGGCGAGGCTGGATCAGCCGAGAACGCCCTTTCTATCGAGACAGCCGTTGCCGAAGCTGCAACCGGCGTACCGCTGGGCTCTGTTCCGGGCCGGATCACCTTGCCGCCCGAAGCTCGCGTTGCGGTTACCCCGTCGTTCGCCGGGGCTGCCGTGCG
Source organism: Aurantiacibacter gilvus (assembly GCF_038289935.1). Lineage (NCBI taxonomy): Bacteria > Pseudomonadati > Pseudomonadota > Alphaproteobacteria > Sphingomonadales > Erythrobacteraceae > Aurantiacibacter > Aurantiacibacter gilvus. The sequence continues at coordinate 1,086,366 of NZ_JBBYHV010000001.1, forward strand.
GGTCTACGTGATCGAGGGACAGATCGTGGCGCGCGGTGCTCCGCTGGCGCTGGTGCGCGCGGCCGAGCCCATTTCGATCAGCGGCGACCTGTCCCGCGCTCGCAGCGAAATTGCGCTGGCCGAGGCACAGGCCGCGCGCATGGCGCAGCTTTCCGAAGAAGGCATTGTCGCCCAGGCCCGTGCCCAAGAAGCCGAAGCGCGACTGCAACAGGCTCGCGCCACCCTGGCCGAGGCACAGCGCCTTGCTGCAATGGCGGGGACGGGGCCGGACGGCACCATGACCCTGCGGGCGCCCATCGCAGGTCGCGTGGCCCATGTCGGGATCGAGACCGGCAGCGGTGTCGACGGCATGGAAGCGCCTTTCGTCATCGAAGCCTCCGGACCGTTGCGGATCGAACTGCAATTGCCGGAAAGACTCGCGCGGCAAGTCCGTCCGGGCATGTCGGTAGAGGTACAGGTGCCGGGCGAGGGCACGGATGCTGCCCCGGTCAGTGGGCAGATCCTGACCGTCGCCCCCTCCATCGATGCGAACACCCGCTCGGTCATGGCAACGGCCACCATCGGCTCCGCGCCCGGACTGGTGCCGGGCCAGAACGTCATGGTCGTGGTCAGTGGCGGGCAGGGTGGTGAAGGCGTCTCCGTCCCCTCGGCCGCCGTCACCCGTATCGGCGGCGAGGAGCATGTCTTCGTGCGCGAGGGTGACAGTTACACGCCGCGCGCGGTTACGGTGGTCGCCAATGCTGCCGGCCACGCGGTGATTTCGGACGGGCTGGCAGCGGGCGAGGTGGTCGCCACCAGCTCCATCGCCGAGCTCAAGGCTGCTTCGGCGGAGTAGCGCGGCAATGCTGAGCAAACTTATCGAGAAAGCGCTGACGCTGCGCCTGGCGGTCATCGCCATCGCCCTGATCCTCGCCGGTATCGGGGCATGGTCATTCAACCGCCTGCCGATCGACGCCTTTCCGGACATCAGCTCCACGCAGGTAAAGATCATCCTGCGCGCGCCGGGCATGACCCCGGAAGAGGTCGAAAGCCGCGTCATCACGCCTATCGAGATGGAAATGCTCGGCATTCCGGACCAGTCCGTGCTGCGCTCGGTCGCCAAGTACGCGATTGCCGACATCACCATCGACTTCCAGGACGGCACCGACATCTACTGGGCGCGCCAGCAGGTATCGGAGCGGCTGAATGCCGTCATGGCGGACCTGCCAGCCACCGTGGAGGGCGGCATGGCGCCGATCTCCACGCCCCTGTCCGACATGTACATGTTCACGCTGGACGGTCCGCAGGACCTGGCCGAGAAACGCCGCGTGCTCGACTGGATCATCCGTCCGGCCTTGCGCACCGTTCCCGGCGTCGCCGATGTCAATGCGCTGGGCGGCTATGTCGAAACCTTCGAGGTCGCGCCGGACAATTCCGCGCTGGCGGCTGCGGGCCTGTCCACGGCCGACATTGCCGCTGCCATCGACAGCGGCAACCGCAACGACGGGGCAGGACGCCTCACCAGCGGCGAGGAAGCCCTGATCGTTCGCGCGACGGGCGCCATCGAGACGCTGGACGACCTGGCCAATACCGTGGTGCGCTCGGACGGCGGTGCGGTGATCCGGCTTGGCGACGTGGCGGATATCCGCACCGGCAGCCTGACACGCTACGGCGCGGTCACCATGAACGGCGAGGGCGAGGCGGTGCAGGGGCTGGTGATCGGCCTGCGCGGCGCCGACGCCTCCCAAGTCGTTTCGGGCGTGGAAACCCGGCTCGAGGAGATCGCGCCGAGCCTGCCCGAAGGCATGACCGTCAACGTCTTCTACGACCGTTCCGACCTGATCGGGCGCGCCGTGGGCACGGTAGAGAGCGCCTTGCTGGAAGCCACCGTGCTGGTGGTGCTCCTGCTGCTGCTGTTCCTCGGCGACTTCCGCGCTTCGGTGATCGTGGCGCTCGCCTTGCCCATGGCCGCGCTGCTCACCTTCATCTTCATGCGCGCCATCGGCCTGACGGCCAACCTGATGAGCCTTGGCGGGCTGGCCATTGCGGTCGGCATCCTTGTCGACGGCGCGGTCGTTGTGGTGGAGAACGTGGTCGAGCGCCTGTCCGACCCCAGGCATGCCAAGGGCAGCAAGCTTCACAACATCTTCATTGCCAGCACCGAAGTGGCCAAACCGGTTGCCTCCGGCCTCGCCATCATTGCCGTGGTCTTCCTGCCGCTGCTCACGCTGGAAGGGCTGGAGGGGAAGCTGTTTTCGCCGGTTGCGCTGACCATCGTGCTGGCGCTGCTGTCCGCCCTGCTGCTGTCGCTGACGCTGATCCCGGTGATCGCCTTCTACCTGCTCAAGGTGAAGGAGGGACATCACGAGCCCTGGCTGATGCGGAAGATTTCGCCGCGCTATCACGGCCTGCTGACTGGAGCCTTTGCGCGCAAGAAGCTGGTCTACGTGATTGCCGGTGCCTCGCTGCTGGTGACCGGAGTTGCCTACAGCGTGACGGGCAAGACCTTCCTGCCGGTGATGGATGAAGGTTCCGTGGTCATGCAGCTCGCCAAGCTGCCGTCGGTGTCGCTTGACCATTCGCTGCAAGGCGATCTCGCGGTCGAGCGGGCGATCATGGAAGAAGTGCCCGAAGTGGAGGCGATCATCGCTCGTGTCGGGTCGGACGAGATCGGCCTCGATCCCATGGGCCTCAACGAGAGCGATGCCTTCCTTCAGCTCGCGCCGCGCGATGAATGGCGGGTTCAGGACAAGGACTGGCTGGTCGACCAGATTCGCGCCGTGACCGCGCGTTTCCCCGGGATCGAGTCGAGCTTCACCCAGCCGATCGACATGCGGACCTCCGAAATGCTCACCGGCGCGCGCGGTGACCTGGCGATCAAGCTGTTCGGGCCGGACCTCGACGAACTGTCGCGCCTCTCCGGCGAAATCCAGTCGCGCCTGGAAACGCTCGAAGGCACCAGCGAGGCCATGACCGTGGCCAACGACACGGTCGACTACCTCGAGCTCGATATCGACCGCGTCTCCGCAGGCCGCCTCGGCATGCCGGTGACCGACCTGCAGGACCAGATGCGGGCGCAGGTGGAAGGCATGCACGCGGGCGTCGTGGCGGACGGCAACCGCCGCGTGCCCATTGTTGTGCGCGGAGAGGGCCGTATGGCCGACACGCCGCAAGCCTTTGCCGACCAGGTCTACCAGTCACCTTCGGGCCAGTTGCTGCGCGCCAGCGACGTTGCCAGCGTCAGCCTAGTCGAAGGGCCGGTGAAGCTGGAGCACGAGAACGGCTCGCGCTTCGCCCTGGTGCAGGCCTTCGTCACCGGTCGCGACCTTGTCGGCTATGTCGAGGAAGCGCGCGCGGACATCGCCGCGAACGTCGAACTGCCGGCAGGCTACCGCCTCGAATGGGGCGGTCAGTTCGAGAACCAGCAGCGCGCCAGCGCGCGCCTCGGGATCGTGCTGCCCGTTTCGGTGCTGATGATCTTCGCGATCCTCTATTTCACCCTGCAGTCGCTGCGCGCATCGGTGCTGATCCTGCTCAACATTCCCTTCGCCATGGTTGGCGGCATGGTGGCGCTGGCACTGTCGGGCGAATACCTTTCGGTTCCGGCCTCGGTAGGCTTCATCGCCCTGTTCGGCATCGCCGTGCTCAACGGGCTGGTGATGGTGTCCTACTTCCGCCAGTTGCGCGCTGACGGGGTGCCACTGCCTGAGGCTGTGCGCATCGGCGCCGAGCGCCGCCTGCGCCCCGTGCTGATGACCGCCAGCATCGCCGCCTTCGGCCTGGTCCCGCTGCTGTTCGCCACGGGGCCGGGTTCGGAAATCCAGAAGCCGCTCGCCATCGTCGTGGTCGGCGGGCTGGTCTCGGCCACCCTGCTGACGCTGGTGCTGCTGCCGATCCTCTACGAACGCTTTGGCGAAAGCGCGGCGGACCACGCTGACGAACCTGATCCCGAAGGAGAATCGGCATGAGGCTTGCCATTGCCACCCGGTTGGCCATCCTCCCGCTCGCTGCTCTCGCCACGCCTGTGCTCGCCGATCCGGGTCTGCCGGATGAAGCGCAGGTCAGCGCCGCGCTCGATGCCTATCCGGCGGTCGAGGCAGCTCAGCAGCGCGTCAGCGCGGCCCGGTCCGGCGCCCGGGCGCGTGCCGCCAGCCCACACGATTTCGTGATCACCGGCAGCTACACCCGCCGCACGATCGACCTCGAAGGCGACTTCGACGAGTTCAATGCCGACCTGATGCGCGGCATCCGCTTGCCCGGAAAGGCGCGGCTGGACCGCGAGATTGGCGTGCACCTTGTCGATGCGGCGGAGAACATGGCGGAAGATACCCGGCACCAGGCCGCGCTGGTCTTGGCCCAGCACTGGTGGGACTGGCTTTCAGCTTCGGGCGCTGCGCGGGTGGACCAGCAGGCGGTGATGAACCTCGAAACCGCACTGGCAGCCGTTGAGCGCCGCGTGGAACTTGGCGATGCCGCGCCACTGGAGGCGGACCAGGCAGAGGCTGCCCTCGGTGCGGCCCGGGTACGCGCGGCGCAATCGGCAGGCGAAGCGAACCTCGCCCGCACGCGGCTTGCCACGCATTTCCCCGCGCTCGCCTTGCCGGAAGAGGCCCCGGACATTCCCATGCCGGCAGTCGAACCGGGTGAACTTGAACGCTATTCCGGGCTGGTGGTGAGCAACAGCCACGAGATTGCCGCTGCCGAAGCCCAGTCGCGCGCCTACGAAGCATCGGCCGCGCGCGTGCGCTTGGACCGGGTGGCCGATCCCTCGGTCGGCATTCGCGTCTTCTCCGAACGGGGCGGTGCAGAGACCGGCGCCGGTCTCGTCTTCTCCATGCCTTTTGGCGGCAGCCGTCGCGGGGCGCAGGCAGACCAGGCCGCGGCCGAAGCCAGCGCCGCCATGGCCGAGGCGCAGATGGCACGCTTTGCCGTGCAGGAAACGGCCTCGGCGGACCTTGCCAGCGCGCAGTTCCGCATCGCCGCATGGGAGCGTGCCCGCGAGAGCCTGCGCGCGCAGATGGCCGTGCTCACCCGTATGCGGCGTGGTCACCAGCTGGGCGAAATCGACCTCGCCGACCTGCTACTGGCCGAACGCATGACGCACGATGCCTTCAGTATGGAGGTGGATGCCCGGGCCGAAGCCCAGCGCGCGATCACGCAGATCCGCATCGACAGCCACGAGCTGTGGCTGCGCGACTGATGTATTGATCTATTTTGTGAATCACGACCAATTCAAAGAATTTGGACGAATTGGCAAATGCATGGCATCTTCCCCCTCAACGGAGGAGTTGGATGCGAAAGACTTATGCGCTGCTTGCCGCACTTGCGGCCGCGGGTCTGCAGCCTGCAGCCGCGCAGGATACGGTCTCGCCGACCGGGATAGCCAGCCAGTGGATTACGCTTGGCACTCACGGCGGCCCCGTGCCCCACGCCGATCGGGCAGAGCCGTCCAACCTGCTGTTGACGGGCAGCGAAGTCTATCTCGTCGACGTTGGTGACGGCGCCGCAAACCAGATGGCGCGGGTCGGAGTCCCGCTCGCGCGGCTCAGCGGGGTATTCATCAGCCACCTGCATTTCGATCATACTGGCGGGCTCGGAGCTGTGTTGGGCCTCCGCTTCCAGACCGAGGCGCAGAACACGCTAACCATCTATGGCCCGCCGGGAACGCGGCAACTGGTCGATGGGTTGATCGCTTCCATGCGGCCTGGCGGTGAGGCGGGCTACGGCGTTCCGGGAGAGGAGGTTCATGACCCCTCTATCGGAATTGAAGTGATCGAGTGGCGCGGTGGCGAGACCGCCGTGGTGGGCGGGATGACCGTTCGCAATGTGGAGAACACCCACTACAGCTTCACACCCGACAGCCCGCAGTACGGGCGCTACGCCTCGCTTTCCTTCCGTTTCGACCTGCCGGATCGCTCGATCCTCTACACCGGCGACACCGCCCCCAGCGAGGCGGTTGACCGCCTGGGGCAGGGCGTTGACCTGCTGGTGGCCGAAATGATCGACCTCGAGGGCCTTCTCGGTGCCATGGGGCCGGCCCGCGGCGACCAGGCCGGTGGCCCGCCGCCGCTGCTGATCGAACACCTGCGTACCCACCACATAACTCCCTCGCAGATCGGAGAAATGGCTGCAGCCATGGACGCAGGCGAAGTGGTTGTGACCCATCTGGTTATCGGCAACGCGGGACGCGAGGACTGGCGTCGCTACGAAGCCGAGATCGGCGCACATTTCGACGGCACGATCACTATCGCCCAAGACCTCGACGGGTTCTGAGCGAGGCAAGACATTTCGAACCGGGTCGGCATCGGCGCGGAGAGAGAAAACCCCACAACCAAGGCAGTTGGAAAAGTAAATTGAAGAAGATTATCTACGCGGCAGCACTTGCAGCCGGCCTGTCCGGCATGGCTGTCACGCCGGCATTTGCGCAGGAAGAGGCCGCGAGCGAGGCGCAGGAACATTACTCGGTGGAAACTACCACCATCGCCACCCTGCTTGACGATCCGGAATCCGCGGCGATCCTCGAACGACTCATTCCCACGGTCTATGACAATGACATGTTCCAGACCATGGGCCGTCCGAACACCTTGCGCGTGGCTGCGCAGTACGAAGCGGCAGTGCTGACCGAAGCCAAGATGGCAGAGATCCAGGCCGCGTTGGACGAACTTGCCGAACGCCGGGCCGCGGAGGACTGACCAGCTCTCCCGGCAGGACAGGGGCGCTTTGCGGATCATCCGTCTGTCGCCGCAACCGGACAAGCGCGAAGGCCCGTGGCGAGAGCCGCGGGCCTTTCGCTTTGCAGGAAATCTCGACGCGCTTCGGCTCCCCTGGAGAAATTCTCCAGGAGGCGTCAAATATCCATCAATGTGTGGAAAATGGCTCCCCGAGTAGGATTCGAACCTACGGCCAAGTGATTAACAGTCACCTACTCTACCGCTGAGCTATCGGGGAGCAGCCCGAAGGCGAGAGGCGCCTATATGGGCGCCGAATCCGATTTGCAACCCTCGAATTTAGCCTCTGCGGCTAAGTGACGAATTGCTCCGCCAACATTCGCTCGTCCAGCGTCTGGTGCGGGTCGAACAGCAGGCACATTTCCTTGTCGCGAGCGATCTCGATATGCACCTCGGCCACGTCGCGCACTTCCTTCGAATCGGCCACGGCCGCGACGGGGCGCTTGGCCGGCTCGTTGACGCGGAAGCTGACGCGGCTCTTTTCGGGCAGGATGGCCCCGCGCCAGCGCCGCGGGCGAAATGGGCTGATCGGGGTCAGCGCCAGCATGCGCGAATCGAGCGGCAGGATCGGGCCGTTGGCAGACAGGTTGTAGGCGGTGGAGCCCACAGGTGTGGACAGCAGGATGCCGTCGCCTGCCAGTTCGGCGATGCGCACCCTTCCGTTGACCGAAACTTCCAGCTTGGCCGTCTGGAAGGTTTCACGCAGCAGGCTCACCTCGTTCACGGCATAGGCATAGTGCCGGTCACCCTTCTGAGTAATGACTTCCATCTTAAGCGGCGCGACGGGCATTTTCTTGGCCTCCGTCAGCCGTTCGATGAGGCCGTTCGATCCATGGTAACGGTTCATCAGGAAGCCCACGGTGCCGAGGTTGATACCGAAGACCGGCAGGATGCGGTCGACATCGAGCATGTCGTGGAGGGCATCGAGCATGGTGCCGTCGCCGCCCAGCGCGATAATCACGTCGGCCTGTTCGACCGGTACGAAATCATAGCGTTCGCACAGTTCTTTCGCGGCTTTGCGCGCGCGGTCGCTCTGCGAATAGGTCAACGCCAGCTTTTCGAAATTCAGAACGTCACAAACCAAGAACCTGTCCCCCCATGGATCAGAGCGGACACTATGGAGCGGCGTCCCGATTTGCAACGAAGCTGTTGGCCTTGCTGACGCGATATGTCGATTGCGCCAAAGGCGTGACCATGTCCGTACCCGCACCTGTCCACGAACGTCGCCAGCGAATCGACCGTCGCCGCAGCGAACCGCATCCGATCACCGAAGACCTTGTCGAGGCCTTGGCGGACGATGCCATCACCCTGCTGTTCCAGCCGCAGTTCCATTCCGGCAGCGATGTGCTGGCCGGCGGCGAGGCGCTGGTGCGCTGGGTGCACCCTGTGCACGGACCCATGGCAGGCGATGCGCTGGTAGCGATTGCGCAGAGCGGCGGCGTATCGCGGCGCCTGTCCCGGCATATCGCCCGCAGTGCCTTGGCCGAGGCGGCAAGCTGGCCGGACCATTTACGCCTGTCGCTCAACGTGACGGCCATGGATCTGTTCGATCGCAGCTTTGGCGAGGACCTGCTGGCCATGGTGGAGGCTAGCGACTTCCCGCCCGAACGCCTGACGCTGGAGATCACCGAGCAGGCGCTGGTGGCTGACCTCGACCGGTCAGCCAAGGCACTGCGCGAACTGGCAGACCGGGGCATGTCCATTGCCCTCGACGACTTCGGCGCAGGTTTCTGCAACTTCCGCTACCTCAAAGTCCTGCCGCTTGATGCGCTCAAGCTCGACCGTTCGATGATCGAAGGCATTGCCAGCGACGAGCGCGACCTTGCCGTGCTGCGCGGTATCCTCGCCATGGCCAGGGCGCTGGACCTGAAGGTGATCGCCGAAGGTATCGAAAACGCCGAAGTTCGCGACATTGCCGTGCGCGAAGGCTGCCATCTGTGGCAGGGTTTCCTCGGCGGCAAGCCGATGGCGGTGGATCGCTTTGCCTTGCTCGCTGCGACCTAATCCGCCTTCTTCGCGCGCTTGACGATATTGCTGAGGCCCTTGGTCAGCTGGAGCAGCCCGTTGAGGCGGCTCTGCGGATCGCCCCATGCACGGTTGACCACCAGCTTCATGTCCGGACGCAGCTTGGCGGTGTCCGGTTTCCCGCTATTGAGGCGCTCGACATAGGCGATCAGGCCTACGGGATCGGGGAAGCTGTCCTTGTGGAAGGTCACCAGCGTGCCGCGCGCGCCGACTTCGATCTTGGCCACGTTCGCGGCAAAGGCCTGCGCCTTGATCTCGATCAGGCGGATCAGGTTCTGCGTGGGTTGTGGCAGGGGGCCGAAGCGGTCGATCATCTCGGCGGCCATGCTCTCGATCTCTTCCTTGCCCTCGGCCTGGTTCAGGCGGCGGTAGAGCGCCATGCGCACGGCAAGGTCGGGCACGTAGTCCTCGGGGATCATGATCGGCGCATCGACCGTAATCTGCGGCGACAGGCCGGTATTGTCCGACTCCAGTCCCATGTCGCCTGCCTTGGCCGCCATGATCGCGTCTTCCAGCATCGACTGGTAGAGTTCGAAGCCTACCTCGCGGATATGGCCCGATTGCTCGTCGCCCAGCAGGTTGCCCGCGCCGCGAATGTCGAGGTCGTGGCTGGCAAGCTGGAAGCCTGCCCCGAGCGAATCCAGATCGCCCAGAACCTTGAGGCGCTTCTCCGCCACTTCATTCAACTGCGTATCGACAGGCGTGGTCAGGTAGGCATAGGCGCGGATCTTGGCCCGGCCCACGCGACCGCGCAGCTGGTAGAGCTGGGCGAGACCAAAGCGGTCCGCGCGGTGGATGATGATGGTGTTGGCGCTCGGCAGGTCGAGCCCACTCTCGACGATGGTGGTGGAGAGCAGCACCTCGTACTTGCCCTCGTAGAAGGCGCTCATCCGCTCTTCGATTTCGCCCGCGCTCATCTGGCCGTGGGCTGAGACATATTTCACTTCGGGCACGACTTCGTGCAGCCAGTCCTCCAGCGGTCCCATGTCGGAAATGCGCGGTACGACGATGAAGCTCTGTCCGCCGCGGTGATGTTCGCGCAGCAGGGCCTCGCGCACCACCATGTCGTCCCATTCCATCACGTAGGTCCGCACTGCGAGGCGGTCTACTGGCGGGGTCTTGATGGTGGAAAGCTCACGCAAGCCGGTCATGGCCATCTGCAGGGTACGCGGGATGGGCGTGGCGGTCAGTGTCAGCACGTGGACGTCGGCGCGCAGCTGCTTCAGCTTTTCCTTGTGGGTGACGCCAAAGCGCTGTTCCTCGTCCACGATCACCTGTCCGAGGTTCTTGAACTTGGTGCTCTTGGAGAGGATCGCGTGGGTGCCGATGACGATATCGACCGTGCCATCTGCAAGACCTTCGCGGGTGGCCTTGACCTCGGCCTGCGGGACAAGTCGGCTGAGGCGACCGACCTTGAGCGGGAAGCCGGCGAAGCGATCGCGGAAGTTCTCGAAATGCTGGCGGGCGAGCAGGGTGGTGGGGGCGATCACGGCCACCTGATGCCCGGCCATGGCCGCGACGAAGGCGGCGCGCAGGGCGACTTCGGTCTTGCCGAAACCGACGTCGCCGCACACAAGCCGGTCCATCGGCTTGCCGCTTTCGAGGTCGCGCAGCACGTCGGTGATGGCGGCGTCCTGGTCTTCGGTCTCCTCGTAGCGGAAACGGTCGACGAACTGGTTGTAGCTGGCTTCCTCGGCCTCGATTACCGTGGCCTTGCGCAGGGCGCGGCGGGCGGCGACTTCCATCAGCTCGCCCGCGATGGCGCGGATGCGTTCCTTCAGGCGGCTGCGGCGGCGCTGCCATGCCTCGCCGCCGAGGCGATCGAGTGGCGCGCCCTCTTCGGAAGAGCCGTAGCGCGACAGGACGTCGATGTTCTCGACGGGGATGTAGAGTTTGTCGCCGCCGGCATATTCCAGCATCACGCAGTCGTGCTGGCTCTTGCCCACGGCAATGGGTTCGAGACCCAGGTACTTGCCGATGCCGTGGTCGATGTGGACCACCAGGTCGCCGCGCGAGAGTGCCTGCAATTCGGCGAGGAAGGCGTCGGCATCCTTCTTCTTCTTGCGGCGGCGGACAAGGCGGTCACCCAGCAGGTCCTGCTCGGTGATGACTTCCAGCTCGTCATTGGCGAAGCCGGTGTCGAGCGGCAGCTCCATGGCCACCGTCTTGCCCTTGGCTGCCAGGCCCAGCGCCTGCTGCCACGACTGCGCCTGCGCAACCTCTGTGCCGTGCGCCGTAATGTTGGTGCTGATGCGGCTGAGCGAGCCTGCGGTGTATGTCGCCAACAGCGGCTTGCGCCCACTCTTGGCCACCGATGCGAAATGGTGGGCAGCGGCTGTGTAGACGTCTTCCCCCCGCGAGCGTTCGGGCGTGAAATCGCGGGCGGAGCGGAAGCCGAAGTCGATGACCTTGTCGCTTTCCGGCTCGGCGAAGATCGAGGCCCTGTGGATCGGCCAGGCGGTTGCATCGCGAGCGTATTCGTCGCCGGTCAGGTATAGCTGTTCCGGCGCCAGCGGACGGTAGCTGCCCTTGCTCTGCCCGGCGATGTCGCCGCGCTGGCGGTGGTAGTCGGAAATGTCCTTGAGGCGTTCTTCGACCGCCGACTGCGCGCCCGAGTCGATCACCATCACGTCATCGGCAGTCAGGTGATCGAACAGGGTCGACAGGCGCTCCTCGAACAGCGGCAGCCAGTGCTCCATGCCGGCAAGGCGGCGGCCTTCGCTGACGGCCTCGTAGAGCGGATCCTGCGTGGCATCGGCGCCGAACATCTCGCGGTAACGGCTGCGGAAGCGCTTGATACTATCCTCGTCGAGCAGCGCCTCGCTGGCGGGTAGCAACAGGTGGCTTTCGACGACGTCGACGGTGCGCTGGGTGCTGGGATCGAAGCGGCGCAGGCTTTCCAACTCGTCGCCGAAGAAATCGAGCCGCAGGCCGCCGTCGAAACCGCTGGGATAGATGTCGACGATGGAGCCGCGCATGGCGAACTCGCCGGTGTCGACCACGGTGTCAGCGCGGGAATAGCCCTGCCGCCGCAGCAGGGCGGCGAGGCTTTCGTGCCCGATGGTGGTGCCCGGCTTGAACTCGCGCACCGCCTCGCGCACGCGGAACGGGGTGAGCACGCGCTGGAGCAGGGCATTGGCCGTGGTGACCAGCAGCTGGTTGCCCTGATTGCCATTCTGGCCTGACTGCAACTGGTGCAGCGCCGACAAGCGCGCGGCGCTGATCGACAGGGCGGGGCTGGCGCGATCGTAGGGCAGGCAGTCCCAAGCGGGGAACTCGATCACCTGCAATTCGGGTGCGAAGAACCGGGCGGCATCGGCCACCGTACGCAAGGCAGCATCATCAGGCGCGATGAAGACGGCGCGCTTCTTCGCCGCGCGGGCAAGGTCGGCCAGCACCAGCGGCTGCGCACCGCGCGCCACCTGCGACAGGGTAAGCGGCTGTTTCGCAGCAAGAATTCGGTTCAGGTCAGGCATCGCACTCGTCAGTCAGGCAAACGCAAAAGCCCCCTTCCCGAATCGGGGAGGGGGTACAGCGTGGATTTCAGCGACTAGATGCTCACGTAGTCGAGCTTGCGCAAGGCGTCCATTTGGGCACCCTTGAAGCTTTCGGGACATTCCTGAGTGCCCAGTGCCCAGGCCATGACGTCGACGTCGTCTTCTTCCAGCAGTGCCTCGAACCAGGCGAGCTGCGCCTCGTCCCACTGCGCGTGGAAGGTGTCGTAGAAGCCGCCGAACATGTAATCGGCCTCGCGCGTGCCGCGGTGCCAGGCGCGGAACTTGGCGCGATCTAGGCGGGTCTGGAACGGATCTGACATGAAAAAGGGGCGCCTCGTCTTGCGAAGCGCCCCTCCTGTACCTTCAACCGGATGCGATCAAGGGTGCGTATGCGTGTAGATCGTGTGGCGTTCCTCGATCATCGCATCAGCTTCCTCGCGCATGGCTTCCAGGCCGTCCTCGCCGCCCGCCAACTCGGTGAGTGCTTCGATGAAGGCTGCGCGCGAAGGCGAGCCGTGGGTGTCGAACGCGGCCATGCCCTCGGGCATCTCGGACACGATCAAGATGTCCCAGTCCTCGTTGAGCATCACCCAGTGAACCGTATCTGCCGGCAAGCCTGCCTGCGCGCGGGCCGCATCGACCATGCCGCGCAGCTCGAGCCAGCGGTTCTGGTCGGCGTCATCGGTGAATTCGAGCGCCGTCACCGAGTAGGTCGTCCGCGGCTCCTCGGCATCCTGCGCAACTGCAGGCAAAGCAACCGCCGACAGTGCCAGAGCGGCGGCGGTGATCTTGATTGTATTGAACATTGGAGTCCCCCCTTTTGCCGGGAAAACCCGGCGAGATGCGACCCTCATTCGGAGCGATAACAGGTTACAGTTGTAATGGGAAGCAAGCCGCGCTGGTGACTGTGGGCGGCAGTGACTTCGCAAGTATTCGCTGACCGGCTAGAGCCTGCCCATGCGCCCCGATGAACTCAATCCGCTGTTTGCCGAGACCGACGGCCTCGATGGCGTGGGGCCAAAGCTGAAGAAGCCGCTGGAAAAGCTCGGCCTGACGCGGGTTCGCGACTTGCTGTACCACCTGCCCGAACGGTTCGTCGTCCGTCGCGCGGTCCACGATCTCGACGAAGCGCAGGTGGGCGAGCAGGTGGTGGTGGCGCTGACCGTCACCGAACACCGCGCCAGTCGCAGCCAGCGCGGACCCTACCGGGTGCTGGCGAGCGATGCGAAGGGCAACGTGTGTGCGCTGACCTATTTCGGGCGCGCCAGCTACACCGCGAAGAAGCAGCTGCCGGTGGGCGAGAAGCGCTGGGTGGCAGGCCGCCTCGACCAGTACGACCAGATGCTGCAGATCGTGCACCCCGATCACGTGTCGGAGACCAGCGATGGCGCGATGGGCAAGATGGTAGAGCCGATCTATCGCCTCTCCGAAGGGCTGACGCAGCCGCGTGTCGCCTCGCTGGTTGAGCAGTCGCTGGCCCGCGCGCCCGAGCTGCCAGAATGGATCGAGCCGACCACCTTCGACCGCGAGGGCTGGCCGGCGTGGCGTGATGCCCTTGTGCTGGCCCATCGGGGCGAGAACGCCAAGGCGCGCGACCGGCTCGCCTATGACGAGCTGTTCGCCAATGCGCTCGCGCTGATGCTGGTGCGCCAGTCGAACAAGGCGCGGAAAGGGCAGGCACTGCAAGGCGACGGCCACTTGCGGGACAAGCTGCAACTGCCGTTCCCGCTCACCGGAGCGCAGGTCCGTTCCAATGCCGAGATTGCCGGCGACATGGCGCAGGCCAGCCCCATGCTGCGGCTGCTCCAAGGCGATGTCGGCGCGGGCAAGACTGTGGTGGCGCTGGAAGCCATGCTGGTGGCGGTCGAGGCCGGGGCGCAGGCTGCCCTTCTTGCTCCTACCGAACTGCTCGCCCGCCAGCATTTCGAGACGCTGCGCAAGCTGGCCGCACCCACAGGTGTCGAGACCGCCCTGCTGACGGGCCGAGACAAGGGAAAGGCACGCGAATCCATCCTGATGGGGCTGCTCGACGGCAGCATCGACATCGTGGTCGGCACCCATGCGATCTTCCAGCAGTCGGTCAGCTACAAGAACCTCGGCCTGGTGGTGATCGACGAGCAGCACCGGTTCGGCGTCTCGCAGCGGCTGATGCTGACGCAGAAGGGCAAGGTCACGCCGCATACGCTGGCCATGACCGCCACGCCGATCCCGCGCTCGCTGGTGCTGGCGCAATATGGCGAGATGGAGGTGAGCCGCCTCGACGAATTGCCGCCGGGTCGCCAGGCGATCGACACCCGTGTGCTGCCGCTCGACCGGTTGGACGATATCGTCGCCGCCGTTGGTCGCCATCTCGAAACCGGACAGCAGGCCTACTGGGTCTGCCCCATGGTGCGCGACAGCGAGAACATGGACGACGACCTCGCCGCTGCGGAAGCGCGCTATGCGGCCTTGCGCGAACGCTTCGGCGATGACGTGGTGCTGGTCCACGGCCAGCTTGCGCCTGAACTGAAGGATTCGGGCATGGCCCGCTTTGCCGCTGGCGAGGCCAAGGTGCTGGTGGCGACAACGGTGATCGAAGTGGGCGTCGACGTTCCCAATGCTACGCTGATGGTGATCGAACAGGCCGAGCGCTTTGGCCTTGCCCAGCTGCACCAGTTGCGCGGCCGCGTAGGGCGGGGCAGCGAAAAATCGACCTGCCTGCTGCTGCGCGGCAACGAGCTTTCGGAAACCGGCAAGCAGCGCCTCGCCCTGATGCGCGAGACGCAGGACGGCTTCCGCCTCGCCGAAGAAGACCTCGCCCTGCGCGGTGGTGGCGAACTGTTGGGCACGCGCCAGTCCGGCGACGAGGCCTTCAACATCGCCAGCCTCGAACAGATCACCCGCCTGCTGCCGGTGGCCAATGCCGACGCCAAGCTGCTGGTGGAACAGGAAGGCGGGCTGGAGAGCGAGCGCGGCAAGGCGGCTCGCCTGGTGCTCTACCTGCTCGAACGCGACTGGGGCGTGCAGACCTTGCGCGGTGGCTAGACATTGCGGTTGGAGAGCCTAGTCTCGCGAGCAACCAATTTCCCCGGAGACTCCCCACATGAACCGCTCGCTTTTCGCCGTCTCGACCCTCGCCATTGCGCTGGCCATGCCGACGGTGGCCCATGCCGATGCGGCCGAGGACTTCACCGAGCTGCGCGAGGACGTGTGGCAGTGGGCGCTCGACAATTCACCTGCCCTTGCCACGTCCATCGGGGATCGTCGCGGGGACGGGCAGCTGGGGGACAACTCGCTCGAAGGCTACGATGCGTGGGTGGCCGAAACGCAGGCTTTCCTCGACCGGCTCGAAGCCATCGACGCGGATGAACTGCCGGAGAACCTGCAGATCGACTACGCGCTGCTGGAGCGGGACTTCACCGACACCATCGAGGGCGCGCAGTTCGACCAGAGTCGGTATGTCGTCTTCACCAACCGTGGCGGACCGCAGGACGCCATTGCCGGGCTGCCTTACGGCTCCCCGCTGTTCAACCTGGCGGACTACGAGAGCTATATCGGACGGCTCGAGGCCTTTCCCGCCTTTGTCGCCAACACCATCTCGCGCAGCGAAAGCGCCATCGAGCTGGGCCTGACGCAGGCCTGCGAGCCGATGGAAGGCTATGAGCAGTCGATCACCGGCCTGCTCGCCGGATCGGCAGAGGAATCGATCTGGTGGGCTGCCTTTGCCGAGAAACCCGCTACCATCTCCGACACGGACTGGGCTGACCTGCAGGAACGCGGACGCGCCGCGATTACCGAAAGTACCTTCACGGGACTCCGGAATTTCGCCGACTTCTACACCCAGGAATATGCGCCCAATTGCCGCGCGGACGAGGCTCCGGGCGTGGGCGGCACGCCGAACGGGCAGGAATACTACGCCTACCGCGTACGCAGCTTCACCACGACCGACATGACCCCGCAGGAAGTGCACGAACTCGGCCTGTCCGAAGTCGCGCGTATCCGGGCCGAGATGGAGGAGGTGGCCGCCGAGGCCGGGTTCGACAGCCGCGAGGCGTTCATCGAGCACCTGCGCACCGATCCGCAGTACTATCCGACCGACGAGCAGCTCTACCTCGAGCACACGGCGGCGCTCGCCAAGGAAATCGACGGGTGGATGCCGCGCCTGTTCGGCAACCTGCCGCGCCTGCCGTACACCGTGCTGCCGATCCCGGCGGCATCGGCTCCCGGCAACACCACTGCCTATTACGAGTCGGGCTCGCTGGCGACTGGCCAGCCGGGCATCTATCGCCTCAACCTGACCGAGCTGGACCAGCGGCCGCTGTGGGAATTGCCCGCGCTGACAGTGCACGAGGCCGTGCCGGGCCATCACCACCAGATTTCGCTGCAGCAGGAGCTGGACATGCACCCGCTGCGCCAGAATGCGGCCTTTTTCACCGCGTTTGTCGAAGGCTGGGGACTTTATTCGGAGCGCCTGGGCATCGAGATGGGGCTCTACGACACGCCCGCAAAGGAAATGGGCCGCCTGAGCTATGAAATGTGGCGCGCGAACCGCCTCGTCGTGGACACCGGCATCCACGCCATGGGTTGGACCCGCCAGCAGGCGGTCGACTACATGCTCGACAACACCGCGCTGTCCGAAGGCAATATCAACGCCGAGGTGAACCGCTATATCACCTGGCCCGGGCAGGCGCTGGCCTACAAGCTGGGCGAACTGAAGATCCGCGAACTTCGCACCCGCGCGGAGGAAGCACTGGGCGAGCAATTCGACCTGCGCGCCTTCCACGACACCGTGCTGGAGAACGGCGCGGTGCCGCTCGACGTGCTTGAAGCCCATGTCGACGGGTGGATTGCCGATCAGCTGGCCAGCGGAGCGGAAAGCGAATGAGGCGGGCATAGCGCGGCTATTTTCATTGCAGCGCAAGGTAGCGGTTCCTAAAGCGCTGGCCTGTACGAATTATCGCAGGGCTTCCTGACGTGATCCTTTCCCCTTTTGAGTGGTCGATAGCCAAGCGCTACATGCTGCCCGGTCGCAGCGAGGCGGTGATCGCGCTGGTGGCGGGCATTTCCATCACCGTGGTCATGCTCTCGGTCGCCATGCTGGTGATCGTGATGAGCGTGATGAACGGCTTCCGCTACGAGCTGCTCGACCGCATCACCGGCCTCAACGGCCATGCTGTCGTGGTCGCCTATGGCGGGCGGCTGGAGAACTGGGAAGAGGTGCTGGAAGAGGTGCGCAATACCCCCGGGGTGACGCGCGCCAGCCCGCTGATCGAAAAGCCGCTGCTGGCCACCTACAATGGCCGCGCCGAGGGCATTTTCATTCGTGGCAATACGCCGGAAGACATCCAGCGCATGGCCCCCAATGTGATTGCCGGTGACCTGTCAACACTGAGCCCGGACGAGCGTAACGTCGCCATCGGGTCGCGCCTACAGCAGAACCTCGGCATCCGGATGGGCGATACGATCACCATCGTCAATCCGCAGGGCCGCCCGACACCCTTCGGCACCATGCCGCGCCAGATCGGCTACACGGTGACTGCCGTGTTCGAGGTGGGGCTGTACGACTTCGACGAACGCTTCATCGTCATGCCCATTCCAAATGCGCAGACCCTGCTGATGACAGGCGACACGATCGAGATGATCGAGATCCAGACAGAGGATGCGCAACGGGCGAACGAGATCTTGCAGCCGGTGGCGGAAAGCCTCTCCGGCCGTGCGCAGGTGACCAGTTGGGAGCAGATGAACGCCTCGCTGTTCGAAGCCTTGCAGGTCGAGCGCGTAGCCATGGCCTTTGCGCTCGGCATCATCGTGCTCGTGGCGGCCTTCAATATCCTCTCTTCACTGGTGATGCTGGTGCGGTCCAAGACGCGCGACATTGCCATCATGCGGACCATGGGGGCGACGCGGCGCAGCTTGCTCAAGATCTTCGTGACGACCGGGTCGATCGTCGGCGTGCTGGGGACGGGTGCCGGCTTGGCCCTGGGTTTCCTGATCCTCTACTTCCGCAACGGAATCGTGACCGGGCTGAGCACGGCATTCGGTATCGAGGTGTGGGACCCCTCGGTCCGTTTCCTGACCGAATTGCCGAGCAAGACCGATCCGTTCGAAGTGCTCTTCATCGCCGGCATGGCCATGGGACTGAGCTTCCTGGCGACGCTCTATCCGGCCTACCGTGCGTCCAACACCGATCCGGTGGAGGTGCTGCGCTATGAATAGTCCCGGACCCGTCATAGCCTTGCGCAACTTGGCTCGCAGCTTCGAGCAGGGCGGAGTGAGAATCGACGTGCTGCGAGGTGTGAACCTCGAGATCGCTCCGGGCGAGATTGTCGCTCTGGTTGGTCCGTCGGGTTCCGGCAAGTCGACGTTGTTGCAGGCCGTGGGTTTGCTCGAAGGTGGCTTCTCCGGCCAGATCGAACTTGCTGGCAAGGACGCCAGCAATCTCAGTTCCGCCGAGCGCACGACGATGCGGCGCGAGCATCTGGGCTTCGTCTACCAGTTCCACCACCTGCTGCCCGACTTCACGGCCAAGGAAAATGTGGTGTTGCCGCAGCTGCTGGTCGGTACCAAGCGCGCGGCAGCCAACGAGCGAGCGCTGGAGCTGCTCGGAGCGCTCGGCCTCGAACATCGCGTCGAACACCGGCCCAGCCAACTCTCGGGCGGTGAACAGCAGCGCGTGGCAGTTGCCCGCGCGCTGGCCAACCGTCCGCAGCTGGTGCTGGCGGACGAGCCGACCGGCAACCTTGACGAGAAAACCTCCGAACGCGTGCTTGGGGAGTTCCTCGAATTGGTGCGCGGACAGGGCAGCTCGGCACTGGTGGCCACCCACAACGAGCGGCTTGCCGCACGCATGGACAGGGTGGTACGCCTGCATGAGGGACGGATCGAATAGGGCGAGCCAGAGCCTCCTTCGCGATCCGGCAGCGACAGAGGAGCGACGCGCATGACCGACCATCCCAGCACCTACAAGGGCGACGATACTGACCGTCCCGGTATCCAATGGGACGATCGTGCTTTCCTGCATCTTGTTGGCGATGGTGACGGCGTGCTGGATAGCGCGAAGTCGATCCGCAGCGGCACCTTCGCCGAACTGATCGCACAAGTCGTCGCCTTGCCCGAGCCAGAACGCCAGAAGTATTACATTGAGAAAGCCGGCGACCGCGAGTTCCATGCCGCGGAAATTGTCTTGCTGTCCCGTCGGGCAGATTTTCCCGAATCAGGCTGACTTGTGCTTTCCGGTGTCTCCCGCCATGCTTTGAGCGGGACGACATAGGGAGACCGCCATGGGCATTCTCGCCGCCTCGCTGCTCGCCATCATGCAACAGGCAATGTTGCTACAGGGGAGCGCGGCGCCGCCTGCTCCCACTCCGCCCAATCCTTGCGCTGCCGAAGAATTCGCCGCCTTCGATTTCTGGGTGGGCGAATGGGAGGTCTACCAGACCGGCACCGAAACCCAGGTCGCCACCAGCCGCATCGAGAAGGTGAGCAACGGCTGCGCCGTGCGCGAAACGTGGATGCCGCTACGAGGCGGAGGCGGTTCAAGCCTCACCACGCTCGATCCGCAGACCGGCACCTGGCACCAGCTGTGGGTTGGCGGCCAGCCGGGCAGGGTGTTCTTCGAAGGGGGCCCGGTCGATGGCGCCATGGTGCTGACCGGCTACTGGGGACAGGATGCCGAGGGCCGTGCCAACCTAGTCCGCATGATTTATACGCTGGGTGAGGATGGCTCGGTCCGCCAGCATGGCGAGGCCAGCGTCGATCATGGGCAGACCTGGGGTCCAAGCTTCGATCTCACCTATCGACCAAAGGAGGGGTAACCCTTTTGCGCCTCGCCGCGTAGTAGCTGGCATGAAAGCGAGTGAGTAATGCTGGAAGCAATCAACGACTGGATCCTGGGGCTGGGCGCCGACTACGGCGTGAACCCCTACATTTTCGCCGCGATCTACGTCGGTGCGGTTCCGTTCTTCTTGGCTTCCATAGGGTGGCTTGTAAAACGCGCGCGGGCGCATCGTTCCACCGTCGTGCCGACCCTTTGCGCAGGCTTCTGCTTCGTTTCCGCCTATCTTTACCTCGCCATAGCCGGCGAGAATATCCCGCTGTGGGTGTGGTTATTCCTCGGCGCGCTGGTGATCTACGGCGCATGGTCGACCGTGCGGGACACGCGCCGAAAGATCGCGGCGGCAAAAGCGCAAGACTGACGGGGATTATCCCTCCGCTTTTCCCCAGCACGACTTTGCGAATCCCGTTGCCATCCGCATATTGCGGAAATGGCCTTTGCTCCCTTCGTCCCGCTGCGCGTGCTGTCGAGCTACTCGATGCTCGAGGGGGCGATTGATCCCAAGGCGATTGCCAAGCTGGCGAAGGAACGCGGATTTCCCGCCATCGCCATTTGTGACCGCAATGGCCTCTATGGTTCGACCATGTTCGCCTCGGCCTGCATCGGCGAAGGCGTGCAGCCGATTGTCGGCAGCCTGCTCGGCGTGATTGCGGACGATGGGGAAACGGTCGACCACCTGCCGCTGTTCGCGCAGGACGAGGACGGGTGGAACAACCTCTGCCACCTTGTCAGCCGGGCGCACCTCGATCGTCCGCTGGAGAAAGTGCCGCATGTGCAGATGGCGGACCTTGTCGGGCATACCGACGGCCTGATCGCGCTGAGCGGAGCGAGCGAGGGCGCGCTGACGCGGCTGCTTGCGGACGGCAAGGAAAGGCGCGCGGACGACCTGGCGAAACGCTTCATGGAATTGTTCCCCGGCCGGTTTTACGTCGAACTGGCACGGCGCGGGAACCCGGTAGAGGAAGCGGCAGAACAGGGGTTGGTCGATCTGGCTTACCGGCTCGAACTGCCGCTGGTCGCCACCAATCCTGCCAACTTCGCCGAACCGCACATGCATAGCGCGCACGATGCCATGCTGTGCATCGCCAATAGCTCGCAAATCGACAGTGACGACCGTCCGGTTTCCAACCCGGAGGCCTACGTCAAATCGGCGCCGATGATGCGCGACCTGTTCGAGGACCTGCCCGAAGCCATCGAGAACACGCTGGTGATCGCCCAGCGCTGCGCCTTCTCGCCGCCACGGCGCAAGCCGATCCTGCCGAGCCTTGCCGGCGACCTGGAAGGCGAGAGCCGGATGCTGGAGGAGGATGCCCGCAGGGGCCTCGCAGCGCGGCTTGAGCAGTACGACGACCTCTCCGATGAGGAGTTGAAAGTCTACGTCGACCGGCTCGATTATGAAGTCGGCGTGATCAAGAACATGGGCTTCCCCGGCTACTTCCTGATCGTGGCCGACTTCATCAAGTGGGCCAAGGCGCAGGGCATTCCGGTAGGGCCGGGTCGTGGTTCGGGTGCAGGCTCGCTGGTCGCCTGGGCGCTGACGATTACTGACCTTGATCCAATACGTTTGGGGCTGCTGTTCGAACGTTTTCTCAACCCCGAACGCGTCTCCATGCCCGACTTCGACATCGACTTCTGCGAAACGCGGCGCGGCGAGGTAATCCGCTACGTGCAGGAGCGCTACGGCAAGGACAAGGTCGCCCAGATCATCACCTTCGGCAAGATGAAGGCGCGCGCCGTACTGCGCGATACGGGCCGCATCCTGCAGATGCCCTATGGCCAGGTGGACCGGCTCACCAAGATGGTGCCCAACCATCCGACGGACCCCTGGACCTTGCCGCGCACGCTGAATGGCGAGGCCAGCTTCAAGCGCGAATACGAGAACGACACCGAGGTGAAGCGCCTCGTCGACCTCGCCATGCAGCTGGAAGGATTCCCGCGCAATTCCTCCACCCACGCGGCTGGCGTGGTGATCGGCGACCGGCCGCTCAGCCAGCTGGTGCCGCTATACCGCGATCCGCGTTCGGACATGCCGGTGACCCAGTTCGACATGAAGCATGTCGAGGATTCGGGGCTGGTGAAGTTCGACTTCCTCGGCCTCAAGACGCTGTCGGTGCTGCGCAAGGCGGTGGACCTGCTGGCGCGGCGCGAGATCGAAATCAACCTCGATACCCTACCGTGGGACGACGATGCGGTCTACGAACTGATGAAGCGCGGCGATACGGTGGGTGTGTTCCAGCTGGAATCCGAAGGCATGCGCCGCACGCTGACCGCGGTGAAGCCGACCAAGTTCGAGGACATCATCGCGCTCGTCTCGCTCTATCGCCCGGGCCCGATGGACAACATCCCCAGCTTCGGCAAGCGCAAGGCGGGCGAGGAAGAGATCGTCTACCCGCACGAGAAGCTGAAAGGCATCCTCGAAGAGACCTACGGTATCTTCGTCTACCAGGAACAGGTGATGCAGGCCGCGCAGATTCTCGCCGGTTACTCGCTTGGCGACGCCGACCTGCTGCGCCGCGCGATGGGCAAGAAGAACCAGGCGGAAATGGACAAGCAGCGCCAGCGGTTCATCGACGGCTGCAAGGAAGTGTCGGACATCGAGGCGAAGGAAGCTTCCACGCTGTTCGACTTGATCGACAAGTTCGCCGGTTACGGCTTCAACAAGTCGCACGCTGCGGCCTACGCGCTGCTGTCCTACCAGACGGCCTGGCTCAAGACGCATTACCCGGAGGAATTCTACGCTGCCTCCATGTGCTTCGACATGCACCAGTCGGAGAAGCTCGCTGTCTTCGTGGACGACCTGCGGCGCAACGGCGTGGAGCTATTGGGCCCGGATATCGGCAAGTCGGAAGCGGAATTCTCGGTCGAGCAGACCGACAATGGCTGGGCGGTGCGCTACGGCATGGCGGGCATCCGCAACGTCGGCGAAAAGGCCATGGAGCAGGTCGTGGCCGAGCGCGAGGCGCATGGGCCGTTCGAGAGCCTTGAGGACGTATTCCGCCGCCTGCCCACCGGTTCGATGAACCGCAAGCAGCTGGAAGGGCTGGCAGCTGCCGGGGCTTTCGACCGCTTCGAATCCAATCGCGCCAAGGTGCTGGCCAATGCTGACATGCTGCTGGCGGTGACCGATGCGGCGAACCGCGAGAAGTCGAGCGGGCAGGCGGGCCTGTTCGGCGGAGAGGACCACGAAGAACCCTCGCTGCGCCTGGCCGAATGCGAGCCGTGGTCACGATCCGAACAGATGGCGCAGGAGCGCGAGGTCTTCGGCTTCTACTTCGCTGCCCACCCCGTGCAGGAATTCCGCGAGATCGCCTCCGCCAACGGCGCGCGCAACTATGCCTCACTGATGGAAGGCGGGTTCGGCGGCGGACGCCAGCCTGCAGTGATGGCGGCCATGGTGGAAAGCGTGACCAAGGGGCGCACCAAGCGCGGCGCCGAATTCGTGCGGGCCGACTTCTCGGACGCCACCGGACAGTTCAGCGCCGCCTGCTTCGAGGAATCGCTGGTCGACAGCTTCCAGCAGTGGGCGGAGGACGGCACCTGCGTGCTGCTCAATGTCGAGCTCGATTCGCCCAACCCCGAAGATCCGCCGCGCGTGACCGTGCGCGGGGCGCGACCGCTTGCCGAGGTAAAGAGTCTGGCGAAGATGCAACTCACTGCCGACGTGACCGACGTGGCGGCGATCAAGGCATTGGCGGAGCTGCTGCAAGTTGGGCGCGCCGGACATGGTGAGGTCGTCTTGCACCTGCGGCTGGGATCGGAGCATGAGCCGAGCATGCTGTTGGGTAGCGATTTTGCGCTCGGCGGCGATCTTGTGGACAAGCTTTCCGGCATTCCCGGGCTCGCCAATGTCGCGCTCGCTCCCATCCGCGGGGTAGGACACCTGCGCATGGTCGCGTGATGCCGGACGCGACTACATATCTTACCGAGAAGGAGAGGGAAGCTCTGCGGCTGCTGCTTGCCGGGCACGATGCCAAGTCGAGCGCGGCCGAGCTCGATATCTCGGTCCATACGGTCAACGATCGCCTGCGCCATGCCCGCCGCAAACTGGGAGTGTCGAGCAGCCGCGAAGCCGCAAGAATTTTGGGGGACGCCGAAGGCGCGATACCCCAAACCGACGTGCACAAGACTTTCGGAATGGCGGTGGGCGACACCGGAACAGACAATGCAGACCTCAACAGAACGCGCCACGTCGTTGCTTCCCGCACGGTGTGGCTAGCAGGAGGAATGCTGATCATGTCTATCGCTATTGCCGTCGCCGCTGTCGCTCTCGTCTCTTTGGGTAGCGACCCTGCTCCAAATGTGGCTGCCGCTTCTGACCCCGCTGCAGAGGAAGCGGTCGTGGATGCGGAATCGCTGCCGCGCGCCGAGCGCTTTCTTGCCAGGGTCGATCAAGGGGACTGGCAGGGCAGCTGGGACGTGGCCGGTCCCTATTTCCAGTCGGAAACGAGCGCGGCCGAGTGGGCCCAGGCTGTCGAACCTGTCCGCGAACCGTTGGGTGAAGTGCAATCCCGCGTTCTGCGGACCGTAAGCACGCCGCCCGGAATGCCGGAAGGTGAGTACGAGGTACTTCAGTTCGAGACCTATTTCGCAGGCCGCGAAGCTGTTGTGGCCGAGATTGTTATCATGCTGGATAGCGAGGAAGGTTGGGAGGTTGTCGGCTACTTCGTTCGCTGACGGCGACAACCGATAGCCTGCACAAACAGAAAAAGGGCCGGAGGATTTCTCCTCCGGCCCTTTTCTGTGCCGTTCGGCGGGTGGGCTTAGTTGCCCGAGCCCGGACCGTACATCACTTCCACGCGGCGGTTCTGCAGTTCGCGGACACCGTCAGCGGTGGGGACGCGCGGCATGGATTCGCCGAAGGCTTCGCTGGAGATGCGAGCCGCCGGGATGCCGCGAGCGGTCAGGTAGTCCTGGACCGAAGCGTTACGACGTTCGGACAGGCCGACGTTGTAGGTGGCCGAACCCGAGCGGTCAGCGTGACCGGCGAGCATGACGCGGGCCATGCCGCAGTTGCCGTAAGCCGTGATCGCGCTGTTGAGCACGGTCGCTGCCTCGGGCGTGATGTCCGACTGATCCCAGTCGAAGAACACGATGTACGGACCCTGCTCACACGGCGGCGGCGGAGGCGGCGGCGGCGGAGGCGGGGGAGGAGGCGGCGGCGGCGGAGGCGGCGGGGGCGGCGGAGGCGGCGGAGGCGGGGGAGGCGGAGCTTCCTCGCCACCGAAGTTGAAGATGAACGTGCCGAGCAGTGTGTGCGTGCTCACGTCCGTCTCGAATGCGCGGCCGACGTTATCGACATAGTCGAGGCCGGTCACCTGGTGGAACTTGTACTTCAGCGAAGCGTCGATGCTGTCCGTTACCGGAGCACGCAGCTGGGCAATTGCCTGCCAGGCGAAGTGCGTGTCGCTGTCGTCGAGGAAGCCCGGGCCGGTCGAATAGGCGGTGATACCGTCCATATCGACATCGCTGAAGCCGACGCCACCGCCGATCGAGGCGCCGAAGCCATCTTCGCCGCCGAAGTCGAGCAGTGCGTTGAACATCGCGCTCCAAGTGGTGATCTCACCCGAAACCGGATCTTGCAGACCGTTGTTGAGCAGGAACGGCACCGAACCTTCGGAGTAGGGAACGCCAACGGTACCGGCGTCGAGCGTGTCGACGTTGAAGTTGCGGTAGGCAGCTTCCGCTTCGATGCGGACGGGGCCAGCGTCGTAGCCAATCAGCGCTTCGCCTTCCCAACCCCAATCAGTGTCAACCACGATATCGTCCTGGCTGGTCACTTCGGTGAGGTCGGTATCTTCGGCAACGCCGACGCCCGAACCAAGGCCGATGTACCACTGGCCATCTCCGGCCATGGCCGGCGTGGCGACAAAGGCCGTGGCCGTCATCAAACCGACTGTGAACTTCTTCATCTGTATTCCCCTATTTAAAGGACAGGTCTCTCTCGCAGCCGAAGCACTAGGCTACGAAGGCGATTTTTCCAACCCGTCTGTTATCGCAAACCACCCGCAATGCGAAGCTTTTCATAACAATCTGCGCTGCAAGCCGCTCTCGGGTTGCCGAAATGCATCGGTTTTTAGTGGAAAACTCGCCTTTCCGAGCCCGGCACGGCGGCAAGCGATGCGGAATCGCGAACGGAACAGTTCGGCCCAGACCCCGCTGGGGCGCATGCGGCTGAAGAATTGCGGGTCATTGTCGCGGCCCTTTCGCACCGATCGCACGATCGCCATCACCTTGTCTGCGCGATCGGGGAAATGGGTGTCCAGCCATTCGCGAAACAGGGGCGCGACTTCGTGCGGCAGGCGCAGCATGATCCAGCCGCAGCTTTGCACGCCAGCCTCGGCAGCCTGGGCTACGATCTGTTCCATGAACTGGTCTGTGATGGCGGGGATTACCGGTGCGACCGAAAAATGTGTCGGGACACCTGCTTCCGCCAATTTCTGCAGTGCAACCAGTCGTTTCTGCGGCGAAGTTGCGCGTGGTTCGAGTTTTGAAGACAGGGCAGGGTCGAGGCTGGTGACCGACAATGCCACGGCTACCAGCTCGTGCTGCGCGAGTTCCGACAGCAGGTCGAGGTCGCGCAAGACGCGATCGGACTTGGTGGTGATCGTTACCGGGTGACGCGTGTCCAGGCACACTTCCAGCACCTGACGGGTGATCTCGTAGCGCCCCTCGATCGGTTGGTAGGGATCGGTGTTGGTGCCCATGGCGATGGGTTTGGGGACGTATTTGGGGCGGGACAGTGTTTCGCGCAGCAAGCGTGCAGCATAAGGCTTCGCGAACAGCTTCGTTTCGAAGTCCAGTCCCGGCGAGAGATCGTGGTAGGCATGGGTCGGGCGCGCGAAGCAGTAGACGCAACCGTGTTCGCATCCACGATAGGCGTTTATCGAGCGATCGAAGGCTAGGTCGGGTGACTGGTTGAATGTGACAATGGACTTGGGAAACTCCTCCGTCACCGTGGTGCGCATTGGCGGGGCAGGGCCATCAACCCGCTCGGCATCGTCGCGCCAGTCGCCGTCAATCTCGCGTGCGGACAGGCCGAAGCGCTGCGGTACTGCCGCTGATTGCGCGCCTCTTCCGCGGACGATATTCCCGCTCTTGCTCATGGAACATAAATAGAACATATTGTCCCGCAGGACAAGCAGGAGAATGGCCGTGGCCAAGTTGGACTATGTGGAACTGCCCGCACCGGACGTGGCGGGCGAGAGGGCCTTTTATGAACGCGCCTTTGGGTGGAAATTCACCGACTACGGCCCGCAATACTCCGCACACGAGGAACATGAAACGCAGCTGGGCCTCAACGGCACGGACACTCCGACGAGGACGGTCCTGCCGCTGATCCGGGTGGAGGATATTGAAGCCGCCTATGCCGCCGTGGTGGCTGCGGGTGGGTCGATTACCGTGGAAACGATCGAATATCCCGGCGGGAAACGTTTCCTGTTTGCCGATCCGGCGGGGCTGGAGATGGGCTGCTACCAGCCCGACCAGACCTAGCGTTTCGACAGGCCTACTTTTCTCGCAAACGCGGCATCAGCTCGACGAAGTTGCAGGGGCGATTGCGGCTGTCGAGCTGCTCGGAAAGGATCTTGTCCCAACCATCCTTCACTGCGCCGTTGGAGCCGGGCAGGGCGAAAATGTAGGTCGCGTCGGCCAGCACGGCCAGCGCGCGGGACTGCACGGTAGAGGTGCCGATGGTCTGGTAGCTGACCCACCGAAAGAGCTCTCCGAAACCGGGGATTTCCTTGTCCTTGATCCGGTCGAGCGCCTCGGGCGTCACGTCGCGGCCGGTCAGTCCCGTGCCGCCGGTGGACACGACCGCGTCGATCTCCGGATCGGCGATCCAATGCTGTAGCTGGGCCACGATGTCATTGGCATCGTCCTTCAGGATGGTGCGCGCGGCCAGCGTATGACCTGCGCCCGTGATCCGTTCGGCAAGAATGTCGCCCGAGGTATCCTCGTCCGGACCGCGCGTGTCCGAAACGGTGAGCAGGGCGATGTTGATCGGCCGGAAAGTCCGGCTCTCGTCGATGGCCACTATTGGCCTCCTGTAGACATGTAGACGCGGCCGCTGGTGGGGGCACTGCCGTCGGGGAACAAGGGCCAGCCATTCTGCGCCAGCGCCATGCGCGATGGCGAGGCGACACTCGCCTGCCGCTCGTACAGCCAGTAGTGTCGCATGACGATGGCGACATATTCGCGCGTCTCCCAGTAGGGGATGGCTTCCATGTAGAGCAGCGGATCGTTGCGGTCGTCGACCTCGGTCACCCAGCGGGTGATCGGGGTCATGCCGGCGTTGTAGGCTGCCATGATTACCGGCAGGCGGCCGCGCGTCACCGGGTGGTCGCGCAGCATGATCAGGTTCTGCTGGCCGAAGGCGAGGTTGGTTTCCGGATCATAGATATCGACGCTGGCCGCGTTCAGGCCGAGCGAGGGAGCGTGCTGGCGGACGGTTATCGGGGTGATCTGCATCAGGCCCTGGGCATTGGCCGGGCTGGTGGCGTTGGGACGAAAGGCGCTTTCCTGCAGGATGTGGGCGAAAGCCAGCGCGGGATCGACCTGCCAGCCGTTGTAGGGCGCCACCTTGGGGGCTGGCTGGCGTGCTGACGGGTCAGCTTCCGCACCCGCCGGTGCATTGAGCGCCATGTAGATCTGTGTCTGCGGGAAGCCCAGTTCGCGGGCGAGCCGCGAGTAGGCTGCATATTCGCGCGGGTCGCTGATGCGGGCCTGGTGCAGCAGCACCTGGCTGGCGAGCACGTCGCGGCCGATTTCGTCGAGCGCGACGGCGACCTGCACGTTGCGGTAATTGCCAACCTGCCGCCAGTCGGCCGCGGTGAATTCGGAGCCGCCATCGCGGTCCGGCATCGTGCGGCCCAGCTGTTCGCTCGCCAGCATGCCGTATAGCGTCTGGTCGAGCCGGGCGGCATCGTTCAGCAGCTGCGTGCTGAGGCCGGGCTGGCGGCAGCGCAGCGCCGCGCGCGAGGCCCAGAACAGGGCGGCAGCGCGCAGCGTCGGGTTTATTGCTCCTTGGGCGGCGCGCTGGAAAGCCGCGCCCGATGTCTCGCAATCTTCCAGCCGCCAGGCGGCGAGGCCGGCAACCCAGTCACCTTCGGCCACCCAATGGCCGCTGCCTTCCGCCACGGTCTGCGCCATGGCCAGGGCCTGGGCGTCCATGTTCTCGATGAAATAGCTCCACGCCACGCGCTGGCGCCACTCGGCGCGCGCTTCGGGGCTGAGCGAGGCGTCGACACCGTCGAGCAGCAGGCGGGCGCCGGTCGGATCGTCGTTGGAAATGTGGTCGAGGATCGCAGCGCGCACATCGGAGGGCATGGTGCCGTCGTCAACCGGGCGGGGCCGGGTTCGGCGCGGGATGGAGCCTTGCGGCACCATGTCGCGGGCATAGGGCAGGCGCTGCTCGCCGCTCAGGCCGCGGGTCTGGCCGAGACGCGCCAGCTGCGGGGCTTGCGGCA
Source organism: Aurantiacibacter gilvus (assembly GCF_038289935.1). Lineage (NCBI taxonomy): Bacteria > Pseudomonadati > Pseudomonadota > Alphaproteobacteria > Sphingomonadales > Erythrobacteraceae > Aurantiacibacter > Aurantiacibacter gilvus. The sequence goes on from NZ_JBBYHV010000001.1 coordinate 1,115,872, forward strand.
GTTCGTAGCCGGTCTGCAGCCAGCGGGCGATCTGCTCCGCCTCGACCCGCGGGGAGTTCGGAGCGATGTAGAGCTCTGCTCGCGCGACATCGTGCAGCAGTCCGGGTTGACGCTCGTCCAGCAGGCGCTCCGCATCGGCCCATTGGGAGCGGCCGATGGCGGTGAAGACCTGATCGTAATACTCGCGATCCTCGCGCGACAACTGTTGGGGCGTCGTCCGTTCGGAAATGCGCGCGGTGAAATAGGTGCGGGAATCGCTGTGCTGTTCCTGTGCCATGAGGGGCATTGGCAGGGCGAGGGTCGCAGCGGCGATTGCCAGGGGGGCAAGCAATCTCATGGCAGTCAGGTCCATTCGAGCAACCGCTTCCAGAGCCGTGCCCGTTGGCGGGCGTGGTCTAGCAATCGGTCGGGGGCAAAGGTGGCAAGAACGCTGGCTTCGGCCAGCCGGTCAAACATTTCCGGAGGGGCCGCCGGATCATGGCCGAACAGCGCGGGCAGCTTGCTGCCGAACATGATGACCCTTTGGGGCTTAACCAGTCCGACATGATGCGCCAGGGCAATTCCGAGGCCTTCGCTGCCATGCCGGGCCCAGTCGGGTAGCGGCATATGGCCGGGCAGGGCACTGGCGAAATAGGCCGCTGCGGCATCGATACCTGCCGAACGCAGCACATTGGCGATGAAGCGGCCCTGCGGCCCTGCCAGCAATGCTTCCCCATCGCCAGCTTCGGGCATTGGCACCAACACCATGACGGACGATCCCGCCGCACCGCGCGGAGCAACCCTGTTGCGCAGCCCCTCGGCAAAGGGGTTCGCTTCACCGGTCCACCAGTCGTGGAAGGCATCGAGGCTATCCGGAAGGTCCGTGGCGGAAAGTTTCGGCGGCTCGGGTTCGGCAGGCTTGGCAGCGGGAGCGGCGGCGACCGGCGCAGGCGCTACCTCTTCCTCTTCCGCCAGCATCACCTGGACCTCGTCGGTGAAGTGCTGATCCACGCCCGCATCGCGCCACCAATCCTGGGCAGCGGCAAATTGTTCGGCCAGGTTCAAGTCGGGGGTCAAGTCGGCGGTCAAGTCGGGGCGATTTTCCATAGGTGGACTTGCGGCGGTCTTGACCTGCTGCAAGCCAGCGATCAAGTCCCCTCCGATGGAACATCCGCAATTCGGGATAAAGTGATGATTGAACGGGAATCGATGCCCGTGGACGTGGTGATCGTCGGTGGCGGCCCTGCCGGCCTTTCAGCGGCGATCCGCCTGAAGCAGATTAACGAGGAACTTGAAGTCGTTGTCCTTGAAAAGGGCAGCGAGATCGGCGCGCACATCCTTTCGGGTGCGGTGGTCGATCCCAAGGCGCTCGACGAGCTGCTGCCCGACTGGCGCACGATGGACTGCCCGATGGCGCAGACCCCGGTGACGGACAACTGGCACTGGCTGCTGACCAAGTCGGGCAGCTGGAACATGCCCCACGCCATGATGCCGCCGCTGATGAGCAACCACGGCTGCTACACCGGCTCGCTGGGAAACCTGTGCCGCTGGCTGGCCGAACAGGCCGAGGCGCTGGGCGTCATGGTCTTCCCCGGCTTCCCTGCTGCGGAAGTCATGTTCAACGACGCGGGCGCTGTCACCGGCGTGATAACGCAGGACATGGGCGTGGCTGCCGACGGCAGCCACAAGCCCGATTTCCAGCCGGGCATGGAAATCCACGCCAAGTACACCCTCTTCGCCGAGGGCGCGCGCGGCAACCTGACCAAGCAGCTGAAGGCCAGGTTCGACCTCGAGGCCGATTGCGAGCCGCAGGTCTACGGTCTCGGCATCAAGGAACTGTGGGAGATCGACCCGGCCAAGCATGTGCCGGGACGGGTGATCCACACGCAGGGCTGGCCTTTGTCGGAAAGCGATACCTGGGGCGGTGGTTTCCTCTACCACCAGGCTGACGGCCAGGTGGCGCTCGGTTTCGTGACCGCGCTCGACTACAAGAACCCCTACGTCTCGCCGTTCCACGAATTCCAGCGCTGGAAACAGCACCCGGCGATCCGCGAAGTGCTCGAAGGCGGCAAGCGCATTGCCTACGGCGCGCGCGCGATCAACGAGGGCGGGTGGCAGTCGGTGCCCAAGCTGGCCTTCCCCGGCGGCGCGCTGGTCGGCTGCGCGGCAGGCTTCGTCAACGTGCCGCGCATCAAGGGCAGCCACACCGCGATGAAGAGCGGGATGCTGGCGGCCGAGAGCATTGCCGCCGCCATCGCAGCGGGCAGCGAGCATACCGAACTGGCCGATTACGACGCGAACCTGCGTGAAAGCTGGATCGCAACCGAGCTTAAGAAGGTGAAGAACGCGCAGCCGCTGGTCGCCAAGTTCGGCGGCGACGTGGGCACCGTGCTGGCAGGCGCCGACATGTGGATGCGCACGCTGAAGATCGGCCTGCCGCTCTCCATGAAGCATCACCGCGACTACGAGGAACTGCAACGCGCCGACCTGCACAAGCCGATCGACTATCCCAAGCCTGATGGCGAGATCAGCTTCGACCGGCTCACCAGCGTGTCATTTTCGTTCACCAACCATGCGGAGGACCAGCCCAACCACCTCAAGGTGGCGGACATGGAACTCCAGCGGACGAGCGAGCTGGGCGTCTACGCCGGTCCTTCGGCGCGCTATTGCCCGGCGGGTGTCTACGAATGGCTGATCGAGGAAGGGCAGGAGCCGAAGTTCCAGATCAACTCGCAGAACTGCGTCCACTGCAAGACCTGCGACATCAAGGACCCCAACCAGAACATCACCTGGACGACGCCCGAAGGCGGCGGCGGGCCGAACTATCCGAATATGTGAGGGATCAGCGTCTGCGCTGCATTGCCTTTACGAACCTTCGCTTGGTTCGGTAGGTGCCTCGCAGGAAGTGACGCCTTGAGCCGACCAAAGAGCGATAGGTCTCGAAGTCCTTGATGCTACCAAAATATCCTCTGCGGTGCAGCGATCGGTGTGATTCCCCCTTTTCCAGTAGGCGCAGGAAGCGTTTGCTCGAGCGCACCTCGACGAAACGGCTCCGACGAGCGCGAGGGTACCAGCGAAAGTCGAGCAAGGACGGGTTCTTCCCGGAAAGCGCACGGCGCCGCATTATCCTGAGCTTTGAAATGTATCGTTGGGCGGCAAAATGGGCACGGGGCCCAAGCCGTTTACGGCGCAGTGCGAATTCGACCTGGTAAAGAAGGTCGTACTGGTAGCAGAGTGGATCGCTCCAGGGATCGCGTCGCTCGCCTCGTGCCATGTTTCCTCCCGAACGAATTTCGCTAGCGGACAAATTTGTAACAACCCGTTATTGCGCAACAATGCTAACCGAAACCGCCTACGCCAAGATCAACCTTGCGCTGCATGTCCGACAGCGGCGAGAGGATGGCTATCACGAGCTCGAAACGCTGTTTGCCTTCGTAGATGCGGGGGACGAGCTGGTAGCAACCCGCGCCGACGCCGACAGTCTGCACACCACAGGAGAATTCGGCTCCGCGCTGAGCGACCCGTTCGAGAACATCGTAATGCAGGCGCTGGGTGCGCTCCCGCGTCCGGGCGGCCTTGCCATCACGCTGGAGAAGAACCTGCCGGTCGCAGCCGGGCTGGGCGGCGGTTCTGCCGATGCCGGGGCGGTGTTCCGCATGTTGCGGGAAGCCCACGGCCTTCCGGACGATTGGCGCGAACGCGCGGCCCGTCTCGGTGCCGATGTTCCAGCCTGTGTGGAGAGCGTCACCTGCATCGGCCTCGGCACCGGCACGGAACTTGTTCCGCTCGAAAGCGATTTGATTGGTATGCCCGTTCTCCTGGTCAATCCGCGTATCCCGCTTCCTACCGGGCCAGTGTTCAAGGGATGGGACGGCGTTGACCGCGGCCCCTTGCCGGAGACCAACGAGGTTAGCCGGATCGCACGCGAGGGTCGCAACGACCTTGAAGCACCAGCCATCGAAATCTGTCCAGAAATCGCCGACGTTCTCGACGAATTGGCCAAGGACGATCCGTGGCTCGCGCGCATGTCCGGGTCGGGCGCAACCTGCTTCGCCCTTTATGAAACCGCAGAAGTGCGCGATAGAGCCTCGCAAAGGCTACATTCTGACCGCCCGCAGTGGTGGCAGATGAAAGGAAACCTGCGATGAGCGAGACGGTCTGCCGCCTGATCGGCGAGGCCAGCAAGGGCGGTATTGTCGCTGTTTGCGACCATGCCTCCAAGCGCGTGCCCGAAGGCATCGAGCTTGGCGTCACGCCGGAGACGCTGGAGAAGCACGTCGCCTGGGATATCGGTACTGCCGGCGTCTGCGAGCGGCTGGCGCGGCGGCATCACATCCCCGCGATGCTCTGTGACATCAGCCGGCTGGTGATCGACATGCACCGCGAAGAAGAGTCGTCCGGCCTGATCCCCACCAGCAGCGACGGGATTCTGATTCCCGGCAATATCGGTGCCAATCGCGATGCCCGGCTGGACGCCTATCATCGGCCCTATCACGATATGCTCGGCAAGTGGCTCGACGCGGTCGAACCGGGGCTGATCCTCTCGATCCACAGCTTCACCCCGGAACTGGAAAGCAAGCCGGAAGAAGAGCGACCGTGGGAACTGGCGCTGCTCTACAACGAGGATGACCGCGCCGCGCAGCATGCGATCCGCCTGTTCAGCGAGCTTGGCGTGACCGTGGGCGATAACGAGCCCTATTCGGGCAAGCAGCTCAACGCGACGATGAACCGCCATGCGGAAGCGAAGGGCCGTCCCTATTGCGCGATCGAGATCCGCAACGACCTGATCGCCACGGAGACGGGGCAGGCCCGCTACGCCGCGATCATCGCCGACGTTGCTGGCCGCGTGAAGCTGGCACTCGACACCGAAGCCCAGGGCTGACCAAACACCAAGCACTTGCAGGCGGGAAAGCATTTCCTCTTTCGGATGGGGCCCGGCTTCCTCTAAGGCGAGCCCTGCAAATCTGATCAGGACTGACCCGAAGGCCAATCATGCCCGCATATCGTTCACGTACCTCGACCCACGGCCGCAACATGGCAGGTGCCCGCGGCCTCTGGCGCGCCACCGGCATGAAGGATGGCGACTTCGGCAAGCCGATCATCGCCGTGGTGAATTCCTTCACCCAGTTCGTGCCGGGTCACGTGCACCTGAAGGACCTCGGCCAGCTGGTCGCGCGCGAGATCGAGGCGGCGGGCGGCGTTGCCAAGGAATTCAACACCATCGCGGTGGATGATGGCATCGCCATGGGCCACGACGGCATGCTCTATTCGCTGCCTTCGCGTGACCTGATCGCGGACAGCGTGGAATACATGGTCAACGCCCATTGCGCCGATGCCATGGTGTGCATTTCCAACTGCGACAAGATCACGCCCGGCATGCTGATGGCGGCCATGCGGATCAACATTCCCGTCGTGTTCGTTTCGGGCGGCCCGATGGAAGCGGGCAAGGTGGTGCTGAAAGGCAAGGAAGTGGCACTCGACCTGGTCGATGCCATGGTTGCCGCCGCGGACGAAAGCTATACCGACGAGGAAGTGCTCAGCATCGAGCAATCCGCCTGCCCGACCTGCGGTTCATGTTCTGGCATGTTCACCGCCAACTCGATGAACTGCCTCACCGAGGCACTGGGCCTGTCGTTGCCGGGCAACGGCTCGCAGCTGGCCACGCACTCTGACCGTCGGGGCCTGTTCGAGCGCGCGGGACGGCTCGTGGTGGCGCTGGCCAAGCGGTACTACGAGGAAGACGATGCCAGCGTGCTGCCGCGTTCCATCGCCAGTTTCGAGGCGTTCGAGAACGCGATGAGCCTCGATATCGCCATGGGCGGCTCGACCAATACCGTTCTCCACCTGCTCGCCGCCGCGCACGAAGCGGGCGTGGATTTCACCATGCAGGATATCGACCGGCTCAGCCGCAAGGTGCCGTGCCTGTCAAAGGTCGCGCCCGCCAAGGCTGACGTGCACATGGAAGATGTCCACCGCGCCGGCGGGATCATGTCGATCCTCGGCGAACTGGACCGTGCGGGACTGCTGCACACGGCGCTGCCGACCGTGCACTCGCCGACCATGGCCGATGCGCTGGACGATTGGGACATTGTGCGAACCGGCAATCCCAAGGTGCACGAATTCTACAAGGCCGCCCCCGGCGGCGTGCCGACACAGACCGCCTTCAGCCAGTCACGCCGCTGGGAGGAACTCGATCTCGACCGTGACGGCGGCGTGATCCGCAATGCCGAACATGCCTTCTCGCAGGATGGCGGGCTCGCGGTGCTCTACGGCAATATCGCGCTCGAAGGCTGCATCGTGAAGACTGCAGGCGTCGACGACTCCATCCTCAAGTTCACCGGCCCCGCGCGCGTCTACGAAAGCCAGGATGCGGCCGTAGAAGGCATCCTTGCTGACGAGGTACAGGCGGGCGAGGTCGTGGTGATCCGCTACGAAGGCCCCAAGGGCGGGCCGGGCATGCAGGAAATGCTCTACCCGACCAGCTATCTGAAATCGAAGGGCCTTGGCGCCAAGTGCGCGCTGCTGACCGACGGGCGCTTCTCCGGCGGCACCTCCGGCTTGTCGATTGGTCACGCCAGCCCCGAAGCGGGCGAGGGCGGGGCGATTGCCCTGGTCGAAACCGGCGACGTGATCGCCATCGATATTCCGGGCCGCACGATCAACCTCATGATCGACGATGCCGAACTGGCCGCTCGCCGCGAGACGATGGAAGCCAAGGGCGACGCCGCATGGCTGCCGACCGAGCCGCGCAAGCGCCGCGTTTCGCCGGCGCTGGAAGCCTATGCCGCCATGACCACCAGCGCCGCACGCGGTGCGGTGCGCGACGTGACCCAGATCACCCGAGGCGCGAAATCGTGAGGGCGGCGCTGGTCGCTGCAGTCCTGCTCCTCGCTGCCTGCAACGAGGCGGTCGAGGGCGAGGCTGTGAATGCGACCGGTGAAGGCACCTTGATCGATTGCTCGCTGAACGGTGCGGGCGGTTTCGGTCGCGATTGCACCTTGGAACGGCACGAGCAGGACAACGAAAGCTTCGTCATCGTCCGCCACCCTGACGGGGCCTTCCGGCGCTTCGAGCTGGGCGTGCCGGGACGCGGCCTGATCACCGCCGACGGCGCGGAAGAGGCAGAAATCACCGATATGGGCGGCTATGTCGAAGTGCGCGTCGGGTCCGACCGCTACCACTTGCCGATAGCGGAATGACCGCCGCCTTTCCCCAGCAGATCCTGACCGCATCGCAGATGCAGGAGGCCGAGCAGGCGCTGCTGGATGCGGGCGAGACAATCGAAACCCTGATGGAGCGCGCCGGTGCGGGCGCGGCCGACTGGGTCTGGCGCATCGCCGCACACCGCCCGGTTACCGTACTTTGCGGCCCCGGCAACAACGGCGGCGACGGCTACGTCATCGCCCGCGTGCTGGCGGAGCGCGGCGTGCCGGTGCAGGTGGTCGCGCCGATCCCGCCCAAGACCGATGCGGCAAAAATTGCGCGGGCAAAATGGGGCGGCGAACCGGTGTCCGATGCCAAGGGCGAAGTGCTGGTCGATTGCTTGTTCGGCACGGGCCTCGGACGGCCACTCGACGACAGCCTGCTGGCACACCTTACCTCGCTGGCAGCCTCGCACCCCATCCGGATCGCGGTGGACCTGCCCAGCGGGATCGACAGCGACAATGGCGAAGCGCTCAACGAAGGCTTGCCGCACTACCAGCTGACCATTTCGCTGGGCGCGTGGAAATATGCGCACTGGATGATGCCCGCCATGGCGGCGATGGGCGACAAGCGCCTCGTCGATATCGGGGTGGGCCGCGTGCACGAGGCTGCGCGCCTCTCCACCCCTCCGCAATTGGCTGCTCCGGCACCTGACGCCCACAAGTATTCGCGCGGCCTGCTGGTCGTGCTCGCAGGAGAAATGCCGGGCGCAGCCGTCCTCGCTGCACGCGCGGCGCAACATGGCGGCGCGGGCTATGTAAAAGTATTCGCGGGCGAAGACGACGAACGTTTCCCGGTCCCGCCAGACTTGGTGGTGGATCACGGGTCGCTGTTCGACCTTGTGCGCGATCACCGCATCGACGCCTTCCTTGTCGGACCCGGCCTTGGCCGCAGCGACGAGGCACAGGCGCGGCTCGACTGGGTGCTCGCTTGCGACCTGCCGACCGTTGTCGATGCCGACGCGCTGGCCTTGCTCGAACCGCAGATGCTGGAAGAGCGCGAATGGCCGATCGTGGCCACGCCGCACGCTGGCGAGCTGGATGCCATGGCCAATTCTTTCGGCGTCGCTGGCCTCGACCGCGCCGAGCAGGCGATCGAACTGGCCGAGGGCATCGAGGGCGTCATGGTGGCCAAGGGGCCGGATACGCTGATTGCTGCCCAGGGATCGTCGCTGGCGATCATGCCGCCTGCCACAAGCTGGCTGAGCACGGCAGGCACCGGTGACGTGCTTGCTGGCCTGATTGCAAGCCGTCTCGCTTGCGGCGTGAACCCGCGCAAGGCGGCAGAGCAGGGCTGCTGGCTGCACGCACTCGCGGCGCGCAAGGCCGGACCGACCTTCACGGCAGGACAACTGATCGAACAGGTGCCTGCTGCCTACGCGGAGTTGATGTGAGCGAACCCAGCGAAATCCTGCGCCTCGCCGCCAAGGGCGACGGCGTGACCGCGGACGGCAAGCATGTGCCGCTGTCCGCGCCGGGAGACCTGCTGCTGCCCGATGGTACGCTCCAGCATGGCCCGCACCATGTCGAACCGGCCTGCCGTCATTTTGGCACTTGCGGGGCCTGCCAGTTGCAGCACTGCGACGAGCAAGCGCTGTCCGAATTCGTCCGCAACCGCGTGGCCTATGCGGCGCAGTCCCAGGGGCTGGAGCCGGAACTCGTCGCGCCCGCAACGCTGTCCCCGCCGCGCACGCGTCGCCGCGCCAGCCTGCGAGCTATCAATGGCGGCGGCCGCCCGCTGATCGGCTTTACCCAGGCCGGATCGCACAAGGTCGTCGACATGCGCGAATGCCATGTCCTGCTGCCGGAACTGTTTGCCGTGATCGAAGGTCTGCGCGGTTATCTCGGGCGGGTGAAAGGCAAGTATTCGATCGGCATCGAGCTGACGCGGATCGACCAGGGCGTCGACCTTGGCCTTACGGGCTTCACGCCCGAGGGGCTCGACCAGACGGAAGACCTGCTCGATTTCTGCCGCGACCAGGGACTGGCGCGCCTGACGCTGGATCAAGGTTATGGCGCCGAGGGCTTCTGGGAGCCGGAACCCGCCACGGTTACGCTTGGCGGCGTGCCGGTGGCCTTCCCGGCGGGCGCCTTCCTGCAAGCGACGCACCACGGCGAAGCCGCGCTGCTGGGGGCGGCGAAGGAATGGCTGGCGGATTGTCCGCTGGTGGCAGACCTGTTCTCGGGCCTCGGCACCTTCGCGCTCGCCCTGGCCGCCAATGCCCAGGTTTTGGCCGCCGAAGCTGACGGAGCGGCCATTGCCGCTTGCCGTCTTGCAGCCAACCGCGCGCGCATGCCGGTCGATTGCCTGCACCGCGACCTCTTCCGCAATCCCGTGCGCGCGGATGAACTGGCAGACTTTGATGCCGTCCTGCTCGATCCGCCGCGCGCCGGTGCGCGGACGCAGGTCGAGAAAGTGGCGCAGAGCAAGGTGAACCGCGTGGTCTACATCAGCTGCAATCCGTCCAGCTGGTCGCGCGATTGCGTGCAGCTGAAAGAGGCCGGTTTCCGCCTCGTCGAGCTGCGTCCCGTGGGCCAATTCCGCTGGTCCACCCACGTCGAACTGGCCAGCCTGTTCGTCCGCTAGCCGCCAAGCATTCCCAGCACCTGCGTTTCAAGCCAATTGCGCGCGTGCGGTTCGACATAGGCGTGGCTGGCACCAGGGCAGGTGTAGAGATCGCCGCTGTCACCATCCCAGTGCACGGCGAAGGCCTGCCCGGTGCGATCCTTTTCGGCGATCAGGATGACGTGGGGCTTGCTCGAGCCAACTAGCCCATCCAACATGTCCTGCAGCAGCGAGTTCGGTTCGGGCGCTTTCTCCACCGCCCCCCACAGGCCGCGCATCAGCTTGGCCATGTTCACCTCGCCGCGCAGCAGGCGCAGGAGTTCGGCGGGATTGCGCAGCTTCTCGGCATAGCGGGAGCGGATGGCCGAAGGCGGGGGCAACGCGTCTTCGGCCGCGTCTTCAAAGGTCCAGGGGTTGGAGAGGACCAGTGCATCGCAGAGATCGCCGGACATCAGCATGAGGGCACTGGCGGCATCGCAATTGCCGAAGGCTACTACCCGGTTGATCTGCGGGCACAGTTCGCGAAACTTGGCATTGGCGGCCAGGATGTCCTCGCTGCTTTCCCGGAAGCCGAGGTTTTCACCGCTGCTGTCGCCGACACCGCGCCGGTCGAAGCGGAACACCGGAAAGCCGGCTGCGGCAATCCGGGCGGCAAGCGCTGCCTGCCCGCCGAAAGTGCCGGAGCGAATCTCGTTGCCGCCGCTGACGATCAGCAGGCCACTGCGCGAAGCGCCGCGATCCAGCGTGCCGACGAGCGTTTCGCCTGCACATTCGAAAGTGACGTGCTGGCGGCTCATCCGACCTGCTCCAGCATCAGTGCTGCCAGTGCGTCAGCCTGATCGGCATCGAATGCAGGTTCGGCGCGCAGCCAGAGGCCCGCGCCGCCCATCTCGGCCTGTTTCACCTCGGTCGCCGGGCCATCCGGTGCTTCCGCTTCCGCCAGTTCCCGCACCATGGCAGGCCCAAGATCATATCCCGCGAGCTGTGCGCCTTGCGATTCTGCGCGCGCGACCAGTTCATCGCGCGTGGTGGTGAGGTCCGCTTCCTTGTCGCTCAACAGCTGCACGCGCACGAGGCCGCGCAGCAATGCAGTCCCGCCGACACTGGCGTAGCGCAGGCCGGGCAGGGTGCCGGGATCGAGCAAGGTACCGCCACGCAGGGTCAGCACATGGGTTGCTTTGAAGTGGCTCGCCGCGGCTTCAACGGCTGCCCGCCATCCGCTCACCGTCTGCTCGGTCAGCGGCGCGAGGCTCTCGTTGGTGCCCGGCAGGTCCGGCAGCATGGAATCGACGCCGCCGGTATCCAGTCGACGCATCACCTCGACGGTAAAGTGCCGCAGCTTGTTGCTCTCGTCGAACAGCGCCGGGATCACCAGCACGCGCTTGTCGCGCTGCTGGTCGAAGCTCAGCGCGAATTCGTCGCCACCGGCAGGGCTGGGCCAACTGCCGGTCAGCATCGGCTGTCAGCCTTCGTTGCGCTTTGCGGCGAGGTAGGAGAGCAGCCCGCCATAGGTCTCCAGCATTTCGCCATCGACCTCGTCGTCCTCGATGATGATGTCGAGGCGGTCTTCCAGCTCGGTGAGCAGGCCCGCGACGGCCATCGAATCGAGTTCGGGCAAGTGACCGAACAGGCCGGCATCGTGATCGAGATCGGCAACGCGTTCTGCCGAAAGGCCGAGAACATCCGACAACACCTGTCGCAGGATGAGGTCGGTATCGCCTTCCAGTTCGAGCGGGACGGGGAGATTGGTCGACATAACCGCGCCCTAGCCACGGCGCGCGCCCGAGACAAGCTTGCGGAGCGTGGCCTTGGCGATGAAAGGCCAGTTGCGCGGTTTACCGTGGCGCAGGCAGGTGAGCTGCCAGCGTGTGCGGACCTGTTCCATCCAGTCGCGCTTGTAGGGATCGTCGCCGGTGCCGAAATCGACCCATTCGACCTTGTCGGTGTCGATCACATGTTCGAACAGCGCGGCAGTCAGCGTGGTGCCGGGGGAGAGATTTTGCGCGCCTTGCCGGTGCGCCAGCTTGTGGATGTAGGCGGTCCTCCCCTCGACCGTCCAGAACTGCGCGGCGACGGGTTTGCCGTCGTGGCGGGCTAGGGCGAAGCGGAAACGGCCAGCCTTGCTCTCGGCCTCGGCGAAGGCGCGCAGCATGGTGGGATCGCCTTCCTCAGGCTTCCAGCTGTCGGCGTAGATTTCCTCGTAGGCGTCCCAATCCTCGGCATCGAAGAGGGTGTGCAGTGTGGTTTCGACCTTCTTCGCCTTGCGCTTCAGCGTGGTGCGGACCTGGCCCGGGCGGTCCGCGAGGAACTCGGCATAGGTGCGGCCGGCGACGGGCAGCACGTGGTTGGTATCGCAGGGTTCTGCGAAAACGAGCCATCCGGCCTTGCGGAAGGCCAGCATAAGGCGCTGCAAAGTGCCGTCCTCGTCGCGCAGCTTGGTGAGGGTGACGCGGTCCGCGCGGCCTGCAAGGTCAAGCGCGAGGTCTTCGAGCAGGGCGGGGCTGGTAAGACCGGAGGTGTGCAGGTCGCCCCAGGTGAACGCATACCAGTTGGTTAGGGCTTCCAGCCCGTCGCCAGACTGGCGCAGCGGCAGGGTGATCGCCTGCCCACCTTCGCTGGCGGTGGCGAACAGCGGCTGCATCCCGCTCTGTTCGAGCAGGGCAAACCATTCCGGACGTGCAAAAGGTCCTGCACAAGCCCAGTCATGGTCTTGCAGATCGTTAACCGTGTCGTGATAGCTGATCGCTGTCACTTTTCCTGCTTGCTCCCGGAGCCCGATGTCCACTGCGCCTGACCCAACGCCGTACCCGCTCGATCACCTCGCACTGCGCGGGGATGATGACGATGCGGCGCTGGTCCTGCGCGGCGAAACCCTTAGCTGGAAGGACTTAAGAACCCGTGTCGGCCAGCTGGCAGGCTGGCTGGCGGAGCAGGTGCCGGAAAAGGGCGCGCGGGTCGCGACCTGGGCGGCCAAGGGTGAGTTGACCTGCCTGATGCCGCTGGCTGCGGCCCGCGCGGGGCTGGTCCACGTGCCGGTCAATCCGCTGCTGAAGCGGGCACAGGTTAAGCATATCCTTGAAGACTGTTCGGCCAGCCTGTTGCTGGCCAACTCCGCGCGGCTTGCCTCGCTGGAAGATGGCGACGTCGAATGTCCGCAGGTGGAGGAAAGGGCGGCCATGGAGGCGCTCGACAGCGCTTGGCCCCTTTCGGGCCCGTCTGCGCATGACCCGCAGGATCTCGTCGCGATCCTCTATACCAGCGGCTCCACCGGGCGTCCCAAGGGCGTGATGCTGAGCCATGCCAACCTGTGGCTGGGCGCGGTCAGCGTGGCGCATTACCTTGGCATGGAGCGCGATGACGTGACGCTGGCGGTCCTGCCACTGAGCTTCGATTACGGTCAGAACCAGCTGCTAAGTACCTGGTACGCAGGTGGCTCGGTCGCACCGCTCGATTACCTGACGCCGCGCGATGTTATCAAGGCGTGCGGCCGCCATGGGATCACGACGCTGGCCGCGGTTCCTCCGCTGTGGGTACAACTGGTGGACCAGGAATGGCCCGCCGAAGCAGTCGCCCCGATGCGGCGCATGACCAACAGCGGCGGCGCCCTGACAGAGGACCTTGTGCGCGATCTTCGTACCATCTTCCCCGATGCGCGGCTGTTCCCGATGTACGGGCTAACCGAAGCATTTCGCTCGACGTTTCTCGATCCGGCATTGGTCGACGAACATCCGACCTCGATGGGCAAGGCTATTCCCTTTGCGGAAATTCTCGTGGTCGACGAGGCGGGCGAGGTCGCCACCCAAGGCGAACTGGTTCACTGCGGACCGCTGGTGGCGCAAGGCTATTGGCAGGATCCCGAGCGGACCGCCGAACGCTTCAAACCTGCACCTGCGGCCTCGCAATACGGCGGCATGGCAGTCTGGTCAGGCGACAGCGTACGGCGTGCGGACAACGGTTTGCTCTATTTCCTTGGCCGCGGCGATGCCATGATCAAGAGCGCGGGCAACCGCATCAGCCCGCAGGAGATCGAGGAGGCCGTGATCGCGACCGGACTGGCAGACGAAGCCGTGGCTTTCGGCGTCCCTGACGAGAAGCTCGGCCACGCGATCTACCTGGTCGTGCGCGGCACTGGTGACGAGGACGCCTTGCGCGATGCCCTGCGCCGCGAATTGCCCAATTTCATGCAGCCGGCGGTGATCCGCTGGGTAGAGACGATGCCGCTCAATCCCAACGGCAAGATTGATCGCGCCCTGCTGGCGAGGAAGGCAGCATGAAGGCGCTCGGCCCGATCCCCCCGGAATATACCGCCAAAGACGGCGAACTGGCTATCGGTGGCCGTCCCGCGAGTGCGCTGGTGAGGGAGGCGGGCGGTACACCGCTGTTTGTCTATTCGCGCGACATGCTGGCCCAGCGCATGGGCAAGTTGCGCAAGGCCATGCCTGAGCGGATCAACATTCATTATGCCATGAAAGCAAACCCCTACGGGCCATTACTCGAATTCATGGCAGACCTGGTCGACGGCCTCGACATTGCCTCTGCAGGTGAGCTGGACCTGGCGCGCGAGGCCGGATACCTGCCGCGCGAAATCAGCTTTGCCGGACCGGGCAAGCGCGACAGCGAACTGTTCGCTGCCATCCGGGCCGGCGTGACGCTGAACCTCGAATCCGGGAACGAGGCCGACCGGGCCTTGCAGATGGGCAAGGAACTGGGCGTCTCGCCGCGTCTCGCGATCCGGGTGAACCCCAGTTTCGAACTGCGCGGTTCGGGCATGAAGATGGGCGGCGGAGCCAAGCCTTTTGGTATCGACGCCGACCGGGTGCCCGCCCTGGCGCGCAAGATCGTCGATGCCGGGGCCACATGGCGGGGCTTCCATATCTATTCGGGCAGCCAGGCGCTGGATGCCGAGGCGATCATCGAGGCGCAGGGCCACGTGCTCGACCTTGCCGCACAGCTGGCAAGCGAGGCGGGCGTGGACGTGCCGCACCTCAACATGGGCGGCGGCTTCGGGATCCCCTATTTCGACAAGGACGAGCGGCTCGATATCTCGGCCATCGGTGCGGCGCTGCAGGCGCGCTTCGGTGACTTGCCGGACGTGCTAAAGGACACCCAGTTCGCCATCGAGCTTGGCCGCTATCTGGTTGGCGAGGCAGGGGTCTATCTTGCTGAAATCGTTGATCGGAAAGTGAGCCACGGTACCACCTATCTCGTCACGGACGGGGGCCTGCATCACCAGCTGGCGGCATCTGGCAATTTCGGCACCGTCGTCCGCCGCAACTATCCGGTGGCTATCGCCACGCGCTTCGATGCCGAGCCGGAAGAAGAGGTCTATGTCGTGGGTTGCCTCTGCACCCCGCTCGACCGGCTTGCCGATGCCGCGCACCTGCCGCGCGCCGAGGTGGGTGACCTCGTCGCGGTGTTCTGCGCCGGGGCCTATGGCGCCAGCGCCAGTCCGGCCCAGTTCCTGGGACAGGGACCGGCCCGCGAAATGCTGGTCTGACAAGCGCCCGAATCCCGTCCCGTTTCGGGACATCCCCTCATAAACCCCCGTCAAACCGCCTGTTTCGGCCAAAAGGCTAACGCAATGTTCACCCTTATTCGCGAGAAGCGAAGGCGGATCCAAAGGGGTGGGTTGCGTCCATAGCCAGCGAGGGCTTGGCAGCGACTTCCCCGAAAATTCGTGAAGGACGCTTCAATGCGCACGTCAAAGCCGGTTTTCCTCCTCCTAGCCTCCGTTGGCATGGCGCTCAGCCTTGCCGGTTGCGCCACGAGCAGCGGCGCACAGCTGGAGCCTGCGCGCTTCGTCGCCATGCAGGAAGAACCGGGCGAGGAATACATCATCGGCCCGCTCGACAAGCTGACCGTCCACGTCTGGCGCAACGACGAGCTCGGCGCCGAGGTGCAGGTACGACCCGATGGCCGTATCACCACGCCGCTGGTGGCTGACATGCCCGCCGTGGGCAAGACCCCGACCATGCTGGCCGAAGATATCCGCCTGCAACTGTCGCAGTACATCGAAGATCCGCTGGTGACCGTGATCGTGAACGAGTTCGCCGGCA
The DNA here is from genome assembly GCF_038289935.1 of Aurantiacibacter gilvus. Taxonomy (NCBI): domain Bacteria; kingdom Pseudomonadati; phylum Pseudomonadota; class Alphaproteobacteria; order Sphingomonadales; family Erythrobacteraceae; genus Aurantiacibacter; species Aurantiacibacter gilvus. The sequence continues at coordinate 1,131,675 of NZ_JBBYHV010000001.1, forward strand.
CCTTCAGCCAGCAGGTGCGCATTATCGGGGCGACGGCCGAGCCGGCCTCGCTGCCTTACCGCGCCAACATGACGCTGCTCGACGCGATGATCGCTGTCGGCGGCCTGTCCGAATACGCCGCGGGCAACCGCGCCAAGCTGATCCGCTTTGACCGCGAAAGCGGCCAGCAGCGCGAATATGACCTGCGCCTGTCGGACCTGCTTCGTCGCGGCGAGAGCGACGCCAACGTGATGCTGCGTCCGGGTGACGTGATCATCATCCCTGAAAGCATGTTCTAGGGCAGGGGCAGGGCATTGAACCAACTCCTTGAAGAACTGCGCGCCGGCATCTGGGCTGTCTGGAACCGTCGTTGGCTCGCCCTGGCGATCGCCTGGGGTGTCTGCCTGCTGGGCTGGCTGGCCATCGCGCTGATTCCGAACAAGTACGAGAGCGAAACCCGCATCTTCGTGCAGCTGGATGACGTGCTGGCCGAACAGATCGGTATCGGCGCGGCCAGCCGTGCCCGCGACATCGACCGGATCCGCCAGACGCTGATCAGCTCCGTGAACCTCGAGAAAGTGGTGCGCGGCACGCGTATCGGCGACAGCGTCACTTCGCCGACTGACATGGAAGCCGCCATCGAGCAGCTCACCCGCGATGTCGAAGTCGTCAGCGAAGGCGAGAACATCTTCGAGATTACGGCCTCAAGCGGCCGTGGTGACCTGTCCGATCGCGAAAACGCCGAACTTGCACAGGTTATCGCCCAGCAGATGATCGACATCTTCCGCGAGGAGAACCTCGGCGGGGCGCGTGGTGACATGCAGGATTCGATCGAGTTCCTGAACCAGCAGCTTGCCGACCGTGAAGCCGAGCTGGCAGCGGCAGAAGACCGTCGTCTTGCCTTCGAGGCAGAGCATCCCGAATTGATGGGCGGGGCGCAGGCCATTGCCGCCCAGCTGGCTGCAACACGCTCCGAACTCCGTAGCGTCGAGGCTGACCTTGCCGCCGCGCAGAGCGCGCTTGCCGGTCTCGACGGGCAGATCGCCAGTACGCCGCGCGTGCTTGTGACACCCGGCAGCGGCGGCCCTCAGGCCAACCTCGCGCAGGCCCAAGCCAACCTTGCGGCGTTGCGCGCGCGCGGCCTGACGGACGAACATCCCGACATTGTCGCCGCCGAACGCACCGTGGCCAACATGCGCGAAGCAGCACAGGGCGCAAGCGCCCCGGTCGGCACGAACAATCCTGCTTACACCACGCTCCAGACCATGCGCGTTGAGCGCCAATCGAACGTCTTGTCGTTGCAGTCCCGCGCGGCTGCGCTGCGCTCCGAAATTGCCTCGATCACCGCTAGCCAGGCGCGTGAGCCGGGCGCGGCTGCCGAAGCCACCCGCATCAGCCGCGATTACGAGGTACTCCGCGAGCAGTACGACCAGCTGCTGCAGGACCGCGAAGAGCTGCGCCTGCGCGGCCAGGTGGAGACCGAGCGCAGTGCCGTGCAGTTCGAGGTGGTCGATCCGCCCACCACGCCGCGTGTGCCTGCTGCGCCCAATCGTCCCTTGCTGCTGTTCGGTGTGCTGATCGTCGGCCTCGGGGCCGGTGCCGGTACGGCCTATGCCCTCAGCAAGCTCGGTTCGACCTTTGCGACGGCCAGCCAGCTGGAGCGCAACCTCGGTTTGCCGGTGATCGGTACGATTTCGCATACTTTCACCGAGGCGGGCCGGGAACTGCGCGCCAAGCGTCTCAAGTATTTCGCTGCCGGGGTTGGCGGCCTTGGCATCATGTTCGTGGTGCTGATGGGCGTCGAGTTCGTCCAGCGCGGCATGATGGCGTGAGGGGATAGCGATGACTGACCAGAGCAATCCACCCGAAGCCCCCAAGACGCTGCTCGAGCGTGCCGAAGGCATGTTCGGCCTCGGCGGCTACAAGCCTGCGCCGGTGCCGAAGAAACTGAAGAAGCCGGTCAATCGCCGGATCGTGAAGCGCAAGGGTGAAGTCGAGCCAGTTGCAGCTCCGGCACCTGCGCCTTCCACTCCTGTGACGCCACCGGCGGTTGCCGAAGCACCTGTCGCTGCGCCGACCGCCGCGCCGCAGCCTACTCCCGCGCCGGAACCGGTTTACGAGGACGTCGAATTCTCCGGCAAGGTCCATCCGATCGATCGCGATTGCCTGACCCGCTACGGGCTGATCCAGCCGGAAGGGCAGGTCACCGGCCTGCTGGAAGAATTCCGCATCGTGAAGCGCAAGGTCTTGCAGTCGGTCCGCAAGGCACAGGAAGCTGGCAACGGCGCCTTCGCCCAACGCGTGCTGATCTGCTCGCCGCTACCCGACGAGGGCAAGAGCTACTGCGCAGCCAACCTCGCGCTGGCATTGGCGGCTGAGCGCGACAGCGAAGTGGTGCTGGTCGACGCCGACTTCGCCAAGCCGTCGATCCTCAAGATGCTGGGCCTGCCCAAGGGCCCCGGCTTCATGGACGTGCTCGCGCGCGACGACATGCAGGTCGAAGATTGCGTGATGGCGACCGACGTCGACGGCCTGTTCGTGCTGCCTGCGGGCAACCACACCACGGCCGACAGTGAATTCCTTGCCAGTCACCGGACTGCCGAAGTGCTTGACCGGCTGACCCGTGCCGCGCCGAACCGTATCGTCATCTTCGACAGCCCGCCGGCGCTCGCTGCATCGCCTGCTGCCGAACTGGCCAACCATGTCGGCCAGGCCATCGTGGTCGCCCGCGCGGACCGTACCGGCCAGAGTGCACTCGAAGACGCGCTCACGCTGCTGTCAGCCTGTCCCGACCTGAAGCTGCTGCTCAACGCAGCCCATTTCAGCCCCAGCGGCCGCCGCTTTGGCGTCTATTACGGGGAGGAGGCATGACCATGCGCATCAACCGGACATTCCCGCTGAGCCTGGCGATTGTCCTTGCCGCATTGCCGCAAGTGGCGATGGCGCAGGAAGGCGGCGATGAAGCCGACGAGGGCGTGCGCACCTCGCGTACCGAAGTCGTGCCCTATATCGAAGCCGCGCAGGTCGTGACTGCGCAGCTTTCACCGGGTGACGACGTACTGACCTACACCCAGCTGGCTGCCGGCGTGGACACCACGATTACCGGTCGCAACAGCGCTGCTTCGGCCTCGGTTCGCTACGAACACACCATCGGTTACGGCGATGCTTCCGACGTCGATACGCTGTCGGGCATTGCTCGCGCTTCGCTGGCTTTCGCCGGTCGCGGCATGACGATCGAGGCAGGCGGGCTTGCCTCACGCACCCGCGTGGAAGGCAGCGGCTTTTCCACGATTGGCGGCTTTGGCGGCAATGCGGCCTCCACCAGCCAGATCTATTCGGTCTACGCCGGTCCCTCGATCCAGTCGCGCAGCGGTCCGGTCGAAGTCAGTGGTTCTTATCGCCTCGGATACACTCGGGTGGAATCGCCCAATGCCTTCGTGCTGGCGCCGGGCACCGATCCGGTCGACATCTTCGATGACAGCGTGACGCACAACGCAGCGGTGCGTTTTGGCGTGGCGCCCAATACGGTTGCGCCGGTTGGCCTGGGCGTGGGCGCTGGCTGGAACCGTCAGGATATTTCCAACCTCGACCAGCGGATCGACGACAAGTACGTGCGCGCCGACGTTACCTTGCCGGTTTCGCCCAACCTCGCGTTGGTTGGCGGCGTCGGCTACGAAGACGTGCAGATATCCAGCCGCGATGCCGTGCGCGATGGCAATGGCCTGCCGGTGATCGGTTCTGACGGACGCTATGTTACCGACGACAGCCAGCCGCGCACAATCGCCTACGAAACCGATGGCCTGATCTGGGATGTCGGTGTCATGTGGCGGCCCAGCCGTCGTACCTCGCTGGAGGCCCATGTCGGCCGCCGCTACGGTTCGACGACCTACTACGGCTCGCTGGCCTATGCGCCGAATTCGAACTCCAGTGTCAACGTGTCGGTCTATGACAACATCACCGGTTTCGGCGGTCAGGTTACCACAGCGCTGAACGGCCTCGGCACCGATTTCTCTGCCTTCCGCAACCCGATCACGGGGGACCTTGGTGGCTGTGTCGTCGGCGTCGAAGGCGACAATTGCGCACTGGCCCGCCTCGGTTCGCTGCGCGGTTCGGTGTACCGCAACCGCGGGGTGGTAGCGAGCTACTCGATGATCCGCGGGCGCAGCTCGTTCGGCATCGGTGCCGGCTATGACCGTCGCAGCTTCATCGGTGGTGAAGGCACCGTCCTGGAGGGCGTTGACGGCCTGGTGGACGAAAGTGTCTTCGTTGCCGCCAATTTCAACCGCCAGCTCGATCGCGATTCCAGCCTGTTCGCCGGTGCCGCCGCCAGCTGGTTCAACGCGGGGGACAGCGCGCTCGGTGACGGCATGGGGTATTCCGCCTCGCTCGCCTACAACCGTGACCTGCTGCGCAACCTGACGGCCACGGCAGCTGTCGGGCTCGATGGCATCAGCCGCGACGATCTTCCCGATTACTCATCCGCATCGGCCCTTCTGGGCTTGCGCTATTCCTTCGATTGAGGGGTCAACAGGAGAAAACCCCATGTTTGACAATTTCTATGGCCTCACCGGCAAGCCTTTCCAGCTGACGCCCGATCCGGAGTTCTATTTCCGTTCGATCACGCATCGCAAGGCGCTGTCGTACCTGGGTTACGGCCTGGCGCAGGGCGAAGGTTTCATCGTCATTACTGGCGAGGTTGGCGCGGGCAAGTCGACCCTCGTCGCGCACATGATGGAAAGCCTCGACACCTCGGCTGTCACCGTGGCGCAGATTGTCACCAGCAAGCTGGACGATGAAGAGGTCATCCACGTCGTCGCCGGCGCGTTCGGCATCGACATCGAAGGCCACGACAAGGCGACCGCGCTGACCGAGATAGAGAGCTTCCTGCACGAGGAAGCCCGCGACGGTCGCCGTTGCCTGCTGGTGCTGGACGAGGCGCAGAACCTGGCGGTGGAAGCCCTGGAAGAGCTGCGCATGCTGTCGAACTTCCAGCTGGGCAACCACCCGCTGTTGCAGACGCTGCTGCTGGGCCAGCCAGAGTTCCGCACGACCTTGCAGGCGGACGAGCGCCTCGAACAGCTGCGCCAGCGCGTGATCGCCGCGCATCACCTTGAACCGATGCAGAAGGGCGAGATAGAGCCCTACATCACCCATCGCCTGAAGATCGTAGGCTGGGATGGCAATCCGTCGTTTGACCAGCGCGTGTTCAGCGAGCTGTACGAAGCCAGCGGCGGTATCCCGCGCAAGATCAACCAGATCGCCAACCGCCTGATGCTGCTGGGTGCTGTCGAGGAGCGTTCGCGCATCGACGCTGCCATGCTGCAGAACGTGCTGAGCGAAATGGCTGCCGAACGCGCCTTCCCCGAAGCTCCGCCCGCACCGATGCCGGAGCCGGAAAAGACCTTTGAGCCGGTCAAGGCCATGCCCACCGAGCCGCGCATCGACAAGGCCATGCTCGAGGAATACCTCGCCGAACGAGACGCCCAGATCGTCGAGCTGCAGCAGGCCATCGTCGAATTGTCCGACGTGCGCGACACGGTCATTGCCGAGGCTGTCGCACCCGAGATCGAAACGCTGCGTGCCCAACTCGCCCGGGTCGAGGCCAAGTGCTTCGAACAGGAGCGCACCATCCGCCAGACGCTGACCATGCTGATCGACTGGATCGAAAGCGAAATGGATTCGAGCAAGGCAGCCTGAAGAGCAGTTATCCAGGGAACCACCACAAGGTGAACGCGCATTTCTTTGATCCCATGTCCGGCAAGCCCGGTCCCGTCGTCAACGGCCTGTCGGTCGATGTCGAGGACTGGTTCCAGGTGGGCGCGTTCGAGGATGTGATCGAGCGGGACCAGTGGGGTGGGCTGGACGACCGGGTGGACCGCAATGTCCGCCTGATCCTCGACCTGTTCGATGAAGCTGGTGCCGTTGCGACCTTTTTCACACTGGGCTGGGTAGGCCAGCGCCACGGCGCCCTGCTGCGCGAAATCGCCTATCGTGGGCACGAGATCGCCAGTCACGGATGGGATCACCAGCGCGTGTTCCGCATGGATCCGAAGACTTTCGGCGAGGACATTTCACGCACCCAGAAGGTGCTGGAAGATGCCAGCGGTGCGGAGGTGAAAGGCTACCGTGCGCCCAGCTTCTCGATCGACGCGCGCACACCATGGGCCTTCGAGGTGCTGGCGGAACAAGGCTATGCCTACTCTTCCAGCGTCGCACCGATTTCGCACGATCACTATGGCTGGGCCGAGGCGCCGCGCTTCGCTTTCAAACCGCTCCCGGACAGCAACCTGGTGGAAATGCCGGTGACCACGGCCATGTTCCGCGGCAAGCGCCTCGCGGCGGGCGGAGGCGGCTTCTTCCGTGTGCTGCCCTATGGTTTCAGCCGCTGGGCCATCCGGCAGGTCAATCGCAAGGAAGGCCGCCCGGCTGTGTTCTATTTTCACCCGTGGGAGATCGACCCCGGCCAACCGCGCGTTTCCGGTGCGCCGCTGCGTTCGCGCCTGAGGCACTATACCAATCTCGACAAGATGGCGGGAAAGCTGAAACAACTGGTCCACGAATTCCGCTGGGGCCGGATGGACGCCATCGCCAAGCGCGAGAACCTGCGGCTGCGACTGCAAAGCGCGGTGCAGGGATGAACGCGCCTTTCACCCTGACCCGCGAACATGTGCGGCCCGTGGACCTGCGCCAACCGGACGAGGTGGCGCGGATCGAGGGCTTTGTCGCCGAACGCGGCGGATCGGTGTTCCACCGTCCGGCGTGGCTGCTCGCCGTCGAGAAAGGCACCGGCCAGTGCGCGCACGGACTGGTGGCAGAGAAGGGCGGCCTGCTGACAGGCTGGCTGCCGCTGACCGAAGTGCATTCTCCGGTGTTCGGCCGCATGCTTGCCTCCAGCGGCTTTGCCGTCGAGGGCGGGGTGCTGGCGGCCAACGATGTGACCGCGGTAAACCTGTGCGCGGCGGTGCAGGAATATGCCGAGCGCCTGTCCTGCCCTACGGTCGAACTGCGCGGCGGCTTTGCGGCAGAAGGCTGGACCGTACGCGAAGACAGTCACTGCGGCTTCGTCGCGCCCTTGCAGGATGACGACGAGGCACAGCTGGCGTGGATCCCGCGCAAGCAGCGTGCCGAAGTGCGCAAGGGCCTGAAGAACAACCTGCGCGTGACCAAGGGCAAGGACTCGGTCGACCGCGAAGCGCATTACGAAGTCTACTCCGAAAGCGTTCGCAACCTCGGTACGCCGGTGTTCCCGAACAGCCTCTTCGATGCCGTGCTCGACAGTCTCGATGGAGAAATCCTGACCGTCTGGAACGGCATGACCCCGGTCGCCAGCGTGCTGTCGCTGTTCCACGACGGCGCTGTCATGCCCTATTGGGGCGGCGGGACATGGGAGGCGCGCGAGCTGCGCGCCAACGATCGCATGTATTACGAGCTGATGCTGCGCGCGCGGCGGCTCGGTTGCGACCGGTTCGACTTCGGTCGCAGCAAGACCGGCAGCGGGGCCTGGTCGTTCAAGAAGAACTGGGGTTTCGAGCCCGAACCGCTCTCCTACGCCAGCTGGACCGCGTCAGGACACGAACTGCGCGATGCCGATCCCACCAGTTCGCGCCACCAGTCGCGCATCGCGCTGTGGAAGCGCCTGCCGCTGACGCTGACCAACAGGCTCGGCCCGTTGATCGCGCGTGGCCTTGGATAGGGGGCGGGGATGGATGGTGACATTCTCTTCCTTGCCCATCGCTTGCCGTTTCCGCCCGATCGCGGCGACAAGATTCGCTCGCACAATGTGCTGAAGACGCTGGCGCAGATCGCTCCGGTGCATGTCGGCTGTCTGGGCGAGAGCGAAGCAGACATCGCTCACCTCCACGAACTGGAAGCGCTTGCAGCCAGCTGGTGCATGCCGCGGCGCTCCAAGCCCTTGCCGCTGGCGGGGCTGGAGGCCTTGGGACGCGGAGAACCCGTCAGCATTTCCGCCTTCCGCTCGGCAGAGCTTGCGCAGTGGGTCAAACGTACCATCCGCGAGCGTGACATTGCCGCGATCTACGTCTTTTCCGGACAGATGGGCCAGTTCGTTCCGATGGACTGGGCAGGGCGCCTGATCGTCGACCTCGTCGATGTCGATTCTGCCAAGTTCGAAGCCTTCGGCGCCGACGCCTCCGGCCCGCGCGCATGGGTAGACCGCCGCGAAGGTCGGCTGTTGGGGGCGGTCGAAGCCGGCCTCGTCCAGCGCGCCGATATCACCTTGCTGGTCAGCGAGGCCGAAGCCGACCTGCTGCGCAGCCGGGTGGGCGACAACGGCAGGATTCGCGCCCTGCGCAACGGCATCGACTGCGCCGCCTTCGATCCCGAACGGGTAGCAATCCAGCCGGATATCGCCGCGCGCTCCGGCCCGCATGTCGTCTTCACCGGCCAGATGGACTACGCGCCCAATGTCGATGCGGTGGAACGATTTGCCCTGCGGATATTGCCGCAGCTGCAGGTCGATTTCCCTTACCTCGAATTCCACATTGTCGGACGGGCACCGACTGCTGCTGTGCAGGAGCTTGGCCAGCTTGTTGGCGTGACGGTCTGGAGTGAAGTGCCGGACGTCAAACCCTTCCTCGCGGCGGCTGACCTCGTCTGCGCCCCGCTGACCATTGCCCGCGGCGTCCAGAACAAGGTGCTCGAAGCCATGGCGATGGAGCGCTGTGTGCTGCTCTCGCCCGAAGCCGCCACGGGGATCGACGCGCGGCACGGCGAACATTTCGCCGTTGCCGGCAGCGATGAGGCGATGGTGGCCCAGGCGCGCGACCTGTTGCAGCGCCAGCAGGATCGCGAGGTGATCGGCAAGGCGGCTCGCCAGTTCGTACTCGATCACATGAGCTGGCCTGCCATGCTGGCCGCGCTGCCGCAGATCATGTCCGGGCAGCCCACTGGCGGGACTTGCCGCGATGCAGCTTGAAGCACTCACCCCGCAACGCGCGGCGCTGGCAGAACGCATCGCTCCTGTATGGCGCAAGCCGCTGCTACAGCTGGCGCTGGCATGGGTCGGCATGTTCGCCCTGTTTGCTGCCGACTGGGCGGCCATGGTGCAACTTTGGTGGGACAGTTCGACCTACAACCACATCCTCGTCGTCCCGGCGATCATTGCGTGGCTCGTCTGGCAGCGCGCGCACCAGCTCGCCAGGATTGCGCCGCAAGCATGGTGGCCGGGCTTGTTGCTGCTGTTCGGCAGCCTGTTCGTCTGGCTGCTGGGTGACATTTCGGGCACCGCGACCGCCAGCCAGCTGGGCGCCGTCACGAGCCTGCAAGCCGCGACCATTGCCGTGCTGGGGCCGCGCGTAGCCTGGGCGCTGCTTTTCCCGTTGTTCTACGGCTTCTTCCTCGTACCCGTAGGCGACGAGCTCGTGCCCGCGCTGCAGATGATTACTGCGGAGATCACCATTGCCCTTACCCACGCCAGCGGCATTCCCGCGCTGATTGACGGGGTGTTCATCGACACGCCTGTGGGCCTGTTCGAGGTGGCGGAAGCCTGTTCGGGGGTGAAATTCCTCGTCGCCATGGTCGCGCTCGGCACGCTGGTGGCCCACGTCTGCTACCGTTCGTGGACCCGCCGCGCGCTATTCATGGTTGCAGCTATCGTCCTGCCCATCCTCGCCAACGGTGTACGCGCATGGGGCACGATCTATATCGCCCAGTCGCAAGGCGTGGATTTTGCGGCCGGGTTCGACCACATATTCTATGGCTGGATCTTCTTCGCCCTCGTCATGGCGGCACTGCTGGGCATGGGCTGGCGCTTCTTTGACCGCGGTTTCGATGAAGAGTTCATCGACGGCGAGGCAATCGCCGGCGCCGCCTGGCCCGCGCGCTTCGAGCGATGGAGCGGTTCCGGATGGCCCGTGCTGGCAGGATTGGCCTTGCTTGCCCTGACCATGCTTGGCTGGGCGCATGCAGCACGTTCGGTAGAGGCCGACATGCCGCAAGTTATCGACTTGCCAGAGGTCCCGGGCTGGACCCGCGTGAACCCCGCCCAGTCGCACACGTGGCTGCCGCATACCACTGGCGCGGATCACAAGCTGATCGCCAGCTACGCCGACGAGGAAGGGCGCGTGGTCGACGTGGTCTATGCGCTCTACGCCGCGCAGGAGGATGGCCGTGAGGCAACCGGGTTTGGCGAGGGCGCTCTGCCCAGCGATACCGACTGGCGCTGGCTCTCCGATGCTCCGCCAGTCGAGGGCGCGATCGGCGACCGTTTGCAGGCCCTCGGGACGTACCAGCGAGTCGCCTACACCTGGTATCGCCACGGTGACTGGATCGGCAGCAGCCGCGCACGGCTGAAGCTTGCCAACATGGCGGACCGCCTGCTGTTCGCCCCGCGGCCCACCATCATGCTGATCATCTCCGCGGAGGACACCGAAAGCCAGCACGCCGAAGACACGCTCGCCGCTTTCCGGCAATCCACCGCTCCGCTGCCGGAGTGGATGGACGCTATCGCCTTGCTGGACTAGTCCGCCACCATGTGCGGGATCGCCGGCCTCTTCCATTGCGGTACGATCAAGCCGGTCGAGCCCTTGCGGATCGAACGGATGACGGACGTGCTTGCCCACCGCGGGCCGGACGGCTCGGGCGTCTGGACGGGGCCGGGCGTGGGGCTGGGCCACCGCCGCCTTTCGATCATCGACGTCGAAGGCTCGCCGCAGCCCATGGCATCGCCGAGCGGACGCTCGATCATCGTCTTCAACGGCGAAATCTACAATTATCGCGAACTGCGCCGCGAGCTTGAGGCAGCGGGCGAGATATTCCGTACTGACGGCGATACCGAAGTCATCCTTGCCGCCTACGAGCAGTGGGGTACGGAATGCCTCCGCCGCCTCAATGGCATGTTCGTCTTCGCGATCTACGACCAATCCAAGCGTGAATTGTTCCTCGCGCGTGACCGCCTTGGCGTGAAGCCGCTGTTCCTCGCCGAATTGTCCGACGGTTCGCTGGCCTTTGCCTCCGAACTGAAGGGCCTGCTCGCCCACCCGTTGCTGCGACGCGAAGTCGATCCGCGCGCGGTAGAGGACTACATGGCATGGGGCTATGTCCCCGATCACCGCTCAATCCTGCGCGGCGTGAGCAAGCTGCCCGCCGGGCACTGGATGCTGCTGCAACACGACAAGGGCGTCCCTGAGCCGCAGCAGTACTGGGACATCAGCTTTGCGGGTCGTCACAAGGGCAAGCCCAAGGACCTCGAGGCAGAACTGCTGCATCACCTGCAGCAGGCCGTCACCAGCCGCATGGTTGCGGACGTGCCGCTGGGCGCCTTCCTGTCAGGCGGTGTCGACAGCTCCACCGTGGTCGCCTTCATGGCCGAGGCCAGCCGCCAGCCGGTGAAGACCTGTTCTATCGGCTTCGACATCGCCAGCGCGGACGAGACGAGCTACGCACAACAGGTCGCCGAACTGTTCGCCACCGATCACAACGCACGCACGGTCAGTGCGGACCAGTTCGATGCCATCGACACGCTCGCGGGCATGTTTGACGAACCCTTTGCCGATGCCTCCGCCTTGCCGACCTGGCGGGTGTGCCAACTGGCGCGCGAGAATGTCACCGTGGCCCTGTCCGGCGACGGCGCGGACGAGGCCTTTGCCGGTTACCGGCGACAAGTGTTCCATGCCCACGAGGACCGGATACGCGGCCTGCTGCCCTCGGCGATCCGCCGCAATGTGCTGGGGCCGCTCGGCAAGTTCTATCCCAAGGCCGACTGGGCACCGCGTCCCTTGCGCGCCAAGACCACCTTGCTCTCGCTCGCAGGATCGGCGGAGCAGGGCTATGCCCGCGCGCTGTCCGTCGTTCCGCCGGAGATGCGCGGGGCGCTTTACTCACCGGACATGGCCCACAAGCTGGGCGGCTATCGCGCCGAAGACCCGCTGCTGGAGCTGATGGCCAAGGCGCCGATGCGCAGTGCGCTGGACCAGGCGCAATATGCCGATCTCAAGTTCTGGCTGCCCGGCGACATCCTGACCAAGGTCGACCGCACTTCCATGGCGGTCAGTCTCGAAGCGCGCGAGCCGCTGCTGGATCACCGCCTAGTCGAGTTTGCGGCCGGCCTTCCCGAGGGGCTTCGCGTTCACGGTTCGCAGGGCAAGTGGCTGCTCAAGAAGTCCATGGAGCGCTACCTGCCGAAGGACATTCTCTACCGCCCCAAGCAGGGGTTCGTGACCCCGATCGCCGAGTGGCTGCGCGGTCCGTTGGCGGGCAAGGCGCGGGGGATCGCCAAGAGCGCCATGCTGGCGCGGACCGAGTGGTTCGACAATGCCCGCCTCGCCGAACTGGCAGAGGATCACATCGGGGGCAGGGCGGACCATTCGCGGCTGCTGTGGCAACTGGTCATGCTCGACCGTTCGCTGGCCCGTCTGGGGATCGCCTAGGCATCCGTCCCGTGGCCGAGCGCCATGTACTCGTCGCTCTGCATTTCGTTAAGCCGGCTCACGGTGCGCTGGAACTCGAACGAGCCATCGCCCGCCGGATAGAGGTCTTCCGGCTGCGCGGCGGCGGTGGCGAACAGCTTCACGTGGTTCTCGTACAGCGCGTCGATGAGGGTGACGAAGCGCGCGGCTTCGTTGCGCATTTCCTTGTTCATCTGCGGGATGCCGACGAGGATCACCGTGTGATAGCGCTGGGCGATGGCGAGGTAGTCGGGCGCCCCGCGCGCCTCGCTGCACAGGCGCTTGAAGCTGAAGACGGCCACGCCTTTCAGGCTCTTGGGGACGTGGATCGTGCGCCCGCCGCCCACATCGAGTTCGCGTGATGGCACGTTGGCGGCATCCTCGGGCGGGTAGTCGGTCAGGCGGAAGAAGGCTTCGCGCACCTTGGCCGTTGCGTCGTCCCCGATGGGCGAGTGCCAGCTTTCGAGGTCGCCGATCCGCTCCATGCGGTAGTCGGTGGGTCCATCAAGCGGCATGACGTCTAGTTCATCGTTGATCAGGTCGATGAAGGGCAGGAAATGCTCGCGGTTGAGGCCGTCCTTGTAGAGGTCTTCCGGCACGCGGTTGCTGGTGGTGACAATGGCGACGTCGTGTTCGCAGATCAGCTGGGTGAACAGCCGGCTCATGATCATGGCATCGGCAGAGTTGTTCACCACCATCTCGTCAAAAGCCAGTGATCTTAGGTCCCTGGCAAGCGAAGCTGCGACGATCGGGATGGGATCGCCGCTCTCGCCCTGGCGCGCTTCGCGCAACTTGGCGTGGACTTCCTGCATGAAGGCGTGGAAGTGCGCGCGACGCTTTTCCTCGATCGCCAGCGTTTCGTGGTAGAGCGCCATCAGCATCGACTTGCCGCGTCCGACGCCGCCCCAGAGGTAGACGCCTTGCGGACGCGGCTTGCGCTTGCCGAACAGCTGGCCGAGCAGTCCGCCCGCCTGTTCCGCCTCCAGCTCCTTTTGCAGCTTTTCGAGACGCTCGGCGGCCCGACGCTGGTCCGGGTCCGGTTGCAGCTCCCCGGCAGCGATCAGGCGTTCGTAGCGGGCGAGGACGCCGCTCATCGTTCGCGCGGCTGCATGGCCTCGAACTTGGGCAGGTCAGGGTCGAAGAAGTCCCAGGCCACCGCGTCCTTCATGTAGATCACGCTTTCGGGCGAGACCACGTCGGGATCGTCGAGCGAGCCCGCCTGCAGGATCAGCACCTGGTCGCCCGGCATGTCGCCGGTGGTGTATAACCGGCCGCCGCATTCGCCGCAGAAGTGGCGCGTCACGGAACCACCGCTTTCACCGTCGTTGGTATAGGTCTTCGGCGTGCCACGCATGTCCAGCTGGTCGCGTCGCAGGCCGATGATGGTGGTGTGGCCGGTACCGGTCGCCTTCTGGCAATCCTTGCAGCAGCACTGCGAGGTGAACATCTCCGGCCCGGTGACCGTGTACCGGATGGCGCCGCAGAGGCAGCCACCGTCGACCTTTGCCCCGGCTTCGATCCCCATGTCAGACGTGCCGCTCTGCCTGCATCTTCTTGATTTCGGCGATCGCGCGCGCCGGCGACAGGCCCTTGGGGCAGACGTTGGCGCAGTTCATGATCGTGTGGCAGCGGTAGAGGCGGAACGGATCCTCGAGGTCGTCCAGCCGCTCGCCCGTCATCTCGTCGCGGCTATCCGCCAGCCAGCGGTAGGCCTGCAGCAGGATTGCCGGACCAAGGAACTTGTCGCTGTTCCACCAGTAGCTGGGGCACGAAGTCGAGCAGCAGGCGCATAGGATGCACTCGTAGAGGCCGTCCAGCTTCTCGCGCTGCTCGGGCGACTGCAGTCGCTCCTTGCCGCTGGGCGTGGTGGAGACGGTTTGCAGCCACGGGCGGATCGAGGCGTACTGGGCGTAGAAGTGGGTGAAATCGGGCACGAGGTCCTTCACCACTTCCATGTGCGGCAGCGGCGTGATGCGAATCTCGCCCTTCAGGTCCTCGATGGCGGTGGTGCAGGCGAGGCCGTTCGACCCGTTCATGTTCATCGAACACGACCCGCAGATGCCTTCGCGGCACGAGCGGCGGAAGGTCAGCGTCGGGTCCACCTCGTTCTTGATCTTGAACAGGGCGTCCAGCACCATCGGGCCGCATTCGTCGAGATCGATTTCGAAGGTGTCGTAGCGCGGGTTCTTGCCGCTGTCCGGATCGTAGCGATAGATGCGGAACTTGCGCACGCGGCCGGTGGTCTCGGCCTTGTGGACCTCGCCATCCTTGCTGATCTTGCTGTTCTTCGGGAGGGTGAAGGTAGCCATGCGTCGATCCCCGTTTGCGGTGTGTGTTCCTCTCTACTGATCCAGCCGGTGAGAGCAAGGTGTGACAGGTGTGACAGTGTCCTGGAGCAAAAATTTCTACCGCTCAATGCGGGGGCCCAAAGTACCGGTTTTCGCGTGATGACAGCCTGTTAGAAGGCCCGGCACGAGCAGGAAACGAGAGTGGTTGGTCATGATCGAGATGCAAGCGCCCCAAGCACCTTGTAGGAAAGCCGCGATCTTCGGGGCGAGCGGCGGTATTGGTGCTGCGCTGGTGGAATTGCTGGCAGGGCGCGGCACGCAGGTGCTCGCCGGGTCGCGGAGCGGGAAGGCACCGGACATGGCTGGCGTGACACCTTTCACCTTCGACCTGGACGATGAAGCCAGCATCGCCGCGGCGGCCGCCAGTTGGGCTGACGATCCGCCTGACCTGGTCTTGGTGACAACGGGCGTGCTGACGCTGGCCGACGGCACCGGGCCGGAACGCAGTTTCAAGCAACTCGACGCTGACGTCATGGCGCGCGTCCTGCACCTCAACGCCATCGGTCCGGCGCTGGTGGCGAAGCACGTGCTGCCGCTGCTCCCACGCGACCGGCGTTCTGTCTTCGCGGCCCTGTCCGCCCGCGTCGGCTCGATCGGCGACAACCGCATCGGCGGGTGGCACAGCTACCGTGCCAGCAAGGCCGCACTCAACATGCTGGTGCGCAATTTCGCCATCGAACTGGGGCGCACGCACAAGCAGGCGGTGGTCGCAGCCCTGCATCCCGGCACGGTGGACACCGGCTTGTCGGAGCCGTTCCAGGCCAATGTGCCCGAGGGGCAATTGCAGTTACCAGCGCGGGCGGCGCAGCACCTGCTCGACGTGATCGACGGCCTGACGCCGGAAGACAGCGGCCAGCAATTCGACTGGAAGGGCGAGCGGATCGCGCCCTAGCTGATCAGCGCGTGGCGGCGCCAGCATTCGGCCAGCAGCGTTTCCATCAGGTCGGCATGGCTGAAACCCGCCTGCGCGGCAGCCTTGGCCATGACCTTTTCGGACCACAGGTTGCAGTTCAGGTTGATCTCGATGAAGTTGATATCACCGGTCTTCAGGTCGACGCGGAACTCGATGCGGCCGTAGTCGAAAGGCACGAATTCGCGAGCGTAGGTCTTCGCCATGGCCTCGATCTTGGGCGCAAGCTCAGCGTGGTCGAACCGCTTGAGCGCAGCCTTCTCCGCATTCGGCACAAGGTCGCGCTTTTCGTAGTAGGTCCACAGCTTCTGCGTATCCTCGCGCTCGTACCACAGCATGGGCAGGGCGACCGGTTCGCTGTTGATGGTGATGAAGGCGCACTGCACGTCGTAACCGTCGAGATAGGGCTCGACGATGGCATCGTGGCCCTGGCCATGGATGTCGGCCAAGGCGTTGGTGACGCCGTTCCAGTCGAAGGCATCGGAAATGCCCCAGCTGGCGGAGCTGGCATTGGGCTTGATCACCCAGCGGCCATCTGGCGAGGGCGGCAGGTCGGCTTCGAGCACGGGCGCGCCGCGGCGATAGCAGAACCACGGTGCGGTCGGCACGCCGGCATGGGTGGCCACCAGTTTCGACACCGACTTGTCATCGCCCAAGCCGCGCAGGAAGGGCATGGCGCCGAGGTAGGGAAGGCGGTGCATGTTGCACAGGATCGGGATGAGCATTTCCGAGTTCACGAAGCCGCCGCGATTGAGCAGCGGGAACACGAAATCGACGTCAGGACGCTCGTACAGGACGTTGTAGCTGTTGGCGAACTGCAGGTTCAGGCCGAGGTTTTCCAGCGTGGTGCGCACTTCGTGGTGGTAGATGGCATGGTTGCCGTCTTCCGGGTGCATCCCGCCGCCCCACAGCGCGTGTTTGGCCATGAAGAGCATGCGGACCCGCTCCTTGGCTTCATCAGGAATACGGAGCGGGGAAATATTCGTGCTCATGGTGGACCTTGCCTGGCTGAAAATACCAACCGCCGCCTAGTCCCAAAGATGAGTCGGCACAACGGGCTTGGATATTAGAGATTGCAAATACTCGGCTTGCGGGTGAGATTGCAGTTCCTGCAGCTTCCGAGGAGAGGCTCTGATGGGTTTTGCCAGTTGGTACGACGAAACGATCCTGCCGAAGGTTGTTTCGTTTGGTTGCGGGTCCGAAGACCTGGATCGGCTGCGGCACCAGGTCGTCCCACTGGCCAAGGGCGCGGTGTTCGAACTGGGCTGCGGCGGCGGGTTCAACCAGCAGCATTATGACAGCGAACAGGTCACCAGTTTTTCCGGCATCGACCCCAACGGCAGCCTGCTTGCAGCAGCGCGTGAACGGGCGGCAGAGAGGGGCTGGGAGGCTGACATTCGCGAAGGGAAGGGTGAGAACATCCCCTTCAGCGACGGAGCTTTTGACACGGTGGTGTGCACGTACACGCTGTGTTCGGTCGACAATCCCGAACGGGTCCTGTCGGAAATGCGGCGGGTCCTGAAACCGGGCGGGCGCTTGCTGTTCCTCGAACATGGCAAGGCACCCGATCCGGGGCCTGCCAAGTGGCAACGCCGGATCGAACCGGTGTGGAAACGCCTAGCAGGCAATTGCCACCTCACGCGCGAGGTCGGTGGTTCGATTCGCAAGGCCGGGTTCGAGATCGAACCGATCGGCCAGACCTATTTCGAGAAAGCACCCAGGTGGGCAGGCTGGATGGAATGGGGTGCGGCGCGGCGCGCGGGCGCCTGATCCTACTTCGCTTCGGGTGAAATCTCGGGCTTGGGAATGTCCATTCCCAGTCTTTGGCCAAGCACCCATTCGCAAATGGAATAGGTCCGCTCGTTGTCGACGTCGATGGCAAGGGCACCGTCCTCGAACACGACCGGCGCAAGCTTTGCGTCGAACCGCTTGCCCACCCGCCTCAGGCCGCTGGCCAGCGTCACCAGGCCAAACCGCATCAGCAAGATGTTGAACAGGCCAAAGGCGGTCACCATGCGCTTCGGGTTCGACTGGAACTGGCCACCCTCACGAAAAATGTCTGCCGCTTTCAAGCCCTTGGCATTGGCGAGGCCATAGAGGTTGCAGTTGGCGTAGCCTGCGTCCTTCAACTCGTAGAAGCCGCGCTGGCCTTGCCGGTGGATCGCCCAGACGCGCTCCCGCGTGGTCACGCCGATCACGGCATCGTTGTGCTGCATGGCCTCGCGCACTTGCGCCACGCCATCGTGCGTCAGCAGGACGTTGTCGGCGGTGGTGATCAGGAACGGGCCGTCCTCACCCTTCGTTGCCGCCAGCACGCTCTCGACGATGTTGGGATCGCTGTCGACCAGGGTGATCGGCACGCCGCGAGCGCGGAATGGTTCGATCACCTGGTCGACTTCGGCCTGGCCTTCCGGCTCCAGCACCACACGGATTTCGCGCACGTCGGGCACGGTGGTCAGCGTTTCCAGCACGTGGGAGACCAGCGGACGATCGCAGATCGGCACGAGGCACTTGTGGCTGACACCCGCGCGCTTGGCGAGTGGATTGACAACGCCCGTGCGCTGGGCCGCGAGCACGATAATCGTGACCGGTTGCAAGGCCATGCGGGTTCTCCTGCCGTCGGGTGCGATCAGTTACCGAAAGTGCGCTGCCACCAGCCGCCACGACGCGGCGAGCCATCGTCGTCGTGCCCTTCGGCATCGCCCTCGGCAGGTGCTTTGGCAGGTGCTTTGGCAGGTGCTTTGGCAGTCGCGGCTTCGGCCTCTGCCGGTGCCTCTTCCGCTACAGGTTCGGCTGCCTTCTTGCGACGTGTGCGCTTCGGCTTGGGAGCTTCTGCTTTCTCGTCAGCAGCCGGTTCGGCAGTGTCGGTTTCGGCTTCGGCTTCGGCAGGTTCTGCGACCTTCTTGCGGCGGGTACGCTTGGGCTTCGGCTTTTCCTCGGCTTCCGGCTCGGCGGCAGCTTCGGTCTCGGCCTGGCTGTCGTCAGCCTTGGCTTCCTCGGCTTCGGGTTCGGCCTTCTTGCGCCGCGTGCGGCGCTTGGGCTTTGCAGGTGCTTCCTCGGCTTCGTCGTCGGCTTCAGGCGCGGCTGTTTCGGCCGGAGCTTCTACAGCGGCTTCCTCAGCGGCATCCTGCTGTTGCTCGCCGTCTGCATCGTCCGAGCCTTCGCCGGTCTGCTTCTTGCGGTTGCGGCCTCGACCTCCGCGACGTCCACGGCGACGCTTCGGCTTATCCTCACCGTCGTTGTCGGACCTGTCCTCCGAATCCTCGTTCTCGTCGGAATCGTCGGAAGAATCGTCGGACGAATCGTCGCTATCGTTGCCGTCTTCGTCCTGCTGCCGATTGCGATTGCGACCACGACCGCCACGACGCCGACGCCGACGCTTCTTGCGCTGGCCGCCGTCATCGTCGTCGTTTTCGTTCTCGTTGTCGTTGATGTCGTCAGCCTCATCGGCTTCGTCGATATCTTCGATGTCGTCGTCATCGTCGACAATGGCTTCGAACTTGGGGGCCGAAGTCGGGCGCGGACCGGACGAGGTGACGCGCATCTTGGCGCCTTCGTCCTCGCCTTCCGGCTTCACTTCGACGGTTACGCCATAGCGATCCTCGATCTCGGCGAGATCGGAACGCTTGGCGTTGAGCAGGTAGACTGCCGCCTCGGTGGAGGCATAAAGCGTGATCGTCGTACCCTTGCCCTTGGCCGCTTCGTCTTCGATCTGGCGCAAGGCCGACAGGCCGGCTGAGCTGGCCGTCCGGACCAGGCCGGTGCCATCGCAGTGCGGACACGTGCGTGTGGTGGCTTCGAGCACGCCGGTGCGCAGGCGCTGGCGGCTCATTTCCATCAGGCCGAAACCCGAGATGCGGCCCACCTGGATACGCGCCCGGTCGTTCTTGAGCGCGTCCTTCATGGCGCGTTCGACCTTACGGACGTTGGAGTTGTGCTCCATGTCGATGAAGTCGATTACCACCAGGCCGGCCATGTCGCGCAGGCGCAACTGCCGGGCGACTTCACGCGCGGCTTCAAGGTTGGTGTGCAGCGCGGTCTGTTCGATGCCGTGTTCCTTGGTGGAACGGCCAGAGTTGATGTCGATCGACACCAGCGCTTCGGTGGGGTTGATGATCAGGTAGCCGCCGGACTTCAGCTGCACCATCGGGTCGTACATGGCGGAAAGCTGGTCTTCCGCGCCGTAACGCTGGAACAGCGGGACGGGGTCGGAATAGTGCTTCACCCGCCGGGCATGGCTGGGCATCAGCAGCTTCATGAACGACTTGGCGGCCTTGTAGCCCTCTTCACCTTCAACCACGACCTCTTCGATTTCGCGGTTGTAGATGTCGCGGATGGCGCGCTTGATCAGGTCGGAATCCGAATGGATCGCGCTGGGCGCACTGCTGCCAAGCGTGCGTTCGCGAATCTCGTCCCACAGGCGGGCGAGGTAGTCGAAGTCGCGCTTGATCTCGCTCTTGTTGCGGCTGAGGCCGGCAGTGCGGACGATCAGGCCCATTGATTTCGGCAGGCTGAGATCGGATACGATCGATTTCAGGCGCTTGCGGTCCGAACCGTTGGAAATCTTGCGCGAGATGCCGCCACCATGGCTGGAGTTCGGCATGAGCACGCAATAGCGGCCGGCCAGCGACAGGTAAGTGGTGAGGGCAGCGCCCTTGTTGCCACGTTCTTCCTTGGCGACCTGGACCAACAGTACCTGGCGGCGCTGGATGACGTCCTGGATCTTGTAACGGCGACGCAGCGCCTGGCGCTTGGCACGGGCTTCGTCGATTTCCTTGGCGCGCGAACCGCCGCGACCACCGCGGCCCTGCTGGCGGCGACCCCGGCTACGACCACGGCCACGGCCGCGCGAACGCGGCTTGTCGCTGCCGTCTTCGTCGGAGTCCTCGTCGTCGCTGTCGTCCGTGCTGGAGCTGTCTTCGTGGCCGTCCTCGATGGTGGCGACGTCGTCCTTCTCGCTGGTGTCGATTTCTTCGACACCCGGCTCGTCATCCTCATCGTCATCGTTGTCATGATCGTCGGCGTCGATCTCGCCGTCTTCGTATTCCTCTTCCTCGGCGCGAAGCTTGGCTTCTTCTTCAGCCGCAGCCTGCTCTTCGGCAAGCAGGGCTTCGCGATCTTGCGAAGGGATCTGGTAGTAGTCGGGATGGATTTCGCTGAAAGCGAGGAAACCGTGACGATTGCCGCCGAAATCGACGAAGGCCGCCTGCAGCGACGGTTCGACCCTGGTGACTTTCGCTAGGTAGATATTGCCCTTGATCTGCTTGTGTTCGGCAGATTCAAAGTCGAACTCCTCAATCCGGTTTCCCTTGAGCACCGCCACCCGTGTTTCTTCCGGGTGGCGCGCATCGATAAGCATGCGCGTTGCCATTGAATATTCTCCATGCAGCAAATCCGGCGCGTGCCGGCCAACGGGTGGCCAGTTTGCGGGGGAGGGGCTGCCGATATGTGTGGATCCCGCCATTCATGCGGGAGTTTGAGATCATCACTTCGTTGCCAAAGGGGCGAATCGAAGTGCGAATTGCGTCTGTCGCAGTGCCAAGGCGCAGGGTTTGCGTCTGCGCTGGAAGCCCCGCAGCCATCAGGCGACCTTGCGGACGCTGCTTGGCTTGCTGGCTATTACTTTGCATTGCGGCATCAACCTGTAACGTAGTGCCGAAGCGCCCGTAGGGGCGGTTTCGGATAGGCCGGGATGCACAATCGCTCCGGCGCGCAAACGGTTAGCATTGGGGGAAAGCTTCGGCAACCTTGTTGCGCATTCGCGCAAAATTCCCTTGGAGTGCAACCGGCGCGCCAGCGCAGCATCAGGCGTGGGTAGAAGGAAGAGAGCGCAACTGCATGTCGCAGCGGATCCAGATCGCCCTGCTGTTCGCCTTCCCGGCGCTATTGCTGGGTGTGCTCTATGCCATCGGTGCCGCGATTCCCGTTCCCGTACTGGGGCGCGACTATGTAGTGCGGGTAGCCTTGCCGGTAAGTGCCGAGACTATCGGCCTGCCCGAAATCGAAGGGCCGGATGATCCCACCCGTCCGCTGGTGGTGATCGACGCGGGGCATGGCGGGCCCGATCCCGGTACCGTCGGCAGCGAATATCGAGAGAAGACCATCGTCCTGGGCTTGGCGCGTGCCTTGCGTGACCGTTTGCTGGAAGATGGCGGCATCCGGGTTGCCATGACGCGCGACGAAGACAGATTCATCGTACTGGAGGAGCGCGCGGCAATCGCCCGTGATCTTGGCGCTGACCTGTTCCTTTCGGTCCATGCTGACAGCGCGGGCGAACGCGATGACGTGACCGGTGCCTCTATCTACACGCTCTCCGAAACCGCGAGCTCCGAAGCTGCCGCACGCTTTGCCGAGCGCGAGAACGAGGCGGATATCATCAACGGTGTGGACCTTTCGGGACAGGACGAAGCCGTTAACGCCATCCTCGTCGAACTGTCGCAGCGGCGCACATCCGAACAGTCAGTCGAATTTGCCGAGCTGATCGAGCGGGAAGGGGCGGGCAACCTGCGGTTCCATCCGCAGGCCCGCCGGTCGGCCGCGCTGGCGGTTCTGCGGGCGCCTGACGTGCCCAGCGTGCTGTTCGAAGCCGGCTTCGTCACCAACGAGAGTGAGGCTGCGGCACTGGCCTCGGTCGAAGGGCGCGAACGCTTTGCCGAAGTGATGGCGCGCGCCATCCGTATCTATTTTGCCCGGCAATCGGGCGCTACCTGACACTATTCATTCTGGCGCCAGCCGGACTTGGCATGTAAGGCGCTGCATCTGGCTATGACGACTATTGCATCCAAATTCGGTGACGCTTGGGAAGGCCTGCGCCATGTACTGCGCCCGCTGACCTCTCGGTTCAGCGCCCTCTGGGCTGCCAAGCGGTGGTTCCGTTGGGGAATCAGGGTGATGCTGCTGGGCCTGCTGGTGGTGCTGGCGGGCTGGATCTGGCTGACGCGTGACTTGCCGGACGCGGAAACGCTGCTCGACTACGAACCGAACCTGCCCTCCGTGGTGCGCGGTATCGATGGCGAGATCGTCCACCGGTACGAGCGCGAACGGCGGGTGGAGCTGGAGTTCGGCGACCTGCCGGAACAGCTGCTCAACGCCTACGTATCGGCCGAGGACGAGACCTTCTGGAGCCATAACGGCATCGACGCAGGCGGCTTCGTGAACGCCGTTATCGACTACGTTTCCAAGCTGGGATCGGACGAGCGCGCCGTGGGTGGTTCGACGATCACGCAACAGGTCGCCAAGAACATCCTGGTCGGCAACGAGTACTCGATCACCCGCAAATTGCGCGAGATGATCCTGGCCACGCGCATCGAAGGCGTGCTGTCGAAGGAAGAGATCATCACGCTCTACCTGAACGAAATCCCGCTGGGCCGCCGGTCCTACGGCGTGCAGGCCGCCGCGCGGGCCTATTTCGACAAGGACGTGGGTGACCTTGACCTGCACGAGATGGCTTACCTCGCCATCCTGCCGCGCGCGCCCGAGGTCTACAGCCGCGAAGCCAACTACGACACGGCGCGCAGCCGCCGGAACTGGGTGCTGACCCAGATGGAAGACAACGGCTACATTACCGCAGCGGAGTTGCAGACTGCCCAGGCCCAGCCGCTCGGTATCGTGCAGGGGCAGCGCAGTGAACGCAGCGCCGATGCCGGCTACTATCTCGAGGAAGTGCGCCGCCAGCTGATCGACATGTACGGGGAAGAGGCCGAAGACGGCCCCAACAGCGTCTATGCCGGCGGCCTGTGGGTGCGCACCTCTCTCGACATGGAACTGCAGGATGCGGCGCGCAATTCACTGCGGGCGGCCATGCTGCGCTATCACGGCAACCGCGGCTGGGGCGGGGAGATCGCGACGATCAATCCGGAAAACGGCGACCTGACCGACCAGCTGCGCAGCTCCAACATTTCGATCTCCTACGAAAACTGGCGCATTGCCGTTGTCACCGCGAAGTCGGGTAGCAGCGCGACGGTCGGGTTCTCCGATGGACAGGAAGTGCCGCTGACATCCGCTCCGGACTCGATGGAGGTCGGCGATGTGGTGGCAGTGCAACCCGATGGGGGTTCGTGGCGCCTCGCACCGCTGCCGGAGGTGTCCGGCGGCTTCATGGCCATGGCTCCCGACACGGGACGGGTGCTCGCCATGCAGGGCGGTTTCGACTCCCGTCTCGGCAGCTTCAACCGTGCTACGCAGGCAGAGCGCCAGCCAGGTTCGACCATCAAGCCCTTCGTCTACGCGACGGGCCTTGACCACGGCATGACCCCGGCGACGATGGTCCCCGATAGCCAGTATTGTTACTATCAGGGCGCCAACCTGGGCGAAAAGTGCTTCACCAACTTCGGCGGCAGCCGTGGCGGCGGCGAATACCCGATGCGCTACGGGCTGGAGCAGTCGAAGAACCTCATGACCGTCCACATCGCGATGGAAACGGGCATGGAGAACGTGATCGAAACTTTCGAGAACGTCGGCATCGCGAACGAAGGCGCCTACGATCCCTATCCCGCCTTCGCGCTGGGTGCGGGCGACACGACGGTGGAACGCATTGTTGCCGCCTATTCGATGCTGGTGAACCATGGGCGGCTCAACCCGCCCTCCCTGATCGACTATGTGCAGGACCGCGATGGCCACGTGATCTGGCGCGCCGACGAGCGTGAATGCAGCGGCTGCAACATGGATGAATGGGACGGCAGCCCGATGCCGCGCTTCGGCAGGCGCGGGCGGCAGGTGATGGACGGGCGCACCGCCTTCCAGGTCGTGCACATGCTCGAAGGCGTGGTCCAGCGCGGTACGGCGACGCGCCTGCGGGATCTCGGCTTGCCGCTGTTCGGCAAGACCGGCACCAGCTCCGGCCCGACCAATGCCTGGTTCGTTGGCGGCTCGCCCGACATCGTCGCGGGCACCTATCTCGGTTTCGACAACCCGCGCAACATGGGCGGGTGGATCCAGGGTGGCAACACGGCCGCGCCGATCATGCGCCAGTTCATCCAGGAAACCCGGGACCACTGGTCCGGGAGGCCGTTCCTCGCCCCGCGCGGCGTGCGCATGGTGCGGATCGACCGCCGCACGGGCGGCCGCGTATTCGATGCCTGGCCCACCGACGAGCCGACCTCCGCAGTGATCTGGGAAGCATTCAAACCCGATACCGAACCGCGCCGCAGCCAGCGGCAGGACGAGATCGACGCCATGCGCGACCTGATCCTGGCACAGATGCGCCGCCAGCAGGAAGGCACGGCTTCTGGTGAGAACAATGGCGAACAGGACAACTTCGCCGAGGAGCAGGGCGGCATCTACTGATCCGCCCACTTCCCACCGTGGCCATGCTGCGCTAGTCGCGCCCATTCATTTTACGAGGAATTTGTCATGCGTGCCGAAGGGCAGGCCCATATCGACCGCATCGAAGCCGCACTGGCGCTGGTCAAGAAATCGCTCGACTGGGAGCATGCGCTACGCCGGCTCGACGAGCTGGAAGCGCGCGTGCAGGACCCGGACCTGTGGAACGATCCCAAGAAGGCCCAGGCAATCAGCCGCGAACACAAGCTGCTGAAGGACGCCGTGGAGACAGTGCAGGAAATCTCGCAGGAGATGGCCGACGCCACCGAATTCGTCGAAATGGGCGATGCCGAGGGTGACGACGACGTGGTGGCCGAAGGCCTGGCCTCGCTTGCGGCCCTGGCCGTACGGGCCGACCGCGACAAGGTCTCCGCGCTGCTGTCGGGCGAGGCTGACGGCAACGACACCTACCTGCAGATCAACGCCGGCGCTGGCGGCACCGAAAGCCAGGACTGGGCCGAGATGCTCATGCGCATGTACGTCCGCTGGGCCGAGAAACGCGGATTCAAGGTGGAAACGGTGGAATACGCGGCCGGCGAACAGGCCGGCATCAAGTCCGCCACCCTGCTGATCAAGGGCGAGAACGCCTACGGCTATGCCAAGACAGAGAGCGGCGTGCACCGCCTCGTCCGCATCAGCCCCTACGACAGCTCGGCGCGCCGCCACACCTCGTTCTCGAGCGTCTGGGTCTATCCGGTCATCGACGACGACATCAACATCGAGATCAACGAGGGCGACCTCAAGATCGACACCTACCGGGCCTCGGGCGCGGGCGGCCAGCACGTCAACACGACCGACTCCGCCGTGCGTATCACCCACCAGCCGACCGGTATCGTGGTGGCCAGCCAGAACGACCGCAGCCAGCACAAGAACCGCGCCACCGCGATGAACATGCTCAAGGCTCGCCTGTTCGAACGCGAGATGCAGATCCGCGAGTCGGCGGCGGCAGGCGAATATGCCGAGAAAACCGAGATCGGGTGGGGCCACCAGATCCGCAGCTATGTCCTCCAGCCGTACCAGATGGTGAAGGACCTGCGCACCGGCGTTACCTCGCCAACGCCCGACGACGTGCTCGACGGCGACCTCGACGACTTCATCGCCGCCGCGCTGGCGCAGCGCGTGACCGGCGAAAAGGTCGAGGTGGAGGACGTCGAGTAGCGTGGACGCTGCCGTCCTCGATCAATCGGCAATCTGGTATTCGGCCTTGTCCACGACACGGGGCTGGAAAACCGCATGACCGCCGGTGTCGGCGCGCTGTTCTACTCCTTCGTCGTGGCGGAAAAGACGTGACGGGCGACAGCCACGGTCATGTCGCAGCATCCCTCTTTGCCAAGTTAATGGTCAGGGGCTAGAGGCGGGGCATGAGCAGGAGGATACTCACCGCTGTCGGCGTGTCACTGGCCGCATGCCTTGCCCTCGCGTCTTGCGATGTCGCGGAGGAGGACCGGCCGGTCTCCTCGCGCGATTTCCCGCGGCCTTATCGCCCCGTGTCCGAAGCCGGAAGCAATGCCTTCTCGACCGAGCAGGTGCGCGACGACCGGCGCGAAGCGCAGACGGTGATGGACCAGGCGCAGATTACCGAAGGCATGACCGTGGCCGATATCGGTGCGGGTGACGGCTATTACACGGTGCGCCTGGCTGCCCGGGTGGGCGAAGATGGACGCGTGCTGGCGCAGGATATCGACCAGGCGGCGCTCAACCGCCTGGGCAACCGTATCGAGCGCGAACGGCTCGACAACGTATCCATCGCGCTGGGGGCGCCGGACGATCCCAAGCTGCCCGAAAATAGCTTCGACCGCATCTTCATGGTACACATGTACCATGAGGTGAGCGAGCCATATGCCCTGCTGTGGCGGATGCGCCCGGCGCTGCGCGAAGGCGGGCAGGTGATTGTCGTGGATGTCGACCGGCCGGTGGACCAGCACGGGATCAATCCCCAACTTCTGTTTTGCGAATTCGAGCGTGTGGGCTATCGGCTCGTCGAATTCGTGCGCAAGCCGGAGATCGCCGGCTACTATGCCCAGTTCGAGGTCGCTGGTGAGCGACCGGAGCCACGCGACATAGAACCATGCCTGCAACCAGGCGAAACAACTACGGAGATCTCGCTTCCGGGCGAGACCTCAGCTGAGGAAGATGATGAGCTTCAAGGGTCTTAAACCCATTATGTACGGCGGCCACGAAGTCTGGCCGCTGATCGAGGGTGGCAAGGGTGTTTCCGCTACCAACCACAAGAGTTCGGGCGCCTGGGCGGCTGCCGGCGGCATCGGCACGGTCAGTGCCGTGAACGCCGACAGCTACGACGCCGAAGGCAAGATCATCCCCCAGGTCTATGACCAGCTGACTCGCAAGGAACGGCACGAGCAGCTGGTCCAGTATGCCATCGACGGTGCCACCGAGCAGGTGAAGCGGGCATACGAAATGGCCGGCGGCAAGGGCGCGATCAACATCAACGTGCTGTGGGAAATGGGCGGTGCGCAGCAGGTGCTGGAAGGCGTCCTCGAACGCACGAAGGGCATGGTGACAGGCGTTACCTGCGGTGCCGGCATGCCTTACAAGCTCGCCGAGATCGCCGCGCGCTTCAACGTCAGCTACCTGCCGATCATCAGCTCGGCGCGCGCTTTCCGCGCACTGTGGAAGCGCAGCTACCACAAGGTCGCTGACCTGATGGCTGCCGTGGTCTACGAAGACCCGTGGTTGGCTGGCGGGCACAACGGCCTGTCCAACGCTGAAGACCCGGAGAAGCCCGAAGATCCCTATCCGCGCGTTGCCGCGCTGCGCGAGACCATGCGCAAGGAAGGCGTATCGGACGACGTGCCGATCGTCATGGCTGGCGGTGTCTGGTACCTGCGCGAGTGGAACGACTGGATCGACAATCCCGAGCTGGGTCCGATTGCCTTCCAGTTCGGCACCCGTCCGCTGCTGACCGAGGAAAGCCCGATTCCGCAGGGCTGGAAGGACATGCTGCGCACGCTGGAACCCGGCGACGTGCTGCTGCACCGCTTCAGCCCGACCGGCTTCTATTCCAGCGCCGTGCGCAACCCGTTCCTGCGTAACCTCGAAGCGCGGAGCGAGCGCCAGATTCCCTACTCGAAGGTCGAGGCGGGCGAGCACACCGTGCAGCTGGACGTGGGCGTGAAGGGCAAGAACTTCTGGGTCACCCCGAAGGACCGCGAACGCGCCCGTGGCTGGGTGGCCGAAGGCTATACCGATGCGCTGAAGACCCCGGACGATACCGTAGTGTTCGTGGATCCCGAAGAACGCGCGGAAATCCGCAAGGACCAGGCCGACTGCATGGGCTGCCTGTCGCACTGCGGGTTCTCCTCGTGGAAAGACCACGACGATTACACCACCGGCCGCCTTGCCGATCCACGCAGCTTCTGCATCCAGAAGACCCTGCAGGACATCGCCCACGGCGGCGACGTGAACCAGAACCTCGCCTTTGCCGGACACGCGGCCTACCGCTTCAAGCAGGACCCGTTCTACTCGAACAACTTCACCCCCAGCGTGAAGCAGTTGGTCGACCGGATCCTGACGGGCGACTGATTTGACGGACAACGCCGGACCGCCACCCTTGCGCAATACCCTGCGCGAAGGGCTGGCGATCCCGCGGGTGCTGTTCAACCCCCTGCGCTTGCCAAGGGGCGGGGCGGACGTCGGGCATGGCCGCCCCGCGCTGGTCATTCCCGGCCTTGCGACGGGCGATATCTCCACCACGCTGATGCGCCGCACCTTGCGGTCGCGCGGGTTCGTGCCGGAGGGTTGGCGGCAGGGCCTCAACACCGGCGCCAATCCCGCCAAGCTGCAAGCCGTAGAAGCGCGGCTTGAGCGGTTGCACGCCGAAAGCGGCAAGAAGGTCATGCTGATCGGGTGGAGCCTTGGCGGCCTCTATGCCCGCGTGCTGGCGCACCGGGTGCCCGAACATGTCGACATGGTGGTGACGGTCGCCAGCCCGTTCTCTGGTGATCGCCACGCCAACGTGGCCTGGAAGCTTTACGAGGCAATCAACGATCACACGGTCGACAACCCGCCCTTTGCCGAACAGGTGAGCGCCAAGCCGCCGGTGCCGACGCTGGCCGTGTAGTCGGCCGTGGACGGGGTGATTGCGCCCGAATGCACACGCGGCCAGCCCGACGAAAGCGATGCCCAACTGCGGATCGATGCCCAGCACTTTGCGCTCGGCACTTCGCGTGCGGCGATGGACCGCATCCTTGCCAAGGTGGCGGAGATGGAAGCTGAGGCGTCCTAGTCGAAGTGCCAGCCACGTTCACCGTGGCTGGTGTTGTCGAGACCCTGGATTTCCTCGTCCTCGCTCACGCGCATGGGGATGAACAGCGATACGCCGATGGCGATGATCGCCGTGACGATGGCGGAGAAGATCGCCACGACCACGACCGCCAGCGTCTGGATCCCAAGCATGCCCAGCATGGTGGTTTCGCCGTCATAGCCGGTGCCGCCAAGGTCTGCCGAGAGGAAGATGGCAAGCAGGATCGAACCAAGCATGCCGCCAACGCCGTGGACGGCGAAGACGTCGAGCGAATCGTCGATGTTCAGGCGGTTCTTCACCAGCACGATGGCGGCGTAGCAGACCACGGAGGCCGCGGCGCCGAGCAGGATGGCTGCACCCGGGTTGATGAAGCCTGCGGCCGGAGTGACCGTGGCAAGGCCGGCAATCGCGCCGGTGGCAAAGCCCACCGTGGTCGACTTGCCGAACTTCACTCGCTCGATCAGGATCCACAGCAGCGCTGCCGTAGCGGCAGCCGTGTGCGTGTTGATGATCGCCATGCTCGCGTCGTCGGTGGCGGTGAGCGCGCTGCCGCCGTTGAAGCCGAACCAGCCGACCCACAACATCATGGCGCCCAGCATGGTCATGCCCGGAGCGTGCGGAAGCAGGGCACCCGACGGGAAGCCTTGGCGACGACCCAGCAGCAGGGCGACGACGAGTGCGGAAACGCCTGCCGTGGTGTGGACGACAATGCCGCCTGCGAAGTCGAGTGCGCCCCGGGCGCCCAGCCAGCCGCCGCCCCAGACCCAGTGCGCGACTGGAGCATAGACCAGCAGGCCCCAGATGGCGGTAAAGGCGATCACCCAGCCGAAGCGGGCGCGGTCGACCCATGCGCCTACCATCAGCGCCGGCGTAATTGCGGCGAACGTGAGCTGGAACATGGCGAAGGTGCTTTCGGGGATCGCCGTCCCGGCGCGCAAGTTGCCGAGGTCGATCAGCATCCACGCGCGGCCGTTGCCGATCCAGCCGCCGGTGGTCTCGCCGAAGGCCAGCGTGTAACCGACCACGACCCACAGGATCGATGCGATCCCGACCACGGCTGCCACCTGCAGCATGACCGAGAGGAAGTTCTTCGCCCGTACGAGGCCGCCGTAGAACAGGCCGAGGCCCGGTAGGGCCATGAGCAGCACCAGGGCCGTGGCGACAAGAATCCAAGCCGTGTCGCCGCTATCCCCGGCAGCCGGAATTCCATCCTGCGCGAAAGCCATGGTCGGCATGGCCAGCAGCGCGCTTGCTGCAGCGATCTTGCGAAGCATTTTCGTGTTCCCCTCACGTCCGCTCTGGTGGCGGGATTACGTCTCGGCAGTCTGTTAGGACAGATTCTTCCAATTGGGCAAGCGGCCTGAGAATTATTGCCCCACACACGCACAGATCGCTATCCTGCGACCATGTCCCGCATGATCCGAATCACTTTTACCGTCCTGGCCCTGGCTATCGGCGGTCCGGTCGCGGCGCAGGATGTGGAGCTGCCTTACTGGGCCAGCATCGACACGTCGGAGGCCTACATGCGGTCGGGGCCGGGCGAACAGTTCCCGATCATGTGGGTTTATACCCGCGAAGACCTGCCCGTGCGCGTCGTGCGCCTGCTGCAGGGTTGGCGCTACATCGAGGAGCCGGACGGCACACTGGGCTGGATGTCTGCCAGCCTTCTGAGCCGCCAGCGCACTGCCATCGTCATCGGCGAAGACCTTCTCCCCATGCGGGCGGATCCGTCGGAAGCAAGCGCCTTGCGCTGGAACCTTGAACCCGGCGTTGTCGGCCTGTTGGGCGAATGTTCTGCCGGTTGGTGCGAATTCGAGGTCGATCGCCACGCGGGCTGGGTCGAACAGTCGCGCCTGTGGGGCGCGGGTGAGCCCTGAGTCGCAATGAGAAAGGGCGCCCGCAGCGGACGCCCTTCCAGTTGCGGTATGTCGATCCGGATCAGCTGACCTTGATCACCGTCTGGGATTCGCCATCGGTGCCGGTTACCTCGACCGAACCATCTTCACCGACTTCGCCGAACATGTAGCATTCCTCTTCGTCGGCTTCCTCACCCTCGCCAGGAACGCCGGTGAAGCAGGTCATGCCTTCTTCGTTGGTGCGCCAGGTCGCGGAATCGACCACTTCACCGTCGACGGTGACATCGCTGGTACCGTCTTCGTTGATGGTGGCGGTCCATTCGGTGCCATCTTCGCCGGTGCCGTTGTAGGTGCCGACGACCGAGACCACTTCCACGACCTCTTCTTCGACGGTCGCTGCTTCTTCGGTGGTGTCAGCTTCTCCGGCGCAGGCCGCCAGTGCCAGCACGCCGCCAATCAGGATCAGTTTACGCATCTTTTCCCCCTTTTTTCGAGGCGGCAAGACTAGGCAGAATTGCCCGCGTGGCAAATGCAAAAAGGGCGGCCCGAACCGGACCGCCCTTTTGTGTAGCAAGCCGAAAGACTTAGCCTTCGAAGCTGTAGTTCATCGTTTCGCCGTCGGGGCCGGTCACGTCGACCATGCCGTCTTCGCCAGCGGGGGCGATGTTGTAGCAGTCTTCGCCTTCGCCGCCTTCGGGCATCATGCAGGTGCCGCGGATGTTGTCTTCCCAATTGCCAGTCTCAACCTGCTCGCCACCTTCCATGACGGAATAGGTGCCATCGGCATTCAGCGACACGGAAACCTCGACGCCTTCGGGCGTAGTCGAGGTGTAGGTGCCGGCCTTGGTATCGGGGAGCACCGCATTCGCAGCATCTTCGTCGATGTCGGCTTCGGTCGGTTCGTCTGCCCCGCCGCCGCAGGCAGCAAGGACGAGGGCACCGGACACGGCAGTGGCAACGGCGATAAGCTTCTTCATATGGTTTTCCCTATTTCACTTGTTGTTGTTCCCGCAGCATGACGCGAGTGCCGCCGCGGGTATCGAAAGTTGGATGCGTGGTGATCTTATTCGCTATCACCAACATAGTCGTCGAGGTTACCGTCTACCGGCACCACGGTGGAAACATCGCCAGCTTCGGAGGTGGTCTCCATGCTGCCGTCTTCCTGCGTCGGACCGTCAGTAAAGCAGGCTTCATCCTCCTCGCCTTCGACGAGGAAGCAGGTCATGCCGTCCTTCATGAATATGGAACCGCCCGTGGCATTCCCTTCGGCATCGACGCGCGAGAAAGTCATGCCCGGGTGAATCTGGATATAATCCACCTCGCCGCCCGAGCGGGTGACCTGGTAGGTGCCTGGAGCGACTGCCTCAAAACCCGGTGCATCGCCTTCCAGAATGTCGCTGGCCTCGGCCATATCCTCATTGGTGCCAGCGTCTTCGGTGACGTCGTCATTCGCGCCGTTACAGGCGGCTAGTGCGAGCGCGAGGCTCACGGCAATCAGCTTCTTCATGGCAAATCCCTCTATTCCCATTTGCTTGCGTGCGTAGTGCACAGACATAAGGGAAATGCCAAGGGCGGACGACTTGTTCCGCCCTTGGCAAAAAAGAGATTGGGCGAAGGAACGATCAGGCGAGTTCGACAGCCACCGCGGTTGCTTCGCCGCCGCCGATGCACAGCGAGGCGATGCCGCGCTTCTTGCCCTGCTGCTTCAGCGCGTTGAGCAGGGTGACGATGATGCGGGTGCCGCTGGCGCCGATCGGGTGGCCCAGTGCGGTGCCGCCGCCGTTGATGTTGATCTTGTCGTGCGGGATGCCGATGTCCTGCATGGCGAACATGGTGACGCAGGCGAAGGCCTCGTTCACTTCCCACAGGTCGACATCGTCAACCGACCAGCCGGTCTTCTCGAGCAGCTTCTGGATCGCGCCCACGGGAGCGATGGTGAATTCTTCGGGAGCCTGGGCGTGGGCCGTCAGGCCGACGATGGTAGCCACCGGTGTCTGGCCCTTGGCGTCAGCGACGCTCTTGCGGGTCAGCACCACGGCAGCCGCACCGTCGGAGATCGACGAGGAGGTGGCGGCGGTGATGGTGCCGTCCTTGGCAAAGGCCGGACGCAGGGTCGGGATCTTTTCCGGACGGCCCTTCGACGGGCTCTCGTCGGTGTCTACCACCACTTCGCCCTTGCGGGTCTTGATGGTGACGGGGACGACCTCGTCGGCGAAGGCACCGCTGGCGATGGCAGTATTGGCGCGTTCGAGCGAGGTGATCGAGTAGTTATCCATGTCCTCGCGGGTCAGCTGGTACTTGTCGGCCATTTCCTGGGCGAAGGTGCCCATGGCGCGGCCCGGCTCGTAGGCATCTTCGAGCCCGTCGAGGAACATGTGGTCATAGGCGGTGTCGTGGCCGATGCGCGCACCCGAACGGTGCTTCTTGAGCAGGTAGGGCGCGTTGGTCATGCTTTCCATGCCGCCCGCGATCACGGTGTCGACCGTGCCGGAGGCGAGGGCTTCGGCGCCCATGATCACGGTCTGCATGCCGGAGCCGCAGACCTTGTTGACCGTGGTGGCCTGGGCCGACAGCGGCAGGCCCGACTTGATGGCAACCTGGCGGGCAGGGGCCTGGCCGAGGCCGGCGGGCAGCACGCAGCCCATGTAGACGCGGTCGACATCCTCGCCCGCGACGCCGGCGCGCTCGACAGCGGCCTTGACGGCGGTAGCGCCGAGATCAGTCGCAGCGACTTCGGAGAGGGCGCCCTGCATCGCGCCCATGGGGGTGCGGGCGTAAGACAGGATGACGATCGGATCGGATTCGTTGAAAGTGGCCATGGGGAGCTTGCCTCTCTGGGTCGGGTCTTGGATGACGGTTCGCGGGCTATCTAGGTGGTGAAGTCGAAATGCGCAAGATTGTGCAGTGCAGCATAATGGCCATCACGGCCCTGACGCTGGCAGGATGCCAGACGCCGGAGAACCCGTTCCAGACCATGGCGGAGCCGGCACCTGTCAATACCGCAGCACCGCCGCCGCCCTCGCGCCCGCCGCAACCATGGCGACCCGTCGATGCCGCGACGGGGCAGATCACCGCCGTCGATGCCTTGCAGAACCTGACGGCCGAGTTTCCCAACTCGTCCTCGGTCCGCCTGCGGCTGCTCAACGCACACCTTGCGGAGGAAGATACCGGCCGCGCCCTGTCGGTGGCGCAGGTACTGGTGCAAGATGGCTATGCCTTTACTCCCGGTGCGCTCGAATACCTGCAAGGCCTGGTGCAGACCGCTGTTGTCCCGGCGTGGATCGCCGCCGCACGGATCAACGCCGAGCCCATCGCAGCCAGCGAGGTGGTGGCCGAAGTTCCGGCAACAGTCCTGCTCCCCGAATCCGTACTGCACGATCCAGCTACGGACCGTTTCCTTGTCACCTCCATCGTTTCTCGCGGCCTGTTCGTCCGCGAAGGCGAGGGTGAGTGGCGGCAGGTCGACATTCCCGCCGCGGGCAGTCTTGCCGGAATCGCGATTGACCAGCGGCGCGGTCTGATCTGGCTGGGGTCCGGGGTGGTCGAGCAGACCCCCGATCCGGATAGCGCCTTCCGCGGCATGATCGCTCTCGATCGCACAACACTTGAAGTCCGCCGCCGCGTTCCCGCACCGGCAGGTGTGACGATTTCCGATATCGCCGTGGGGCCCGACGGCACCGTATTCGGCAGCGATCCTGTCGGAGGAGGAGTCTACACTGCCTCCATGCAAGACGCGTCCATGACTGCGCTGATCGCGCCCGGAACCTTCCGTTCGCCGCAAGGGCTGGCGGTGCGGCCGGACGGTCGCTCGCTGTTCGTCAGCGACTATCGCTACGGCATCGCCGTCGTCACCTTGCCCTCGCGGCAGGTCTACCGGCTGCAGATGGAGGAGCACGCCCTGCTCGACGGTGTCGACGGGCTGTGGCTCTACGGCAACGAGCTGGTCGCCATGCAGAACGGTCTCGGACCGATGCGCCTGATTGCTATCACCCTTGGCGGCGGCCCCGCCAGCGCCGCCAGCTACCGCGTGATAGAGCGCAACCACCCGGGCTGGACCGAACCGCTCGGCGGCGCGATCAGCGGCAATGCGCTCGTCTATATCGGCACCGGCCAGTGGGAGCTTTTCGGGGAGGGCGGGGCGCTTGCCGAAGGCCTCGAGCCGCAACCAACAGCGATCCATCGCGTGCCATTGGTGGAAAGCGAGGCGGAATCTCTGGAATAGGGCCATTTGACTGCCTTGCATCGCCGCAAGGCATTGCCTAGACGCGCCCTCGCAACCTCCAGCAACTGTCGAGTCTGTCTTGGCCGAACTAGATCTCACCCAATACCTGCCGATCCTGCTGTTCATTGCGATCGCGGCAGGTCTTTCGGCGGCATTCGTCTTCCTGCCCATGGGCGTTTCGCGGCTTACCGGCTCGCATAAGCCGACCACGGACAAGCTGACCGAGTACGAATGCGGTTTCCCCGCGTTCGAGGACCCGCGCAGCCAGTTCGACGTGCGATTCTACCTCGTCGCGATCCTGTTCATCGTGTTCGACCTTGAAGCGGCTTTCCTGTTCCCCTGGGCGGTGTCGCTCGACCTGACGGGCTGGCCGGGCTGGATTACCATGATGATTTTCCTGGGCGAACTGGCCATAGGCCTCGCCTATGCGTGGAAGAAGGGAGCTCTGGAATGGGAGTAGACGGCCTTCCGACCGCACAGCCGGGCGAAGTGAAACAGCCCGACGCTGAGTATTTCAACGCCTTGCAAACCGAGGTGAACGACAAGGGTTTCCTCGTCACCAACACCGAGGACCTGTTCCAGTGGGCGCGCACCGGTTCGCTCTGGTGGATGACCTTCGGTCTCGCCTGCTGCGCCGTGGAGATGATTCACGTCAACATGCCGCGCTATGACATGGAGCGGTTCGGCGTCGCCCCGCGCGCCAGCCCGCGCCAGTCGGACGTGATGATCGTCGCCGGTACGCTGTGCAACAAGATGGCTCCGGCGCTACGCCGCGTCTACGACCAGATGTCGGAGCCCAAGTACGTGATTTCGATGGGCAGCTGCGCCAACGGCGGCGGCTACTATCATTATTCGTACTCGGTGGTGCGCGGCTGCGACCGCATCGTGCCGGTCGACATCTACATCCCCGGCTGCCCCCCTACGGCTGAAGCGCTGCTCTACGGCGTGATGCAGCTGCAACGGAAGATCCGCCGCAGCGGGACGATCGAACGATGAGCGTCGTACATTCCGCTCCCAAGTTCGCCACCAATGAAGGCGTGAAGGACGCGCTTTCCGCCGCGCTGGGCACCATGCTGGTGTCCGCGAAGGAAGAGCATGGCGAGATCGTGCTCACCGTGAAGCGCGAATCGATCGAAGACGCGCTGCGCCTGCTGCGCGACGAGCACGCCTACCAGCAGCTGATGGAAATGGCCGGTGTCGACTATCCGGGCCGCGCAGAGCGGTTCGAGGTGGTCTACATGCTGCTCAGCCTGACCAAGAACCACCGCGTGATGGTGAAGGTCACGACCGACGAGGATACCCCGGTGCCGACCGTTACCACGCTGTGGCCGGTCGCCGGTTGGCTCGAGCGCGAAGTGTTCGACATGTACGGCGTCACCTTCGACGGCAATACCGACCTGCGCCGCATCCTCACCGACTACGGCTTTGAAGGTCACCCGTTCCGCAAGGACTTCCCGCTGACCGGCTATACCGAACTGCGCTATTCCGAAGAGGAAAAGCGCGTGGTCTACGAGCCGGTGGAACTGGCGCAGGATTTCCGCAGCTTCGATTTCATGAGCCCGTGGGAAGGTGCCGATTACATCCTCCCGGGTGACGAAAAGGCCGAGGGCCCGCCCGAAGTGGACAAGCCCAAGACCACTGAGAGCGCCAAGCAGACCGGTGCAGGCGAGAAGACCGAAGAAAAGGCGGAGGAGGGCACCGACGCCGATCCGCCGGCAATGGAAGACAAGGAGGACGACAAGTGAGCGGCCTCGTACAGGAAACCTCGCCCACCACCGGTGACGAGGAAATCACCAACTACACCATCAACTTCGGTCCGCAGCACCCTGCCGCGCACGGCGTGCTGCGCATGGTGATGGAGCTCGACGGCGAGATCATCGAGCGCATCGATCCGCACATCGGGCTGCTCCACCGCGGCACCGAGAAGCTGATCGAGTACAAGACCTACCTGCAGGCGCTGCCGTACTTCGACCGGCTCGATTACTGTTCGCCGCTGGCGCAGGAGCACTCTTACGTGCTCGCCATCGAGAAGCTGCTGAATATCGAAGTGCCGGAACGGGCGCAGTACCTGCGTGTGCTGTTCGCCGAACTGACGCGCATCTGCAATCACATGCTCAACATCGGCGCCCACGTGATGGACGTCGGCGCGATGACGCCGAACCTGTGGGTGTTCGAGCTGCGCGAGGACTGTCTCAACTTCTTCGAGCGGGCCTCGGGCGCGCGCATGCACTCGGCCTGGTTCCGTCCCGGCGGCGTGCACCAGGACGTGCCGCTGAAATTGCTGACCGATATCGGCGACTGGGTCGATGGCCGCCTGCCCGAACTGTTCGGCGACGCGATGAGCCTGGTGCAGGACAACCGCATCTTCAAGCAGCGCAACGTCGACATCGCCGTGGTGAGCAAGGAAGACGCGATCACCTGGGGCTTCTCCGGCCCGATGATCCGCGCTGCTGGCGTGCCGTGGGACATCCGCAAGAGCCAGCCTTACGACGTCTATGACCGGATGGAGTTCGACATTCCCGTCGGCACCAATTCGGACTGCTACGACCGTTTCATGGTTCGCTGCGAGGAAGTCTACCAGTCGGCGCGCATCATCAAGCAGTGCCTTGCCGAGATGCCCGAAGGCCCGATCGCTTCCGACGACCGCAAGGTCTCGCCGCCCAAGCGCGCCGAGATGAAGCAGTCGATGGAAGCGCTGATCCACCACTTCAAGCTCTATACCGAGGGCTTCCACGTCCCCGCTGGCGAGGTCTACGTCGCGACCGAAAGCCCCAAGGGCGAGTTCGGCGTTTATCTTGTCTCGGACGGTTCCAACAAACCCTATCGCTGCAAGATCCGCCCGACGGCGTTTTCGCACCTGCAGGCGATGGATTTCATGTCGAAGGGCCACATGCTGCCCGATGCGACCGCCATCCTTGGTGCAATCGACGTGGTGTTCGGGGAGTGTGACCGGTGAGTATGCTGAGATTCTTAGAGCGAGCCACGCTCCTCCTTCTCGGAGCATTCGGGGCGGTTTCCGGCTTGCGGCTCATGGAAACGCCGAACCTCGAAAGCGCCATGGTCATTATCTTGACTTCTATGGGCATTGCACTGGTTGCATATGTGGTCACGCTGCGCGTGGTCCGTCCGCATCGCGAGAACGCTGCAGAGGTGAACAATGGCCGCCCGTAAGATCGCCGCCGATACGCCCGAACTGCGCGCGCAGTGGGGTGGTTGGACCTTCACGGACGAAAACCGTGAGAAGGCCGACTGGCACATCAAGAAGTATCCCGAAGGCCGCCAGAAGAGCGCGGTCATGCCGCTGCTCGACCTGGCCCAGCGCCAAGTTGGCGCGGAGACCCAGACGCAGGGCTGGCTGCCGCTGCCGGTGATCGAATATGTCGCCGACTACCTCGACATGCCGATCATCCGCGTGCTCGAAGTCGCGACCTTCTATACCATGTATAACCTTGAACCGGTGGGAAAATTCCACGTGCAGGTCTGCGGCACCACGCCGTGCATGCTGCGCGGTTCGGACGACCTGATTACGGCTTGCAAGAAGCGCGGGATGAAGGCTGGCCATGTCTCGGACGACGGCCTGTGGTCGTTCACCGAGGTCGAATGCATGGGCAATTGCGCCACGGCTCCGATGGTGCAGATCAACGACGACAACTACGAAGACCTGACCGCAGAACGGCTCGATGCCGTGCTCGACGCGCTGGCCGAGGGCAAGACGCCCAAGACCGGTACGCAGGAGCCCGGTCGCCACACCAGCGAACCCGCTGGCGGGCCGACCAGTCTGAAGGAAATGGTCGAAGCCAACCACGATTACCGGGGCGAGTGGTGATGGAACAGCTGATCCCCCTGCTGGTGGCGGTCGTGCTGATTGCGATCGCCTGGAAGGTGCTGAAGGGCATCGTCAAGACGGCGGCACTGGTCATTATCCTGGGCGCAGTCGCCTGGTTCGTATTCCTCGGTGGAGGCATGGCAAATGCTGGCTGACAAGGATCGCATCTTCACCAATGTCTACGGCTTCCAGTCCCCCGGACTGGCGGCTGCACAGGCGCGTGGTGACTGGGACAACACCAAGAAGCTGATGGAAGTCGGCCAGGACGAGATCATCGACGAGATCAAGGCCTCCGGCCTTCGTGGTCGCGGTGGTGCGGGCTTCCCGACCGGCATGAAGTGGTCCTTCATGCCCAAGGAAAGCAAGGATGGCCGCCCCAGCTTCCTCGTCATCAACGCCGACGAGAGCGAGCCGGGTTCGTGCAAGGACCGCGAGATCATCCGCCACGATCCGCACAAGCTGATCGAAGGCGCGCTGGTTGCCGGTTTCGCCATGCGGGCGCGCGCCGCCTACATTTACATTCGCGGCGAATACATCCGCGAGGCCGAGGCGCTGCAGCGCGCCATCGACGAAGCCTACGATGCGGGCCTGGTGGGCAACAATGCCAGCGGTTCGGGCTATGACTTCGACGTGTTCATGCACCGCGGCGCGGGTGCCTACATTTGCGGTGAAGAAACCGCGATGATCGAAAGCCTCGAAGGCAAGAAGGGGCAGCCGCGCCTGAAGCCGCCGTTCCCGGCGGGTGCTGGCCTCTACGGCTGCCCGACCACGGTGAACAACGTGGAATCTATCGCCGTGGTGCCCACCATCCTGCGCCGCGGGGCCGAATGGTTCGCCAGCTTCGGGCGTGAGAACAACAAGGGTACCAAGCTCTTCCAGATCAGCGGGCACGTGAACAAGCCCTGCGTGGTCGAAGAGGCGATGAGCATCACCTTCGAGGAGCTGATCGAGAAACACTGCGGCGGCATCCGCGGCGGTTGGGACAACCTGCTGGCCGTGATCCCCGGCGGCTCCTCCGTGCCGCTGGTACCGGGCGAGCAGATCCGCTCCGCCCATATGGACTTCGACGGGCTGAAGGAACTCGGCTCGGGCCTTGGTACCGCCGGTGTCATCGTGATGGACAAGTCGACCGACATCGTCCGCGCGATCAGCCGTATCTCCTATTTCTACAAGCACGAAAGCTGCGGCCAGTGCACACCCTGCCGCGAAGGCACGGGCTGGATGTGGCGCGTGATGAAGCGACTGGAAACGGGTGCGGCAGAGGTCGAGGAAATCGACATGCTCTACAACGTCACCAAGCAGGTGGAAGGCCACACGATCTGCGCCCTGGGTGACGCTGCCGCATGGCCGATCCAGGGCCTGCTCAAGCACTTCCGCCCCGAACTCGAACGCCGCATCGCCGAACGCGAAGCGGGCATGGCCGAGGCGGCCGAGTGATCCGCAAGGTCGCCTTGTATCTTCTGGGCGCGCTGGCGCTCAGCTTCGGTTCCGCGGCGCTGCCCGGAATCGGCGCTGCGCCTGCCGTTGCGCAGTCGGAAGACTACATGGCGCCCAATTCGCGTATCCGCCGTGATCGCCAGTTCCCCACCGAGCCGCAGACCTATTACGAGCGGCGCGAGCTGACCCGCGTTGGTCGCAGCCGTAGCCGGTCGATGATCGGTCAGTTCGGCCGTTGCATGTGGAACCGCTCCAACGAGGATTCGCTGGCCTTCCTCGACATGACCGATATGGGCTTCGTGAATTTCGGGCAGATCGGTTGGACGCGCGAACAGGTGAGCGACTATTTCCCGATCGACACCTGCCTCGATCGCGTCGCGCGCAACAACAACAGCGGCGTGCGGCTCAACTACACCGATGCCGGAATCCGCCAGTGGCTGATCGAGGCGGCCTATAACGATCTTTACCCCGATGGTCCTACCTGGCTCCAGCCCGGCTACGTCATGGCCGAGCGCGAATATCCCGTTTCGGCGGCCTATCCGCAGGTCCATGCATCGCTGAACTTCGCCGATTGCCTGGTGGCCGCCAATCCGGTCGACGCCGATTATTTCTACCGGACCGGGCAGGATTCCGAGGAGGAAAGCGCGGCCGTCCAACGGCTGATGCCGACCATCGGCGGCTGCCTTCCGCAAGGCCAGACTATCGACATTACCCCCTTCACCCTGCGTGTGTGGCTGGGGGAAGGGCTGTGGCACGCGGCGCGCAACAGTGTGCCCGCGCCCGACGTAACTTCCGAGGATGAGCAGTAATGCCCAAGGTCACCGTAGACGGACAGGAAATCGAAGTTCCCGCCGGCGCCACCGTGCTGCAGGCGTGTGAGCTGGCGGGCAAGGAAATCCCGCGTTTCTGTTACCACGAACGCTTAAGTATCGCCGGTAACTGCCGGATGTGCCTGGTGGAAGTGAAGCCGGGACCGCCCAAGCCGCAGGCCAGCTGTGCGCTGCCCGCGACCGAGGGCCAGGAAATCCGTACTGATAGCGAAATGGTCAAGAAGGCGCGCGAAGGGGTGATGGAGTTCCTCCTCATCAACCACCCGCTGGATTGCCCGATCTGCGACCAGGGCGGCGAATGCGACCTGCAGGACCAGGCCATGGCCTATGGTCGCGGCGGATCGCGCTATCACGAGAACAAGCGGGCGGTGACGTCCAAGAACATGGGCCCGCTGATCAAGACGATCATGACCCGCTGCATCCACTGCACCCGCTGCGTGCGCTTCTCCGAAGAGATCGCCGGCGTGGACGAAATCGGCGCGCTCTATCGCGGCGAGGACATGCAGATCACCACCTACCTCGAGCAGGCGGCCAAGCATGAGCTGTCGGCCAACGTGATCGACCTGTGCCCGGTCGGCGCGTTGACCAGCGGCCCCTACGCTTTCGAAAGCCGCCCGTGGGAGCTGAAGAAGACGCTGGGCATCGACGTGTCCGACGCGGTCGGCTCCAACATCCGCATCGACAGCCGCGGTCGTGAAGTGCTGCGCGTGCTGCCGCGGATCAACGATGACGTGAACGAGGAGTGGATCTCCGACAAGGCACGCTACCAGGTCGACGGCCTGACCCGCCGCCGTCTCGACAAGGTCTTCATCCGTCGGCGCGGCAAGCTGGAAGCTGCCAGCTGGGACGAGGCCTTCAAGAAGATCGCCGCCGCCAAGCCGGGCAAGTCGATTGCCGCCGTCGCCGGCGACATCGTCGACTGCGAGACCATGTTCGCGGCCAAGGCGTTGCTCAAGGCCAGCGGTTCGTCACTGATCGAGAGCCGCCAGACCGGCATGGACTACGACGTGTCCAACCTTGCCGCAGTCAACTTCAACTCCACCTTCGCCGGGATCGAGGAGGCTGATGCCATCCTGATCATCGGCAGCCACGTGCGCTGGGAAGCGCCGCTGGTGAACGTGCGCCTCCGCAAGGCCGCAAAGCGCGGAGCAAAGGTGTTCATCGTCGGGCCGGAGTGGGAAACCACCTATCCGGCGTCTTTCCTCGGCGCAGACCTGTCGGTGCTCGACAATCTGCCCGCAGAGGTCAACGATGCCTTCAAGGGCGCGGAAAAGCCTGCTGTCATCCTCGGTGCCGCCGGTTTCGGTGCCAAGGCGCATGGCAAGGCGCTGGCCGTGGCAGAGGCGCTGGGCGCCGAATTCAACGCGCTGCACATTTCGGCAGCCCGTATGGGTGCGCTGATGCTGGGCTTCGCGCAGAAGGGCGGCATTGCCGACCTCGTCGCCGCCAAGCCCAAGGTGGTCCTGGCACTCGGCGCGGACGAAGTGGACTGGAGCCAGTTCGGTGACAGCCTCAAGGTCTATATCGGCCACCATGGCGACAACGGCGCCCATGCTGCCGACATCATCCTGCCCGCCGCCGCCTATACCGAGAAACCCGGCACCTATGTGAATTCCGAAGGCCGCGTGCAGATGTCCGACAAGGCCGTCTTCGCTCCCGGCGATGCGCGTGAAGACTGGACCATCCTGCGCGCACTGGCCGATGCGCTGGGCGTCAAGGTTGGCTTCGACAGCTTTGACCAGCTGCGCGCCGCCATGACCGCCGAAGTGCCTGCACTGGGCGTCGAAGGCCTCGCCGATTACGGCAAGTTGTCCAGGGCTCCCAAGGACGCCAAGGCAAGCGGCAAGATCGGCCATGCGGTGAAAGACTTCTACCTGACCAACCCCATCGCCCGCGCCAGCACGGTGATGCAGCAATGTTCGGCTGAACTGCTGCACGGCGAGACGATGCAGGAGGCCGCAGAATGATCTCCGAGACCCTCATGGAATGGGGCATGATGGAAAGCTGGGCGCTGGTGCTCGGCTCCGTCATCGGCATCCTGTTGATCTCGCTGCCGCTGATGCTGGCCGTGGCCATGATCATCTACGTCGACCGCAAGGTGTGGGCGGCGATCAACCTGCGGCGCGGTCCCAACGTGGTCGGCCCGTTCGGCCTGCTGCAATCGTTCGCGGACGGTTTGAAGGTGTTCCTGCAGGAAACCATCATTCCCTCGGCATCCAACAAGGGCATTTTCATCCTTGCGCCGATCGTCACCTTTACCGTGGCGCTGCTGGCATGGGCGGTGATCCCCTTCGATGCCGAATGGGTGCTGTCGGACATCAACGTTGGCCTGCTCTACATCCTCGCGATCTCCTCGCTGAGCGTCTACGGCGTGACCATGGCGGGCTGGGCTTCGAACTCGAAGTACCCGTTCTTCTCCGCTATGCGCGCCGCCGCTCAGATGATTTCCTACGAAGTCTCCATCGGCTTCATCCTCGTTTGCGTCGTGCTCTACGCCGGCACCTTCAACCTCAGCGACATCGTGATGGCGCAGGAAGGCCACGGCTTCGGGATCGTCAACGGCTACTGGTTCAACCTGCTGCTGTTCCCGATGTGGGTGGTGTTCTTCATCTCCAGCCTCGCCGAAACGCAGCGTGTCCCGTTCGACCTGACCGAAGCGGAATCGGAGCTCGTTGCCGGTTACCAGACCGAATACTCGTCGATGGCCTTCGCGCTGTTCTGGCTGGGTGAATACGCCAACATCCTGCTGATGTGTTCGCTCAACACGCTGCTGTTCTTCGGTGGCTGGCTGCCGCCGCTGAACGTGGACTGGATCCCCTGGTTCGACATTCCGGGCATCGTGTGGTTCCTGCTGAAAACGTTCTTCTTCTTCTTCATGTTCAGCTGGGTGATGGCGACCGTCCCGCGCTACCGCTACGACCAGCTGATGCGGCTGGGCTGGAAGGTCTTCCTGCCAATGAGCCTGCTGTTCGTCGTCGCCATTTCTGGCTGGCTGATGCTTACCCGTTACGGAGGTGCGGCATGACCGTCGCCCAACTCGTCAAATCGTTCACCCTGTGGGAGTTCGTGAAGGCACATGCCCTCACGCTGAAGTACTTCTTCAAGCCCAAGGTGACGATCAACTACCCGTTCGAAAAGAACCCGCTCAGTCCGCGCTTCCGCGGCGAGCA
Source organism: Aurantiacibacter gilvus (assembly GCF_038289935.1). Classification (NCBI taxonomy): domain Bacteria; kingdom Pseudomonadati; phylum Pseudomonadota; class Alphaproteobacteria; order Sphingomonadales; family Erythrobacteraceae; genus Aurantiacibacter; species Aurantiacibacter gilvus. The sequence continues at coordinate 1,176,242 of NZ_JBBYHV010000001.1, forward strand.
TGCGCTGCGCCGTTATCCCAACGGCGAGGAACGCTGCATCGCCTGCAAGCTGTGCGAGGCCGTCTGCCCGGCGCAGGCGATCACCATCGAGGCGGAACCGCGCGATGACGGCAGCCGCCGCACCACGCGTTACGACATCGACATGACCAAGTGCATCTACTGCGGCTTCTGCCAGGAAGCCTGTCCGGTGGATGCTATCGTCGAAGGGCCGAACTTCGAATATGCGACCGAAACGCGCGAGGAACTGCTCTACGACAAGGCGAAATTGCTGGCCAACGGGGACAAGTGGGAGCGGGCGATTGCCGCGAACCTTGAAGCCGATGCGCCGTATCGATAGGGGGCGCGCGAGCTTACGATGACCGTCTTCGCTTTCTATCTCTTCGCCGTCCTGATGCTCGGCTCCGCGGTGCTCGTGATCACCGCGCGCAACCCCGTGCATTCGGTGCTGTGGCTGATCCTGGCCTTCTTCAACGCTGCCGGCCTGATGGTGCTGGTGGGGGCAGAGTTCCTCGCCATGCTGCTGGTCGTGGTCTACGTCGGCGCCGTCGCGGTGCTGTTCCTGTTCGTCGTGATGATGCTCAACATCGACTTCGCCGAAATGCGCGCGGGCTTCATGAAGAACGCGCCAGTGGGGGTCGCCATCGCGATCATCCTGCTGGCCGAACTGGTGCTGGGCATTGGCGCCTACAAGGCGGGCAACCTGTCGCTCGGCACGCCGGATGGCAGCGCCGCTCCGCTGGTGGGCGAAAGCAACATCGAGTCCATCGGCGAGCTGCTCTACACCGATTACCTGTTCCTGTTCGAAACCGCGGGCATCATCCTGCTGGTCGCCATGATCGGCGCCATCGTGCTGACGCACCGCGAACAGCGCGCCCCGCGCGGCCACCAGGACATTTCCAAGCAGGTCAACCGCCGTCCGCAGGACGCGACCGAACTCAAGCAGCCCGGTATCGGGCAGGGGGTCGAGCTATGATCGGCGTCGAACACTATGTCGTGGTGAGCTCGATCCTGTTCGTGCTCGGCGTGCTGGGGATCTTCCTCAACCGCAAGAACGTGATCGTCATCCTGATGGCGATCGAGCTGATCCTGCTGGCGGTGAATATCAACCTGGTGGCCTTCAGCGCCTTCCTGGGTGACCTCACCGGACAGGTCTTCGCCATGTTCGTGCTGACCGTGGCTGCTGCCGAAGCGGCCATCGGCCTTGCCATCCTCGTCACTTACTTCCGTACCCGCGGCTCCATCGCTGTGGACGACGTCAACCGGATGAAGGGTTAGACCTTGAACTCCATCCTCATCATCGTCTTCGCGCCGCTGGTCGCTGCCATGGTAGCAGGGCTGGGCGGTCGCTGGATCGGCCACACCGCGGCCAAGGCCATCACCACCGGCGGCCTGTTCCTGGCTGCCGGCCTGAGCTGGCCGATCTTCCTGTCGTTCATTGCCGGCACGGGCGAGGCTTCGGTCACCCCGGTGCTGACCTGGGTGCAGTCGGGAGCCATGACCTTTGACTGGGCGCTGCGGGTCGACACGCTGACCGCCGTGATGCTGGTGGTGATCACCAGCGTCTCGGCGCTCGTGCACCTCTACAGCTGGGGCTATATGGACGAGGACCCGGACCAGAGCCGGTTCTTTGCCTACCTGTCGCTGTTCACATTCGCCATGCTGATGCTGGTGACAGCCGACAACCTGGTGCAGATGTTCTTCGGTTGGGAAGGCGTGGGCCTCGCCAGCTACCTGCTGATCGGTTTCTGGTACAAGAAGCCCAGCGCCAATGCCGCCGCGATCAAGGCCTTCGTGGTCAACCGCGTTGGCGACCTTGGCTTCATGCTCGGCATCTTCGGGACGTTCCTCGTCTTCCAGACCACCAGCATCGACGCCATCCTGGAGGCGGCTCCCGCCATGCAGGGCAGCACCATCACCTTCATGGGCGCGCGCTGGGATACGATGACGATCCTGTGCCTGCTGCTGTTCGTGGGTGCCATGGGCAAAAGCGCGCAGCTGGGTCTGCACACCTGGCTGCCCGACGCCATGGAAGGCCCGACGCCGGTTTCCGCGCTGATCCACGCCGCCACCATGGTGACGGCGGGCGTGTTCATGGTGTGCCGCCTGTCGCCGATGTTCGAAGCTGCGCCTGACGCACTGACCGTGGTCACCGTGATCGGTGCCGCAACCTGCTTCTTCGCCGCGACGATCGGCACCACGCAGTGGGACATCAAGCGCGTCATCGCCTACTCTACCTGCTCGCAGCTGGGCTACATGTTCTTCGCTGCCGGTGTCGGCGCCTATGGCGCGGCCATGTTCCACCTGTTCACGCACGCCTTCTTCAAGGCGCTGCTGTTCCTTGGTGCCGGCTCGGTGATCCACGCCATGCACCACGAGCAGGACATGCGTTACTACGGTGGCCTGCGGAAAGAGATTCCGATCACCTTCTGGGCCATGCTGTTCGGCACGCTGGCGATCACCGGTGTGGGTGTCTACCACCTCGGTGCCGGTTTCGCAGGCTTCTGGTCGAAGGACGCTATCCTCGAAGTGGCCTACGCCGCTGCGGGTGAATACTCCGTGCTGGCCTTCTGGCTCGGCACCTTCGCAGCGCTGCTGACCAGCTTCTATTCGTGGCGCCTGATGTTCCTCACCTTCTGGGGCAAGCCGCGCTGGATCGAGAGCGAGCATATCCAGCATTCGGTGCACAAGACGCCGGAAGAGGCGGGGGCAGACACCACCGGTGGCTATCACCCGCACGAGAGCCCGTGGACCATGCTGGTTCCGCTAGGAGTGCTCAGTGTCGGCGCGATTTTCGCCGGCCAGGTCTTCCACGACGCCTTCCTCAACGAAGAGGGCTTCTGGATGGGGTCCATCGCCTACAACGAGCACCTGATGCACGCGATGCATGAAGTGCCCTACTGGGTGAAGTATTCGGCCTTCACCGTCATGGTGATCGGCCTGCTCGGTGCAATCTACGCCTACCTGATCAAGCCCGGGGTGCCCAAAGCGACCGCCGAGCAACTCGGCCCGGTCTACCGCTTCATCTACCGCAAATGGATGTTCGACGAGCTCTACAACTACGTTTTCGTGAAACCTGCATTCTGGCTCGGCCGTCTCTTCTGGAAGAAGGGTGACGAGGGCACGATTGACCGCTTCGGCCCCAACGGCGTTGCCTGGGTGGTCGAGCGCGGCAGCGTCTTCGCGAAGAAAGTCCAGTCCGGTTATCTTACGAGTTACGCGCTGATCATGCTGCTTGGCCTTGTCGCCGCTATCACCTGGGTGCTGTTCTGATGGGCGACTTCCCGATCCTGACCGCCATGCTGGTGGTGCCGCTGCTCGGCGCCATCGCCTGCCTGTTCCTCGACGCCAAGTCCGCTCGCATGGTCGCGCTGCTGGCCACGCTGATCGATCTTGCCCTCGGCATCGTGCTATGGGTAAACTTCGATATCGGCGGCGCGCAGTGGCAGTTCACCGAACGCTCCAACCTGTTCGCGGGCTTCGAATATGCGCTCGGCATCGACGGCATCGCCCTGATGCTGATCATGCTCAGCGTGTTCCTGATGCCGATCTGCATCGGTGCCAGCTGGGAAGCCATCACCAAGCGGGTGGGCGAATACATGTGCGCCTTCCTCATCATGGAAACGCTCATGATCGGCGTCTTCGCCGCGCAGGACATCTTCCTGTTCTACATCTTCTTCGAAGCCGGCCTGATCCCGATGTACCTGATCATCGGTGTATGGGGTGGCCAGAACCGCATCTACGCGGCCTACAAGTTCTTCCTCTACACGCTGCTCGGCTCGGTCCTGATGCTGGTGGCCATGCTGTGGATGGTGAACGAGGCCGGGACCACCAGCATCCCTGCGCTGATGGAATACGACTTCGCTCCCGAAGCCCAGACCTGGCTGTGGCTGGCCTTCTTCGCCAGCTTCGCGGTGAAGATGCCGATGTGGCCGGTGCACACCTGGCTGCCCGATGCCCACGTGCAGGCACCGACTGCCGGTTCGGTGATCCTGGCTGGCGTGCTGCTCAAGCTGGGCGGTTACGGCTTCATCCGTTTCAGCCTGCCGATGTTCCCCGATGCCAGCGCCGAATTCGGTTGGCTGGTCTGGGGCCTGTCGATGGTGGCCGTGGTGGTCACCAGCCTGATCGCGCTGGTCCAGCACGACATGAAGAAGCTGATCGCCTACTCGTCGGTCGCCCACATGGCGATCGTGACCGTGGGCCTGTTCGCCTTCAACGTGCAGGGCCTCGAAGGTGCCATGATGGTGATGCTGGGCCACGGCCTGGTATCTGGCGCGCTGTTCCTGTGCGTCGGCATTATCTACGACCGGCTGCACACCCGCGAGATCGACCGTTACGGCGGCCTCTCGATCAACATGCCCGCCTACGCCACGCTGTTCATGCTGTTCACCATGGCCAGCGTCGGCCTGCCGGGCACCAGCAACTTCGTCGGCGAGTTCCTCTCGCTGGCCGGTATCTACCAGGCGAATAGCTGGGTGGCCTTTGTCTGCACGACCGGCATCATCCTTGGTGCTGCCTACATGCTCTACCTCTACCGCCGCATCTGCTTCGGCGAGCAGAAGAATGCCGACGCCGCCGCCATGCCCGACCTGTCCGTGCGTGAGTGGCTGCTGCTCGGCCCGATTGCCGCTGCCGTGCTGTGGATGGGCGTCTATCCCGAAAGCTTCCTTGCTCCCATGCGTTCCGACATCCAGATCCTCGACGCGCGCCTTGCTGCTGCGGCACCCGAAGGCGATGCCCACCTCGAGATCGGGGAGGGCGCACCCGTTGAAGGCGATATGGCCGAAGAAGAACGCCATGAAGGGGAGGCGCACTGATGGACCTCACAGCTTCCCTCGGCCTCGTCGCACCCGAGATCGTCCTTTCGCTCTCCGGCCTCGTCCTGCTGCTGCTGGCGGCCTGGGGCGGTGACAAGGGCGCGCGTGTCATCTCCGTCGCCGCATGCGTGGCGCTGGGCGGTGCCTTCGCGCTGGTCGCGCCTTCGGTCTGTGCCGGCGCCAGCGGACCGGACACGGTTGCCTTTGGCGGCCAGTTCCGCGCCGATGCCTTCGCCGGTCTCGCCAAGCTGATGATCTTCGCTGCCAGCGGCGCCGCACTGGTCGTGGCTCCGCGTTTCTTCGAGCGGCTCGATTCCATGCGGGCAGAGTTCCCGATCCTGGTGCTCTTCGCCGCGCTCGGCATGAGCATCATGGTCTCCGCCACGGACCTGGTGACGCTTTACATCGGTCTCGAGCTCAACTCGCTGTCGGCCTACGTCCTGGCCGCACTCCTGCGCAACGACGAGCGTAGTGCCGAAGCCGGTCTCAAGTACTTTGTGCTGGGCGGGCTCGCCTCGGGCATCCTGCTGTTCGGCATGAGCCTGACCTACGGCTTTACCGGGACGACCAATTTCGGCGGTATCGCCGTTGCCGTGGCGGACGGCATGTCGATCGGCCAGATGTTCGGCCTGACCTTCGTGCTGGCAGGCCTCGCCTTCAAGATCAGCGCTGCGCCGTTCCACATGTGGACGCCCGACGTCTACGAAGGCGCGCCGACCCCGGTGACCATGTTCTTCGCAAGCGCCCCCAAGGTCGCGGCCATCGCCCTCTTGGCGCGAGTCTCGCTGGAGGCTTTCGGGTCGCAGGCGGGCGCTTGGCAGCAGATCGTGATCTTTGCCGCGCTGCTTTCCATCGTGATCGGTGCGCTTGGCGCCATCGGGCAGCAGAACGTCAAGCGCCTGCTCGCCTATTCGTCGATCAACAACGTCGGCTTCATCCTGATCGGCCTTGCTGCCGGGACGGCTGCGGGAGCCAGCGCGATGATGGTCTACCTCGCCATCTACGTGGTGATGACCGTGGGTAGCTTCGTCGCCGTGCTGCTGATGCGCGATGCGGATGGCAATGCGGTCGAAGGCATCAGCGATCTTGCCGGCCTGTCGACCTCACGTCCGGTTTTGGCATGGTGCCTGATGGCGCTGATGTTCAGCCTTGCCGGTATCCCGCCGCTGTTCGGCTTCTGGGGCAAGTTCGTGGTGTTCCAGGCGGCGGTCGAGGCAGACCTCGTGGCGCTTGCCGCCATCGGTATCGCCGCCAGCGTGATCGGCGCGTTCTACTACATCAAGATCGTCAAGGTGATGTTCTTCGATGAGCCAGCGGACACGGTCAAGGGTGCTGCGGACACCCCGCATTGGGCGCTGCTGGCACTCTGTGCGCTGCTGATCTCGCCGCTGGGTTACCTGCTGACGGGTTGGCTGGGATCGCTGGCAGACATGGCGGCAGCGTCGCTGGCGCTCGCCTTCTGACTTGACCGCGACGATCGAGTACATCCCCGAAACCGGCAGCACCAATGCCGACCTGCTGGCGAGACTGGCAGGCGGGGAACTGGTGCCCGAGGGTCATTGGCTGGTCACCGACCGCCAGACCGCCGGGAGAGGGCGTCAGGGCCGTAGCTGGATCGACGCGCCGGGCAATTTCATGGGTTCCACCGTGGTGCGCCTGCACGAACGTGACCCGTCGGCCGCCACGCTCAGCTTCCTTGCCGCCTTGGCAGTCTACGAGACCGTGGTGCCCCGCGTCGCGGCGCCGCAGTCGATCATGCTCAAGTGGCCCAATGACGTGCTCATGGCCGGGTCCAAGTTCTGCGGCCTGCTGCTTGAGATGGGGCATGGTGCCGTGATTGTCGGCATTGGGGTGAACCTTGCGGCCGCGCCAGAGATCGCCGGTCGCAGGACCGATGCGCTGAAGGGCCTGTCGCGCAATGCCTTTGCCGAGGCACTGGCCGCGCAGTTCGCGCTCGAGCTGCAACGTTGGCGCGAATTCGGTGCCGAACCGATCATGCGCCGCTGGCAGGCCGCGGCGCACAAGCCCGGCACACCGCTGACGGTCCACGGCAGCGATGGCGACGCCATTTCCGGCCTGTTCGATGGCCTCGACGCCACGGGCGCGCTAAGGCTGCGCTTGCCCGACGGGACCGCTCAGGTCATCCACGCGGGCGATGTTATGTTGGAGGAAGGCTGATGCTGCTCGCAATCGACGTCGGCAACACCAATGTCGTTTTCGCCCTGTTCGAGGGCACCGAGATCAAGGCGCGCTGGCGCATTGCCACCGACGGCCGCCGCACTGGCGACGAATATGCCACCTGGCTGCTGCAACTGCTTGCCATCGAGGGGATCGAGCGCAGCCAGGTCGACCGTATCATCTTCGGCTCGGTGGTGCCGCGTGCGGACCACAACCTCGATGTGCTGGCGACCAAGTACTTCGGCATCGAGCCGCTGATTGCGGGCAAGGGCCAGGCCGCCTGGGACTTCGAGATCGACGTCGAGCAGCCGCATACGCTGGGTGCGGACCGCGCGCTCAACTGCATCGCCGCACACGAGCTGGTGGGCGGTGACATTATCGTGGTCGACTTCGGCACCGCCACCAAGTTCGAGGCGATCGATTTCAACGGCGCTTACAAGGGCGGTATCATCTGCCCCGGTATAAACCTCTCGCTCGACGCGCTGGTGGGCAATACCGCCAAGCTGCCGCGCATCGCCATCGCCGCGCCTGACACCGACAGCGTGCTGGGCCGCAACACCGAAGATCAGATGCTGATCGGCGTGTTCTGGGGCTACGTCGCGATGATGGAAGGCCTGATCGAACGCATGAAAAACGAAATAGGTCGACCGGTGAAGGTTGTAGCCACGGGTGGGCTCGCCATATTGTTCGACAAGAAAACCGACATTTTTGACGTCGTCGATGCCGATATGACGATCCGCGGCCTGCAGATCCTGGCAGACCGCGCTGGAGCCTCATGAAAAAGAACTACACACCCGAAGACGAATTGCTGTTCCTTGCGCTTGGCGGGTCCGGCGAGATTGGCATGAACGTCAATCTCTACGGCTGCCAGGGCAAGTGGATCATGGTGGACTTGGGGATGAGCTTCGGCTCGAACGAATACCCCGGTACCGAGCTGATGTTCGCCGATCCCGAATTCATCGAGGACCGCGCCGACGACCTGCTCGGCATCGTCCTGACCCACGCGCACGAGGACCACATCGGCGCGATCCCCTATTTCGCCGCTGAACTGGGCGTCCCGCTCTATGCGACACCCTTCACGGCAGACCTGATCAGGCGCAAGTTGGACGAGGCAGGACTGACCAAGCGCATCGAGCTCAACGTGATCGAGGACGACCACGGCGAGATCGAGCTCGGCCCGTTCAAGATCGCCTATGTGCCGCTGGCGCACTCGATTGCCGAGGGCAATGCCTTGGTGATCGACACGCCGCATGGCCGCGTGTTCCACACTGGCGACTGGAAGCTGGACGAGGAACCAATCGTCGGCGAGCCGGCGACCGAGGACGAGCTATGCGAGATCGGCGATGCTGGCGTGCTGGCACTGGTTTGCGACAGCACCAACGTGTTCAATCCCGTTCCCTCGGGCAGCGAGGGCGCGGTCTATCGCGGCTTGCTCGAAGAGGTGCAGAAGCACCACGGCAAGCGCGTGCTGGTGACTACCTTCGCCTCCAACGTGGCGCGGCTGCATACGCTGGGCGAGGTTGCCAAGCGCACCGGGCGCCAGTTGTGCGTGGCCGGTCGCTCGCTTGACCGGATCATCGAGGTTTCGAAGCAGAACGGTTACCTGCAGGAATTTCCACCGGTGCTCGATTTCGACAGTGCCATGGCCCAGCGCCGCGGCGAGATCATGATCATCGCCACCGGCGGGCAGGGTGAGCCGCGCGCCGCGCTCGCCCGGATTGCCGACGACAGCCACCCGCTCAGCCTCGACGAAGGCGACGTGGTGCTGTTCTCCAGCCGCCAGATCCCGGGCAACGAGATCGCTATCGGCTACATCCAGAACAAGCTGGCCGAACGCGGCATCATCATGGTGACCGACCGCCAGAGCGAGATACACGTATCCGGCCATCCGGGCCGTCCGGAACTGGAAGCACTCTATGGCTGGCTTCGCCCGCAAGTGCTGGTGCCCGTCCACGGCGAGATCCGGCACATGCAGGAACAGGTGCGCCTGGGCATCGCGAACGGCATTCCCGACGCGGTGTTCCAGAAGAACGGCGATATCGTACGTCTTGCCCCCGGCGCGCCCGGAAAGGTCGGCGAAGTGCGCACAGGCAGGCTGGTTCTTGATGGCGACATCATCGTGCCTTCGGACGGCGATGCGGTGACCATGCGTCGCCGCCTGTCGCGCGACGGCATCCTTATCGTGGTTCTCGACGAAGAAGGCGGGGTGCGGATCGAAGGCATCGGCCTGCCATTGGACGAGGACTATGCCGACTTTGTCGACGAAGCCGAGGCTGACGTCATGACTTCACTTGGCAAGCTGCGCGGTGCGCGGAGCCAGGATCGCGAAGTCATCATGGAAGCTGCGCGCCTCGCGGCACGCCGCGCTGCCCAGCGCTGGTCCGGCAAGAAACCACAGACACGCGTTATCTTGCTGGGTGAATAGTCGCCATGCAGATTACCTCCATCATCGCGATTTTCGGCCTGATCTGGGTGATGTGCGCTTTCGTCATGTTGCCATTCGGCGTGAAGACGCATGATGAGGCGGGTATCGTGAAAGTGCCGGGGCAGGCGGACAGTGCGCCTGCCAACTTCCGTCCCTGGCGGGTGGTGCTGCGCGCCACTTTGCTGGCAACCGTGCTCACGGCACTGTTCATAGCGAACTATGACCAGGGATGGATCAAGCTGGACGATATCAACATCTTCCCGTCCCCGCCTGAAAGATAGGCGAAAAAGCTAGTCCCGCAGGCGTTCGATGGCCTGTGCCAGCGCAACGTAGAGCTTGCCCATGTCGCTGGAGAGCAGGGTAACTGCAATGGCGTTGCCATCGCGGGTGGAGAGGACGCCGCGCAGCATGGCTTCGAAGTCGTGGATGTAGCGGTTCACCACTTCACGGAACTCCGCATCTTCCTGGTAGAAGTTGCTGATTTGCCGGGCTTCGTGCTTGTCGAGCAGGCGAACCGCATGGCGTGTGAAGATACCACGGTCACCGCGCAGGTAATGGGTCCACTGGGTGTCGGCGACGTCGTTGTCGAAAGCCTTGGAGATATCGATCGACGTTGAATTCAACGCCTCGGTGATCAGCGCCATGCGGCGTGAGAAGTCGCTGTCGTTGTGTTCCTCCGCCTGCCGGCGGGCGTCTTCCACGCGCTGTTCCAGGTTGGCGGCGAGGTCACCGACCTTCGCCATTTCAGCGCGCAGCAGCTGTACGGTTTCGCGGCCGGCAGCATCGGCACGCCCAGCTGCCTGTTCCAGCTCCGCCAGAACCGTAACGGCATTCTCGCGCATGGCCGAGGCCAGCTGTTCGCGACTGGCAGTGCTGATCTCTTCGGCCAGGGCCGCCACGGCACCCGACTGCTCATCACGCAGATTTTCCAGTACCTTGGCAGAGGCTGTTGTGAGTAGCTCGATAGCTTCTCGCAGTTCGCCCGAGGTGCGCTCGGCAAGCTGGTCACTGTCTGCGGCAACACTTTCGAGCTGGGTTTTCAGTACCCGCAACTGCTCGAGCGTGGCTCCGCCAGATTCGCGGGCGGTTTCCAATTGCGATGCAAGGTTGCTGCCGCGGCTTTCTGCATCGCGGATAAGTTCCTGAAGCTCGTTGGCGGTGGTGCCGAAGGCAGACAGTCGCGTTTCAGCATTGCTGATCGCGTCGGACAGGGCACCTTCGGAGTGATCCGCGCTTGACCGGATAATCTCCAGCAGGCGTACGCTGTCGTCGGTAAGACGGCTGATGAAGGTACCGTTCTCTTCGAGCACCGCACGGCTTTGACTCAAGCGGTTTGCCAGCAGTTCGGCTGCTTCGGCCACGTTCCCGCTGGCGCTTTCGGCCTGCGAGCCAAGCTGCTGCAGGTCGCCATCGAGGGCAGCAAAGCGCTGGGCGAGGGCTTCGCCGCGTTCTGCCAGTCTTTCGACGTGGGCAATGTGTTCCTGCTGCCGCTCAACGATCCGCTGGTCGAACTCGGCAAGGCGCCGCTCCAGCTCGGCGATAGCTTCGTTCTCGCGCTGCTGGCTGGCTTCGCGGCGGCGGGCAAAGTCGGCTTCGAAGGCTTCGGCCGCCTGGTTCAACCTTTCGTCCACCTGCTGGGCTTCGTCGTTCAGCGCAACAAGGCGCTGACGGGCGTTGTTGGTCGCCGATTCGTCGAGCGCCATCACGCCTTCCAGTACGTGCTTGATACGCTCTTCCAGTGCATCGACCGCCTGGCTCCAGCGTGATGTTGCTGCGGCCTGCCCATCGTCCAGCGAGGATACGATCCGCTCGCCCTCGACGCGCAGGGCCACCAGGCGTTCACGCATGGCGCTTACCGCATTTGCTTCACGCTGGCGGAGCGCTTCGGAGTCTTCGGACAACTGCCGCACCAGCGCTTCCGACTTGCTGGCGATGGAATCGGTAAGGTGCTCCTCGCTCTTCTCCAGTTCGCTGCGGAACTCGTGGCTTTGCGCGCGCAAGCCTTCGAAACGCTGCCGGGCCAGGTCTCCCAGTTCGACCAGTTGCTCCTCGAAACTCCGCAGGGTGTCGCCAACCTGCTCGTTGATCGCGCTGACATGCGCTTCGCCAGCTTCGCCGAAGGTGTTGAGCCGCTCGAATGCGCTCACCAGGCCATCGATCTGACCTCGCGCCGAATTGCCGGCGGCGGCGATCTGGTTGTTCATGTCGCGGGCGGAGTTGGCGAGGACGGGCAGCTGGTCGCGCAGCGCCTCCATATTGCTCACGGCGCTCGTGCTGACGTGGCCAATCGATTCCACCTGCGCACTGTTGTCCCTGATCAGCGACTCCAGGTGTTCGGCATGGGTGGAAAGCCGCTCGCTCGCGATGCGGCCAAGCGATTCGAGATCGCGGGCCTGCGCTTCGATGAAGTTGCGGGCCAGCGCCAGCTCGCGATTGACAGCCACGAGTCGCGCTTCGAGCTGGGCGGATTCGTGTGACAAGGCGCGCGCGGCGTCGGAAAAGCGGTTGGCTTCACGCCGGCTGTTGCGCATCACCAGCAGGTAAACCGCCACCAGCAGTACCATGGGGACCGACCACTGCACGATCCAGTCCAGCCACTGGCTGGGCGCAGCACCGGCCATTATCGCCTGTTGGTTTACCCATGCAAAAAAGCCGGTCCAACCAATCGCGGCCAGAGCCGCCAGCGTCGGTGCGATCCAGGTCCCGCGCGGACGTACCGGCTGCTCTTCCCAATACTGCTCTTCGTATACCTCCTCCGCAGTGGCTACGTCTGCCTCGGGGGTGTCAGCGCCTTCGACGGCAGTATCCGGGCTTTCATGGTCTTGCGACGGAGAAATGGTGCGCCTTCGGTTCATGAAACATCCTTACCACAGGGTTATTCGCTTGGAACCCCCGACAAAGGTGGCGTCCACCGTGCAGGGCCGCCGTCTGTCGGGTTTTCCGCAAGCTTCGCCGCGCAGACCGCTTGGCATTGCTCCTGCCGCTGCCTAGGCAGGGGCCATGCTGGAAACCCTGAACTGACATGCGTGCAGCGCTGATCGGCTTGCCCCAACCGGGGGAGGGCGCACTGCCCGTCATCGCTGGCCAGTCACTGGCGCGGCGGCAGCTGGCCTTTGCCCGCGAACTGGGGTGTACCAGCGTTATCGCATATGGCGGCGGCGCATCGCCGGACGCCATCGACCTGCGCCACGCGGCAGAGCGCGCTGGCATGAAATACCAGGTGATCTCTACCACGCACGCCTTGCCGGGCATCATCGGAGACGATGACAGCTTGCTCGTGCTGCAATCCGGACTCCTGCCCGAATCGCGGACGGCGCTGGACCTCCTGCGCGCGGAGGGAGACCGTCTCCTGATCGTTTCCGCGGGGCCGGGGGCGACAGCGGGGCTGGAGCGTATCGATCTCGACCGGGCGTGGGCGGGTGCGCTGACCATTCCCGGCAGGTGGCTGGGCAAGGTCGCCAGCCTGCCGGAAGACGCCGCGCCGCAGCCGGCCCTGCTGCGGATCGCGTTGCAGCAGCGCTTGCCCGAAGCGCGCCTTGCCGATGCCATGCTCGATGATGGCAAGTGGTCGGTCGTTACCTCGCAAGAGGCCGCCCGGCAGCGCGCCGCGGCTTGGCAGCGAACACATCTGGGCGAGATTTCGCCAAGCGCCCCTTCGCGTTGGCTGGGACGTTTCATCGTGACTGGTCCGGGCAGCGGCATGCTGGACCTGCGCTTTGCCAAGCCTGCCTTGCTGGCGCTCACGGCGATATTGCTGGGCAGTGGTATCGCCGCGACATTCTACGAACTGCCGGTGCTTGGCTTTGCCCTGACTGCCTTGTCGGCTCCGGTACTCGAAGCCTTCCTTGCCATGTCGCGACTGGGCGTCGCGCCTTTCGGCAAATTGCGCCGGTTGCCGTGGTTGCGCTGGCTCGTGGATGCAGCCTTGCTGGTGCAAGGTGTGCTGGCCATCGACGGCCTGCACCACCGTACTATCTTCCCGCCATTAGTCCTTGTTTCTGTGTTGCTTTTGCTGGACCGGCGCAAACTCGCGACATGGCTGGAACCGACGCGTGACCGGATGCTGGTAGCAGGCCTGCTGGCAGCGGTTTCGGCTGTCGTGCCGCCGGAGCAGGCTATCATGCTGGCTTCGCTGCTGGTCTTGGCAGCAAGCCTGCTGCCGGATCGCAGCTAACGTGGGCTTAACCAAGCTGGGCTATGCGTGCGGGCATGAGCGATATGAGCAAAGCCATGCCCACGGCTGAGTCAGTGGAAAAGATGCTGAGCGCCGAGTTGGCGCAGGCCGACGTCATCCTGGCGACGGCCCAGCCGATTTTGCGCCACCTGCTGGCCAATGACGAGCATACGTTGTTCAGCGACCAAGTGATCGCCAGGATCCGCGGCATGATGCTGCACCTGGCACGGCAACTGTTGCTCGGCCTCGCGCGAGATGCCGGGATCGAAGACTGCGACACCTACGTGCAGGAACGCGAGGAACGGCTCGCGGTCGAGCTGTTGGAAGACACGGCATTCCTCGGCCACGCCCATGCGCTGACGATCGAGGCCCAGCTTGCCGATCGCCTGCAACAGCGCAGCGGGATCGATCCGGTTCTATCGCCGCTGTTGCAGGAACTGACCGCATCGGAAGACCAGGACCTGGCCGCAGCGGCCATGCGCTGCGTCGCGGCGCAGGCACGCTTCATGCAGAACCAGCGGCGCATGGAACTGCCCCTGCAGGAACTGCCGGCAGAACTGTTCCACACGGCCACCAGGCTCTTGCGCACTCATGCCGGTGACCATGCTCAAGTTGCCAAGCAGCTGTGCGACCGGCTGCGCGACGAATACGACGAGAGTGATCGCCGTATCGGCCAGGCCACCCGCCTGTTGATGGCGATGGGACCAAAGGCGAGGCGTGCCCTGGCTGTGGACCATGCAGGCCTGTCCCTGTTCGCTACGGCGCTGTCGATGGCGTCGGAGCAGGAACGCGATGTCGTGATCCTGTCGCTGGGCGAAAACCAGTGCGCGCGACTTGCCCTGTCCTTGCGAGCCGCGGGGCTAGGCCAGAGCGCGGTCGAAGAGCAGTTCCTCTACTTGCACCCGGAAATCACGCTGCCGGACGGTTTCGATGCGGTGCGTGCGGAACGCGCAGCGGCCCTGCTGGCTGCCGCCGCGTCAGAAGCGGCGAACTGAGACCGTGGCTTCGGCCTCTTCCCACCGCGCACAAGCGCAGACCGACGCGCAGGATCGGTTGATCGCAGCGGACGAGCCGCTGGCGAGCTTCCACTTGCGCGCTGGCGGGGAAATGCCGGGCGTCATAGTCACTCCGGCCCTGCTGGAAATGGTGCGCAAGGCGCGCGTCTACGGATTGCGCATGGCGCGAGCAATCCGGGCACAGGACGATAGCGAGCAAGTTACCGCATGGGTCGAAGTCGAGCCTGACGGCGATGGTGCCCTGATCCGCATTTCCGACTGGTATGCCCAGCCACTGGAAAGCACTGCCAAGGCCGAACCGGAGGGAAAGAAGCTTGCCCTCTTGCGTCACGTTGCCGGGCTTAGCGCAAGGCTTGGCCCCTCGCAGGAGGTCTTGGCTGTAGACGCCGACGCGCCGGACCTCGAAATGCTGGCCGGGCGCATGCGTGAGGGGATCGGCGAGGTCTGGACGCAATTCGTTACCCCGACCGCGGGCAGCCACCACAAGCGGCTGCACTGGCGCTTGCTCGACGGGGCATCGGTGGAGATCGAGGGGTCCGACCGGGAATGGAGCGTCCACCTTGTCCCGCTGGGCAAACCGCAACCGGGAAGCGACGGGTTCGAGCTCTACATCGTCCCGCGCGAGGCACCGCGCGAGGAGGCGCCAAAACCTGCGCGCGCGCAAGATCGCGTCAGTGGCATCGGCCGCGATATCGCGCCGGTGCTGCGCCAACCGGTCAGCCGCATCATCGCCAATGCCGAGACGATCCGCACTCAGCTGGCGGGCCCCCTGGCCGAGGAATACAGCAATTACGCCGCCGATATCGCGGCTGCCGGCGAGCACCTGCTGGCGCTGATCGAGGACCTGACCACGCTGGAACTGGTGGAGGACGAGGAATTCGTCACCGAGCCGGACAAGATCGACCTTGCCGATGTCGCCCGTCGTGCCGTGGGTATCCTTGGGGTGCGGGCGCAGGAGCGCGGGATCACGCTCGACGCTCCGAAGGAAGCTGACTCCACCCCCGCGATCGGCGAGTTCCGCCGGGTCCTGCAGGTTTTGTTGAACCTTGTCGGCAATGCCATCCGCTATTCGCCCGAGGGTGCACAGGTGTGGATCCGCACGGAGATCGAGGGCAAACGCGCGCGCATCACCGTGGCTGACCAGGGCGAGGGGCTCGACGAGGCGCAACAGGCCCGCGTCTTCGCCAAGTTCGAACGGCTTGGCCGCAGCGGCGATGGCGGCTCGGGCCTCGGCCTCTACATCTCGCGCCGCCTGGCCGAAGCCATGGACGGCACGCTGACGGTCGAAAGCGCGAAGGGGCAGGGTGCCCGCTTCACGCTTGAACTTCCGACCTTCAAGGAACGGCGCAAGAAGCCCCGCTAAACCCTACCGGTCGCCGATCTGCACGTAATCGCGCTGCGTCGGTCCGGTGTAGAGCTGGCGCGGACGGCCGATGACCTGGCCGGGATCGGAGATCATCTCGTTCCACTGTGCCACCCAGCCCACGGTCCGGGCGAGCGCGAAGAGCGCGGTGAACATGGTGGTCGGGAAGCCGATGGCAGAAAGGATGATGCCCGAATAGAAGTCGACGTTCGGGAACAACTTCTTTTCCTGGAAATAGGGATCGTTGAGCGCGATCTCTTCCAGCTGGAGCGCGGTTTCGAACACCGGATCCTTCACCTGCAAGGCGTCGAACACTTCGCGTACGGTTTTCTGCATGACAGTCGCACGCGGGTCGTAGTTCTTGTAGACGCGGTGGCCGAAGCCCATCAGGCGGAACGGATCGTTCTTGTCCTTGGCGCGCTCGATATAGTGCGGGATGCGATCGGGAGTGCCGATCTCGCGCAGCATGTTGAGCGCGGCTTCGTTGGCGCCGCCGTGGGCAGGGCCCCAGAGGCAGGCGATACCAGCCGAAATACAGGCAAACGGGTTGGCACCCGACGAACCGGCCAGACGCACGGTCGACGTCGAGGCGTTCTGTTCATGGTCGGCGTGGAGGATGAAGATCCGGTCCATCGCCTTTTCGACCGCCGGGATCACTTCGTATTCCTCGGCCGGAACGCCGAAGGTCATGCGCAGGAAGTTGCCCGTGTAGCTGAGCGAATTCTGCGGCTGCATGAAGGGTTGGCCCACCGCATACTTGTAAGCCCAGGCCGCGATGGTCGGCATCTTGGCGATCAGGCGGTGGCTCGAGATCTTGCGGTGCTCGGGGTCCGAAATGTCGGTGCTGTCGTGGTAGAAGGCTGACAGCGCGCCAACCACGCCGCACATGATCGCCATCGGATGCGCGTCACGCCGGAAGCCCTGGTAGAACTGCCGCATCTGGTCATGCAGCATGGTGTGATAGGTCAGGGTGTTCTTGAAGTCGTCGTACTCGTCCTGGCTGGGCAATTCGCCATTCAGCATCAGGTAGGCGACTTCCATGAAGCTGGAATGCTCTGCCAGTTGCCCGATGGGATAGCCACGATGCAGCAGGACACCTTCGTTGCCATCGATGAAGGTCAGCGCGCTTTCGCACGAGGCAGTGGACTTGTAGCCCGGATCAAAAGTGAACTTGCCCGTCTTGCCATAGAGCTTGCGGATATCGATGACATCCGGTCCGCAGCTGCCTTCCAGTGTCGGGAAGTCATAGGTCTCGCCACCGATGGTCAAATCCGCCTGCTTGTCAGCCAAAGCCGTTCTCCTTCAATAAATTAGACACCACAGTTCAGGCGACCTGTCAGCCGCCTGCCTGAGCGTCGATCCGCGCAAGGCTTTCTTCTCTTCCGAGAAGCACCAGCACATCGAAAATCCCGGGCGAAGTGGTTTGCCCCGTCAAAGCCGCGCGAAGCGGCTGCGCAAGTTTGCCGAGGCCGAGCCCCATCTCCTCCGCATAGGCCTTCAGATTGGCCTCCAGCGCCTCGATTGTCCAGTGCGTTTCGCCGTGCAACCGGGCGGAAATCGCCGCCAAACGGCCCCTTGCTTCTCCGTCGAGCTGTTCGGCAGCCTTCTCGGTCATTTCCAGCGGGCGCTGCTTGAACAGGAATGCCGCTCCGTCGGCCAGTTCGTTGAGGTCGCGGGCGCGCGTCTTGAGCACGGGCATGGCTTCGGCCAGCAGCTTTTCGTCGGCTTCGGGGCCGATCAGCTTGGCCACCAGCCCAGCGAGCCGCGCATCGTCTGCCGCGCGAATGTAATTGCCGTTCATGTTGAGCAGCTTCTTCATGTCGAAGCGGCTCGGGCCCTTGTTCACCGCGTCGATATCGAACAGCGCGATGGCTTCTTCCTTGGTGAACTCTTCCTGGTCGCCGTGGCCCCAGCCAAGCCGCAACAGGTAGTTGAACAGGGTTTCGGGCAGGATGCCCATTTCGCGGTAGTCGCGCACGCCCAGCGCGCCGTGGCGCTTTGACAGCTTGGCGCCGTCGTTGCCGTGGATCAGCGGGACGTGGGCATAGGTCGGTTCTTCCCAGCCGTCTTCGATACCCTGCATGGCGCGGATCACCTGGATCTGGCGGAAGGCGTTGTTGAGGTGGTCGTCGCCGCGGATGATGTGGGTGCAGCCCATGTCCATGTCGTCGACCACCACGGCCAGCATGTAGGTGGGCGAGCCATCGGCGCGCAACAGGATGAAGTCGTCAATCTCCCGGTTGTCGACCTTCACGCGGCCCTGCACCGCGTCCTCGATCACCGTTTCGCCGCCCTCGGGCGTCTTGATACGGATGACATAGGGCGCTCCTGCGGGCGCTTCGGAGGGATCGCGATCGCGCCAGCGGCCATCGTAGCGCATCGGCTGCTTGGCGGCCTTCTGCTGCTCGCGCATTTCGGCCAGCTCTTCCTGGGTGGCGAAACACTTGTAGGCGTGGCCGGCTTCGAGAAGCTTGTTGGCAACTTCGGCGTGGCGATCGGCGCGCTGCGACTGGTAGACAGTCTCCCCGTCGAAATCGAGGCCGAGCCAGTCGAGGCCGTCGAGGATGACGTCGATGGCTTCCTGCGTCGAACGCGCCTTGTCGGTATCCTCGATGCGCAGCAGGGCCTTGCCGCCGTGGTGGCGGGCGTAGAGCCAGGAGAACAGGCCGGTGCGGGCATTGCCGATGTGCAGGAATCCGGTGGGGCTGGGGGCAAAGCGCGTCACCACCGGACGCTGACCCGAACCATTTCCACTCGAACTTGCCATAACGCCTTGTTTCCTGTCCTATTCTTGCATGGCCGAGACCGTGCTTCCGCTGGTCCCGCTGGGGGACGACACAAGCGATGTTGCGCCGCAGCAGACGCCTTGGCGAAAGCGCGCTTCTTTGTCCAGCGTGGCAGCAGGGGCAGAGCGATTTCTGGGCGATTCCGGCTTTGATCGCGGGCCCTGGTTGGCGGTGGCCATGGCAGCGGGGATCGGGGCCTGGTTCGTGCTCGACAGCCCTGCCAGCTGGGTGGTTTGCATGGCTGCGGGACTGCTGGTGGCGCTGGCTGTGGTGGCCGTCTGGAAGGGGCGTGAGGACCGCGTGCACCTGGTCGGCGCGCTGGTGGCCTGCGGACTGCTGCTGGCCTTCGGCACGGGCCTCGCCTGGAGCCGGTCGGCCCTGGTGGGGGCGGAGGCTTTCGACAGGCCGCAATCGGGCCAGTTCACGGGGCGGGTGCTGGAGCGGATCGAGCAACCGGCGCAGGACCGCGTGCGCCTCGTCCTCGCCATCCGCAGTCCGGAGACGGGCGAGCCGCTACGTGTCCGCATCAACGTGCAGTTGGACGACGACTTGCCCGGCCTCGACGAGGGCGCGCTGATTTCGGCGCAGGCGCGGTTGATGCCGCCGGCGGCGCCGATGCTGCCCGGCGGCTACAACTTCGCCCGCACGGCCTGGTTCGAGGGCTTCGCTGCGACCGGCAGCGCGCAAGGCGAGATAACCTTGATCGAACCGGCGGAGGCTGACGGCGCATTCATCGCCGGATTGCAGCGCCGGTTGTCGGCGCACGTGCGCAGTCGTCTGGGAGGATCGGCAGGCTCTATCGCCGCGGCCTTCGCCAGCGGGGACCGCGGCGCAATCAGTGCAGCGGACGAGGACGCCATGCGCGATGCGGGACTGACCCACCTGCTGTCCATCAGCGGCCTGCACGTCAGCGCGGTGATCGCCGGGGCCTACCTGCTGGCGGTGAAGCTGCTGGCGCTCTGGCCGTGGCTGGTCCTGCGTATGCGGCTCCCGGTTGCAGCTGCTGCTGTCGCTGCATTGGCGGGCATTGGCTATACCCTGTTGACCGGCGCGCAGGTGCCGACCGTGCGCAGCTGTATCGCTGCCCTGCTGGTGCTGGGCGCGCTGGCCCTGGGCAGGCAGCCCCTTAGCCTGCGCATGGTGGCCGTGGCCGCCATGGCCGTGTTGTTGCTCTGGCCGGAAAGCCTGGTCGGCCCCAGCTTCCAGATGAGTTTTGCGGCCGTCATCGCCATTGTCGCGCTGCACAATGCAGAGCCGGTGAAGCGCTTCCTCAAGCCGCGCGAGGAAGGACGGGGCAAGTGGTTCGCGCGGCGGGCCTTCATGCTCTTGGTGACAGGGCTGGTGATCGAGATCGCGCTGATGCCGATCGTGCTTTTCCACTTCCACCGCGCGGGCGTCTACGGGGCCTTCGCCAATGTCATCGCCATCCCGCTTGTCACCTTCATTTCCATGCCGCTGATTGCCGTGGCGCTGGTGTTCGACCTGGTCGGGGCAGGGGCGCCGGTCTGGTGGCTGGCGGGCAAGTCGCTCGACCTGCTGCTGTGGATCGCCCACTTCACCTCCGGCCAACCCGGAGCGGTGAAGCTGTTCCCGCAGATGGACGTGGTGACGATCCTGCTGTTCGTGGGGGGAGGCCTTTGGCTGGCGCTATGGCGCGGAAAGGCGCGGCTCTGGGGCTTTGCGCCGGCCATGGCGGCCACGATCATGCTGTGGCTCACACCGATCCCGGACGTGCTGGTATCGGGCGACGGCCGCCACGTCGGGATAACGGGCGAGGGTGATCGCCTGCTCGTCCTGCGCGATACCCAGAGCAGCTTCACGCGCGACAACCTGCTCGAACTGGCGGGGGTCGAAGGTGAGCCGGTCACGCTCGACGAATGGCCCGGTGCACGGTGCAGCCGCGATTTCTGCGCCATCACGCTGGAGCGTGGCGGGCGCGAGTGGGAACTGCTGATGAGCCGTAGCCGCGATATCGTGGCCGAACGGGCGCTGGCTGCCGCCTGCGAGCGCGCCGACATCGTCGTTTCGGACCGCTGGCTGCCGCGCTCATGCGAGCCGCGCTGGCTCAAGGCCGACGGACGCATGCTGTCGCAGAGCGGCGGTCTGGCCATTGTGCTGGACGAGGAACCGCGCGTGACCACGGTCGCCGAGGGGCAGGGCGAACATGGCTGGTGGCGCGGGCGACGCGAGGATTGACGCCATACATGCAAACGGGGGCGACATCCCGCGATGCCGCCCCCGTCTGAAACCCGATAAAACCTTAGTGGTAGCGCCGCAGCAAGCCTGCGAGCTTGCCCTGTACCTTGACCTGGCTGCCTTCATAGACCTGCGGATCATAGGCACCGTTGGCCGGGTCTAGCCGGATACGGCCGCCATCATGATAGAGGTACTTCAGCGTGGCTTCCTCGTCGTTGACCAGGGCCACCACGATATCGCCATCGCGGGCGGTGTCGGCCTTCTTCACGAGGGCAAAGTCGCCGTCGAAAATGCCCGCTTCGATCATCGAGTCGCCGGAAACTTCCAGCGCATAGTGATCGCCCGGGCCGAGCAGGGCGGCGGGAACCGGCAGCGACCGGTCGCTTTCCAACGCCTCGATCGGGACACCGGCGGCGATCTTGCCGTGCAACGGGATCTCGATCACGTCGTTGGCAGGGGCTGGCTGGCTGGTGGGCGCAGTCGTTACCTTGGCAACGGCTTCCGCACCCTTGCTGCCGACATTCTCCGGCATCTTCACCACTTCGAGCGCTCGTGCACGGTTGGCGAGGCGGCGGATAAAGCCGCGTTCTTCCAAAGCCGAGATCAGGCGGTGCACGCCCGACTTGCTCTTCAGGTCGAGCGCATCCTTCATTTCCTCGAAGCTGGGCGAAATGCCGCTTTCTTCGAGCCGACGGTTGATGAACAACAGCAATTCGTGCTGCTTGGCAGTCAACATGGGCAAGCCCCTTCTGCAATGTTCCAGTTTGGAACGAATGCGGAACAATTATGAAACAGATTCGCTCAAGTCAAGCGATACCGCCATTTTGGAGGGGAAAGGCGCTCGCGATGGTGTCGATCGGCGCCGCAGGGGAATTGGCAGGGCGGTGGATCAAGACCTGTGCATGGGCCAAGGCTCTTAGGCCGCTGCTGTCCTGCTGGCTGAGGGGAAAGGCCAACCCCTTGTCGAGGTAGCCGCGTACGAACTCGTCACGATTTCCGGTCGCTGGCAGTGACCGTGCGAGACAGACGGTGATCGGTTCCGGATCGGGAAACTCAGCGCCTGCCAGCCTCCGCAAGAGTGGCAGCAGGAAGAGATACGCGGTGACATAGCTCGAGACCGGATTGCCGGGCAGGCCAATAATCCATTGCCGACCTTTACGGGCGATCAGCAAGGGCTTGCCCGGCTTGATCGCGACTTTCCAGAAGTCGATGCTGGCGCCCCACTGTTCAAGCGCAGGTCTGACGAGGTCGTGATCGCCAACTGATGCGCCGCCGCTGGTGACAATGACGTCGACATCGCCCGCCCTGTCCAGAGCACCAAGCATGGCGTCCAGCGTGTCAGGCACTGGACCAAGGCGGATAACATCCGCGGCGAATGGTATCGCCAGCGACGCCAGCATGGCGCCATTACTGGCAGGAATCTGGTGCGGTTCGCAGCTAGCCGGATCAGCAACCAGTTCGTCACCCGAATCGAGAATTGCCAAGCGTGGCAAAGCATGCACAGTGATGCCGGAATGTCCGGCTGAAAGAGCGAGTGCTACTTGCGGCGGTTCGATGCGGAATCCCGCTGTCAGAAGTTGGTCGCCGGCAGCGAAATCGAAACCTCTGCGACGAACGTGGCGCGACGTGGGCCCATCATCGTTGTCCAGAACGAGTGTGTCGCCATCGCGTCTGGCATTCTCCTGTAACAAGACCGCACCAGCACCTTCCGGCATCAGCGCTCCTGTGGAGATGCGCACAGCCTGCGTGGCTTCCAGTTTACCCTTAAAGGGATGGCCCGCCGCGCTTTCGCCCACCACCTGCCACGGACCTGCAATGTCATCCTCGCGCAAGGCGTAGCCATCCATGGCCGAGAGATCGGTTGATGGCTGTGTTCGTTGTGCCAGCAAAGGTTCGGCGAGATAGCGACCGACTGCCAGTTCGACAGGAAGCTCTTCCGGTGGCAGTGGCTGCGCCAGCTCATGCAACCGCGCCTGCGCCTCGTCCAGCGACAGCATGTCGCTCACTCCGCCCGCCAGTCGCCGCTCTTGCCGCCAGTCTTTTCGAGCAGGCGGACGTTTTCGATCACCATGCCTTTTTCCAGCGCCTTGGCCATGTCGTAGAGCGTGAGCAGTGCGACCGAAGCGGCGGTGAGGGCTTCCATCTCTACCCCCGTCTTGCCGGTCAGGGCAGCGCGGGCCGTCACTTCCACGGCGTCAACGGAGAAGGCAAAATCGACGCTGACCGTATCCAGCGCCAGCGGATGGCACAGCGGGATCAGGTCGCCGGTCTTCTTGGCGGCCATGATGCCAGCGATACGCGCGGCGGAGAGCACGTCGCCCTTGGGGCCGCTGCCTTCGCGCACGGCCTGCAAGGTTGCCGGAGCCATGCGAATACGGCCCGCAGCGGTAGCACTGCGAGCCGTTTCGGCCTTGCCGCCGACGTCCACCATGCGCGCGGCACCGGTATCGTCGAGATGAGTGAGATTTCCCATGCGGGCGACCTATCGCAGATCGGCCACAATGTTCAACAAATCACGGGCAACAGCGAGCTAACGCAGGCGCGGGATCTTAGCCGCGCAGGCTCTGGGGAACCTTGGCGCCGTTTTCGGCGAGCTTCTCCATCACGTGGGCGTGCAGGGCGATGTTTTCCTCGGCCTTGCCCGAATAGTCCGTGTCGCCCAGTTCGTGCGCCAGCTCCTTGCGGTTCTCATAGCTGGGCTCGAGGCCGACCAGCTTCATCAGGTCGACGATCGAGGTGCGCCAGTTGAACTTGTCGGAACCGTCCTTGGCGTCGAGCACGGCTTCGAGGTCGACTTCGTCGATCGCTTCGCCCTTGGTGTCGGCACGACCGAACCCGCTCGAAGTGGAAGCAGAAGGCGCCTTGCTGGCACCCTTGGTGGCCGGAGTTGCCTCTGCTTCGTCAGAACCGAAGATGGCATCCTTGATCGAGCTGAAAATTCCCATTGTATGTTCCTTCTTCAGGTGGCGACCGGTCGCGGTTGCGTTCGGCCTTGCTCGCATCAACGCTTGGCGCGCCGATGTGTCCCGAAGAAGTCAGCCGTTGAGCAGCTCTTGCGTGGCAGCGACGATGTCATCCTGCCGCATAAGGCTCTCACCTACCAGGAAACACCTGACGCCCGACCCGGCGAGCCGCTGGCAGTCGGCGTGGGAGTTGATGCCGCTCTCGCCGACCAGCAGGGTGCCTTCGGGCGCAAGGGCCGCGAGGCGCTCGGTGGTGCCGAGGTCGGTGGTGAAGGTCTTGAGGTCGCGGTTGTTGACGCCGATCAGTCGCGAAGTGAGCCGCGTGGCGGCGCGCTCCATCTCGGCTTCGTCGTGGACCTCGACCAGCACGTCCATGCCCTGTTCGCGCGCCGCGGCCTCGATCTCGGTCATCAGGGCATCTTCCAGCGCGGCGACGATGATCAGGATGGCGTCGGCGCCGATGGCCCGGCTTTCGGCAACCTGCCAGGGGTCGACCATGAAATCCTTGCGCAGCACCGGCAGACTGCAGGCCGCACGCGCGGCGACAAGGTAGTTCTCGTGCCCCTGGAAATAGGGCGCATCGGTGAGCACCGAGAGGCAGGCAGCGCCGCCCTTCTGGTAGTCCTCGGCATGCTGCGAGGGATGGAAGTCGGGGCGGATCAGCCCCTTGGAGGGGCTGGCCTTCTTGACCTCTGCAATCAGGCCGAAGCCCGTTGCCGCCTTGGCCTCGAGCGCAGCGCGAAAGCCGCGCGGCGTAGATGCCGATGCGGCCTGGGCTTCGATGTCCGCCAAGCTACGCGCGGCCTTGCGGGCGCGCACTTCCTCGCGCTTGGTGGCGCAGATTTCGTCGAGCTTGTTCATTTGGCGGCCGCAATCCAGCATTCGAGCAGGGCCTTGGCGAGCCCCTTGTCGATGGCTTCGGCGGCTTCATCGACCCCGTCGACCCAGTTGTCGACTTCGCCCGCGACGATCAGCGCACCGGCCGCGTTGAACAGCACGGCATCGCGGTACGGACCGGGGGCGCCCAGCAGCAGGGCTTCGAGCGCCTTGGCATTGTGCGCGGCATCGCCGCCGCGGATGGCTTCGACGGGTGCATGCTGCAAGCCGGCTTCGCTCGCATCGACGCGGCGCATGAGCACCTGGCGGCCCTGCACGTCAGCCACCTCGTTGCCTTCGTCGAGGCTGAGTTCGTCGAGGCCCTCGTCGCCCGAGACGATGAAGGTGCGCTCGGTGCCGAGCCGTGCCATGGCATCGGCGTAGATCGGCACATAGGCCGGACGCGCGATGCCGATCAGCTGGCGGCGAACCTTGGCGGGGTTCGACAGCGGCCCCATCAGGTTGAAGATCGTGCGGCGGCCCAGCTGTTGCCGGATAGGCTGGATACGGGCCATGGCCGGGTGGTGGTTCTTGGCGAACAGGAAGCAGATGCCGATCTCGGCGAGGGTCTTCTCTGCCGTGCGACCGGCGGCGTCCATGTCGAGACCAAGCGCTTCGAGCGTATCGGCAGCGCCGGCCTTGGAGCTGGCCGCGCGGTTGCCGTGCTTGGCCACCGGCACGCCGCAAGCAGCCACGACCAGCGAGACCGCGGTGGAGACGTTGAGCGTGTGGTGGCCATCGCCGCCGGTGCCGCAGACGTCGATGGCGTTGTCGGGTGCCTCGATGGGGATCAGCCGATCGCGCATGGCGCGGGCAGCACCGGTGATCTCCTCGGCGCGCTCGCCGCGATCGGAGAGGTCGGACAGGAAGCGCGCGATCTCGTCATCGGACGGTTTGCCGTCGAGCATGTCGCCGAAGGCGCGCTCGGCTTCCGCCTCGGTGAGCGGCAGGTCGGCAGGAGGCAGGACGCTCATGCGAGCTCTTTCGCTTCGACGCCGCAAATCCGCAGGAAGTTGGCGAGCAGTTCGTGGCCGTACTGGGTCGCGATACTTTCCGGGTGGAACTGCACGCCGTGGATCGGCAGCGTGGCATGGCGAAAGCCCATGACCGCCGTGCCATCGAGACCGGGCGTCTCACTGGTGGCATTGATCACCAGGCAATCGGGAATGTCCTCCACGATCAGCGAATGATAACGGGTGGCGGTAAAGGGCGAGGGCAGGCCGGCAAAGACGCCGGTGGAATCGTGATCGACCGGCGAGGTCTTGCCGTGCATCAGCCCGCCGCGCGCCACGCGGCCGCCGAAGTGCTGGCCAATGGACTGGTGGCCAAGGCACACGCCCAGCAGCGGACGTTCGGCATCGGCGCAGGCAGCGACGAGGTCGAGGCTGATGCCCGCTTCGTTGGGCGTGCAGGGGCCGGGCGAGATCAGGATACCCTTGGCCCCGCTCGCCAGCGCTTCGGACGCGCTGAGGGCATCGTTGCGCACCACTTCCACCTGCGCCCCCAGTTCCATCAGGTAATGGACCAGGTTGAAGGTGAAGCTGTCGTAGTTGTCGATAACGAGGATGTCGGGCGGCGTGGTCATGCGGCCCCCTTCGCCTCTCGGACCGAGTCAATCAAGCCAATTTCCCCGCAAACTCGTCGGTCGCGCGGACCAGCCCGTCGACGATGCCGGGTTCGCTCGCGGCATGACCGGCATCGTCGACGATGCGCAGGTCGACTTCGGGCCAGGCTTTCTTGAGGTCCCAGGCGGAGACTGGCGGGCAGCAGATGTCGTGACGGCCCTGCACGATGATCCCCGGAATTCCCTTCAGCTTGCCGACATCGCGCAGCAGCTGGCCATCGTCGAAATAGAAGTCTTCGAGGAAGAACTTGGCACAGATGCGGGCGAAGGGAACGGCCTTCGCCGGGTCGGCAAAGTCGTCGAGCAGGTCCGGGTTGGGCACCAGGGTGGCAACCGAGCCTTCCCACAACGACCATTCGCGCGCAGCGGCCAGCCGGGTGGCTTCGTCATCGCTGGTCAGTCGGTCGTAATAGGCCTTCACCAGGTTGCCGCGTTCGTCTTCCGGGATCAGGCCGCTGAACTGGTCCCACTGTTCGGCCATGATCTCGCTCGCGCCGTAGGTGTAGAGCCAGTCCTTCTCCTTCTGCCGCGCCAGGAAGACGCCGCGGAGCACCAGTTCGCTCACCCGTTCCGGGTATTTCTGGGCATAGGCGAGGGCGAGCGTGGAGCCCCAGCTACCGCCGAAGACCTGCCATTTCTCGAAACCGCACATCTCGCGCAGCTTTTCCATGTCGGCAACGATCCGCCAGGTGTCGTTCGCCTCGATCTCGGCGAAGGGACGCGAATGGCCGCAACCGCGCTGGTCGAACAGCAGCACGTCGTAAAGCTCCGGGTCCCACTGGCCGCGATGCGAGGGGCTGATCCCGCCGCCCGGACCGCCGTGCAGCATGACGGCAGGCTTGGCGCCCTTGGTGCCCACGCGTTCCCAATAGAGCGAATGGCCTTCACCCACGTTGAGATGGCCGGTCTCGAAGGGTTCAATGTCAGGGTAGAGTGAACGGTATTCAGTCATTGGGTCGGTTCCCGGTCGTAGACGATGATAAGTGGGCCGATTGGCGCTCCGCTGTCGAGGCGGCCCGTAACCGGGTCCCACATTTGCGATACCGTTCCGTCCAGGAACAGCGCGTTGTCGATGTTGAGCACGTCGCGGTAGAGGCGCGCCAGTTTGCCGAAACTGACCGGCGCTTCGCTGATGACGAAATGCGCGCGTCCGGCGTCGTCGACGCCCACGGCATTGCGCAGTCTCAGGCTGGTCCCATTGGGGTCGATTTCAGGGTGTAGCTCGCCGTCGATCACCAGCATGGGTCCGGACTGCGTGGCGAATTCGGGGCGTTCTTCGACATCGCGGGCAAAGCGCGAGGTCGACCAGACGTGCCATGGCCCGACCGGGCTATCGCCGAAGAAGACACCATTGGGCAGCATGTGGAAATTGCCGGGCCCTTCGTTCTGGTTGAGCACCGTCAGGCGCCGCCCGTCCTCGACGTAATAGCCGATCGGATCGCCATCGGGATCGAACATCCCGCCGTTCACCGCCAATGCGATGCCGGTTCCGTCCTCGCCAACATCGTCAGCCAGCGCCGTCAGAGAGCGATAAGGCGTATCCTCGCCCTCGGGCGCCAGCTCCATGCGGATATCGTGGATGGTGGGCATGGCAGTGCAGTGGGTGAAGGACGATTCCTCGAACACCAGCGGTTGGCAGATCGAGGCTCGGCCTTGTTCCTCCTCACCGGCGGTGCCCACGGAGCAGGCGGTGAGGGCCAGCAAGGCACACACACCAACCAGCTGTTTCACTGCCCGAACCCCGGCTCGCTGGCTACTGCTACGGCTTCGCGTGCTGCGGCGATTAGCGCGCCCGCCTTGTGACGACATTCGGCGGCTTCGTACTCGGGGTTACTGTCGGCAACGATGCCTGCACCTGCCTGCACGTGCATGGTGCCGTCTTTCACCACGGCGGTGCGCAGGACGATACAGCTGTCGACCGAACCATCGGGCGCGAAATAGCCGACGCCGCCCGCGTAGGGACCGCGCGTTTCGGGTTCGAGCTCGGCAATGATCTCGCAGGCGCGGATCTTGGGGGCACCGCTGACCGTGCCCGCCGGGAAGCCCGCGAACAGCGCGTCGATGGCGTCCTTGCCCTCTGCCAACTGGCCGACGACGTTGCTGACGATGTGCATGACGTGGCTGTAGCGTTCGATGGTGAAGCTGGCGGTGACGGTGACGCTGTCGGCTCCTGCCACGCGGCCCACGTCATTGCGCCCAAGGTCCAGCAGCATCAGGTGCTCGGCGCATTCCTTGGGGTCGGCCAGCAGGCTCAACTCGTTGGCCTTGTCCTCGCCCTCGGTCGCACCGCGCGGACGGGTGCCGGCGATGGGACGTATGGTCACTTCGCCATCCCGCACGCGGACGAGGATTTCGGGACTTGAGCCGACCACGGCAAAGCCGGGCAGGTCGAGGAAATAGAGGAAGGGCGAGGGGTTCACCCGCCGCAGCGCGCGGTAGAGCGCAATCGGCGGCAAGGGGAAGGGGCAGGTAAAGCGCTGCGCCAGCACCACCTGGAAGATGTCGCCCGCGGTGATGTAGTCCTTGGCCTTGAGCACGATCCGCTCGTAATCCTCGGGCGGCATGACCGGCTCGAGCTCGAGGTCGGGCATGTCCGAGAGGCGATCGGCAGCAGGTACCTTGTCGCCAAGGCGGCGCAGGGCCTCGTCGATGCGGTCCGTGGCGCGTTCGATCTTGCCCGCGGGATCGTCGTCATTGGCCCACAGCGGGGCGATGACGTAGAGTTCGTTGGTCAGGCCGTCGAACACCAGCACCAGCGCGGGGCGGGCAAACAGCATGTCCGGCAGGGACAGCTCGCTCTGCGGTGCGCGCGGCAGGTCTTCGACGAGACCGATGGTCTCGTAACCGAAATAGCCGACAAGGAAGGCGAGCGCGGGCGGCAGTCCTTCGGGCATGTCGATGCGGCAGGCCGTGGCAAGCGCGCGCAGTTCGCTCAGGCTGTCGCCGGGCAGCGCCTCGAAAGCCTCGCGGTCATGGCGCCATTGCCGGTTGACCTCGGCGCGGTGGTCCGTCGAGCGGAACATCAGGTCCGGATCGAGGCCGAGCATGGAGTAGCGACCGCGGATCTCGCCGCCTTCGACCGATTCCAGCAGGTAGTCGCCGCGTCCCGGCTCGATCAGTTTGAGCGCCGCACCGATCGGGGTCTCCGTGTCGGCCACGACCCGGCGCCAGATAAGCGTGTTACGCCGCTCCGCCAGGGCAGAGAGCGCCACGTCGGCATTATGGGGTGCGCCGGACAAGGCCAGGACCTAGTTGTTCAGGCCAAGCAGCTGCGCCCGCACGGCTTCGACTGCCACTTCGTTGGTCTCGGCTTCAAGCGAACCCTGCATCGCCGTGACGAACTGGACGACATACTCCTCGCCGAGGCTGGCGACGAGCTGCTGACGCGTTTCGGCAAACCGCTGATCCTCGGCATCGATCTCCGGCTGTTCGATCTCGCTCAGCTGGACGACGAACCAGGTCGAAACGTCTGCCAGTTCAACCGGCTTGGTGCTGCCTTCAGCCATCGAGAAGAACAGGATGCTGGCGAGCGAAAGCTGGCCCTGTTCCGCCAATTCGCGGCGGTTCAGGCGCAGCGGTTCCGGGGCTGGCAGGCTGACTTCTTCGGCAGCTACGGCTTCGGCAAAGGTTGCGCCGCCTTCGATCCGTTCGATGACGCGCGCGGCAGCAGCACCGGCTTCGGCCATGCCCTGTTCGCGGCGCCATGCGGTGACCACATCGTCACGAATTTCCGCCAGCGGAGCGGCAGCGCTGGGCACCACCTCGGACACGTCGAAGATCAGGTACTGCTCGCCGGGCACAAGTTCGTTCAGCTGCGGATCGCCGGCGTCGACCTGGAAGGCAAAGGGGATAATTCGTGCCACCTGCGGAGCGACGGACTCCTGCGTCCCATAGACCTGTCCGGTCGCCGTAGCCTGACGCGAGGTAGTGACTTCCAGACCCAGTTCCTCGGCAGCTTCGGTAAGGCTGCGGCCATTGCGGAATTCGTCTTCCAGACGCTCCGTAAACTCGTTCAGCGCCAATTGCTGGCGTTCCTCGAACAGCTGCTGGCGAATGCCTTCGCTCGCCTGTTCCAGCGTCTGGCCGGAATTCTGCGTGACCTGGTCCACGCGCAGCACATACCAGCCAAGGTTGCCGCGCGCCGGGCGGGCGAGGTCGCCGCTTTGTGCCGCAAAGGCTGCATCGGCGACATTCTCGGACGCCTGTTCCTCGATGTCCTCGCGGCTGACGCCGCTGAGCGTGACCGTCTGCAGGCCCTTTTCACGGGCAGAAGCTTCCAGCGATACGCCGCCATTCACTTCGTCTATTACGGCCTGTGCCGCAGCTTGCGTCGGCAAGACCAACTGGGTGAAGCTGCGCGTTTCGATCGGCGCATAGACCGCAGCGTCTCGCTCGTAGCGGCGGGCAATCTGCTCATCCGTAACGGGCGCAATGTCGTCCAAGGCAGTGCGATCAAAGGTAGCGTAACGGATCACGCGGCGTTCCGGCCGCACATACGCACCGCGATTCGCCTGGTAATAGGTTTCCAGCTGTTCGTCGGTCGGATCTTCGTCCGGTGCAAAGGCGACAGCGGTGAAGCCGGCGGCAAGGCCAACCCGGGTTTCGTTGAACATGCCGGCGTAGCGACGCGCGATGCTGTCAGGCACCGTCATGCCGTAGGAAATCGGCATCAGCAGCTGTTCGGCCTGGATGCCCATGGCCACGTCTTCCAGCACGCGATCCTCGGTAAGGCCTTGCTGGCGCACCCAGGTGCGGAAAACCTCAGGGTCGAACTCTCCATTGAGGCCGTTGAAAATCCCGGTTGCGCGCAGTTCGCTGTTCACGGTGGCCTGGCTTGCACGCAGCCCCATGGCCTTGCCGAATTCGGAAATCGCGGCGCGAGTCAGCATCTGCTCGAGCACGTCATCCAGCCCGCCGTCCGCAATGAAGGATTCCATGGTGATGGTCGGATTTTCCGCACGCGATTGCTGCACCGCGCTGTTCGCGTTCTGGATCAGGTCCGCCGTGGTGAGCGTCTGGTCGCCCACGTTGGCCACCCGGTCGCCACCGGCAACACCGCCGAACAGGCTGTTGTTGGCCACGTCCGAACTGGCGAAGGCAACAGCGATCAGGGCGAGGAAGGCCAGCGTTACGCCGATCCCGATCTTGGACTGGAAAAACCTACGGAAGAGCTGGATCATCGATGTATCTGTTTCTGTGCTTGATGGTCCGCGCAGGAGGTGGCGGACCTTATGTCGCCGACGCTTTAGTCGCCATGCGACTCTCCCGCAACAGCCTGACGCGGGTTTCCGGCAAAGTGCAAAACCTTCTTTGACAAGCTGCTGGCGGGGCACTAGCGCCCATGGCAGTAACCAGGCGGGTAACCACAGCAGTGGGCCTGCAGCAGGCTAAAATCACGGAAATCACATACTAATGTCCAATCGACCCTATATTGTCGGCAACTGGAAGATGCACGGTACGCGGGCAATGCTTGCCGAAGCCCGCGCCATCGACCGCGCGGCAGAGCGACTGCTGAAGGTGGAAGTCGCCCTGGCTCCGCCATTCACCCTGATTCACGCGACCCGCAAGGAAGCCGAGCTGATCGGTATCGGCGCGCAGGATGTGCACCCGGCAGACGGCGGCGCCCACACCGGCGACATCTCCGCTGCGATGGTGAAGGACGCCGGTGCCAGTTTCACGATCGTGGGCCACTCGGAACGGCGCGCGGATCACAAGGAAACCAACGCGCTGGTCAAGGAAAAGGCCGTGTCCGCGCTCGCCGCTGGCATGAGCGTGATCGTCTGCGTCGGCGAGACCGAAGAGGAGCGTGACGCGGGCAAGGCGGAAGCCGTGGTGGGCCGCCAGTTGACCGGCTCGCTGCCCACTGGCGATGGCGTGGCGGAGAAGATCACGGTTGCTTACGAACCGGTTTGGGCCATTGGCACCGGCCGCACCCCGACGGTGGATGATATCGGTGCCATGCACCGCCACATCCGGGAAAAACTGGAAAGCATCTACGGCGAAGCCGGTGCTTCCGTGCGTATTCTCTACGGCGGTTCGGTGAAGCCCGACAATGCAGCGGAACTGCTGGCTGCGGACGAGGTCGGCGGAGCCCTGGTGGGCGGCGCCAGCCTGACCGCAGAGAGTTTCCTCGGTATCATCATCGCTGCTGCCGAAGGCGAGAAGGAATAGGCCTGACCTGCCAGTCCCTCTCTCGCTAGCCCTTGTGGGCAGCGGGCAGGGCGACTACATGGCGTCCCATATTTCCCCGGATACAAGAATTGTCATGAACTGGTTCCTCTTTCTTACCGTCATCCAGGCCTTCGTGGCCGCAGGCCTCGTAATCCTGGTGCTCATGCAGCGTTCCGAAGGCGGTGGCCTTGGAATCGGTGGTGGCGGCAGTCCGGGGGGGCTGATGTCGGCCCGCGGCGCGGCGGACTTGCTGACGCGTGCGACCAAGTGGTTCGCCATCGGTTTCGTGACCCTGTCGATCGTACTGGCCGGCCTGGCCGTGGACGTTTCGGGCGATCGCAACTTCGAAGAAACGCTGGATCGTACCGCCACCTCGACCGGTGAAGGGGCTGATGCGACGGCGCTGCCGGGCGGTAGCGACGGCGCCTCTGCGGAAGAGACCAGCGACGAAGCCGATCCGCTGGCCGACCTGGCCGACTGATCTTTTCCGCGGACAATTCGCTCTAAGCAGTGAAATTCTGCACCAAAGAGCTTGCGCCGAATCCGCGCAGGCCCTTAAGGCCCGACTCCCATGGCGCGGTACATTTTCATCACCGGCGGCGTGGTCTCCTCGCTCGGCAAAGGTCTCATGGCTGCCTCTCTGGCGGCCCTTCTGCAGGCGCGTGGCTACAAGGTCCGCATCCGCAAGTTCGATCCCTATCTGAACGTCGATCCGGGGACCATGAGCCCCTACCAGCACGGTGAAGTCTATGTGACTGACGACGGGGCGGAAACCGACCTCGACCTGGGCCACTACGAGCGCTTCACCGGCGTTTCCGCACACCAGAACGACAACATCACCTCGGGGCGCGTCTACCGCGACATCATCGCCAAGGAACGCCGCGGCGATTACCTTGGCGCGACGGTGCAGGTGATCCCGCACGTCACCGACGCCATCAAGGAATTCGCCCTGGCCGACCAGGGCGACCACGATTTCGTCCTGTGCGAGATCGGCGGCACGGTGGGCGACATCGAGAGCCTGCCGTTCATGGAAGCCATCCGCCAGCTGCGCAACGAGCTGGAACCGGACCAGACCGTCTCCGTCCACGTCACGCTGGTGCCCTATATCGCCGCTGCCGGCGAGCTGAAGACCAAGCCGACGCAGCACTCCGTGCGGGAACTGGCATCGCTGGGCATCAAGCCCGACGTGCTCCTGTGCCGCTGCGAGCACCCGCTGCCCGACAGCGAGCGCCAGAAGATCGCCAATTTCTGCAACGTGCGGAAGGAATCGGTTATCCCGGCGCTCGACGCGACCAGTATCTATGCCGTGCCGCAGCAGTACCATGGGGAAGGGCTCGACAGCGAAGTGCTACGCCATTTCGGCATGCTCGGCACGTCCAATCCGCCGGACATGTCGCGTTGGGAAGACGTGGTCGACCGCTACGAGAACTACGAAGGCGAAGTCACCATCGGGGTCGTGGGCAAGTATGTCGGCCTGCCCGATGCCTACAAGTCGCTGAACGAGGCGCTGGTGCATGGCGGCATGGCCAACCGCACCAAGGTCAAGATCCGCTGGATCGACGCCGAGATCTTCGAAAAGGACGATGCCGATATCGCCGCCGAACTGGAGCCCTTGCATGGCATCCTGGTGCCCGGCGGCTTTGGCGATCGCGGCAGCGAAGGCAAGATCGCCTCGGTTCGTTTCGCCCGTGAGCGCAAGGTGCCGTTCTTCGGCATTTGCCTGGGCATGCAGATGGCCTGCATCGAGGGCGCGCGGAACACGGCCGGGATCGCCGATGCGAGTTCGACCGAATTCGGCGAAACCAAAGAGCCGGTGGTCGGCATCATCACCGAATGGATGAGCAAGGAAGGCTTGCAGCAGCGTTCGGCAGAAACCGATCTGGGCGGCACCATGCGGCTGGGAGCCTATGACGCCAAGCTGGCGGGCAACAGCCACGTGTCGCAGATCTATGGCGGCGCTACGGAAATCTCTGAACGGCACCGCCATCGGTACGAAGTGAACTCAGCCTACGTACCGGCCCTGGAAGAGGGCGGGCTGATCTTCTCAGGCATGTCACCCGACGGCCTGCTGCCCGAAATCGTCGAGCGGCCAGACCACCCGTGGTTCGTCGGCGTGCAGTTCCATCCGGAGCTCAAGAGCCGCCCGTTCGATCCGCACCCGTTGTTCAGCGGCTTCATCGCGGCGGCCTTGGAACAATCGCGTCTCGTCTGATATCGCGAGGGTTGTTATCGTTAACACCCGTGGTAAAAGCGGCATTCGTATATGCGAATATTGCCCTTGCCAAGGCAGCGAATAGAGGCGTAACTCCGAATAACAGGGCAATTCGGGTTACGTGCCAGATGGGGATTGGCACGCCTTCATCGAAATTATTAGCCCAGGGATTGAGACCGGTCCTACGCACGAACAGGGTTTATTGTGCGTACTTTCGGCTCGGTCTTGCTGAATGGAGTTGGCTGCCTTTTGCGACCCGGACAGCCAGTTTCATCAGCCAGTCGGCGCAGACGCGTCGAGGGGGCGGGGCTTTAGCGAGCCCCGCCTCCAAAGTTTTAAGCTGATGGTTAATCCAGGTAGGATCAGGCAGCGTCGGCCTGGTCGTCATCCTTGGACTTGTTTTCGACCACCTTCAGCTCATTGCCGCCGATAGCGATCTTCTTCGGCTTCATCGCTTCCGGCACTTCGCGTACCAGGTCGATAACCAGCAGGCCGTCTGCCAGGTCAGCGTTCTCGACGCGGACGTAGTCGGCCAGTTCGAAGCGGCGTTCGAAACCGCGGTTGGCGATGCCGACATGCAGCATCTCGCCATCAACGGTCTCTTCGCGCTTGTTGCCCTTGACCGTCAGCAGGTTCTGCTGGGCCACGATGTCGAGATCGGCAGACTTGAAGCCGGCGACGGCGATCGTGATGCGGTAGGCATCTTCATCGCGGCGCTCGATATTGAAGGGGGGGTAATTGTCGCCGCTGTTGCGGGAGTTGCTCTCCAGCAGGTCGAACAGGCGGTCAAAGCCCACGGTGGAGCGGCGATAGGGGGTAAAATCCATACGGTTCATTTGAAACAAATCCTCTCTTGAGCAATTTGACATGTATACAGGCCCGAAAGCGGCGCCTGCGTGTACAGAGATAGGCAGGCCGGTAGCCGTTTCAAGAACCCCGACTGCCGCCAGATTGAAGGATTTTTCGTGAGCGTCCCCAAGGTCGAAATCTACACCAAGATGTACTGCGGCTATTGCTACCGCGCGAAGCGGCTGCTCGATTCCAAGGGCGTCGAATACGAAGAGTACGACATCACCCTTGGCGGGCCGAAGCGGGCGGAAATGAAGGAGCGCAAGCCCGACGCGATAACCGTTCCGCAGATATTTATCGACGACAAGGCCATCGGCGGGTCCGACGAACTTGCCGCGCTTGAGCGTGACGGCAAGCTGGACGGGCTGCTGGGGCTTTAGCCGGATGCCGCGAATCGCTCTGCTGCAAATGACCTCGGGCATTGACCCGGCAGCCAATGCTGCGGGGGTGATCGAAGCTGCGCGCAAGGCCGCGGGGCAGGGCGTTCAAATGCTCTTCACGCCGGAAATGGCCGGGCTGCTTGATCGCGACCGGAAAAGGGCGACTGCCCACATCCTGCCGGAAACCGACATTCCGCAGGTCGAGGCCGTGGCCAAGGCTGCTGCCGACGCCGCCATCTGGATTGCCTACGGCCTGCCGGTTGCGCGGGGAGACGGTCGCTGGGCCAACCGAACGCTGCTGTTCAATGACAAGGGTGAAGTCGCCGCGCGGTATGACAAGATCCACATGTTCGACGTGGAGCTCGATACCGGGGAAACTTGGCGCGAATCCGCAGCCTATGTTCCGGGTGAGCAAGTCGTGACCGTCGACGATACACCGCTCGGCCGGCTTGGCCTGGCGATTTGCTACGATATCCGTTTTCCCGCGCTATTCGAGGAATTTGGCCGCCGACGTTGCGACGCCATCGCGATCCCCGCAGCATTTACCGTGCCGACCGGAAAGGCGCACTGGCACCTGATGCAACGGGCACGCGCTGTCGAAGCGAGCGCCTTCGTGATTGCCGCAGCGCAGGTGGGTCGGCACGAGGACGGTCGCGAGACCTACGGTCATTCGCTGGTGGTCGATCCTTGGGGCGAAGTCCTGCTCGATATGGGCGGCGAACAGGCAGGCCTGGCCTGCTGCGACCTCAATCTCGACCGCATCGGCGAGGTGCGACGACAGCTGCCCAGTCTTGCCAACAAGCGCGATCTGCCTACATCGGGCGCGCAATGATCGTCTACGACCTTTCCTGCGACCAGGGCCATCGATTCGAAGGCTGGTTCGGCTCGTCTGACGACTTTGCGTCGCAAAAGACTCGTGGCCTGCTCTCCTGCCCGCAATGCGGTTCGGAGGCGGTCGAGAAGGCGCCGATGGCACCCGCGGTTGGCAAGAAGGGGAACCAACAGGCGTCGGCTGGGGTCAACCAAGCCAAGGGTGTCTCCAACGCCCCCATGTCCCCCGAAGTCGCGGCCGCCCTGGACAAGCTTGCCAGGGCTCAGGCCAAGGCGCTGGAGAACAGCACATGGGTGGGAAAGGATTTCGCCGAACAGTCGCGCGCCATGCACTATGGCGAGCGGGACCATGCGGCGATCCATGGCGAAGCCAGCCTCGAGGAAGCGCGCGATCTGATTGATGAAGGCGTGCCGGTTGCGCCACTTCCGTTGCCGGTTGCACCGCCCGACGACGTCAACTGATTGCCAGACACGAATTGGCTGCTAACAGGACGCGTGGAAGCGCCCGTAGCTCAGTCGGATAGAGCATCGGATTCCTAATCCGGGGGCCACAGGTTCGAATCCTGTCGGGCGCACCAATTCCTCAGAACCTCACCACGACCTTTCCGACCTGCTGGTTGCTCTCGAGGTAGGCATTGGCATCCGGCAGCGCTTCCAGTCCGGTGAAGGTCTTGGCGATTACCGGTTCAAGCTGTCCACCCTCAAGACCGGCCAGGATCTTCCGCTGTGCCACTTCGAAGCGGTGCGGATGGTTCCATATTTCGCTCGCCACCCAACCGCGCATGGAGCAGCCCTTGAAGGCCATCGGCCAGTGGGGATAGGGTGTAGGCTCGCCGCTCAGCCCGCCGTAGACGAACAGGATCCCGCGTTCCTCCAGTGCCCGGGCTAGTGTGTCCACATAGGGCCCGCCGACTGGATCGAAGGCGCACCGCGCGCCGCGGCCCTTGGTGATGTCCATGACCCGTTCGACCAGGTCTTCTTCCTGAGTTGCCACGACATGGGCTGCGCCGATCCGCTTCAGCGCCTCGGCCTTGGCGGACGTCCGAGTGGCGGCAATCGACGTTGCTCCCGCCCAGTTGGCGAGCTGGATCGCGGCAATGCCGACACTGGAGGAAGCAGCCGGAATGATCACACCATCGCCGATGCCGACCTTGGCTACCTCGATGATCGCGAAGGCCGTGAAGTACTGCATCCAGATCGCCGCGGCCTGCTCGTCGGACAGGCCTTCCGGTGCGGGAAGCAGGATGCGGGCGGGGACGATCGCCTCGTCGGCCCAGATCCCGTAATCGCCCTGGCTGATCATCGGCAGCACGCAAACCCGGTCACCTACCGAGAATCTTTCCACGCCATCTCCCAAGGCGCTGATCGTGCCGACGCCCTCGTAGCCGATGCGGCTCGGCAACTGCGGCTGCACCGGATACTTGCCGGCGCGGTACATGGCCTCGGCCCGGTTCAAGCCGACGGCTGAAACCTTGATGCGCACCTCACCGGCGCCCGGCTCACCAATCTGCCCCTCTTCAATCTGCAGGACTTCGGGACCACCGGTTTCGTGGAAGCGGACGAATCGCGTCATGTGTCTCTCCTTGGACGACAGGTTCCACCAATTGCGCACATAAGAAAAGGGCCCCTCCCGAAGGAGAGGCCCTGATCTGTTTGGCTGTCGCCGTCGACTAGAACCGGAGGTTCGCGCCGAGGTAGAATCGACGACCGTTGGTGTCGTAGAACCGGGCGTCGAACGATCCGCCCGGCAGCGTGGCACCGGTGCCCGGCTCGTTGGCCAGGTTGCGGTTGCCCAGCGGCGGAGCCTTGTCGAACAGGTTCTGCACACCGAAGCGCAGGTTGATGTCATCCGAGATGGCATACGACGCGTTCAAGTCGAAGATGTTGTAGCTGGGGAAGCCGGTGGTCTGGTTCGGACCAAACTGAGCTTCCGAAGCGTCTTCGATCGAGGGCAGGTGCTGCCACTGGAAGCCAAGGTAGGCCGGGCCCCAGTTGTAACCGAGCGTGGTCAGCACGCGGTATTCGTAAACACCGGTGTTGAGGCCGTTTTCACCCGTACCCTGCGTACCGACGTAGTCGATAGCGGGCACGACGCCAGCCAGCGAGGTCGTCTCGAAGTGCAGCAAGTAGTTTGCCAGCACGTTCAGGTTGAGTGAACCCGGACCAACGTCGAAACCCCAGTCGAGCTGCACGTCGATACCCGACACGCTGAACTCGCCGTTGTTGACGTAGGTACGGTTCACGTTGCCGAGACCGCCGTTGTTGGCGTTACGCGGTACCAGCTGACAGAATGCCGAGTTGGCAATGTCCGTCGGACTACCGCTGTCCCAAGCCGGGTTCAGCGCCGGATCGTAGCACTGCTGCAGTGCCACAGCCACGGTCTGCTCACCGATCGCGTCCGACACCGAGATGTCGAACCAGTCAACCGACAGACGGAAGCGGTTGAACATTGCGCTGGTGAACGGCGAGTTGATCACCACACCGGCAGTCCAGGTGTCGGCCGTTTCCGGGGTCAGGTTCGGGTTACCAACCGTCGTCGGGAAGGCAAAGCCGAAGGTACCCGATGCAGCTGCACCGTTGAGATAGGTACCCGAGCCATCCTGCTGATAGAAGAAATCATCAGCGTCCGGATCGCCCGTTGCGTTCATCTGCGCGCGGCAGACGGCTTCCACACCAGCGCCGTTGGCGTTGGCATCGTTGGCCGAGAACGACAGCGGGTTGAGCTTGGCGCAGGGGTCACCAGCGGTGTTCACACCGAAGGTCTGCTGTGCCGCGAGGAACAGTTCGCCGATGTTCGGTGCGCGTTCTGCGCGGTTGTAGCCGCCACGGAAACGCAGCCAGTCGGTGACTTCCCAGTCGCCCAGGATCTTGTAGGTGTAGCTCGTTCCCGTGGTCGAGAAGTCCGAGATACGACCGCCAAGCTCCAGGTTGAACTGCTGGATGCCCGGGATGTCCGAAAGGATCGGGATCAGCAATTCGCCGTAGATCTCGTGCACGTCGAAGCTGGCATCCACGTTGCCGCTGGGATAGATGCCCAGCGCCTGATCCTGGAACGAACGACCCTGCGTGGTGAGGGTGTCGTTGTCGAACTGGAACTGCACTTCGCGGTAGCTGGCACCGAGGGCGACACCGAGTTCACCGGCAGGCAGGTCGAACAGACCACCGGCAACGTTGGCTTCCGCAATCGTCTGCGTCACTTCCGAACGGTTCTTCAGGTCGGCACGAATAGCTTCGAGGCAGTCTTCCGAGAACCCGCCAGCCGGCGGACGGTAGAAGTTCAGGCCGGACGTACAGGTACCGGTCGAAGCGCCGAAGCCGCCATTCGTCGGGTTACCCTGCTGCGAGAAGCCTTCACCGAAGTTCGGGGCACCGATCAGCGTGCGAACACGGTTGAGCGAGTAGACACCCGTCTGCTTGGCGTAGGTAGACGAGATACCGTGGCTGACGAAAGCTTCCCACGACAGGCTGGTGCCGGGGATATAGCCCTCGAGACCAGCAGTCAGGTTGTAGGTCGTCACGTCAGTGAAGGTTTCGCGATCATCGGGCAGCAGAGCCTGCACGGTGAACGGGGCGTCCGGATCCGGACGTCCTTCGAGCAGTGTCCAGAGCGATTCGGGCAGCTGGTCACGATCGAGCACGGTCGGATCGGCCGTGGCACCCCAACCGGCGAAGATCGGGCCCGGTTCGTTGCGGGTGAAGGTTTCCACATGGCTGAACAGGCCCTGCGCGAACACGCCAACCCAGTCGTTGATCTCGTAGTTGCCGCGGGCGAACAGGTTGTAGCGCGTCAGCGGCAGGATCAGGTAGAGGTTGGTGTTGTTCTGGCTGATGGTGCCGTTCGAACCGCGCTGGTACGGTAAACCATCCGTCGTCAGCGAGAAGTTGTCATTGGCGATACCACCGAAGCCGTTGGTGAACGGCGTGCCGTCAGGCTGGACGTAGACCGTCTGGCCGCCGCGGACACCGGCACCCGGAGCGATCGAGTCGAAGCTCGGCAGGTTGCTGAAGCCGAAGTTGATCGCCGGGAAGTCGATGAAGAACTGCGTACCGTTGATGGTCGGATCGGCCCACAGGTCACGATAGTGGTCACGATCGCGCTGGTAGTTGGCTTCACGGGTGTTGATCGACATGGCGATCGACACGTTGCCGCGTCCATCGTCGAAGTCCGAGCCCATGATGCCGCCCAGCTGGTATTCGAAGTTGTCGCCGTGCTCGGTGATACCGAAGTTGGCGTCCAGCTCGAGACCTTCAAAGTCCTTCTTCAGGATGAAGTTGGTCACACCGGCCACGGCGTCAGCACCGTAGGTTGCCGATGCACCGCCCGAAATCACTTCGATACGTTCGATAGCAGCTGCCGGGATGGTCGAGATGTCGACCACGCCCGAGGCGTTGCCCGGGGTACCGCGGCGGCTGTCGATCAGGACGAGGTTGCGGTTGGTACCGATACCACGCAGCGACACGGTTGCAGCGCCCGGGGTGTTGGTAGCGGTCGGCTGGATGTCGCCACCGGCGGTCGGCGTCTGCGCCGGCACGAACTGCGGCAGGCGGTTCAGGTTCGATTCGAGAGCGGCGGTTGCCGAGTTCTCGATCAGGCCCGAATCCACGGTGACCATCGGGCTGTTGGATTCGAAGTCACCGGCAATACGCGAACCGGTAACGACGATGCGCTCCCCGGTCGTGCAGGCCGGCGCGTTGGCGTTGGCCGGGTCGTTGCAATCAACGGACTGGGCCATTGCCGGTGCGGCAAAACCAAGCGTACTGGCCCCACCGGCCAGCAGCAGGGCCTTGAAGACCAGCTGGTTG
Organism: Aurantiacibacter gilvus; assembly: GCF_038289935.1. Classification (NCBI taxonomy): domain Bacteria; kingdom Pseudomonadati; phylum Pseudomonadota; class Alphaproteobacteria; order Sphingomonadales; family Erythrobacteraceae; genus Aurantiacibacter; species Aurantiacibacter gilvus. The sequence continues at coordinate 1,217,906 of NZ_JBBYHV010000001.1, forward strand.
TTAAAGCTCCTCACTTTTGTGCTCCCTTCACAGTGCATGCAGGACCGCGAAATGCAGTCCTGCTAGTTTTCATCGTCCCACTGACAGTGCCCGAATGGAAATCGGCACACCTGTTGGTGACCGGCGTCCCGTGCGGACCGTGCGTGTTTGATGGATGAACTTGTCTATGGATAGGCCATTGCATGACACACGGGTAAACCCGTGGAATCACCGCGCTGATAGGCGCTGCCTGCATGCAATCTCCTCTCCCCGGTGGCGGATCTGAATCAGACCTCGCCTATCCGCTTACGGCCATATTCTCGCTCGTTGACTGTGTCTAGTCGGCGGAAGACAGGCATTGTGGAACTGCTCCCCAAAGACACCTTGGCAGACTGGTCAGGGCCGGTTCCACCCCTCCCATTTCGCAAGTGTGAAATGATATATACGTGAAATTACAGGTGTATAAGGCGCTTATGTGGCTGATACCGCTTCTTCGCGCAATAAAGTGTTGCGATCGTGCATCGCTTTGAAACTTCATTTGCGAAAGATTTTGTTGATCTCGTCCAGTTCCAGCTTTTCCGCCGTCTTGACCACGGATTCGCGCCGGTACTCGAACTTTTGATGTCGATCACTGTTCAAACCCAGCAAAGTTAATTAGGACCCGTCGCAGGCAATAAAATGAGCGATATGAGCCAGGCCAAGAAAGCACGCGCCAAAACCGGGGAGGGAGGCAGTACACCGCAATGGCGAGCCTTGCTGCTCGCCCACGCCAAGTCGGTGTATGCGAATGGTTTGCCCGACAAGTCTCCAGGCAACGATACCGAACTGCTGGAAAGCCTCCTCGGGCCCATGGCCGATGAAGCGACGCGCATCGTCGAGTCCTTTGCCCTTGGCGCGCGCGCCACGGAAGGTGTGACGGGAACCGGGAATTCGGTTCCGCCAGCTTTTGATACACGCCTCTCGATCATCCTCAACGGACTCGCGCCGGAGGCGGATTCCTTGCGCGCTACCGGGGATTCACAGCCCAGCGTGATCCAGCAGGAACTGTGGCAGCTGCTTTACAAGGTCCGCGAAAGCGCTGAGCTGTCCTATGCGCGCGAAATCGACCTCGTCGAACTGGACCGTCGCATCCTGTTCCTCGTGCGCAGCCAGGGTGCTCTTGTGCCCGCTGACATTTCCAGCGCCGTGGGCGTCGACAAGGCGCAGGTCAGCCGATCGGTAAAACGACTGCTCGAACTCAAGATGGTCGAGCGAGACCAGATTCGCGCGCCTGTCAGCCTGACGCGCAAGGGTACAACGCTGGCGGACCGGCTGTTGCGCTTGGCAGAATTGCGGAACCGCGAACTGACCTTCGACATTTCCGACGCGGAATTGGCCGATTTCTTCGCAGTGATCGAGAAGCTCCTGCATCGCGCGGTGATGCTTTACGATCAGGAACGCGCGCTGAGCCAGAGCGAGACCAAGTCGCTCAACCCGTTCGTTGTCGATCCCGACTATGAGCCCCGGAACGGACACAAGCTGGTTATCGAGCGCGGGCGCATCATTTCGCCGCTGATGACCCTGTCGGCCTACTTCAGCAGGTCTGGAGCCTTGGCTTTCAAACGCCTGACAGGGCTTTCGAATTTTGAGACCTGGGTGCTCAATGAAGTGGCCCTGGATGCCCCGATCGACTGGAACACGCTGGTATCACGGCTGGACCGCGACCACAGTCAGGCCGGTCGAACCGTGGGCGCGCTGGTCGAACGTGGCCTGCTCGTCCGCAGCGGCCAGCCGGGCCGGCGCCACGGCCGCTTTACACCCACGGCTGAAGGCCAGCGCCTGTTCGAGATCATCCAGGAAGCCAGCCGCAAGCGCGGCGCATTCCTCACGGCACCGCTGTCGGTTGCCGAGCGGGCGCGGTTCCAGGCCATCTTCGACAAGGTGCGGCGCAACGCCGTGGTCCAGCTCGAACGGGAGCGGACGTTTGACGAGCTCGGCCACCTTTAGGGAAGCCTCGCCCTCGTCAGGAAAATCGGCGATGCATTCAGTTTAACGGACGCGGCGGACGCGTACGGATGGCTGGCTGTCGTAGGTCAGCAGGAAACTGCCGAGCGACGCGCGGTCAATCTCGACTCTGCCGCCCACGCGCGGCGGGCGATAGGAGAACGGCACGCTCTCGGTAAACAGCCACTGCGCACCATCTTCAAGCGTGATGAGATAAATGCCGCGCTGTTGCTCGGACACGGCAGCAATGCGCGCGCGCAATTCTTCGATTTCCCCGGCCGGCGTCTCGAACCGTTGCGGAGTGCGGATATCCTCACGGCCAAAACCCGAGGGGCCGCCAGTGTCGAGCGGGGCACCAGCGCCGCCACTGGGCACGGCCATTTCGCCCGGCACGGAGTTGCGCGGCTGACCGCCAGTGGCGCGGATATTGTTGTCGTAGCAAGCCAGGCGCGCGGTCGGATCGTCGATCTCGGCGCAGTTGCGCAGGATGTTGAGCACGATCTCGTCGCTAACCTGCGCAGCGGCAGGCGCTGCCAGCATGGTGAGGGGCAGGGCGGCTGCGGAAATCGCAAGTACGCTAAATTGGGCGCGAAACGCGGTCATAATAACGGAAAACTCCTCTCGTCGCCGGACTGATGGCGCGGAAGGCGTTTCGGTGCAAGGGGCTTGCGTCGCGCTGAACAGGCCAACACGACGCTTTTCCCAAGCTTCCGGCTTGTCAGGCGTCGACCGACTTGGCGTCTTCCACGTCCAGCACGCCTCGGCGGATCTGGTCGCGTTCCATGCTTTCGAACAGCGCTTTGAAATTGCCTTCGCCGAAACCTTCGTCACCCTTGCGCTGGATGAATTCGAAGAACACGGGGCCGACCTGTGCCTCGGCAAAGATCTGCAGCAGCAGGCGGGGCTGGCCGCCCTCGGTCGTGCCGTCGAGCAGGATGCCGCGCGCCTGCAACTCGTCGGCAGGTTGGCCGTGACCGGGCAGGCGTTCGTCGAGCATCTCGTAATAGGTTTCGGGCGGGGCGGTCATGAAGGGCACGCCGAACTCTTTCAGCTTGTCCCAGGCGGCGAGCAAATCGTCACAAATCAGGGCGATATGCTGGATACCTTCGCCGTTGAATTCGCGCAGGAACTCCTCGATCTGTCCCTTACCGCCTTCGCCTTCTTCGTTGAGAGGGATGCGGATCTTGCCGTCCGGCGCGGTCAGCGCCTTGGAGGTGAGGCCGGTATATTCGCCCTTGATGTCGAAGAAGCGGATCTCGCGAAAATTGAACAGCGTCTCGTAGTAGTCGGCCCAGTATTTCATGCGGCCGCCGTAGACATTGTGGGTGAGGTGATCGATCACCTTGAACCCGGCCCCTTCGGGCCAGTGCTCGACGCCGTCGAGATACTCGAAATCGATATCATAGATCGACAGGCCTTCGCCTTCCGCGTCGGTATAGCGGTCGATCAGGTAGACAATGGCACCGCCGATGCCGCGGATTGCAGGGATGTGCAGTTCCATCGGGCCGGTTTCGACTTGCACCGGCTCTGCACCGCGGGCGAGCAATTCATCATAGGCCTTGGCGGCGTCCTTGACGCGGAAGCCCATGCCACAGGCTGATGCGCCATGTTCGCGGGCGAAGAACCATGCCGCGCTGCGCGGCTCGTAATTGATGATCAGGTTGATCTGTCCCTGCCGCCACAGTTGCACGTCCTTGGAGCGGTGTGAGGCGACATGGGTGAACCCCATGGCTTGGAACACGGGTTCGATTACGCCTTTCTCAGGAGCGCAGAATTCAACAAATTCGAAGCCGTCGAGGCCGATGGGATTTTCAAACAGGTCAGTCATAGTTTCAAATGTAACCTGTTTGGATGATTCGTGCAACCAGTCTGGAAAACATCGATCAGCCCGCAAGGTCGCTACGAATCTGCTTGAATCCCCTTGGTGATTGTGATTCTATCTTAACCATGAATGCTATCGGGCCTCGTCGGAACATAATCAGGGAGCGGATCGTCAACACGATTGCGCTGCTAGTGCTGATGCTGATCGGGGGAATGGCGCTGATCGGACCCTCGGGTATCCTCGCCTGGGGCGAGCAGAATTCACGCCTGTCCGATCACGAACAGCGTATCGCCGCGTTGCAGGAACGCCGCGACGATTTGCAGAACCGGGTCGACCTGCTCGATCCCAACAATGTCGATCCGGATTTTGCCACCGAACTGGTGCGCGGCAATCTCAACGTCGCCCACCCTGACGATTACATTGTCGAGCTCGAGCCGATCAATTGAGCGAGAGCCCTTGCGGCACTTCGGCTCACACAAATTCACCACATAGGTAAATAGACCAAAAGTCGCGTTGCCTCCCTTGCGCAACCACGCCTATAGGCGTTCCCGACATTGAACAGCGCTATCATGGCGCACAGATGGGGAATGCAACTTGGCCAAGGCGTCAGCTTCCAACAGCGGCAAATCCAAACCGGCAGCGGCAAAGAGCGCTGCGAAACCGGACGACGGCGACAACTTCGCCCTGCGCAGCCTGCAAGAGGCCCTCGACAAGCAGAAACGCTTCAAGGCCGACGATGACCAGCTGCTGCATTTCTACGAGCAGATGCTGCTGATCCGCCGCTTTGAAGAGAAGGCCGGCCAGCTTTACGGCCTCGGCCTCATCGGCGGTTTCTGCCACCTCTACATCGGCCAGGAAGCCGTCGCGATCGGCCTGCAGAGCGCCCTCGATAACGACAAGGACAGCGTCATCACCGGCTATCGAGACCATGGCCACATGCTGGCCTATGGCATTGATCCCAAGGTGATCATGGCCGAACTTACGGGCCGCGCCGCGGGCATCTCGAAGGGCAAGGGCGGCTCGATGCACATGTTCAGCACCGAGCACAAGTTTTACGGCGGCCACGGCATTGTCGGCGCCCAGGTGTCGCTGGGGGGCGGCCTCGCATTCGCGCACAAGTACAACGAAGACGGCGGCCTGTGCCTTGCCTATTTCGGTGACGGTGCGGCGAACCAGGGGCAGGTCTACGAGACCATGAACATGGCCGCGCTGTGGAACCTGCCCATCGTCTTCGTGGTGGAGAATAACCAGTATGCCATGGGTACGGCGGTCAAGCGTTCCAGCGCCGAGACCGAGTTCTATCGCCGCGGTACGGCCTTCCGCATTCCCGGCCTGGAAGTGAACGGCATGGACGTGCTCGAAGTGCGCCAGGCTGCCGAGATTGCCTTTGCCCACGTGCGCGAGGGCAACGGTCCGGTGCTGATGGAATGCAACACCTATCGCTATCGCGGCCACTCGATGTCCGACCCCGCCAAGTACCGGACCCGAGAAGAGGTGCAGGAACAGCGCGATCACCATGATCCCATCGAGCGGGTGAAGAAGGATCTCGGTGCCGTGGGTATTGATGAGGACAAACTGAAAGAGATCGACAAGGGCATCCGCGCCACCGTCGCGGAAGCAGCGGATTTCGCGGAAAGCTCGCCCGAGCCGGAGGCGGCCGAACTCTACACCGATGTCCTGGTGGAGGAGTATTGAGCCATGGCTATCGAACTGAAGATGCCCGCACTCAGCCCCACCATGGAAGAGGGTACGCTCGCCAAGTGGCTGGTGAAGGAAGGCGACACCGTCTCCTCCGGTGACGTGCTGGCCGAGATCGAGACGGACAAGGCGACGATGGAATTCGAATCCATCGACGAAGGTACCGTCGGCAAGATCCTGGTGCCCGAGGGAACCGAAGAGGTGAAAGTCGGGACGGTCATCGCCATCCTCGCCGGCGAGGGCGAGGATGCTTCCGATATCGAAGCCCCGGCCGCTGCCGAAGAGGTGCAGGACGTCGAGGGCGAAGGCAAGGATGTCGGCCGTGACGGCAACCCGATGGATATCGACAAGCCCGCTGCCAAGCCGCGCGCTTCCGATCCGGATATTCCCGACGGCACCAACATGGTGAAGCTGACCGTGCGCGAAGCGCTGCGCGATGCCATGGCCGAGGAAATGCGTCTCGATGAACGCATCTTCGTCATGGGTGAAGAAGTTGCCGAGTACCAGGGTGCCTACAAGGTGACCCAGGGCCTGCTCGATGAATTCGGTCCCAAGCGCGTGATCGACACGCCGATCACCGAATACGGCTTTGCCGGTATCGGTACGGGTGCAGCCATGGGCGGCCTGCGCCCGGTGGTCGAATTCATGACCTTCAACTTCGCCATGCAGGCGATTGACCACATCATCAACTCGGCAGCCAAGACCAACTACATGTCCGGCGGCCAGATGCGGTGCCCCGTTGTCTTCCGCGGACCGAATGGCGCGGCGAGCCGCGTTGGTGCCCAGCACAGCCAGAACTACGGACCGTGGTACGCCAGCGTGCCCGGCCTGATCGTGATCGCGCCCTACGATGCTTCGGATGCCAAGGGCCTGCTGAAGGCCGCCATCCGCAGCGACGATCCCGTGGTTTTCCTCGAAAACGAGCTGATCTACGGCCAGAGCTTCGAGGTCGCCCAGCTGGACGACCACGTGCTGCCAATCGGCAAGGCGCGCATCATGCGCGAAGGGTCTGACGTCACGATCGTGTCCTACTCCATTGCCGTCGGTGTGGCGCTGGAGGCGGCGGAGGAACTGGCCGAGCAGGGCATCGATGCCGAAGTCATCGACCTGCGTACCCTGCGTCCGCTCGATACCGCCACCATCCTCGAGAGCCTGGCCAAGACCAACCGCCTGGTGATCGCCGAGGAAGGCTGGCCCACCTGCTCGATCGCGTCGGAAGTGGTGGCACTGTGCATGGAGGAAGGTTTCGACCATCTCGACGCACCGGTGCTGCGCGTCTGCAACGAGGACGTGCCGCTGCCTTACGCCGCCAACCTCGAGAAGCTCGCGCTGATCGACAAGGACAAGGTCGTGGCGGCCGTCAAGAAGGTCACCTACAGCAACTGATAGGCAAGGGCGCCGGCCAGTCGGGCTGGTGCCCTAGTTGCGGAGAATGCCGGCGCCGTTGTAGGCGTCGCATGAATACAGAGTTGTGGGGCTGGCTGGCGTTATTCGTCGAGCAGGAAGATCGGCCGCGTGTAGGTGATGAAGGGAAATTCTATTCCGGCAAAACCCAACAGGCTGTCGACCTGGTACGCCACGACGACTTCCAGTTCGGTGGCACCCGCGACGCGCTGCGTCGAAGCATTGGTGACCACCACGTTCACGCGGTTCTGGTCGAGCAGGTAGGGCGCGCCCAGAGCGTGGTTTTCGGCGAAGGTCTCGATCTGCGAATTCGAAAGCTTGTTGCCCGTCTGGTACTGCACCATGGCATAGCGCGCCACGTCAGCGGAAAGGCTGCGCAGGGCGTTGTAGTTCTGCATGGCCATGCCGACCTGCAGCACACCCATCAGCATCAGCAGGAACGCCGGGCCCAGCAGGGCGAACTCGATCGCTGCAGCGCCATTTTCGTCGCGGCGGATGCGGGGGAAGAAGGTCAGTTTGCGCATGCCAGCTATCCGATCTGCACCGTGCGGCTGACGAAATAGTCGAAGCCGGAGCCGATGCCGTAGTTGACCCAGATGGGCACGTAGCTGTCGGCAATATCTACCTGGATGAAGGCATATTCCGGCGCCGCGCCGCAGGCACCGGCAGTCGTGGTGTAGGCCGTGCTGGTGCCGCAGCGATAAACCGGCGATACCGACACCGAAACCGTGCCGCAGGTTGCTGCACCATCGACTACCGAGCGGGTGCGATTGCCGCAAAGCGAGGTCGCGACGATGTCGCGCACCGTATCGCGCTCCGCTGCATCCGCAGGGGCGGCGGCGCGAACCACGGCGGCTGCCTCTGCAGCAGCACTTTGCAGTTCGGTCTGACGCGAGACCATCTGGCTCACCTCGAAACCACCCAGCGCCAGCATCAGCAACACCGGCGCCACGAAGGCGGTCTCGATGGCCATGGAGCCGCGATCATCGCGGGTAAGTCGGCAGAATCGGGCAAGCGACGACATCATGCAACAAGCCTCACTTTAGCTTCGGTGCTGACGACCGTCGTGTCCTCGGTAGAGTCTGCCGGACAGAAGGTCTCCATGTCGGTCGTACCGGTGATGGTGATATTGTTGGCGGCGATCATCAGGCACTGGCTGGTAACGCTGGCCGTACCGGCGAAGAACACCTCGCTGACAGGGAAGTAGAACGTCCCGTTGAGTACGGTGTTGGCATTGCCGTTGAAGCTCTGGCCGTTGGTGCCTGCACCAGCGGAATCGCGGTCCTCGAAGACGAGCATGCCCGCCAGATCGTTGGCATCGCTGGGCGAAACGCCGACGGACATCAGGTCGGCCGCAGTCATCGCGGTCAGGTTGATGTCGGCACCGCCGTTCACCTGGATGGAGGCCCCGTCGTAGAGCACGAACATCACGCCTGCTCCGGTTACTTCGTGCTGGCCGTTGATGATGAGCGTACCGCCGACGATGTTGTAGACGCCGGGCGCGAATGCCGTGTTACAGGAGATGTGGATGTCGGTGTAGGTGCCCGGACGGACGTTGCCTGCCAGACCGCCTTCGACCAGCGTCAGGTCGTCATAAGTCGTGGTGATCGTGCGGACGCGCTGTTCCCACTTCTTGGTCTGCCCGTTTCCGCCCAGGTCGCGCCAGGTTTCGTCGACCACGGTCGTCGTGCCGGCCACCGTGTCGTTCGGCACGATGATATCGTTACTGGAACTGGTGACATCGCTGTCGTCATGGCCCGAGGGGTTGGTCCAGAGCGTGACGTTGTTGCGCGTCGGACCCTCCCAGTAGGTGTAGTCCGTTACCGTGCGGATATCGACGTCGGCATAGGTCGTGTCGTTCTCTGCCGTGCACGTATAGGTGCGCGAAATCTGCGATGCCGTCGGGTTGGGCGGCGACAGGCTGGCGAACGGATCATAAAGCCCGTCCATATATTCCAGGATGACGTCGTCGGTGTTGGTGTAGAACCATTCATCCACGCCACCGGCGGACAGGATCCAACCGGCATCGACAGTCGGATCGCCGTTCACCGTGATCGACATGTCGTCGGTCGACAGTGCGGCAAGGCCGCAGCTGGCGGTGAGCACCGAGCTACCGCCGATGGTGATGGCGCCCGCGTCATCGTCGTCCAGTGCGATCAGGCAGCTGGTGAAGGTCGTGCCTTCCTCGAAGGTGGCCTGGGCATAGGCGTAGATCGTGGCGGCCTCGCCAGTCAGGAAGCTGGTGAAGGGCAGTTCCTTCGTCGCCGTGGCCGAAACCGCAACAGAGTTGTCTGTACCGCCCGCAAAGTTCGCCAGCTGGATAGTCGGCGCAGCGTTGAAATCGTCGGTCACCGAAAGGTTGGCGTCGAATTCCTGCAGGGCGCGTGTCTGGAAAGTGCTCTCGGTTTCCGTGTCAGCGGCAGCCCATGCACCGGCGATGGCAGCCTGGTCGACCGCGAACTGCAGCTCGCGCTTCCACATGTACCATTGGGTCATATCGACGCCAAGCCCGGCACCGCCGATCAGGACGGGCATGCCCAGCGCAACCATCATGGTTGCGTTACCGCTCTTGCAGCCTGCGATATGGGCGATCTTTTCGCGCATGAACTTGAGGATCATCGATTACACCTGCACTTTTTCCAGCGTTGGGCGCCCAACTACGACCCGCGTGGTTTCAGGGATGTAATGAGTTGGAGTTAACAACTTCTTGGCACTGTTCCGAGCGCAGTGTGTTTCCCAACCGCATCGCCTGGGGAGGTGCCATCGCCCAAGGCCTTTGACTTTCTCCGCGAATTGTCGTGTTGGATGCCGCCAAGACAATGTCCACCGATCTCCTCGAAACCCTGCCGCTGGCGCACCGACTGGCGCTGTCCTACGCGCCGCGCCAGACGCGCGATGCCACGCTTGGCCTGCTTGCGCTGGACGCCCGGCTGGCCGGGATCGTGCGGGCTGATGGCGAAGCGATCATTGCACAGATGAAACTGGCCTGGTGGAGAGAGAGGCTGGCCGACAATCCGGAAAACTGGCCTGTCGGCGAACCGCTACTGGCGCTCCTAGCCGGATCGGACATCAGGCCGGCAGGACTGGTTGGCTTGGTCAATGGCTGGGAAGGCCTGTTGGCCGAGCGATTGAGCGCTGCGTCGATCGACGAATTTGCGCAAGGGCGCGGCGAAGCCTGGCTGGCTACCGCGCAGCTGGACGATAACGAGCAGGCGACCGTGCGAGGCGCGGCTGTGGAAGTCGGTTATTTCGAGCTGAACGCCAACCTCTCCGACCCGGAAGAGAAGGAATTGACGGCGGAGCGCGCGCACTCGGCGCCATGGACCAGGCCCGCGCTGCCCGCATCCCACAGGCCGCTGGCTGTCCTCCATGCGCTGGCACGGCGAGCCCAGAGCAAGGCGGAGCAGCAACTTCTTCACGGCCCCGCCGCCATGCTCACCGCCATGCGGGTTGGAATTCTAGGACGTTAGCGTAAGTTACCCCAATCCAAGGGGAATTGCGCATGCAAAAGGTCATTCTCGGTGCTTTTGGGGCTCTTGTACTGGTCGCGGTGGGCCTGTTCTGGATGCAGGGTCGGGCGCAAGTGGAGCAGGGCGCACCGCCTCCCGAACCGGCTGCGGAGCCGACCGATCCCAACGCCTTGCCCAGCGCCGATATCGCCGACCTCGAGGGACCGGATCCGCCGGAGGCCAGCGAGCTGACGCGCGAGCAGCGCCGTTTCTTCCGCTATGATCGTAACCGCGACCTGAAGATCACTCGCAACGAAATGCTCTCGACCCGTACCGATGCCTTCCGGCGGCTCGACACCGACGGCAACAACCTGCTCACCTTCGAGGAATGGGCCATCACCACCTCCACGCGGTTCGAGGAAATGGACGCTGACGAGGATAACGAGCTGACCCAGGCCGAATTCGCCACCAGCGCCCCGACCCCGCGTCGAACTCCGGGTTGCAACTGCTAGCAGAGCCACGTTGGAGGCGGGCGCCGACCACGACTAGGCAGGGACGCGCAGGCCCTCCAGCCATTCGCCGAAATCGGCCTTGGCGCGCGACGTATAGGCCTCCTTTCGGGCCTTCTTCTTCACATCGTGCATTGGCGGGAATAGCCCGAAGTTGATGTTCATCGGCTGGTAGTCGCTCGCCCCGGCATCGCCGGTGATATGGCTGAGCAGCGCGCCCATGGCGCTCGTCGCGGGCGGCGCGACCCAGTCCTCGCCGGACAGCTCCGACGCAGCCATCATGCCCGCCATCAGTCCCACGGCGGAGCTTTCGACATAGCCCTCGCAGCCCGTCACCTGTCCGGCGAAGCGGATATGCGGCGCGCTCTTCAGGCGTAGCTGGCGGTCCAGCAGCATGGGCGAGTTGATGAAGGTGTTGCGGTGCATGCCGCCCAGCCGCGCGAACTCGGCATTCTCGAGGCCCGGAATGGTGCGGAACAGCTCCACCTGCGCGCCGTATTTCATCTTGGTCTGGAAACCGACCATGTTCCACAGCGTGCCGAGCTTGTTGTCCTGCCGCAGCTGCACCACGGCATAGGGCCAGCGGCCCTGCGGATGCACTTCGGTGCGGTCGTATGGGTTGTCGAGACCGACGCCCTTCATCGGCCCAAAGCGCAGGGTTTCCACGCCGCGCTCGGCCATGACCTCGATCGGCATGCAACCATCGAAGTAGGGGGTATCGGCCTCCCACTCCTTGAACTCGCCCTTCTCGGCATCGAGCAGGCCCTGGACGAAGGTTTCGTACTGCTCCTTCGTCATCGGGCAGTTGATGTAGTCGCCATCCTCGTTCGAGGCAGAGGTGGTCTTGTCCCAGCGTGACTGGATCCACGCCTTCGACATGTCGATGGAATCGCGGTGGACGATGGGAGCGATGGCATCGAAGAAGGCGAGCCGGTCCTCGCCGGTCGCCTTCACGATGCTTTGCGCCAGGCTGGCGGCCGTCAGCGGGCCTGTGGCAACAATGGTCAGGCCTTCGGACGGGAGCTCGTCCACTTTCTCGCGCACGATTGCGATGTTGGGGTGTTCTTCCAGCGCTTTCTGCACCTCGGCGCTGAAAACGTCGCGGTCCACTGCCATGGCGCTGCCCGCAGGAACGCGGGCCACTTCGCCTGCGCGCATGACCAGGCTGTCCAGCCGGCGCATCTCGTGATGCAGCAGGCCGACCGCGTTCTTGGTGTCGTCATCGCTGCGAAAGGAGTTGGAGCAGACCAGCTCGGCAAGGCCGTCCGTCTGGTGGGCAGGGGTCTCCCCGCCACCCCCGCGCATTTCCGACAGGCGCACGCGCACGCCGCGCTGCGCCAATTGCCATGCTGCCTCGCTTCCGGCGAGGCCGCCGCCGATGATGTGTACCTGGTGAGTCATGAGAGTGCGATTAGGCGTCTTGACTGCCAATTTCGAGGCCCTAGTGACCCAGGGATGCAAAATCGTTTCATCCGCAACCTGTTTGCGTCATTCTGCCTGCTCTCCGCATCCGCGGTTGCAGCGCAGGAACCCCCGCTCTGCGACACTTGCTACACAGAGGAAGAAGCACGCGAAGATCTGACGACGCTTTACGACCGCTTGCAGCGGGAACATGTCGACCTGTTCGCCCGTCGCAGCGAAGCGGAATACGCTGCCCATGTGCAAACCTTGCTAGAGCGAATCGATGGGCCTGTCGAACGTGCTGATTTCCACCTGATGCTGCACGCCGTCATGGCCTTCGGCAATGTCGGCCATGCCAAGACCGAAGCCGCCATGGCAGACGTCTTTGCCCATGTCGGTGCCGGTGGCACGATCATTCCCTTGTCGATTACCTATCGCGACGACGTGATGCTTACCGACAACTGGGTGGGCGAGGGCGATGCCCTGCCGCCGGGGTCTCAGATCACCGCACTAGGTGGCCTGTCCGTGCCCGAGTTTGAGGATCGCGCGAAACAGATCATCTCGGCAGACAGCGCCCGCCTGCTGCGTTCGCAGATCGAACTGGGCCTGCAGGCCTGGCTCTATCTTGTCTTCGGTCCGGTCGACAGCTTGCAAGTTGACTACGTCACTCCCGACGGGCGCAGCGGCGTCCAACAAGTCGAAGCCACGGGTCTGAACGAGATGTATGCTATGCAGGCAGAGCGGGCGTTGCCGCGCCCCGATCGCCGTCCGAGCGCACGTATCCATCGCGATCTTGGCCACGGGATCTATTACCTCCAACCAGGCCACTTCTTCGCTAGCGAAGCCGAGCGCGGCGAAGACGGCGAAGCCTATGCGATAGAACCATTCCGGGCTTTCGTGGAGGAAGCTTTTGCCAGTCTTGCGGCCAGCGGCGCCAGCGACCTGGTGATCGACTTGCGCGACAACAGCGGCGGTGACGCAAGCTTTTCCGACCTCATCATTGCTCGCCTCGTGAACGAACCCTATCGCTATGCCTCACACTATGAGGTGCGCGCCGGGGCCAATACCAAGGCCGCTTGGGCCGATTGGGAAGGCGATCCGGAAAGCATGGCTGGCCGGATCGCGGCTGCGCTTGCTTTGGCAGAGGAAGGCGAGCGGGTGGTGATCGACCTCCCCGAAACACAGCCGATCCTAGAGAATGCCTTCCGTGGGCGGGTCTGGGTATTGGTGAACCAGCACAGCTATTCCAACGCCGCAGTGGTCGCAGCACTGATGCAGGACCTCGACATCGCGACGATCATGGGTGAGGAGACTTCAGACGTGCCGACAACCTATGGCGCGGTCGAAAGCTTCACCTTGCCACATTCCGGTGCCAGCATAGTCTACCCCAAGGCCTACATGGTTCGCCCATCCGGCGATCGGTCGACGCGGGGAGTAGTGCCCGATTTCGTGATTGCCCCCAATGGGATCGGCAGCGCCGAGGATGTGATGCTGGAAACCGCACTGGTGCAAATCCGCAGCAGCCGCTAGGCGTCGCTCATGCGCCGCGCACTTGCCCAGAAACGTCCTTATCTCGTGCTGAGCGTGGTTGCCGCGCTGGCCTATCACTACCTGCAGATCACCGAGTTGCCCGAGGCCTTCCTCTGGCCGATCAAGGGCAGTGCCTGCGCCTTCCTCGCCTTCTACGCCTGGCTTCGGCACGGCAGCAGCGATGCGCGCCTGTTGGCAGGAGCCATGGCCGTGGCAGCGATTGCGGACATGGCGATGGAATTCGACATGGCCGTGGGGGCGGGGGTCTTCATCCTGTTCCACATTCTCGCGATCCGCCTGTTCACGCGCCACAATCGCGGCGCCATGGCAGGGCGGGACAACGTGGTACTGCTCGCCCTGCTGATCGTGCCCCCCTTTGCCGGGTACTGGCTGCCGGACGACCAGCTGTGGAGCTGGCTGGCGGCGGCCTATGGCGCATTCCTGGGCGTGATGGCGGCCAGTGCCTGGGCCAGCGACTTTCCGCGCCTGCGGGTGGCGGCAGGGGCGATCCTGTTCGTGATTTCCGACCTGCTGATCTTCGCGCGACTGGGCCCGCTGGAAGGCAGCCTTATCCCCGAGTACCTCGTCTGGCCGACCTATTACCTGGGCCAGTTCCTGATCGCGATCGGTGTCGTGACTACCCTGCGCAAGCGCGATCCGGAACTGCGCGTGGTGCCGGGCAGCAGGGAAACTATGCATTGATATTACGCCTGGCAGCCCTGTCTGGGGCCCTTTTCACGGCCCTGCTCGCCAACTTGTTCGTAACGCCCGCTGCCGCGCAAATGGGTGAGGGCATGCCGCACGTGACAGCCACGTCCTACACCGTCCACTCGGAAGTGCTTGGCGGGGAGCGTATCATTACCGTGCGCCTGCCTCCGGGCTATGTCGAACAGCCCGACACGCGTTTCCCGGTGGTCTACCTTCTCGACGGCGGGCCGGAGCAGGACTTCGACCACATCGCCGGGATCGCGCAGAGCCGCGACATGAACTGGAGCTTCGAGCGTTTCATCCTGGTCGGCGTGCAGAGCGTGGACCGGCGACACTACTTCGCTCCGGCTGTCGACGATCCGGCACCTTACACCGAGGCCCTCGGTTCCCCGCCGGGCGGCACGGAGGATTATCGCCGCTGGTTGTCCGAGGAGCTGATGCCGATGATCAACGCGCAATTCCGCACCGACGGACATGACGCGGTAATCGGGGAATCGCTGGCCGCCCTGTTCGTGGTGGAAACCATGCTCAAACAGCCCACGCTGTTCGACGATTACATCGCCGTGTCGCCGAGCATGTGGTGGGACGGAATGCGTTACGGGCGTGATGCGGCGGACTATCTCGCGGAGTTCCCGGCGGAAGGCGACTACCGGCTCTACCTCACCGTCGCCAACGAAGGCTTCTGGCACCGCGAAGGGGTAGAACGACTGGTCGACGCCCTGCGTGACCATGCGCCGGACAACCTACGCTGGACCTTCGTCCCCGTCGGCGACAGCGAAACGCACGGTACGCTGTTCCATCCCATGGCGCTGGATGCTTTCCGCACACTCTACGGCACGCCGGACCGTGAATACAAACCCACGGCGCTGCTGGGTGGCAGTGAGGAGGCGGACAGCACGCCGGAGGAACAGGCGCGGCTGGATACCGAGTGTACCCTCGAAAACAGCCGCCCGACCACGCCCGAAGCAGCGTCAGAAGGGCGCGAGCGGCTGTACTACGAATGCCTGCTGTTCGACCTCGGCCCGCGTCCCCGCGAAGGGACGCTGGGTCAGTAGGCCTACTCCTCAGCGTCACCTTCTTCGGTAGGCGTTTCGCTGACGTCCCCGCCGCCGCGGCGATCGAGCATTTCCTCGACCACCAGTTCCTCGGCTTCGTTCTCGGGGCCTTCTTCCTCGTCGATCAGCGCTGCGCCGACGATGGTTTCGCCCTTTGCAACGTCGAAGATGCGTACGCCCGAAGAGCCGCGACCGTAGACCGAGAAGCCCTTGTGCTCCTCGAACCCGCCTTCCAGCAAGTGACGGAATTCGATCGGCAGGCGGATCAGCTTGGCCTTGTCGGTCACCAGCATCAGCTGCGAGCCGTGCTTGACCGGGAAGCTGCCCACCACCGGGCCGTTGCGTTCGGGGTTGCTGTCAGGCGTGCCGATGTTGGTCAGGCCCTGGCCGCCGCGACCGATGGTGCGGTATTCATAAGCCGAGCTGATCTTGCCGTAGCCATTGGCGGTCAGCGTCAGGATGAACTCCTCCGCCTCTTCCATCGCCGCAGCCTTCTCTGCCGGCAGGGTGTGCTCGGCGTCGTTGTTCTTCCACACGGCGGCGCGCAGGTAGGCCTCGCGCGTTTCCATGTCGGTATCGAGTGCGTCGAGCACGGCGAGCGAGACGACCTTGGCATCGTTCTTCAAGGCCATACCGCGCACACCGATGCCGGTGCGGCTCTTGGTCTCGCGCGCGTCGGTGGCGGAGAAACGGATCGCCTTGCCCGCATCGGAAGCGAGGAAGATTTCCTGCTCTTCTGTCAGCAACTTGACGCCGATCAGCCGGTCGCCACTGCCTTCGACGAAGCCCATGGCGTACTTGCCCGCCGTCGGCACGTTGGTGAAGGCGTCCATCGAATTGCGGCGGACCATGCCCTGTTCGGTTGCGAAGACGATATTGAGCGCGGCCCAGTCGTTCTCGTCCTCGGGCAGGGGCAGCACGTTGGTGACGCGTTCCTCGTTGCCCAGCGGCAGCAGGTTCACCATCGGACGGCCCTTGGTCTGCGGTCCACCTTCGGGCAGCTTCCACACCTTCAGGCGATAGACCCGGCCAGTATTGGTGAAGAAAAGCACAGGGTTGTGCGTCGAAGTTACGAACATTTCGACGACGGCATCCTCGTCCTTCGTCGCCATGCCGCTGCGGCCCTTGCCGCCGCGCGCCTGGGCCCGGAAGGTCGCCAGCGGGGTGCGCTTGATATAGCCCGAGTGGGTGACGGTAACGACCATCTCCTCACGCTCGATCAGGTCTTCGTCCTCGATGCCGTCCCATGCAGGCGCGATTTCGGAGACGCGCGGGGTGGCGAACTGGTCGCGCACTTCCTGCAGTTCCTCGCGCATGACGCCGTACAGCTGTGCGCGGTCGGCCAGCAGCGAAAGGTAATACTCGATCCGGTCGGCCAGTTCCTTCAGCTCGTCGCCGATCTCGTCGCGACCCAGCGCGGTGAGGCGGTGCAAGCGCAGTTCGAGGATGGCTTTCACCTGCCGCTCGGAAAGCTGGTAGGTGCCCTCGCTCTCGTCGGCCGTGGGCTCGATCGCTTCGACAAGCCGGATATACTGGGCGATCGCGCCAATCGGCCATTCCCTTGCCAGCAGCTTTGCGCGCGCAATCTGCGGGTTTGA
This sequence comes from Aurantiacibacter gilvus, assembly GCF_038289935.1. Classification (NCBI taxonomy): domain Bacteria; kingdom Pseudomonadati; phylum Pseudomonadota; class Alphaproteobacteria; order Sphingomonadales; family Erythrobacteraceae; genus Aurantiacibacter; species Aurantiacibacter gilvus. The sequence continues at coordinate 1,235,042 of NZ_JBBYHV010000001.1, forward strand.
AGACCCGCGGATCATCGCCACCACTTCATCGAGGTTGGAAACGGCGACCACCAGGCCGAGCAAGATGTGCGCCCGGTCCCGCGCCTTGTTCAGCTCATACTTGGTGCGACGGGTAATGACCTGTTCGCGGAAGGCGATGAAGCTGGAAATGAACTCGCGCAGCTCCAGCGTCTCCGGCCTGCCGCCGCGGATCGCCAGCATGTTGGCGGGGAAGCTGGATTGCGCCGGGGTATGCCGCCACAACTGGTTCAGCACCACGTCGGGCGTGGCATCGCGCTTCAGCTCGATCACCACGCGTACGCCGGCGCGAGAACTCTCGTCGCGAATGTCGGAAATGCCCTCGATCCGCTTTTCCTTGGCGGCATCGGCGATCTTCTCGACCAGGCCCGCCTTGCCGACCTGGAAGGGGATGGAGGTGAGGACAATGCTTTGGCGGTCGCCCTTGCCGGTCTCGATCTCGTGCCGGCTGCGCATCAACACGCTGCCGCGCCCGGTGGTGTAGGCCGACCGCGCACCGGCCTTGCCAAGGATCAGCGGGCCGGTGGGGAAATCGGGGCCGGGAATGATCTCGTGCAATTGCTCCGAAGTGATGCCCGGATCGTCCATGTAGGCAAAGCAGCCGTCGATCACTTCGCCCAGGTTGTGCGGCGGGATATTGGTGGCCATGCCCACCGCGATGCCGCCCGCGCCGTTGACCAGCAGGTTGGGGAAGCGTGCCGGCAGGACCGAAGGTTCTTTTTCCGACCCGTCGTAGTTGTCGACGAAATCGACCGTATCCTTGTCCAGATCGCTCAGCAGCGGGTCGGCTGCCTTGGCCAGGCGGCTTTCGGTGTAACGCATGGCCGCCGGGGGATCCGGGTCCATGGAGCCGAAGTTGCCCTGGCCGTCGATCAGCGGCAGCCGCATCGACCACGGCTGCACCATGCGTGCCAGTGCATCGTAGATCGCGCTGTCGCCGTGCGGGTGGTAGGAACCCATCACTTCACCGACGATCTTGGCCGATTTGCGATAGGGCTTGGTGGACGTGTAGCCGCCAACCTGGGCGGCATAGAGGATACGCCGGTGCACCGGCTTCAGGCCGTCGCGCACGTCAGGCAGCGCGCGGCTGACGATCACGCTCATGGCGTAATCGAGGTAGCTGGTCTTCATCTCCTCGACGATGTCGATCCGGGAGTATTCGCCGGGGACGTCCTCAGGGGGCTGGTTGTCGGATTCTTCGCTCACGAAAAATGTGATCCAATGTCGTTATCGCAGGCTTGAAATGTAGGGATTGGGGGGCTGTTTCACCATAGAAGCCCCCCTAAAACGCCCATAAATCTGCGCTTTTTCCACACTTGCGCGGCAGTTTTCTGAATTTGCGGTCCAGCTGGCGTTAAATCGCCATTCAGCGCGCTTTGGCTAGGACATATTTGCAATTCCGGACGCCTCTGTGCAAGGAGCCGTCCACCGGAAAAGACGGGCAGCCACAAGGCCGCCTGACCAGGGTCTACCAGGAGAGAATACCACAATGTTCCGTTCCACTCGCCGCAAGACCGTGCGCAGCGCGGTTGCCAGTTTCGCCCTTGCCGTCGCCCTCGCGGGCGGTGCTGCCGTGGGCTCGGCCGCTTTCACCTCGGAAGCAGCCTATGCGCAGAACTCCCGCGGATTTGCCGAAGTCTACCAGCCGCTGGCTGAAATGGTGAACGCCACGCCGCCGAACTTCGAAGGCGCGCGTACCGCCATCCCCACGCTGATCGCGGCGATCGAGAACCCGAACGACCGCCAGTTGGCGGGCAACCTGATTCTCAACATTGGCAACAACACCTCGGACCCGGCACTGCAGCGCCAGGGCCTGGAAATGATGCTGGAAAGCGGCCTCGTGCCGGTCGAGCAGCAGGGCCAGTTCAACTGGTTCGTCGGTAGCCTGGCATTCCAGGCCGACGACTATGCCGCCGCGCGTGAATCCTTCGAGGTGACCAAGTCGCTAGGCTACGCGCCCGAAGGCACCGATCTCGACGTGTTGATTGCGGAAACCCATTTCCAGCAAGACAATGTCAATGCCGGCGTGCAGCACCTGGTTGGAGCCATCACCGCAGCCGAAGCTGCCGGAACCGCGGTCAACCAGAGCTGGATTACCAACGCCCTGCAGGCGGCCTATGACTACGACCTGACCGACCAGGCTCTGGTGCTGTCGGAAAAGCTGATCCAGCACCATCCGTCGCAGCGTAACTGGGAGAACGCCCTGCGTATCCTCAACCAGCTGTACGAGCTGCCCGAGGACGCCCGTGTCGACCTGTCTCGCCTGATGCGCCTCAACAATGCCATCATCGATCGCCAGGAATACATCCGGTACATCGAGGATCTCGATCCGCGCGTGATGTCGAACGAAGTGCAGTTGGTCCTGGCCATGGGCCTCGACAATGGCGTGTTCGAAGCTGACGATCCCTATTACGTCGAAGTGAAGGGCATTGCTGACCAGCGCGCTCCGCAGGATCGCAACGGCATCGACGACATCATTTCGGAAGGCCAGAATGGCGACGCGCTTGACGCACTGAGTGCCGGCGACGTGCTCTACTCGCTGAGCGACTTTGCCCAGGCAGAAACCATGTACAAGCTGGCGCTGGAGCGCGGCTACGATGCCGGCACGGCGAACACCCGCATCGGCATTACCCAGGCAGAGCAGGGCAACTACGCCGCCGCGATCGAGACCTTCGGGCTCGTCACCGGCCAGCGTGCCCCGGTTGCCCGCATGTGGGTTGCCTACGCACAGCAGCAGATGGCCGGCAACTAGGAGCCAGCCTTACAACCTGACGCAAGAGGCGGCGCGGGAACTCCGGTTTCCGCGCCGCTTTGCTGTGTAACTCAGATATCGAAGTGCGTCAGACGTTGAACTTGAACAGCAGGACGTCGCCGTCCTGGACGACGTACTGCTTGCCCTCCTGGCGCAGCTTGCCCGCCTCGCGCGCACCGCTTTCACCACCCAGCGTGACGTAGTCGTCAAAGGCGATCGTCTCGGCGCGGATAAAGCCTTTCTCGAAATCGGTATGGATTTCGCCTGCGGCTTGCGGCGCCTTGGCGGCTGCTGGCGTCGTCCAGGCACGCGCTTCCTTGGGGCCGCAGGTGAAGAAGGTCTTCAGCCCCAGCAGCTTGTAACCGGCGCGGATCACCCGGCTCAGGCCGCTTTCTTCCAAGCCGAGCTCGTTGAGGAACTCGACCCGATCCTCTGGGGGCATGGCCACCAGCTCGCTCTCGATAGCGGCAGAGACGACGACGGCCTCCGCACCTTCTGCTGCGGCCTTGGCGAAAACCTTTTCCGACAGGGCATTGCCGGTGGCAGCCTCGTCCTCACCCACGTTGCAGACGTAGAGCACCGGCTTGGCCGTCAGCAGCTGCGCCTGCTCGAGGACACGAGCTTCCTCGTCATCCTTGGGTTCGGTGAGACGCGCAGGCTTGCCTTCGCGCAGCAGGTCCAGCGCCTGGCCCAGCACACTGGCCATCACCTTGGCTTCCTTGTCGTTCGCCGTGGCGCGGCGCTTGGCATTCTCGACCCGCTTTTCGAGGCTTTCGAGGTCCGACAGCATCAGCTCGGTTTCCACCACTTCGGCGTCCGCGATGGGATCGACCTTGTTGGCCACGTGCTGGATATCGTCGTCCTCGAAGCAGCGCAGCACGTGGACGATGGCGTCGACTTCGCGGATGTTGCCGAGGAACTGGTTACCCAGGCCTTCGCCCGCACTGGCGCCCTTCACCAGGCCGGCGATGTCCACGAAGCTGAGCTGGGTGTGGACGATCTTGGCGCTGCCGGCGATCTTGGCGATCTGGTCGAGCCGTGGATCGGGCACGGAGACCTGCCCGACATTGGGTTCGATCGTGCAGAACGGATAGTTCGCGGCCTCGGCGGCCTGCGTTTCGGTGAGAGCGTTGAACAAGGTCGACTTGCCGACATTGGGCAGGCCGACGATCCCGCAGCGGAATCCCATGGGTTAAGTGCCTTCGCGTGAGTGGACAGATGTTGCGCGCGCCTTAGCCGCCGTCTGCGCGAAATGCCAGCTTGGCAGCGTATGGTTCGGTAAACGGCTTCTCAACCTTGAGGTGCTAGCTCCGCGCGCATGAAGAAACACATCGCTCTTGTCACCATTGGCGCCATGGCGCTGGCCCTCAGTGCATGCGGCGTCTCGCCCGAAGAACAGTTCGACCGTGCCGAGCAGGCCTTCGCGGAACATCGCTTCAACGATGCCCGGCTCGACCTTGGCACGCTGTTGCAGGCCGACAGCGACAATCCCGAACTGCTGGAGCTGATGGCCCGCACACAATTGCAGCTGGGCGACGGGGAGGGCGCACGCTCCATGCTCGAGCGGCTGGCGGCGCAGAATGTCCGCCCGGACGATTACGACACGCTGCTGGCCGAAGCCATGTTGCTGCAAGGCGAGTTCGAAAGCGCGCTGGCGGCGGGAACGGCGCTTGGCACGGCCGAAGGCTATCGCATTGCTGCGCTCTCGCACGTGGCACTTGGCGGCGCTGACGCGGCCCTGGAGAGTTTCCAGCAGGGGATGCAGGCGGCGGGTGACCGCTCGCGCCTCTACGCCGATTTCGCCCGCTTCGCGCATATGGCCGGTGAGACCGGACGCGCCGTCGAACTGGCGCGCATGGCGCGCGAGGCCGATCCGCAAGGGCTCGATCCGCTGCTCGCCAGTGCGCTGATCGCGCAGGACAGTGGCCGCTACGAACAGGCGCTGGAATACTACGAACAGGCGCAAGCGGCATGGCCCGAATCGCGCGTTGCCTTGCTGGGCCGTATCGGCGTGCTTGGCGACAGTGGCCGGCTCGACGACGCGCGGACGCTGATCGAGGAGGCCGCCCGCCAGCAGCCGGATGATCCCGATGTCATCTACCTCCAGGCCCGTTTGGCTGCCGAGGAGGGCGACTGGAGCGACGTTCGCACTATCCTGCAACCGATCGAGGACAACAGTGATCCGCGCCAGCAGCTGCTCTATGCCCGCGCGCTGGTGGAACTGGACCTGGTCGAACAGGCCCTGCCACGCCTGACCACGCTGGTGCGCCGCAATCCCGCGGTTGCCGAACCGCGTCGGGTACTGGCCCGGGCACAGCTGGCTGCGGGCAATGCGGCTGCTGCCTTCGATACGATCCAGCCGCTGGCCGTCAGCCCGGAAAGTTCTCCCAGCGATCTGGCGCTCTATGCCGAAGCTGCACGGGCATCGGGACGCACCGGCCAGATCGACCGGGCGCTGGCCGAAGCCCCGCCGGAAGAGCGGGTCGCGACCCTGATGGCCGAAGCCGACAGCCACATGCGCAACGAACGCTGGCGCGCGGCTATCGATACCTACGAGGACCTGCGCGGCTGGACGGGCGATTCCAACGCCATGGTCCTCAACAACCTCGCCTTCGCCAAGAGCCGCATCGGTGCCGAAGACGAAGCGCTGGACCTCGCCGTGCGCGCGCTTGCTCTGGCCCCCGAACAGCCCAACGTGATGGACACGGCAGGCTGGCTGATGGTGCAGACCGGGCGTGACCGGGCGCGCGGCATCGAGCTGCTCGAACGGGCTGCCGAACTCGCTCCCGGCAACGAAGCCATTGCCGAACACCTCGCCGCCGCACGCCGCGGTTGATCCATAAAAGAAGGGCGCCGCCTCCTGCGAGGCGACGCCCTTTCTTGTTTCAGGCTGACGCGATCAGGCGAAGGCCGGCTGCATTCCGTAGTCTTCTGCAGGCGCCTTGCGACGACGGCGACCGCGCATTGCGGCGAGGCCGAAGAGTGCCAGTCCCAGCAAGCCGAGCATGCCCGGGGCAGGAACCTGCGTGCCGCTGGTGCTGCCGCTGGTTGTGGTGCCCTGGCCGCTGGCCGAGGTAACATTGCCGGCACCGGTGATGCCCTGGTAGCGCACGAAGAAGTCGCTCAGCGTGATCTCGCTGGCATCCGGGCTGAAGTACAGGTCCAGCGTGCCGCTGCCCGACTGGCCTTCGGAAACACCGCCGCTGTTCGAGCAGGAGCCGCTGTTGGCAGCCTTGAAGCAGACGTCCACGGCGCCGATCTGGTTCGGATAGCTCGGGTCACTCGCCTGTCCGTCGGTCACGAAGGCGAAGCTGTAGGCTCCGTCCACGTTGGCACCGGAAATGTCCGGGTCGACGTTGAAGGCAAAGCTGGACAGGTTCGAGGTGAGCCCGCCGCTGGTGGTGTTGTCCACCTGGTAGCTGAACGAATAGGTGTCGCCGGTCACTTCCTCGAGCGTGAAGGTGATCGAGCTGCTCAGGTTTTCCACCGTGTTGCCGGCGTCATCGGCGAAGCCGTCGAAGTCGATGGTGAAGCTCGTACCAATATCGCTGCTGTCCAGCGTGATCGGATCGGCCAGTGCTGGCGTTGCCACCGCCGAAGCGGCAAGGGCTGCGACCCCGAGTACAGTCTTCTTCATCGTCCAACCTTCCGAATAAGTGTGGTTGCCGATCTAAACGCAATTCCCGTGCCAAGCCTGCATTTCTGCGGCTGACGAAGGTTAACAGCCGTCCGGAAAGTGTTAACATGTCAATTAATCCGACGTTTCACGGATTCTTGGTGGTTTGCCGTTACGTCGCTGCGTGATGAGAATGCGTGCCGCCCTGCTTGCCGTTTCGATGCTCGCCAGCCTTGGCGCTTGCTCGCTGCTGGGCGACGACGCGCTGGAGGCCGCACAGCAAGCCTTCGAGGCCGAGGACTATATCGTCGCGCGCGACCTTGCACTGGCAGCACTGGAAGACGACGCCGAGAACGTCGCTGCGCTGGAATTGCTGGCGCGCGCGCAACTGGCCATGGGGCAGGGCGGCGAAGTTGCTGCCGTACTCGAACGGATCGAACGCGCTGGCGGCGAGGCGGAGGACGAGGCCCTGCTCGCCGCCGAGGGGCAATTGCAGGCCGGCAATCCGGCCGCCGCACGTGAACTCGTGGGCGACCAGCAGACGGCCGAGGCCTGGCGGCTGCTGGCGCTGGCTGCCGTGCAGGAAGACGACGAGGCCGCAGCGCTGGAGGCCTTTAATAACGGCCGGTCGGCCGAAGGCGACAAGACCAAGCTCTATGCCGCCGAAGCGAGCTTCCACCTCTCGCGCGGCGATCTCGCGGCGGCTGCGGCGGCTGCGTCACTGGCGCGGGCCCTGGCGCCGGACCGGGTGGAGACACTCTATGTCAGCGCCCGCGTGGCGGAAGCGAGCGGCAATCACCTGCAGGCGCTGTCGAACTACCTGCGGATCATCGAAAAGGTGCCGATGGATCGTCCGGCACTATTGGCGGCGATCACGGCTTCGGAACGGGCCGGGCAGGGCGCCATCACGCGCCACCTGATCGCCTACGGGGCGCAAACGCGACCGCTGGATCCCGAATTCGTCTACCAGCAAGCGCGGGTCGAGGCCTGGGATGGCCGCTGGGCCGCCGTTCGCGAACGCTTGCAGGCGCACGAGCCGGAACTGGTCGATCATCCCGCCGCGCGCGTGCTCTATGCGGAAGCGCTGTTGCAGCTGGGGCAGGTGGAAACCGCCCGGGCCATCGTGGCACCGATCGTGGCGCGTTACCCCGGCGATGGCGAAGCCCAACGCGTAAAGGCCGCCATCGAGGCGGCCAGCTAGATGGCAAACGACCTGCGGAGCGCGAGGCCCCGCAGGTGTATCAGCTTGATGGGAAGGTCAGTCTTCGCCGCGACGACGGCGACGGGCAATACCAAGGCCAAGCGCGGCAGCTGCCAGCAGGCCGAGTGCACCGGGTTCCGGAACTTCAGTGCCACTGCTGCTGCCGCCGCTGGTCGTGCCACCCGTGGTGGTGCCGCCAGACGAGCTGCCGGTGCAGGTGGTGTGGCCACAGCCGCAGTAGTGCGAGTGGCTCCAGCCACCCCAGCCACCCGACGAGCCGCCCCAGAAACCCCAGGTCGCCTGCGCCGGCGTGGTCATTGCGAGTGCCGCCAGTCCGATGACGACCGTTGTAATCTTGCGCTTCATGTGCGTTGCTCCCCTGTTGAACGGTTAAGCCCGACCTAGGCAAGGCGCGTGCCAATCGCAGTTTCTCGGGGGAGACTATGGTTAACGGCATTCATTGCCGCGCTGTTATGTAAAAAATCTCGACTCTTCAGAGGCTTGCATCGCCCCGACCGGGATCAGGATTGCATCGACAGGGCGTATTCGCTCATGAACCGCGGATCGTCGCCTGCCGCCAGCCATTCGGCCGCGCTGCCGATGGCGCCCAGCATCTGCACCAGGTCGTCCATTTCCGCCTTGGCGAAGTTGCCGAGCACATGGCCGTGGACGCGGTCCTTGTGGCCGGGATGGCCGATACCGATGCGAACGCGGCGGAAATCGGGGCCGAGGTGCTGGTCGATAGAACGCAGGCCGTTGTGGCCTGCCGTACCGCCACCGGTCTTCACCTTCACCTTGAACGGGGCGAGATCGAGCTCGTCGTGGAAGACAGTCAGCGCCTCGATCGGCAGCTTGTAGAAGCGCAGGGCCTCTGCGACACTCCGGCCGCTTTCGTTCATGTAGGTGGCGGGCTTCAGCAGCAGGATCTTCTCGCTGCCCCCGGGAGTCGGGATGCGGCCTTCCTGCAACCAGCCCTGGAACTTCTTCTGTACCGGGCCGAACTCGTACATGTCAGCCAACAGGTCGCAGGCCATGAAGCCGACATTATGCCGGTGCAAGGCGTATTTCGGGCCGGGATTACCCAGGCCTACCCAGAGCTGCATGGGGCTGCCCCCTTTAACGCGGTGACGGGCCTTGCTGCGGAATGCCGGTCTGCGGCGTCTGCTGGACCGTGTTGGCCTGCGCATCGGTGTTGGCAAGGATCTGCATCACCGAGAGGTAGAAGTTCGCGCAGGTGTTGGCGAAGTTGTCCAGCTGGGCAGGTGAAGCGCCGCGCAGTGCAGCGTTGGCCGCCTGGAACTGGGATACGGCTTCAGCCGAGCTGTAGTGGCTGATCCGGCCAGCGTAGAATGCGGCGATAATCGTCAGGTTGTTGAGGATATCGACGCGCTGCGCGGCAGGCAGCGAAGTATCGGCCGTCAACAGGGTGCGACGTTGCTGCATCAGCACGAAGCACTGGAAGTCCTGCGGGTTGGACGGCAGTACGCCCTGGCCCTGCTGGGCGAGGGTTGGGGCTGGCGCGACGGCCAGCCCCATGCTCATTGCAGCGATGGCAGCAAGAGAGCGGCGAAGCATTATTCGCCGCCTTCTTCCTGCTCCTCGGAAGCAGCTTCTTCTGCACCTTCCTCGGTTTCGCCTTCTTCACCTTCTTCTTCGCCGGCAGCACCTTCGGCACGCTTCAGCGCCGACGGAGCCACGACGGTGGCAATGGTGAAGTCGCGATCGGTGATCTGGCTTTCCGAACCTTCGGGCAGCGTCACGGCGCTGAAGTGAATCGAATCGCCCACTTCAAGGCCGGTAACGTCGATTTCGATTTCGCTCGGGATCTTCTCGCCGTCGCAAACCAGTTCCAGTTCGTGACGCACGACGTTGAGCACGCCGCCCTTCTTCAGGCCCGGGCTGGCTTCTTCGTTGATGAAGACAACCGGGACGTTGACTTCGATCTTCGAACCCTTGGCCAGGCGCAGGAAGTCGACGTGGACGGGACGATCGGAAACGGGGTGCAGGGCCACATCCTTCGGCAGGGTGCGGATCTTCTTGCCGTCAGCTTCGATCATCACGATGGAATTCATGAAGTGACCCGTGCCAAGCTGCTGCACAAGCAGCTTTTCTTCCACGTGAATGGGAGTGGGTTCTTCCTTGCCGCCATAAATGACGGCGGGTACGCGGCCTTCGCGTCGCAACGCACGGGAGGCTCCCTTGCCAGCCCGTTCGCGCAACTCGGCCGGCAGGTTCAGAGCGTCGCTCATCAGTATTGCCTTTCGATTGCGGTTTTTTCTCTCCGCCGCGCCTCCAGGGATGACATCGGCAAAGGAGGCGCGCGTTTAGCAGGAATGCCTGCTTTTGCAACTACTGGATGCGGCGCGTCTCGTACCCGCGCGCCTGCAGCATCTGTACCACGCTTTCCTCGCCCGAGAGGTGGCCTGCCCCGACGGCCACGAAGGGCGCACGGCCGGCGTCGACCAGGCGCATGATCTGGAGGGTCCAGTCGCGGTTGCGATCGACCAGCAAGACCCGGCGCAGTTCGGGTGACCCGGCGAGCGAGGCGTTGACCTGTTCGCCCATCTCATCGGCATCACCCGTTACCCATGCCACCAGCATTCCGCCTTCCGACTGGCGGGCATGGGCCTCTGCCACGCCATTGAGCAGGTCGCTCTGCGCCGCTTCGGACAGGGTATCGAACAGCGACAGCTGGGCGCCGTAGGTTTCCAGCCCGATCACCTCGAGGCCTGCGCTGCCCGCTACCGAAATCAGCGTGCGGTCCACACCGTTTCGCGGGTCGCCCACGCGGGTGGCGCCGGAGAGGGTGAGCGCAGCAGCCCAGGTCTCCACATCGGCAAAGTCGTCGCTGTCCATCCCGGCGTCGTCCATCAGGGCCAGCAGGGCGGGGCGTTCATCGTCGTCAACGCGGTCGGGCAAGGGCGGTTGGCCGGGCGTAGTGGAAAGGTCCGCGATCAGGCGCCGGCCGTAGCTCGCATCGAGATCGGCAATTTCCACCACGAGCACCCCGGCCTGGTCGAAGGTCTCATCGAGCAGCGGCGTGCCCCAGTCCATGTCGGACGGCAGGGCGTGCACCGTTCCGAACAGCCAGCCCATCTCGCCGGAAGGGCTCGTCACTTCCCAGACTGCTGGAGAAGGATCCGGCCACGGGTCGTCAGACTCGTTGGGAGCGCAACTGGCTAACCAGAGCGCTCCCAGAAGTGTGGCGTGCCGGAACAGGTTTCTGATCAATGGCCAACACGCTCCACTTCGAGCCCGCGTTCGGCCAGCAGGTCCTGCACGCTGCCTTCACCGGCAAGGTGGCCTGCACCCACGGCGATGAAGACGGTGCCGGGTTCTTCGAGGCGGTTCTGGATCCAGCCGACCCAGTTGCGGTTGCGGTTCACCAGCAGGCGCTCGTGGACCTCGGGGTTTTCCATGCCCTCGTTCATCAGTTCACCCAGGGCAACGTCGTCACCTTCAAGCCACTCGGCCTTCAGGTCCTCCAGGCTGGAGACGACCTCGGGCATGTTCTCGACGGTGGAGTCGAGGTATTCGAGCTGGGCTTCCATCGGCAGCGTATCGAACAGGGCGATCTGTTCCTCGACGGTCTCCAGCGCGCCGCGTTCCTTGTCCTCGCCCATGGCGCGAAGCTGCATTTCGACGCCCTGTTCCGGGGACCAGCCAGCCAGTTGCAAGGGGAGCAGCGACAGGGTCATGGCGGCGGCCCAGGGCTCGATCGGGTCCAGTGCGGCAGCGGGAATGCCGAAGCCCTCCAGAGCGGCTTCGTATTCGGAGAGGTTTTCCTCGGTCATCAGGCTGCGCAGGGTCTGGCCCTCGGGCAGCATGGCCATGCCGGCCACCTCCGCCTGCATCCCGGCGACATCGTCCATGGCGATCTCGAACACCAGCTGGTCAGCCGAACTGAAGGCGGTGGAGATGCGGTCATCGAACCAGGTCTCGCCTTCCGGGAGGACATGGATCGTGCCGAACAGGTAGATCGTCGTGTCCTCGTCGCTCACCTGCCACAGTGCGGGGCCGCTGGCGGCTTCGCCGTGATGGTCGGCCAGGGCGGTGCCGGGGAAGGCGACTGCCGACAGGGCGAGGGCGGAGGCGGAGAGGGCAATCTTGCGGAACATACTGGTTTCCTTTCGGGAGAGAGGGGGGATTTGCAACGGAAACCTGAACTAGGCGTTGCGGTCGTCGAATATTGCTTCGATCGGCATGTCGAACAGCCGCGCGATGCGGAAGGCGAGGGGCAGCGAAGGGTCGTGCTTGCCGGTCTCGATGGCGTTGACGGCCTGGCGCGAAACCTCGAGCCGCTTGGCCAATTCGGCTTGGCTCCAGTCACGCTCGGCGCGCAGGACCTTGAGGCGGTTGTTCATGCCGTCGTTCCGCGCAGGCGGGTGTAGAGGTATCCGAGCGACCACGACGCCATGGTGCAGGCGAGCATGGACACGGCGCCGAGGTCGCCGAATGTGTCAGCGAACCACGCGATCCAGAGCAGACCGATGCACAGCATGGCGAGCACGGCAATGAAAGCTGACTTGGTAAGGGTCGCGAACATGTAGTCGTCTGCCCGCTTCTGGTCGATGCGGCTGGACAGGCTCGCGACGACGGCGGCGACCAGGACGAGGCCGGCGAGGCTTGCGGCCTTGACTAGGGGATCGGCGGCAGTCTCGGGCACTGTGGAAACCTGTCCGGTCCGCAGCGCAATCATGGCGAAACCGATTGCCCCCTGGATGGTGAACAACAGGTCGAATGTGCGCGGTGCAAAGGCGAGATAGCGAAACTTTGACATGCATTGCTCCATCAGGAGAGCCTGACATTATGTCAGGTATGTATTACATATGGAGATCGGCGGACGCCATGTCAAGATAACCTGACACAAAGTCACATATACGCGACATGAGACTGCCGCACATCCATTTAAATCAGGGAGTTAGTTGATCCGTTCCGCTTCGAGGCCGTGGGTGCGCAGCTTCTCAAGCACCGAATCGGGGCCCTCGAAATGCCCCGCGCCCACCGCCAGCAACACCGTGCCGGGCTGGTCGAGTCGGGTGTCCAGCCATTCGGCCCATGCCGAATTGCGCCGGTTGAGCAGGACTTCGCTGAAAGCCTCGCCGATCGCGCCTTCGCCGAAGCCGAGGTCGAAATCCTCTGCCACCTCGCCGCGCGCCCAAGCGTGTTCCATCGCCCAGTAGGCATCGCCGGTCAGCTCGTCGGCTTGCTCGTCGTAGAGGCCATCAACGCTCTTGCCGCCCCAGCCACGCAGCTGCATGTCCAGCTCGCGCACGGCCTCGGCATCGTTGACGCGGAACAGGCCGTACATCACCTGGCCGAAGTCCTCGATCGACTCGATCGGGCGGCCGGTCTCGCTGAACTCCGCCTCCAGCACGGTTTCCACGCCGTAGTCATAGCTCGACGGATCGCCCTCGATGCTCGCCTGACCGAAGCCGAGCAGGGCCACCATCAGCGGCATGGAATCGACCACTTCGAAAGGCATGCCCGACATGGCCACCAGCTCCCGCCAGAGCGGGCGGGACTGGGCGGAGAGCTGGCGCGAGGTCGGTGTGCGGTTGGCCAGCAGGTGCTGGAACTTGGGACTCATCGCCTCCAGCGCGCCTTCGCTGTCCGCGTCGCTGGTTTCCACCACCAGCACCTCTGCCTCGTCGATGATCGCGTCCAGCTGCGGGTTACGCCAGCGGAACCCCTCGGGCAGCAGGTGGATCGTGCCCAGCATGTAGATCGTGGTGTCCTCGTCCGCGAGACGCCAGATCGCCGGGGCCGGGTCGTAATCCTGCGTGAAGGCGTAACGATCCTCCTCCTGCGCGGCAGCGGGGAGGGCAAGGGCAGCGGCCAGCAGGGCTACCGCAGGTGGCAAGGCCTTCAACAAGCGCGAAATCATGGGTGCAGATGACACCGGCGAGGGGCGCGATGTCAAGCGTTCTGCGCGCGTGCAGCATTGACGCGAAAGGGGCCTTGGGTCATGGGCCGCGCCCATGGACCGCAATCCGCAAAAAAGCTTCCAGGACATGATCCTTGCCCTCCACGATTTCTGGAGCGCGCAGGGCTGCCTGATCCTGCAACCATATGACATGCGCATGGGAGCCGGCACCTTCCACACGGCGACCACCCTGCGCGCGCTTGGCCCGGAGCCGTGGAACGCCGCCTTCGTGCAGCCGTGCCGCCGCCCGACCGATGGTCGCTATGGCGAAAACCCCAACCGGTTGCAGCACTATTACCAGTACCAGGTGATCCTGAAGCCGAGCCCGGCGGACATCCAGGACCTCTACCTCGAAAGCCTGCGCGTGATCGGGATCGACCCGCTCAAGCACGATATCCGCTTTGTCGAGGACGACTGGGAAAGCCCGACGCTGGGCGCCTGGGGCCTTGGCTGGGAAGTCTGGTGCGACGGCATGGAAGTCACCCAGTTCACCTATTTCCAGCAGATGGGCGGCTTCGACTGCAAGCCCGTCAGCGGCGAGCTGACCTACGGCCTCGAACGCCTTGCCATGTACATCCAAGGGGTCGACAACGTCTATGACCTCGATTTCAACGGGCAGGGCGTCTCCTACGGCGAAGTCTTCCTCGAAAACGAGAAGCAGATGTCGAAGTGGAACTTCGAGGTCGCCGACACCGATGCCCTGTTCGACCTGTTCAACAAGGCCGAGGCCGAGTGCCGCAACTCGCTGGACGCCGATGTTCCCATCGCCGCCTACGAACAGGCGGTGGAAGCCAGCCACGTGTTCAACCTGCTGCAGGCCCGCGGCGTGATTTCCGTGCAGGAGCGCGCCAGCTACATGGGCCGCGTGCGCGACCTGGCGCGCGGGTCCTGCGAGAAATACGCTGAGAAACTCGCCCCCGCGTGGCAGGCCAAGTATCCGGAGTGGAGCCTGTGAGCGACTTCCTCCTCGAACTGCGCTGCGAAGAAATCCCCGCGCGCATGCAGGCCGGCGCCCGCGTTGAACTGGAAAAGCTGTTCCGCCGCGAGATGGACGCTGCCGGTGTCGCTGCGGGCGCGATCACCGTCTGGTCGACCCCGCGCCGCCTTGCGCTGATCGCACGTGACCTGCCGCAAGCGACCGAAGCCGTCAGCACCGAAGAGAAGGGTCCGCCCGTCGGAGCTCCCGATCAGGCCGTCGATGGCTTCTGCCGCAAGAACGGCGTCGAGCGCGGCGACCTCGAAGTGCGCGACGTGAAGGGCCGCGAGACGTACTTCGCGGTGAAGAACGTACCGGGTCGCGCGACCAAGGACCTGCTGGCTGAAGCCATCCCCGCTATCGTGCGCGATTTCTCCTGGCCGAAGTCGATGCGCTGGGGCGCTGCCTCGCTGTCGACCGAAAGCCAGCGCTGGGTGCGTCCACTGTCGGGCATTGTCGCGATCCTGGGTGAAGACCTGGTCGAATGTGACGTTGCGGGGCTTGCCTCGGGCTATGCCACCAGGGGCCACCGCTTCCACTGCCCCGGCGAAATCACCATCGGTTCGGCAGACGACTACGCCGAGAAGCTGCGCGCCTGCCATGTCATCGTAAACCACGAGGAACGGCAGGACCTGATCCGTGAAGCTGCCGCCAAGGCCGCTGCCGACGCAGGGCTGACGCTGGTGGAAGACGAAGGGCTGGTGATCGAGAACGCCGGCCTCACCGAATGGCCCGTGCCGCTGCTCGGCCGTTTCGACGAGGCGTTCCTCGACGTGCCGCCCGAAGTCATCCAGCTGACCGCGCGGGTGAACCAGAAGTATTTCGTCTGCGAGAGCGCCGACGGAAAGCTCGCCAATGCCTTCGTCTGCACCGCCAACATCGCTGCCGAAGACGGCGGCGCGGCGATTGTCGACGGCAACCGCAAGGTGTTGGCCGCGCGCCTGAGCGATGCGCGCTTCTTCTGGGAGCTGGACCAGAAGACGCCGTTGGCCGAGCAGGCGAAGAAGCTGGAGCGCATCACCTTCCACGAGAAGCTGGGCACGGTAGCCGACAAGGTCGAGCGCGTGGCCAAGCTGGCCCGCTGGCTGGCCGAAGAAGGCATTGTCCCGAACGCCGATCCGGACCTGACCGAACAGGCCGCGCGTCTCGCCAAGGCTGACCTCGTCACGGAGATGGTCGGCGAATTCCCCGAACTGCAGGGCCTGATGGGTGGTTACTACGCCGAGAAGGAAGGGCTGCCGCAGGCGGTCTCCATCGCGGTGCGCGATCACTATAAGCCGGTGGGGCAGGGCGATGACGTCCCGACTGCGCCGGTGACGGTGGCCGTGTCGCTGGCGGACAAGCTGGATACCTTGCGGAGCTTCTTCTCCATCGACGAAAAGCCGACTGGCTCCAAGGACCCGTTTGCTCTGCGCCGCGCGGCGCTAGGTGTGATCCGCTTACTTACCGACAATGGTCTGCGAATGAGCGCAGGCGAGGGCGACCTCCTCGACTTCTTCGCCGACCGGCTCAAGGTCCAGCAGCGCGAAGCTGGCGTCCGTCACGACCTGATCGACGCGGTCTTTGCACTCGGCGGGGAGGACGACCTCGTCCGCCTGCTCGCCCGCGTCCACGCTTTGCAGGCCTTCGTGCAGACCGAAGACGGCACCAACCTGCTGGCCGGGTACAAGCGCGCTGCGAACATCCTCAAGAAGGAAGACTGGGGCAGCGGCGAACCCGTCCACACCGGCGATGAAGACCCGATGGAGAACGTCGACGATCCCGAAATGCGCGAAGTCTACGCGGCGCAGGTCAAGGAACTTTCCTACACGCCCGACCCGGCCGAAAAGGCGCTGATCGACGCGCTCGACGCAGCCGAACCGTTGGCGGCCAAGGCCATCGCGGAAGAGGACTTCGCCAAGGCCATGTCCGCTCTCGCCAGCCTCCGCGCGCCGATCGATGCCTTCTTTGAAGAGGTCACGGTCAATGACGAAAATCCAGACAAGCGCGCGGCGCGCCTTGACCTGCTTGCACGGTTCCGTGTTGCGGTGCACAATGTCGCCGATTTCTCAAAAATCGAGGGGTGACGGTTTCTCTTCCAGGACACTGTCACACCTGTAACACCTTGCAGGAAACGCAACAGCGATGACCCAGACGGTCTACACCTTCGGCGGTGCCGCCGACCACTCCGATCCCCGCCAGCGGGACAAGACCGTCACCGGCGGCAAGGGCGCAAACCTCGCCGAAATGGCCGAGATCGGCCTGCCGGTGCCTCCGGGCTTCACCATCACCACCGAAGAGTGCGTGCGCTACCTGCAGGAAGGGGCCGCCTTCTCCGACAAGCTGCACGCCGACGTTGCCACCGCTTTGGCGCACATCGAACAGGCCGTGGGCAAGAGCTTCGGCGACGCGGGCGATCCGCTGCTGGTCTCGGTCCGCTCGGGCGCGCGCGTCTCCATGCCGGGCATGATGGACACCGTCCTCAACCTCGGCCTCAACGACGAGACGGTGCAGGGCCTTGCAAAGACGAGCGGCGATGACCGCTTCGCCTGGGACAGCTACCGCCGCTTCATCCAGATGTACTCTGACGTGGTGCTGGGCCTTGACCACGGCGCTTTCGAGGAAGCGCTGGAGATCGCCAAGGAAGACCGCGGCTACTTCACCGACACCGAGCTGAGCGCCGACGACCTGCGCGAGCTGGTCAGCGAGTACAAGTCCATCGCCGAAAGCGAGCTGGGGCAGCCGTTCCCGCAGGACGTCAACGAACAGCTCTGGGGCGCGATCAGGGCCGTATTCGACAGCTGGGACAGCGACCGCGCCAAGGTCTACCGCCGTCTCAACTCGATCCCCGGCGACTGGGGCACTGCCGTCAACGTGCAGGCCATGGTCTTCGGCAACATGGGTGAAACCAGCGCCACCGGCGTGGCCTTCACTCGCGATCCCTCTACCGGCGAACGCGCCTACTACGGCGAATGGCTGGTCAACGCACAGGGCGAGGACGTGGTGGCGGGCATCCGCACGCCGCAGTACCTCACCAAGGCCCGCCGCGAGGCCGCCGGTGCCGAACTGCCGAGCATGGAAGAAGCCATGCCCGCAGCCTACGCCGAGCTCGCCCGCGTGTTCGACCTGCTCGAAGCGCACTACCGCGACATGCAGGACATCGAGTTCACCGTGCAGCAGGGCAAGCTGTGGATGCTGCAGACCCGTTCGGGCAAGCGCACCGCCAAGGCCGCGCTGAAGATGGCGGTGGACATGGTTGGCGAAGGCCTGATCTCCGAGGAAGAAGCCATCCTGCGCGTCGATCCCATGGCACTCGACCAGTTGCTCCACCCGACGCTCGATCCCGATGCGCCGCGTGACGAACTGGGCAAGGGCCTGCCGGCATCGCCGGGCGCGGCATCGGGCAAGATCGTGCTCGACGCCGACACGGCAGAGCTGTGGTCGAACCGCGAGGAGGACGTGATCCTCGTGCGCGTGGAGACCAGCCCCGAGGACATCCACGGCATGCACGCGGCCCGCGGCATCCTGACGGCGCGCGGTGGGATGACGTCACACGCGGCCGTGGTGGCGCGCGGCATGGGCCGCCCCTGCGTTTCGGGTGCCAGCGCCGTGTCGATCAACATGACCGACCGCACGCTGCAGATCGGCTCGCGCTCGCTGAAAGAGGGCGATGTCATCACCCTCGACGGCGCGACCGGGCAGATCATGGGCGGCCGCGTGCCGACCATCGAACCCGAGCTTGCCGGCGACTTCGGCGTGCTGATGGAATGGGCCGACAGGCACCGCCGCATGGGCGTGCGCACCAATGCCGAAACGCCCGAAGACTGCCGCACCGCGCGCGGCTTCGGGGCCGAGGGCATCGGCCTGTGCCGTACGGAGCACATGTTCTTCGATGCAGCGCGTATCAGCGCCGTGCGCGCCATGATCCTCGCCGAAAACGAAGAGGGCCGCCGCGCCGCGCTGGCCCGCCTGCTGCCCGAACAGCGCAGCGACTTTGTCGAAATCTTCCACACGATGGCGGGCCTGCCGTGCACGATCCGCCTGCTCGACCCGCCGCTGCACGAATTCCTGCCGACGCGCGACGAGGAGTTCGAGGAGCTGTCGGAAACGCTCGGGCTGGGCGTCGACCACCTCAAGCGCCGCGCGGGCGAACTGCACGAGTTCAACCCCATGCTCGGCCACCGCGGCTGCCGCCTGGGCATCACCTTCCCCGAGATCTACGAGATGCAGGCACGCGCCATCTTCGAGGCGGCTTGCGAGGTTACTGCCGAAGGCGGCGATCCGGTCGTGCCCGAAGTGATGATCCCGCTGGTCGCCACCCGCAAGGAACTGGAAATCCTGCGCGCACTGGTGGACCGCGTGGCCGCAGAGGTCTTCGCCGAGAAGGGCGCCAGCGTCGATTACCTGGTCGGCACCATGATCGAACTACCGCGCGCCGCGCTGATGGCGGGCGAGATCGCCAAGGAAGCCAAGTTCTTCTCCTTCGGTACCAACGACCTGACGCAGACCGCGCTCGGCGTAAGCCGCGACGATGCCGGCCGCTTCCTCGGACCCTATGTCGACAAGGGCATCTACGAGCGCGATCCCTTCGTCAGCCTCGACGTCGACGGCGTCGGCCAGCTGGTCGAGATCGCGGCAGAGCGGGGCAGGGCGACCCGCCCCGAGATCAAGCTCGGCATCTGCGGCGAGCATGGCGGCGATCCCGAATCGATCATGTTCTGCGAGAAGGTCGGCCTCGATTACGTCAGCGCCTCCCCGTACCGCGTGCCGATTGCGCGGCTGGCGGCAGCACAGGCGGCGTTGAAGGCGCCCAAGTAAGCGCCGGGCCTAGCGCCGGCCGGTCAGGGTAATGATCTCGAAGGTCTCGCTGACCTTCCCGTCCTCGTCCGCCTGCGCCACGAACGCGGCCCTTGCCCGCTCGCGGCCGGCCCGGGTGAGCGGCGGAGCAGGCTCTGCCAGTACGCTGCCCATGGCGTGCACGCGCAGGTCCTGCACGAGCCGGTCGAGCGAACCGTAACGGACGGTCAGGACATGGCTGTCGACCACCGGGTCTTTCCATCCCGCCCTGCCGAGCAGTTGCGGGCAGGACCGCGGGTCTACCAGCGGATGCATGCGGGCGGCCGGGCGATCGGGTTCGGCCTCGAACATGGCGCGACGGAGCTTGGGTAGGCTGGCCCCGCCGACGAAGCTGGCAATCGCCACGCCGTCCGGTGCCAGCAGTTCGCGCATCTGGATGAGCGCGCCGGGCAGGTCATTCAGCTTGTCGAGCATGCCGACGCTCACGACGAGATCGAACGAGCCGGCGACATGCCTTGCTGGCTGATCGAGGTCCTGCTCCTCGAGATAGTGGAAACTGGCCGGATGATTCCAGGGCAGTTCGGCCACCAGGTGATCCCCGAACCCGTCAATCAGCACATTGTGTCCCTCGTGCCGCATGAAACTGAGCCGCTCGAAGATATCGTCCGCCATGTGCTCGATCAGGAAGATTTCCGAATCGTAGCGATTGTAGATCGCTTCGGCACGGCGACGACGAGCCAGCTTGCGGGCAGGCGAGAATATGGTGGGCGGTGCTGTGGCCATGCACGCTTGCCTACAAGCCTGCCCGCAGGCAGCATAGGCCAAATGCTGCTCAAACAGGCCTTTGCCCCGCTGGTGGACCTGATCTACCCGCCGCGCTGCCCGCTGTGCGGCGATGCCATTGCCGCGCAGGACGGGCTTTGTACCGAATGCTGGTCGACGCTGGAGATTCCGGCCGACCTACCCGGCAAGTCACCGGTCACAGCGGTCACTATCTACAACGATTCGGCGCGCCAGCTGGTGCTGAACTTCAAGCATGGCGGCAAGATCGCGCTCGCCCGGATGATGGCGCGGCAGATCAACGCGCGACTGGGCGTGCTGCAGGGCAATTGGCTGGCCGTACCCGTGCCGCTCCACCGCCTGCGCCTCTGGCATCGCGGGTTCAACCAGTCGGCCCTGATCGCACGTGAACTCGCCCAGCTTTCGGGCGCCAGACTGTTGGTTGACGGTCTGCTCAGGCCCAAGCGGACGCCGAGCCTTGGAGGCTTGGGTCGCAAGGAGCGCGCGGCGGTCTTGAAAGGAGCGATCACCGCGAACCCAAGGCGAGACAACCAGATCAGGGGTGCCCAGGTCCTGCTGGTCGACGATGTGTTGACGAGCGGTGCCACCACCAATGCCTGCATCGCGGCACTCGACAAGGCGGGGGTGGCAAGGGTCCACGTTGCCTGTTTTGCGCGGGTGCCGGCCTAGAAACGCAAAACGCCCGGGGTGTTTAGCCCCGGGCGTTCGCGTGACGATTTCGCTGGAACTTTCGCGCAGCCCCCCAGCTCGCGCGTCCGTTCCAAACCCTCATGACCCATTGCCTCTTCGGACTCCGGGACCCTCCCACTCCCTGGCCGGAATGGCAGACGGCTCGTCAAAGCCGAGGTGCATTCATTCCACCGAAAGGTTCAACTGCAAAGCGGCTTTGTTGCAATCGATAGTATTTGCATGTGGATTGTGTTTATCGTGCAACAAACAGGTACGCAGAGTGCAACTTGATTTCCATTTGCAATAAGGAACAGCATCATTTCCAGTGACACGGCCGATCGCGAAGCGGGCCGCAATTTCATGCCGAAGTTTGACGCTGCGGGCCTGTTGTCCGCCGTCGTGCAGCACGCCGAAACCGGCGAAGTGCTGATGGTGGCCTTCATGGACGAAGAGGCGCTGCAAGCCACTCTCGACAGCGGCGAGGCGCACTTCCACTCGCGTAGCCGCGGCAAGCTGTGGAAGAAGGGCGAAAGCTCCGGCCACGTGCTCGCGGTGCAGGAGATTCTCGTCGACTGCGACCAGGATGCTCTGGTGCTGAAAGCCCTTCCCGCAGGTCCCACCTGCCACACGGGCGCACGCAGTTGCTTTTACCGGCGTGTCGATGGCAAGGGGCTGGCCTTGCTTGGAGACTCGGAATGACCGGTTGGACCGCGCCCACGCGCGACACTCTCTTCGTCCTCAACGACCTGCTGAAAGTGCAGGATTGCACGCTCCCCGGCTATGACATGCTGGACGAGGAAACGGTGCAGGCCCTGATCGAAGGCATGGGCGCATTCTGCACTGACGTGCTCGCCCCGCTGAACCCGGTGGCCGACGCGCAAGGCTGCACCCGCCATGCCGATGGCAGCGTCACCACGCCCGAAGGCTTCAAGCAGGCCTACAAGCAGTTGCAGGAAGCAGGCTGGAACACGCTCGCCATGCCCGAGGAATACGGCGGGCAGGGCTTGCCGCACGTGCTGGGCACGGTGTTCGAGGAATACATGAATTCGGCCTGCCCAGGTTTCATGATGTATCCCGGCATTGTCGGCGGCGCGACTTCGACCATCCTTGCGGCGGGATCGGATCACCTGAAGGACACCTACGTCCCGCCGATCATCAGCGGCGAATGGCTCGCCACCATGGCGCTGACCGAAGGCCATGCGGGTACCGACCTTGGCCTGATGCGTACCAAGGCGGAGCCTGCCGGGAACGGCACTTACTCCATCAGCGGCGAGAAGATCTTCATCTCGGGCGGCGAACACGACCTGACCGAGAACATCATCCACCTGGTGCTGGCCCGCGTGCCTGACGCGCCTGCCGGTTCGCGCGGCATTTCGTTGTTCCTGGTGCCCAAGGTGCTGCCGGACGGTGAGAAGAATGCGCTCGGCTGCTCGGCGATCGAGCACAAGATGGGGCTCAATGGCTCGGCGACCTGCGTGATGAATTTCGACGGGGCGACTGGCTGGCTGCTGGGCGAAGAGAATGCCGGCCTCGCCGCCATGTTCATCATGATGAACGCCGCGCGCCTTGGCGTGGGCGTGCAGGGCCTCGCCCACGCCGAACACGCATACCAGCGCGCTGCCACCTACGCGACCGAGCGCAAGCAGGGCCGCGCGATGGGCAAGCGGGCCGATCCCTCGGCTCCCGCCGACTCGCTGCTGGTCCATCCCGATGTGCGCCGCCTGCTGCTGGACGCCCGCGCCTTTGCCGAAGGTTTCCGCGCGCTGGTGCTTTGGACCGCGATGCAGATCGATGCCGCGCACCATGGCGACAAGGATGCCGACGCACTGGTTTCCTTCCTGACGCCGGTCATCAAGGCCTTCGGTACCGACAGCGGCTTCCAGACCGCGGTCGACATGCAGCAAGTCTTTGGCGGGCACGGTTACGTCAAGGAATGGGGCATGGAGCAGATCGTGCGCGATGCCCGTATCGGCATGATCTACGAAGGTGCCAACGGCGTACAGGCGCTGGACCTTGCCGGACGCAAGCTGGCCAAGGACGGCGGGCAGGTGGCGCAGAAATTTGCTGCCATGGTCGCTGCCGATCTGGACGGCGCGCCGGACTGGCTTGTGGCACCGATGCAGACTGCCCTCGGCGATGCCGCCAAGGCTGCGCAGTCCATGCTGGAGCAAGCCGCGAAAGATCCCAACGCGCTGGGCGCCGGATCCTATGCCTTCATGGAACTGATCGGACATGTCGCCATCGGCTGGATGTGGGTGCGCATGGTGAAGGCTGTCGAAGGACGCGACGACGAATTCTCTGCCGCCAAACGCATCACCGCGCGTCACTTTGCCGAACGCAGCTTGCCCGCAACCGCGATGCTGCGGCGGAAGGTCGAAGCCGGGGCGGAGAACCTTATGGCCTTGCCGGAGGACGCTTTCGTCCGCGCGATCTAGACGCGCTCGTTATCCTCGGCGACGCGGAAGGCATCGTCCCAACTGCGTAATTCGTGCCTCGCCTCGCGCACGAAAGGGCTGTGCTTGATGTAGAGCATGAAAGCGGTTGCGACCCAGCTGGCGGGCCACCGCAGCGGCCTGCCGACCTGGCACAGCAGGATGATGCGCGGCTGGTCGGTATTATTCCACACCTCGTGTTCGCAGGTGTCGTCGAACATGGTCCACTCACCGGCTTTCCAATGCAGGTCCTGGTCGTTCACCTGTATCGTGCAGTTCTCGCTGTCTTCAGGGACGACAAGCCCAAGGTGGGCGGTGAAGAACCCCTTGGTGACACCGCGATGTCGGACGATGTGCGCACCCGGGGCGAGGATGGAGAAGAAGGCCGAGTTGAGCTTCGGGATGCGCTTCACCAGTTCGTATGTCCGCCGTGCGCGCGCTATATTGGCCGGGACTTCGTGGCCGTAGCCAAGCAGGAAAAAGCTGCGCCACCTGTCATCCGAAGCGATGCGGCGATGGTCAGGGGAAATGCGGCGAAGCGGCGGGATGGCTTCGACGTCGCGGTAGATCGCCAGGGCTTCTTCGCGAATGTCCGACCAGTGCCGCGAAATTTCCGGAGCCCAGTCGAACAAGGCAGGATCGAGCACAGGCTGATCCGGGATCCTGGAATACTTTGCCCCCCAGGCGTTCAGCGCATGGCGCCGCGCCTTCAGCCAACGGTAAAGAAGCGGTCGATTTCGCCCTGCAGTTGCAGGAGTCGCGGATTCCACCTGTGCTTCCCCCAAAGCAAACTGTTCGATCCCATTCCAGCGAAGACTATGCCGCGTCGCAGCCAGGATCAAGGTGCGGTGTCAGCCTGCCATAACCTCGTCGAACAGGGCGTGCATGGCCGACCAGCTTTGGCGATCGGCACTGGCATCATAGCCGGTCGCGGGATTCTCGCTGGGGGCAGGGTTGGTGAAACCGTGCTTCACGCCCGAATAGGAATGGAAATGCCAGTTGGCCTCGGCACGATCCATTTCCTGCCAGAATTTCAACACCTGCTCACGCGGAACCATCGGGTCGGCATCGCCATGACACACCAGGATACGAGCACCGACTGATCCCGGCTGCGCGGGCATCTGGGTGTCGAGCAAGCCGTGGAAACTCACCGCCGCTTCGACCGGAGCCCCTTCGCGGGCAAGCTCCAGCGCGGCCTGCCCGCCCATGCAGAAACCGATGACGAAGAACGGCAGGTCCTTGGTCTCATCGAGCCGCGCCAGTGCCCGCAAACTTGCACGCAGGCGCTGGCGATAGAGTTCGTGGGCCTGCCGGATCTCGCTGGCGAACAGTCGCGCCTCGTCGAAGTCCTTGGGCGTCTTGCCGTAAAAGTCGGCCACCAGCGTCAGGTAGCCGTCACCAGCCAGCGACAGGGCCTTGTCCCTGACCGAGCCCGTGGGGTTCATGATCGTCGGAAACACCAGCACCGCGCCCTTGGGCACGCCTTCGGGCCGCGCGAGCAGACCGGTCAGCCGGGCGCCAGCGTCGTCGTAAGCGAGGTCTTCGAAGGTGCTCATTCGGTCGGCAGGAACTCGGGGACAGAGAGGTATCGCTCGCCCGTGTCGTAGTTGAAGCCGAGCACCCGCGTACCCGGCTCCAGCTCTTCCAGCTTGGCGGCAATGGCAGCCAGCGTCGCGCCAGAGCTAATACCGACAAGCAGGCCTTCCTCACGTGCGCAGCGGCGGGCCATTTCCTTGGCGTCTTCGCCATCCACCTGGATCGCGCCGTCGATGGCATTGGTGTGCAGGTTATCCGGGATGAAGCCGGCGCCGATGCCCTGGATCGGGTGCGGGGCAGGCTGGCCGCCAGAGATGACCGGCGACAGGGCAGGCTCGACGGCAAAGGCCTTCATTTCGGGCCAGACCTCTTTCAGCGCCTCGGCGCAGCCGGTCAGGTGGCCGCCGGTGCCGACACCGGTGATGAGGTAGGCCGGGGGCGCGTCGCTGAAGTCGGCGATGATTTCCTGTGCGGTTGTGCGGGCATGGACGGCCACGTTGGAGGGGTTGTCGAACTGCTGCGGCATCCACGAGTTCGGGGTCTGCGAAACCAGCTCCTCGGCGCGGGCGATGGCACCTTTCACGCCCAGCTCGCGCGGGGTCAGGTCGAATTGGGCACCATAGGCCAGCATCAGGCGGCGGCGCTCGATGCTCATGCTGTCAGGCATGACAAGGATCACCTTGTAGCCTTTCACCGCGCCGACCATGGCAAGGCCCACACCGGTGTTGCCACTGGTAGGTTCGATAATCGTGCCACCCGGCTTAAGCGTACCCGAAGCCTCGGCATCCTCGATCATGGCCAGCGCGATGCGATCCTTGATCGAGCCGCCCGGATTGGCACGCTCGCTCTTGATCCACACTTCGTGGTTCGGGAACAGCCGCGACAGGCGGATATGCGGCGTGCTGCCGATTGATTGCAGGACATTGTCGAACTTCATGGCTCAGGCTCCCTCGCTGGCTTTCTCGTTTGTTACCTCTTCAGGCTTGTCTAACACATCTTCGGGCGGATCGAAGGTCTTGGTTGTTCGCAGCACCGGAAACAGGCCCGTGTAGGCGAGAACGGTGACGATGGCCCCGGCGCCACCTACTACTACCGCCGCGACCGGGCCGATGATGAAGGCAAGGCTGCCGGAGAAGAAGTCGCCGAACTCGTTGGAGGCACTGATGGTCATCTGCGACACGGCAGATACCCGCCCGCGCTTGTCGTCTGGCGTGTGCAGCTGGATCAGCGACTGCCGGATATAGACGCTGAACATGTCTGCCGCACCGACGATCACCAGCATGGCGAGGCTCAGCGGCATCCAGGTCGACAGGCCGAAGACGATAGTGGCCAGCCCGAACACGCCTACGGAAGCGAGCATCTTGGGTCCGACATTGTTCTTAAGCGGGCTGAAGGAGAACCACAGCGCGGTCAGCGCCGCACCGATGGCAGGAGCCATTGCCAGCTGGCTAAGACCGCGCGAGCCGACCTCCAGGATGTCGCGCGCGAAGACCGGGAACAGTGCTGTCGCACCGGCCAGAAATACGGCGAACAGGTCCAGCGTGATCGAGCCGAGTACCATCTTGTTCTGGTAGACGTAGGCCAGCCCCTCGCGGATCTGGTGGATCGGCCTGCCAGTGCTGCGCGGTGCGCCGCGCGGAACATGGCCAATGAAGGTCAGTGCCACCAGCGACAGCAGGAACAGCACGACAGCGGCGACATAGGGCAGGGCGGGTGCGAAGACGTAGAGGTAACCGCCCACCGCCGGCCCGACGATCATGCCAACTTGCCAGGCGATGGAAGACAGCGCGATGGCGTTGGGAAGGATCGCTGCCGGAACGAGGTTGGGGGCGAGAGCCGAGAATGCCGGTCCGGAGAAAGCGCGGGCGACGCCAAGGAACACGGCCACCGAATAGAGCACCGGCAGCGAGATTGCGTCCTGCCAGGTAAAGAATGCCAGGGTGCCGGCGCACAGAGTCTGCAGCAGGACAGTGAGTCGACCAAGGTTGCGCCGGTCGAAGCGGTCGGCAGCCAGCCCGGTAAACGGTGTCAGTAAGAACAGCGGGACGAATTGCAGCAAGCCGATCAGGGCCAGCTGGCCCGATGCCTCGCCCACGCTCATCCCGCCATCGCGGGCAAGGTTGTAGGTCTGCCACCCGATGATCAGCAGCATGGCGTACTGCGCCAGCGTCAGCGACAGGCGGGCGAGCCAGTAGGCCCGGAAATTGGCGACTTTGAAGGGGTGCGAAGGGATACTCACGCAGGCGCAATGGCAGCGCCCGGGGCGCTTGCCAAGTCAATCGAATTTGGCCGGGGTAAAGTTCAGCCGCGCCGACGTAGCGCCGGATTGGGCTGCATTTCCGTGATCATGGTCTGGAAGTCGTCGATGCGCACGATGCGTTCGAACTGGAAGCCTGCGCGATCATCCGTGATCCAGATACAATAGGCCTCGATCCGGCCAACGCCGGGCAGGCGGATGATCATGCGATCACCACGGCTGATATCCTTGATCCCGTCGACCATGAACCCATGGGCGGAGATGTTCGAGATATGCATGGTCACGTCGCCGTGACTCAAGTGTTCGGCAATTACCGAGTAGTCCACCGGGTGACGCGTCGAGCGTCGCAAATCGGTGACGGATAGCTGTGCGCCCCCTGCCATGACCTGCCGTTGCCTCCCAAAAAAACCTAAGTGAAGGCTGTGGTGACAGGAAATGGTGCACTTTTGGTAAAGTTAGCTCCCGCGAAGGATACCATGCCGCTTCTTGCCAAGGCTCAGTCGCACCTCTGCGCCGCTAGCCAGCTGCACCAGGTGCCCCGGATCGCCTATGGTTTCGTCGCCCAGCTTGACCGCGCCCTCGGCCACCTTGCGCTTGGCTTCCCCGTTGGACTGGGTGAAGCCCAGTTCGGTTAATGCCGCGCCGATGCGAATGCCCTCTACGGGCACTTCCAGCGTCGGCAAATCCTCACCGCGTCCGCCACCGGCAAAGGTCTGTTCGGCAGTGGCGCGCGCCGAAGCAGCGGCTTCTTCACCGCGCACGAGCTTTGTCACTTCATTGGCCAGCACGACCTTGGCGGCGTTGATTTCGCTGCCTTCGAGAGCTTCGAGGCGCGCGATCTCGTCCAGCGGCAGGTCAGTGAACAGCTTCAGGAAGCGGCCCACGTCGCGGTCGTCGGTGTTGCGCCAGTACTGCCAGAAATCATAGCTCGGCAGCTGCGCCTCGTTGAGCCAGACGGCACCCGATGCGGTCTTGCCCATCTTGCCGCCGTCGGCAGTGGTCAGCAGCGGGGTCGTCAGCCCGAACAGCTCCGTGCCGTCCATGCGGCGCCCCAGTTCGATACCGTTGATGATATTGCCCCACTGGTCGCTGCCGCCCATCTGCAGGCGCGCACCCATTTCCTGCGCCAGGTGACGGAAGTCGTACCCTTGCAGGATCATGTAATTGAATTCGAGGAATGTCATCGGCTGCTCGCGATCGAGGCGCAGTTTGACCGAATCGAATGTCAGCATCCGGTTGATCGTGAAGTGCGTGCCGACCTCGCGCAGCATCTCGATATAACCGATTCCGCCCAGCCAGTCGTAGTTGTCGACCATCACGGCGTCGGTCCGCCCGTCGCCGAAGGTCAGCAGCCGCTCGAACACCGTGCGGATCGAGGCAATGTTTTCCGCAATCGTCTCTTCCGACAGCATCTTGCGGCTTTCGTCGCGCCCGGTCGGGTCACCGATGCGCGTTGTGGCGCCGCCCATCAGCACGATAGGCTTGTGGCCGCTCTGCTGCAGACGGCGCAGCATCATGATCTGCACCAGCGATCCGACGTGCAGGGATGGCGCCGTTGCGTCGAAACCGATATATCCCGGCACGGTTTGTCGCGCAGCTAGGGCATCCAGTCTCACAGCGTCCGTCACCTGATGGACATAGCCGCGCTCTGTCAGCAATTGCAGCAATTCAGATTCGTAAGTCGTCATCTCGGGGGATTTGGCGCCTTGGTTCATGGGAATGGGGGCGCGTAGCACGGGGAATCTCACTTGCAAACGCATGATCTGGTCGCACATGCATCACATCCACCACTTGCCGTCCGACGGGTTGAAGCAAGGGTTCTTTCACTCACAGACAACTGGATGCGCGTCCGCTGGCGCATCGACGGGCCGTCCAAGCTGGTCGTGCCCTCGTTCGCAGGGAAGGGCCGGGGGGATGAGTTATGGAAGAGCACCTGTTTCGAACTCTTCATGATGGAGAAGGATGGCACGCCTTCCTATTCAGAATTCAACCTGTCGCCATCGGAACGCTGGGCTGCTTACGATTTCGATGACTACCGTGAAGGCATGCGCAATCGCACGTTCCAGCGCGAACCTGATTGCACCTTCCGCGTCGGCCAGGCGATAGCAATCTTCGATGCCAGCCTGCCCCGCGTGCAGATGCCTGAGCCGCCCGCAGCCATCGGCCTTTCCGCCGTGATCGAGGAAGAAGGCGGAGTGAAGAGCTATTGGGCGATTTCGCACCACAAGGAACAGCCCGATTTCCACGATCCTGCTTGCTTCGGAGGCGCACTTGCGCGAACCCGCGCTGCATGAAATTCGGAATTGACCGGCTCCTTGCCGAACCAGACCTGCTGAAGTCGTTGGGCGGCAAGCGCGTGGCGCTTGTCGCCCATCCGGCATCCGTGACAGCGGACCTGACACACAGCCTCGATGCGCTGGTCGCAGCTGGCGTGAATGTCACCAGCGCGTTCGGGCCGCAGCACGGGCTGAAGGGCGACAAGCAGGACAACATGGTGGAGACCGCCGACGAGACCGATCCGGTCTACGGCATCCCTGTTTTCAGCCTTTATGGCGAGGTGCGCCGACCCACTGCCGCGATGATGGACAGTGCCGACGTCTTCCTGTTCGACCTGCAGGACCTCGGCTGCCGGATCTACACCTTCGTCACCACGCTGCTCTACTTGCTCGAAGAGGCGAGCAAGCACGGCAAGAGCGTGTGGGTGCTCGACCGGCCCAATCCGGCAGGCCGCCCCGTCGAAGGCACGCTTCTGCAAACCGGCATGGAGAGCTTCGTCGGTGCCGCCCCGATGCCGATGCGACACGGCCTGACCATGGGCGAGATGGGCCAGTGGTTCATCCGTCACTTTGGCATCGACGTCGATTACCGTGTCGTCACCATGCATTACTGGTTGCCCGAAGGTCCCGGCTACGGCTGGCCGGAAGACCGCATCTGGATCAATCCGTCGCCCAATGCCGCCAATATCAACATGGCCCGCGCCTATGCCGGTACGGTGATGATTGAAGGCGCGACGCTGAGCGAGGGCAGGGGAACCACCCGCCCGCTGGAAGTGCTGTTCGGTGCACCTGACGTGGACGCCAAGGCCGTGCTTACAGAAATGCACCGCCTCGCTCCCGACTGGCTGGCAGGGTGCGCTCTGCGCGATTGCTGGTTCGAACCGACATTCCACAAGCACCAGGGCAAGCTCTGCAACGCCCTGATGATCCATGCAGAGGGCCCGTTCTACGATCACGAGTCCTTCCGCCCATGGCGCCTGCAGGCGCTCGCCTTCAAGGCCATCCGGAACCTCTATTCCGACTACCCAATCTGGCGCGGCACGGACTTCAAATACGAATATACCAACGACGTGCTGGCGATCGACGTGATCAACGGCGGCAGCGGCCTTCGTGAATGGGTCGACGACAGTGCCGCCACACCGGCTGATCTCGATCAAATGACAGCGCCCAACGAGGCGATATGGCGGGATCAGGTGGCTGACCTGCTGCTGTACTGATAGGGTGAGCCCAAAAGAGGAGAGGGCATGCTCAAGCTTTACAGTTTTGGTCCGGGTGCGAATTCACTGAAGCCCACGCTGGCGCTTTATGAGAAGGGACTGGAGTTCGAGCACAAGCTGCTCAACCCGGCCAAGTTCGAACACCATTCGGACTGGTACAAGGCGATCAACCCACGCGGGCAGGTTCCGGCGCTGGAAGACGACGGCAAGATCATCACCGAAAGCACGGTGATCTGCGAATACCTGGAAGATGCCCATCCGACCGAAGTGAAGCTGCGTCCCGCCAGCCATTATGACGTCGCGCAGATGCGCATCTGGACCAAGTGGGTCGACGAATATTTCTGCTGGTGCGTCTCCACCATCGGCTGGCACCGACATGTCAGCAAGATGGTGAAGGACCTGTCAGACGCCGAGTTCGAGGAAGTGGTAAACAACATTCCCATCCCCGAACAGCAGGTGAAATGGCGGCGTGCGCGTGAAGGCTTCCCGCAGGACCTGCTCGACGAGGAAATGCGCAAGATCGGCGTGTCGGTGAAGCGCCTCGACGATCACCTGCGCGACAACGAATGGCTGGCCGGCGGCGTCTATTCGCTGGCCGACATCTGCAACTTCGCCATCGCGGGGGGCATGGACAAGGGTTTCCCCGAGCTGGTGAACGAGAACGATACGCCTGGATTGGTGCGCTGGTTGCAGCAGATCCATGATCGACCGGCAGTAAAAGCGATGTTTGCCAACGTCCCGCGCGAGTTCTGATCCGGTCAGGCGGAAAAACGTCTGAACATTAAATCGCAGGTAACCATGGTGGGTTAGGGAAGTCCGCAAGGCTTCAAAGGACCGATCCACTCATGGAACACGTTGCAATCCCGGAATCGCAGTTCAAGGATATCGACAATATCTCGCGCCAGTGCGGAGATGTTACCGTTGGCTGCTCGGATGTTGCCGGCGTGGTCCAGCAGGTCATCGAAAGTTTCCGCGCCCTGCACAGCGAACACGAAGCGCTCAAGACCACGGTCAACACGCTGGATACGGACCAGAAGCTGGTCAGCGACGCCTGCGATGAATCGCGCCTGCTTTCGCAACGCGCGCTGGAGCAGCTGGAAACGGGCCGGACCCACATCCATTCCTCGCTGCAACAGATCAGCCACCTGCTCGAAGCCGTGCAGGAACTGTCCCTGCACATCACCGGCTTTGCGGCAGCAATGGAGCAGGTGAAGCGTACCTCGCAGGAAATCGAGGAAATCGCCGACAACACCAATATCCTGGCCCTCAACGCCACGATCGAGGCGCACCGTGCCGGTGAAGCCGGTCGCACCTTCTCGGTCGTCGCCAACGAGGTGAAGAACCTTGCTGGCAACGCCCACCGTGCCAGCAAGGAAATCACCCGCACCATCGAAACGCTGGAGAGCGAAGCCGAACTGGTGATCGGCAAGATCAGCACGGGGGCGGAAGACAGCAGCGAAGCGCGCAAGTCCGTCAGCCAGATCGAGCAGACCATCACCGAGGTGTGCGAACTGATCAGCGAAGTCGACGGCCAGAACGACCAGATCGTCCGCAACAGCTCGAAGATCGGCGTCCACGTGCTCAACGTGCAGGACGTGCTCGGCGAATTCGGCAAAGTCGTTGTTTCGAACGAACAGCACCTCAACAAGGCCCACGATCGCATCGAAACGCTGGAACTTACCGCCAGCGGCATGTTCGATGCGCTGGTGAAGGCGGGCCTGTCACCCGCTGACAGCCAGATGGTGGAAGTGGGGCAACAGCGCGCCCGCGAGGTTGCCGAAATCACCGAAGCGGCACTCGCCAACGGCGAAATCAGCCAGCATGACCTGTTCGACACCAATTATCGCGAGATCGAAGGCAGCAATCCGCCACGCTATCGCACGGGCCTGAATGCCTGGGCGGACAGGGTCTGGCGGCCGATGATCGACCGCTTCACCGCGGCAGACAGCCGGGTCGCAGCCTTCGCCTGCACCGACATGAACGGCTTCCTGCCCACGCACCTGACGCGCAATTCGCAGGCCCCCACCGGCAATGTTGCCCATGACACGCAGTTCTGCCGCAACGGTCGCATCCTGTTCGGGGCAATCGACGCGCGGGCCAAGGCCAGCAACGACGACTACATGATGGCGGTCTATCGCCGCGAAAGTGGCGGCAACGACTACCAGGTCGTGCGCAACGTCTACATCCCGCTAATCATCAACGGCCGCCGCTGGGGTGACCTCGAGATGGCCTACATCCTCGACTAGTCAGCCGCAGGGGCGCTCGCCAGCGCGATGGCGCGCATGCCGAGCATCTCGAGTCGGGCATTGTCCAGCACCTCTTCGGGATTGTTCCAGCTCAGCGTGACGACCTGCCAGCCGCTGGCATCGTCCCGCAGCAGCCAGGTGAGGTTGAGCACGCCGGGTTCGGAGCCGCCCTTGTAACCGGCATAGTCCCACGCGCCCTGCATGCTGTCGGACATGGAGGGATTGACGGCGAGCACGCCCAGTGCGGTGTCGTCTTCCAGCGCCGCAAGCCGCTGCAACAGACGGGCAATATCGGTCGGCGAGGCGAACCACTCTATATCGATCAGGTTCGGGCCCCCGGTGAAGGCTGCCATGACATCGGCCATTTCCGGTTCGACGTCGCCCAGGGAATCCAGCGCGTCGCGTCGCCAGTCGAGATCGGCGGCCAGATACTCGCCTGGATCGACGCTGGTGGTGGACTTCAGCACGAACATTTCGCGTGTCGTGAGGAAGGGCAGGGTGGCCGACGGATCCGAATGGCTCGCCGCCACCAGCTCTGCCTCGACTGCCTCGCGCCCGAGGACAGCGATCAGCTGGTCAGTCGCCGTATTGTCGCTGTTGGATATCATCAGGGTTGCAAGTGTGTGCAGGGTCACCGGTGAACCGAGCGGCCAGTTCTGCAACTGCCCGCCGGGATAGCTGCGCTCGCTCAGGTGCACGACATCATCCCAGTTGCGCTCGCCCGCAGCGATTGAATGGGCGAGGGCCGACAACACGTAGAGCTTGAAGGTGGAGCCGATGGCAAATTGCTGATCGGCATTGCTGGCCGCGACTGGCTCGATTCCAGAGACAAGCGAAGTGACAAGGACACCGGTTTCGCCGGGAAGGGTGGCAATGTCTGCCAGCAATTGCTCAACACTGTCCCCGATCGGACGAACGTCGGTGAGCAGGAAGCCAGTCACCTCGTAGGGTTCGCCGTTCTCCAGCGTGAACTGGCCGCTGGCGAGGCCGCGCTCGAACCGGATGGCGATATTGGCGCCGTTCGGTGTGACCGCCTCCACGCTGTCCACGCCGATCAACGGGCCGAACTGGCTCTCGATCTGCCCCTGGATGGCGGTGAACTGGGTAGCCGGCACGGCCTCGACAAACTGGTCCGTAAAGACCTCGCCATAGACCGCCTCGCCGCCCATGGCCGCGACAATATCCTCGGCGCGATGCTCAAGCCGTTCGACATCCTCGGCGGATTGCGCGCGCAGAGGGCTGCCCTGCAAGCCCAAGGCCAGGACCGGCGCCAGGCATATGATCAGGAACCGTTTCATCGCGCTATCTCCATGTCGCAGCAGCCTTTTCCAGCCACGTGTATTGCGACATTAAGACAGCTAGGCGTCAGGCGTCAATCAGGTCGCGATCGATTTCGCCGGCGCGGTTCTGGATGAAGTTGAAGCGGTGTTCGGGGTTGCGGCCCATCAGCTGGTCGACCAGTTCCTTCACCGCATAACGCTGCTCGTGATGCTCGGGCAGGGTGATGCGGACAAGGCTGCGGCTTTCCGGCGCCATTGTCGTTTCCCGCAGCTGCTGCGGGTTCATCTCGCCAAGGCCCTTGAAGCGGCTGACCTCGACCTTCTTGCCCTTGAACACCGTCGCTTCCAGCTCGGCGCGATGCTCGTCATCGCGGGCGTAGCGGCTCTCCTTGCCTGCGGTGAGCCGGTAGAGCGGCGGCTGGGCGAGGTAGAGGTGTCCCTTGCGCACGAGATCGGGCATTTCCTGGAAGAAGAAGGTCATCAGCAGGGTGGCGATATGTGCGCCGTCGACGTCGGCGTCGGTCATGATGACAACGCGGTCGTAGCGCAGCTGTTCGGCGTCGCATTCCTTGCGGGTGCCGCAGCCGAGCGCCAGTGACAGGTCGGCGATCTCGCTGTTGGCGCGGATCTTGTCCGCCGTGGCGCTGGCGACGTTGAGGATCTTGCCGCGGATCGGCAGGATCGCCTGGGTCTTGCGGTTGCGCGCCTGCTTGGCGCTGCCACCGGCGCTGTCGCCTTCGACGATGAACAGCTCGGTCTCGCCTTCGCCGTCGCCCGAACAGTCGGTCAGCTTGCCGGGCAGGCGCAGCTTCTTGGCATTCGTCGCCGTCTTGCGCTTGATCTCGCGTTCCTGCTTACGCTTGAGGCGTTCCTCCATGCGCTCCATCACCGCGCCCAGCAGCGCGCGGCCACGCTCCATGTTGTCGGAGAGGAAATGATCGAAGTGGTCGCGCACCGCATTCTCGACGAGGCGTGCGGCCTCGGGCGAAGTCAGGCGGTCCTTGGTCTGCGACTGGAACTGCGGATCGCGGACGAAAACGCTGAGCATGATCTCAGAGCCAGTCATCACGTCGTCGGCGGTGATGTCCTTGGCCTTCTTGGTCGAAGTCAGCTCACCGAAGGCACGCAGGCCCTTGGTCAATGCCGCGCGAAGGCCTTGCTCGTGTGTACCGCCATCGGGCGTGGGCACCGTGTTGCAGTACCAGCTGGTCGATCCGTCGGACCACAGTGGCCAGGCCACGGCCCATTCGACACGACCTTGCTGCACACCGTCGATTTCGGGGAAGTCCTGCGACCCGGTAAAGAAGTCCGCCGTCACGCATTCGCGCTCTCCGACTTCCTCGCGCAGGTGATCGGCGAGACCGCCCGGGAACTGGAAGGTCGCCTCTTGCGGCACTTCTTCCGATGCAAGTGAAGGTGCGCACTTCCAGCGGATTTCGACGCCCGCGAACAGGTAGGCTTTCGAACGCGCCAGCTTGAACAGCCGCTTGGGGTTGAAATTGCGGTCCCCGAAAATCTCGGTGTCGGGCACAAAGGTGACACTGGTGCCGCGCCGGTTGGGCGTATCCCCCACCTTGGTGAGGCCACCCT
Source organism: Aurantiacibacter gilvus (assembly GCF_038289935.1). Taxonomy (NCBI): domain Bacteria; kingdom Pseudomonadati; phylum Pseudomonadota; class Alphaproteobacteria; order Sphingomonadales; family Erythrobacteraceae; genus Aurantiacibacter; species Aurantiacibacter gilvus. The sequence continues at coordinate 1,270,611 of NZ_JBBYHV010000001.1, forward strand.
GCGGTACGCCGCGCGAGAATTCCTGCGCGAAAACCTGCTTGTTGCGCGCCACTTCCACCCGGGTATGGCTCGACAGCGCGTTCACCACGCTGACGCCGACGCCGTGCAGACCGCCGCTGGTGGCATAGGCCTTGCCCGAGAACTTGCCGCCCGAGTGCAGCGTGGTCATGATCACTTCGAGCGTGGACTTGCCGGGAAACTTGGGATGTTCGTCCACCGGCATGCCGCGACCGTTGTCGGTGATGGTCAGGCGGTTGCCTTCTTCCAGCACCATCTCGATGCGGTTGGCGTGGCCTGCCACAGCCTCGTCCATGGAGTTATCGAGCACTTCGGCGGCAAGGTGGTGCAGCGCGCGGTCATCGGTACCGCCGATGTACATGCCCGGGCGGCGCCGCACGGGCTCCAGCCCTTCCAGCACCTCGATGGAGGAAGAATCGTAGTCGCCGCCGCCTTGCGGCAGGTCTTCGAACAGGTCGTTGCTCATGACCCAGCTATAGGCCCGGGGAATCCCCGGCTTCAAGTTGGCCAGGCAAACTTATCCGGTGATCAGAAGCTGGTGGGTGCAGGGCTGACAACGGTAAAGACGCCGTTGCCGATCTGGCGCACTTCCATGGTCCGTTCACCCACGCCATTGCTCTGGAAGCGGATCACCCCGTCGAGGCCGAGGAAACCGCCGTCATCGGTCAACAGGCCAGCGGGCAGGTCCGTGCCCGGACGCCAGTCGCGCGTCAGGCGCAGTGTCAGCAGCACGGCGTCATAGCCGAGCGTGGCAATCCGGAACGGCTGCTCGCCAAAACGCGATTCATAGCTGGAGGCGAACTGGCGGAAGCGGTCGTCAGGCACGGCAGCGAACCAGCCATTGCGCATGGACGGCACGGTCAGCAGCGAGTCCTGGCGGCTCCACAGTTCGGTGCCGATGATCGAGGGCAGGTCATCACCAGCATCCTTGAGGCGCGGTGCAGCCAAGGCAGCAAGCCGCGCGCTGTCGGCGATCAAGACGGTGTCATAGCCACCCTGCGCGGCGAGGCGTTCCGCCGCGCTGATGATCGAGGTGTTGTTCCGGTCATAGCGCTGTACGTCCACGATGGAGCCGCCGCGCGCCAGCACGGCTGCTTCGGCAGCGGAGGTGGTGCGGTTTCCATAGTCACCGCGCGGGGCGAGGATGGCAAAGTGCCGCGCCCCCTCGTCGATGGCAAAATTCACCGTGCGCACGACGGACTGCTCGGGCACGTGGCCCATCACGAACACGTCGTTGCGAGCGACCGTCGTGTCGTTCGAAAAAGTGATCAGCGGGACGTCTGCCGCGCGGGCCTGCGCCAAAACGGCGCCCACGTTGTCGCGCTGCAGGGGACCAAGGATCAAGCGGTTGCCGTCGGCAATCGCGCGGCTGGCCGCAGCACCGGCACCCCCGCCCGTGTCGTAGGTGGTGATGCGCAGGTTCTCGGCACCCGTATCGAGCAAGGCCATCGTGGTGGCATTGGCGATCGACTGCCCGACATCGGCATTGGAGCCGCTCATCGGCACGAGCAAGGCTACGCGGTGACGACCCTCGTCCTCGGGCAGCACGGCATCGCTCGGTCCGGTCGGCTGGGTGATGACCGGGCCACCGCCATCGGGGCGTGAGCCGTCGCCGTCCGGGATTACGGTACAGCCGGCCATCAGGAGGGTGACTGCACCCGCGACCAGAATCCGCTTCAAATTGCCGAACATGCTTGCTGTCTCCACTGCACATGGTCCATGCCACGCTCGTGAGCGAGCAAAGCGGACCCTTATCTCCCGGCCTCTATATAGTCGCGACCCCGATTGGCAATCTCGGCGATATCACCATGCGGGCAGCCGACACGCTGGCGCGATGTGATGCAATCGCCTGCGAAGACACCCGAGTTACGCAGAAACTGATTCGTCACCTCGACATATCGAAGCCGTTATGGCGCCACGATGACCATGCATCGGCCAAGGACCGCGAGCATATGGTCGAGGCCATGCGCGGCAAGGCCATAGCCTTGGTGAGCGATGCGGGAATGCCGCTGGTCTCCGATCCCGGATACCGGCTGGTGAAGGATGCCCGCGCAGCTGACATTCCAGTTACGGTGCTGCCAGGTGCCAATGCCCCGCTGGCGGCACTGGCACTGTCGGGCCTGCCCAACGACCGCTTCCTGTTCGCGGGTTTCCTGCCGCCCAAGGACAAGGCCCGGCGCGACGTGCTGGAGGAACTGGCGGGCCTGCGCTCCACGCTGATCTTCTTCGAAACCGCACCGCGCCTGACCAAGAGCCTCGCGGCCATTGCCGAGGTCTTGCCGGGCCGCGAAGTGGCTGTCGCGCGCGAGATCACGAAGCTTTACGAAGAATGCCGCAGCGGCTCTGCCGAAGAGGTGCTGGCCCATTACGAAGCCCATCCTCCCCGGGGCGAGATCGTGCTGCTGGTCGGCCCGCCAGCGGAGGCCGAATCCAGTGAGGCCGATGCCGAGGCCATGCTGGTAGAATTGCTCAAGACCGAGAAAGCCTCCAAGGCCGTGGCGCAGGTGGCCAAGGCAACGGGGATGGACCGCAAGGCGCTCTATGCCCGCGCAATGGAACTGAAGGGCCAGGGACCCGAGAATCCGTGAAACGCCAGCAGGCAGAGGCGCAGGGCCGCAAGGCCGAGGATGCAGCTGCCGACTGGCTCATGGCACGGGGCTGGGAAATCGCCGCCCGTCGCCGCAAGACGAAGGTCGGCGAGATCGACCTCGTCGCGCGCCGCAAAGGGCTGGTGGCCTTTGTCGAAGTGAAATGGCGACGCAAGGCGGCCGACCTCGACCTTGCTATCGACGAATACCGGCTGTCGCGGGTCGCGGCGGCGGCGGAATCGGTCGCGCATGAATATGCCACACAGGGCGAAGACCTGCGGATCGACGTGATCCTGCTTGCACCTGACGCCGAGCCTCGCCACATCGCAAACGCCTGGATGCCATAGGAAGAAGACAACATGAGCCTGCGCGTAGCCGTCCAGATGGACCCGATGGAGACCATCAAGATCGCTGGCGATTCCAGCTTTGCCCTGATGCTGGAAGCACAGGCACGCGGACATTCCGTGTGGCACTATGATGTCGCCACACTGGCTTACCGCGACGGCAAGATCACCGCCTGGGCCAAGCCGGTCACCGTCCAGCGGGTCGAGGGCGATCACTTCACTGCTGGCGAATTGCGCCGCATCGACCTCGCCGAGGATATCGACGTGGTGCTGATGCGGCAGGACCCGCCATTCCACCTAGGCTATATCAGCTCCGCGCTGCTGCTTGACCGGTTGAAGGGCGCGACGCTGGTCAGCAATGACCCGCGCGAGGTGATCAACGCGCCCGAGAAGATGTTCGTGCTCGACTACGCGCAGTTCATGCCGCCGACGCTCATCGCGCGAACCCTGCAGGACGTGATCGATTTCCAGAAGGAACACGGCGCTGTCGTGGTGAAGCCGCTGCACGGCAATGGCGGCAAGGCGATCTTCAAGATCGACGCCGACGGCACCAACACCTCGGCCTTGTTCGAAGTGTTCAACCAGACCTGGCCCGAACCGCACATGGTGCAACCTTTCCTGCCCAGCGTGGCGGAAGGCGACAAGCGCATCGTGCTGGTAGATGGCGTGGTGGCCGGCGCGATCAACCGCAAGCCGGGCGAGGGCGAATTCCGTTCCAACCTCGCGCAGGGCGGTTCAGCCGAGGCCAGCCAGCTGACCACGCGCGAGCAGGAGATCTGCGATGCCATGGCTCCGGAACTGGAACGGCGCGGGCTGACTTTTGTGGGTATCGACGTGATCGGCGGCGAATGGCTGACCGAAATCAACGTCACTTCGCCCACCGGGATCGTCGCGATCGACAAGTACAACGGCACCAACACACCAGGAATGATCTGGGATGCGCTGGAACGCCGTCACGCGGCGATGTAACCAAACGCTATCCAAACCTCAGGTCTTGTGGAAAACGCCTACTTCTCGCGAGGGTGGGCGTTTCGGTAGGCGTCGAGCATCTTGGCCGCATCGACCTTGGTGTAGATCTGCGTCGACCCAAGCGAAGCATGGCCAAGCAGCTCCTGCAGGCTGCGCAAGTCGGCTCCGGAGCCAAGCAAGTGGGTGGCGAATGAGTGCCGCAGCGCGTGCGGCGTCGCCGTGGCCGGCAGGCCCAGCGCCTTGCGCGCCCGTGCCATGGCTTTCTGCACCATGCCTTGCGACAGCGGGCCACCCTTGGCTCCGCGAAACAGTGGCTCACCTCTTTCGAGCTGGTGGGGGCAGGCAGCGGCATATGATGCCACCGCATCACAAACCACTGGGATCAAGGGGACCACGCGTTGCTTGTTGCCCTTGCCGGTGACGACCAGCGTTTCGCCCAGCGGCAACTGGTCTGCTGTCAGCGACAGCGCTTCGGCGATGCGCAGGCCCGCGCCGTACATCAGCAGCAGTACGGCGGCGTCGCGGCGGCCGGTCCAGCCTTCGTCCGCCATGTCCGCTACCATCTGCACAAGACCGGTCACCTCGTCAGGAGTGATCGGGCGGGGCAGGCCTTTCTTGATGCGCGGGCCGCGCAGGCGAGGGCCAGTGCCCGGTTCCGCGTCCACCTGCGCGCGCGCGAAAGCAATGAAGCCCTTGAGTGCCGAAAGCTCGCGCGCTGCCGAGACATTGCCGAGGCCCTCGGCCCGGCGCGCCGCAAGATGGCCGCGCAAGTCTCGCGTGGTGACGGCAGAGACAGATTGCCATTCGTCGAGGCCGAGCGCTTCGACCAGTCGTTCAGCCGTCCGCAGATAGGCTCGCACCGTATGCGGACTGCGCCGCCGCCCGATCGCGAGGTGTTCCTCCCACTGGTCGAGAAGCGCAGAGGCAGTCATGCGAACAGCAGATCGTCTTCGATAACCCCCGCCAGCACGGCATCGAGCAGCGGCATGCCCTTGGGCGTGACGCCCACGCGATTACCCTTGCGCCAGATCAGGTCCATGCCGCCGAACTGCTGCATCATCGAGGGACGTAGCAAGGCCTCTTCGGGCATGTCGACCCGCGCCGAAAGCGCGGCGATATCAATCCCCTCGCCAAGGCGCAGCCCCATCAGCAGGGCTTCGCTCGCCTGGTCGGAGCGTGACAATGCCTCTTCCTGCTTCAGCCCGTGCCCGTTGCGCTCAACGGCACCCAGCCAGTTCTCCGGTTTCTTGTGGCGGAACGTCGCCATGCCCCCGCGCCGTCCATGGGCACCGGGGCCGATCCCGGCATAGTCCTGGTAACGCCAGTAGGTCAGGTTGTGACGGCTCTCCTCGCCCGGGCGAGCGTAGTTGCTCACCTCATAGGCCGGCATCCCCGCAGCCGAGGTCATCTCCGCTGTCACTTGGTAGAGGTGGGCAGCGAGATCATCGTCGAGCGGCGTGAAGCCGCCGCGGCGAACGTCGGTTTCAAAGCGCGTACCCGGCTCGATGGTCAGTTGGTACAGCGACAGGTGCGACGTGCCGAAACCCAGGGCGTGCTCCAATTGCTCGCGCCAATGCTCGGGCGACTGGTCGGGCAGGGCATAGATGAGGTCGAATGAAACCCGCTCGAACGCCTTCTGGGCCACTTCAAGGGCGCTGAGTCCTTCTGCGGCGTTGTGGAGGCGGCCAAGAAAACGCAGCGCCTCGTCGTCGAGCGACTGCAGGCCCAGCGAGACGCGATTGACGCCCGCAGTGGCAAGATCGGCGAAGTTCGCCGCCTCGACCGAGGACGGATTGGCCTCCAGCGTGATCTCGATATCGAGCGCAAAACCCCAGAGTTTCGCCGCCTCGGCCAGCAGCGCCTCGACCAAGCGCGGCGGCATCAGCGAAGGCGTCCCACCGCCAAAGAAGATCGAGGTCAGCGGTTCACCGCCCGCCAGTTCCGCCTCGTGCCGCATGTCGGCGAGCAGCGCGTCCTGCCACGCCGCAACGTCAACGCTATCGCGGACGTGCGAGTTGAAGTCGCAGTACGGACACTTTGCGAGGCAGAAGGGCCAGTGGATGTAGAGCGCGCGCGCCATGCGCTACAGCCTAGACTCCGAACTGGTCCGCGACCAGCTTGGCGAAGGCATCGGCGCGGTGGCTGATGGCCTTCTTCTCGTCCGGTTCCAGCTCGGCGAAGGTCACGTCGCGGCCCACCGGCACGAAGACGGGATCGTAGCCGAACCCCATGGTGCCGCGCGGCGGCCATGTCAGGGTGCCGTTGGCGCGGCCTTCGTAGACTAGGTACTCGCCATCCGGCCAGGCAAGGGCGAGAACACAGCAGAACCAGCAATCGCGCGGTGTATCCGGCCCAAGCGCCTGCAACATGCCTTCGACCTTCCCCATGGCCATGTACCAGTCGCGCCCCGGATCGCCTTCGAACCATTGGCGCTCGGCCCAGTCCGCCGTGTAGACGCCCGGACGCCCGTCGAGCGCCGAAACCGACAGGCCGCTATCGTCGGCCAGCGCGACGAGGCCCGAAGCTTCAGCCGCAGCCCGCGCCTTGATAACGGCGTTCTCGACGAAGGTCTTCCCGGTCTCGGGCGGCTCGGGCAGGCCCAGCGAGCCTGCCGAGATGCAATCCGTGCCGTAAGGCGCCAGCAGGGCAGAGATTTCCTTCAGCTTGCCCGCATTGTGCGTGGCAATAACCAGTTTCCCGCCGCCGAGCTTGCGCGTCACTTTACCGCGGCCTCCTGCGCCTTGAAGATTTCACCGCAGCCCATCTGGGCGAGTCGGAGAAGGCGCAGCAGGCCTTCCTCGTCGTAGGTCGCGCCTTCGGCCGTGGCCTGTGCCTCGGCGATTTGGCCGCCTTCGATCAGCACGAAGTTGGCATCGGCATCGGCGTTCGAGTCCTCGTCGTAGTCGAGATCGAGCACCGGCGTGCCATTGTAGATGCCGCAGGAAATCGCGGCGATCTTGGCGGTCAGCGGATCGTCCTTGATCGCGCCGGATTCCATCAGCTTGTTAACCGCCATGCGCAGGGCAACCCAAGCGCCGGAGATGGAGGCCGTGCGAGTGCCGCCATCGGCCTGGATCACGTCGCAGTCGAGCGTGATCTGGCGCTCGCCGAGCTTCTCCATGTCGCAAACGGCGCGTAAACTACGACCGATAAGGCGCTGGATTTCCTGTGTTCTTCCACTTTGCTTGCCCTTGGCCGCTTCGCGCGAGCCGCGCGTGTGCGTGGCGCGGGGCAGCATCGAGTATTCGCCCGTGACCCAGCCCTGGCCCTTGCCGCGCAGCCACGGCGGAATGCGTTCTTCGACAGAGGCCGTGCACAGCACGCGCGTGTCGCCAAAGCTGATAAGGCAGGAGCCTTCAGCATGCTTGGTGAAGCCGGTTTCGATAGTGATGGCGCGCATTTCGTCGGGCGCGCGGCCTGAAGGTCGCATTAATTTCTCCGCTTGAGCAGTTTGCGCCTGCCGCCCTAGCGACTAGATAGGCGCCTGTCATGGCTTCTCCACCGATCTCCGAACTGACCAACCGCGCGCGCGATATCTTCCGCCTGGTGGTGGAGGACTATCTCGAAAGCGGTCAGCCCGTCGGCTCGAAGACGCTGGCAACGCGCAGCGAGGTGAACCTCTCGCCTGCGTCAATTCGCTCGGTTCTGAGTGAACTCGAAAGTTTCGGCCTGCTCGCTGCCCCGCATACCAGCGCCGGGCGCATGCCGACCGACCTTGGCCTGCGGCTGTTTGTCGATGGAATCATGCAGGTTGCCGAGCCCACCGCTGCCGAGCGCGCCGCGATCGAAGCGCAGCTGGGCGCGCCCGGACCGATAGAGGCGGCGCTGGAGAACACCAGCGCGCTGCTGTCCAACCTGTCGGGTGCAGCGGGCATGGTCATGGTGCCCCAGCGCGAGGCGCGGCTCGCGCAGATCAACCTCGTGCCCCTCGACCAGACCCGCGCGCTCGCCGTGTTGGTGGGTGAGGATGGCCATGTCGAGAACCGCGTGCTGGAGCTTGATACACCAGCATCCGCCAGCGCCATGCAGGAAGCCAGCAACTACATTTCCGCGCGCCTTGCCGGACGAACCCTGTCCGAAGCCGCCAAGGCCATCCAGGCAGAGATCTCCAGCGGTCGCACGGCGCTCGATGACGCGAGCAAGCGCTTGATCGAGAATGGGATTGCCACCTGGAGCGAAGACGCCGCAAAGCGCCCGGTGCTGATCGTGCGCGGTGCTTCCAACCTGATCGACGACAGCGCACTAAACGATCTCGACCGCGTGCGGCAGCTGCTCGACGACCTTGAAAACAAGCAGTCGGTGGCCGAACTGCTCGACTCGGCGCGCGAGGCAGAATCGACACGCATCTTTATCGGCGCGGAGAATCGGCTATTCGCGCTTTCCGGTTCATCGGTGATCGCCGCGCCCTATCGGGATCGCGAGGGCAGGGTGGTCGGCGTACTCGGGGTGATCGGTCCCACGCGGTTGAATTACGCGCGGGTCGTTCCCATGGTTGATTTCACAGCCCATTCCCTGGGCAAGCGAATTGGTTAGCAGGACAAATGATCGATAACGATAAGGACCGCGACGAAGCGGTCGAAAAGGAACTCGAAGGCGTGCCCGAGGAGTTTCTCGATGACAGCGAAGAAGGCGACGAGGGCGGCAGCCTGGAAGAGGCGCTCGAAGCGCTGCGCGGCGACCTGGAAGCTGCCAAGCAGGAAGTGCTCTACGCCAAGGCCGACGCGCAGAACCAGCGCCGCCGCCTGGAAAAGGAAGCGCAGGACGCGCGCAACTATGCCGCGACCGGCTTTGCCCGCGACGTCCTGAGCGTGGCGGACAACCTTGCCCGTGCCATCGATGCCATCCCCGAGGACTTGCGCGAAGACAGCAAGTTCAAGGGGCTTGTCGCCGGCATCCAGGCGACACAACGCGAACTGGACAAGGTGTTCACACAGCACGGCATCAGCCGCATCGCCGCCATGGGCCTGCCACTGGACCCGAACCAGCACCAGGCGATGATGGAAGTTCCCACCGATGATGCCGAACCTGGCACCGTGGTGCAGGAAATGCAGTCCGGCTACATGATCAAGGACCGCCTGCTGCGACCCGCCATGGTGGGCGTGGCGAAGAAGCCGGATTGATCGCTAACGCCGGTTACAGTGCCAGGATGCGGGCGATCGTTTCGGGTCCGTACTTGAGGTAGAGCCCGACCGGGCCGGGATTGATCACCACGCCGATATCCGCAACCGCGGTAAGTGCGGCGCGGCCATCCATGGCGATGTAACGCGTCCCTTCGCCGAAAGCTTCGGCCACACGGCGTTCGGATGTGAACATGGCGGCGGTCGCGCCGCCGCCACCGTCGTCGATCAGGAAGATGTCGAACTTTTCGGCCTGCGGGAGCTCGCGTTCGCCTTCCGGCCTGTCGTGTGGCGGCACTGCCAGCATGACGGTAGAATCGAGCAGGAGCCGGGCGAAATCGGCCGCCGCATCGGCGGACTGCGGCACATTTCCCATTGCCTCTTCCAGCGGGTTTTCAGGCTGCCAGTCTGCCATGGGATCGCCCTGATCAGGCTGCGCAGGCGGCCCTGCGGGCTTTGACTGGTTTCCAAACAGGCGTTTCCAGATCATCCGCGACTCCTTCCTTGGCCGCTAAGGCATTGAAAGCGCAATCTGACATATCGGCGGCGAACATGCGAATTTTCGCGCAGCCCAATAGAGAAGGCGAGGCCCAGCCGGACCCCGCCTCCTTCCGCCCCCCTGTTGGCGGACATGCCGAATTCTGGCCGGTTACTGGCTGTAAAGCTCCGAGATGTTGAGCTCGGCATCGTTGAGTTCGCTGTCGCCGTAGGTGCCGACCCAGATCTCATAACGGCCGTACATCGGATCGCTGAACGCCACCGAGGGGTTCAGGCCTTCGCCGCCATCGTCGTCGCAGTACCACTGGCCGTCCGGGGCGTTGATCACCAGCGTGGTGTCAGCGCGCGAGGCGACCGAGATGATCAGCGGCAGGGTGCCGGGATCGAAAAAGAGGCGCACGTCAGGCGCATTGGCGATGTAGCCGCGGCAGCCACTGCCCAGACGGCTGGCGTCGTTGGTGCCGCCCGAGGACAGGTAGACGACGTAGGGATCGTCCGGAAAGCCGCCTTCAAGGTCGACCGTTTCGTAGATGGGATCCGCGTTGATATCCTGCGCGACGGCGGGGGCGGAAAGGGTGGCGAGGGTTGCTGCGGCAACCGCAAATTTCTTGAACATCACAATGGTCTCCCCGTTTCGAAGTTGAAAACAACCGATAGGTGCGACCCTTGTTGAATCGGCTTTTGGGGAAGGCCGTTTGAACGATCTGTGTATTCGCCGTTCCGGATTCAGAAAGGTTCGACCGGCCGTGCCAGACGACCGGTCGAACGGTATATCAGGTGACAACCTGGGCGCGGTTTTCGTCGCGGTGCTTCTTCAGGTATTTCATGAAAGGCGTGCCGCCGGTGCCGACATCGGGATCGTTGCCGGGGATGGAACCTGCCTGCTTGTTGATGTAGCTCGCCGCATATTCGAGGTGGCGCGTGCGGAAACGGGCGCCCTGTTCGAGGCAGGCGTTGAAGGCGTCCTTCAGGCTCTGGCTGCCCGAGCCGGCGACGAATTCGCGCAAGGTCGATTTCACCGCCAGGTCCTCGATGAAGCGGCGATGTTGCACCGGGCGGTACTGGTGCAATTCGGTGAGGAAGTGCTTCAGCGGATCGTCGCTGTGGCCGACGCCCAGCAGGGCGTCCATGGCCGGAACGATGGACGACTGCGAACCTGTCTGGCCGCGCAGCGCCTGCGGCTGGTTACCCAGCTTTTCGACGCCTTCGTAGACAAGTCCGCCAGCGGGCAGGGCGGGGTTGTTGGCCCAGCCGTGGATGTACGGCCGCACGCGGTGGAAGTAGCAGTAGGGATCGCACTGCTCGGGCATGCGGGCGAAATGACCGTAGATCCGCTCCCAGGCCGCGTCCATTTCGACCAGCAGACGTTCGGCCTCGGCCGCGTCGTCCTGCCTGGCCACGGTGACCAGCTTTGCCGCATTGTCGAGCAGCACTCCCGCTTCCGCCTCGATGGCAACGTGGACGAGCACGAACCAGTTCTCGTCGACGCCGCCGAGGAAGTTCTGCTGCATGGCGATGTTGTCGAGCCTGATCCCGTCCGACTTGTCGAGCCGGTACCAGTTGTCGAGCACATAGCCGGAGTAGGGCAGCAAGGGCGCCTGGTCGAGGCGGTCCGAGATCGCGACCATCGGGCGGGCGAGGTTGGCCGGCAAGTGGGCCGGCGGCTCCGATTCGCCCCAGACGTAGGCCTGCACAAGGAAGGAGTAATGCACCATGGCTGTGCGCACTTCTTCCTCGGCTGCCTCTTGCGCCCAATCCTCCAGCACGGGATCTGCCAGCTGGTCGAGGAAGTGGCGCACCCGCCCGGTCGTCAGCAAGGCGGACAGGTTCCCCGCCGCCTGCAGGACACCGGCAAAGCGGCTTGGCAGGGTGATCGCGTCGATCTCAAAATGCGAAAGGTAGCCCCGCTCGCGCGTCAGGCCGTAGTCGGATAGCTGCATGTCATGAACCATCGCGCCGGGCGCGGGTTGGGCCGCCCGGACAATGGTACAGATGGTATCAATTGAAACTGGTTAGGGCAAGCGCTGCACTAGTCCCCTGTGGAAGCCCCGCCAAAGTGGTCATGCGCCATGTCCAGCTCGCGCACCCCGCGCCGTTCGCGGGCAGCATCGACAAGGCGGCGGATTTCCTCGCGGCGATGCTCGGCGTGCGGGACGTAGGGCATAACCAGATGACCGTTGCGCGTGGTCTCGTCGCTGGAGGTGATGGTGATCGAACCTATCCCTGCGATCTGGTTGAGCAGGCTGAAATTCATGCGCACGTCCTTGACGCGGTACAGTTCGATCTCGTCGATCGACTTCATGATGATGCCGCGACGCACCTTCAATCGGTTGGCGTCGAGCTCGTAGCGAACGCTGGCAACCTGAAGCCACTTGGCCAGCACGATCAGCACGGCGAGCAGGGTCAACAGCAGCGGCCAGGGACCCCAGTTGCCCGCCGCTCCCACCAGGATGGCGATACCAGCCACGCCGAGCGCAAGTGTGCCGAGGCCCGCCAGCGTTCCCCACAGCCAGCGGCCAAGCGACGGGCGGAAAACATCGCGTTCATTGTCCATGCAACGTGCCTCCTCGCATTCGTACCTACTGCCCCTGAGCGAAATTCACTAGCACATCATATGCCGCTGGATCGCTCACCCCTGCCAGCCTTGCGCCGTTGCGCAACAGGAAGGCGTGTTCGACAATTCGCGCCTGCTGCTCGATCCCGTACTTTTCCAGCGGCCAGCCCGGCTTCAGGGCATAGTCGTAGGTAGCCCAGGGCATGCGGTTGAAGATCAGGTACCAGTCGCCACGGGTCTGGGTTTGCCAGACGTGCGTCATCTCGTGAATGAACAGGGCTTGCCGCTTCAACGGAGCAAAAGCGAAGTCGTCGCAGTAGGCGTTGCCCAGCGGGTGGAAATGGATGTGTCCGCGCGGCGCCATGGTCACCTTCTTCGGTTGGAAGAAGGCCCATTTGCGCCGCCTGATGGTCACCTTTGAATAGTCGATCGCGTCCCCGAAGATGGATCGGGCGAGTGTTACCTCACCTGCCGTCAGCGAACGGGTGCCGCCAATCGGGCAGGATGACGCGACCGGATCATTCATCCTTCAGCGCTGATTATTCCGCATCGGCTTCAGCTTCCGGCGTGTCCCCGGGAGCGCGGATGGCCACCGGGAAGCTGCACTTGTCGCCGCGCACGAAGGTCAGCGTGACCTCAGTCTCGCCGCCGACAGCCAGTTCTTCGCCCGGCTGCATGGCCATGACGTGCAGGCCGCCCGGCTCGAAGGCAATGCTTTCACCTGCGGGCACGTCTAGCTGCAGCACCTCGTCCATCGACGGCTGCAGGTTCCAGGTCCCCATTTCGTGCAGGGCAGCGCTGCCTGCACCGGCCACGTCTGCAGCTGCGATCATCTTCGCTTCTTCGCCGTTGTTGGTGATGGTGAAATAGACCGCAGCCGGATCACCCGCCACAGCCGCCATGGACATCCACCCGCCGTCTACCTCAATTCCGGGAGGGCAGTCGGGAACCTCGGCAACCACTTCTTCCGCGGGTTCATCGCCGCAGGCCGCCAGTGCCAGGATCGCCATGCTGGCCAAAATGCTCTTGCTGTTCATTGCATTCCTCTCCGTCAATCTCGGGGAATTTCTAGGCGCGGACCGCCCTTGTGCCAAGCAAAACCGCACCTATATCCCGGCTCAAGACATAGCTTTTCTCGAGCTGCCGAATGGCTTCGCCGCTTACGTGGGGAGCCCACCGCGCAGCGTCCAACACGAAAGAGACGGGGTAATATGAGTAAGATTATCGGTATCGACCTGGGCACCACCAACAGCTGCGTATCCGTAATGGAAGGCGGCAAACCCAAGGTTATCGAAAACTCCGAAGGCGCGCGTACCACGCCTTCGATCGTGGCCTTCACCAAGGACGGTGAACGCCTGATCGGCCAGCCTGCAAAGCGCCAGGCCGTGACCAATCCGGACAACACGCTGTTCGCGATCAAGCGCCTTATCGGCCGCCGGTTCGACGATCCCACCACCAAGAAGGACATGGACATCGTCCCCTATGACATCGTCAAGGGCAAGAACGGCGATGCCTGGGTCGAAGCGGGCGGCGAGGAATATTCGCCCAGCCAGATTTCCGCCTTCATCCTGCAGAAGATGAAAGAAACCGCCGAGAGCTATCTTGGCGAAACCGTGACCAAGGCCGTGATCACCGTTCCGGCCTACTTCAACGACGCGCAGCGCCAGGCGACCAAGGACGCCGGCCAGATCGCCGGTCTTGAAGTCGAACGCATCATCAACGAACCGACTGCCGCGGCGCTCGCCTATGGCATGGACAAGGAAGACGGCAAGACCATCGCCGTTTACGACCTTGGCGGCGGTACCTTCGACGTTTCCATCCTCGAAATCGGTGATGGCGTGTTCGAAGTGAAGTCGACCAACGGCGATACCTTCCTCGGCGGTGAAGACTTCGACAACGTGATCGTCGAATACCTGGCCGACCAGTTCAAGTCGAAGGAGAACATGGATCTCCGCACCGACAAGCTGGCCCTGCAGCGCCTAAAGGAAGCTGCCGAAAAGGCCAAGATCGAGCTGTCGAGCTCGCAGTCGACCGAAGTCAACCTGCCCTTCATCACCGCGCGCATGGAAGGTGGCTCGTCCACCCCGCTGCACCTCGTCGAGACGATTTCGCGCTCGAAGCTGGAGCAGCTGGTGGGTGACCTCATCAAGCGCACGCTGGAGCCGTGCAAGAAGGCCCTTGAGGACGCTGGCGTGTCCAAGGACCAGATCGACGAGGTTATCCTCGTTGGCGGCATGACCCGCATGCCCAAGGTGCGCGAAGTCGTTGAAGGCTTCTTCGGTTCCAAGCCGCATACCGGCGTGAACCCGGACGAAGTGGTGGCCATGGGTGCTGCCATCCAGGCTGGCGTGCTGCAGGGCGACGTCAAGGACGTGCTGCTGCTCGACGTGACCCCGCTGTCGCTGGGTATCGAAACGCTGGGCGGCATCATGACCCGCATGATCGACCGCAACACCACGATCCCGACCAAGAAGACGCAGGTCTACTCCACCGCCGAAGACAACCAGGGCGCAGTGACGATCCGCGTGTTCCAGGGCGAGCGCGAAATGGCCGCAGACAACAAGCTGCTCGGCCAGTTCGACCTCGTCGGCATCCCGCCGGCTCCGCGCGGCGTACCGCAGATCGAGGTGACCTTCGACATCGACGCCAACGGCATCGTCAACGTGTCCGCCAAGGACAAGGGCACCGGCAAGGAACAGCAGATCCGCATCCAGGCCTCGGGTGGCCTGTCGGACGCCGACATCGATCAGATGGTGCAGGACGCCGAAAAGTTCGCCGACGAGGACAAGAAGCGCCGCGAGGCCGCCGAAGTCCGCAACAACCTCGACAGCCTGGTCCACGCGACCGAAAAGCAGCTGGAAGAGAACGGCGACAAGATCGACGCTGGCCTGAAGGGCGAGATCGAAACCGCCGTCAAGGATGCCAAGGAGGCGCTCGAAGGCGACGATCTTGATGCCATGAAGGCGAAGAGCGAAGCCCTGACGCAGGTGGCCATGAAGATGGGCCAGGCCATCTACGAAAAGGAACAGGCCGCTGGTGCCGAAGCATCTGCCGATGCAGCTGCCAGCGAAGACGCTTCCAAGCCTTCGGAAGAAGAGGAAGTTGTCGAAGCCGAGTTCACTGAAGTGGACGACGAGAACAAGTCGTAATCCGACGATGAAAAAGCTGTCCGCCACCGACGCGCCCTGCGCCGGTGGCGGTATGCTTCGAGGGATCACGAATGTCCGCTACTGAAATCGATTTCTACGAACTGCTGGGCGTGTCGCGCGATGCCGACGGCTCGAGCATCAAGTCTGCCTATCGCAAGATGGCGATGAAGTATCACCCGGACCGCAATCCGGGCGATGCCGAGGCGGAAGCCCAGTTCAAGGCCTGCAGCGCTGCCTACGAAGTGCTGAAAGACCCGCAGAAACGTGCTGCCTACGACCGTTACGGCCATGCGGCCTTCCAGCAGGGAGGTGGCGGTGCCGGCCCCGGCGGCATGGGCGGTGCCGATTTCAGCGACCTCGGCGATATTTTCGAGACCATTTTCGGCAGCGCCTTCGGAAGCGGTGGCGGCGGTCGCCAACGGCCCCGTCGCGGTGCCGACCTGCGTTACGACATGCAGGTGACGCTGGAAGAGGCATTCCACGGCAAGGATGCCGAGATCACCGTCGAAGTCGCGTCGCAGTGCGATCCGTGCGGCGGTTCGGGCGCAGAGCCCGGCACTGGCAAGCGGCGCTGTGAACTGTGCGGTGGCCACGGCAAGGTCCGTGCTCAGCAGGGCCTGTTCGTTATCGAGCGTCCGTGCCCGACCTGCAGTGGCCGCGGCGAAGTGCTCGAGCAGCCATGTTCCAGTTGCCGCGGCGAGGGCCGTGTCGACAAGGAACAGGTCTACGAAGTCGACATCCCACCGGGCGTCGACAACGGCACCCGCATCCGCCTTTCAGGAAAGGGTGAGGCAGGGCCGATGGGCGCTCCTCCGGGTGATCTCTACATCTTCGTCCACGTGAAGCCGCACACCGTTTTCGAACGCGAAGGCACGGCGCTGTTCACGCGCGTGCCCGTCAGCTTCACAACCGCTGCGCTCGGTCACACGATCGAGATTCCCGGCCTCGACGGCGAAACCCATGCGATCGACATTCCCGCCGGAATCCAGTCCGGCAAGCAGCTGCGCAAGCGCGGTGCCGGCATGCCGGTATTGCAGGGCCGTGGTCGCGGCGACCTGGTGGTGGAAGTTCAGGTGGAAACGCCCACCAGGCTCAGCAGTCGCCAGAAGGAGCTGCTGCGCGAGTTCCGCGAGACCGAGACGGGCGAGGAATGCCCCGAAAGCCGCGGCTTCCTCGACAAGCTGAAGGAAGCCTTCGGAGGTTAGTTCGCACCAAGCTTGGCGACGATCTCCGCGCGCAAGGCGGCGACCAGTTCGGGCTTGCAGTTGCCGCTTTTCTCTTCCTCGTCGCAAATGGCCAGGAAGGCGTCTCGCTTCACGGCGAGGCAGGCAGCATTGTCGTAACCGTGGGGCACGGTCGAGCAGACCAGGTCGATCATTCGTTCCGCCCCGTGGAAACGCCCCCAGAGGTAGTCGTTCTCGCGATAGGCGCGGCTGAAGAAGGCGCCGAAGTTGAAGAACTCCGTCCCGCGCAGGGTTGCCGCCGTGCCGCCTTCGCGGATGGCGGAACAATCTTCCGGGCTGATCCGGTCCACCTTCACCGGATCGAACTCTGTCAGGCCTTCGTTGCGCACCAGCGGCAGGGTGGAAACGTCGTAGAAGGGGAAGCCAAGGTAAGCGAGCAGCACGCGCCGCCGCAGGTCGCGCGGCATGGCTGCCAGCGCCTCTACCAGCACCTCTTCGGCGGCTTCGTCCGTAGCCCGCAGCGCGCGCCGGTCGGCCAGCGCGTCGAGGAAGGCGCCCGGATCTTCCAGCACCCGCGCAGCAATGTCCGGGAAGTCATCTCCCAGCCCCGCCACGTCCTCACGCGCAAAATAGAGCGCCAGCGCGCGGTAGACCGCGTCGCGGGCATCCTGCAGGCCTGCATCGGAAACCTCCGGATCAAGCTCCCAGTCACGCGACAGGCGCCGCGCCAGCAGCCGCAACCGGCGCACGCGGAAGACGAGGTCGTGATCGCGGAAGAAGTCTATAGCCGCCTCGCTGGCACCGCCACCACCTTTGCCAGCCCCCAGACCCCGCAGTCCTCGCTCGTCGATCTTGGCACGCAAGCGCAAGGCGATGGTGTCGACGGATGGCATGTCGAGGCTGGACGACGCGGAGCGGGCAAGCTCGGCAAGCCGGTCGATTATGCCGCTCAGCTTGGCCTGCGCGTAGGAATGGAAGGCATAACCTGCACGATGCGCCGCAGCCTCCTGCGCCTTTGCGCGCCAACCCGCGAGCCGTTTGCGCGTAGGCCGATCAAGGAACAGCGTGTGGCCGAACAGTTTCTCGACCGCCGCATCGACTTCCGGCCGCAAGGCATTGACCATCAGGCGCAGCTTTTCGGCTTCGCGCGTCTGGTGTTCCAGGACCTCCAGGTTGTCGCGGATGGGCTGTTCGCGGGGGATTCCGGAGAGCGAGCCGATAATGGCAGCGAAGAAACTGACCGGCTTCACCTCGTCCCCATGCTCTGGTCGCGCCTGGCGCGGGGAGGGGTCGATATAGACGAACCGCCGGTCCACCTCGCGCTGGGCCGGGCGCGTGCTCAGCCGCTCGATGGCTCCGGCGAAGGGCGCGTTGACCAGCACCGAACCATCTACCAGTGCCACATGCTCGGTCGTTCCGCGCTCGACGTGGACGGGCATGACCCGGCGGAGGAACTCCTCGCGCCCCGGCCAATCACCGTCGCACAAGTCGTCGATCTCGGCGATGCGGAGCGGGGGGAATGCGCCCGGGAAACTCGCCGTGGCGCGAGCCGCAAGGGTCAACTCGCACAAGGGCGCAAGGACATGCCCGCCATCCCCCGGCACCTTGCTGCGAAAGCCGATGGGCATGCGGTGCTCCGGCTCTTCCACCTGCGGCGGAGAGTTGAGGCGCAACGTCTCCAGACGTCCGCGAAAGTCGGTGGCGGTAACCAGCAGGTCCAGCGGGTGGCGTTCGGGCAAAAGGGGCGGCCCGGCGGGTGTCTTTTCCATCGCCTGCAGGGCATCGTGGATCAGCCGGGAGAAGCCCGGTCCGGAGAACGGCGGCTCGAACCAGCGTCCGCGCACCAGCCTGGAAATCTTGTGGCGAACCTCCTTGCGGGTTTCCACCGCCACCGTCTCCTCCACGGTGTTGCCCGGCCCGCGCGTGAGGTACCAGACGAAAGGCCGCATATAGCCGCGTGCCATCAGGTCGGACCACGGACGCGCCTGCGGATCGACCAGGTTCTCGACATCTGCCGTGTCGAGCCACAGTTCCGTCAGCGGTTCCAGGCTGCGCCCCGAGTGGATCGCCTGCGCGAGGAACACCGCGTTGATCCCGCCAGCGCTGGCGCCGGTGATGATATCCGGCAACACGCGCAGGCGCAGGTCATGCTGCGTTTCAAGCTCGTTGAGCATGCGCTGGTAGACTGCCTCGGACCCTGTCTCGTGCAAGGCGTCAGGCGAATGGTGCGCCTGGCTGGCGCGGGCGAGCTTCCACAGCTCCTTCGTGACGCCGTGCATGTAGACTGCCAGGCTGACGCCGCCGTAGCAGACTAGCGCGATCCTGAGTTCCTTCTGCCGCATGGCGCGCTTGATGGCAGATGCGCGGCCTTCACGCTAGCCGCTCGACACTAACCGGAAGGACGGATAACCTTGCCGCCGAAATGGGGAGGGTTACCGATGAGAACTACCGTTGCCGCACTGCTGGCCTGCACCGCCATTGCCAGCCCCGTCTTGGCGCAGGACATGGACGACGTTGAAATCCGCGCGGTGGAACTGCGCCCCGGGGTCGCTGTCCTGTTCGGCAACGGCGGCAATATCGGAGTCAGCTACGGTGAAGACGGCACGATCCTGGTAGACGATCAGTTCGCGGTGCTCAGCGACCGGATCATGGCGGCCGTGGCGGGACTTGGTGCAGAACCCGTGCAATACGTCATCAACACCCATTGGCACTTCGATCACGCGGGCGGCAACGAACCTTTCGGCGAGGCCGGGGCAATCATCGTGGCCCACGACAATGTCCGCGCCCGGCTGGCGTCGGGCGGCACCGTGCTCGGCAATGTCGAGCCTCCCGCACCCGAAGTCGCCTTGCCGGTGCTGACCTACGACCAGGGCATGACGATCCACGCCAACGGCGACCAGATCGACCTCATGTACCTTGGCGGCGGCCACACCGACGGCGATACCGTGGTATTCTGGCGCGAGGCCAACGTCGTCCACATGGGCGACAATTTCATGCACCAGGCGGGCTGGCCATTCATCGACATCGAAAGCGGCGGCAACGTCGAACACCTGCTGGCGTCGCTGGGCCGAGTGCTGGCGATGATCGACGATGACACCGTCGTGATTCCGGGCCACGGGGGAATCACCGACCGTGCTGGCCTCGCCGCATTCCGCGCCATGGTTGCCGACGGGGTCGACCGGGTGCGAGCCTTGCGGGAGGAGGGCATGACGCTGGAGCAGGCAGTTGCCGCGCAACCGGTTGCAGGCCTGTCCAACACGGCCAACGGCTTCATCTCTGACGATGCCTTCGTCACTGCGGTCTGGCACAGCCTGGACGCACATCGCCACTGACAAGCGCACTTGTGTTCCATGTTTGTTCCGTATAGCTAGGCAGCCATGGCCAAGCCCAAGAAACGCTACATTTGCACCGAATGCGGCAGCGTCGCCTCACGCTGGCAGGGCCAGTGCGGCGAGTGCCAGGAATGGAACACGCTGGTGGAGGATGCCCCCGACACCAAGTTCGCCGCCAAGCACGATCTTTCCAGCGGAGGGAGGGCGCTGGCCTTCGAATCGCTCGATGCGCCCACCAAGCCGCTCGCGCGTCGCCCAACCGGCATCGGCGAATTTGATCGGGCACTGGGCGGTGGGCTCGTTCCCGGTGCGGCCATCCTGATGGGCGGCGAGCCGGGTATCGGCAAGTCGACCCTGCTGCTGCAAGCTGCAGCCAGGATTGCCGAGGATGGCGGCTCTGCCGTCTATGTCAGCGGCGAAGAGGCCACGGGACAGGTCCGCATGCGCGCGGGACGGCTAGGCCTCTCCAAGGCCCCGCTCAAACTCGCTGCGGCCACCTCGGTGCGCGATATTCTGACCACCCTCGGGCAGGACAATCCTCCGGACCTGCTCATAGTCGATTCGATCCAGACGATGCATTCCGACATGATCGAAGGCGCACCGGGAACGGTCAGCCAGGTCCGCGCTTCTGCTTTCGAACTGATCCGCTTCGCCAAGGAGAAAGGCACCGCGCTGGTGCTGGTCGGCCACGTAACCAAGGACGGCAACATTGCCGGCCCGCGCGTACTGGAACACATGGTCGACACGGTCATGAGCTTCGAGGGCGAACGCAGTCACCAATACCGTATCCTCCGCTGCCTCAAGAACCGCTTCGGCGCGGTGGACGAGATCGGCGTCTTCGCCATGGAAGGCCACGGGCTGGACGAGGTGGCCAACCCATCATCGCTGTTCCTTTCGGGCCGCGACCGGCCCATTGCCGGTGCCGCGGTATTCCCCGCGCTCGAAGGTACGCGTCCGGTGCTTGTAGAGATCCAGGCGCTGATAGTGCGGCTGCAATCGGGTGCCACGCCGCGCCGCGCGGTTGTCGGCTGGGACAGCGGTCGTCTCGCCATGCTGCTGGCCGTGCTCGAATCGCGCTGCGGGCTGAGCTTCTCGACCGCCGAGGTCTATCTCAATGTCGCAGGTGGCTACCGCCTTTCCGACCCGGCGGCAGACCTGGCCGTTGCCGCCGCACTGATGAGTGCTTTGGCGGACAAGCCCCTGGCTGCCAATGCCGTCTGGTTCGGCGAAGTGGCGCTGTCAGGTGAAGTCCGGCCCGTTGCCCACGGCGGTGTCAGGCGGAAGGAAGCGGCAAAGCTCGGATTCGAAACAGCATTTGGTCCACAGGATGGTGGTCAAAGCGTGGCTGGCTTGCGATACTCGGAAGTTGGCAGCGTCACCTCGCTCGTTGACCGGGTGATGGCATCGGCATAACTTCCGCGCCCAATGACCGCTTTTGACCTTATCGTGCTGCTTATCGTCGGCGTTGCTGCCGTGGGTGGCTTCTTGCGCGGCTTCGTGCAGGAAGTGCTTTCCATCATGGCATGGATATTGGCCGTGCTGGCTATCCGTTTCCTCCACACGGACCTGACAGCGGCAGTCCTTGATTTCATGGGTTCCCCCATCACCGCCTCGATCCTCGCTTTCGCGCTATTGCTGCTGGTTCCCTATGCAGGGATGAAACTGATCGCCAGCCGCGCTGCCAACAACGCGCGTACTTCCGTGCTCAACCCGGTCGACAAGGTGCTGGGCTTCGGGTTCGGTGCCTTGAAGGGCCTGATCATCGTCGTTGTCGCCTTCTCGCTGCTGGTGCTGGGCTATGACACGGTCTGGGGTTCCTCGGGTCGCCCCCTCTGGATCGCAGAGGCTCGCACCTACCAACTGGTCGATGCCGGTTCGCGCGAGATGGTGCAGATCATTGCCGAACGGCGCGCGCGCTTGCAGCACGACGACGAAGGCGAATGAGCGCGGAACGGCTGTACACGCCCGACATGCTGGCAGCGGCAGTCGAGCTGGCGAACTATCCCCCTATCGACAATGCCCCGCTACATGGCGAGGCACGCTCGCAGGCCTGCGGTTCAACTCTGGCGATGGACGTCGTGCTGGACGAATCCGGTTCGGTGGAGCGTGTCGGCATGCTGGTGCGGGCATGCGCAGTCGGGCAGGCCGCAGCGACGGTTTTTGCGCGTCACGCCGTCGGCCGAACCCCAGACGAAATCCGCATGGCGCACGACTGCCTTTCCGGCTGGCTGGAGGAAGAGGGCCCCGCGCCGCATTGGCAGGACATCGGCTTGATCGCCCCGGCCCGGGACTACCGCGGACGGCACGGTGCCATGTTGCTGCCGTGGAAGGCGGCAATGGCGGCTCTTTCCAGCACGGCTGCATAACGCTAACTCCCACGGTCAGATTTATCGGGGGATCGCATGGCAAGCACAGCCACAACACCACATCACGAACCAAGCGCGAAGGAAATTCGCATGGTCATTGCCGCCAGTTCGGCAGGTACCGTGTTCGAGTGGTACGACTTCTTCATCTACGGTACGCTGGCGGCTTTCATAAGCACGGCCTTCTTCCCCACCGGGAACGAGACGCTCAGCCTGCTGCTGACCTGGGCCGGTTTTGCCATCGGTTTCGGTTTCCGCCCGTTGGGTGCGATCCTGTTCGGCTACCTGGGTGACCGGCTGGGCCGGAAATATACCTTCCTCGTCACTGTCACGATCATGGGCATCGCGACCGCGGGGGTGGGCTTGGTACCCGCCGAAGCGAGCATCGGCATATTCGCCCCGATCATCGTCATCCTGCTGCGTGTGGCGCAGGGCCTGGCGCTGGGCGGAGAGTATGGCGGCGCGGCAATCTACGTCGCCGAACACGCTCCGTCGCACAAACGCGGGCTCTATACCAGTTTCATCCAGGCAAGTGTGGTCGGCGGCTTCGTGCTGAGCCTGGTTGTCGTGCTGGGATGCCGCTTCCTGATCCCTGCGGATACCTTCGCCGCGTGGGGCTGGCGCGTACCCTTCCTGTTATCGATTGTCCTGCTGGGCATCTCGCTGTGGATGCGCCTGAAGCTCAACGAAAGCCCGGTGTTCCGGGCGCTGAAGGAAGAGGGCGAAACCTCGGCCAACCCCTTCGTCGAAAGTTTCACCTATCCCGGCAACAAAAAGCGCATCTTCATCGCCCTGTTCGGCGTTGCCTGCGGCCTGACGATCATCTTCTACACCGCCTTCTTCTCGACGCTCAGTTTCCTCAAGGGGCCGATGCGGATGGAGGACACGACAGCCGAACTGATCGTCGGCGCGGCTTCGATCGGTGCCGTCATCTGCATGGTCTATTTCGGCAGCCTGTCCGACCGCGTCGGTCGCAAGAAGCCGATCCTGTTGGGCTATATCGCCAGCCTCGTGCTGCTCTTCCCGCTGTTCTGGGGCATCGGTGCATTGGCCAACCCGCAACTGGCAGAAGCAGTCGAAAGCAATCCGGTGCACATCAGCGGACCGGGCTGTGATTACAATCCCTTTGCTGCCGAGCAGGCCACCGAATGCGGACAGCTGATGGGCGAACTGACCGATCAGGGCGTTCCCTATACGGCCTCGGAAAGCGAAAACCTGACGTTCGGCTTCAGTGATTCCACAGGTTACCCGCTGGAAGACGTGCCGGGCAGCGCGGCCAACAGGGCGCTCATCGCCGAACAATTGTCGGCTCGGGGCTATGACCTGCCAGACCAGGTTCCGCCCTTCGTCAATATCCTCGGCGTGTTCGCCATCCTGCTGGTGTTCGGCGCGCTGAGCGGCGCCACCTACGGCCCTGTCGCGGGCCTGCTGTCCGAGATGTTCCCACCCAAGATCCGCTACAGCTCCATGTCGATCCCCTACCATATCGGCGCAGGCTATTTCGGCGGGTTCCTGCCGCTGATCGCCGGCTACCTCGTTGCGCGGTCGGGCGATCTCTATGCCGGCCTCTGGTACACCTGGTGGCTGCTGGTCGTGGCTATCGTGGTGGCTTGGTGGGGCCTGCCGAGCGGACCGCCACGCGATTTCGAAGATGACCCTGCCTGAGCCGCCGCCAGCAAGCCTGCGGCTGGGAATCGACAAGGCAGCACTGGCTGACAACTGGCGCGCGCTGGGCAGGTTGTCCGGCGCGGCCGAGGCCGGGGCCGCGGTCAAGGCCGACGGCTATGGGCTCGGCGTAGATCATGTCCTGCCTGCCTTGCTGGAGGCCGGAGCGCGGCAATTCTTTGTCGCGCACTGGAGTGAAGTGGTGGACCTGCTCAAGCACGTGCCGGGCAAGCAGGTTTCGGTGCTCCACGGCATCAGGAACGCTGACGAAGCCGCCTATGCCAAGGCGACGGGGACCGTGCCGGTCATCAACTCCCTGGCCCAGGCGCATCGCTGGAACGAAGCCGGGGGAGGGACATGCCACCTGATGATCGACAGCGGTATCAACCGGCTCGGCATCGCTCCTGACGAAGCCGGCGATCCAGCGATACAGGCGCTGCGAGTCGACACGCTGATGTCGCATCTCGCTTCGGCGGACGAAGACTCGCCACTCAACGAGCGCCAGCTCGCCACCTTCCGCGACGTGGTGCCGTGGGTGCAGGCCCGGCAGCTCAGCCTCGCCAACAGCGCCGGAATCGCGCTGGGGGCCGACTACCACTTCGACCTCACCAGGCCGGGCCTGTCGCTCTACGGCGGTGTTCCGCGGCCCGAGCTGGCAGAGGCAATCCGGCCAGTGGTCACCGTCGAAGCCGCAGTGCTGCAAGTGCGCAACCTGCAACCGGGTGACGTTGTTGGATACAATGCTGTCTGGCGCGCGCAAAAGCCGACGCGTGCGGCAACCATTTCGTTAGGGTATGCTGACGGAATATTACGCTGCTGGGCACAGGGCGGTGCGTTGCAGCATGGGGGAGACCAGCTTCCCATCATTGGCCGGGTGTCCATGGACATGGTGGTGGTGGACTGCGGCGAGAACGATCTGAAGGAAGGCGATTTCTGCAATTTTCCCTATGGTTTACCGCAGGCAGCGGAACTTTCCGGCCTTTCGCAGTACGAACTGCTGACCTTGCTGGGGAAGAGGTTTCTGCGACAATCCTAATACACTGAATTGCCATTTCCATGTTGCAAGTGCTAAGGCAGCCCCGGTCGTACAATCAGGGAGCCATGGGATGGCCGCAGAAGACACTACGGGCGAGGCAGCCATCATTATCAAGAAGTACGCCAACCGGCGTCTCTACAACACGCAGTCGTCCAGCTACATTACTCTCGATGACTTGGCGCAGATGGTGCGCACCGGCGTCGACTTCCAGGTTCTCGATGCCAAGACCGGGTCTGACATCACGCACGCCATCCTGACGCAGATCATCATGGAAGAAGAGACGCATGGCGAGCAGATGCTCCCCGTCAGCTTCCTGCGCCAGCTGATCGCCATGTATGGCAATTCGATGCAGGCAATGATGCCGCCCTACCTCGAAGCGGCCATGGCCAATTTCCAGACCAACCAGAACAAGCTGCAGGAAGCCTTCCAGTCGAGCATGGGAACCGATGCCCTGTCGAAGATGGCAGAATCGAACATGGCCATGTTCCAGGCGGCTGCCAGCGCCTTCATGCCGGGAGCCCCCGGCGCGCCGACACCTACTGCCGCACCGACGGCCAGCGAGGGCGACGATATCGACACGCTGCGCGAACAGATGGCGGAAATGCAGCGCAAGCTGGACAAGCTTGGCAAGTAGCCCGCCGCAGACTAGCGGATAAACCTCCTGCACTCTCGACTTGTCGCCAATCCGGCGGCATGCGAGCGTGCCGTTCCCGTTGAATTTTGGAAAGCCTGCCATGTCCGCCATTCGCCACGCTCTCAACACCAAGCGCGAAGACGATTTCGCCGCCTGGTACCAGGAGGTGATCTCCGCCGCCGATATGGCGGAGGAATCGGGTGTGCGCGGCTGCATGGTGATCAAGCCGTGGGGCTACGGCATCTGGGAGCGCATGCAGCGGCTGCTGGATGACCGGATCAAGGCCGCCGGCGTGCAGAACGCCTATTTCCCGCTGTTCATCCCGCTGGGCAATTTCACCCGCGAAGCGGAGCATGTCGACGGCTTCGCCAAGGAAATGGCCGTGGTCACACACCACCGCCTGATCTCAGACGGGAAGGGCGGCCTGATCCCCGATCCCGAAGCCAAGCTGGAAGAGCCGTTGGTGGTGCGCCCGACCTCGGAAACGATCATTGGCGACGCCATGAGCCGCTGGATCCAGTCATGGCGCGACTTGCCGCTGCGGCTCAACCAGTGGGCCAACGTCGTGCGCTGGGAGATGCGCACCCGCATGTTCCTGCGCACCAGCGAGTTCCTGTGGCAGGAAGGCCATTCCGCCCACGCCTCCGCCGAGGAAGCCAAGGCCGAAACCATGATGGCGCTGGAACTGTACCGCTCCTTCGCCGAAGAAGACGCCGCGTTGCCGGTGATCGCTGGCGAGAAGCCGGAGAACGAGCGCTTCCCGGGCGCCGTGGAAACCTGGTCGATTGAAGCCATGATGCAGGACGGCAAGGCCCTGCAGGCGGGCACCAGCCACTATCTCGGCACCAATTTCGCCCAGGCAGCCGACATCCATTACCAGAACCGCGAAGGCCGTGAAGAACTGTGCCACACGGTCAGCTGGGGTATGTCGACCCGCATGGTTGGCGGACTCATCATGACCCACGGCGATGACGACGGCTTGCGCGTCCCGCCCGCTCTCGCGCCGTTCCAGGTGGTGATCCTGCCGATGCTGCGCGACAAGCCCGAAGACGATGCTTTGCTGGCCTATTGCGAGGAGCTGCGCGCGATGATCGCTGGCCAGGGCGCACTGGGAGAGCCCGTGCGCGTGCTGCATGACACCCGTCCGGGCAAGGCTGCCACCAAGCGTTGGGACTGGGTGCGCAAGGGTGCACCCGTCATCATCGAGGTCGGTAGCCGTGACATGGAGAACGGCGCTGTCAGCCTGCTGCGGCGCGATGCCCTGTGGAATGCCGAGACGGGCAAGCCCGCTTTCCAGTCACCCACCCGCGAATTGGCCGCCCAGTCGATCTCGACGATCCTCGCCGATATCCAGAACGGCCTGCTGGTCGAAGCCCGCGAGCGGCGCGAAGCCAACATCGTGCGCGACATCGACACCATGGAGGACCTCGCCGCCCACTTTGGCGAGGATCGCAAGTATCCCGGCTGGGTGGAAGTACAGTGGTCCAAGCCGACAGGCGAGGGGCTGGAAAAGGTGGTGGAACAGCTCAAGGCGCTGCGCCTCACGCTGCGCAACGTGCCCATGCATGTGCCGCCGGCGGACGGCACCTGCATCTTCACCGGTGAGCCGGCGGTCGAAAGGGTGTTCGTAGCGCGCGCCTACTGATATCATTGACATAAGGGAGGCCTGTCGATGATCAACGAAACCAAATATTGCCTGAAGAACGTCACCAATTTCGAGGGGCGCGACGCGCGCCAGACATTCTGGTTCTACGTCCTCTTCCTGGTGCTGCTGCAGTTCGCCATCGGCCTGCTATCAGCGATCCCGTCCATGGCATCTGCATTCGGCAGCAGTCTCGAAGCCGCCCAGTCCGGCATGGATATGGAACGCGTGCAAGCGCGCATGATGGCCGAAATGGCCAACTCGCTCGGGACAATGATGTGGATTGGCGTTGCCACTTCGGCCATTATAACGCTGTTGTTCGTAGCAGCTTTTGTCCGCCGTCTGCATGACGCGGGTTACAGCGGCTGGCTGGCGCTGGTGCCGGTAGTGATCCAGGTGATGGCGATCTACGGGCAAATCGACCAGGCCGACCAATTGCAGCAGATCTTCACCTCGGGTGCCAGTCCTCAACAGATGCAGGCGATGCAGATGGAGGTAAGCTCCAACCCGGTGAATTACATTTCCTGGCTCGGCTACCTGTTCGTGATCGTGTTCGGCGTATTCAAATCGCAGCCAGGCCCGAACCGCTACGGCGAACCGCCGCAGCCGCTCTAGGCGGGCGGGTTGCCGCGCGACCGGCGGGTCGCTCCCGTGATGGGTAACACCTGCAATCAGCCACCTTGCCAAGTCCGCCCGATTGGGCGATTTCTCGCCGCATGCGCTATCTGATCCTGCCAGCGGCATGCATTGCCGCCATCGCCGCTCCTGCCATCGCCCATGACGATCCGGCCGAACCCGTTTCCGCCGAACGCCTGCAAGCCGATGTCGAAACCCTGGTTGGCTTCGGCACGCGGCACACGCTCTCCGGGCTTGACGGAACCGAGCGCGGCATCGGAGCGGCCTTGCGCTGGGGCAGGGCGGAGTTCGAAGAGACCAGCGCGACTTGCGGCGGCTGTCTCGAAGTCAACTATGTCGAGCGCGAGATGAGCGGGCGGCGTATTCCCGAGCCGGTACTGATCCGCAATGCCGTCGCGATCCAGTGGGGCACCGAGCGCCCAAACGAGGTCGTGATTATCCAGGGCCATATCGACAGCCGCGTTTCCGATGTGATGAACGCGGAAGCCGACGCTCCCGGCGCCAACGACAATGCCAGCGGCTCTGCCCTGGTGCTGGAAGCAGCGCGAGCGCTGTCGCAGCACGAATACCCCACCACCATCATATACGCCCTGCTGATGGGGGAAGAGCAGGGCCTCTACGGCGGCAACCTGCTGGCCGACTATGCCACCGAGCAGGGCTGGACGGTGAAGGCCGTGCTCAACAACGACGTGGTCGGCGGATCCTGCGGTTCAGACGGGGTTTGCGATGACAGCCATGTCCGCGTGTTCTCCGAAGGTGTTCGCGCCGACGCCGACGAGGCCACTAGCGCGCAGATGCGCTCCATGGGCGGTGCCAACGACAGCCCCAGCCGCAACCTCTCGCGTTTCCTGGACCAACTGGCCGATACACAGGTGGGCGGTCTTGATGTCCGCCAGACATGGCGCAGCGACCGCATGGGACGAGGCGGGGACCACCTGCCGTTTCTCGACCGCGGCTATCCCGCTATCCGCTTCTCGGTCGCCATCGAAGACTACGAACACCAGCATCAGGACCTGCGCGTCGAGGACGGAGTGACCTACGGCGACACGGTGGACGAAATGGACTTCGATTTCCTCGCCGGCGTCACCCGGCTGAACGTTCAGGCGGCCGACGTGCTCGCCCGCACGCCCATGCCGCCCGTGGTGCAAAGCGACGGTATCGTGCGGCCTGACGTCCTGCTGGAATGGGAGCCTGTCGCCGGCGCGACCAGCTACCGGATCTACCGCCGCCGCACCGACGAGCGCGACTGGAACCTGCGCGAAGTGCTGGCCGCAGACCCTGCCGCGGACCTCAATTCGATCATCCTAGCGCCCGATCGCGGGGACGACTGGATCTTCGGGGTCAGTTCTGTTGCTGCCGACGGGGCGGAAAGCCCGGTCTCCAGCGCCGTGCCGGGCGGGCAATTCTATCCGCTACCGGTCGACAGCGAGTAAGCCAGCCCCCATATGGCGGGGCAGATGACAAAACGCCCCCACAACAAGTTCCAGGGACTGCCCAGCAAGGAGCAGATCCTCGAATTCATCCGCGCATCCGAAAACGTCGTCGGCAAGCGCGAGATCGGCAAGCATTTCCGCCTCAAGGGACAGGAAAAAATCGCGCTCAAGGCGCTGCTGAAGGACATGGCCGAAGAAGGCCTGATCGACGGCAAGAAGAGCGCCTTCCACCGCATGGGCGGCGTGCCCAAGGTCACCGTGCTGCGCGTGGTCGATATCGAGGATGGCGAGCCCATTGCGATCCCCGAGACCTGGCAGCCCGATGACGCCACGCCGCCGCCACGCCTGCGAGTGATAGAACGCAAGAAGCAGGCCGCCCTGCGCAAGGGCGACCGTATCCTCGCGCGGACCGAAGAAGCGGGGAAGGGCTGGCTGGCCCACCCCATGCGCAAGCTGCCGTCGACCGAGGGCGCATTGCTGGGCATTGTCGAGTTTGACCGCAGCGGCCAGGCCTGGCTTGCGCCGGTCGACAAGAAGATCCGCAGTTCCGCCCGCGTCAGCGATGTCGGGCAGGCCGAAGAAGGCCAACTGGTCCTCGCCGAACCTGCCGGGCGCGGTCGCAATTCGACGGTGAAGGTGACCGAGGTGCTGGGCGATCCGCTCGCCCCGCGATCCTATTCGCTGATCGCCATCCACAAGTACGGCATCCCCTTCAACTTCCCCGACGAGGTTCTGGACGAAGCCGACGAGGCGACCAGGCTTGCCCTCAGCGAGGAGCAGCGCGAAGACCTGCGAAACGTACCCATCGTCGCCATCGACCCCGCCGATGCGCGTGACCACGACGATGCCATCTGGGCCGAACCCGATGGCAAGGGCGGTTTCCGCGCCATCGTCGCCATTGCCGACGTATCGTTCTACGTGCGCCCGGATAGCAAACTGGACCGCGAGGCGCGCAAGCGCGGCAATTCGGTATACTTCCCCGACCGGGTCGTGCCGATGCTGCCCGAAGTCCTCTCGGCTGACGTCTGCTCGCTGAAGGAAGGCGAAGATCGTGCAGCCATGGCCTGCCACCTCCACATCGATGCCGGGGGGCGGGTAACAGACTGGCGTTTCACCCGCGCACTGGTGCGGATCGCGGGCAACATCGCATACGAAGACGCGCAGGCTGCAATCGACGCGGGCGATGCGCCCGAAAACCTGCGCAACCTGTGGGACGCATGGGCCTTGCTCGCCAAGGCGCGCGCGGACCGTGATCCGCTGGAACTGGAACTGCCCGAACGCCGCGTGATCCTCGATGAACAGGGCAAGATCGCCGAGATCGCCGTGCGCGAACGGCTGGATGCCCACCGCGTGGTCGAGGATTTCATGATCGCGGCCAACGTCGCGGCAGCCAAGGCGTTGGAAAGCAAGGCCAGCCCGGTGGTCTACCGCATCCACGAGCCGCCGACCCGCGAGAAGCTGATCGCCCTGCGCGAATACTTCGAATCGATCGGCAAGAACCTGGCCCTGGGGCAGGTCATTACCCCCAGCCTGTTCAACCGCATGATCAAGGACATCGGCGATCCGAGCGAAAAAGGGCTGGTGATGGAAGCCGTGCTGCGCAGCCAGACGCAGGCCTATTACGGCCCCAAGAACGCCGGCCACTTCGGGCTCGCGCTGGGCAGCTATGCGCACTTCACTTCGCCGATCCGCCGCTATTCGGACCTGCTGGTTCACCGCGCACTGGTCGACAGTTTCGGGCTGGAGCAGCCCAAGCCCAAGAGCAAGGCGATCCCGGCCCATTCGGGACTGTCGGACAAGGATCGCGACGATCTCGGCAAGATCACCGACGCCATCAGCGTCACTGAACGCCGAGCGATGGAGGCGGAACGTGACACCATCGACCGCTACGTCGCCGCATGGCTGTCAGCCCGCGTGGGCGAGGTGTTCAAGACCCGCATCACCGGGGTGCAGAAGTTCGGATTCTTCGCCACCATCGTGAGCCTTGGCGGCGACGGACTGGTGCCGATCTCCACGCTGGGCCGCGAATACTTCCGCTACGACGAGGCCGCCCATGCGCTGATCGGCGAGGATAGCGGCGAGAGTTACACCGTGGGCGACGTGCTTGACTTGCGCCTGGCCGAGGCCAACCCGCTGACGGGCGCCCTGAAGTTCGAGTTGCCTGAAGGTGGCGGGTCGCAAAAGGTGGAACCTCGCGGGCGCAGGCCCGAGCGCAAGCCCCGTACGAACAAGGGCCCGAAGAAGGACAGGCAGGGCAAGCACGTAGTCGGCCAGCGCGGGCGTCCGGGCAATATCCGCCATCAGGGGCGGGGCAAGAAACGCTAGCTCAACCTGTCCAGCTCTTCATTCGACAGGCCACCCGGAACGATGAACACCGGGCACTGCAGGTCACCCGCGTGGGTCGAGAAATAGGTAACCAGCGGGCCGGGTATGCCGTCCGCTGCCGCACCCAGCACCAGCGCGGCCACTTCCGGGTGTTCCTCGAGGTATTCCCTGATCACCGCCTTGCCGTCGCCCACCCGCACGGCAATCTGCGGCATCTTGCCGCTTTCATATTTCATTTCGCCCGCGGCAGAATTGGCGAGCACCTCGGCACGGTCGCGGGCCTCCTGTTCGATAGTTTCCTGGATTCGCCCGAAGGCGCTGAAGGCCTGCTTCGGCACCAGCGCGAGCAGGTGCACGGCGCCGCCGGTTTTCGCCGCACGACGCGCGGCAAAGCGCAGCGCGACCTGTGCTTCTTCCGTTTCGTCGATGATCGTCAGATAGACGCGCATTAATGGTCTCCCGGCGTCATGGTATCGGTGGAAACCTTGAATTCCGCAAGATGCCTTGCCCCGCGCCATGATTTTGGCCAATGAGCGGGTCACGCGACAACCAGCTGCCAGGGAGCAAGCGCCGCAATGCCGATTGCCATCAAGATGCCCGCCCTTTCACCGACCATGGAGGAAGGCACGCTGGCCAAATGGCTGGTTAAAGTGGGTGACCAGGTTTCCGCCGGTGACATCATGGCCGAGATCGAGACCGACAAGGCCACGATGGAATTCGAAGCGGTCGACGAAGGCACCATCGCCCACATCCAGGTTGAAGAAGGCACCGAAGGCGTCGCCGTCGGTACCGTGATCGCCACACTGGCCGAAGAAGGCGAAGACGTGGCTAACGTCGAACCGGCTGGTGGCGCTGCCACGCCTGCTCCGGCTCCTGCCCCGTCCGAGGCGAAGGAAGAAGCTGCCCCGGCTGCCGCACCAGCACCAGCTCCGGCTGCTGCTCCCGCCGCAAGCGGCGACCGCATTATCGCTTCACCGCTCGCCAAGCGTATTGCCGAGCAGAAGGGTATCGACCTCTCCACCGTGAAGGGGTCCGGCCCCAACGGCCGCATCGTGAAGGCTGACGTCGACGGCGCACAGCCCGGTACTGCTGCTCCGGCGCCTGCCGCTGCCGCCGCTCCGGCACCCGCTGCCGCACCGGCCGAGGCACAGGACTTCGGCATTCCGCACGACGTCGAAAAGCTTTCCGGCATGCGCAAGACGATCGCGCGCCGCCTGACCGAGTCCAAGCAGCAGGTCCCGCACATCTACCTGACGGTGGATATCCGTCTCGACGCCCTGCTCAAGCTGCGCAGCGAGCTCAACGCGGCGCTGGAGCCGCAGGGCGTTAAGCTGTCGGTCAACGACATGCTGATCAAGGCGCTGGCCAAGTCGCTGGAGCAGGTCCCGGCCTGCAATGTCCAGTTCGCCGGCGATTCGATGCTGCAGTTCAAGCGCGCCGATATCTCGGTCGCTGTGTCGATCCCCAACGGCCTCATCACCCCGATCGTGAAGGACGCGGGTGCCAAGGCGATGAGCAAGATCAGCACCGAGATGAAGGATCTCGCCACCCGCGCCAAGGACGGCAAGCTGGCGCCCGAGGAATACCAGGGCGGTACGGCGAGCCTTTCCAACATGGGCATGTTCGGCATCAAGCAGTTTGAGGCGGTCATCAACCCGCCGCAGGGCATGATCATGGCCATCGGCGCGGGCGAGAAGCGCCCCTACGTGGTCGAAGACAGCCTGCAGATCGCCAGTGTGATGAGCGCCACCGGCAGCTTTGACCACCGTGCCATCGACGGCGCTGACGGCGCGCAGCTGATGAAGGTGTTCAAGGAACTGATCGAGGCACCGCTCGGGCTGGTGGCGTAAGCACCGCCATGGTCCGACGCTGTCTCATTGTCGCTGCCTGCCTTGCCCTGCCGGCACAGGTGGCAGCGAGCGAGCGGGAACAGGTGCCGCGGATCGGTCTCGACGGTCCGGAGCTCGACGCATGCGGCGGTATTGGCTCGGTCACCCACTTCGAACCGGAGATTGCCGTGCTCGAGGCACCGGACGCCTATGCCCGAGAAAAGGACCGCTTGCCGATCCGCT
The DNA here is from genome assembly GCF_038289935.1 of Aurantiacibacter gilvus. Classification (NCBI taxonomy): domain Bacteria; kingdom Pseudomonadati; phylum Pseudomonadota; class Alphaproteobacteria; order Sphingomonadales; family Erythrobacteraceae; genus Aurantiacibacter; species Aurantiacibacter gilvus. Next base: position 1,304,170 of record NZ_JBBYHV010000001.1, read on the forward strand.
CGCTCGTATGGCTGTGCGAAGCCGTGGGCGACTATCAGGGCATTGTCTATGCCACGGGTGAATTCCAGGATCTGGGAGATTGCCGAGTGAGCCGCCCGATCGCCACACCACAAGCGTATAACGGCCCCTGCGCCCATGGCTGGGTCATGGCGCTCAACCTGTCGCTGGTGTCCGAATGACGGAAAGTGGAACGCATAGCAGGCGCGATCCGGCCATGCGCGTCACCGCCATGCCGGCTGACGCCAACGCCTACGGAGACATTTTCGGCGGCTGGCTGCTGAGCCTGATGGATTCGGGCGCAGGCCTGATTGCCGCCCGGCGAGCGAAGGGCAGGGCAGTCACCGTCGCCATGGACGCCGTGGAATTCCACAAGCCGGTGAAGGTTGGCGACGAAGTATCGGTTTATGCCGAGATCACCCGTGTCGGGCGCACCTCGATGGAAATCTGCACCGACGCCTATCGGCGGGAGCGCCATTCCGACAGGGAAGAGCGGGTGACATCCGCAAAGTTCACCTTCGTTGCAGTCGACGATCATGGCCATCCGCGCTCGGTAAACGAGGCGCAGTCATGAGGGCAGTCGCCGCCATTGCCGCCACCGCCCTCGCCAGCGCACCTCTCGCCGCACACGAACCGGCAGACGCACAGCCGGTGATGATCGGCCACGACGGGTTGGATTTCGACGCCTGCGCCGGGTTCGGCGTCGTCAGCGGCCTCAACCCAGACGGCGACAACTTCCTCGCCGTGCGCGCCGCGCCAACCACGCAGGCCAGCAAGATGGACGAGCTCCGCGAAGGCGAGGAAGTCTGGTTCTGCGACGGGACCGCAGACCAGCAGTGGATCGGCATTGTATACGGCTCCAACCGCGAGCCCGGTGTCGACTGCGAGGTTTCCTCGCCGGTTCCGAATGTCGTTCCTTATATCGGCCCATGCCGCTCCGGCTGGGTCTCCGCCCGTTATGTTACCCTCATTGCAGGATAGATCATGAGCACTTCCTACGACGTCATCGTTCTCGGTTCCGGCCCCGGCGGCTATGTCGCGGCAATCCGCTGCGCGCAGCTCGGGCTGAAGACCGCCATTGTGGAGCGTGAACTGCTGGGTGGCATCTGTCTCAACTGGGGCTGCATCCCCACCAAGGCCCTGCTGCGCAGCGCGGAGATCCTGCACTATGCGCAGCACGCGTCGGACTATGGCCTGAAGATCGCCGGTGCCATCGAGGCTGACATCGAGGCCGTGGTGAAGCGCAGCCGCGGCGTTGCCAAGCAGCTGAACCAGGGCGTCACGCACCTGATGAAGAAGAACAAGATCGCCGTGCACATGGGCGAGGGCACGCTGACCGGCCCGACCAGCCTGACGGTGAAGGGCGAGAAGGGTGAGGAGAAGCTCACTGCCAAGCACGTGATCGTCGCCACCGGTGCCCGAGCGCGCGACCTGCCCTTTGCTCCGGCGGACGGCAAGAAAATCTGGACCTACCGCACTGCCATGACCCCGCCGGAAATGCCGAAGAAGCTGCTGGTGATCGGTTCAGGTGCGATCGGCATCGAGTTTGCCAGCTTCTACAACGACATGGGCGCCGATGTTATCGTTGTCGAGATGCTCGACAACGTGGTGCCGGTGGAAGACAAGGACGTGTCCGTCTTCCTCGAAAAGGCGCTGACCAAGCAGGGCATGACGATCATGACCGGCGCCGGCGTCGAAGAGCTGAAGGCCACGCCCAAGGGCGTAACCGCCAAGATCAAGCCCAAGGACGGCAAGGCTGGCGAGCAGGAATTCACCCACTGCATCGTCGCCATCGGCATCGTCCCCAACACCGAGAATATTGGCATCGACAAGCTGGCCGAGCTCGATCGCGGGTTCATCCAGATCGATCCCTACGGCCGCACCAAGTCGAAGGGGCTGTGGGCCATCGGCGATTGCACGCCCGGCCCGTGGCTGGCGCACAAGGCGAGCCACGAAGGTGTCACCACGGCGGAAGCCATCGCGCAGGAACTTGGCAACAAGGACGTGCATCCGCACCCGCTTAACCGCTCGGCCATTCCGGGCTGCACCTACTGCCACCCGCAGATCGCCAGCGTCGGCCTGACCGAGGCCAAGGCCAAGGAGGCAGGTTATGAGGTGAAGGTTGGCATGTTCCCCTTCATCGGCAACGGCAAGGCCATCGCGCTGGGGGAGGCCGAGGGCTTCACCAAGACCGTGTTCGACGCCAAGACCGGCGAACTGCTGGGCGCGCACATGGTTGGCGCGGAAGTGACGGAAATGATCCAGGGTTATGTCGTCGGCAAGACGCTGGAGACGACAGAGGCCGAACTGATGCAGACCGTGTTCCCGCACCCGACCATCAGCGAATCGATGCACGAAAGCGTGCTCGCTGCATACGGCCGGGCACTGCACATCTGATCCGATGGAAGGGCAGGGGACACATTCCTACCTCCCCGATCCGCGCAATGCGGAGATCCTGATCGACGTAAACGGGACGCATTTCCCGCGTGACGAAGCGCGGGTGAGCGTGTTCGATTCCGGGTTCATGCTGGGCGACGGGGTATGGGAAGGGCTGCGCCTCCACGGCGGACGGCTGGCTTTCCTTGACCGCCACCTCGACCGGCTGTGGCACGGGGCCAAGGCCATCGCCATGGATATCGGCATCAGCCGCGAGGAGATGGCGCGGCGGCTGTACGCCGTGCTCGACGCCAATGGCATGACCGATGACGGTGCCCACGTCCGCCTGATGGTGACGCGTGGCGTCCGCTCCACGCCCTACCAGGACCCGCGCGTGGTGGTGACGCCCGCCACGGTGGTGATCATCCCCGAATGGAAGCAACCGTCGCCCGAAACCGCGACGCGGATGCTCAAGCTGTTCACCGTCCACGTGCGGCGCGGATATCCCGACGTGCAGGACCCGATGCTCAATAGCCATTCCAAGCTCAACTGCATCACCGCCTGCATCCAGGCGACACAGGCAGGTGCCGACGAGGGGCTGATGCTCGATCCGCACGGTTTCGTGGCGACCTGCAATTCGACGCATTTCTTCATCGTCAAGGATGGCGAGGTCTGGACCTCGAGCGGAGACTACTGCCTCGACGGCATTACCCGCGGCATGGTGATTGAAATCGCGCGCGAGGCCGGGATCACCGTGCGCGAGCGCAATTTCTCGCTCACCCACGTCTACGGGGCGGACGAAGCCTTCACCACGGGCACCTTTGCGGGCGTGGCCCCCGTCGGCAGCGTGGACGGCCGGGTTCTGGGAACTGAACGCGGCCCGATGGTCGAACACCTGCAACAGCTCTACCTCAAGCGGATTGCCGAGGATGCAGCGGGGAGGGCGCGGCCCTGACTGTCAGGATCGCCATGTGGTCTGGCCCGCGCAACATCTCGACCGCGATGATGCGCAGCTTCGGTGCACGGGCAGACTGCGCAGTGTCGGACGAACCGTTCTACGGCGCCTTCCTCAAGGAAACCGGCGAACCGCACCCCATGGCAGCCGAGATAATCGACAACATGGACTGTGATTGGAAGAGGGTGCTGGCCACGCTGTCCGGCGATCCGCCCGGCGGCGAGCCGGTCTGGTACCAGAAGCATATGCCGCACCACATGGAAGGCCCGGTGCACATCGAACACATGCCGCACCACCGCCACGCCTTCCTGATCCGCAATCCCGCGCGCATGGTCGCCAGTTATCGCCACAAGAACGAGCTGACCGGCCCCGAAGCGCTCGGCTATGCCCGCATGCGCCGCTACTTCGAGACGGAAGCCGATCGCCTGGGCCACGCACCGCCAGTGGTGGATTCCGATGCAATCCTGACGAATCCCGCTGGCGTGCTGGCGAAGCTGTGCGAGGCACTGGACATCGCTTGGGCCCCGGCAATGCTGTCATGGAAAAAGGGACCACTGCCCGAAGACGGCATCTGGGGCCCGCACTGGTACGACAAGGTCAACGCCTCGACCGGCTTTGGCGCGCCGCCCGGACCTGTGCCCGAACTGAGCGAGTACCAGCAGCAGGTCGCAGACGCCTGCCGCGCGGACTACGCGGCTCTCGCGGACCACAGCATCAAGGCAGCATAGCGGGGAATTGCTGGCGGACAGGGTGGGATTCGAACCCACGGTGGGCTTGCACCCACGCCGGTTTTCAAGACCGGTGCATTCAACCGCTCTGCCACCTGTCCGACCGAGCGCGAGGCGGTTAGCGCCTTCTGTCGCAAATGTCACCTACTCCCCCGTGACAGGGTCGAAAACAGGCGTTAGAAATCTTTTTGACTATGTCCACGGAGCGGCATCAAGCCGCCTGTTCAAGAGGATCGCCTGACCATGACCCGCAAGCCCAAGAGCCTCAAGCTTTACGCTGTTCTTGCCGCCGCCACCGCCTTTGTCTCCGCCACGCCCGCCATGGCGCAAGGTGCCTGCACCCGCGAACAGCTGCAGGGAATGGCTGACGACTGGATCGAAGCTATCGAGCAGGGCACGATGATGACCATGCAGCTGGGCGAATGGGTCGATTACAACGAGAACTTCGAACGCTCCTCGCTCGGCGGTTTCCTCCATCCGGCCCGCGAAGTGAACTGGCACATGGCCCTGCTGGACACCACGAGCTGCAAGGTCTTCGTCGAAGCAGTCATGAAAGACGCAGAGCGCCCGATCGTCACGGCGACCACTTTCGGCAGCGGTTTTTTCGGCGTTGGCAGCTTCGACAACATCGTTACCGACGAGGGTGACTGGCTGTTCGACGCCGAAGCCACTTACGAATATGCCCGGCGCGAGGACTGGGGCGACATTCCCGAAGGCGAACGCGCCACGCGGGAGGAACTGATCGCCGCCGCCGACGCCTATCTCGACCTGTTCAATGACCCGACCGTGGAAGTGCCGTGGGGGACACCCTGCGCACGCCTGGAAGGCGGGGTCTACACTGCCCGTGGAGAGCCGACTGACAGCTGCAACGTCGGTGTGCCCGAAGGCGTGGAACTGACGAACCGTCGCTATGTCGTCGACCCGGTGAAGGGCGCAGTGAACGTGTTTCTCGAATTCGGCGAGAACCGTCGTCCGGACAGCCACACATTCCGCGTCGAAAACGGCGCAATCCGCTACATTCACACCGTCACCTATTGCGAAGAGGACAATTGCGGCTTCACCCCGTTCGCGGAGATGCTGGCCAACAATCCCGACATGCAGCCGCCTTACGCTCCTCTCGACGAGTAGGCGCGCGCCAGCGGCATTTGGTCGCTTTTCGCATTTGAGGGATTCCATCTGCGGGGGCGGTGATCTAATCTCCGCCCCATGCAGTTCAAATCCCTGCGCCGCCATGGCGCTTTCGCCGCAATCGCCGTCATTTCCGCTACCCCTGCCGCAGCGCAGGAGGAGCCGTTTGACGAATATCTCGCGACGGTGGCGCAACAGGCGCGGGCAGAAGGTGTTAGCCAGGCAACGATCGACGAGATCTTCGTCGGCCTGACGCCCAACGACCGGGTGATCGCACTGGATACGCAGAACGTCTCCTCCGGCGGCTCGGTCAACCCGGCCACCGGCTTTGCCTGGATGTCGAGCTATTTGCGCCGCCACAACACTGCTTCGCGGATCAGTGGCGGGCGGCGGAAGCTGGCCGAAGTGCGGCCCATCGCGGCAGAAGTGGAGCGCCAATATGGCGTCCCGGGAGAAATCATCGTCGCCATCTGGGGACATGAGACCGCCTACGGCGCCGTGATGGGCAGCTTTGACCTGCCGCGTTCGCTCGCCACGCTCGCGTGGGAAGGGCGCCGTCGCGACCTGTTCGAGCGCGAATTCATCGACGTGCTCAAGATGGCCGACCAAGGCGTGCCGCGCAGCCAACTGACGGGCAGCTGGGCAGGGGCCTTCGGCAACGGCCAGTTCCTGCCGAGCGTCTATCTGCGGCTCGCCGTGGATGGCGATGGCGACGGTGACCGCGATATCTGGAACAGCGACGTCGACACCATGCATTCGATCGCCAACTATTTCCGTGACGCCGGCTGGCGCACGGGAGAGCCCTGGGCCGTGCGTGCCTATGTGCCGAACTCTGCGGATCGCAGCGGGATCGAAAACCTTGTCGACTCGCCGGTTTGCCCGCGAGTTCACGAACGCCACAGCCGCTGGCTGACCGTTCGGGAATGGCGTGAACGGGGTATCGAACCACGCGCGCCCATCGGTGATGACGTGATGGCTTCGCTGTTCGAACCCGACGGTCCGGCAGAACCTGGGTACCTCTTAACCCAGAATTATAGGGTTATCCTCGAATATAACTGCTCGAACTATTACGCGATGAGCGTGGGGTTGCTTGCAGATGAGATTACCCAATAGCCGCATTGTCCGTGCGTTTCCGCGCACTGCCTTAACCATTATTCTTGTCGCTGGCCTTGCTGGCTGCGGCGGCGGCGGCAACTCTGCGCAACTCGCCAGCGTGTCCGCACCGCGCGCCACGACCGGCCCGGCGGCAGACTATCCGGTGACCGTGGGCGAACCTTACACCGTCGACGGCACGCTCTACACGCCGATCGACACCATGAATTACGACGAGGTCGGCTACCTGGCGCTCGACGACGATGCGATGGGGTACACGGCCGCGCATCACACACTGGCCTTTCCGAGCTATGTCGAAGTCACCTCGCTGGAAACCGGGCGCACCGTCCTAGTGCGCGTCGAACGGCGCGGACCGGTAGCTTCAAACGCGCTGATCGCCTTGTCACCGGCAGCCATGGCGCAATTGGGAGGCAACGTCGACACGCCCGTGCGGGTGCGCCGCGTCAACCCGCCGGAAGAACACCGCGCGCTCCTGCGTGCCAGCAATGCCGCGCCCCTGCGCATGGATACGCCGATGTCGCTGGTAAATGTGCTGCGCCGCCGGCTGCCGGATAGCGGCTCGGCCCCGCTGCAAGCGGACGCGCAGCCGCAGCCGGTCGAGAACGTCGAGGTTGCCGCCTCGACAGCGTCAGCCGCTCCTACCTTGCCCGCAGCGCCAGCACCGGCAGCAAGGCCCGAACTTCCGCAGTTCGCACCCGGCGCCGCCCCGGCAACGCCTGCGGAAGCGCTTGCGGAGGCTTTTGTCGAAGTGGCAGAAGCCGAGACACGGGAACCAGTCGAGACTCCCGAGATCGCAGAGGCTGCACCGGGACCTGTCGCCACCCAGCCCGCAGAGGGGCGGTTCCTCGTCCAGGCGGCGGCATTCTCCAATCCGGACAATGCTCGCCGTGCGGCGAATGTGCTGGGCGGCGAGGTCACCCGTTCAGGCGCCTACTATCGCGTGCGCACCGGGCCTTTCGCCACCCGTGGAGAAGCCGAAGCCTCGCTCGCCAACGTCCGACGCGCGGGCTATACCGATGCCCGAATCCTGACCAGCGGCTGAGACTGAACTTCCGCCGCTCCAAGCGGTGGAGAATCTGTGCGATATCCGAAGGTCCTGGCACTGGCAGCAGCGGCATTTGGCGCGCTCGCCAGCCAGCCTGCCAGCCCGGCACCTGCGCCCGTCCCCGACGAGATTCCTATCGCCCTGCTGGTGGACCTGAGCACCGGCCAAACGCTCTATGCGCGCGAGGCAGAGCGGCGCTTCACGCCAGCATCGGTTACCAAGGTGATGACGGCCTACTTGGCCTTCAAGCTGATCAGCGAAGGCGACCTGCATCCGGGCCAGCGCTTCCAGTACACGCCGGAACTGGAAGACGAGTGGTATGCCGAGGGCTCCAACATGTTCCTGCGCGCGGGCGAGCAACCGACCATCGGCCAATTGCTGCTGGGAATCACCACCGTGTCCGGCAACGACGCCAGCGTGGCCCTGGCGATTGCGGCAACCGGTTCGCTCGAAAACTGGCTGGAGCTGATGAACGCCAACGCCGAAGAGCTTGGCATGCATGACACCCATTTCGGCTCGGCCAATGGCTATCCCGATGGCGGGCAGACCTATACCTCGGCGCGAGACCTTGCCCTGCTGGCAGAGGCCATGACGCGGGACTATCCGGCGCTCTACCAGCGATACTTCGGTCACCGGACCCTGCGCTGGCGCAACATCACCCAGGCCAATCACGATCCCGTCACCGGCGTTGTCGCAGGCGCAGACGGGATCAAGACAGGCTACACGCGCGAGGCAGGGTTCACCTTCCTTGGCTCCGGCGAACGCGATGGACGCCGGCTGGTGATGGTGCTGGCAGGTGCGCCGGACAGCCGCACGCGCGACGACGCGGCGCGCGAATTCCTCGAATGGGGCTTTTCGGATTTCGAACAGGCCACGGTGATCCCGGCGGGTGTCGAGGTCGGCTCGGCACTGGTGCAGGACGGCGCCGAACGCAACGTGCGCCTGCGCACCGCGGCCGACGTGGTCGCATCCCTGCCGCGCGGGGAGGCAGCGGACCACTGGACTATGGAAGTGGTCTATCGCGGCCCCATCACCGCACCCATTGCCGCGGGCGATCCCGTCGCGCGATTACAGCTGAGCGTCGACGGCCAGCTGGTGCTGGAGGTCCCGCTGGAGGCGGCCGATTCCGTAGCAAAGGCCAATGCCTTGCAACGCGTGCTCAATGCGTTGAGAAAGTGGACTGCATGAGCACGGGGCGTTTTATCACATTGGAGGGCGGCGAAGGGGTCGGCAAGTCGACCCAGGCCGCCATGCTGGCGGACGCCTTGCGCGCGCGCGGCATCGACGTGCTGCTGACACGCGAACCGGGCGGCACCCCGGGCGCAGAGGCCATTCGCAAGCTGCTGCTCGACAGCGAACTGGAAATCGGCGCGCGGACCGAGGCCTTGCTGTTTGCCGCCGCGCGCGCCGATCACGTTGAAAAGGCTATCGCCCCCGCGCTCGATCGCGGCACCTGGGTGGTCTGCGACCGTTTCATCGATTCCTCGCGCGCTTACCAAGGCGGCGGGGACGACCTGTTCGACGATGCCATCATGGCGCTGCACAACATCGGATCGTGGGGCCTGATGCCGGACATGACCTTCCTGCTGACAGCAGACAATGAAGCCGTGGCCCAGCGGCTGGCCGCCCGCGATGGTGACAATTCCGACAGGATCGGCGGGCGCTCCGCTGAATACCACGCCGCGGTGGCAGACCGCTTCCGCACGCTGGCTGTCAGCGATCCGGAGCGGTTCGCATGCATCTCCGCCGACGGCACGCCCGGCGAAGTCCACGACCGCATCATGCGCGCCATGGCGCCGCTGACAGGAGAGGGCGGGTGAGCCACGACGCCGCCTCCTACATCGGCCACGATGCCGCCTGGGCCGAATGGCGCCGCGCGATGGCGGGCGAACGCATGCATCACGGCTGGATCCTCTCGGGCCGCAAGGGCGTGGGCAAGTCCGCCTTCGCCCTCGCCGCAGCGCGCGAACTGGTGGCGGAGGAGGGCATTCCACAGCCTCCCGGCGACCATCCCGATATCCGCTACGTCACCCACCCGCCCAAGAACGACACCGAGGCGCGCAAGCGCGATGACGGCAAGCCCTACGAACTGGCGCGCAACATCAAGATCGACCAGATCCGCGAGCTGCAACGCCGCCTGACCACCCGCCCCACGCTGGGCAGCCGCCGCGTGGTCATCCTCGATCCGGCCGACGACATGGAGCCAGGTGCCGCCAATGCGCTGCTCAAGAGCCTCGAGGAACCGCCGGTAGGCACCTATTTCATGCTGATCGCGCACCGGATCGGTCGGCTGCTGCCAACGATCCGCTCACGCTGCCGCGTGCTGTCCTTCCCGCGCGTGTCCGACGAGGACATGGACCGCGTCCTTGCCCGCGAAAGCCCGCAGGCCAGCGCCGACATGCGCGAAGCGGCGATTGCCGCGGCCAATGGCTCGCCCGGGGCTGCGATCGACTTCGTCGAGCTGGACCTCGGCAAGGTGCACGCGCTGATGAAGCAGGTGGCGGAGCGCGGCGATCCCGATTTCTCCCTGCGCGGTCAACTCGCCAGCGCCATGGGCGCGCGGCCAAGTCGCGAGAAGCAGCTCGCTGCCATCGAACTGGCGCGCGCCGTCGTGGCCGAGCGAATGCACGGTGTATCCGGCAGGCATATCCCCGCGCTCGTCGATACCCACGCTGCTCTTGTGAAGCTGGCCGGGCAGGCCCCGACCTACAATTTCGACGCAGGACTGCTGGTGATGGAAATCGGCACCTTGCTCGCCAGTCTTGCGGCTTCTAGGGAAGCCGCCAATGTCTGAGACCTTTTACCTCACCACCGCGATTCACTATCCCAACGGCAAGCCGCACATCGGCCATGCCTATGAGACCATTGCGGCTGATGTCCTCGCCCGTTTCCACCGCCAGATGGGCCGCGAGGTGCGGTTCCAGACCGGTACCGACGAACACGGCCTGAAAATGGCGCAGAAGGCGCGCGACCTGGGCATGACCCCGCGCGAACTGGCGGACGAAATGTCCGACCATTTCCATGCCTTGTTCGACAAGCTTGATATCAGTTACGACCGGTTCATCCGCACGACCGAAGAAGAGCACCACCGCGCCAGCCAGGCGATCTGGAAGGCAATGGAGGCCAATGGCGACCTCTACCTGGACCGCTACGAAGGCTGGTACTCGATCCGCGACGAAGCCTATTACGACGAAAGCGAGCTGGTCGACGGGGAAGGGGGCGAAAAGCTCTCCCCGCAAGGCACGCCGGTAGAATGGACCGTGGAGGAAAGCTGGTTCTTCAAACTGTCCGCATACGGCGACAAGCTGCTGGCGCTCTACCGCGACAATCCCGACTTTATCCGCCCCGAAAGCCGCCGCAACGAGGTGATGCGCTTCGTCGAGGGCGGCCTGCGCGATCTTTCGGTCAGCCGCACCAGCTTCGACTGGGGCGTGAAAGTGCCGGGGAGCGAAGAGCACGTGATGTACGTCTGGGTCGACGCGCTCACCAACTACCTCACCGGCCTCGGCTATCCCGACGCGACCGAGAACATGGCCAAGTTCTGGCCGGCGGACCTGCACCTGATCGGCAAGGACATCGTCCGCTTCCACGCCGTCTACTGGCCTGCCTTCCTGATGAGCGCCGGAATCGAGCTGCCGAAGCAGGTGTTCGGCCACGGCTTTCTTCTCAACCGCGACGGCAAGAAGGAAAGCAAGTCGGCGGGCAACGTCACCGATCCTGCCGAACTGGCTGACCGCTATGGCGTCGACGTTCTGCGCTATTTCCTGCTGCGCGAATTCAGCTTCGGACAGGATGGAAGCTATTCGCAGGAAGCCATTGTAAATCGCGCCAATTCGGAATTGGCAAACAGCTTCGGCAACCTCGCCCAGCGCACCCTGTCGCTGATCTTCAAGAACTGCGAGGGCAAGCTTCCGCCGGTGAACGGTCACAGCGACGAGGACAATGCCCTGTTCGCCCACGTCGACCGGGTGATCCATCAGGAAATGCCCGACGCCTATGCCGACCTCGCCTTTGCCCAGGCGCTGGAGGCATGGATGGGCGCGGTATTCGCCTGCAACGCCTATATTGACGCACAGGCGCCCTGGGGGCTGAAAAAGACCGATCCGGAGCGAATGCAGACCGTGCTCGCCACCCTGTACATCTGCATTGCCCAGCTGGCCGTGGCCGTTATTCCGGTCATGCCGGAATCGATGGGCAGGCTGCTTGATGCCATGGGCATTGCACCGGGACAGCGTACGCCCGAAGCTATTCGCTCGCACTGGTATTCGCCGCTGGCCGAAGGCAATTTCACGCTGGAGAAGCCGCAAGGTATCTTCCCGCGCCTCGAACTGCCTGAAACCGAAGGGGAGGGGGCACAGTGACGCTCCACGCGCCACTGATCGACAGCCACTGCCACCTCAATTACGAGGGCCTGATCGAGCGGCAGGCAGACGTGCTCGCCAATGCCCGTGCGGCTGGCATTACCGGCTTCCTCAACATCTCCACGCGCGAAAGCGAGTGGAGCGACATCGTCGCCACGGCGGAGCGCGAGCCTGACGTCTGGGCCACCGTCGGCATTCATCCGCATGAGGCGGACAAGCACGCCGACCTTGGCCGCCAGGTGTTGCGCGACGCCACCGACCATCCGCGCGTGATCGGCGTCGGCGAAACCGGGCTCGACTACTATTACGACAAGTCCGACCGCGCCGTGCAGCGCGACCTGTTCCGCATGCATATCGGCGTGGCGCGCGAAACCGGCCTGCCGATCGTGATCCACACGCGCGATGCCGAAGCCGATACGCTGGAGATCCTGGCCGACGAAATGGAGCAGGGCACCTTCCCCGCGCTGATCCACTGCTTCACCGCTTCGGCGGACTTCGGTCGCAAGGTGCTGGACCTGGGCCTGACGGTCTCGCTGTCGGGCATCGTGACTTTCAAGAACGCGCGCGAAATACAGGAATTTACGAAGGAAATCCCGGCAGAGCGGCTGCTGGTGGAAACCGACAGCCCGTTCCTCGCACCGGTCCCGCACCGCGGCAAGACCTGCGAGCCCGCCTTCGTTCGCAATACCGCCGAATTTGTCGCCGAACTGCGCGGTGAAGACGTCGAGCAGTTGGCTGCAACAACCTCGCGCAACTTCTTTAATCTTTTCAGAAAAGCCGGGACGCCCGCGTGAAGCTGGTGGTGCTCGGCTGTGGCACGTCGACCGGAGTTCCGCGGATCGGCAACGACTGGGGCGAATGCGACCCCAAGGAGCCGAAGAACCGCCGCAGCCGCGTCTCGATCCTGGTCGAAAGCAAGGCCGGGCAGCGGCTGCTTGTCGACACCTCGACCGACCTGCGCAACCAGTTGCTCGCCAACGGGATCGAGCGGATCGACGGCGTGTTCTGGACGCATGACCATGCGGACCATTGCCACGGGATCGACGACTTGCGTCCGTTACGCTTCGGCCGCGCCGGATCGATCCCCGGATTTGCCTCGAAGGAAACCTGCCGCCGGCTACGGAACCGGTTCGACTACGTCTTTGCCGGACAATATGGCTACCCGACCATCGTCGAGCTCAATTCGCTCGAGAACCTGCGAATCCTTTCGGGCTTCTCGGTCGAGAGCGTGGAGATGCCGCATGGACCGATTATGACGACCGCCTACAGGTTCGAAGCAGATAATAAATCAATTGGTTATGCCACGGACTTCAGCGAGATTACCGATGATATGGTCGACTTGTTCGAGGATATCGACGTGCTCGTGACCGACTGCCTGCGCCGCGAACCCCATCCGACGCACGCGCATCTCGGCATGGCACTGGAGCTTGGCGAACGTTGCGGTGCCCGTAAACTGGTCCTGTCACACCTCGACAAGTCGATGGATTATGCCACCTTGAGCGAGGAAACGCCGGACAATGTCCTGGTAGGCTATGACGGAATGGAGCTTGAACCATGAGCGGTGGAGGAATTGTGTCGATCGTTGCCATGCTTGGCTGGCTGGTCTTGGCGTTCGCTTCATACCGGTCCTATCAGGTCGACACCTCAACAACGATTCGTATCGCTCTGATATGGGGCTGTATTTTCCTCGGCGTGGCGTTTCTTTTCAGTGTGTTCATGTGAGAGGGAACTCTGACCTGGCCCTTTGGAACACCTCTCTATATTTAACATAATATATATTATCATTCCAATATTCTTGAGCCATGACTGACCAGATATCCCGCCTCCTCTCGATCATGGCGCGCCTGCGTGATCCCGAAACCGGGTGTGAATGGGATGTCGCGCAGGATTTCTCGACCATTGCGCCGTATACGATCGAGGAAGCTTATGAAGTAGCCGACGCCATCGAGCGCGCCGACATGGAAGACCTGCGCGGCGAACTTGGCGACCTGCTGCTGCAAGTCGTCTTCCACGCCCGCATAGCCGAGGAAGCCGGCCACTTCGAGTTCAACGACGTTGCGCGAGCCATTTCCGACAAGATGGAAGCCCGGCATCCGCACATCTTCGGCGACGAAGGCGGCGTGATGGACGGCAAGCGCTGGGAAGACCTGAAAGCGGCCGAGCGCGCCTCAAGCGGGTCTGAAAGCGCCATGGACGGCGTCGCAGGCGCGCTGCCCGCACTGTTGCGATCAGACAAACTGCAGAAGCGCGCAGCGCGCGTCGGTTTTGAATGGCACGACGTGAAAGGACCGCGCGAAAAGCTGCTCGAGGAGATCGGCGAGCTGGAAGCAGCCACAACGCCAGAAGAACGCGAGATGGAAGCCGGCGACATTCTCTTCGTCGCTGTCAACATCGTCAGGCGTTTCGGCGTCGATCCCGAAGCAGCCTTGCGCGCCTCCAACAGGAAGTTCGAGCGCCGTTTCCGCGAGATGGAGCGCCTCGCCGCCGCAGACGGCCTCGTCTTCGCGGATCTCTCGCTCGACGAGCAGGAAAGCTACTGGCAGCGCGTCAAGCGCGCCGAGAGCTAGGCGTCCAGCGCCTCGAACCGGCCGAGTTCCTTTTCGGTCAGCCGCACGTCGATTCGGCGCATTGGGCCATCATCGCCATCACCGGCCTCAACCTCATCCAACACTTCGCCATGCGCGTGAAGCCAGGCGATCCGAGCGCCGTCGCTGGCGGGGACCAGCAGCGAATGCAGGCGCGCACCTTCGGTCAGCACGGCCCCGAGACGTTCCCGCAAGGTTTCCAACCCGGCACCGGTGACGGCAGAAATGGCCAGCACCTTGTCGTCCGCTGCGGCGACGGCCCCCAGCTCCTCGGCGTCTTCGGGCGAGAGCAGGTCGAACTTGTTCCACACCTCGATAATCGGGGTACTCCCCCCCTCCCCGTCGCCTTCGTCAGCCACGACGCCAAGGTCACCGAGAACGTTCAACACCTGCTTCTTCTGCGCGGCGGTGTCGGGATTGGCGATGTCGCGGACGTGGAGGATGATATCGGCGGCAGTCACCTCTTCCAGCGTGGCACGGAAGGCAGCGACCAGCTGGGTCGGCAGGTCGGAGATGAACCCCACGGTGTCCGACAGGATGGCTTTCTCCACGCCCGGCAGTGAAATTGCCCGCATCGTGGGGTCGAGCGTGGCGAAGAGCAGGTCTTCCGCCATGACATCTGCGCCCGTCAAACGATTGAAAAGTGTTGATTTACCCGCGTTTGTATAGCCAACCAGAGCGATAACCGGCCAGGGTGCCCTTCCCCGCCGCTTGCGATGCAATTCGCGGGTCTTGCGCACCTGTTCCAGTTCGCGGCGCAGCTTGCCCATGCGATCGCGGATCATGCGGCGGTCAGCCTCGATCTGCGTTTCGCCCGGACCGCCAAGGAAGCCGAAGCCACCGCGCTGGCGTTCGAGGTGGGTCCAGCTGCGCACCAGGCGGCTCTGCTGGTAATCAAGGTGGGCCAGTTCGACCTGCAGGCGACCTTCCGCCGTCGAGGCGCGCTCGCCGAAGATCTCGAGGATCAGGCCGGTACGGTCGATGACCTTGCGCTTGAGCTTGTCTTCGAGGTTGCGCTGCTGGATCGGCGAAAGCGCGCCGTCGACGATGACCAGCTCGGCCTCGTGCAGTTCGCAGTCGGCGGCGATGCGTTGGACCTGGCCTTCACCAAACAGGGTATTCGGGCGCACTTCGCGCACCGGCAGGATGTAGGAGTGCGCGACGACAATGCCGATGGCGAGCGCCAACCCCTCCGCCTCTGCAAGGCGGGCAACAGGATCGTCTTCGCGCCGATGGCTGCGAATGTCGGGGCAGATGACGAGGGCCCGCGCACCGCGCGTGACCTCGCCTTCGATGTCATCGTCGAAAATCAGTCGTCGCTTTCGTTGTCGCCGTCATCATCCAGGTCATCGGTCAGGTCGACATGACTGGCGGGCTGAATGGTCGACACGGCGTGCTTGTACGCGAGTTGCACGTATCCGTCACGCTCCAGCAGCATGCAGAACAGGTCATAGCTGGAGATGCGGCCCTGCAGCATCACGCCGTTGACCAGGAACATGGTGACCTGCACCTCCGCCTCACGCACACGCGACAGGAAAATGTCCTGCAACAGGCGCTGCTTGCGGTTGCCGTCCGGGCCGCTGCCAAACTGCTCGGCATCCATAGGGACGCCCGGCATGATGGTGGAGATCGCGTGCTTGTAGACCAGCTGCGATTGCCCGTCCCGCCGCAGCAGGATGGAGAAGTTGTCGAACCAGGTAACGATGCCCTGCAGCTTGACACCCTTCACCAGGAACATGGTGACGGGGGTCTTCTCGCGCCGAAGGTGGTTGAGGAAGACGTCCTGCAGGTTGGCATTCTTGCCCGTTGCAGGTGGCTTGCTTGCGGGTTCCGCTTCTCCCACTGGTCGCGGGCGAGCGGAGAGGGTGCCTTTGGTCATTTGCCTGACTCCTGTATCTTCTTGTTGGCGAGCCTTGGCCCGCATTCTGGTGCCGCCGTGTGACAATCACAGGACTCACCGGGTAACACTTCTTGTGCGACGCAGCATAACCTCGTTGCCAGATGGCTTACAAGGACGATTATACAAGTTTTGTCGGCCTTAATTGTAGCAGCTTGTATCAGCCGGCCACATTCTCGCAGGCAATCCGGGTGGTACTGTGCGAATCCCGCCGCACGCTGCCGCTACGATCCCGGACCAGGGTAAAGTCGTAGAGATTGCAGTAATCGGGGTTTGACGGATCGCGCGCGGCAATGGCGGCATCGCGGCGCTGGCCGACCACGCGCCCGTTCTCGATCTTGTCGCGCCAGCCAGAGGTGACGTTGATACGCATGATCTGCCAGTCGATGCCGCTGGTCGTCCATGCTTGGCGGAACATGGCGATGGCCGCCGGGTCGGTCGTGATCGCAGAGGGCATGCGCACATTGCGCGCGGCCGCCAGTTCGGCAGCATCCTCAGCCGCCAGAGCGCCGGCCCGCGAACCGCCAAGCTCCGCCATGGCAGCCTGCACCTGCGACCGCGCTACGGCAAAGCTGCCATCCTGCGGGAAAAGGTGCGTCGCGGCGTAGAGATAGACGTCGTAGGCGAGCAGGAAATTGTAGGCCGCATCGCCGCGCCCGACCCCAGTAACCAGGCTGCGCGCCTGCTCGATCAGCTGCGGAACCGATTGCACGGCGCCCTGATAATGCATCCGCAAGCCCATCAGCATAGCCTGCTTCTGGGCATCAGGCAGGGCATCGTAACCGTCGCCCATGACGCGATCTGCCAGGTCGCGGTAGGCTTGCACCTCCCGGTCGACACGCTCGTCGTCAGCCGGGGTGACGGTGGTCGTGTCGATCCGGACACCCAGGCGCTGGCTATCCATGATGAAGTCCTGCAGCACTTGTCCGCTTCCAGCGCCCACTTGCAGCGCGGGCAACAGGGCCGGCGCTTGAGCTCCGGCGACCGCCGGAACTGCTGCGGACAGCAGGCACAGAACCGCGGAAACAGTGGCGATAGAACGCATCTCGACCTCCATGAAACAGGAGGACCAGATGTCATCTGCTGCCGTTTCCCCTCAATACCACAAGCGTGGGATGTGGTTGACGCGTGTCGGCCAGCCCTATTCCTTGTCGTCGTCGTTACTGCTGCGCTCGTTCATTCCGAGCAGCTTCAGCTTGCGGTGCAAGGCCGAGCGTTCCATGCCGATGAACCCAGCAGTCTTGGAAATGTTGCCGGAGAAACGGCGGATCTGGATGCGCAGGTATTCCCGTTCAAAGCTTTCGCGCGCCTCGCGCAGGGGAACGCCCATCAGGGAAGAGATACCGCCTCCGTTGTCGTCCGAGCCGCCGGTAATTTCCGACGGCAGCATTTCCGGCGTGATCTCGCTGAAGTTCTCTCGCGGCGCGAGGATGACCGTCCGCTCGATGACATTGCGCAGCTGGCGAACATTGCCGGGCCAGTCGTAGGCCTGCATGGCCGCCAGCGCCTCGGGCGTGACAGTCGGCGGCTCCAGACCTTGCTCGCGCGCATAGCGGGTGAAGAAATGCTCGGCGAGCGCGGGGATGTCGTCACGCCGATCGCCCAGTGGCGGGATCGCAATCGGGACCACGTTAAGCCGGTAGAACAGGTCCTCGCGGAAACGCTTTTCCTCGATCTCGGCGAGCAGATCCCGCGCAGTGGAGGACACGACGCGCACGTCCACACCGACTTGCCGATTGCCGCCGACGCGCACGAAGCTCTGGTCAGTCAGGACGCGCAGGATGCGCGCCTGGGTGCTTTCCGGCATGTCCGCCACCTCGTCGAGGTAGAGCGTGCCGCCATCCGCCAGTTCCAGCAGGCCGGCACGAACCAGCTTGCCTTCGGCTTCCTCGCCGAACAGTTCGTGCTCGAAACGCTCAGGCGTGATGCGCGCGGAATTGACGCTGACGAATGCCTTGTCGGCACGCGGGCTCCAGGCGTGCAGCAAGCGTGCCGCGACTTCCTTGCCCGCCCCGGCCGGGCCGCTGATCAGGACGCGACTGCCGGTATTCGCGACGCGCTTCAACGTCGCGCGCACGCTGTTGATGACGCTGGAATTGCCGGTGAACTCGTCCGGCGAGGCCATGCCTTCGCGCAGGCGTTCGTTCTCGCGGCGCAAGCGTTCGGTCTCGGTCGCGCGTTCGACCAGGTGGAGCAGTTTCTCGGCCTCGAACGGCTTTTCGATGAAGTCCATCGCGCCGCGGCTGACAGCGGACACGGCCGTGTCGACATTGCCGTGTCCCGAGAAGATCAGCACTGGCAGGTTGGGTTCGCGCGCCTTGATCGCATCGAGCACTTCCAGCCCGTCCATCGGGCTGCCGTGCAGCCAGACGTCGAGCAGTACCAGGCTGGGTCGCCGTTCGTCGACCATGGCCAGGGCAGAGACACTGTCGCCGGCCGTGCGGCATTCATAGCCTTCGTCGCTCAGCACACCGGCGACGAGATCGCGGATGTCGCGTTCGTCATCGACGACAAGGATGTCGAGTGCCATTCAAAGGTCTCCTAATGTAATCATTCGGCGGCCTCGTTGTGCTCGCCGGTTTCGGTCGGCCGAATGGCGAACCGTAGTATTGCCTGGGTGCCGCCGTGCTCGCGCGGCGAGAATTCCAGGTCGCCAGCGTGTTCCTCGACGATCTTCTTGACGATCGCGAGGCCCAGCCCGGTGCCCTTCTCGCGGGTCGTGACATAGGGTTCGAACACGTTCACCCCGCTCTGCGGCAAACCCACGCCGTTGTCGCAAATGGTGATCGCCAGGTGATCGCCCTCAATCGCCATGCTGACATCGATCCTGCCGCGCCAGTCAGCCGCCGCGTCGGGAACGCGCGCATCGACCGCCTCGGCAGCATTCTTCAACACGTTGGTCATGGCCTGGCCAAGCTGGTGGCGATCGCATTCGATTGGCGGGATCTGCTCTTCGACACTGAAACCGTAGGTGATTTCCGGATGGGCGACTTCCTGCAGGAACAGCGACTGCCGGACGAGGTCGACCGCGTCTTCCTGCCGGAATACCGGCTTGGGCAAGCGCGCAAAGCTGGAGAATTCATCGACCATCTTGCGCAGGTCACCCACCTGCCGGATGATCGTACCGGTTAGCTCGTCGAACAGCTCGACGTCCTTCTCGATCTGCTTGGAATAGCGACGCTTGAGGCGCTCTGTCGCCAGCTGGATCGGGGTGAGCGGGTTCTTGATCTCGTGGGCGATACGGCGCGCCACGTCGGACCAGGCGGCCTGCCGCTGGTCGAGCAGCTGGCGGGTGATATCCTCGAAGGTGATGACGAAACCGCCTGCTGCCGGGGCTAGCTGCACGGCCAGCGTCAGCAACTCCCCGGCGCGGCTCATCTGGATGATCTCGCTCTGGGTGCCGTCTGCCACCAGTTGCGCCAGCTGCGGCGCGATTTGGGCCAGCTCGGTGTTCACCGGCATAGGGCCTTCGCTGTCCAGCAGCAAGCGTTGGGCCGAGCTGTTCATCAGCAGGATGCGCCCTTCCCCGTCGATCGAGATGATCCCGGCGGTCACCGATTGCAGCACGGCCTCGATCAGCGCGCGGCGTTCTGCCAACTGGTGGTTGGCGCCGATGAGCGCGTCGGTCTGTCGTTCGATCTGCGCCGACATGCGGTTGAAGGCGCGGTTTAGCAGGCCGATCTCGTCCGTCCCGGTGCGCCCCGATACGCGCATGGCATAGTTGCCTGCCCCGATTTCCTGCGCAGCGTTGGCAAGGTCCGCCAGCGGTTTCACTTGCCGGTCCGCAAAACGCAAAGCTGCCCATACCGCAAGCGCCACCAGCGCCAGCGATACGCCAAACAGCGCGAGGTTGAACTGCAATTGCAGGACCCGCGTCCGCAGGATGAGGTCGTCATAGGAATTCACGACGTTCTGCGCCTGGCGGTACAATTGTTCGGCTTGCGGCCGCGCGTCTCGCGCAACATACAGGTAGAGATCAAGCTCGCGGTCAAGCAAGGATACCGCCTCAATACGCTCGGGCGAGGAAGAGACGATGTACGATTGACCATCGCGCAGCGGAGCAACGCTCTCTGCGGCAATTCGTTGACGGGCGCGGTCGTCCTCGGGGTCAGCAAGCGCGACCAGGCGGCTCTCGCCGTCTTCGGTCAGGCGAATGATCGCTCCTTCGCTCAGGCTGCGGTTGTAGACTTGGGAGACGAACTGATCGGCGAATTCGGGGCTCGATACGGGCACGCTCTGCATGATGAAGCGCATGTCGCTGGCCATGAGCACGGCATTGTCACCGACATTGCGAAGGTTCTCGTCATAGTAACCCTGCGCCACATTGTTCGCATTTTCGAGCAACCCGCGAGAATCGTCGCTGAACCAGAAAGCCACACCCGACTGGAACAGGATAGAAGCGAAGACCGCGACGAACAAAGTCGGAATCGCCGCGATCAGCGAGAAGAAGAACACCAGGTTCACATGCAAGCGCGCGGTTGTGCCCCCTGCCCTCCGGATGGCAATCCGCCTCCCCCATAGGACAATCAGCCCGAGCGAGGGCAGCAAGGTGCCCACCAGCATGGCGGCAGCCTGCGCGGAAGGAACAGGATCGCCTTCGTCCGGCCGACCGGAGAAATAGATCCAGACCGTCAGCAGCATCGCCGCAAGCGCCAGGTAGCAAAGCGCTTCCAGCCACATGAACAGGTTGATCCGGCGCGCGGTAACCGCCGCCTGGCGCAGCAGGCGCGAGCGTTTGGCCGTTGTGGATGCCGGATCGTTAATGGGCTCGGACGCCATGTTGCAGGCATACAACAGGGCTGTTGCATCAGGGCAAGTGAAAATTGTGAGCTAGCCCCAGCAATGCGACTAACCGCGCGCGAAAGCTTCCGGATCGATATCCAGTTCGGACAGTCGCTTGCGCAGGGTGTTGCGGTTGATCCCCAGCATTTGCGCCGCTTTCAACTGATTTCCACTGGTCCGTGACAGGGCATGGGCGAAGATGGGACGTTCCAGTTCGGCAAGTGCCGTATGGTACAATTCCCCGTCGGCAATGTCCTGCGCTGCCAGCCACTGCGCCACCTGTTCGCCGATATCGCGCGCCTCGCTCGCATCGGTCCCGGCCTGTCCGCTGTCCAACAACGAGCGCACGGTGTCCGCGTCGATCACGTCCTCGCGCGCCAGCAGGGCCGCACGGAAGATCAGGTTCTGCAATTCGCGCACGTTGCCGCGCCAGTATTGCTTCTCCAGCAGGCGGGCCGCGTCAGCGCCAAGCGTGCGCTTGGGCAGGCCTTCGCTTGCCGCACGAACAAGGAAATGCCGCGCCAGCGGCGTGATGTCGTCCGGCCGTTCGCGCAACGGCGGCAATTTGATCGGCACGACGTTGAGCCGGTAATAGAGGTCCTCGCGGAAATCGCCGCGCGCAATCATTGGTTGCAGGTCGCGATTGGTAGCGGAGATGATCCGCACGTCCACGGCGATTTCATCGTTGCCGCCCACGCGCCGGATGCGGCCCGATTGCAGAGCGCGCAGCAGGCGGGTCTGGGCTTCGGCAGGCATGTCGCCGATCTCGTCGAGGAACAGCGTGCCGCCGCTGGCCTGCTCGAACTTGCCGATGGAGCGCGTGGTGGCGCCGGTGAAGGCCCCCTTCTCGTGTCCGAACAGTTCGCTTTCGATCAGTTCGCGCGGGATCGCCGCCGTGTTCACTGCCACGAAGGGACCGCCCTTTCGGTTGCCCAACTGGTGGATCGCTTCGGCTACCAGTTCCTTGCCCGTACCGCTCTCGCCCAGCACCAGCACCGTCAAATCATTGTGCAGCACGCGGGTGATCATGCGGAAGACTTCCTGCATCGGCTGGCTGCGACCGATCAGGGGCAGGCCTTCCACCGTTTCACCATCCTCGCCGGCAGAGGCGCTGCGTGACTGCACGGCCTGCAGGGTCGCCCGGACAAGCTCGTCGAGGTCGAAGGGCTTGGGAAAATATTCGAAGGCCCCGCGCTCGGTTGCGCGCACGGCTGTATCGAGCGTGTTCTGTGCCGAAAGGATGATTACCGGCATGTCCGGATAGTTGTCGCGCACGGCACCCAGCGTTTCGATGCCGTCACCGTCGAGCAGCATGACGTCGGTCAGCATGACGCTGTATTGCCGCTCCGCCAGCGATTCATCGCGGCAAGCGACCGTGTCGCACGTGTCGACCGACAGCCCTTCGTCTTCCAGCGCGGCGCGAATGACCATTGCGATCGCGTTATCGTCCTCCACCAGCAGCACGTTGTGGCTCATCTCTCGCTCTCCCTAGCGGGCCATGGGCAGGTGGACACGAAAGTGCGTCCAACCGGTGGCTTCGTCGCGTTCGTGACTGATGCGCCCGTCCATGTCGCGCACCAGCTTCTGCACCAGCGCCAGGCCAAGGCCCTGGCCGTTGGTCTTGTTCGAGACAAACGGCTCGAAAATGTCGTCGCGAATGGCCGGATCGATACCGGGGCCGTTGTCGCTGACCTGGATTTCGATCGGCAATTTTACCGGCCGCCCCAGCCGGATCACGTTCATCACCAGCCCGCTGACGAAGCGGGTCTGCACCGTCACTTGCGGAGCGACGTTGTCGGCACAGGCATCGCGGGCATTGGCCATCAGGTTGACCAGCACTTGTACCAGCGCACCCTCGTTGGCCAGCACCGGCGGCAGCGAGGGGTCGAACTCCTCGCGCCAGGCGATGGCGCTGTCGCTGGCAATCTTCACCGTCTCGTAGGCACGGTGGATCGCGGCGTGCAGGTTGACCGGCCCCACCGGCTCCGCCCGTTCGCGACCGAGCCGCTGCATGCGGTCGATCAGCTGGGCAATCCGGTCCACCTCGTCGGCAATCAGGTCTGTCAGCGGCTTCTGCGTCTTGCCCGCCTTGCGGCCAAGCAATTGCGCCGCGCCGCGAATGGCCGCCAAGGGATTCTTGATCTCGTGCGCCAGAACGGCGGGCCCGCGCAGGGTCCCGCGCCGCTCGGTCTCTTCAAAGCGCTCACCCTGGGTAGCATCGGAAAGCGTGGCCACCCGCCAGCCCGGATGACTGTCGAGCGCGGAAAAAGTCAGATTCACGCGCAAGTCACGCTTGCCGACCTTCACGTCCAACCCGCGCGCATAAAGCTGCGCGCCGGGCAGCTTCAGCCGCTCCAGCAGGTCCTCGTTTTCGAAGGTGATAACCTCGCCGAACTCGCGCCCGAGCATGCGCTGCGAACCCAGCCCGAGCAGGTCTTCCGCTGCCGGATTGACTTCGCAGATCTCGAGGTCTGGTGACAGCAGGAGCAGGGCGAAACTGAGCCCGTGGATCTGCGCCCGTGCAGCAGGAAGCGCCGGATCGGCCCCGGTCTCGCTCACGCGGCGCGGCGCCTCAGGAAGGGTTCGTAGAACTGCTCCAGCTCTTCCAGCACCAGCTTCGCATCGTCGATGAAGTTCACCTTGTTGCGGAAGTCGGCGCTGCCGTGCATCCCCTTGGTGTACCAGCCCAGGTGCTTGCGGGCGATCTTCACGCCCACGTTCTCGCCGTAATGGTCGAGCATCTCGTTATAGTGCTCCACAACGGTCTCGTACTGTTCGTCGAAGCTGGGGCTTTCGAGCATTTCGCCGGTCTTCCACCAGTGCATCACCTGCCCCAGCAGCCACGGCCTGCCATAGGCCCCGCGCCCGATCATGAGCCCGTCCGCGCCGGACTGCTCCAGCGCCGCGGCAGCATCGCGGATGGAGCAGATGTCGCCATTGACGATAACCGGGATGCTCACGGCTTCCTTCACCTTGCGGACGAAGGACCAGTCGGCATTGCCCTTGTACATCTGGTTGCGTGTGCGCCCATGGACGGTGATCATCTTCACGCCCAGGTCCTCGGCAATCTTGCTGAGTTCGGGCGCGTTGAGGCTCGCGTGGTCCCAGCCCATGCGCATCTTCACCGTCACCGGCACCTTCACCGCCTTGACGGTGGATTCCATCAACTTCACGGCGAGCGGTACCTCGCGCATCAACGCGCTGCCGGCATACTGGCCCACGACCTTGCGCACCGGACAGCCGAAGTTGATGTCGATCACCGCCGCGCCGTTGTCTTCCTGCATCCTGGCAGCTTCACCCATCGATACCGGGTCGCACCCGACAAGCTGCATCGATACCGGCTCTTCCGTCGGATGCCACTCGGCCTTCTGGATCGACTGCCGGGTTTCGCGAATCGCCGCTTCGCTGGCGATCATCTCGGTGACATTGAGGCCAGAGCCATAGCGCCGCACCAGGGTGCGGAACGGACGATCGGTCACACCCGTCATCGGCGCGAGCACGACCGGGCAGTCGATCCGCACGGGACCGATGTCGATGGGCATGATTGCCGGAGGGGTTGGGACTTCGTTACTCATATTCACCAGTGTGCCTAAAATATGGGCAGGCGCATAGTGCATTGCTAGGGCGCACTCAAGCAGGTAGCTCGCGTGGCGCATTATGACTGACGCTTCCCCTCCCCCTGCCCCTTCCATCGCCGCCGTCATCGTGGCTGCGGGCAAGGGCCTGCGCGCGGGGCAGCCGCTGCCCAAACAGTTCGCCCCTTATCGTGACAGCACCGTGCTGCGTTCCGCCGTGGAGGCGCTTGCTGGCGCCGGCGTCACGCGGTTTGCCGTGGCGATCCCCGAAGGGGCCGACGAGATCGCCAGCAACATTCTTGCCGGGATCGACGGCGTGATGTTGGTCACCGGCGGCGCGACTAGGCAGGAAAGCGTGGCGCGCGGGCTGGAGGCACTCGCCGCTGACGCCCCCGATCTGGTGCTGGTCCATGACGCCGCCCGCCCGGACTGCCCGCCCGACGTGGTGGTACGGCTGGTTGATGCCCTCGCCGCCCGGCCCGGCGCAATTCCTGTCCTGCCCGTCGTCGACAGCATGGTCGTGGCCGACGGCGACCTCATGGGCGCGAACGCCGAGCGCGAGAAGCTGCGCCGCGTGCAGACACCGCAAGCCTTTCGCTTTGGCGATATCCTCGCCGCTCACCGCGCATGGCCTGGCGAGCTCACGGCTGGTGACGACGCACAGGTGCTGCGCGCCTTTGGCGGCGATGTGGCGCTGGTCGATGGCGACGAACGGCTGCACAAACTGACTTTTGCGGAGGATTTCGTGACTGCGAGCAAACCTGCCCTGTCCGTCCGCGTCGGGTCCGGCTACGATGTCCACCGCCTTGCCGCAGGCGAAGAGCTATGGCTCTGCGGCGTCAGGATCGACCATGACAAGGGGCTTGCCGGTCATTCCGATGCCGATGTCGGGCTGCATGCCGTGGTCGATGCCGTGCTCGGCGCGATCGCGCAGGGTGACATTGGCCAGCATTTCCCACCCACCGATCCGCAATGGAAGGGCGCGCCCTCGGCGCGGTTTGTCGAACATGCGGTGAAGCTTGCAAGCGAAGCAGGTTACGTAATCGGCAATGTCGACCTGACACTGATTTGCGAGGCGCCCAAGATCGGCCCGCATCGCGATACCATGCGCGCGCGGCTGGCCGAACTGCTTGACGCAAGCATCGAACAAGTCAGTGTAAAAGCAACCACGACCGAGAAACTCGGCTTCACCGGGCGTGGCGAAGGCATCGCTGCCCAGGCCGTTGCCACCCTGGTCGCCAAGTAAAGGAGTCCTCGCATGCAGATCCGCCGTAAGATCGCCACCGCGCTTGCCGCTGCCGCCACCGGAGCCCTGCCCGTATCTGCCGCCGCGCAGGAAGCCTGCCTCACCGAAACCCAAGTCAGTGCCATGGTCGTCTACGGCGTGCCGCTGGCCATGGGCGGCCTCCAGCAGAGTTGCGGCGAAGTGCTGTCACCGGACGGCTTCCTCGCAACCGGCGCGCCGGCAATGGCAGACCGCTATGCCGCGCAGAGCGACGCCGCCTGGCCGGATGCTTTCTCCGCCTTCCTGAGCTTCGCCGGATCGGGCGGCCAGGAAGGCGTTTCCGCCATGCGCGAGATGCCGGAAGAGGCCCTGCGCCCATTCCTCGACGCCCTGATTACCGGCCTGATCGCCAACGAAGTGAAACCGGAAAAGTGCGGCAACATCGAACGCCTGCTGGAGGTACTCGCTCCGCTCGAACCGTTCGAGGCTGGTCGTCTCGCTGCCGTGATTGCTGCGATGGCTGGCGTGGAAGACCCGGAAATCTGTGATAGCTGAAGGGACCGACGTGGACTCCTTACTCCCCCCCGAAATCGTCGACCTTGCCCGCCGCGTGGTCGAGGAAAACACCGCTGCCGGTCGCAAGGTGACACTGGCGGAAAGCTGCACCGGCGGCATGGTGGCTGGTGCCATAACCGAAATCCCCGGCAGCTCGGCCGTGCTCGATCGCAGCTATGTCACCTATTCCAACGAAGCCAAGATGGGCGACCTCGGTGTCGATTCCGACATTATCGAGGCCTTTGGCGCCGTCTCGGTCGCCTGCGTCTATGCCATGGCCAAGGGCGCGCTGGAACGCAGCGGAGCGGACGTGGCCGTGGCGATCAGCGGGATTGCGGGGCCTGACGGCGGCAGCGAACTCAAGCCGGTCGGCACAGTGGTCTTCGCCCGGATGGTGCGCGGCGACGAGGAACCGACGGCCGAGGAAAGGCTGTTCGCCGACACCGGACGCTCCGGCGTGCGGCTTCAGGCGACGCTTTGTGCGCTGGAACTGTTGCTGCCGTAGAGCGCTTCGGCGCGGGCTTCGAAGGCGGCCACCATCTTGCGGAAGGCGCGGTCGATATACTGGCCCGCCAAGGTTTCGAACATGATGTTCTTGAAAGAGAAATCGACCGCGAAGTCGATCTCGCAGCAGTTCTCGCCGCAGTCGCGGAAGGTCCAGTTGTTGTCGAGGTCGCGCAGCGGACCGTCGATGTAGTGGACGTTGATGGAGTTCGGGCGGTCCTTCACCACCCGCGAGGTGAACTTCTCGCGCAGCGCCTTGAAGCCCACCAGCATGTCCGCCGTCATCTCGGTATCGCTGTCTGCGCGCACCCTCGTGGCGACTACCCAGGGCAGGAATTCGGGATACTTGTCGACATCAGCCACCAGGTCGAACATCTGTTCGGCCGTATAAGGCAGTCGGTGAGTCTCGCGGATCGAAGGCATCAGGCTTTGGCTGCTGCCTTTGCCAGCTTGGCTTCGCGTGCAGCTTTCATCTGGGCGAAATCATCGCCAGCGTGATAGCTGGAGCGCGTCAGCGGGCTGCTGGCGACCTGAAGGAAGCCCTTGGCCCGCGCGATGGAGCCGAAAGCGTCGAAAGCCTGCGGCGTCACGAAGTCTTCCACCTTGGCGTGCTTCGGCGTCGGCTGGAGATACTGGCCCATGGTGATGAAATCGACATCGGCACTGCGCATGTCATCCATGACCTGGTGCACTTCGAGTCGCTGCTCGCCCAGCCCCAGCATGATACCGGACTTGGTGAAGATCAGCGGATCGTGCGCCTTCACCTCTTCCAGAAGGCGAAGTGAGGCATAATAACGCGCGCCCGGCCTGATCGTGGGATAAAGCCGTGGCACGGTTTCGAGGTTGTGGTTGTAGACGTCAGGACCGGCCTCGCAGATCGCCTCGACCGCGGCGCGCATCTTGCCGCGGAAATCGGGCGTCAGGATCTCGATCGTCGTATCCGGCGTCTCGCGGCGGAGCGCCTGGATCACCTTTACGAACTGCCCTGCCCCGCCGTCCGGCAAGTCATCGCGGTCCACGCTGGTGATGACGATGTGCGAAAGACCCATCTGCGCCGCGGCGATGGCGGTGTTCTCCGGCTCCATCGGATCGACGATCCGCGGCATGCCGGTCTTCACGTTGCAGAAGGCACAGGCCCGCGTGCAGACATCGCCAAGGATCATCACCGTGGCATGCTTCTTGGTCCAGCATTCCCCGATGTTCGGGCAAGCAGCTTCTTCGCACACGGTGTTGAGGCCGAGGTCGCGCATCAGCTTGCGC
Organism: Aurantiacibacter gilvus; assembly: GCF_038289935.1. NCBI lineage: Bacteria > Pseudomonadati > Pseudomonadota > Alphaproteobacteria > Sphingomonadales > Erythrobacteraceae > Aurantiacibacter > Aurantiacibacter gilvus. The sequence goes on from NZ_JBBYHV010000001.1 coordinate 1,332,256, forward strand.
GTTTCGTGATAGCCCTTGCTGACCGGCGCCTTGACGCGAATCCAGTCCGGCTTGCGCTGGCGCGGGGGGCGATTGCCTTCGGGAGCGGAAGAAAGGTCGTTCATTGCGGGCCCACTTAGGAGCCTCGCCCCGCGCGGGCAAGCCGTATGGACTTTTGGCCTCTTGCCGAATCCACAAAATGACGCCAGCGAAGGTGGCATGACTGACAAGACCCCCGCCATGAACAGCCTTGTCGATGGCTACCGTCGTTTTCGCCAGGGCGAATATTCGCGCGAACTCGATCGCTGGAGGCAGCTGACCGAAGGCCAGTCCCCGCGCACGATGATCATTGCCTGTTCGGACAGCCGCGTGGACCCGGCGCAGATCTTCGACGTGTCACCCGGCGAGCTTTTCGTGGTTCGCAACGTCGCCGCACTGGTTCCTCCGTTCGAGACGACGCCCGGCCAGCACGGTGTTTCCGCCGCGCTGGAATTCGCGGTGCAGTTCCTGAAGGTGGAACAGGTGGTAGTCATGGGCCATGGCATGTGCGGCGGCTGCCAGGCAGCGCTGACGCAGGACCTGCACGGAAACGAGCTGGGGGAAGGCGGCTTCGTCGCCAACTGGATCGACATGCTCGATCCCGTGCGCGATCCGATCGCCAAGGAACTCGGCACCAGCGGGCGCGAGGCCGAACGGGCGATGGAACTGGCCGCCGTGAAGGTGAGCCTCGCCAACCTGCGCACTTTCCCCTGCATTCAGGAGAAAGAGCCGACCGGCGAAGTGACGCTGCGCGGTGCCTATTTCGCTATTTCGGACGGTGTCCTGCACCTGCTTGATGAGGAAAGCGGCGAATTCAAACCGGCGTGATAAACGTCCTGTTCGTGTGCAGCCAGAATAAGCTGCGTAGCCCCACTGCCGAACAAGTCTTTGCCGATCATCCCGGTATAGAGGTCGATTCCGCCGGCACCAACAGCAACGCCGAGAACCCGCTGACCAACGAGTTGGTCTCATGGGCGAACATCATTTTCGTGATGGAAAAGACCCACAGGAGCAAGCTCCAGAGGAAATACCGGGCACAGTTGAAGGATGTGCGGATCATTTGCCTCGATATTCCCGACGACTTTGAATTCATGGACGGGGCACTGGTTGACTTGCTGCGAGTGAAAGTGACACGATTTATCCCCGTGGCTTAGCGGTCCTTTGTTCCATCGCTGCTTGCACTCACCTGCCCACGGAGCCATCTAACGGGCCATGCCAGAAGCAGAACTCAAGAATATCGCCCTGTTGATCGACGCCGACAACGCCAGCCATGCGGGGATCGACCCGGTGCTGACCGTGCTCGCCGAGCTTGGCCAAGTGAATATCCGTCGTGCCTACGGCAACTGGGCCAAGCCCGCGCTTGCCAACTGGAACAAGATCACCCACCGCTTCGGCCTGCAGCCGATGCAGCAGTTCGACCTGACCAAGGGCAAGAACGCTACCGACATTGCCATGGCCATCGACGCCATCGACCTGCTCAATGCGGGCAAGGTGGACGGTTTCGGCATCATGAGCAGCGACAGTGACTTCACCCCATTGGTCACACGCCTGCGGCAGGACGGGCTGATCGTCTACGGTTTCGGAAGCGCCAAGGCGCCCGAGGCCTTCAAGACCGCCTGCACCCGCTACATTGATGTCGACCAACTGATCCGCACCGCTTCGCACGATGACGACAAGACTTCATCGGAAGGCGGGCCGATCGACAACGAGCTGATCGAACTGCTGGGGGCAGCATGGAAGGCCGCCAGTCGCGATGACGAGGGCTATGCCCGGTTGCACGAAGTCGGCCAGATTGCCGGCAACCGCTCCAGCTTCGACGTGCGCAACCATGGGTTCAAACGCCTGTCAGACCTGATGCGGGCGGCCAGCGACAACTTCAAGATGGAACGCCGTGACGACAACCAGCTCTATGTGAAGCGCCTGCGATAAAGGGCCATCTCGGCACAATCTCTCCCGGCTGGCGTTGGTCCGGAAAAGAGGGAAATGTGCATGGTCGACAAATCGGAGAAATTTAACTGGCTGGTCCGCGTCGGCTATTTCAGCCGCGCAATCCTATACGCGACCCTGGGGCTAATCGCGCTCACCAGCATGGGCCGCATTGCCGATGGGACCAGCGGCATATTCCAGGCCATAGAGGATTACCCACTGGCAACCGCGATCCTGTGGCTGATGGTGGTCGGCTTGTTCGCCTATGCGCTGTTCCGGCTTGCCTCGACTTTCCTTGATATCGAGCACAACGGGAATGACTCCAAAGGCTGGGCCAAGCGGATTGGCCACGCAGGCAGCGCGATCGGGCACCTCGCCCTTGCCTACACTGCGTTCCAGTTTGCCACGTCCGGTCAGTCCAGTGGAGGTGGAGCCGAGGGCGCAGCAGCTGGCGTGCTCGCGATGCCTATGGGCGGCATTGTGCTTGGCCTGCTGGGGCTGGCTTTCCTGGGTGCAGCCGTATTTCAGGCGAAGAAGGCGTGGACGGCAGAGTTCATGCACCGCATCTCCTCTCGTGCGCCCTCAGCGACGCGCTCGATGGGCCGCGCTGGCTATGCCGCTCGCGCCGCGGTTTTCCTGATTATCGGCTGGTCACTGGTGAAGGCAGGCTTCATGTCGGGCGGCAGCGAGCAGGTGAAAACGCTGGGCGATGCTGTCGCCTCGCTGTCGGGCAGTGGCGTCTGGTTCACGCTGGTTGCCGTCGGTTTGCTGGTTTTCGGCCTCTTCAGCCTGCTGCTGGCGCGCTACCGTATCGTCCCGGACCTCGACGCTAGTGGAAATGTGCCCGACTTCCGCAGCTGATCAGGCCCCGCAATTGACCACGCCGGTACCCTGGTAAACCACCCTGTCCCACCGGTCGCGCAGCCAGACGGTACCTTCGTAGAAGACTGCACCACCATCGATGGTCTCCTCGCCAGTGCCCTTCTCCGCGATTTCGAGCCGCAGCGAATATTCGCGGCCATTATAGAGCGAGCGCGTGGCCGCAGGCAGTTCACGTGACCCGGGGTCGGCGGCCAGGCGAATCACGTCGCCGTCTATCTTGACGAAGGCATCCACTTCGCGGGCAATAACGCGCGCACCCATGCTGGTGCCGGGTGCATAGGAGCAGGCGAGGCCGTAAAGGTCGTTCGCTTCGATATCGTCGTAGAGCAGAGGGTCAGGCACGATCTCGACCATCGGTGGTGCAAGGTCGTTGGCTTCGCGAACGCGCTCCGCCAGGGCTTCGTCCTCGGCAGCCCGTTCGGCGGGAGTACGCTCATCACCGCACGCCGCCAGCAATGCCGGGGCACAGAGCAGAATCGGCCAACGCATCAATGTCTCCCGAACAACTTTTCGACATCATCCATGGACAGTTTCACCCATGTCGGTCGCCCATGGTTGCATTGCCCTGAACGCGGAGTCGACTCCATCTCGCGCAGCAGGGCGTTCATTTCGGGAACGTTCAACGTGCGCCCTGCCCGAACCGATCCGTGGCAAGCCATTGTGGCGAGCACATGTTCTATCTTCTCGCCCAGCAGCAGCGACGAACCGTGCTTGGCGAGATCGTCCGCCAGGTCGGTCAGCAGGGCTGCGGAATCGGCCTGCTTGAGCGATGCGGGCATGGCGCGCACCAGCATGGCCGAGGGGCCGAAGCGCTCGATCACCAGTCCGAGGGTGGCGAAATGATCGATCTGCTCTTCCAGCCTGTCACAGGCCGGTTCGTCCATCTCGACCACGTCGGGGATCAAGAGCGCCTGGCTGGCCGCGACCTTGTCGCCCGCGCCTGCCGCGCGCAGCCGTTCGAGCACGATCCGCTCGTGGGCGGCGTGCTGGTCGACGATCACCAGCCCGTCCGCCGCTTCGGCGACGATATAGGTGTTCGCCACCTGTCCACGCGCGACACCCAGCGGATAGTCCTCCGCTTCCTGTGGTATCGCTTCGGCTGCCTCTGCCCGGCCCTGGGGAGCAGCCAATGTCTCCCCATGGGTTTGCCACGCTGCACGTGCCTCTGCCACGCGGGAGGGAGAAGGCGCAGACCAATCCCGACCGGCAAAGATCGAACGCATTGCTGCAGGTTCGGGCGCGAGGGGTTCCGTCTGCCAGCGTCCCATGGCCCCGGCATCAGGCGCCTGCGCGCTCCGGCGGTCACCGGTGGAGAGTGCCTGTCGCAATCCGCTGACGATAAAGCCGCGCACGGCCGCCGCATCGCGGAAGCGGACCTCGGTCTTGGCCGGGTGCACGTTCACGTCGACGTCCGCGAAAGGAATGTCGAGGAATAGCGCCAGCACGGCATGGCGATCACGCGCAAGCATGTCCGCATAGGCTCCCCGCACGGCACCGGTCAGTAGGCGGTCCTTCACCGGGCGCCCGTTGACGAACAGGTACTGGTGGTCGGCAACGCCGCGGTTGTAGGTCGGCAGGCCCGCGACACCGGTCAACCGCATGACCCCCTCCTCACTCGGCCGCTCCAGTTCGATGGAAACGCCGTTGTCCGCCAGCTCGCGCGCGATGATCTGCGCCACGCGCGCTTCGGTGCTGTCACCGGCTTGCACGGAGAAAATGCGGCGGTCGCCATGTTCGAAGGTGAAGCCGACGTCCGGCCGCGCCATGGCGAGGCGACGCACTACGTCGAGGCAGGCGGCATACTCGCTGCGCGGAGTGCGCAGAAACTTGCGGCGGGCGGGAATCTTGCCGAACAGGTCCTCCACGCGGACGCGGGTCCCCGGGGGCAAGGCAGCGGGTCCCCGTTGCCCCACCGAACCATGGTCGACGACGACCTTGTGGCCGTGCTCAGCCCCTCTTGGCCTGCTCTCGAGTGTCAGCTTCGAAACGCTGGCAATCGACGGCAAGGCCTCGCCGCGGAAGCCGAGTGTGCTCACCTGCTCGATGGCTTCGTCCGGCAGTTTGGAGGTTGCATGCCGCTCCAGCGCCAGCGCCATCTCGTCCGGCGACATGCCGCAGCCGTCGTCGGTGACTTCCAGCGATCCGAGGCCGCCCTCGACAATCGAAACCACGATCCGGCTGGCGCCAGCGTCGACGGCATTCTCCACCAGTTCCTTCAGCGCGGAGGCGGGGCGTTCGACCACTTCGCCAGCCGCAATACGGTTGACCAGCGTCTCTGGAAGGCGGCGAATTTCGGGCATTTCCGCATACTATCGACCACTCGCCGCATTTTCGAGGCAGACCGGGAGAAATCTGTGTGCTTTTCGACAAATTTTTTGCCCTTTTCCCGCACGACGCGTTACAGAGCGCAACTTCACGCAAAACCTGCGGCTGCTGCGCGGAGTCCCTCCGCGAGCAAGCCTTCATAAGATACGGATTTATCGATGGGTTCCTTCTTCTCCAATTTCTTCAAATTCGGTTCGCAAAACATGGCCATCGACCTCGGAACGGCCAACACCCTCGTCTACGTGCAGGATCGCGGGATCGTGCTGAATGAGCCGTCAGTGGTCGCCATCGAGACGATCAACGGCGTCAAACGCGTGAAGGCGGTTGGAGAAGACGCGAAGATGATGATGGGCAAGACGCCCGACAATATCGAAGCGATCCGCCCGCTGCGCGACGGCGTCATCGCCGACATCGAGATCGCTGAAGAAATGATCAAGCACTTCATCCGCAAGGTGCACGGCAAGCGGACCCTGCTGCGCTATCCGGAAATCGTGATTTGCGTCCCCTCGGGTTCGACCTCGGTCGAGCGCCGCGCCATCCGCGACGCTGCCAGCAATGCCGGCGCATCCGAAGTCTTCCTGATCCTCGAACCCATGGCTGCGGCCATCGGCGCCGACATGCCAGTGACCGAGCCGGTCGGCTCGATGGTGGTCGATATCGGCGGCGGCACTACCGAGGTCGCCGTACTTTCGCTGCGCGGCCTCGCCTACACCACTTCGGTGCGTACCGGCGGTGACAAGATGGATGAAGCCATCGTTTCCTATGTGCGTCGCCACCACAACCTGCTGATCGGCGATGCTACGGCAGAGCGGATCAAGAAGGACTACGGCGTCGCCACCGTGCCGGAAGACGGCGTGGGCGAAAGCATCATCATCAAGGGCCGCGACCTGGTGAACGGCGTGCCGAAGGAAATCACCATCAACCAGGCGCACATCGCCGAGGCCCTGTCCGAACCGATCGGCGCCATCGTCGAAGGCGTGCGCATCGCGCTGGAGAACACCGCACCCGAACTGGCCGCCGACATCGTCGACCAGGGCATCGTGCTGACGGGTGGCGGCGCGCTGATCCGCGGTCTCGACGATCACATCAAGGAAGAAACCGGCCTGCCCGTCTCGATCGCGGAAGACCCGCTGACCTGCGTTGCCATCGGCACCGGCAAGGCCATGGAAATCCCGATCTACCGCGGCGTGTTGATGACCGCCTAATTTCAACGGAAGTACCCAGGAGGAGCTGGCGGTTATGGCACCGCCTTCGGCAAAGCAGCGATCCGGATCGAACAAGAAGGCACAGCTCGGGCTGTTTGCCGGTTATCTTGCTGCCGGATTGGGTGCGACGCTCGGTGCCCTTTTGCTGGCACTTTCGCTTTGGCGTCCTGACACCTTCAATGGACTGCGCTCGATGGCCAGCGATGCCGCCGCGCCTGTGGGTGAGGTCGGCGCCGCTGGACGCGTCAACACGCGCAGTTTCTTCGAATCGATCGCCGGATATTACGATGCAGGCACCAAGAACGCCGAGCTCGAGCGCGAGATCGAGATAGCGCGGGTGCGGCTGGTCGAAGCCGAAGCGCTGGCGCAGGAGAACGAACGGCTCCAGGCAATCCTCGGGTTGACCCAAGCAGACACCGAACCCGTGGCTGTCGCCCGCCTGATCGGCTCCAGCGCTGCGAGCGCACGGCGTTTTGCCTATCTATCCGCCGGCAGTGACGACGGCGTGGAGCGGGGTATGCCGGTAACATCCCCCATGGGCTTGGTCGGACGCGTGCTCGAAACCGGCAGCGATACCTCGCGCGTGCTGCTGTTGACCGACACCGACAGCGTTGTGCCGGTCCGGCGCGCCACCGACAACGTGGTAGCTTTCGCTGAGGGCCGCGCCGACGGATCGCTGCGCATCCGCCTGATCAACCTTGGCATCAACCCGCTGGAACCGGGTGATATCTTTGTCACCTCCGGCGCGGGCGGCCTGTTCCATCCGGGCGTGGCCGTGGCCATGGTCAGCGAAATCACTAACGATGGAGCGATCGGTCAGCTGTTGAGCAATCCGGCAGCAACCGACGTCGTCGTCGTGCAACCGATCTGGCAGGGCGAGATCCTGGAAGCCATGGACGAGCCGCTCGAAAACAGCGAACCGGCGGGCTGATGGAGCGTCTGAGCGATACAGCCCGCCGCGACGCCTATGGCAGCAAGATCAACCGTCACCACTCACCCGTGCTGGCCTACGGCATGCCGTGGGTTACGATCATCCTGGGCTCGCTGACGCCGCTGCTGCCGATCATCGCCCTTGCGCCGATCCTGCCCCCCTTCGGTTACATGCTGCTGCTTGGCTGGCGCCTGTCGCGACCAGGCCTCTTGCCCATGTGGGCGGGCCTGCCGCTGGGTCTGATTGACGATCTCTATTCCGGCCAGCCGCTCGGCAGTGGTATACTCCTGTTCAGCTTGACCATGATAGCGCTCGAACTTCTCGACGCGCGCGTACCCTGGCGCAATTTCTGGCAGGACTGGCTGACGGCCTGCATGCTGCTGTTTATCTACCTGGTCGTTGCAGCGCTGGTCTCGGGTGCGGAGATCAGCCTTGGCCAGCTTTACCTCTTGCTTCCACAGATACTCCTCACGATGGTTCTTTACCCCGTAATTACCCGCCTCATTGCCATGCTGGACCGGCTTCGCCTCACCCGCATCAGGCGGATCGGGTAGCGCATGGAACGCAAACTTACCTCGAACGCGCTGAAGCAGACCTTCTCCAAGCGCAGCTTTGTCGTCGGTTCCATACAGGGCGGTATCGGACTGCTGCTGGCTGCGCGCATGGGTTACATCGCCGTTGCCGAGAACGAGAAGTACGAGATGGAGGCGGAGAGCAACAGGGTGAACCTCACCCTGATCCCGCCGCGCCGTGGCTGGATCCTTGACCGCAACGGTTCCCCCATCGCCTCCAATCGCGCCGACTTCCGCGTGGACATCATACCCGAGCGCCTGCATGATCCCGACGAGACGGTCGCACTGCTGGGCGACTTGCTCGACTTCACCGAACCGGAAAAAGCTGACCTGCGTGACCGGCTGGAGACATCCGCCGGCTTTGCCGCCGTGCCCGTGGCCAGCGGCCTCGATTACGAGAAGTTCGCGGCCGTCAGCGTCCGCATCCCCGAATTGCCGGGGGTGATCCCGCAACGCGGCTTCTCGCGCTACTACCCCACCGGTCCCTCGGTCGGGCACTTGATCGGCTACGTCGGTGCTCCCAGCCGCGAGGAATACGAGCAAGACCCTCAGCCGTTGCTGCTGACGCCCGGTTTCAAGCTGGGCAAGGACGGGATCGAGAAGCAGTTCGAACAGGAACTTCGCGGTGAGCCCGGCGCTCGCCGTGTCGAAGTCACCGCCTCGGGCCGCATCGTGCGCGACCTGGAGACGCGCGAGGACGTCCAGGGAAATCCTGTCCAGTTGACTATCGACGGCCCGCTGCAGGACTACGCCGCCCGCCGTATCGGCTTGGAGAGCGGCTCGGTCGTAGTGATGGATTGTCGCACGGGCGACCTGCTTTGCATGGCCTCCATGCCCAGCTTCGATCCCAACAGCTTCTCCGACGGGATCGGCCGCGTCGAGTATTCCATGCTCAGCGAGAACGAGCGCGTTCCGCTGCGCAACAAGGTGCTGCAGGGCCTCTATCCGCCGGGTTCGACCGTGAAGCCCACCGTGGGCATGGCGCTGATGGGTGCAGGCGTCGATCCGGAAGAGACCGTGATCTGCAATGGTGGCCTGCAGGTTGGCAACCGCCGCTTCGGATGCTGGAACCGTAGCGGCCACGGCCCGGTCAACCTTGCCAAGGGCATTTACCAGAGCTGCGACGTCTATTTCTACGCCATGGCCCAACGCGTCGGCATGCAGCCGATCGCCGACACCTGCAAACGCTATGGCATGCAACAGCAGTTCGACCTGCCAGTGGTCAGCCAGTTCTACGGCACGGTACCCGATCCGGCGTGGAAGATGGAACGCTACGGACGCGAATGGCAGGCCTACGACACGGTCAATGCCACCATTGGCCAGGGCTATATGCTGGCGAGCCCGCTGCAGCTGGCGGTGATGGCTTCGCGCCTTGCCACGTCCGAAGTGGTCTTGCCGCGCCTGTTGCTGAACGACACTGCTCCGCAATTCGAATCGATGGGAGTTAGCCAAGAGTACAAGGCCTACATCCGCCAGGCGATGAGCGACGTGGTCAATGGCCCCGGCACGGCAGGTCGGGCGCGTCTGCCGCTCGACGATGTCCTGATGGCCGGAAAGACGGGTACGGCACAGGTTGTTGGCCTGAACTTTTCGGACGGTCGCTCCGGCCCGTGGCGTTACCGCGACCATGGCCTCTTCATCTTCTTCGCTCCGTACGACAATCCGCGCTACGCCGGCGCTGTTGTTATCGAACACGGCGGCGGGTCGGGCGCAGCCTATCCGGTGGCGCGCGACGTCATGACCTTCCTGTTCGATCCGCAGCGCGGCCTCGACGCACTGCACGCGCTTGAAGCGCAGTGGGGCGGCACCGCGCAGCAGCGGCTTGACGCGCAGTATGCGGCCTATGCCGCAGCCGCCGGCGTGGACCTGCCCCCTGCCCCGCCGCCGGTGACGCTGGCCGAACAGGTGGATGCCGAAGCGCGCGCAGCCGTAAACGAACCCCAGCAGGCTGTGACCGAAGCGTTCACGCCGCGCGAAGAAGCCAATCCGCGCGCCGAGGATACGTCCACGTGAGGGGCGAGATCAGCCTCCCCCGGCCGATAGCCGAGTTCCCGTGGCGCGTGGTGATCCCGCTTGCCCTGTTGGTGGCCTTCGGGGCTGCCGTGCTGCACTCGGCGGCTGGCGGCTCCATGTCACCCTATGCCACGTCGCACCTTGTGCGATTCGGCGTGTTCCTGGTGATGGCCCTGATCATGTCCTACTTCCCCGAGGACTGGGCGAGGATGGCGGCCATCCCGGTCTATGCCGTTGTGGTCCTGTTGCTGCTCGCGGTGGAAGTCTACGGCCAGCTTGGCGGCGGCAGCCAGCGCTGGCTGGAACTGGGCTTCATGCGCCTGCAACCTTCGGAGTTGATGAAGCCCGGCATCGTCCTGATCGTCGCGGCCTTCTACCATTCCCTGCCCGCCGCCATGATAGCCTCATGGCGCGCGCTTTTGGTGCCACTGGGGATCACCGCCCTCCCCATGGGCCTGGTGCTGTTGCAGCCCGACCTTGGCACGGCGCTGGCCATCGGTTTCGGCGGGATCGTGGTGATGTTCCTCGCGGGCATTCCGCAGAAGTGGTTCATCAGCGGCGGTGTGGCGGCAGTCATTGCGGTACCGATCGCCTTTTTCTTCGTCCTGAAGCCCTACCAGCAGCAGCGTGTGATGACCTTCCTCGACCCCGAGAGTGACCCGCTCGGCACCGGCTACCACATCACCCAGTCGAAGATCGCCATTGGCTCGGGCGGGATTGTCGGCAAGGGGTTCGGCGAGGGTTCGCAAAGCCAGCTCGACTACCTGCCCGAACCGCACACCGACTTCGTCTTCGCCACCATGGCAGAGGAATGGGGACTGGTCGGCGGGCTGTTCGTGCTGCTGGTTTTCGGCATCGTGCTACGCTGGGGCCTGCTGGTCGCCCGCGACGCGCAAACCCGCTTCGCGCGCCTGCTGGCCGCGGGCATGACAGCGACGATTTTCTTCTATGTGGCAGTAAACCTGATGATGGTAATGGGGCTGGCGCCAGTGGTCGGCATCCCCCTTCCCTTCATGAGCCACGGCGGCTCTTCGATGATGACCAACATGATCTGCGTGGGAGCTTTGATGATGGTCGAGAGGTGGAACCGGCAGTCCGCGAGGTCAGCTTTCTAACACTACCCCTTTTCACGCGCGAAACAGCCGCTATATGGACGCCTCTCGCGATTCGCAGCGCGCATCGTGATCCAGCGGTAAATCGCCGGAATGGACGCATAGCTCAGTTGGTAGAGCAGCTGACTCTTAATCAGCGGGTCCTAGGTTCGAGCCCTAGTGCGTCCACCATTTTTCAAGCTTAGAAATAACGCTTCGAGGCGATAGCTGCGCCTTCCGCGAGGGCTGCCAGTTTCGCCCAGACCACCTCGGCATCGACAGAGTTGCTGCCGGCGTGGACCGAGAAGCCGCAGTCGACGCCGGCCATCACCCGTTCGCGCCCCAGCAGCTCGGCATAGCGGCCGATGCGCTGGGCGATCAGGTCGGGGTGTTCGATGTAGGGTGATTGCGGCTCTACCATGCCGGGGCACAGCACCTTGCCTTCTGGCAGCTGGTGCTCCTCGAAATAGGCGAACTCATGCGCGTGGCGCGGGTTGGCACCTTCCAGAAGGACAGTCTGCGGCTTGGCGCTCCAGACGATGTCGGCGATCTCCGCAAGGTCGACGTCGCAGTGGTGCGGGCCGGGGTAATTGCCCCAGCACAGGTGCATGCGGCACTGCTCGGCAGGGATGTTCTGCAAGGCGTGGTTGAGCGCGGCGATATTCATGCCGATGCGCTTGCGGAAGTCCTCCAGCGACAGGTGCGTGAACTGCACGTGGCGGCCCATGGCGAGGTCCGGGCAGTCAACCTGCAGGGTGATCCCGGCCTTGGCGATAGTCTCGTATTCGTGCCGCAGTCCCTCGGCGAGCGCGAAGACATACTCCTCGTCGCTGGCATAGTACTGGTTGGGGAAGAACAGCGCGGTCACGCCCGGCGATGCCGCGGACATGAATGTTTCGTGCCCATCTGCCAGCCGCGTCAGGCGTTCGGCATCGAGGCGCGGGGCGTCCATGTCGATGACTTCGATAGGTCCGGTGCAGGCCGGAGCCGAGCGCTTGGCCCTACCCTTGTTGCCGAACACCTGTGCCTTGGCACCGGGGAAGTCCTCGAGGTCCTGGAATTCGTACTGCCCTGCCTCGCCGCCAAAGCCCGAAAGGCGGTGCTTGATGTAGGTGGCATAGCTCGGCTTCGACATCTCGCCATCGCCCACCACGACGATGCCCGCCTGCTTCTGGCGCGAGACGATCTCGGCGGTGGCGCGTTCAACGGCCGCGTCGAACGCATCCTGCGAGACATCCTCACCGCCCTCGCGGGCGAAGACGAGGTCGAGCAGGTAGTCGGGGCGCGGCAGGCTGCCGGTGTGGGTGGTCCTGAAGCTCACGACAACTCTTCACGCACGATCCGCGCACCGTCGGCCATGGCCTTCATCTTCCCGAAGGCGACATCGCGCGGCAGGTACTTGAGGCCGCAGTCGGGCGCGACGATGACACGGCTGGCATCGACATGCGGCAAGGCCTTGCGGATGCGCGCAGCCACGGTCTCGGGCGTTTCCACTTCGTGCGTCGAAAGATCGAGCACGCCGAGGATGATGGTCTTGTCCGGCAGGCTTTCCAGCACGGTGCAGTCGAGATCCTGCTGCGCGGTCTCAATGCTGATCTGCTGTACCGCCGATCCCGCCAGTTCCGGGAGGAAGGAATAGCCTTCGGGCCGTTCATGGATTAGTGCCGCGTAGCCGAAGCAGATGTGCAGCGCGGTCATGCCCTCAACGCCTTCGAGCGCGCGGGAAAGCGCCTTGAGGCCGTACTGACGCGCCGCATCGGGCCGCGCCTGCATGTAGGGTTCGTCGAGTTGCACAACGTCGGCACCGGCCGCATGCAGATCCTTGATCTCTTCGTTCACCGCTGCGGCATAGGCCAGCGCCAGCGCCTCAAGGTCGCCGTAGTGATCGTCCTGCGCCTGCTGGCTCATGGTGAAGGGGCCGGGCACGGTGATCTTGATCGGCTTGTCGGTGAAGCGCCGCATGAATTCGACGTCGCGCACCTGCACCGGGTGCTTGCGGCTGATTTCGCCGGCCACGCGCGGCACCGGCACCGGCTCGCCCGAACGATCGAGCGCGGTGCCGTGGTTCTCCATGTCGATGCCGTTCAGCGCCGTAGCGAAGCGGTTGGAGTAGGATTCACGGCGCATCTCGCCATCGGTGATGATGTCGAGGCCCGCCTTCTCCTGCTCGCGAATGGCGACGATCGTGGCATCGTCCCACGCCTGTTCCAGCAGCTCAGGCTCGACCTTCCACAGCTCCATGGCGCGGGTGCGCGGCGGGAAGCGTCCCGCCAGCTTGGCGCGATCAATCAGCCAGTCGGGCTGCGAATAGGACCCGACCAGCGAACTTGGCAGCAGCATCAGCTGGCCTTTTCGAGTTCGGAAGGACGCACGTCATTGTTGGGCGTGTGATCGCCTGCCAACCAGCGCTTGAGCTCCGAATGGGCATCCTTGGCGCGGATGGCGTTGATCTGCTCCGCATGCGGCGCATCGCAGCAGAATTCGCAGATCATGCCGTCGGGATCGACGACATAGACGCTGCGGCAATAGCCATGTTCGAGAACGTAAGTTCCGGGAGGCTCGATACCGGCATCGGCAATACGCCGTTCCAGCTCGGCCTGGGTTTCGGCGTCAACGTTGAGGGCGATGTGGCGGAAGGGGCTGGAGGCCAGCTCCGGCCCGAATTCAGCCTGGTCGTCGTCATTGGCAAACTGGAAGAAGGCCAGCGCGCTGCCATCGGCAAGGCCAAAGAAGCAGTGGCAATAGGTCCGTTCCTTGCCGAACAGTTCTTCCTGCTCGCACCAGGTGGCAACCAGCGGGAAGCCGAGAACGTCCTCATAGAAGGCGCGGGTCTTCTCCAGATCTTTTGACACGTAGGCAGTGTGATGCAGCCTGCTCGGCAGCGAATTGGCCATTGTCCTTCTCCCATTTCGTCGATTCTTCGACGTGTTTTGCCGGACATTATCAAAGAAGGCCGTCTTCGCAACGCCGCTAGCGCCCAAGGATCTCCTTGTTGTGCTGCCCCAGCTCGGGCGGGGGCGTCACTTCGTCCTCGATCTCGCCATCGAAACGGATCGGGTTGCGGATGGTGCGGAAGGTGCCGCGCTGCCCTTCCCCGCTGATTTCAAGGCGGTGGTGCTTGGCCAGGTCGCCATCGAGCACCTCCTTGGAACTGAGCACGGGAGAATGCGGTACTTCACATTCGGCCAACCGCTGCTCCCAGTAGGAGCGCGGCTGCGCGGCAAACAGCGGGGCGAGGAATTCGATGACCTTCTCGTAATTCTCGATTCGCGCCGGACGGCTCTCGAACTCGGGCCGTTCGAGCATGTCGGGCTGGCCGACAGCCGTGGCGAGGTTTTCCCAGAACTTGGGCGGGCTGGACATGTGCAGGGCCACCCAGCCGCCGTCCGCGCATTCGAAGACGTAGCTCTGCGAAACGTGCGGGCGACTCCACGGTCCCATGACCTCGTCGACGCTGAGGTAATGGGTGAAATCGTCGAGGTTGAAGTGCGCCATGGCCTCGAACATCGAGGTCTCGACGCGGCGGCCCTTGCCGGTCTTTTCGCGTTCGTAGAGCGCTGCCAGTATGCCGTAAGCGGTGTAGAACCCGGTAACGGCGTCGCCGATGGCAGGACCCACCACGCGCGGCTTGTGCGGGTTGACCAGCAACCGCAGGAAACCGCTGCAGGCCTGCGACACCGTGTCGAAGGCCGGGCGATCCTTCCACGGGCCGTCGTTCCCGAAACCGGAAATGTCGGCATAGATCAGGCGCGGGTTGATGGCTTGCAGGCGCTCGGCATCGACGAACAGCCGTTCGGCCACGCCGGGGCGGAAGTTCTGGATGAAGACGTCGGCGCCCTTAACCAGCTCGTCGAAGGCCGCGAGGTCCTCCGGGTTCTTCTTGGTGTTGAGCTCCACGCTCTTCTTGTTGCGGTTGTAGGTCTGGTAATGCGGCGAATAGAGATCGCCCTTGAAGGCGCGGAAGGGATCGCCCGTTTCGGGCATCTCCACCTTGATCACCTCGGCCCCCAGGTCCGCCAGCAACATGCCGGCAGCAGGTCCGGTGATAAAGGTGCCCATGTCGAGCACGCGCACGCCTTCGAGCGGTCTGGCCATTCGTCTCTCCCTTGCCTCTGCGGCGCATGGCTATAGGCAGGGAGCAGACACCGCAACCGGGTTCGGGACTGGGAGAGACAGATTGCGCACAAGTAAGCAGGACACCGGCTATTCGGCCATTTGCACATCGGATGCTGACAGCATCACCGTGCGCGGGCACGACCTGTGCGAGGACCTGATCGGCAAGATCGACTTCTCCAGCTACTTCTGGCTGCTGGTGACCGGCAAGGAACCGGACGAGAACCAGAGCTTCTTCCTCAATGCCGTGCTGGTGGCCCTGGCAGAGCACGGCATGGTGCCTTCCGTGGCGGCTGCGCGCATGACGCTGGCCGCCGCGCCCGAGGCGGTGCAAGGCGCGGTGGCGGCAGGCATTCTCGGTTGCGGTTCGGTGGCGCTGGGCAGCGCCGAGATCGCGGGCAAGTTCTACGCCAGCTGCGTCGAGGAACAGCGCAAGAGCGGCGATCCGGTCGACGAAGTTGCCGTGCGCTGCATCGAACAGTGGCGCACCCATACCAAGGCGGTGCCCGGCTTCGGCCATTGGCAGCACACCGAGGGCGATCCGCGTGCGCTCAAGCTGCTGGCCATGGCCGAAGAGCGCGGCGTTTGCGGCGAGCACGTCGCCATGATGCGCGCGATCCAGGCCGCCCTGCCGCAGACCATCGGCCGTGAATTGCCGGTCAACGTCAACGGCCCCATCCCTGCCATCATGCTCGACCTTGGCTGGCCGCTTGCCGCCCTCAAGGGCATCGGCCTGCTGTGCCGCACCGGCAGCCTGATCGGCCACCTGACCGAGGAGGCGGAGCGGCCCGTAGGCTTCATCATGAGCGGCGCGGCTTCGGCAGCCATAGAATATGATGGCGATTGACGTTCGTCAGGGTTAGTCGCCCCGGCAAAGGTTTTGGAGGAGTATTCAATGTCCATTCTTGAAGGCCGCGTCGCCGTTGTCACCGGAGCGAGCTCCGGCATTGGCGAGGCCTGTGCAGTCGAGTTCGTCAACAAGGGCGCCAAAGTGGTGCTCGCTGCCCGCCGTGCGGAGCGGCTGTCGGGCCTGGTCGAGAAGATCGAAGGCATGGGCGGCGAAGCGCTTGCCGTGACCACGGACGTTACTGACGAAGACGCCATCGCCAACCTCTTCGCCGAGGCCGTGACCAGGTTCGGCGGCGTCGACGTGCTCATCAACAACGCCGGTATCGCCGAGAACACGCCCGTGCACGAGACCTCGCTCGAGCACTGGCACAAGGTGATAGACACCAACCTCACCAGCGCCTTCCTCTGTGCCAAGCATGCCTGGCCCCTGTTCCTGAAGGCAGGGCACGGGCGGATCGTCAACATTGGCTCGATCTCGGCCAAGGTGCCGCGCAGCGAGTGCCCCAGCTACACCGCCAGCAAGTTCGGCCTGCAGGGGCTGACCCATGCGCTGGCCGTCGACGGGCGCGATCACAACATTGCCGTGTCGATCTTCCACCCCGGCATCGTCGCCACCGAGATCATGCCCGGTTCGGTGAAGCTGCCCGAGAACTTCGCCGCGACGCCCGAAGAGATCGCCGAAGTCATCGTGCACATGTGCAACCTGCCCGACTACCTGAACTTCTACGAAGCGCTGGTAGTGCAGAACAAGCTGCCCTTCCTCGGGCGGGGTTGAGGGAACAGGGCTAGTGGCTGGCGAAACGCTCGGCTGTTTCAACATTGCCGACCTGGCGGCCAAGGCGCGTCGCCGGTTGCCCAGGGGCGTGTGGGAATACCTCGAGCGCGGGGTCGAGGACGAGACCGGCATGGATCGCAACCGTGCAGCCTTCGATCGCCTGACCTTCAGGCCCCGCGTCCTGCGCAAGGTCGACGAAATCGACACGCGCACCACGATCCTGGGCAAGGAAGGCGCACTGCCCTTCGCCATTGCACCGACCGGCGCAGCTGGCATCATGTGGTATCGCGGGGATCACGATCTCGCCAATGCCGCAGCCAAGGCCGGTATCCCCTTCACCATCTCCAGTGCCAGCACGATGGACGTGGAAGACTTTGCCGAGATCGGCGGACGGCGCTGGTTCCAGCTCTACATGTGGGAAAACCGCGAGCTGTCCTACGACGTGGTGCGCCGGGTAGACGCCGTGGGCTGCGATACGCTGTTCGTGACGCTCGACCTGCCGGTGCCGCCCAACCGCGAATACCTGGCGCACAACGGCTTCGGCATGCCCTTCGGATTCAATCACAAGAACGTGACCGACGTCTTGATGCACCCGCGCTGGCTGGCGGGAGTGATCGGCAGGTACATGGTGAACGGCGGCATCCCCAAGCAGGCCAACCTGCCCAAGGCGATGAAGAACTCGGTCATGCGCGGAGCCAAGCCGGGGGCGCTGTTCAAGCAGGACGACCTCGACTGGGACGGCATCAGGCGACTGCGCGATATCTGGAAGGGCCACTTCATCCTCAAGGGCATGCTGCACCCGGACGATGCCCGCATAGCGCTGGAAGCAGGCGTGGACGGGATCGTGGTCTCCAACCACGGTGCGCGGTCACTCGACCACTCGGTCGCGGCGATTGACGCCCTGCCCGACGTTGTCGCCGAGGTTGGCGGGAAGATGACCGTCTTCCTCGACAGCGGCGTTCGGCGCGGCAGCGATGTGGTGAAGGCCCTCGCGCTGGGCGCCGATGCCGTGATGGTCGGCCGTGCCACGCTTTACGGACTTGCTGCAGCCGGCGAACCGGGCGTTGCCCGTGCCATCGACCTGCTGGGCAGCGAAGTGGCCCGCACCATGGCCATGCTGGGCCTGCGCAGCGTGGCCGAGATTGACGCCAATGCCCTCGCCTAGGTCGCGCCTCTGGCCTGCATTGCTTGCCCTTGCGGCGCTGCTCTGCTCGCCCGTCGCCCGCGCCCAAGGCTGGGCCGAAGTCGAAGAGCAGGATCTGCGCCTCGCCCGCGTGGCGGAGCGGATCATGATCGCCAATGCCGCGCTGTGTAACCAGACCATGCCGATCACCGGCCTGATCCTGCATAGTGCTGACATGTACGGCGAAGGCGTGGCGGAGGACCGCTTCGTCAACGGTCCCCTCGCCATCGCGTCCCTGCTGCCCGGTTCGGTGGCTGCCAATGCCGGGTTGCAGCGCGACGATGCGATTGTCGCGATCAATGGCGTGGCCACCGCGAACCTCGAACCGGAGCCGGAAGGCCACTTGCGTGAAGCCGCCTTCGCGGTACTGGTAGGCGCTTCCCCGGCCCGCGCGGTCACGCTGTCGGTGCAGCGCGCCGGGCAAGTCATTCCGGTTTCACTCGACGCTCCGCGCGGCTGCCGTTCGCTGGTGGAAATCCTGCTAGGCGACGGCCCCAATGCCCTTTCCGACGGGCGGATCATCCAGCTGCAATACGATTTCGCGCAAAGCCTCACCGACGACCAGCTCGCCGTCGCCTTTGCCCACGAACTGGCGCACACCGTGCTGGAACACCGCCGCCGCAAGACCGAAGCGGGGATCGACAACGGCAGCCTGCTCGCCAACCTCGGCCGCCATCGGCTCGCCAACCGCCAGGCCGAGATCGAGGCCGATCGACTGTCGATCCACCTGCTCGCCAATGCCGGTTACGATCCGGCAATCGTCGAGCAGTTCTGGCATTCCGACGCCGGGTCGCGCGCCAACGGGTCAATGCCCAACTTCATCTATCCCACGACCCAGTCGCGAGCCGACATCGTGGCGCTGGAACTGTCGCGTTACCTGCCGCTGCGGCGGGGACCGACCTGGCCGGGGCACCTTCTGGAATGGCGCGAGCGCGGATTTGCCAGCGACTAGCTGTCTGCCGGGCGCTGCGGAGCCTGGCTTATGTCGATGTAGTCGCGATCGAAATAGGTCAGCGGCGTGGCATCCTCGCGGTGGCGCGCCGCCAGCAACTCACCGATGAAAATCGTGTGCGTGCCATAGCTGTGCCGGTGCGCCGTACGACAGATCAGGCTCGATTGCGCGGTGGCGAGAACGGGCACATCCAGTTCCTCGGTCCAGTCGCCCACGTCGAAGCGGTCCTCGCGCGGCAACATGAAATGTTCCGCCACGTCGCGGTTGCCCAGCCCGAGCACGTTGACGCAGAACCGCTCGGCGCGCTCCAGCGGGTCATGCAGTGAGGCCGACCGGTTGACGCAGACCAGCAGCGAAGGCGGCTCGAAGCTCAACGAACTGACCGCCGTGGCAAGGATACCATAGCGCTGGCCGGCATCCTTCGTGGTGACGGCATAGACCGTGGCGGCGACATGACGCATCGATTCGCGGAAGGCCTCGACCAGCTCCGCATGGCTTTGTGCTGCATCGCTCATGGGCGTTCTTTGCGGCCTGCCGAGTCGCGGCGCAAGAGGCAATGTTGGCCTCCAATGTGATATCACGCACTTGCGATCACATTATAATGTGATAAGCGGGCTGCATGAACGACATAACGATAGCTCGCGTCCGCGAAATCATCGCTGACGGAAAGATGACCCGCGCCGGACTCGCCCGCGCCGCCGGTCTCCACGCCAACACCCTGCGCGACTGTACCGAAGTCGGCTGGAACCCCACCACCGAAACGCTCGGCAAGCTCGATCGCTTCCTGACAGAAAACGACCAGACACCGGTGCTCGTCGGGATCGAGGAGATCATCGAAGAGGCGCGCAATGGCCGCATGTTCATCCTTGTCGACGACGAAGACCGCGAGAACGAAGGCGACCTGATCATTCCCGGCCAGATGGCCACGCCCGATGCGGTCAACTTCATGGCCACCTACGGCCGCGGGCTCATCTGCCTTGCTCTCACACGCGCACGCGTCGATGCCCTTGGCCTCGAACTGATGAGCCGCAAGAACCGCACGCGGCACGAAACTGCCTTCACCGTCGCCATCGAGGCCCGCACCGGCGTCACCACCGGCATCAGTGCGGCAGACCGCGCGCGCACGGTTTCGGTCGCCATCGACGCCAGCAAGGGTCCCGACGATATCGTCACGCCTGGCCACGTGTTCCCGCTCGTCGCTCGCGAAGGCGGCGTACTGGTGCGCGCCGGCCATACCGAAGCCGCGGTCGACATCTCGCGCCTTGCCGGTCTCAACCCCAGCGGCGTGATCTGCGAGATCATGAACGAAGACGGCTCGATGGCGCGGCTGGAAGACCTGATCGGCTTCGCCCGCAAGCATGGCCTCAAGATCGGCACGATTCGCGACCTGATCGCCTATCGCCGCCAGAACGACCACCTCGTCGAAAAGCGCGAGGAAGAACGCTTCAGCAGCGAATGGGGTGACGACTGGCGCGCCATCAGCTTCTACAACACCGCCACGCGCGGCGAAACGATGGCCCTGGTGAAGGGGCACATCGACCCCGACGCCCCTACCCTCGTGCGCATGCATGCACTATCGATGTTCGACGATATCTTCGCCCGCAAGGGTGATCGGCGCAGCCTTCTCGAAGGGTCCATGCGGATGATCGCGGAAGAAGGCTCGGGCGTCGTCGTGCTGATAAATCAGCCCCGCCCCGACTATGCCAGCAGCGCCGTCCGCCGCCTGAACAAGAAGCCCCCTCGCGATGACGACATGCCGCCAGAGGAGCAGCGCGACTACGGTGTCGGCGCGCAAATCCTCACCGAACTGGGCGTGCGCGACATGGTGTTGCTCACCAATACCAGCCATTCGCTCGTCGGACTGGACGGCTATGGCCTGTCCATCGTAGGCGAGCGGCCGATTGTTCTTGAGGAGAAATAGACGATGGCCCGCTTCCTGATTGTCGAGGCCCGTTTCTACGGCCATCTGAACGACATGCTGATCGACGGCGCGCGCAATGCCTTGCGCGATGGGGGGCACGAGGTCGACGTCCTGACCGTCCCCGGCGCGTTGGAAGTGCCCGGCGCCATCGCCATGGCAGCCGAAAGCGCCCAGTACGATGGCTTCGTCGCCATCGGCGTCGTGATCCGCGGCGAGACCTATCATTTCGAGATTGTCGCTGGCGAAAGCGCACGCGCGATCATGGCCCTGACCATGGATGGCATTCCCATCGGCAACGGCATCCTCACCACCGAGAACGAGGAACAGGCGCTGGTGCGCGCGGACCCGGCGCAGAAGAACAAGGGCGGCGAGGCGGCACGGGCGGCCATGCGGCTGCTCGAACTGCAGGAGAAGTTCCGATGAGCGACCATCCCGCAATCGCAGGCATCCCGCTGGTCCTGGGCGGCAACGTCTTCGGCTGGACCGCCAAGGGCGAGGATGGCTTTGCTGTCCTCGATGCCTTCTACGAGGCTGGCGGCCGCATGATCGACACTGCCGACGTCTACTCGGCCTGGATTCCCGGGCACGTCGGCGGCGAGAGCGAAAGCTTCATCGGCGAATGGCTCGCCTCGCGCGGGGTGCGGGGGGACATGCGCGTCCACACCAAGACCGGCATGCTCAGCAAGAACAAGCCCTTGGTGCCCGGCTCTGCTGGCGATCCCGATCTCTACCAGCCGCAAGCGGTGAAGGATCACCTCGCTGCCTCGCTGGAGCGCCTGCAAACCGACTATATCGACCTCTACTACGCCCACCGCGACTTCGAGGAGCTGGAGGTGGCGCAGATCGTCGAAGTCTTCGACGCCACGACAAAGGACGGTACCGTCAAGTCGCTGGGCGCGTCGAACTTCAACGCCGAGCGCCTCGAGGCGGCACTGGACCACGCCGACAGCACGGGTGCCGAACCGTTCCGCGCACTGCAGAACGAGTACAACCTCGTCGCCCGCAAGGCCTACGGGGCAGACTTGCAGGCGATCTGCGTCGAACGTGGCATCGCTATGCTGCCCTTCTTCGGTCTCGCCGCAGGCTACCTGACGGGCAAGTACCGCAAGCCGGAAGACTTCGAGCAAGGCCAACGCGGCTACCGTACCAAGGACTATGCCGAAGTCGGCCCGCCCGTCCTCGCCGTGATGGACGAGATTGCTGCCGACACCGGTGCCTCCATGCCCGCCATCGCGCTGGCCTGGCTGGTGCGCCAGCCCGGCATTCCGGCACCGATTGCGAGCGCGCGGAACGTCGAACAGCTGACCGAGCTGCTCGAGTTCACGCAGGTCGAGCTAAGCGAGGCGCAACTGGCCGAACTGACCGAGGCGCTCGCCTAGCCTGCCTAGGGCTGCTCGATACCCTCGGCAATCGGCCAACCGCCAAGATCCAGCTCCGGTGGCAGCAGGCGGATATAGGCCTCCACCATGTGGATCTGGCCGTCGTAGACCTTGAACATCTCCCACGCCGTCAGCCGGTCAGAGCCCGGGCCGCTGGCATTCCATGACAGCCGCATCAGTACGATGCCCATGCGTTCGTCGACGACAATGTCACGCACGGTCACACGGCCGAGCTGGTTGAAGATCGCCAGCGACTGGTTGCCGATGTCGTTGCAGCCGGGGATGAAGGTGCAGTCCGGCCCCGCCATCATCATGCCGTTCTCGATGCGGTAGGCATCATCAGAGAACGGCGTGCCGACGGCGTTGAAAGTCTCTGCGTTGGACAGGCCGAGCGGATAGAGCATGGCGATGGCCACGGCGTCCTCGCGGCTTTTCAGTTGCTCTGGCCGGGGCGCCAGGTTCATCTCCACGGACGGCGCGCCGCTGTAGCGGTCGATGGCGAAGAGCAGGCCCTCGGCGCGGCTGCGGGTGGCAACAAGTTCTATTTCGTTCAGGCGCTGCCGGTCGTCCACCTTCACGCGCACAACGAGGATGATCGGGGCTCCCGATTCCTCCACCATGACCCCCGCCACACCGACGCCTGCATGTTCGTCGATAATGTCCTGCCGATAGCCGCGCAGCCGTGTGACCGTGCGCACCAGGCCAACCTGCGCCAGTTCCTTCTCGACGCCGTCCTCGGTAACCCGCAGGTCCGGCGCGACGTCGAGGCCGCTGGTGTCGTGCCGCACCAGCGCGTGCAGAACCTCGGTGACCTTGCCGCGCAGGCATTCGCGGTCACAGTCCTGCGCGCTGGCAGGCGTAGCCACCATCAATGTCGCTGCAATCGTCAGGCACAGTGCCAGCACCTTGCGCATGAAATCTTCTCCCTTTCCCCGGTATCTTCGCGCGCAGCTATATCGGCAGCATCGAGGCAACGGAAGGGTCGACCCGCCGTGGCTGGAACCACTTGCCCTGCCCGCGCGCTTTGGCTGGCATGAACGGACCGCTGGAATGGATCGCCGCCATTGGCACCATGATCGCCGCCTCACTGATCGCGTTCGACCTTGGCCGGCGCGCAACGGCGTGGGGGTTCGTGCTGTTCTGCCTCGTTTCGATCACCTGGATCATTTCCGGCCTGACCGGCGGATCGATGCCGATCGCGGCAATGAACGCCGTGTTGCTGGCGATCAACGTCTGGGGCGTGTGGCAGTACTGGTTCCACCCGAAGAACCGGGCTGACAGCGAGAGGCCTTAGGCAAGCCGCCCGAAGCATCCGCGGCCGGCGTACCTGGCACTGTCGCCCAGCTCTTCCTCGATGCGGATCAGCTGGTTGTACTTGGCGAGCCGGTCCGACCGGGCGAGCGAGCCGGTCTTGATCTGGCCGCAGTTGGTGGCAACCGCGAGATCGGCGATGGTGGCGTCTTCGGTTTCGCCCGAACGGTGGCTCATCACGCTGGTGTAGCTCGCGCGGGTGGCCATATCGACCGCGGCCAGTGTCTCGGTCAGCGTGCCGATCTGGTTGACCTTCACCAGCAGCGAGTTGGCCAGGCCCTGCTCGATGCCCATGGCGAGGCGCTCCGGGTTGGTGACAAAGAGGTCGTCGCCCACCAGCTGCACCTTGTCGCCAATCAGATCGGTAAGCGCCTTCCAGCCGGCGAAGTCGTCTTCGGCCATGCCGTCCTCGATCGACTTGATCGGGTAGTCATCACACAGCTCGGCGAGGTAGGCGGCCATTTCGTCAGGCGTCAGCGAGATCTGCTCGCCTGCCATGTCGTATCGGCCGTCGGCGAAGAACTCAGTCGAGGCGCAGTCGAGCGCCAGCACTACGTCTTCGCCCGGGGTGAACCCGGCCCTCTCGATCGAGGCCATGATGAAGTCTAGCGCGTCGCGGGTGCTGGCAAGGTTGGGCGCGAAGCCTCCTTCGTCGCCGACCGAGGTCGACAGGCCCTTCTCCGCTAGTCCCTTCTTCAGCGTGTGGAAGATTTCCGCGCCCCAGCGCACACCTTCGGCCAGCGTGTCGGCGCCGACCGGCATGATCATGAATTCCTGGATGTCGATCGGGTTGTCGGCATGCTCGCCGCCGTTGACGATGTTCATCATCGGCGTGGGCAGCACATGCGCCGAGACCCCGCCAACATAGGAATAGAGCGGCAGGCCACGCGCATTCGCGGCGGCCTTGGCCACTGCCATGCTGACGCCGAGGATGGCATTGGCGCCGAGCTTGGCCTTGTTGGGGGTGCCATCGAGCTCGATCATGGCGCGGTCGATATCGCGCTGGTCCTCGGCATCGAGGCCGAGAATGGTGTCGGAAATCTCGCCGTTGACCGAGTCGACCGCCTTCAGCACGCCCTTGCCAAGGTAGCGATCCTTGTCACCATCGCGCAGTTCGACCGCCTCGTGCGCGCCCGTCGAGGCGCCCGAAGGCACTGCCGCGCGACCGAAGCTGCCATCTTCCAGCAGCACGTCGACTTCCACTGTCGGGTTGCCTCGGGAATCGAGAACTTCGCGGCCGTGAATGTCGATGATGGCGGTCATGTAAAAATCTCCGGATTTCGGTGTTCGCGCCCCCTATACTCTTGGAACTTTGCACTGCAACATGCGTTGATCTCTTGAACGGGGGTGTCTTACTCCCATAATACAATATTGAGGGACCTTCCCGCTAACTCGAAAAAGGGGAACACAATGGCTGCCAAGAAACCAGCAACGACCAAGAAGACGGAAGCAGACCTTGCTGCCGTCGCCGCCGCAACCGCTGCTGCCGAACCGACCACCAGCAATACGTCCGAGGCCAAGTCGCGCTTCAATGCCGCCCTGGAAGAGGCCAAGGCCGGCGCCGTCGCCCTGGGCGACGAAGCCCGCGCCCGTGCAGGTAACGTCCGCGACGAAGCCCGCGCCCGCGGTGAAGACTGGGCTGGCGATGCCAAGGAAAAGGCGGGTGAACTCGCTGTCGAAGGCAAGCACAAGGCCAGCGAAGCCCTTACCAACCTGTCGCGCATGATCGACGAGAACGCAGCGTCGCTCGACGAGCGGTTCGGCCCGAAGTACGGCGACTACGCCCGCTCGGCATCGCGCTCGCTGCAGGAAAACGCCCGCAAGCTTGAAGAGAAGAGCTACGAGGAATTGGCTGAAGATTCGCGTGAAGCGATCCGCAAGAGCCCCGCAACGGCGGTTGGCCTGGCGGCACTGGTCGGTTTCTTCTTCGCCCGCCTGTTCCGCTAGACCCTCGTGGAGGGACGGGACGACAATACCGGCTCGGCCGCAACCATGGCGCATGGCGATGCCGCGCTTGACGATGCGTCGCAGGGTGTGCCTCCGCACGAGGAGCACACCACTGCGCCCACTCGCTCGCTTGGTGACGATCTCGAAGCGCTGATCGAGGACGCGAAGACCTATGTCGACGCAGAGCTTTCGTATCAGAAATCACGCGCAGGCTTCGTTGCCAACCGCCTGAAGCAGACGATCGCCTTCGGGGCGGTCGCGATCTATTTCGCGATCCTCGCGACGATCGGCCTCACGGTCGGACTGATCATCGCGTTGACCCCATACCTGACAGCATGGGGCGCAACCGCCGTGGTCGTGACCGGCCTCCTGCTGCTGACCCTGCTCATGGTGCTGCGCGCATCGAAAGCCTGGAAAAGCTTGATGGGCGCCATGCAAGGCGACGAGGAGGAACCGACCGACGATGGCTGACCCCGAACAGCAGCTGCGTGAAGACCGCGCCCTGCGCAACGACGCCAAAGGGCTGGTCAAGAACAGCATCGACAACGTTAAAGGTGACATGGCGCAGCGCGGCTTCGGTGCCCGAGTGGCCTCTCGCGCCAAGGATGGCGCCGCCCAGATTGCCGACGACAGCGCGGATTTTGTCCGCAGCCACGGCAACCAGCTCGGCACCGGGTTGGTGTTTGGTGCCCTGGCCTTGGTCGGGTGGATGTTCCGCGGCCAGATAGCTGACGCCATCTACGAACTGGTCAACCAGGACGAGGATGCAGCTGACGAAGCCGATCCGGAACCCGAAGCCCCCGTCGACGATTTACACAGTGACTGAATATTCCAGCTGGAGACACCCAATGAGCGATCCCAAACGCGAAGAAATCAAGGCCCGTATTGCTGCCGCACAGGCGCGTGAAGAGGCTGAGCAGCTGCCCACCCGCTCCGAACGCGCCAAGGATGCCGTGTCCGGTGCCGCCGACAGCTTCACCACTTTCGTCAAGGAACGCCCGCTGACCGCCGCTGCCGGCGGCCTCGTGCTGGGCATCCTCGTCGCCTCCATGTTCAAGGGCCCGCGCCGCGCTGCCATGCGTGGCGGTGCCAAGGCCGCTGGCCTCGCCGCGCTTGGTGCCGAGGCCGCCACGGCCTTCACCAGCGAACTGTTCGACGATGCCAAGGCTGCCGGTCGCGAAGGCGCGCGCAAGGCGGAAGACCTCGGCGATGCGGTAGGTGACACGGCCCGGTCCTTGCGCCGCGACGCCAGTTACCAGGCTGCGCGCACCGGCGATCTCGCCCGTATTGCTAGCCGTGAAACCGGCAAACGCCTCGCACGCGCGTTCGGACGTCGCTGATCGGTTGAGCCCGCCCTCTTGCGCTGGGCGGAGTTTGCCGTAGATGCACGGCGAGTTTCCCTTCCAGCGACGAAAGGCCACGCGCATGCCCGATAGATCCCAGCTCCTCCACCTCGTCATCGGCGGCCGGGTAAATGACCCGCGGACCGTAGAGTTCCAGGACCTGAAGGACATCCATGTGGTCGGCTTCTATCCCAGTTATGCCGAAGCCGAAGAGGCATGGCGCGGCTGGGCGCAGCGCACGGTCGATGATGCAGAAATGAAGTACGTGATCGTGCACCTGCACAGGCTGCTGGAGCCTGACCTGCCGGGAACCTGATGGCAGACACAAAAAAGCCCCGCTTCGGCGGGGCTTTTCGTATCCGTCACTGACGTGAGGATCAGATGAATTCGATCTTTTCGATCAGGTAGAACTTCTCGCCCGAGGGTACGGTCACTTCCACTTCGTCGCCCACGCTCTTGCCGATCAGCGCGCGCGCCAGGGGGCTTTCGTAGGAAATACGGCCCACCTTGGCATCGCTCTCTGCCTGGCCGACGATCTGGTACTTCAGCGCCTTGTCGTCTTCGTCGAGCACCGTGACAGTCGCGCCGAAGACCACCCGCTCGCCCGACAGGCTTGCCGGGTCAATGATCTGGGCCCGACTGGTCTTGTCTTCCAGGTCGGCAATCTGGGCTTCGACCTGGCCCTGGCGTTCCTTGGCGGCGTGATATTCGGCGTTTTCCGAAAGGTCGCCATGCGCGCGCGCTTCCTCGATCGCATCGACGATCTTGGGCCGCTCCTCACGCAATGCCTTGAGGTCTGCGGTCAGCTTTTCGTAGCCCTCCGCGAGCATGGGCACTTTCTGCATTATCTTCCCTGTCCTTGTCTGTCCGACCCGTCAAAACGATCGTGGCCCGCCCGATCAGGCGGCTTCGCAAGCGTCAATATGAAGGGGGAGATGTGTGTCTAAGGCCTAGCTATAATAGTCCTGCAAGGCGCGTACTTCAAGATCACTTGCATTTACGGATACAATAGCCTGCGCTGCGGCCGCCGAAGCAGCCGCCGTCGTGTAGTACGGAACCTTCATTTCCAACGCCGAAGCGCGGATCGACTGGCTGTCCTTGTGGCTTTGCCAACCTTCGGTGGTGTTGAACACCAGCGCGATCTCGCCATCGACGATCTTGTCGACGATGTGCGGACGGCCTTCGGCCACCTTGTTGACACGTTCGACCGGCAGTCCCTGCTCGACCAGGTACTTCTCGGTGCCGCCCGTGGCGATCACCGTGAAGCCGAGGTCGGCCAACTGCTTCACCGGGCCGACAATCTGCGGCTTGTCGCTGTCCTTCACCGATACGAAAACGCAGCCGCTGGTCGGCAGGTTGGATCCTTCGGCGATCTGCGCCTTGGTATAGGCGGTGGGAAAATCCTTATCTATTCCCATGACTTCGCCGGTGGACTTCATTTCCGGTGTAAGCACCGGGTCGCTGCCGGGGAAGCGGGCGAAGGGGAAGACGGCTTCCTTCACCGCGACATAGTCCAGTTCGCGCGGGATCGCCGGCATGTCGGCTAGCTTCTCGCCTGCCATGACGCGCGCGGCGATCTTGGCGACCTGCGCGCCGGTGGCCTTGGCCACGAAAGGCACGGTGCGGCTGGCGCGCGGGTTCACCTCGATCAGGTAGACCTCGCCGTCCTTTACCGCGAACTGCACGTTCATCAGGCCGCAGACGCCGAGCGACAGGGCCAGGGCTTCGGCCTGGCGCTCCATTTCCTGCACGATCTCGTCGGGCAGGCTGTAGGGCGGCAACGAGCAGGCGCTGTCGCCCGAGTGGACGCCGGCTTCCTCGATGTGCTGCATGACGCCAGCGATCACGACCTGCTCGCCGTCGCACAGGGCGTCGACATCGCATTCGATGGCATCGCGCAGGTACTGGTCAACCAGCACAGGCGAGTCGCCGGACACGTCGACCGCGGTCTTGATGTAGTTTTCGAGCTGCGCGTCGCTGTCGACGATCTCCATCGCCCGCCCGCCGAGTACGTAGGAGGGACGCAGCAGCACGGGGTAACCGATCCGGTGCGCCACGGCGAGTGCTTCCTCGCCGCTGTAGGCGATACCGTTTTCGGGCTGCTTGAGGTCCAGCTTGTCGACCAGCTTGGCAAAGCGTTCGCGGTCTTCGGCAAGGTCGATCGCGTCGGGCGAGGTGCCGAGGATCGGGATACCCGCTTCCTCCAGCGCGCCGGCCAGTTTCAACGGGGTCTGCCCGCCGAACTGCACGATCACGCCCTTCAGCGTGCCCTTGGTATGTTCGACGCGCAGGATTTCCAGCACGTCTTCGGCTGTCAGCGGCTCGAAATAGAGGCGGTCGGAGGTGTCGTAGTCGGTTGAAACCGTCTCCGGGTTGCAGTTGACCATGATCGTCTCGTAGCCCGCTTCGCTCAGCGCGAAACAGGCGTGGACGCAGCAATAGTCGAACTCGATGCCCTGCCCGATCCGGTTCGGGCCGCCGCCGAGGATGACGATCTTCTCGCGGTCGCTCGGCCATGCCTCGTTCTCGGGCTCGCCGAAGCTGGGCGCCTCGTAGGTCGAGTACATGTAGGGCGTGATGGCTTCGAACTCGGCAGCGCAGGAGTCGATGCGCTTGAACACGGGCAGCACGCCCAGCTTCTGGCGCAGTTCGCGCACTTCCTGCTCGCTCGTGGCACCGGCCATGGCCCGCAGGGCATCGTGCAACAGGCCGGAGCGCTTGGCCTGCGTCTCGCCCAGGCCGCCCGCAACGCCCACCGAACGCACGGCCAGCGTGGCAAGCCGCTTGTCGGAGAAGCCCATGGCCTTCAACCGGCGCAGTTCGGCAGCTTGGTTGGGCAGGCCATCCTGGCCGATCATCGCCTCTTCGTAGACGATTTCCTCGATGTGCCGCAGGAACCACGGATCGTAGAAGGTGATCGCCTGAACTTCCTCGACGGTGAAGCCCTCGCGGAACGCCTGCGCGATCATCAGGATGCGGTCCGGCGTCGCCTGGCTAAGCGCGGCGGTGATGTTGTCGCGGCTCTGGCCTTCCAGATCCACCACGCGGTTGAACCCGTCGAGCCCGGTCTCGAGGCCGCGCAGCGCCTTCTGCAGCGATTCCTTGAAGTTGCGGCCGATGGCCATGACTTCGCCGACCGACTTCATCGCGGTGGACAGGTGGTTGTCGGCGCCCTTGAACTTCTCGAAGGCGAAGCGCGGGATCTTGGTGACGACATAATCGATGGTCGGCTCGAACGAGGCCGGGGTCGCGCCGGTGATCTCGTTGGTGATCTCGTCGAGCGTATAGCCCACGGCCAGCTTGGCCGCGACTCGGGCGATGGGGAAGCCGGTGGCCTTGGACGCCAGCGCCGAGGACCGCGACACGCGCGGGTTCATCTCGATCACGATCAGGCGGCCATCCTCCGGATTGACTGCGAACTGTACGTTCGAACCACCTGTTTCCACGCCGATTTCGCGCAGCACGTTGATGCTGGCGGTGCGCATGATCTGGTATTCCTTGTCGGTCAGCGTCAGCGCCGGCGCGACAGTGATGGAATCGCCCGTGTGGACGCCCATCGGATCGACATTCTCGATCGAGCAGATGATGATGGCGTTGTCGTGCTTGTCGCGCACGACCTCCATCTCGTACTCCTTCCAGCCCAGCAGGCTTTCCTCGATCAGCACCTCTGTGGTGGGGCTGGCGTCGAGGCCGGAGCGGACGATGCGTTCGAATTCCTGCTTGTTGTAGGCCACGCCGCCGCCGGTGCCGCCCAGGGTGAAGCTGGGGCGGATGATCGACGGCAGGCCGGTGCGTTCGAGCACCTCGTAGGCCTCGTCGAGCGTATGGGCGACGCCCGAACGCGCAGATTCGAGGCCGATCTTGTCCATCGCCGCGCGGAAACGCTGGCGGTTCTCGGCCTTGTCGATGGCATCGGCCTTGGCGCCGATCATCTCCACGCCGTATTCCTTGAGGACTCCCATTTCCTCCAGCTTCAGCGCGCAGTTGAGCGCGGTCTGCCCGCCCATGGTGGGCAGCAGGGCGTCGGGGCGCTCCTTGGCGATGATCTTGGCGACGATTTCCGGCGTGATCGGCTCGACATAGGTGCGATCGGCGAATTCCGGGTCGGTCATGATCGTGGCCGGGTTGGAATTGACCAGGATGACGCGATAGCCGTCTTCCTTCAGCGCCTTGATCGCCTGGGTGCCCGAATAGTCGAACTCGCAGGCCTGCCCGATGATGATCGGACCAGCGCCAATGACGAGGATGGAGGAGATGTCAGTACGTTTGGGCATTACTCAGTGGCATCCATTGTCTGGGTATCCGTCTCTTCGCTGGACACTTCGTCGTCCTGACCGAGCGGGAAAATGCCCGCTTCCACCAAGAGTCCGTCCGTGGCGAGATATGCGTCGTCAAAACGGTCGAAAAAGCGTGACTCAAGATCGTCTGCGACCTCACACCCTTCTACGCTCCGATCAAAGAAGTTCTCGACGACCCGGCGAACTTCATCCAGCCGCTCCGATGCAGTCGCGCCGTCTGCCATAATAGCACTCGTGCTATGAAGCTCGATCGGTCGCTCGGTATCGCAGGATGCAGCCACCGTCTCCATCAACAAGGGTGATGCGTAGATCGAAGGTTCTTTCGCGACATAAATCGCAACAAAAATGCCATCGATATCTCGAACCATCGCAGCATGATAATCAGGGTGTGAGCCAACGAACCATTCGTCAGTTTGAGCGGTCAGAGCGGTTGGGGTCGCGGAAAGCGCGAAGACCGCAAAGGATATCAGCAGCCGCCTTATCACCCCAACATCCCCACAAACTTCTCGAACAGGTAGAAGCTGTCCTGCGGGCCGGGGCTCGCCTCGGGGTGGTACTGCACTCCGAAGGCCTTCTTGCCGGTGATCGAAATGCCGCAGTTGCTGCCGTCGAACAGCGAAATGTGCGTCTGCTGCACGTCCGCCGGCAGGGTGTCGGGGTCGACCGCGAAACCGTGGTTCATCGAGGTGATTTCGACGAGGCCGGCGGTCTCGCCCCAGCCCTCGCCCACGCGCTGGACCGGGTGGTTCGCGCCGCGGTGGCCCTGGTGCATCTTCACCGTCTTCGCGCCCGCCGCTAGCGCCAGCATCTGGTGGCCGAGGCAGATGCCGAACAGCGGCACGTCCTTGTCCAGCAGCGCCTTGATCACGGGCACGGCATATTCGCCCGTCGCCGCCGGATCGCCCGGGCCGTTCGACAGGAACACGCCCTCCGGTTCCAGCGCCATGATTTCCTCCAGCGAGGCCTTGGCCGGAACCACCGTCACCTTGGCGCCAGCGCGCACGAGGTTGCGGAAGATGTTGTCCTTGGCGCCGTAGTCGATGGCGACCACGTGGGGACGGCTATCGCCCTCGCCCGAATGGTATCCGTGGCCCAGCTGCCAGTAGGAGCCCTGCCAGTCCTCCTGCCCTTCGCGGGTGACGCGCTGGGCGAGGTCCATGCCTTCCAGCCCCGGCCATTCCTGCGCGCGCTGCAGCAGGGCGTCGATGTCGAACTTGCCGTCCGGAGCGTGGGCAATCACCGCGTTGGGCGCGCCCGACAGGCGGATGCGGCGGGTCAGCGCGCGGGTGTCCACGCCGGCGAGGCCGATCTTGCCGTGCTTCTCCATCCACTCGCCAAATTCGACTTCGGAGCGGAAGTTGGATGAGTGGGTGATATCTTCGCGGACGATGCAGCCGACAGCGCTTTCGACCACGCTCTCCACGTCCTCGGCATTGGTGCCGACGTTGCCGATGTGCGGGAAGGTGAAGGTGACGATCTGCGCCGCGTAGGAGGGATCGGTCATCACCTCCTGGTAGCCGGTCATCGAGGTGTTGAAGCAGACCTCGCCAACCTCTGCGCCCGTGGCGCCAAATCCCTTGCCCCAGACAACTGTCCCGTCTGCAAGAACCAAAACACCCGTAGCGCCTTTAGGTTGCGCAGACGAAGAGGCGAGAAAGGCCATGGTGGCTCCCGTGAATCAGTGGACCGGCAATGTGTGCTAAGTCCCAGCCGCTAGAGACGCGGAAGGGCACCGTCAAGCGCGAGGCTTGGCTTTATTTCGCCATCCCCTACATGGGGCGCAATCATCCACAGGAAAGCTGCGAGAAAACAGATGCTGCGCGACACCATCAAGACCGAAACCGTTACCGCGATGAAGGCCGGCGACAAGCCGCGCGTGGCCGCGCTGCGCCTGATTTCCGCCAAGATCAAGGACCGCGACATCGAGGAACGCACCAAGTCGTCCTCCGGTGACGACGATGCTCTGGTGATCGACGTCCTGCAGAAGATGGCCAAGCAGCGCCGCGAATCGATCCAGATGTACGAAGACGGCGGCCGTACCGAGCTGGCCGAGCAGGAAAAGGCCGAACTGGCCGTGATCGAGGAATTCCTGCCCAGGCAGCTGGGCGAGGACGAGACCAAGGCGATCATCGAATCGATCAAGGCCGAACTGGGCGCCGAAGGCATGAAGGACATGAGCCGCGTGATGGGCGAACTGAAGCAGCGCCACGGCACCGAGCTCGACATGAGCAAGGCCAGCGGCTGGGTGAAGGAAGCGCTCAGCTAAGGGCTATCCCCAGCCCTCCACAGCTAATCGAATCCAAACTCCCCGCGAATCGGGGGATTGGGCTATGGTTGAGGGCTTATGGCGCTGTCACCCCAATGGCTGGATGATCTGAAGTCGCGGATCACGCTGTCCGCGCTCATCATGCGCACAGTGAAACTGCAGCGCGCCGGGCGCGAGTGGAAGGCCTGCTGTCCGTTCCATTCGGAAAAGTCGCCCAGCTTCTACGTCAACGACCAGAAGGGCTTCTACCACTGCTTCGGCTGCCAGCAGCACGGCGGCGCGATCGACTGGATGATGGAGCAGCACGGGCTCCAGTTCATGGACGCAGTGAAGGAACTGGCGGCGGAAGCGGGGATGGACGTCCCCGCCCCCGATCCGCGCGCCGCCGAACGCGCCGAGGCGCGCGCGGGCCTGCATGATGTCATGGCAGCGGCGCAGGAATGGTTCGTCGAACAGCTGCGCGGGCCCGACGGGGCGGAGGCGCGCAGTTATCTGGAGCGTCGCGGCCTCAACGACAGGACGATCCGCCAGTTCGGTTTCGGCTGGGCGCCGGACGACAAGGAAGCGATCAAGAAGGCGCTGGCGCGGTTCGACGAGCGCCTGCTGGTCGAGGCGGGCCTGCTGATCGAGGTCGAGAACAAGATCCCCTATTCGCGTTTCCGTGGCCGCGTCATGCTGCCGATCCAGGATGCCCGCGAGCGGGTGATCGCCTTTGGCGGGCGTATCCTGCAAGACCGTGACGGGGTGGCGAAGTACCTCAACAGCCCCGACACGCCGCTGTTCGACAAGGGGCGCACGCTCTACAACCTGCACCGCGCCGCTGCTGCCTCGCGCAAGTCCGGCCGGGTGATCGTCGCCGAAGGCTACATGGACGTGATCGCGCTCGCGGCTGCCGGTTTCGAGGATGCCGTCGCGCCCATGGGCACGGCGCTGACCGAACAGCAGATCGAACTGCTCTGGCGCATGGCCGACAAGCCCGTGCTGTGTTTCGACGGCGACACGGCAGGCCGGCGCGCCGCCATGCGCGCGGCAGAGCGTGCCCTGCCCCTGCTGCGTCCGGGCCATTCGCTGCAAGTGGTCCAGTTGCCCACGGGCATCGACCCCGACGACCTGATCAAGCGCGATGGTCCCAAGGCGATGGAGTGCCTGCTGGCTGATACCAAGTCATTGCTCGACCTGGTCTGGGAGCACGAGCAGGCTGCGCAGCCGCTCTCCTCACCAGAGGACAAGGCGGGCCTGAAAGCGCGGCTGCTCGATCACGTCGACACTATCGCGCACCCTGACATCAAGTCGCTCTATCGCCGCGAACTGCTCGACCGCTACGGCACCTTCGCCTTCCCGCCGCGTCCGCAGCGCGAATTCAAACCGCGCAGTGGCGGCAAGTGGAACGACCAGCCCCAGCGCACTCCGCCAGAGGTCACGCAACGCCTGCGCAAGGCCACCACCGGCGCCTTCCGCGACATGCTAACCGCCGCCGTGCTCAACGGACTGGCGCAGCACCCGGGCGAGATTCACCGCCATGCCGACGCCCTCCTGGGCCTTGCGAAGGGTGATGCCCAATTGGCCCGGGCCGTGGATTTTCTGCTCGATAACGCACAAGAGCTTGAACCTTCCGCGAATTCGCCCATATCTGCTGCAGACAACCTGCCGCCGCCGCCGGATAAAGCCCGTTTCTCCTTCCTGATGGAAGGCTCCGATCCGGACGACGCGAGGGAGGATCTGGCCGAAGCCGTTGCCTTGCTGGTCGAGAGACCTGCATTGGAAGCGGCTATTGCCGCAGCCACGCGTCGTTTCGATATCGATCCGGATGGTGCGTTTGCCGAGCAGCAACGCTTGCGCAAACGAAAACTGGAAATCGATTCGCGACTGGGGCAAATGGCACGCAAACGCGCCGCGCAATCTCAGGAAGGTGCTGAGGCGCAGGGACAACAGGATAGGGCAGCTGACGAAAGTCAGCCCGCCGAGCAAGAGACGGATTGAACCAGCATAATGGCCAAAGACGATGGCAACGGCAAAGATGACGCGCCGCTGATCGACCTCAACGAGGCCTCGATCAAGAAGATGATCGCGAAGGCGAAGCGCAAGGGCTACATCACCTATGACGAGCTGAACGAGGCGCTGCCCTCTGGCGAGATGAGCTCTGACCAGATCGAGGATATCCAGTCCGCGCTGTCGGACATGGGCGTGCAGATCGTCGAGAACGCCGAAGAAGCCGAAGAGGACGACGACGACGGTCCCGAGGAAATCGCGCCGACCGGTTCGGAATCGCGTGCCGAGGACAACAAGCACGTCCCCGAAAAGAAGAAGAGCACCGCTGGCGAGGGCCGCACCGACGACCCCGTGCGCATGTACCTGCGCGAAATGGGCGCGGTGGAACTGCTCAGCCGCGAAGGCGAGATCGCCATTGCCAAGCGTATCGAGGCCGGCCGCGACACCATGATCATGGGCCTGTGCGAAAGCCCGATCACCTTCCACGCCATCATCACCTGGTCCGAAGCGCTGAACTCGGAAGAGATGCAGCTCCGCGAAATCCTCGACCTTGACGCCATGCTTTCTAAGGAGCCACCCGTCGACAAGATGGAGGAAGGCGCCGAAGACGATGACGACGGCGAGATCTCCGAGGAGACCGCCGGCCCCACCATCCGCGACGATGACGAGGATGACGACGACGAGGACAACGAAGAGGGCGAAGACGGCGAGGAAGGTTCGAGCCGCAAGCGCGACGAGGACGAGGAAGAGGACAACACCATGTCCCTCGCCCAGATGGAAGCGGCGCTGAAGCCCGACGCCATCGAGCGTTTCGCCCGCATCACCGACCTGTTCAAGAAGTTCGAGAAGCTCCAGGCCGAGCGTGTCGACGTGCTGGGCGCCGGGGAGGAATTCCCCAAGGCGAAGGAAAACCGGTACGAGAAGCTGCGCGAGGAACTGACCGCCGAGGTCGAGTCCGTACAGTTCCACGCGACCAAGATCGAATACCTGGTCGACAATCTCTATGCCTTCAACCGTCGCCTGACCGCTTTGGGCGGGCAGATGCTGCGCCTGGCCGAACGCCACAAGGTGAAGCGTCTCGACTTCCTCGAAAGCTATGTCGGCAACGAGCTCGACGATGCCTGGATGAAGGAGCGCGCGAAGAAGGACAAGAAGTGGGCTGCCTTCGCCGAGAAGGAAGCCGACGCGGTCGAGCGCATCCGTGCCGAGATCGCCGATATCGCCAGCGCCACGGGCATGAGCCTGGACGAATTCCGCCGCATCGTGAACATGGTGCAGAAGGGCGAGCGCGAGGCGCGCATCGCCAAGAAGGAAATGGTCGAGGCCAACCTGCGCCTGGTGATCTCGATCGCCAAGAAGTACACCAACCGCGGCCTGCAGTTCCTCGACCTGATCCAGGAAGGCAACATCGGCCTGATGAAGGCGGTCGACAAGTTCGAATACCGCCGCGGTTACAAGTTCAGCACCTACGCCACCTGGTGGATCCGGCAGGCGATCACCCGCTCGATCGCCGACCAGGCGCGCACGATCCGTATCCCGGTCCACATGATCGAGACGATCAACAAGCTGGTGCGCACCAGCCGCCAGTTCCTGCACGAGCAGGGCCGCGAACCCACGCCGGAGGAAATGGCCGAACGCCTTTCCATGCCGCTGGAGAAGGTTCGCAAGGTGATGAAGATCGCCAAGGAACCGATCAGCCTCGAAACGCCCATCGGCGACGAGGAAGATTCGCACCTGGGCGATTTCATCGAGGACAAGAACGCCGTGATACCGGTCGACGCCGCGATCCAGGCAAACCTCAAGGAAACCGTCACCCGCGTGCTGGCATCGCTCACCCCGCGTGAGGAACGTGTGCTCCGCATGCGTTTCGGCATCGGCATGAACACCGATCACACGCTGGAGGAAGTAGGCCAGCAGTTCAGCGTGACCCGCGAACGTATCCGCCAGATCGAGGCCAAGGCGCTGCGCAAGCTAAAGCACCCGAGCCGCTCGCGGAAGATGCGCTCGTTCCTCGACCAGTAAGATCACGGCGGGACGCCGCACGGACATGTCCCGCCTGATCCTCTTCAACAAGCCGATGAACGTGCTGTCGCAGTTTACCGACCGCGGCAGCCCGACCAAGCGCGCGACGCTGTCGGACTTTATCGACATGCCCGGTGTCTATCCGGCAGGACGGCTGGACCGTGACAGCGAAGGGCTGTTGCTGCTGACCGATGACGGCCGGTTGCAGGCACGGATTGCCGATCCGAAGTTCAAGCTGCCCAAGACCTACCTCGTGCAGGTGGAAGGCATTCCCGATGCTGCTGCGCTGGACCAGCTGGCGCACGGGGTGATGCTGAACGACGGCCCCACCCTGCCCGCCGAGGCGGAACTGATCGACGATCCGCAGCTATGGCCGCGCGATCCGCCAGTGCGCTTCCGCAAGACCGTGCCCGACTGCTGGCTGCGCCTGACCATCCGCGAAGGACGCAACCGGCAGGTGCGCCGGATGACGGCGGCCGTTGGCAACCCGACCCTGCGTCTCGTGCGCTGGTCCATCGGCGATTGGCAGCTGGATGGCCTGCAACCGGGCCAATTTCGCGAGGCCCCCGCCCGCTAAGTCGATGGACACCCGCCGTCAGGCATGGCAATTGTACCAGCAGGAGAGGAAACCGCCCGAATTCTTCAGGGAGTCCCTTTCCGTGTCCACCGAAACCAAGGTCATCGCCGTCGTCAGCCAGAAGGGCGGATCGGGCAAGACAACGCTCGCGCTGCACCTGGCCACCCATGCGGCCTACAAGAAGAAGCAGACCTGCGTGATCGACACCGATCCGCAGGCGACCGCCGCGGCATGGGGTGACTGGCGCGGCGATTTCCTGCCGGCCGTGGTCACCAGTCCGCCTGCCCGCCTCGCCCGCACCATCGAGAACGCCGCCAGGGAAGGCTGCGAGCTGGTGGTGATCGACACCCCGCCCCACGCCGAAGCGGCCATGCGCGAGGCGATCAAGGCGGCGGACCTCGTCCTCATCCCCACCCGCCCGCGCGCCTTCGACCTGCACGCGCTGGAAGGCATTGCCGACATGGTCAGCTTTACCGGCACCCCGGCGCACGTCGTGCTCAACGGCGTTCCGGCCCGCGCGACCAAGATGGTCGAGGAAGCCAAGGCGGCGGTGAAGGAAATGGGCCTGGAAACCTGCCCCATCCTGTTCGGCGAGCGCGCCGATTTCCACCGTTCCTCATCCAAGGGCGAAGTCGCCAGCGAGATCGACCCTGACGGCAAGGCGGCGGGCGAAGTGAAGGCGCTGTACAAGTGGTTGAAGAAGGCCCTCGACTAACCCGCTGGACGCACCGCCTGCTTGGCGTCATGCTCGGCCAATGGGGAGAGGGTACGACTACATCGTCGTGGGTGCCGGTTCGTCCGGCGCGGTGATTGCCGCTCGGCTGAGCGAGGACCCGACCTGTTCGGTGCTGCTGGTCGAGGCCGGAGGGCCAAACCGCCATCCGCTGCAACTGATGCCGCTGGCCTTCCCGCGTGTGGCGCTGGGCAAGATCGGGACATGGCAGTTCGAAAGCGAGCCCGAACCCGCGCTCGATAATCGTACCCTGGGCCTGCCGCGCGGCAAGACGCTGGGCGGGACAAGCGCGATCAATGCCATGATCGCCGTACGCGGCAACCGGCGGGACTTTGACGACTGGGCCAAGGCCGGTTGCGATGGCTGGGCCTTCGACGATGTCTTGCCCTACTTCAGGAAGCTGGAGAGCCACTGGCGCGGTAGAAACGAATGGCATGGCGGCGATGGTCCCATCGGCATCACCCGCATGGAGGGGCCGGACCTGCTGTTCGAAGCGCACCGCGAGGCGGCGGAACTGGTCGGCATCCCCTACTGCGACGATCCCAATGCCGCCGAACAGGACGGTATCAGCCACATGGAATCGACCGTGGCAGGCGGCAGGCGATCCAGCTCTGCCCGCGCCTACCTCGATCCGGCCAAGGGGCGTCCTAACCTGACGGTGCTGACCGTCGCTTTAGTGACCCGGATCGTGGTCGAGAACGGGCGCGCCACGGGAATCGAGGTGGCCGAGGGCACGGCGCGTAAACGCATTACCGCCGCAAGCGAGATCATCGTCAGCGCCGGGGCCTATGGCTCGCCGCAGATCCTGATGCTGTCCGGCATCGGCAATCCCAACGAATTGCGCACGCTCGGTATCGATCCGGTTCACGCCCTGCCCGGCGTCGGCAGCGACCTTGCCGATCATCCCGTGGTGATCCACGAATATGCGCTGAAGGACGACCTTGGCCTCACGCGCCACCTGCGGATCGACCGCGCGGCCATGGCTGCGGCCCAGTGGTTCCTCGGCGGCAACGGCCCCTTCGCCTATACGGGCACGCTTGCCAACGTCTTCATGCGCTCCAAGCCGGGGCTTGACCGGCCCGACATGCAGCTGATGTGCCTGCCGATGAGCGGCAATGCCCGCCTGTGGGTGCCCGGATTGCAGCGCAAGCCCGAGAGCTTCCTGTCCGTCCGCACCGGCTACCTGCCCTTGAAGTCGCGCGGCTGGGTGAAGTTGCGCAGCGCCGATCCGCGCGATCCGCCACGCATCTTCCTCAACATGTTTTCGGCCAGCGGCGACATGGCAGGCATGGTGCGCTCGATCCGCCTGACCCGCGAGATCTACGCGCAGGAACCGCTCGCCCGCCTGATCGACCGCGAGACCCAGCCCGGCGAGGCCTTGCAGAGCGACGTTGAACTCGAACGGTTCGTCCGCGCCAATGCCACGCACCGCTCGCATCCGGCCAGCTCGTGCCGCATGGGCACTGACGACATGGCCGTGGTCAACCCGCAGCTGCGCGTACACGGCGTCGAAGGACTGCGCGTGGCCGATGCCTCGATCATGCCCGCCCTGCCGCGCGGCAATCCCAACCTCGCTTGCCTGATGATCGGCGAAAAGACGGCAGACATGATCAGGTTTACCCGCTGAAACATCGTGCTAAACCGGCAATGAGGGATTTTGGGAGGGACTTTCGATGCATTCGATAAAGGCATTTGTCGTGGCTTGCGCCGCGCTGTTCGCGGCGCCGGCCATGGCACAGGACAATCACTGCGACCGCGCCTGCCTGGGCGATCTCGTGACGCAATATGTCGATGCCATGATGGCGCACGATCCCTCCGCGCTGCCACTGGCAGAGGACGCCGAATATACCGAAGGCGGCCGCGCCTTGCCGATGGGCGAAGGCGCCTGGCAGAGCCTGACCGCACGCGGCACTTTCCGGCACGACTATCTCGACACTACCCGGCAAGTCGCCGCAGCCCACGTCGACTTCTTCGAAGGCGAGACGCCGGTGCTGATCTCGGTCGCGCTGCATGTCGATGATGGCGAAATCAGCGGCATCGAGACCATCGTCCACCGCGCCACGCCGGATTCGCCCTTCCAGCCTGCCGTGCTCGACCAGCCAGTGCGCGGCATGGACGCACCAGTGCCCGAAGGCATGCGCCAGTCGCGCGAGGACATGGTCGACATAGCCTACCGCTATGCCGAGGGGCTGCGGCTGGGCAATTTCATCGACGCCCGCGTGCCCTTCGCGCCAGAAGCCTACCGGGTGGAGAACGGCGTCATCACCGCCGGCGAAGGCTGCCGCTTCACGCCCTGCGACCCTGCCCGCCAGCGGATCATGGTCCATCCCGGCCTCATCCCCAGCGTCGTCGCGGTGGACGAGGAAAACGGCACGGTGCTGCTGTGGATGAACTTCGGTTTCACCGATTCCTACGGCCCGGGGAACGCGCTGGTGACGATGGAAGCCTTCAAGATCTGGGGCGGATCGATCCATTCGATCAACGCCTTTTTCGACTTCCTGCCCATCGGTCGCGGCCGCGGCTGGCCTTCGGAAGACCCGGTCCCGCGGCTTTACTGAGCGGCAGGTGCCTCCGGCACCCAGACCGCGCCCTTGATGTAGCGGATCAGGCCTTCCTCGTTCAGCAGGTAGTGGATGTAGAACTCCACCGGAACGCGCATGCCGACGGGAATCGGCGTCATGCCGCCATAGCCGCGCACGTCCAGCTCTTCCTGCGACAGCTCCTTCAGCCCGGTGAACCAGATCACCACGTTGGAGACGAAGCCCTGTTTGCCCGGGAAGAACTCGCGGAATTCCACCTCCTCGCGGCAGTAGTCGTGGAAGAAGCCGTAGAAGGCGCGAAAGGCGGCCTTGCCGCGCACGGCAAAACCGGCATTTTCCAGCACGAAGTCGTCGGCGAAGAAGGTCTCCAACCTATCGTAATCGCGCGCGTTGAAGGCCTCGATATAGCGGTGATAGTCGTCTTCGGTCACGTGGCTCTCCCTTTACCGACCGATAGCCCGCCCTTAGGAACAGGCAAGTTCACAATGGAATTTGCGAACGCGACGAGGGGGAATGATGCGTAGGGTTATCCGGTTCCTGGCCATGCTGGCCGCTCTCTGCAGCACGTCAGCGGCACTCGCCCAAGGCGGCCCGGACCCGCTGGACGCCGCCACCCGCGCGCTGGGCACCGAGGTTTACGCCAGCAGCTGTGCTGCCTGCCACGATAACCCTGGCACCCATGCCCCCTCGGCGATGGCGCTCGGTGGACTCTCGCCTGAACGCGTGCTGCGCGTGCTCGAAAGCGGACGGATGCAGGCGCAAGCGGCTGCACTGTCCGACGAGGAACGCGCCGCGGTGGCGCAAGTTATCGCCAACCGTCCGCTTGGTCTGGCGGCGCAAACCCCTCCGTTGTTCCGCTGCGAGGGTGAAGCCGCGCAGTTCGACCGTGGCAGTCCGCCGCCCTTTGCGGGCTGGGGCCTCGACGCCGGCAATGCCCACGCGATCCCGAGCGAAGTGGCGGGTATGACCGCTGCCGATGCCGAACGCCTAACGCTGCGCTGGGCCTTCGCTTTTCCCGAGACGGTCGAAACCCGTTCGCAGCCGACCATCGCGGGCGGTGCCAT
The DNA here is from genome assembly GCF_038289935.1 of Aurantiacibacter gilvus. NCBI lineage: Bacteria > Pseudomonadati > Pseudomonadota > Alphaproteobacteria > Sphingomonadales > Erythrobacteraceae > Aurantiacibacter > Aurantiacibacter gilvus. The sequence goes on from NZ_JBBYHV010000001.1 coordinate 1,374,481, forward strand.
CTATGTCGGCGGCGGCGACGGCACGCTATACGCGCTCGACCTCGAGACCGGCTGCACCCGCTGGACCTACCAGGCCGCTTCGAGCGTGCGCAGCGGCGTGGTGGTAAGCCCGTGGGACGCGGAGGATACCGATGCGCGCCCGCTGGTCTTTTTCGGTGACAGCCTCGGCTACGCCTACGCGCTCGACGCGGTGACAGGCGCGGAAGTCTGGGCGCGGCGCGTGGAGGGGCACGGCTTTGCCCTGCTAACCGGCACCCCGGCGCTCCACGGCGATACGCTGTTCGTTCCCGTTTCTTCGGGCGAGGAAGGCTCTGCGGCGATCCCGACCTACGAATGCTGCACCTTCCGCGGCTCGCTGCTGGCTCTCGACGCAATGACCGGGGAGACGCGCTGGCAGACATTCATGGTGGGCGAGCCGCACGTAAACGGGGCAAACGAACTTGGCGTTCCGACGCTGGGGCCTTCGGGCGTCGCCATCTGGTCCGCCCCGCTCGTAGATGCGGAGCGGGAAATGGTCTACGTCGCCACCGGGGACAACTACACCCAGCCCGCCACGCACCTGAGCGATGCCATCGTGGCGCTGGATATCACCACCGGCGCGATCCGTTGGGCAACGCAGGTCACACCCGGTGACGCCTGGAACGTGGCCTGCTGGCCCAACCCGGCCGGGACCGTAGGAGAAAACTGCCCCGAGGATGCCGGACCCGATGCAGATTTTGGAGCGGCTCCCGTGATGGCTCGCGGCGCGGACGGCCGCGAATACCTGCTGGCAGGGCAGAAATCGGGCGTCGCCTATGCCTTCGATCCGGACACCGGCGAACTGCTTTGGGAGACACGCGTGGGCCGTGGCGGTGTACTGGGCGGTGTGCACTTCGGTATCGCTGCCGCCGGCGGACGGCTCTATGTCCCGATCAACGACGGCCCGACCGACCCTGAGGCCGACCATCCCCGCAGCCCCGGCGTCTACGCGCTCGACGTCGCTACGGGTGAGCCGGTCTGGTCCGCACCCTCGCCCGATATCTGCGCGGGCCGCATGTTCTGCGAACCCGGCTACACCGCCGCGATCACCGCCACTCCGGACATGGTCGTGGCGGGCGCAGCCGACGGGCATGTGCGCATCCTTTCCGCCGAAACGGGCGAAGTCCTCTGGGATTTCGACACCGCGCGCGAGTTCACCAGTGTCAACGGCGCGACCGGCAATGGCGGCTCGATGAGCGGCGGGGCGGCACCGATCGTCTACGACGGCAATCTCATCGTCAGCTCGGGCTATGCCTTCCTCGGCAAGATGCCCGGAAACATGCTGCTCGTGTTCGGGACGGAATGAAGCCAGCCTAGTCGGGGACAAAGCCCTTTTGCAGTGGCATCGCAGCCGCTCCGTCCCTATGTGGGCGCCATGAAGATCGCCATAGCCTCCGACCACGCCGCCCTCGCCCTGAAATCCGAATTGCGCGAGTGGCTGATCGAACAGGGCCATGAGGTTGCAGACCTCGGCCCGGAATCTGCCGAAAGCGTCGACTATCCCGATTTTGGCTACCTGCTGGCCAGCGTTGTCGCCGAAGGAACCGTTGATCGCGGCGTGGCGCTGTGTGGTTCCGGCCTCGGCATTTCCATGGCCGCCAACCGCAACCCCGCAGTGCGTTGCGCGCTGGTTTCCGAACCTCTATCGGCCAGCCTCGCACGCGAACATAATGATGCCAACATCATCGCCATGGGCGCACGCCTCACCGGCAGCGACATGGCCAAGGCCTGCCTCGCTGCCTTCCTCGACACGGAATTCGCCGGTGGCCGCCACCAGCGCCGTGTCGACAAGCTGTCCAACCCGTCCTGAAAGTCCCCGTAATGTCCGCCAGCCAGTCCGCCAGTTCCGCCAACCCGCTTGACCGCTTCTGGAGCGAGGGCCTCGAGGAGGCCGATTCGCTGGTCTATGGCATCATCCGCAAGGAGCTGGGCCGCCAGCGCGACGGGATCGAGCTGATTGCGAGCGAGAACGTGGCCAGCCCCGCAGTGCTTGAAGCCACGGGCAGCGTCTTTACCAACAAGTATGCCGAGGGCTATCCGGGCAAGCGCTATTACGGCGGCTGCGAATTCGCGGACGAGCTGGAAACGCTCGCCATCGAACGCGCGAAGCAGCTGTTCGGCTGCAATTTCGCCAACGTCCAGCCCAATTCCGGCAGCCAGATGAACCAGGCGGTGTTCCTTGCCCTGCTCAATCCGGGCGACACCTTCATGGGGCTCGACCTCGCCAGCGGCGGCCACCTGACCCACGGTTCGCCCGTCAACATGAGCGGCAAGTGGTTCAACTGCGTGCCCTATGGCGTACGCCGCGACGACAGCCTCATCGACATGGAAGAGGTTCGCCGCCTTGCCCATGAGAACAAGCCCAAGCTGATAATCTGCGGCGGCACGGCCTATCCGCGCACCTGGGACTTTGCGGAATTCCGCAAGATCGCCGACGAAGTTGGCGCTTACCTGCTGGCGGACATCTCGCACTTCTCCGGCCTGGTGGTCGGCGGTGCCCACCCTTCGCCCTTCCCGCATGCCCACGTGGTGACCTCCACCACGCACAAGAGCCTGCGCGGCCCGCGTTCGGGCATCATCCTGTGGAACGACGAGGAACTGTCAAAGCCGCTCAACATGGCGGTTTTCCCCGGCATGCAGGGCGGCCCGCTGATGCACACCATCGCCGGCAAGGCCGTGGCCTTCGGCGAGGCGCTGCGCCCGGAATTCCGCTCCTACGCTGCCGCCATCGTCGAGAATGCCAAGGCGCTGGCCTCCAGCCTGCAGGAAGCCGGCATCACCATCGTTTCCGGCGGCACGGACAACCACCTGATGCTGGCCGACCTCACACCCAAGGACGTGACCGGCAAGGCGGCCGAAAAGGGTCTCGACCGCGCGCTGATCACCTGCAACAAGAACGCCATCCCGTTCGAGCCACGCTCGCCGTTTGTTACCAGCGGCGTGCGTCTCGGCACTCCGGCGGCAACCACACGCGGTTTCGGCCCGGCCGAATTCCGCAAGGTCGGCGCCCTGCTGGCGGAAGTTGTCGACGGCATGGCCCGCAACGGTGATGAAGGCGATGCACAGGTCGAAGAACGCGTCCGCCGCGAAGTTGGCGAACTGTGTGCCGCATTCCCTGTCTATCCCGGGAGGTAAGCCATGACTGATCCGCGCAGGAACGATGACAATATCGATCGCTTCATCCTCAAGGATGCGATGAATGAGGCCAAGGACATGGGCCGCAAAGGGATGCAGCATCCCTCGACCGCTCCGGTACTGACCGGGGCAGCCATCGGTGCTGTTGCCGGTGCCGTGCTGCCCGTGATCAGCTGGCCGGTGGGCCTGCTCGCAGGCGCCGGGTACATGCTCTACAAGCGGGTCCGTCCCTGACCTGTCATGTCCGGTAACACCCGATGAGATGCCCGTTCTGCGCGCATGATGACAGCCAGGTAAAGGATTCGCGCCCTACCGAAGACAACACGACGATCCGTCGTCGCCGCCAGTGCGAAGGCTGCGGCGCGCGGTTCACGACCTTCGAGCGCGTGCAGTTGCGCGAAGTGGCCGTGCTGAAATCGGGCGACCGGCGCGAAACCTTCGACCGCTCCAAGATCGAACAGTCGGTCTCGCTCGCCTGCCGCAAGCGCGGCGTCGACCAGGAACGCATCGACCAACTGGTATCGGGCATCCAGCGGCAGGTGGAAACGGCAGGCGAAAGCGAAGTCCCCTCCTCCCGCATCGGCGAAATGGTGATGGAAGGCCTGCGCCAGCTCGACAGCGTCGCCTATATCCGTTTCGCCAGCGTCTATCGCGACTTCTCCGAAGCACGCGATTTCGAGGAATTTGCCAGCACGGTGCAGCAGGCTGGTGGCAATGGCGCCGACTGACACGCCTTCCCCGGTCATCGTCCTTGTCCGCCCGCAGCTGGGCGAAAATATCGGCAAGGCGGCGCGGGCCATGCTCAACTTCGGCCTCACCGAACTGCGGATGGTCGCCCCGCGCGACGGCTGGCCCAATCCGTCTGCAGGTCCGGCCGCCGCAGGTGCCGACGTCGTGTTGGAAAGGGCCCAGGTTTTCGCAACCACTGCCGAGGCCGTGGCCGACTGCGCCCACGTCTACGCCACAACCGTGCGCAAGCGCGGCGTCACCAAGCCGGTCCAGACGCCCGAGGAGGCCGCGCGCGACATTCCCCGGCAGCCGGGTCGCAGCGCGATCCTGTTCGGGCCGGAACGATCCGGCTTGGAAACCGAGGACGTCGCCCTCGCCCGCACCATCATCACCGCGCCGATCAATCCGGAATTCGGCTCGCTCAACCTTGCCCAGGCCGTGATCCTCGTCGCCTACGAGCTGTCCAAGCACCGCGACCTGGTCATGCCAACCGAGGAAGAACTGCTTCCTCCCGCACCGCAGGACGAACTCGACGGACTGATCGGGCACCTAGAGAGCCTGCTGGAGCCGAAAGGCTATTTCCTCCCGGAAGGCCGCTCCGCAGCCACGCGGCGAACCCTGCGCGGCGTGCTGACCAAACCGGGCTGGAACCACCTGGAGGTGCGCACCCTGCGCGGCGTGCTGTCGTCGCTGGGACGATCCGACAGGGACGACCTGCCGTGAAGGCCTCCACGACAGGCTGATACAATTTATCCCTGAAAATCAGTGGCGGCCATGATATGGCTCGCGCCGGAAAGGGAGAAATGGATCATGAGATATCACGTGCTTGCCACGGCAGTACTGCTTGCTGGCAGTTCTGTCGCGCTGGCCCAGCAGGCAGAACCGGAGCAGCAGGAGCAGCAGCAGGCGGCCGCAGTTCCCTCTACCCAGGTGGAAGAGGAAGCCCCTGACGAGGATGACCTCGGCGAGGAAGTCGTTTGCCGCACCGAGCGCATCACGGGATCTCTCACCCGTCGCCGGCGCACCTGCATGACCCGCAACGAATGGGCCAACCTCGAACGCAATACCGCCGGTGGGGTCCGCGAGATGGGCCGGAACGCCTCGGGCGGCGCGGAATGCGTCCAAGACCAGTTTGGCGGCTGCTGAACACTTGACTTAACCGCGTGCAACGCTATTTGCGCGCCTTCGCTGAAATTGGCTCCGCACCCCGGTGAAGCGGTAGCCGCGCCTGACATTCCCGCAAGGGGCCGGTCAGGCGGTGCGATGCCGGGTTGAATGGCCATCGCTGGGATGGTCCGCGAATTGAAGGAAGTGACTTATGTCGAAGCGCACTCGCGCCAAGCACAAACTCGACCGCCGGATGGGCGAAAACATCTGGGGTCGTCCGAATTCCCCGGTCAACAAGCGTTCGTATGGCCCCGGCCAGCACGGCCAACGCCGCAAGGGCAAGATGTCCGACTTCGGCCTGCAGCTGCGCGCGAAGCAGAAGCTCAAGGGCTACTACGGCGACGTGACCGAAAAGCAGTTCCGCGCCACCTACAAGGACGCCACCCGCATGAAGGGTGACACCGGCCAGAACCTGATCGGCCTGCTCGAGCGTCGTCTCGACATGATCGTCTACCGCGCCAAGTTCGCTCCGACGATCTTCGCTGCGCGCCAGATCGTTTCGCACGGCCACATCAAGGTCAACGGCGTGAAGTGCAACATCGCCTCGCGTCGTTGCGATGTTGGCGACGTGATCTCGCTGGGCGACAAGGCCAAGGAAATGGCCCTGGTCATCGAAGCCCAGAGCCTGCCGGAACGGGACATCCCCGAGTACGTGGTTGTCGACGGCAACGACAAGGTCACCTTCTCGCGCGTTCCCTCGCTCGACGAAGTGCCCTACCCGGTGCAGATGGAACCGAACCTGGTGGTCGAGTTCTACTCGCGCTGATCCGGCAACGGACGACGAAATAAAAAAGGGGCGGTCCTCGCGGGCCGCCCTTTTTCGTTGGCGCCTAGCGCAGGCCGTCGCCGAGCAGGTCTCCGTTGATCACCTGCCCGTAATAGTCGCCCGAGGCATGGTGCGCCGCGCGCGTGGCCTCGATGCTGGTGCCTTGCTGGCGCGGATCGGGCGGACGTTCCTGGCTGTCGATATAGGCGGCGACATCCCAGGCCTGCTGGTCGGTCAGGCTCATGCCGTTGCCGAAGGGCATGTTGGCCTTGACGAAGCCTGCCGCATTGGACAGCCGCGCCATGCCTGCCCCCCAATTGTACGAATGATCGCCCCACAGCGGCGGGTAGGCATAGGTGCCGTCGGGGTTGGCTACCCCTGCCCCGTTCTCGCCATGGCAAAGGCTGCACTGCTCGGTATAGACCTGCGCGCCGCGCAACAGATCGGGCTCCTGCGCGGGGTCGGCAACATCGAGAAAGCCCCGCTCTGGCATCTCGACACCGGTCGGCGCGCCGGTCGCCAGGAAGGAAAAATAGGACATCAGGTCGCGGTAAATGTCGTGTCCGGCGGGCGGCGGCACACCGGCGGGCGAGGCTGACGCGTTCATCGAGTAGATGAAGCACCCCAAGATCCGGTCTTCCATCGTGTTGATGCGGTCATTCTTGCGCCGATATTCGGGGAACATGGCGGCGGCCGCCCACATCGGGGCAGAATTGGGATCGCGGCCGCCATCGAGGTGGCAATTGCTGCACGTCAGCCCGCTGCCGACATAGTTACTGGCGTGAATGCCCGTTTCTCGAAACAATGCCTCTCCGCGGCGGATTGAATCGCCTAGCGGGCCATCAGGAATGCTGGACATGGGCGGCGGCGTGAAACTCGCCGTGGTAACGGCAGGTGCCGCGGCCTCACCGGCCGCCTCGCCCGTCGGCGCAGTCGCCGGAGAGCCGAACAGGAACAGTACCCCCCAGACGGCCGAAAGGGCCGCGAAGAACACCACCAGCACCAGCAGCAGGCGCGTGTGCCCGCCGCTGTTCATGCCTGTCTCGTGGGGCTTCCGTTCTGCCATCGGCTACGACTCCATCCGCCGAGCAGATTGGCCCCTGGTGCCTTATTCGGCAAGATGCTCGGTCAGGAAGGTGTCTATGGCCAACAGCATGTTGCCGCGCACCTGGCCGTGATCGAGGTAGTGATCAAAGCCTTCGTATTCTACGTATTGCACCGTCCGGCCAGCCGCTTCCAGCCGGTCTTCCATGCGGCGGGACTGGAAATTGCCCACGTTCATGTCAGTCGTGCCGTGGAACAGCAGGACGGGCGCCTCGAATCGGTCAGCGTGGTTGGCCGGGCTGCCTTCCTCCACGTGCGGGCCATCGCCGACAAAGCGGCGAACGACTTGGTAATTGGTGTAATCGCGCGCTTCTTCCACCACCTGCTCAAGGTCAGTGACGGGGGCGATGGCGACCACGGCCTGGTAAAGCTGCGGATCGAGCACTTGCGACTGCAATGCGGCATAGCCACCATAGGACCAGCCGACGATGCCCAGGCGTTCGGGATCGGCAATGCCTTCGGACACCAGCCAGCGGCCGGCGTCGTTCACATCGCCGACGGCCACTTCCCACTGTTGGAAACCGTTGCGACCGAACCAAGCCTCGCCATAGCCGCTCGACCCGCGGAAATTGGGCTGGAGGACGGCGTAACCGCGGGCAGCGAAGAACTGCACCATCCAGTCGAAGCCCCAATAATCGCGCGCACCGGGGCCACCGTGCGGCATGACCACGGCGGGCATGGCGCCTTCGCTGTTCAGCGGCAGCGTGAGGTAGCCGGGTATCATGGTGCCGTCCGCCGCCGGGAATTCCACCGGCGTCATCGGGGCCATTTCCATGCCTTCCAGGTGATCGCGCGTCGGCAGCAAGGGCGACAGGGCATTGTTGGCGCGTTCGAGCAGGTAGTACATGCCGGGATCGACGTCGCTACCGGCATAGATCAGCAGCGTCTGCTCGTCCGAAGAAGCATCGACAATACTGATCAGAGGACTGCCTGGCAGGGCCGCCTGCAAGCGGCCAGCCAGGTTGCCGAGGTCCTCGTCCAGATAGGCAATCTGGCGCTTTTCGGTTGCGTAGGAGACGCCCACGACGCGCTGCTGGCGACCGATGCGCATCAAGCCATCCACGTCGACATCGTCGCGGGCCAGCACCAGTTCGCTGTCAGCGTTCTCGTCCAGGGTAACGCGGTACAGCGCGCGGTAGCCATCGAGGGTCTGGAAGCCATAGGCGACGTTCTCCTCCGCGCTGACGGCGACGGGGTTGAAGCCGGACAGGTCACCTGAAAAGGCATTCCAGCGGCTCGAATCCGGAGTACGGTAGAAATACAGGGTATCGCCCGTCAGCCGACCGGAGATATCGCGCGGGCGGCGCACCTTGACGCGAATCTCGCCGTGCTCGTCAGCGACGTAGCGAACTGCATATTCGTCAGGGTCTTCGACCGTGCGGCGGCGATTGCGAGTGACGTCGACCATCTCGACGCCCAGGCCCGACTCCTCGTTCGCAAGGCGCGTTCCGAGGCTGGATTCTTCAAGAAACTGGCGGGTCATCAGGATACGGTTTTCCTCGCCTTCGATATCGAGCGAAAGAACCGAACCCCCATCCTGCATCACGCCATACGACCGCAGCGAGCGGCTCGAGGTGAGCAGGTTCGGGTCAGACCCGTCAGTCGCCACCGACAACATCCGGGTGTAGTTGATAGGCACCCTTCCGTCGACGCGAGCATAGGCCACCAGTTCGCAGACCAGCCACACCTCGTTCGCCCAGTCGCACTGGGTCATCTCGGCATTGTCTTCGCTCAGGCTGGTAAGGGCGCGCGGTTCCCCCTCGCCATTCAGATCGACTACGTAGAGGATCTCGGTCGTGGCATTGTCCGAGGTGATATAGGCAATCTGCGTACCCGAAGGCGACAGGCTGATGTCCAGCACCGTGGGCCTTGCCCCGAAGCGGCCGGCAAGGTCTTCAGGGCTGCCGACCTGAGCCTGGACCGGACTGGCCACAGCAATGGCGAGAGTGGCAAATCCAAGTGACAAGGTGTTGTATTTCATGGTCCCTCCGTTTGAGGGCAAATCAACACATCACTTCCGCGAAAGATAGTCGTTCCGGAAACTATCCGCAAAATTCGCGAACTTGCCTGCCGCAATCGCGTCGCGCATGGCCTGCATCAGCTGCTGGTAGAACGACAGGTTGTGCTCGGTCAGCAGCATGGCACCCAGCATCTCGCCCGACTTGGTGAGGTGGTGCAGGTAGGCGCGGCTATACTTGCCGCAGGTCGGACAGGTGCAGCGCTCGTCGAGCGGTGCCGTGTCCTCCGCATGGCGGGCATTGCGCAGGTTCACCGGGCCGGTCCAGGTGAAGGCCTGCCCGTTGCGGCCCGAGCGGGTCGGCAGCACGCAGTCGAACATGTCCACCCCGCGCTCTACCGCGCCGACGAGGTCGTCGGGCTTGCCCACACCCATCAGGTAGCGCGGCGCGTCCTCGGGCAGCATGCCAGGCGCAAAGTCGAGCGTGGCGAACATGGCTTCCTGCCCCTCGCCCACGGCGAGGCCGCCGATGGCATAGCCGTCGAAGCCGATGGCGCGCAGGGCCTCGGCAGAACGGGCCCGCAGTCCTTGGTCGAGGGCCCCCTGCTGGATACCGAACAGTGCGCTTTGCGCCGCATGCTCGCCGCCTGCATCGAAGGCATCGCGGCTGCGCTTGGCCCAGCGCATCGACAGCTCCATGCTGGCCTCGATTTCCCCGATCGGACGGTCCGCGCGCGGACATTCATCGAAGGCCATCACGATATCAGAACCGAGCAGGCGCTGGATTTCCATCGAGCGCTCGGGCGTCAGCATGTGCTTCGAGCCGTCGATGTGGCTGCGGAAGGTCACGCCTTCCTCGGTCAGCTTGCGCAATTCGGCGAGGCTCATCACCTGGTAGCCGCCGCTGTCGGTCAGGATCGGCCGGTCCCACTGCATGAACTGGTGCAGGCCGCCGAGCCGCGCGACGCGTTCAGCGCCGGGGCGCAGCATCAGGTGGTAGGTATTGCCGAGGATGATATCCGCCCCCGTGGCACGCACGGTCTCGGGCTTCATCGCCTTCACCGTGGCCGCCGTCCCCACCGGCATGAAGGCAGGCGTGCGGATCGTTCCGCGCCGCATCTCGATCTGGCCGGTGCGCGCCTTCCCGTCAGTCGCACTGACCGAAAATCGGAAGCGGGGACGATCAGAAGCCATAGATCAGCGTGAACCGGGTGAGCGTATCGGTGCTGACAGCACCTGCAGCGGGATTGCTGTCATACTCGATGGACCACGCCAGACGGGCACGCAAGGCATCGGTGATGCTGGCTTCCAACCCGGTCGTGGCCGTAAGGCTGGTGTTCGAGCTGTCGATGATCACCAGTGCCTCCCCGCCCGTCTCGACGGTGGAGTTGGCGTCCTGCGTCAGCTTGATCGTGTCGGTGATATCCCAGTCGAAATCGAGGCCGGCCAGTGCGGCAAGGCGGCTGGTGCTGGTGCCGTCGTTGAATTCGGTGACGCGGTAGGCGGGGCCGGCCTTCACCGACAGCTCCATCGTGTCGGTGTCGATCACGCGGTAGCCGAGGCCGCTCGAAACCGAATAGCGCGCCGAATAGCCCTGGCGACTGTCGCGTTCGAACTGGGCAAGGCCGAAGGCGAACAGCCGTTCGTTGATCTGGTAACGCGGCTCGTAACTGGCGAGGAACTGCTCGCGCGACGTGGCACCGTCCTGTCGCCGGTAGTCGGCGGACAAGCGCAAGCGGTGCTCCCAGTCGATGCCTTGGCGTTGCAGGGAGAGAGCGGCGCTCAGGCCGATCTCGTCGGTATTGCCGGAGGACTGGAAGCCGCCGATCTGCCCTTCCCCGCTCCAGTTGTCGAACAGGCCTGCCTGGCGGATCGCTTCTTGCTCGGCTGCAGCCTCTGCTGCGGCAAGTTCGGCCTGCTCCGCCGTGTAGGCCGCAAAGATCGCGTCGATTTCAGCGACATCTTCGGGGAAGGCGGTGCGCGCGGAATTGACCACGGCCTCGACATCGTCGGCATCGCCATTGGCAATGGCGGCATCGATCATGGCGCGCGCGGCTTCGGGCAGCTGCGCGGCGGCCGGGCTGGCAGTCAGGGCGAAAGGGATGGCAAGCAAGGCAAGTTTCTTCATGCGCGCCCCGCTAGCCAATCATTCGCGCAACCGCCACCCTGTCCTAAAGATCCATGCGATTGCAGCCACGCAAAGCGCGACGAAGGCCAGCGTCATGCCGAAAGCCACGGCGATGGGCACGTCGGACTGGCCGGTAAAGGTCCAGCGCAGGCCGTTGACGAGGTAGAACACCGGATTCACCTGCACCAGCGTGCCCCAGGGCTCGCCCAGCATGTCGACCGAGTAGAAAGTGCCGCCCAGGAATGTCAGCGGGGTCAACACCAGCATGGGGATGATGGAGAGCTTTTCGAACCCGTCAGCCCACAGGCCGAGCAGGAAACCGAAAAGCGAGAAGGCCGCCGCCACCAGCACGATATAGCCCAGCGCCAGCAGCGGATGGGCAATCGAATAGTCGACGAACAGCGTGGCGGTGACGAGGATGATCGCCGAGATGATCAGCGACTTGAGTGCCGCCGCCCCGATGAAGCCGATCACGGTCTCGGCGACGCCTACCGGGGCCGACAGCAGCTCGTAGATCGCTCCGGTGAACTTGGGCATGTAGATGCCGAAGCTGGCATTGCTGGTGCTTTCTGCCAGCAGGGTCAGCATCAGCAGGCCGGGAACGATGAAGGCACCGTAGGGCACGCCGTTCACCTCGGCCATGCGGCTGCCTATGGCGGAGCCGAAAACGATGAAATAGAGGCTGGTGGTCAGTACCGGCGAGACGATCGAGCCGAAGGCCGTGCGGAAAAAGCGCAGCAGTTCGTTGCGCAGGATGGCATAGGCACCGCGCCAGTTCATGTAGCTGCTCATGCCGCCACCTCCTGCCGGTCTTCCAGCAGGCCGACAAAGATATCCTCCAGCGTGCTCTCGCGAGTCTCGATGCCGTTGAAGGCGATCTGCTGCTGCACCAGCAGGCAGGCCAGTTCGGCCACCTCGCGCTTGCCCGCGCCTGTGCCGTCACCGCCGCGATAGACGAGGCGCTTGCCTTCGTCCTCAAGGTGGACGGCATAACCGGACAAGGGTGCAGGCACCTCGGCAAGCGCGCTATCCAGCGTGAAGTGCGCCTCGGTGCTGCCCAGCTTCGCCATGATGGCATCCTTGTCGTCGACCAGCAGTATCTCGCCCTTGTTGATCACGCCCACCCGGTCGGCCATTTCCTGCGCTTCCTCGATATAATGGGTGGTGAGGATGATCGTCGTGCCGCGCGCGCGCAGGGCGTCGATCTGCCGCCACATGTCGCGCCGCAGTTCGACGTCGACGCCGGCAGTGGGTTCATCGAGGAAGAGCAGCTCCGGATCGTGGGCCAGCGCCTTGGCAATCATCACGCGGCGCTTCATGCCGCCCGACAGTTCGCGGATAGCCGCATCGCGCTTGTCCCACAGGCTGAGGCTCCTCAGCACTTCCTCGATCCGCGCTTCGTCGGGCGCGAGGCCGAACATGCCGCGCGAATAGCGGATCTGGCGGATCACCTTGTCGAACATGTCCGTGGCCAGTTCCTGCGGCACCAGGCCGATCCGGCTGCGCACCTCACGCCAGTGCTTGCGGGTGTCGAGCCCGAAGGCCTCGATCGTCCCGCCGGTGGCGTTCACCAGGCCGCACGTCGCGCCGATCAGCGTGGTCTTGCCTGCGCCATTGGGACCCAGCAACGCGAAGATCTCTCCGCGCCTGATGGTCAGGTCGACGCCTTTCAGCGCCTGGACGCCGCCCTTGTAGGTTTTTTCAAGGCCGCGAATGTCGAGAATCGGATCAGGCATCACGCATAATTCGGACGCAGAGGTGGGTTTTACAAGAGGACCTTTTCTTGATGCGGCTCAAGGCATTCGTTGGCTGGCGCTGCCAGAACGGCGCTTGTGCCGTGGTGCGGACTGCCCGCATAACGGCCTGGACCAATCCATCGACGTCTGAGAAGGAGCTGCACCATGAAGGGCTATTTCGATAACATCGAATCCGCGACCGAGAACAACGAGCTGTTCCGCAAGGTGCTCTACACCGGCCACAACCTGCAACTGGTGCTGATGACGATCCAGCCGGGCGAGGAAATCGGGGCCGAAGTCCACGACGACCGCGACCAGTTCTTCCGCTTCGAAGCGGGCGAAGGCGAAGTGACGGTCGACGACAATGTCTATGCGGTGAAAGCCGATGACGCCGTGATCGTGCCACAGGGAGCGCGGCACAATGTCCGCTGCACGGGTGACGAGCCGCTCAGGCTCTACACCATCTACGGACCGCCCGAGCACATCGACGGCACCGTGCACGCAACATGCGCCGACGCCGAAGCCGCGCACGAACACTTCGACGGCAAGACGACGGAGTAGCGCTCAGCCTTCGGGCAGAAGCAGGCTTGAATCGCCGTAGGAATAGAAGCGGTACCCCTGCGCGATGGCGTGGGCGTATACCGCCTGCATGCGTTCGCGCCCCATCAAGGCAGAGACCAGCATCATCAGCGTCGACTTGGGCAGGTGGAAATTGGTCATCAGGCCGTTCACCGCCTTGAAACGGTAGCCGGGGGTGATGAAGATCGACGTGTCGTCCGAAAAGGCACGGATCTTGCCATCATCGCCTGCCGCACTTTCGAGCAGGCGCAGGCTGGTGGTACCGACCGCAATAAGCCGCCCGCCCGCTTCGCGCGCCGCGTTGAGGCGGTCCGCAGTGTCGGCGTCAATGGTGCCCCATTCGGCATGCATCCGGTGGTCGTCGGTGTCATCCGCCTTCACCGGCAGGAAGGTGCCCGCCCCCACGTGCAGGGTGAGCGTCTCGCGCTGTACGCCCGCCGCGTCGAGCGCGGCGATCAGGCGATCGGTGAAGTGCAGCGCGGCGGTCGGCGCGGCCACGGCCCCGTCCCTCTGCGCGAACATGGTCTGGTAGTCTTCGCGGTCCTGTGCGTCGGTTTCGCGCTTGCCGGCGATATAGGGCGGCAGCGGCATGCGCCCTGCCCGTTCCAGCAGCACCTCGACCGGCTCGTCGCCCGCGAAAGCGAGCGTGAAGCTGCCGTCGGCGTGGCGTTGCTCGGCCACGGCGGTTACGTTCGCGCCGAATTCCACCGTGTCGCCTTCGCGCAGCCGCTTGGCGTTGCGGATGAAGGCCTGCCAGCGGCGCAGGTCCACGCGCTTGTGCAAGGTCGCGCCGATCCTGGCTTCCCCACGGTGGCCTTCGAGCTGGGCCGGGATCACGCGGGTGTCGTTGAACACCAGCACGTCACCAGCCCGCAGGTATTGCGGCAGGTCGAGCACGCCGCGGTCGGCAAAGGGTTTGTCCCCTTCCACCACCAGCATGCGCGCAGCATCGCGCGGCCGCGCAGGGCGCAGCGCGATCAGCTCTTGCGGCAGGTCGAAATCGAACAGGTCAACGCGCATGGCGTGACGCTATTCCGGCATCATTCGCCCTCGGGCGCGTTCAGCATGTCGAGCGTGATCCGCTCGGGCTGGGCCGGGGCGACATCGGCGGGCATCATCTGAGGAACGTCGTCGGCAGCGATGCTGGCCTGCAGGATGCGCGTCGGGTTGCTGGGCGGCTCGCCGCGCTGGATGGCGTCGACAGCAGCCATGTTCTGGATGACGCGGCCGAAGTTGGTGTAGCGGCGATCCAGCGCGAAACGCGGGTAGAAGACGATGAAGAACTGGCTGTTGGCGCTGTCCTCGGAATCGGCGCGGGCCATGGAAACGGTGCCGCGCACGTGGGGGAGGAAGTTGAACTCCTCTTCGAGGTCAGGCAGCGTCGAGCCGCCCTGGCCGGTCCCGGTCGGATCACCCGTCTGCGCCATGAAGCCGTCGATCACGCGGTGGAACGGCACGCCGTTGTAGAAGCCATTGCGCGCCAGCGTCTTGATCCGCTCGACATGGTTGGGCGCCCATTCGGGCACGAGGCGGATAGCCACGCGCTCACCCGTCGACAGGTCGAGCAGCAGGATGTTCTCGCGGTCTTCCTGCATGTCGAAGTTCACCCGCAGTGGCAGCACGCGGGCTTCGGCATTGGTGGCATCGGTGCTTTCGACCGCAGGCGACAGGTCAACGTCCTGTGCCATGGCAGGTGCGGAGATGAGGGTGAGAGCGGCAGCGGCCGACAACGCGATGTGGCGGATCATAATCCTGTCCAAGACTGATTGGTAAATATCGGTTGCGGCTCTATCGGGTGCGGCATGACAGTTCAATGAACATATGCACAGCTGTCACAAGTCGCCGCGCTGGCCGAGTTCAGCGACGCGGGCGACGACCTGCTCTTTCACCGCGGGGCTGACGAAGGGCGCGATGTCCCCGCCGTAGAGGGCGATTTCCTTCACCAGCTTGCTGGCGATCGGCTGCAAAGAGATGTCGGCCATCAGGAACACCGTCTCGATCGATGCATCGATCTGCTGGTTCATGCCCGCCATCTGGTATTCGTATTCGAAGTCGGCGACGGCCCGCAGTCCGCGAATGATGACGCCGGCACCGACATGACGCGCGAATTTCATCAGCAGGGCATCGAACCCGCGAATCTCGACATTGTCCAGGCCGAGCCGCGCGATTTCGCCATGCATCATGTCCATCCGCTCTTCGGGCGTGAACATAGGGTTCTTGCTGGGATTGGTGGTGACGCCGATCACCAGCCGGTCGACCAGCTTGGCCCCGCGCCGCAGGATATCGGCATGGCCGAGCGTGCAGGGGTCGAAAGTGCCGGGGTAAAGGCCGATGCGTTCAGTCATTAGCGATCCCGCTCCACGATGAAGCGCGCCAGTGCGCGCAGCAGGTCAGCCTCTGCACCGTGGTTCGACAGGTGGCCGATTGCCTGTTCCGACAGCGCATGCGCCTGTGCCCGCGCGGCATCGACGCCCATCAGTGAAACGAAGGTGGCCTTGCCCTGCTCTGCATCCTTGCGCAGCGCCTTGCCGGCCTTGGCCTCGTCGCCCTCTTCATCGAGCAGGTCATCGGCGATCTGGAAAGCCAGGCCGATGTCGCGGGCATAGTTGCGCAGGTGCGCCCTGCCGTCGGCCGGAACCTTGCCCAGGATGGCGCCCATTTCCACCGCCGCGCCCAGCAGGGCCCCGGTCTTCAGCTGCTGCAGGCGGGTTACGCCGTGGAGGTCGAACTCCTCCTTGTCGGCAGCCATGTCCATCACCTGTCCGCCCGCCATGCCGTTATGGCCGCTGGCCGTGGCGAGCGCGTGGACCAGTTCGGCGCGGATGAAGGGATCGTTGCTGACATGGGTTCCACCCAGCACCTCGAACGCCAGCGCATGGAGCGAATCGCCCGCCAGCACGGCGGTCGCTTCGTCGAACTTCTTGTGCAGGGTGGGCTTACCGTGGCGCATGTCGTCATCGTCCATGCACGGCAGGTCGTCATGGATCAGCGAATAGACGTGGATCGCCTCGATCGCGGAACCGGCGCGCACGGCGGCGTCGCGGCTGGCGCCATACATTTCCGCCACAGTGACCAGCAGCATGGGCCGCACGCGCTTGCCGCCGTCGATGGTGGCGTAGCGCATGGCTTCGACCAGCGGCGCGCGGGCGTCGTCCGGGATGGGAAGCAAGGCGTCAAAGGCGGCGTCGATCTCGCGCTGGACGCGCAGGAGGCCGGTGCCAAGGAGGTCGTCTGCCAGGACGAGGCCCATCGCGACCTACCCTGCGTCGAAGGGCGCAGTGCCCTGTGGTTTGCCGTCAGGACCGGCGACGATCTTCTCGATCCGCTCCTGCGCGGCGTCGAGCCGTGCCTGGCAATGACGCCGCAGTGCCTCGCCGCGTTCGTAAAGCGCGATGCTCTCGTCCAGCGGCACGTCGCCACCTTCCAGCCTGCGCACCACGTCTTCGAGGCTCCTGAGCGCCTCTTCAAAGCTCATTGCGGAAATATCGGGGCCGTTGTCTGCCATGGGCGGGACCATTGACGGTGGCAGGGCGCAGGGTCAAGCTGCGCTATAGCCGGGAGAGGCCCTATGAAGTGGATTATCGCCTATATTGCTGCGGCCGTCGCCTTCGGCGCGCTGGATGCCGTGTGGCTGCGCTGGGCAGCAGACAACCTCTATCGCCCCGTCATCGGCAGCATCATGGCGGAAGAATTCCGGATGGGCGCAGCGGCGGCCTTCTATGTCATCTACATCGCCGGGATGGTGTGGTTCGCAGTGAAGCCGGGCGTGACCTCGGGCAGCGTGTCCACCGCCCTGCTCAACGGCGCGCTGCTGGGCGGGCTGTGCTACGCCACCTTCGACCTCACCAGCCAGGCGGTGATGAAGGTCTGGGCAACTCATATCAGCATTGCCGACATCGCCTGGGGCATGTTCGCCACGGCGGTTGCCGCAGGGGTTTCCACATGGGTGACGCTGAAACTCACCGCATAAGGGGAAATTGACGCGGTCAGGACTAGCGGGGAAACGCCCTCCTCGCTAAGGCGCTCGCCATGAGCGAAATCACCCCTGAAATTGTCGAACAACACGGCCTGAGCACCGAGGAATACGAACGCGTCCTCCACGCGCTGGGTCGCGAGCCCAACCTGGTGGAACTGGGCATCTTCTCGGTCATGTGGTCGGAGCACTGCTCTTACAAGTCGAGCCGGCTGCACCTGAAGAAGCTGCCGACCGAAGCCCCGTGGGTAATTTGCGGACCGGGCGAGAACGCGGGCGTAATCGACATTGGCGACGGCCAGGCCGCCATTTTCAAGATGGAGAGCCACAACCACCCGTCGTATATCGAGCCCTACCAGGGCGCGGCGACCGGCGTCGGCGGTATCCTGCGCGACGTCTTCACCATGGGCGCGCGCCCGGTGGCGAACGCGAACGCACTGCGCTTCGGCCGTCCGGACCACCCGAAGATGAAGCACCTGGTGCAAGGCGTGGTCGCGGGCATCGGCGGCTACGGCAACTGCGTCGGCGTGCCGACCGTGGCGGGCGAGACCAACTTCAACGCGGCCTACGACGGCAACATCCTGGTCAACGCCATGACCGTGGGCGTCGCCGATGCTGACAAGATCTTCTACTCGGCCGCCACCGGCGTGGGTAACCCGATCGTCTATGTCGGCTCCAAGACCGGCCGCGACGGCATCCACGGCGCGACCATGGCCAGCGCCGATTTCGCCGAAGATGCCGAAGCCAAGCGCCCCACGGTGCAGGTGGGCGACCCCTTCACCGAAAAACTGCTGATCGAGGCCTGCCTCGAACTGATGGCCACCGACGCCATCGTCGCCATCCAGGACATGGGCGCAGCGGGCCTGACCTCGTCCAGCGTGGAAATGGCCACCAATGGCAAGGCCGGCATCCGTCTCGACATGGACAAGGTGCCTTGCCGCGAAGAGGGCATGACACCGTACGAAATGATGCTGAGCGAGAGCCAGGAGCGCATGCTCATGGTGCTCAAACCCGGCAAGGAAGAGATGGCAGCGGCCATCTTCGAGAAGTGGGAGTTGGACTTCGCGGTTATCGGCGAAGTCACCGATACGCGCCACATGGTGCTGGAATTCGGCGGCGAGGTGGTTTGCGACATTCCGCTCGGCCCGCTCGCGGCTGACGCTCCGCTCTACGATCGTCCGCACCTGTCGCGCGAGGAATACACCAAGTGGGCCGGCATCACGCCGATGCAGAACCGACCGGATACCGACGATGTCGGCGGCGACCTGCTGAAGCTGCTGGCCAGCCCCAACCTCGCCAGCAAGAGCTGGATCGCGCAGCAGTACGACAGCCAAGTGGGAGCCGATACGCTGCAGATCGGAGGCGATGCCGGTGTGGTGCGCGTGCACGGCACCAAGAAGGCGTTGGCGATCAGCACCGACTGCACGCCGCGCTACGTCTATGCCGACCCCTACGAGGGCGGCAAGCAGGCGATTGCCGAGGCCTACCGCAATCTTTGCGCCGTGGGCGCCCGGCCGCTGGCGGTGACCAACTGCCTCAACTTCGCAAATCCGCAGCGGCCCGAAATCATGGCGCAGTTAGTCCACGCGCTGGACGGCATGGGCACGGCCTGCCGCGTGCTCGACTTCCCGATCGTGTCGGGCAACGTGTCGCTCTACAACGAAAGCAAGGCTACCGGTGGCGGGTCTGCGATCCTTCCAACACCCGCCATCGGTGGTGTCGGTATCATTGACGACTATGACACGATGATGACAATGCCGTTCAAGGCGGCTGGCGAGACGATCTACCTGGTCGGTGCCGAAGCCTGGGCCACGCCCGATCCGGAACGCTCGCACCTCGGCAAGTCGCTGTGGCTCGACGTCGTGCATGGGCGCGACGAAGGCCGCGCCCCGCCCGTCGACCTGACGCTGGAGAAGTACGCGGGTGAAACCGTGCGTGAACTGATCGCGGCGGGCCTCGTCAGCGCGGTGCACGACGTGTCGGACGGCGGTATCGCCGTGGCACTCGCGGAAATGGCCATGGCCAGCGGCATCGGTGCCGAGGTCGAGGCAAATCCGCAGTACACGGCCGCCGCATGGTGGTTCGGCGAAGACCAGGGCCGCTACCTGATCTCCGTGCCGGACGTGGAAGCCTTCAACCGCCAGCTGGCCGAAGGCACCCGCGACGAAGACACCGCCCGCGTCGGCTTCCGCCGCCTAGGCACCACCGGCGGCGACAGCCTGCTGGGCGTGTCGATCACGGACCTGCGCAAGGCTCACGAGAGCTTCTTCAAGGACTGGATGGAGGGCTGATGCCCTCCGGCGCATATTCCGGCACCCCGCTCGCCAAGAAGCTCAACCTGCGCGACGGGCAGCGCGTCTGGTTCAGCCAGATGCCGGAAGGCGTGTTCGAGGAGATCGCCGAATATGCACTCGACATTACCCTGCTCGGCGCGCCCGAGCCGGGGATGGACGGGGCGCACATATTTGTAACCGAACGCGCGCGGCTGGCGAACTTGCTGGCGATGTTGCGCGAAACGATTGCACCCGATGGCCAGGTCTGGGTCAGCTGGCCCAAGATGGCCGCCAAGGTCGAAACCGACATTACCGAAGATGCCATCCGCGAAGTCTGCCTGCCCCTGGGGCTGGTCGACACCAAGGTATGCTCGGTGGATGACACCTGGTCCGGCCTCAAGCTCGTGATCCGCAAGGATCTGCGATGAGCGAGGCGCACCAGGCCTTCCCGCCACTGCCCCACTACACCGACAAGGAACGTGTGGAGCGCGCCCGCGCCGCTTTCGAGCGCCTGCACACCCGCCATTCGTGCCGCGCCTTCTCCGATGCGCCCGTCCCGCGCGAGGTGATCGAATATGCCATCCGCGCTGCCGGTTCGGCTCCGAACGGTGCCAACCACCAGCCATGGCACTTCGCCGTCATCGGTTCGGCAGACAAGAAACGCGCCATCCGCGAGGCCGCCGAGGCCGAAGAACGCCGCTTTTACGGCGAAGATGGCGACAAGCCCAAGGCGAGCGAGGAATGGCTGGGTGCCCTGGCCCCTATCGGCACCGATGCCTCCAAGCCCTTCCTCGAAACGGCCCCGTGGCTGATCGCCTGCTTCGCCCAGCGCACGGGCGGGATCGAGGAAGACGGGCAGACGCAGAACTATTACGTCAACGAAAGCGTCGGCATCGCCTGCGGCATGCTGATTTCGACGCTCCACGAGGCGGGTCTCGCCACACTTACACACACGCCGAGCCCCATGGGCTTCCTGCGCGACCTGTGCGGCAGGCCCAGCAACGAAAAGCCGCTGATGATCGTGGTTGTGGGCCACCCTGCCGCTGATGCGACAGTGCCCGAGCACGCGCTCAAGAAGAAACCGCTGGAGCAGATTTCCAGCTGGCTCTAGGCATGCCCCGGGGAAAGGGGCATTCCATGAACAAGACTTGGCCTATTGTGCTCGGACTACTGACGAGCGTGGCAGCGATGGTCGCGGGCCTGCTCACAGGCACCGACACGCTTGAGCAATGGCAACTGGCTGCTCGGTGGACGGCGCGCGCCTCGTTCCCGCTGTTCCTGATCCCCTTCATCGCCTCGGCGCTGGTTCGACTCTATCCCACTGGCTGGACCAGGGCGCTCATGCGCAACCGCCGGTGGTGGGGACTTGGATTCGCTGCCGCCTTCGGCATGCACCTCGCCTGCCTGCTGGTGAACCAGTGGCTGCGCGACAATTTCCCGCCGACCGGACCGGGCGATCCGGGATTCTACCTCTACCTGCTGCTGCTGGCGATGGTGCTGACCTCGACCGATACTGCCCGCAAACGCATGGGCCGCTGGTGGAAGGTGCTCCATCGGACCGGCATGTGGGGATTCTGGGTGGTCTTCGTGATCAGCGACTACCTCGCCGTGATCCATGGCGAATGGCCGGCGCAAAGCCCGCTCACCGATCCCTATTTCGTCGTCGGCATCGCGGCTGCGCTGTCAAAGCTGGCCGCCTGGCGGCGCGCCAAGCGTCGCAGGGGCCGGCTGTCCTAGGCCCCCACCCACTCCGTTTCGGGAATTTCGAGCAGCTTGAGCAGCGCCGTCAGGTCACCGCGTTCGACCCAGCCATTGGCCGCTTCGCGCGCCTTGGGCTTCGCGCGGTAGGCGATCCCGTAGTTGGCAGCCTCCAGCATGGGGATGTCATTGGCACCGTCGCCAGCGCCCATGCTCACGGCTTCCTCACCCAGCTTGGCCATTTCCTCGCGCAATACGGCGAGCTTGGTGGAGCTGTCGGCGATCGGGCCGTCGAGTCCGCCGGTGAGCTTGCCGCCGACCACTTCCAGCCGGTTGCCCACCACGCGGTCGAAACCCAGCATGGTGGCGACAACGTCAGCGAAGTGATGGAAGCCGCCGGTTACCAGCACAGAGCGGCAACCCCTGGCGCGCAGCGTCTCGACCAGCACCTTCGCGCCCTCGGTCGGGCGGATGCGTTCGTCGAGGCAGCGGTAGATTGCGTCTTCGTCCAGACCTTCGAGCAGCCCGACGCGCTCGCGCAGTGCAGACTCGAAGTCGAGTTCGCCCTGCATGGCGCGCTCGGTGATGGCAGCGACCTTTTCCTTCAGGCCCGCGAAGTCAGCCAGTTCGTCGATGCATTCCTGGCCGATCATGGTCGAATCCATGTCGGAGACGAACAGCTGCGGCAAGGTGATCACATTGCGCGCGATGATCGCGTCGCAGTCATCGAAGTGCCGGCGGATTGCTGCCTGCAAGCCAGCGAGATCGTCGCCCGGGCTTTCCAGCTGCAGAACGTCGCCGCAGAAGTCGAGCATGGCCGCATGGGCAATGGGCGTGGCGCTGTCCGCCAGCGCGGCCATCAATGCCTCCACCCGCCTTTCCAGCGAGGCCGGGTCTGCTATCAGCCGGACGATGAGCAAGTCTGCAACTCCTGTTCTGAAACCGGTGGCGCTCATTGCAGGGCCGACCGCCAGCGGCAAGAGCGATCTCGCGGTGCGGCTCGCTTTGGCGCTGCGAGAAGCTGGCCGCGAAAGCGTGGTGATCAATGCCGACAGCGCGCAGGTCTATGCCGACCTGCAGGTGCTCAGCGCCCGCCCGAGCGAAGAGGAGATGGGCGGCATACGGCACCGCCTGTTCGGGACATGGGACGGCGCAGAAGCCTGCTCGGCAGTCGACTGGGCCGCTGCCGCCAAACACGAGATTGCCGAGGCGCATGCCGCGGGACAGGTACCCATCCTCGTGGGCGGGACCGGCCTCTATATCCGCACCCTGCTGGAAGGCATTGCCCCGGTTCCCGAAATCGACGCCGAGGTCCGCGAAGCGGTGCGCGCCATGCCGGTCGAGCAAGCCTATGCCGCCCTGCAGGCCGAAGACCCGGTGCGCGCCGCCATGCTCAAGCCAGCAGACAGCCAGCGGATCGCCCGCGCGCTGGAGGTGATCCGTTCGACAGGGCGCACGCTCGGGGACTGGCAGCAGCACAAGGAAGGCGGAATCGCGGACAGCATCACCCTCGCCCCGCTGGTGATCCTGCCGGACCGCGACTGGCTCAATGCCCGCTGCGACAAACGCTTCGCGCAGATGATGGACAATGGCGCGGTGGAAGAAGTCGAGGCACTGCTGGCGCGCTGCCTTCCTGACACCTTGCCCGTCATGCGCGCCATCGGCGTGCCGCAGGTCGCCGCGATCCTGCGCGGCGAATGGACGCGCGCGGAAGCAGTCGAAGCGGGACAACTGGCCACGCGGCAATATGCCAAGCGGCAATATACCTGGCTGCGCAACCAGTTGCCGGCGGAGTGGCCGCGCAGGGAGCCTGAAAATATCCAAATTCGACCTCAATTTGATATATTATTCTCAAATTAGCGGTTGACAGGTTATATTCTGTCTCATATTGCGCCCTCGGTGAGATGAGGAGATGGGAGCCCGGCGCAAGCGATTGCGTCGGGCTGTCTTTTTCCCCAGAGGCACCGGAAATTTGCGTAGGCAGGTAGTTTTAGGAGGACGAAGTGTCGGAAGAACGCAGCGGCGCTGCGATACTGGTCGAAAGCCTGGTGCGGCAGGGTGTCGAATTCGTATTCGGCTATCCCGGCGGTGCCGTGCTGCCCATTTACGACGAACTCTTCTCCGACGAGCGGATCCGCCACATTCTCGTGCGGCACGAGGCTGGCGCAGCGCACGCGGCGGAAGGCTATGCCCGCTCCACCGGCAAGCCCGGCGTGGTGCTGGTTACCTCCGGCCCCGGCGCGACCAATGCCATCACCGGCATCGCCGACGCCTTCCTCGATTCCATTCCCATGGTGGTCATCACCGGCCAGGTGCCGACCAACCTGATCGGCACCGACGCCTTCCAGGAAGCTGACACGGTGGGCCTGACGCGCCACTGTTCGAAGCACAATTACCTGGTGAAGGACCCGGAAGAGCTCGCCGCGACCATCGAGGAAGCCTTCGAGATCGCTTCCTCCGGTCGTCCCGGCCCGGTCGTGGTCGACATTCCCAAGAACGTCCAGATCGCCACGGCCACTCTGCCCGAAGGCGCGGCCAACCGGCGCAAGCGCTACCATCCGCGCATGGTTGGCGCGGCCGACGAGATCGCCGAGGCGATCGAGATGATCGCCCATGCCGAGCGCCCGATTTTCTACACCGGCGGCGGGGTGATCAACGCGGGACCGCAGGCGAGCGAACTGCTCCGCCAGTTCCAGCAGATGACTGGCGCACCGCTGACTTCGACGTTGATGGGCCTCGGCTCCTTCCCGTCCGATCACCCGGACTGGCTGGGCATGCTGGGCATGCACGGCACCTACGAAGCCAACATGGCGATGAACCAGTGTGACGTGATGGTGTGCATCGGCGCGCGTTTCGATGACCGGGTGACCGGCCGGCTCGACGCCTTCGCGCCCGGTTCGAAAAAGATCCACATCGATATCGACCGATCGTCGATCAACAAGATCGTACCGGTTGACCTCGGCATCGTCGGTGACTGCGGCAGCGTGCTGGAACAGCTGATCGCCTGCTGGGGTGATCGCAAGAGTGCGGACCTTGGCGAGTGGAAGGCGCGCATCGCCGGGTGGCGCGCGCGCGACAGCCTCGCCTATCCCGACCGCAGCGAATCGCTGATGCCGCAAAAGGCAGTCGAAACGCTTTTCGCCATGACCCGCGAGCGCTCGCCCATCATCACCACCGAAGTCGGGCAGCACCAGATGTGGGCGGCGCAGTACTTCGGCTTCTTCAGTCCCAACCGCTGGCTGACCAGCGGCGGGCTCGGTACCATGGGCTACGGCCTACCCGCCGCCATCGGTGCGCAACTGGGCAACCCGGACGACCTGGTGATCGACATTGCCGGTGAAGCCTCGATCCAAATGAACATCCAGGAACTCGGCACGGCGAGCCAGTACCGCCTGCCGGTCAAGGTGTTCATCCTCAACAACGAATACATGGGCATGGTCCGCCAGTGGCAGGAACTGACCTATGAGAGCCGCTATTCGAATAGCTATTCGGACAGCCTGCCAGACTTCGTGAAGGTCGCCGAGGCCTATGGCTGGAAAGGCATCCGTATCCACGATGAAAGCGAGCTTGAAGACGGCATCCGCGCCATGCTGGAGCATGATGGCCCCGTCATGGTCGATTGCCAGGTGTCCAAGGACGCCAATTGCTTCCCTATGATCCCCTCGGGAGCTGCGCATACCGAGATGCTGCTCTATGGCGACATGGTTGGCGGCACGATGGACGACGAAGCGAAGGCCCTCGTGTGATGAAGATCCAGCATCGCCACCACGAACGTCACGTTCTGACCGTGATCGTCGACAACGAACCCGGCATCCTGGCCAAGATCACCGGCCTGTTTACCGCGCGCGGCTACAACATCGACAGCCTGACCGTGGCCGATATCTCGGAAGACCATGCCGTCAGTCGCATCACTATCGTCACGGGTGGCCCGCCGCCGGTGATCGACCAGATCATGGCCCAGCTGGACCGGCTGGTGCCCGTCCATCGCGTGGTCGACCTTTCCGAGGAAGGCCCGCATGTCGAGCGCGAACTGGCGCTGGTGAAGGTAAAGGGCACGGGCGAGCACCGCGTCGAGGCCTTGCGCATCGCCGACGTGTTCCGCGCCAGCGTAGTCGACACCACCACAGAAAGTTTCGTGTTCGAACTGACCGGTGCGTCCGACAAGATCGACAATTTCGTCGCCTTGATGCGTGGCCTTGGCCTGGTCGAAGTCGGCCGTTCGGGCGTCGTCGGAATGATGCGCGGCAGCGAGGGGTCTTGACCACCGGATAGGAATTTTTCGTGGCCCCCGATATGCGCGGGGACTACGGTCACACCACGATTTGCAACATGAGAGCGCCCCAGCGGTACCGACGGGGCTCAAGAGGGATTGAAATGAAAGTTTACTACGACGCCGATGCCGACCTGAACCTGATCACCGACAAGAAGATTGTCGTGCTCGGCTATGGCAGCCAGGGCCACGCCCACGCACAGAACCTGCGCGATTCGGGCGTGAAGAACGTCGCCATCGCCCTGCGCGAAGGCTCGGCCACGGCGAAGAAGGCCGAAGCTGCCGGTTTCGAGGTGTTGAGCAACAAGCAGGCAGCCGAACAGGCCGATATCCTCATGATCCTCGCGCCCGACGAACACCAGGCCGCGATCTGGGAGAACGACCTCAAGGGCAACATGAAGAAGGGTGCCGCCCTCGCCTTCGCCCACGGCCTCAACATCCACTTCGGCCTGATCGAAGCGCCCGACGATATCGACGTCATCATGATCGCGCCCAAGGGCCCCGGCCATACCGTGCGCAGCGAATACCAGCGCGGCGGCGGCGTGCCTTGCCTGATCGCCGTCCACCAGGATGCCAGCGGTAACGCCCACGATATCGCCCTCGCCTATGCATCGGGTGTCGGCGGCGGTCGTTCGGGCGTGATCGAGACCAACTTCCGCGAAGAATGCGAGACAGACCTGTTCGGCGAGCAGGCCGTGCTCTGCGGCGGCATCACCCACCTGATCCAAGCCGGTTTCGAAACGCTGACCGAAGCCGGTTACGCGCCGGAAATGGCCTATTTCGAGTGCCTGCACGAGACCAAGCTGATCGTCGACCTGCTCTACGAAGGCGGCATCGCCAACATGCGCTACTCGATCAGCAACACCGCCGAATACGGCGACATCACCACCGGTCCGCGCATCATCACCGATGAAACGAAGGCCGAAATGAAGCGTGTGCTCGACGACATCCAGTCGGGCCGTTTCGTGAAGAACTTCGTGCTCGACAACCGCGCCGGCCAGCCCGAGCTGAAGGCTGCCCGCAAGCGCGCCGAAGCGCACCCGATCGAACAGACCGGTGCCAAGCTGCGCGCCATGATGCCGTGGATCAGCGCCAACAAGCTGGTGGACAAGGAAAAGAACTAGGGCAAAACTGGCGGCCATCATGCCCGGTGGCCGCCCGACCCTGATCCTGTTTGTCATTTGCGGCCTCGCATGGGGCGCCATCGTGCTGCACCGCGTGTCGGATACGCTGGGCAGCGTCGTGACCGAGGCCAGTGTCCCGCAAGCCGAGGTGCAGGAATTTGCCCGCGCCCGGCTGGCGGAGATGCAGCAGCAATCCTTCGACCACGATATCGAGCTCTGCGGCCTCGTGGCCGAGAACAGCGCTGGCGAGTTGGTCGCACGCACCACGCGGGTGGGTGACGAGGCCAGTTGCGATGCGGCCTATTTCGATGTGCACAGCCTGTTGCCCCGGGCAACCATGCACACCCACGCGGCCTTCAATCCCGATTACGACAGCGAAGTGCCCTCCACCATCGACGTACAAGGCGACATGACGAGCGGCATCGATGGCTATGTTTCGACACCGGGTGGGCGGTTCTGGCACGTCGACGGCCGCGCCGGCATCGCGCGGCAGGTTTGC
The DNA here is from genome assembly GCF_038289935.1 of Aurantiacibacter gilvus. Lineage (NCBI taxonomy): Bacteria > Pseudomonadati > Pseudomonadota > Alphaproteobacteria > Sphingomonadales > Erythrobacteraceae > Aurantiacibacter > Aurantiacibacter gilvus. Next base: position 1,401,637 of record NZ_JBBYHV010000001.1, read on the forward strand.
GGCGAAGGCTGCCTGCCGCAGGACAGCGACTACGATCCATGTGACGCTCTGCCTCCGCAGCGCGAATACACCTTGCAGGGCTTGCGGGAACGCGAGCGCTCGGTCTGGACCGGGTGCTAGCCGCCAGCCCGGCACCACCTTTCGGACGGGTAGCGCAACAGTGGTGGACATTGTCAACCTACCCCGCCATTCTGCAATCCAACCAATCCACTGGGAGAATATACATGCGTAAGACGATTCTGGCCGTCGCGGCTGCTTCTGCAATTGCCACCGTCGGCATCACCGGGCTCAATGCCCAGGCTGGCCCGGAAGCCGAAGGCATGGATGCCAGCACGGTTGCTTCGGGCACCTATTCGACCGATCCGAACCACTCGCTGGTCGGCTGGCGCCTCGATCACCTCGGCTTCAACGACTACTTCGGCATCTTCGGCGACGTCACCGGCACCCTGGTGCTGGATACGGACAACATCGCCAATTCCTCCGTCGACGTGATGATCCCGCTGAACAACCCGACGGTTGCCAGCGCCGGCTTGCGCGACCACCTGCTGCGCCCGGGCGGCGAAGGCACCAACCCCGACTTCTTCGGCCCCGAGCCGGAAGCTGCCCACTTCGTGTCGACTGCCGTCCACCAGACCGGCGAAGATACCGCGCACATCATGGGTGACCTCACCTTCAACGGCGTTACCAAGCCGGTGACGATCGAGGCCGAACTGTCGGGCATGGGTACCAACATGATGAGTCAGAAGCCTACCGTCGGCTTCCACGGCACCACGACGATCAACCGTTCGGAATGGGATTTCGGCTGGGGCATCCCCTTCGGCATTGGTGACGAGGTCGAACTGGACATCACCGTCGCCTTCGAACTGCAGGAATAACTGCCTGTCACACGAGAGCGGGCGCAGCGCCAAAATGGCCTGCGCCCGTTTTCATGTCTGGACCTATTAACCAATCGTCCCTAAGTATCTTCGCATGACGCAGGCCTACAGCCTACTCCTGCTGCGACTTACACGCCCTTAGGCGTGCCATTTTCCCTGCGCGTTCGGCAGGGACCACTCCTAAGGGCTGATCCACCACAAGGTTGATAAATCCGCGCCGGGCCTTGCCGTGCGCGTCGAAGTTGCAAAAGGCTGTTTTCGAAATGCCCATGTTGTCCGATCCCTCGGCCAAGTACCGCCCGTTCCCGCAGGTCAACTTGCCTGACCGGCAGTGGCCCTCGCGCACCATCACCGCCCCGCCCCGCTGGCTCAGCACCGACCTGCGCGACGGCAACCAGTCGATCATCGATCCGATGGATCGCGCCAAGAAGACCCGCTTCTTCGACCTGCTGGTGGAAGTCGGCGTGAAGGAAATCGAAGTCGGCTTCCCCGCGGCGGGCCAGACCGAATTCGATTTCATCTCCTGGCTGGTACAGTCCGAACGCGTTCCCGAGGACGTGGTGGTGCAGGTGCTCACCCAGTCGCGCGAAGACCTGATCAAGCGCAGCTTCGAAAGCCTCGAAGGCGCGCACTCGGCCATCGTCCACCTCTACAACGCCGTCAGCCCGGCCTGGCGCGACATCGTCTTTCGCATGAGCAAGGACGAGGTGAAGCAGATCGCCATCAACGGCGCGCAGCTGCTGGTGGACGAGGCCGCCAAGCGTCCCGACACCAAGTGGCAGTTCGAATATTCTCCCGAGACCTTCTCGACGGCGGAACTCGATTTCAGTCTCGAGGTTTGCGAAGCGGTGATGCAGGTGGTCGGTCCGACCAAGGACTGGCCGATCATCCTCAACCTGCCCGCCACGGTGGAGGCGGCAACGCCCAACATCTACGCCGACCAGATCGAATATTTCTGCCGCAACCTGCCCAACCGCGAGGCGGCAGTGATCTCGCTGCACACGCACAATGACCGTGGCACTGGCGTCGCTGCGGCCGAACTCGGCCTGATGGCGGGTGCGGACCGCGTCGAAGGCTGCCTGTTCGGCAACGGCGAGCGCACCGGCAACTGCTGCCTCGTGACCGTCGCACTCAACATGTACACGCAGGGCGTCGATCCGGGCCTCGATTTCTCCGACATCGACAAGGTGATCGAGACGGTCGAATACTGCAACGAACTGCCGGTCCACCAGCGCCACCCCTACGGCGGCGAACTGGTGTTCACGGCCTTCTCCGGCAGCCACCAGGACGCCATCAAGAAGGGCTTCGAAGCCCACGAGAAACAGAACGACCAGCAGTGGAAGGTGCCATACCTGCCCATCGACCCGGCAGACCTTGGCCGCGACTACGAAGCGGTGATCCGCGTCAACTCGCAGTCCGGCAAGGGCGGCTTTGCCTGGGTGCTGCAGCAGGACCAGGGCCTGAAGCTGCCCAAGAAGTTGCAGGCAGACTTCTCCAAGCACGTGCAGTTCATGGCCGACAGCCAGGGTCGCGAGCTCAACGCCGCCGATATCTGGGAGTGCTTCAAGCAGACCTATTACCTCAAGGTGGAGAAGCGTCGCTTCCGCCTGGTCGACTATGAAGAGCGCCGCGCGAACGATGGCTCACGCGTCTTCGCGGGCACCATCGAAGTTGACGGCGTGCCGCAGCAGGTCTCCGGCCGCGGCAAGGGCCTGATCTCCTCGGTGCTGGCGACAATCCGCGAGACCTACGGCCTCGATTTCGAAGTGGTCGACTATTCGGAACATGCGCTCGGCGGCGGTGTCGATGCGCGCGCGGCAGCCTACATCGAATGGTCACTGCCCGATGGCCGCTCCGGCTGGGGCGTGGGGATCGACGAGGACGTGGCGACGGCCAGCGTCCGGGCGATCCTGTCAGCCGCCAACGGTGCCGCGCACGGCGCCGGCACCCAGCGGTTCTGACACCGGCTGGGGTGCCGGCGCGGTAGCAGCCCGGATCTGGTCCGCCATGGCGTTCAGCTGCAATCGACTGCGCCCGACGTCCAATAGGCGTCGGCGCGACTGACGCGCACAAACCGAGCTTGCCCAAGCCGCTGCGATTGTCAGCGCGCGACCCTTCGCACATCGACAATCGCGCCGTTGCCGTTCCCTTCGATGCGCAAGGTCTCGCCCGAAGGTCCGGTGAATTCGAGCGGTTCGATTACGCGCCCATTCTCCACCAGCCAGCTGAGCAATCGCAGGGCGATCTTGGCACCTTCAGCGCGATCGGCAGCGACAACCGGATCAAGGCGCAGTTCCTGCCCGGTGAACAGGCTCAGCCCCTCGCTGACAAGCCCGCCTTCGGGAGTTGTGACAAGCGCCGAAAGGCCGAGGCCGGGGAAGGCCCCGCCTTCGATCCAGCGCAATACGCCGCGCCGGAAGTAATCGGCGTCGCTCATTGCCCGGGCCGGATGCCAGGCTACGGCGTCGACCCCCTCCAGTTCGGCCAGGTGCGCGGCGATCATCGCCATTGTGCGCACCACAGGAAACATGGCGCCGCCGGCAGCCAGGTGCGGGCCAGGTGTAATCAGTACCGCCTGGTGCCTGGCGATACTGGTCGCACCTGACAGGCCGAAAGTGTGGATCGTTCCGGGGACGTCGATCGGCGCTTGCGGCGCGAGACCAGCAAGATCGAAGCTCAGGCCATTGGCAAGCAGTTCCAGCCAGCCTTCCTCCACGCCGCCATCGGCGGCCGGGTCGAGGCTTATGGAGAATTGCCCCGCCTTGCGGGCCAGCGCGCGGATATCCGCCGCGCGAGGTCGTTTTCCGGGCGCAAACAGCAGCGAAACTGCTGAAGCAAAGTCCTGGTCTTCAAGGCGCAATGCACTGGCGATAGGCCTTGTCCCCTATGGTCCGTCGAGAGCTTTCTCTGACGGCAAAGACATTTAAGGTCTAGTCCTAGCACAAATATGCATATTCGGCGCCCCGTGAAGTCGCCCGATTACTTGCAACACTCCGCATCTGTCGAGAGCCATGTCTCTCCAGTTGGAGGAGGTGCGCAAAAGCGCTAGGTCACGACAATGGCAACCCGGTCTTCAGTCTTGGGCGTGGAACAGTCGCTGAGCGGCAAGGCCTGGCAATGGCGCGGCGGCAATATGCAGCTGGAAGGCGGCATTCATTCGCTGACCGAAGACATAGCCACCCAGCTGCTGCTGTCGCGCGGCGTCGAACCGGACGACCTCGATCGCCACCGCCAGCCCAGCCTGCGCGGTTTCCTCCCCGATCCGTCGCAGTTCAATGACATGGATCGCGCCGCCGAACGCATCGCAGAGGCCGTGCTGACGCGCGAGACGATCACGATTTATGGCGACTACGATGTCGATGGAGCCACCAGTTCGGCGCTGATGATTCGCCTGATCCGCATGCTCGGGCATGACGCGCGGCACTATATCCCGGACCGCCTGCTGGAAGGCTACGGCCCCAGCGGCGAGGCCTTGCTGAAGATAGGCAAGCAAGGCTCCAGCCTGATCGTCACGGTCGATTGCGGCGCCATGGCGCACGAGGCTTTGGGAATGGCGCACGACGCGGGGATCGACGTGATCGTGGTGGACCACCACAAATGTTCGCCCGAGCTGCCGCGCACCTATGCCCTGGTGAACCCCAACCGGCTCGACGAGAACGACCTCGCCGCTGCGCACGGTCACCTGGCAGCCGTCGGCGTAGCTTTCCTGCTGGCCGTGGCCGTGGTGCGCACCCTGCGTGAGCGTGGCTATTTTGCTGATCGCAAGGAGCCCGACCTGCTCTCGCTGCTCGACCTGGTGGCACTGGGCACCGTGGCTGACGTGGCCGCCATTCGCGGGCTCAACCGCGCTTTCGTGGCGCAGGGCCTGAAGGTCATGGCCAAGCGCGAAAACACCGGCATGGCCGCGCTGATCGACGCCAGCCGCCTCAAGGCCGCCCCCAAGTGCAGCGATTGCGGCTTTGCCCTGGGTCCGCGCATCAATGCTGGCGGACGCGTAGGCGAAGCGACGCTCGGCGTGCGCCTGCTCACCACCGAAGACCCCGACGAAGCACGCGAGATCGCGGCACAGCTGTCCTCCCTCAACGAGGACCGCCGCGCCATCGAGGCCGCTGTGCAGGAAGAGGCCGAAGCGCAGCTGGACGCCCAGCACAACCGCTCGGTAATCTGCCTTTCCGGAAAGGGCTGGCATCCCGGCGTGATCGGTATCGTCGCCGGACGCATCAAGGAAAAGTCGGGCAAGCCGAGCCTCGTCATCGCGCTCGATTCGGGAACTGGGCAAGGAAAGGGTTCGGGCCGCTCCATCGCAGGCGTCGACCTTGGCGCTGCCATCATCGCCGCGCGCGAGGCGGGCCTGCTGGTCGCAGGCGGTGGCCATGCCATGGCCGCCGGGCTTACCGTGGAAGCGGGCAAACTCGATGCCATGGCAGAATGGCTCGATGACCGGCTGGCCAGCGCCGTTGCCAAGGCCAGCGCATCGCAGACCATGCTGCTCGACCTCGCCGTGGCTCCCGGCGGGCTGACGCCCGAACTGGTCGAAACGCTGGAAGCCGCCGGCCCCTATGGTGTCGGCTGGCCGGGTCCGCGAATCGCCGTGGGACCGGTGCACCTGGTGAAGGCCGACATTGTCGGTACCGACCACTTGCGCCTGATCGCGGCCGGACAGGACGGCCGCAGCCTCAAGGCCATCGCCTTCCGCGCGGCTGACAGCGCAATGGGCCAGTCGATCCTCCACGGCGCCAAGGGCCGCCGCCTGTGGCTGGCAGGGCGCGCAAAAATCGACGATTGGGGCGCTCGCCCCGCGGCCGAATTGCATCTGGAAGATGCTGCCTGGGCCGACTGATTACAGGCAGGGCAATAATATGCCAAATGTGGGCTTGACCGATTGCACGCACACCCCTAATTGCGCCGCTCCATCGCGCGTGGCCCCTTCGTCTAGCGGTTAGGACGCGGCCCTTTCACGGCTGAAACACGGGTTCGATTCCCGTAGGGGTCACCAGCGATGGATTTGCCTTCCACATGAATGGCACATTGCCCGGTCGGGCGACCGGCAACGGCCCCTTCGTCTAGCGGTCAGGACGCGGCCCTCTCACGGCTGAAACACGGGTTCGATTCCCGTAGGGGTCACCAAACCGACAATCCGGAAACGAGCGTGGATGTTTCGGCCGGCGAGGTAGAAACCGTCACAATTCTGGCGCATGAGCATTGGCATGAAGGGCATCAAGGCTCCCGTCGCCGCAATCGTGCTGGCCATTATCTGCGGCGTGGTCCTGTTGCTTTCAGGCTCCAGCGTCGGACCCGTGGCGGCCATGGTGGTCGTCTGGATCCTGTCGTTCTGGCTGGTCGAACCCGCTCCCCCCGAACGGCGCGCCGACACCAGCGAAGGCGTACAGCTGACGCGCAGCGGCATGCGCGACCTCATCGAACATTCGGGCCTGCCCATGCTGATGCTGGATCACAACCGCATCATCGTGGCCAATGCCAATGCCCGCGAGGCCATTGGCGGCCATATCCTGGGGCAGGATGCCCGTGTGGCCTTGCGCCATCCGGCAGCTGTCGACCTGCTGTCGCGCCCGGGCGGCGGCAGCGTTACCGTGCAGGGCCTGACGGGGCCGCGCAGCAACTGGCAACTCACCTGCCAGCCACTCGACGAGCGCTATTCACTGATCGAACTGATCAACCGCACATCCGAAGCCGATGTCAGCCGTGCCCATACCGACTTCGTCGCCAATGCCAGCCACGAGCTGCGCACTCCCCTCGCCTCGATCATCGGCTACATGGAAACGCTGGCAGAGGAAGGGGAAGACGTCGATCCCAAGCACGCCAGCCGGTTCTATTCCACCGTTCTGCGCGAAGCACGCCGGTTGCAGAACCTGGTCGACGACCTGATGTCGTTGAGCCGCGTTGAAGCGGAGAAGCATGACCAGCCGCGCGAACCGGTGGAGCTGGAACCGCTGGTGCGGCAGGCTGCACGCGACGGCGCCGGCCATGAACGCTTCGAGCGGGTGAACTTCTCCTTCGACGACGGACCGCTGGTTGTACGCGGCGATCACAAGCAGCTTGAACAGCTGGTTCGCAACCTCGTCGACAATGCATTGAAGTACGGCGGAGAAGGTCCCGTCGACGTCTCGCTAGCCAAGGGCCAGCGGGACATGGTGGTGTTTACCGTGCGCGATCATGGCGAAGGCATCGGGCCCGAGCACCTGCCGCACCTGACGCGGCGCTTCTATCGCACCGATCCGGGGCGCAGCCGCGCTGCCGGAGGCACCGGACTTGGCCTCGCCATCGTCAAGCACATTGTCGAACGGCACCGCGGGCGGCTGGATATCGACAGCAAGCTGGGCGAAGGCACGACCGTCACCGTGCGCATCCCGCTCCTGATCGACAACTGAGACTTCTCCACAAGTTGTCCACCCGCGAACAGCCTGCACAGGCGGGTTGTAACAATAGCGTCACATTGTGGTCATAGCTGGCGCACATCGCAGCCACATAAGTGAAACAGAATTGTCATGAAGAAACTGCTCGCACCCGCCCTCCTGGCCGCCACGGCGCTCACGCCGGGTACTGTTTTTGCTCAGGAAACCGCGCAGGACTCCATGTCCGGCGTGATGGAAGAGCTCGCCGCCATGCGCGCCGAGATCGCCCGCCTGAACCAGCGAGTCGCGGAGCTGGAAGCCGACCAGGCCCAGAGCGCAGCCGACATGGTCGCGCTTGAGGCACAAGCCGCAGCCGCCCAGGCGCAGACCGAAGCCGCGATCGCCGCGATCCCCACACCGATGGTGACGGCCCCCAACGGAACCGAGATTTCGTGGGCCGGCGCCCCCGAGATCGAAGGGCCGGGTGGCTGGTCGTTCAAGCCGCGCGGCCGCCTCAACATAGACGCGGGCTTTATCAGCGCGCCGGATTCGACCGGCCGCGATGACGGTTTCAACAGCGAGATGCGCCGTGCCCGCCTCGGCGTCGAAGGCGATATCCCGGGCGGTTTCGGCTACAAGTTCGAAATCGACTTCGCCGGCAATGACGTCGATGTGACCGATGCCCTGCTGAGCTACGAGCACGGCGCGCTCACCGTGAACGTAGGCCAGCGCAACAATTTCCAGTCGCTGGAAGAGCTGACCTCCAGCCGCTTCTCCTCCTTCATCGAACGTGCCGCTTTCACCGATGCCTTCGGCTTCGAACGCCGCCTGGGTGTTGCTGTCGAGTTGGAACCGACCGATTCGGTGCTGATCCAGGCCGGTGTCTTCACCGATAACATCGGCGACCTGCCGGGCGAATCCACCAGCGTCGACGGTCGCATCGTATTCATGCCCGAACTGGGCGACGCCCAGCTGCACCTTGGTGCGTCGGTCCACTTCACCGACCTGGCCGAAGGCGATACCGTCCGCTATCGCCAGCGCCCGCTGGTGCACTTCACCGGCGAACGCTTCATCAATACCGGCAACCTCCCCGCCACCAGCGAATTCGGTGCCGGCGTGGAAGCTGGCGTCGTGGTCGGCCCGTTCCACGCGGTTGCCGAAGGCTTCTGGCAGAGCCCCAGCATGGTTGGTGCCATGCCGGACCCGACCTTCTTCGGCGGCTATGTCGAAGCCGGCATGTTCCTGACCGAAGGCGACAGTCGCGGCTATCGCGGCGGCACCTGGAACCGCACGCGCCCGGCCAACCCGGTCGGTGAAGGCGGCATGGGCGCGGTGCAGGTCAACGTTCGCTACGACTACCTCGACCTCAGCGATGCCGGCATTATCGGCGGCACGCAGAACGGCTACATGGCCAGCCTCGTCTGGGTACCCACCGACTACACCCGCTTCCTGGTCAACTATGCCCGCCTCGAATACGACGACGCGGTGCATGCGGCGGCAGGCGGTGACCTGGACTACTCGGTCGATGTCATCGGCATCCGCGCCCAGGTCGATTTCTGATTACGCAATCTGACGGCCTTCCGGACTTATCTGACACCGGGACACGCTTTGGACCCTAGCTTGTCGTAAAGCCGTCACACAGTTTACCTAGCGGTCTGGCATCCGAACCAAATGAGGATCAACATGAACAAGACTTTCCGTACCGCCACCGTGACGCTCGGCGTCGCGCTGCTTGCCGCTTGCGGCAACAGCGGCAGCAACACCTCCGCCCCCGATGCCATCAGCGTGGTCGGTTCCTCCACCGTCTTCCCCTTCGCCACGCGCGTTGCAGAAAGCTTTGCCCGCAACACCGGCATGCCTTCGCCGATCATCGAATCGACCGGCACCGGCGGCGGCATGCAGCTGTTCTGCAGCGGCGACGGCGCCAACACCCCCTCGGTGGCCAATGCCTCGCGCCGGATGAAGGCCAGCGAGTTCGAAACCTGCCAAGCCAACGGCGTGACCGAAGTCACCGAAATCCAGGTCGGCATGGACGGCATTGCCTTTGCCAGCGCCAATGGCGGTATCGACTTCGATATCACCCCGGAAATCATGTACCGCGCCATTGCTGCCAACCCCTATGGCGAAGAGCAGACCGCATCGAGCTGGAGCGACCTCGACCCGTCGCTGCCCAACAAGCCGATCCTGGTCTACGGCCCGCCGGCCACTTCCGGCACGCGTGACGCGCTGGTCGAACTGGTGCTGATGCCGGGCTGCGAAGCCAATGAAAGCATGGCCGCCATCGAGGAAGAAAGCGAAGAGCGATTCGAAGCAATCTGCACCGAAGTCCGCACCGACGGTGCCTATGTCGAGCAGGGCGAGCAGGACAACCTGATCGTGCAGAAAATCGAAGGCAATGCCGACGCCATCGGCGTGTTCGGCTACTCCTACCTCGAAGAAAACCTCGACCGTATCCACGGCATGACCGTGAACGGCGTGGAACCGACCTACGAAAATATCTCCAGCTTCAACTACATCGGCGCCCGTCCGCTGTTCATCTATGTGAAGAACGCGCATCTCGACGCCATCCCCGGCCTGCGTGAATTCGTGGGCGAATGGGCAGCAAACTGGGGAGCAGCAGGTCCGTTGACCGAAGTCGGTCTTGTGCCGAACCCGGAAGACGTTATGGCCCGCAGCAACAATGCAGCGACTGCCTTCACGCCGCTGACCGCCGCCGACTTCGAATAGGAGCCGTAAACCGCCGCCATGTCTGCCAGCACCCTGCTCCTTCTCGTCCTGGGACTCGGTCTGGCCGGCTGGCTGGTCGCCCGGTCGCGCGCCACAATGTTCCGGCGCGCGGCCAGCGACAACCGGATTGCCTCATTGCCCAATTACCACGGCTGGTACGCCGCGCTGTGGATTGCCGCTCCGGCGTTGCTGTTTGCCATCGTCTGGGCTGCGGTCTCCGATTCGCTGGTATTGCAGAGCGTGTTGGCAGATCCGGCTGCGGCTGACCTGCCGCCTTTCGGCCTGCAGCGCGAGACGATCCTGTCCCAGGCACAGGCGGTTGCGAGCGGCGCTGCCCAGACGGTGACCAACCCGGCAGCCAATGCCCTGGTCGAACCGTTCCGCCGGGCGAGCAGCTTTTACGGTATCATCGGTGTCGTGGTCACCCTGCTGCTCGCTGGCACGGGCGCGGCTATCGCGTTCCTGCGCCTGAAGCCCGATTTCCGTGCCCGCAACCGGGTGGAGAAAGCCGTTCTCGGCGGACTGCTGGTCGCCTCGCTGGTAGCCATCCTCACCACGGTGGGCATCATCGCCAGCCTGGTGTTCGAGACCATCCGCTTCTTCGGCATGGTCAATCCCATCGACTTCCTGACCGGCACCAACTGGGCGCCGAACCCGATGACGGACGATTCCAATCCGGACCCGGCCCGCTACGGTGCCGTGCCGCTGTTCTGGGGCACCTTCTTCATCGGCGTGGTGATCGCCATGCTCGTCGCCATCCCGCTGGGGATGATGAGCGCGATCTACCTCAACCAGTATGCCGCGCCGCGCGTGCGCACCTGGCTGAAACCCGCGCTCGAAGTGCTCGCCGGTGTGCCGACCGTGGTCTACGGCTACTTCGCCGCGCTAACCATTGCCCCTGCCATTCGCGACATTGCCATCGCCCTGGGGGTGCAGAACCCGTCCAGCGAAAGTGCACTGGCTGCGGGCCTCGTGATGGGCGTGATGATCATTCCCTTCGTCTCTTCGATGGCCGACGATTCGATCGCTGCCGTACCGCAGGCGATGAAGGACGGCTCGCTGGCGCTCGGCGCAACGCAGAACGAGACGATCAAGCGGGTGCTGGTGCCTGCCGCCCTGCCCGGAATCGTCGCCGGCATCATGCTGGCCATCAGCCGCGCGATCGGTGAAACCATGATCGTTGTCATGGCCGCCAGCGCCACCGCGCGCCTGTCTGCCAATCCATTGGAGGCGATGACCACGGTCACTTACCAGATCGTCGCCAACCTTACTGGCGAGGCCAGCACCGATTCCGCTGCCACCCTGGCCGCCTTCGCGCTGGGCTTCGTGCTGTTCCTCGTCACGCTGGCGCTGAATGTCATCGCCCTGCGCGTCGTCAAGAGATTCCGTGAAGCTTATGAGTGACCAGGCCGAAACCATGCGCCCGACGCGCACGCCCGCATTCGAGGCCCGCCTCAAGAAGCGCTACGCGTCCGAGCGTCGCTTCAAGGTGCTGGGCCTTGGCGCAATCCTGTTCTCGGTGGCGGTGCTGGTATTCCTGCTGATCAACATGACGGTGAGCGGCCTTGGCGGCTTCCAGCGCACCGAGCTCGCCGTGCCGGTGGACTTCACCCAGGCGGGCCTGACCGTGCCTGCCAACCCGGTGGATGAGCGCGAAGTGGTGCAGGCCCTGCAACGGCAAGGCCTGCCCGAAGTCATTTCCTTCAGCGCCGAACAGGCACTGGGTGAGGAAGGCGCAGCACACGTCAACAACGAGGCATGGCGTCTCGTCGGCCAGCAGATAGCGACCGATCCTTCAATGCTTAGCCAGCGCGTGGAGCTGTGGCTGCCGACGTCGGAGAACCTCGCAAGTGCCTATGCCGGCGATGGCAACGCCGAATTGCAGCCGTTGGCACAACAGCTTGCTGACCAAGGCTTGCTGGAAGACCGGTTCGACTTTGGTTTCCTCCAGCGTGCCGATGCCACCGATCCGCAGCTGGTGGGTATCTGGGGCGCGCTCAAGGGCTCGATCCTGACGATGATCGTTACCCTTGCCCTGGCTTTCCCGATTGGCGTGCTCGCGGCGCTCTACCTCGAGGAATACGCCCCCAAGAACCGCTGGACCGACCTGATCGAGGTGTCGATCAACAACCTGGCGGCCGTGCCGTCGATCATCTTCGGCCTGCTGGGCCTCGCCGTTTTCCTGGCGATCTTCCCCGGTTATCGCTCTGCCCCATTGATCGGCGGCATGACGCTGGCACTGATGACCATGCCGGTAATCGTGATCGCCGGGCGCAACGCGATCAAGGCCGTGCCGCCATCGATCCGCGACGGTGCGCTCGCCATCGGTGCTTCGCCGATCCAGGTGGTGTTCCACCATGTCCTGCCGCTGGCACTGCCCGGCATCCTCACCGGCACGATCATCGGCATGGCGCGCGCACTGGGCGAGACGGCCCCGCTGCTGCTGATCGGCATGCGCGCTTTCGTGGCGACACCGCCCGAGGATTTCACTTCCAACGCCACGGTGCTGCCGATGCAGATCTTCCTGTGGTCCGACGAAATCGACCGTGGCTTCGTCGAACGCACCAGCGCGGCGATTATCGTGCTATTGGTATTCCTGTTGCTGATGAATGGCCTCGCCATCTATCTGCGCAACCGCTTTGAAAAGAGATGGTAATGAGCGATTCCGAAACCCAGACTGTCGATGCGGGAGTGGCGCTGTCCAACCCGTCGGGCAAGTCGCTCGAACACGAGACCATCGATGTCGGCGAGCCGAAGATGCGCGCCCGCGATGTCGACGTGTTCTACAGCGACAAGAAGGCCATCGACAGCGTTTCGATCGACATTCATACCGAATTCGTGACCGCCTTCATCGGCCCTTCGGGCTGCGGCAAGTCGACCTTCCTGCGCGCGCTGAACCGCATGAACGACACCATCCCTTCGGCCAGGGTGACCGGCTGCATCGAACTGGACGGCGAGGATATCTACGCCAGCGGCATGGATGTGGTGCAGCTGCGTGCCCGCGTCGGCATGGTGTTCCAGAAGCCCAACCCGTTCCCCAAGTCGATCTACGAGAACATTGCCTACGGCCCCCGGATACACGGCTTGGTCGAGAGCAAGACTGACATCGACGAGATCGTCGAAAAGAGCCTGCGCCGTGCCGGGCTGTGGGAAGAAGTGAAGGATCGACTCGAAGATTCGGGCACGGCCCTGTCAGGCGGCCAGCAGCAGCGCCTGTGTATCGCCCGCGCCATCGCCGTGGAGCCGGAAGTCATCCTGATGGACGAACCCTGCTCGGCGCTCGATCCCATCGCCACGGCCAAGATCGAGGAACTGATCGACGAACTGCGCGGCCGTTATGGTATCGTGATCGTCACCCACTCGATGCAGCAGGCTGCGCGCGTCTCGCAACGCACGGCCTTTTTCCACCTTGGCAGCATGGTAGAATACGGACTTACCTCAGACATTTTCACCAATCCGCGTAAGAAGCGCACGCAGGATTACATCACCGGAAGGTATGGCTAATGGCCGAACATACAGTCAAAGCCTTTGATGAAGACATCACCCGTCTGCGCGGCCTGATCGCCGAGATGGGCGGCCTTGCCGAAGTCGCGATCCAGCAATCGCTCGACGCCCTTGTGCGTGGCGACAAGGAACTGGCCGCAGAGGTCGTCGAACGCGACGCCAAGCTCGATGCGCTCGAAACCGAAGTCGACGCCATGGCCGTGCGCGTGCTCGCCCTGCGCGCGCCGATGGCCGACGACCTGCGCGAAATCGTCGCGGCGCTGAAGATCGGCGGCGTGGTGGAGCGCATCGGCGACTATGCCAAGAACATCGCCAAGCGTGTTGGCCGGATCGAGGGCCGCAGCCGCTTCGAACCGCTGACCCTGCTTCCAGCCATGGGCGAACTTGCAGCGGAGATGGTGCACGACGTGCTCACCGCCTATGCCGCGCGCGATCCCATCGTGGCACGCGAAGTCATCGAGCGTGACGACAAGGTCGATGCCTTCTACGACAGCATTTTCCGCAACCTCGTCAGCCACATGGTGGAGAATCCTGCCACCATTTCGAGTGCAGCCCAGCTGCTGTTCGTAGCCCGCAACCTGGAGCGGATCGGCGACCATGCGACCAATGTTGCCGAGATGGTCCACTACGCTGCGACCGGCACCTATCCGAACGATATCGAACGCTGAGCGGAACGGGTGATTCCGAGGCCGGGGTTGCAACAATTCTGACACATGAGTGAAATATTGGCTGGGTCACGGCGCGGATTCGCGCGCCTTTGCCAAAGGTACAAATTTCATGTCGACGCCCAAGCTGCTCCTTGTCGAGGACGATATCGCCCTGGCCGAACTGCTCGAATACCGGTTCGAGAACGAAGGCTACGATGTCCGCATAACGGCGGACGGGGACGAGGCCCTGATGATGGCGGCGGAGGACGCGCCGGACCTGGTAATCCTCGACTGGATGATCGAAGGCACCAGCGGCATCGAGGTCTGTCGCCGCCTGCGCCGCGACAAGGCGACCGCGCACGTCCCCATCATCATGCTGACCGCGCGCGAGGCCGAGGACGACCGGGTTCGCGGGCTGGAAACCGGTGCTGACGACTACCTCACCAAGCCTTTCTCCCCGCGCGAACTGCTGGCCCGCGTTGCCGCCGTTCTGCGCCGCGTGCGCCCTGCCCTTGCCGGCGAAACGATCGAAGCCGGCGACATGAAGCTGGATCCCGTCGCTCACCGGGTCGAACGCCGGGGACGCCAGCTGCAGATCGGCCCGACCGAATATCGGCTGATCAAGTTCTTCATGGAGCATCCGCGCCGGGTATTCTCACGCGGACAACTGCTTGACGCGGTCTGGGGTACGGGCAGCGAAATCGAGGAGCGCACGGTAGACGTGCATATCCGCCGTTTGCGCAAGGCCATCGCTATCGAGAACGCCCGCGATCCCATCCGTACGGTGCGCTCGGCGGGTTATGCGCTGGAGCCGGTCTAGGTCGCAGCAGCGATTTGTGCTGCAATGCACCAAAATTTTGTTTATTGACCACTTGCGGTGAAAAGCGCGGAAATCCGGCGATTTTCTTGTGATCGAAATGCAACGACTCATCGCAAAGTGCGCTCGCTTTGGAACAATTTTACCCTTTTGCGCTTCACTTAATGACGCACGTGCGTTAAACCCGTCGCAAGTAAACAAGCCTCCGAAAATTCGAGGAATATGATGAAAAAGATTATTGCAAGCTCCATTGCCGCCGCCCTGATCGCCGGTACGACCGTATCTGCCGCTGCCGACACTTCGTTGGAACGTGCTGCTGCGCCGACCACCCAGGGTGAGCAGTTGGGCAGTGACGAAGATGGTGGCGCAGGCGCGATCCTGATCGTGCTGCTGGGCGCTGCTGCAGCAGCTGCTGTCGTGGTCCTCATTGAAGACGACCAGGACGAACCTTTGCCGACCAGCCCGTAACAGGCTGATCACTACCAATACCTAGACCCCCGCTTCGGCGGGGGTTTTCGTTTGTCTGACGCAGATCTTTCCTGCCGGGCGTTCAGTGGAAATCACGCGACTTGGGAATAACCCTGACATTGCGCGGATGACCGCGCATGTTGGACATGTCGTCGATCATGTCGCGCGGGCGGATAACCTTCGCCTCCCGTTCCGCACTGGTCAGGCTGGTGAGATGGCGACCCGGCGGCAGCGGATGCTTGACGTGGTCGGCCCGCGCGACGGGGGCATGCAGAAGGTCGTCGGACAGGCGGTGCAGCTCGTCCGTGGCATCGCGCATGTGGTGGGCGATAACGTGGATCACCTCGTCATCGTATTCCACCCGGCCACGCACCTCGACCAGTCGCGATCCCATGATCACGCGGCGCTGCCGCTCCATCAGGTCCGGCCAGACGACCACGTTGGCCACGCCCGTCTCGTCCTCCAGCGTGATGAAGCACACGCCCTTGGCGCTGCCGGGGCGCTGGCGGATCAGCACGACGCCCGACACCTGCACCATGGAGCGGAATTTGCGGTCGCGCAGGTCAGCGGCGCGCACGAAGCCGCGCTCGGCCAGGCTGGCTCGCAGGAAGGCCATCGGGTGCGCCTTCAGGCTGAGCCGCGTGGTCTGGTAGTCCGCCACCACCTCCTCGCTCAGCGGCATCTTCGGCAGCACGGCCCTGCCCTGCTCCGCGCCCTCGTCACGCTCCTCGGCATGGGCGAACAGCGGCAGGTCCGGCGCGCCGACCAGGCTGCGCGCGTCCCATAGCGCCTGCCGCCGCGACAGGCCCAGCGAGGTGCAGGCATCGGCGCTGGCGAGCCGCTCCACATGACTGACCGGTATCCGCGCCCGCTCGCGCAGTTCGGCAACGTCGGCAAAAGGCCCCTCCGCCTGCCGCGCCGCCACCAGCGATGCGGCGACGTGTTCGGGCAGGCCATCGACCTGCCGCAGGCCAAGGCGCAGGGCGACATGGCGATCGAGACGGCCTGCCTCGTCATCCTGACGAAAGTCAGGATCTCTCTCCAACCGTTCACCACTGGCTGACGGCGATCCCGGATCAAGTCCGGGATGACGACTGTCCTCCAGCGTGCAGTCCCAGTCCGAATGGTTCACGTCCACCGGCAGCACCTCCACCCCGTGCTCGCGCGCGTCGCGGACGATCTGCGCAGGGGCGTAAAAGCCCATCGGCTGCGAGTTGAGCAGGCCGCAGGCGAAGGCGGCGGGGAAGTGGCACTTCAGCCAGCTGGAGACGTAGACGAGGTGCGCGAAGCTGGCGGCGTGGCTCTCCGGGAAGCCGTATTCGCCAAAGCCCTTGATCTGGTTGAAGCAGCGTTCGGCAAAGTCGGGGTCGTAGCCGCGCGAAATCATGCGCCCCACCATCAGCTCCTGCAATTCGTGCACCATGCCGCGGCTGCGGAAGGTCGCCATGGCCTTGCGCAGGCGATTGGCCTCGGCGCCGGAGAACTTCGCCGCGTCGAGTGCGATCTTCATCGCCTGCTCCTGGAAGATCGGCACGCCCAACGTGCGCTCGAGGATAGAGGACAGCTCGTCCGGGGGCCCGTGTTCGGGTGACGGCGCGGGCAGCAGCACCTGCTCCGCCCCGCGGCGGCGCTTGAGGTAGGGGTGCACCATGTCGCCCTGGATCGGCCCCGGCCGCACGATGGCGACCTGGATGACGAGGTCATAGAACTCGCGCGGGCGCAGGCGCGGCAACATGTTCATCTGCGCCCGGCTCTCGACCTGGAACACACCCAGCGAATCGCCCTTCCGCAGCATCTCGTAGGTCTCCGGGTCCTCGCGCGGGACCGTGGCCAGCGTCAGCCGGCGGTCGTGGTGGTCCTCCAGCAGGTCGAGGCACTTGCGGATGCAGGTGAGCATGCCCAGCGCCAGCACGTCGACCTTGAGGATGCCGAGCGCGTCTATGTCGTCCTTGTCCCACTCGATGAAGGTGCGGTCGGGCATGGCGCCGTTGCCGATCGGCACGGTCTCGGTCAGCGCGCCCTGCGTCAGGATGAAGCCGCCGACATGCTGGCCCAGGTGGCGGGGCATGCCGATCATCTGCTCGGTCAGCTTGAGCACGCGCTTGAGGTGCGGATCGGCCAGGTCCATGCCGATCTCGCTGACGTGCTTGGCACCGATCTCGCGCCCCATGGAGCCCCAGACGGTGCGGGCAAGCGCAGAGGTGACGTCTTCCGACAGGCCCATCACCTTGCCCACCTCGCGCACGGCCATGCGCGGCCGGTAGTGGATCACCGTGGCGCAGAGCCCGGCGCGATGGCGGCCATATTTGCGGTAGAGGTACTGGATCACCTCCTCGCGTCGCTCGTGCTCGAAATCGACGTCGATATCGGGCGGCTCGTTGCGGTCTTCGGAGATGAAGCGGTCGAACAGCAGCTGGTGCTTGGCCGGATCGACACTGGTGATCTCGAGGCAATAGCAGACCGCCGAATTGGCCGCCGAGCCGCGTCCCTGGCACAGGATCGGCGGTTCCTGCCCGCGCGCGAAATCGACCACATCCTTGATGGTGAGGAAGTAGCGCGCGAGGCCCAGCTTGCCGATCAGGTCCAGCTCGCGCCGCAAGGTGACCCGCACCGAATCGGGCACGCCGGACGGATAACGCCGCGCCGCGCCCTTCCAGGTCTCGGCCTCGAGGTATTCCTGCGGCCCCATTCCTTCGGGATAGATCTCCTCCGGATACTCGTAGCGCAGCTCGTCGAGGCTGAAGCAGCACATGTCGGCCAGCGCGCGCGCCGCGGTAATCGCGTGCGGCCAGCGGGTGAACAGCCGCACCATCGCCTCGGGGCCCTTGAGGTGGCGTTCGGCATTGGCGTGCAGCAGGTGCCCTGCCCTTGCCACCGTGGTCTTGTGACGGATCGCGGTCATGACGTCCTGCAAGGGACGGCGATCCGGCGCGTGATAGTGCACGTCGTTGGTAGCGAGCAGTTTCAGCCCGTTGGCCCGCGCCAGGGCGTCGAGCCGGTCGATCCGGGCAATGTCGTCACCCGCGTAGAGATAGCTGGCAGCGACATGGTGCAGGCCCGCAAGGCCGGCGACGAGATGCGGCAGCAGGTCGGACAGGTCACCGCTGGCCAAGCCTTCGCGCGTACCGCCATCCAGCGCCACCACGTTGCTCGCCCAGCCCGGCACGGTGAACTGCGCGGCAAGGTCGCGCGGGGGCAGCAGCACCAGTTCCACGCCTTCCCCGTAGGCAGCGAGCATCTCCAGCGAGATCTCGCATACGCCCTTGTCCTGCCATCCGCCGTCGAGCCTACCCATGCGCCCGGCAGAGACCAGCTGGCACAATCGCCCGTAAGCCGCCCGGTCCACCGGGTAAGCGAGGAAGGCCAGCCCCTCCACCGTCTCGATCCGGCAGCCGATCACCGGGCGCAGCTTGAGCGTTTTCGCCTCGCTGTGAATGCGCACCACGCCGGCCATCGAATTGGCATCGGCAATCCCGATGGCGTCATAGCCCAACTGACGCGCGGTCAGTACCAGGTCCACCGCATCGGAAGCCCCGCGCAGGAAGCTGAAACAGCTCACCAGCCCCAGCTCGACGAACGGCGCGCGTACAGGCGGCTCGACCGCATCGGGGTCGAGCCTGATCGTGCGCTTGTCGGGTGTAAGCGGCGCGTCGGGCATGTGTTCTATATATGTTCTTACTCAGGCCAAGCCAAGACACCCAAGGGCCAGCAGGTACGGCAAATGGAAGTTAACCTTCCGCATTGTGGCGAGCTTAACCAACCAGCGGGCAGGCAAGGCGAATAACAACAAGGGGACATCGCGATGAAACTGTTCGGCAGCGCAAAACCGGTATCGGTGACCGAACAGCGAGCCAAGCCCAGAACCCGTGTCGATTGCTTCGCCACCCTGGCCATGCCCAGCGGCGAACGACAGGGCCGCCTCTACGACATCTCTACCGACGGCGCCCGATTCGTCACCGACAGCCCGCCCGCCAAAGGTGCCAGCGCCATTCTCGACTGGGACCTGCACGAGGCCTATTGCCATGTGATCTGGACCAAGCCGGGCATGTGCGGTGTGCAGTTCGACCGGCCCATTTCCGCCAAGGCTGTACAGGATCTTGCCGAAGCAGCCCCCGCCGGTCCGCGACTGGTACACCCGGCAGGCGGTGACGCAGGCGGAGGCAGCGCCCCGCCCACCCGCTTCGTCGGCTGAAACCGCCCCGCGAAACCGAGTAGACGCGCGCCTCTGCAAGTGACACACTCCCCTCCAAGCCGGGCCCAGACCCGGCACGGGAGGACATGAGAGGTGACCCAGAAGACCTTCAGTGCCGCAATGGCGGACGTGCCGCTGCGTCCGTTCCAGGTGCTCGTCATCGCCTTCGGGCTGATGCTGCTGGTGATCGACGGGATCGACCTGCAATCGCTGTCGCTCGTCACACCGGTCATCCTTGAGGAATGGGGCATAGACCGCGCGGATTTCGGGCCTGCTCTGGCAGCATCGCTGTTCGGCATGGGTTTCGGATCGTTTTTCGGCGGCATGCTGGGTGACCGGCTGGGCCGGCTCAAATCGCTCTTCATCGCCTGCCTGATCTTCAGTGCCTCGACCGCGGCGGCGGCCTATACCAACAGCGTATGGGAAATGGCCGCCGTGCGCGCGCTGGGCGGACTGGGCTTCGGTGCCGCCTATCCCAACGCCCTGGCACTGGTGAGCGACTGGGTGAACGAGAAGTGGCGCCCGCATTCCATCTCGCTGCTGTCGATCGGCATCCCCGTGGGCATCTCGATCAGCGCGGCGGTGATCCCGCTGCTGCTGCCCGAATATGGCTGGCGCGGCGCCTTCCTGATCTTCGCGGGCGGATCGGTTGCCCTCGCCGTCATCGTTATCCTCATCCTGCGTGAGCCGCCGGGCTTCCTGCTGGCCCGAGGCAACAGGGAACGCGCGCAGAAGAACGCCGCGCTGGTGATCGACCCCGCAATCGAGCTGCTACCCGAAACCGAAAGCAGTGACGCTGCCGCGCCCGGCGAGCGGATCGGCACCTTCCATCGCAGCAACCTGCGACTCAACATTGCCATGGTCATCAGCTTCTCGGCGGCGACGACGCTGGTCTACGGCCTGCTCAACTGGACGCCGGAACTGCTGACGACGGCCGGGTTCACGCTGGAACAGGCGGTGCGGGCGAGCTTCTGGCAGGGCAACCTGTCGATCGTCGGCGGACTGAGCGCGGGCCTGCTGGCGCGGACATTCGGATCGAAGGCGGTGATCCTTGGCGGCGCTGCCGCGATCCTTGCCAATATCGTCGTGCTGGGGGTCGTGGTCGAAGGCCTCGACGGCCTGCCCACAGCGGGTGAAGTCACCGCCATCGTCCTGCTTGAAGGGCTCGCGGTGGGCCTCGTCAGCATGATGATCACCCTGTTCTACGTGGTCATGGCCCACGGCTATCCGGCCAGTTGCCGCTCCGGCGGGATCGGCTTCATCCTTGCCGCCGGCCGGATCTTTGCCATCGCCATGGTTTTCTACGGCGGCACGCTGATCAACCTCGGCGGCGAAGGCAGCTTCGTCTGGTACTTCGGAACCCTGTCAGCCATTGCCGTGATGGTTTTTGCCGCCGCCTTCATCATTGACCGCCATGTCGGACCCGCCCGCAAGAAGGAGCAACTAGCATGACCGTTATCGCCGGACGCCGGATCAGCCCGCAGGTCGCCGCGGGCGATTACACCCGCTTCACCGCCACGCCCTATTCGGGTGCACTGGGGGCGGTGATCGAAGGGGTGGACCTGTCGCAGGACCTCGATGACGAGACCATTGCCGAGATCCGCCGCGCGCTGATCGACTACCAGGTGATCTTCTTCCGCGGGCAGGAGATGACGCCCGAACAGCACCTCGCCTTCGCCAGGCGGTTCGGCACGCTCAACCAGCACGACCAGGTGAAGGGAATGGATGAGTATCCCGACATCATCGAGGTACGGCAGGAACCCACCGACACGCGCAATTTCGGCGGGGCCTGGCACGGCGACGTGACCTACCTGCCCGAACCGCCGCTGGGCTCGATCCTCTATGCCAAGGAAGTTCCGCCGGTGGGCGGCGATACGCTGTGGTCGAACCTCTACATCGCCTACGAAGACCTTTCGCCGGGCATGCGCGCGATGATCGACCCACTGGTGGTCGTCCACACCCCCGCGCTGATCTACGGCACCAAGTCGATGGACTGGAGCAAGGACAGCTCGATGAAGTCCTCGCCGACCGAGGCCGCGCATTACGAGGTCGAACACCCGCTGGTGCGCGTGCACCCGGAAAGCGGGCGCAAGCTGTTCTACGTCAGCGGGGCCTACACCCCGCGCTTCAAGGACATGACCGAGGAAGAGAGCAAGCCGCTGATCGACTACCTGATGTACCAGGCAACGCGCGAGCCGTTCACCTGCCGCTGGCGCTGGCAGGCGGGCGACGTGGCCTTCTGGGACAACCGCGCGACGCTGCACTACGCGCTGAACGACTATCACGGCCACCGCCGCATCATGCACCGGGTAGCGATCAATGGCGAACGGCCGGTGGGGGTTGGCTGCTGATAAGGGCCATGTTGCCCCTTGAGTGAAGACGGGCGCTCCGGCATCTCTTGCGAATGGATATCGTCGCCCTGCTTTCCGACCCGGCCACCTGGCTCGCCCTGCTCACCCTGATCGCGCTGGAAGTGGTGCTGGGGATCGACAACCTCATCTTCATCGCCATCCTTTCGAACAAGCTTCCGGTGCACCAGCAACAGCGCGCCCGGCGCATCGGGCTGGCGCTGGCGCTGATCATGCGCATCGCGCTGCTACTGCTGATCGGCTGGCTGGTGACCTTGCAGACGCCGCTGTTCGACCTCGGGTTGTCGGGCGATCCCGGCCCCTACGGCGAGCCGACCTTCGAGACTGCCTTTTCCGGCCGCGATCTGATCCTGTTGGCGGGCGGGCTGTTCCTGTTGTGGAAGGCGACCAAGGAAATCCACCATTCGATGGAGCCGGAGGACAATTCCGGCGACCTGCTCGACAAGACTCCTGGGATCGGCGCCGCAGCCACGGCGACCTTCGGCGGGGTTATCGTGCAGATCATTGCCATCGACCTGGTCTTCTCGGTCGATTCGATCCTTACTGCCGTGGGCATGACCGACGTCATTCCGATCATGGTGACCGCAGTCATAATCACCGTCGGGATCATGCTGGTCGCGGCAGACCCGTTGGCGCGCTTCATCGAGAAGAACCCGACGCTGGTGATGCTGGCGCTGGCTTTCCTGGTGATGATCGGACTGGTGCTGATCGCCGACGGCTTCGGCGTCCACGTGCCCAAGGGCTATGTCTACGTCGCCATGGGTTTCTCGGTCGGCGTCGAGATCCTCAACATAGTTCAGCGCAACCGGCGGGCGAAGGCGAAAGAGGCAGCGGGCTGAGGTCGGGAATTCACCCGAACAGCCCCTGCAAGAACCAGTCCGGCATCCCCCCGCGCCCGTCATCCGGCAACCCGTTGCGGTAGATCCAGTAACGGCGGCCGTGATCGTCCTCCACGCGGTAGTAGTCACGCAGGCGGGTGGAGCCGCGTTCGCGCCACCATTCCGGCGCAATCCGCTCCGGGCCCTCGACACGGGTGACTTCGCAGACCTCTCCCCGCCAGCGGAAGCGGCGCGGATAGCCTTCGGGCGCGGCGTAGAGCACGGATATGCGTTCGGGCCGGTCGAGCAGCTTCAGGGGCCGTGTGTGGAAAGCCAGCTCGCCCTGGCTCGCGGATTCGGGCTCCAGCGGCGGCTGCCAGCCCTGCGCGCGTTCGGGAATGTGGCTGGCGCGCGGGACCGGGCGCTGCACCGCCGCCTTGCCCAGCCGCGTGGTCAGCCGGTCGATACAGGCGGCGAGCGAGGTGCCGTGGCTCTCCGCCGCAGCTTCAAGGTCCGCCTGTCCCAGCTTGAGCGGTTCGGACCAGTTTGCACGCAATCGCAGCATCTCGATGCCGAAGCCTGCGTCGACATCGTCGAGCCGGTCGGCAAACAGGCGGCACACGTGCGCGGCATCGCGGGTGGCGGCGGCCAGTTCGAGGTCGCGCAGCAGCACCTCGCCATCGACGCGCCACATGCCCAGTTGCAGGCGGCGCGCTCCCTCGCCCCTCGCCTCCAGCGCGCGGGCCATGTTAGCGGCGAGGTCTGCCACCACCTGGTCGAGCAGTTCGCGGTGACGGATCGGCTCCATCAGGCGGCGCTGCACCATGGGCATGGCGACGGGGACCACCGGCAGCAGCGGTTCGGGCACGCGGCCCAGCAGCTGGTCGAGCCGGATCAGCGGATTGGCCGAGGGCGAGCGGCGGGTGCGGAAGCGGCGCTGCAGCTTGTCCCGCCCGGCGCGGCCCTCCTCGATATCGGCAAGGTCGTGCAGCCGCTTGAGGCCGAGGCGGCGCAGCACCAGCAGCACGTCGTTGTCGAGCCGCAGCGCCGCCACCGGCAGGTCCGCCAGCCGCGCCATGGCATCGTCGTCGCTGGCAAGGATAGTGCTGTCAGCGGCGAAATGGGCCAGCGCCCATGCGGCCCCGGCAGTCGGCGCAATGGCGCTTCGCACCTCCAGCCCGCGCGCCGCGCAGCGGGCGGCGACGTCCGCCAGCAACCGCGCCTCGCCGCCGAACAGGTGGGCAACGGCGGTCACGTCCACCAGTACGCCGTCAGGCGGGTCGATCGCGCTCCACGGCCCCCAGCGCTGTGCCCAGATCGCCAGCCGTTCGAGGAAGGCGAGGTCACCCGCCGGGTCTGCCGGACGCACGTCGAGCGCAGGGCAAAGTGTGCGCGCGTCGGCCAGCATCATGCCTTTCGCCACGCCTTCCGCGCGCGCGGCATGGTTGGGCGCTTCCACCCGCGGACCATGCGCGGTCTCGATGATCAGCGCCAGCGGAGCGGCGTCAGGCCCTTCCCCGGGCGTGCAGTCTTCGGAGTGCCGCCAGCGATCAAGCGCCAGCTGCGCGCACCAGATCGCCATGATCCGGCGCGGCGGGGCTGGCGATGCGCTGGGCGGTGAGGCGGTCGGGCTCATCGCGCAGGATCCATTCTCCGGGCAAGTGGGAGCGGGCACGGAACAGCTCGGCCTGCCAGACGGCACGGCCCGGCGCGGCCACGTTCCAGCGCGGCGGGGAACTGGGGGCAGAAGCCAGCCGCCAGCGCATGCGCGCCGAGCTGAGGTCCGGCGCGGCATCGAGCCGCACCAGTAGCAATGGTACGCCGTGCTTCTCCGCCGTCAGGCTGAGGCGGCGCGAGGCGGTGAAGTCGAGCGCCTTGGGATTGCCCGCAATCTCTCCCACCACGGCGGCAAGGTCACGGCAGCGCAGCCCCTCCTCCATGGCGAACAGCGCGTCCTCGGGCGTCTTGGCGGCGACATGGACCACGCGGTGACGCAATCCCTCAGGCAGTCCCGCGCGGTAAGGCCGCCCGCCCAGCCGGATCGCGCGGGTATCCTGCACCCACAGCACACTGCGCTCCTCCAGCGTGGCGCTGTCCGTCCCGTCCAGCACCTGGCGCGCGAAGGCCAGCGCCGCACCGGCCCCGCTCGCCTCTGCGGCGGGGGCAAATATCTCGCTGTGCAGCGCTAGCGGCAGGCCCGGCTGCCAACGGGGGTTGCTGGCAGCACGACCGGCCAGCTGACCTGCCTTGAGCAGTGTGCTGGTATCCATACCGAATCGACTCCTGTGTTCCTTTTATGTTCCGATGCGGGCTTCAGGGCAAGTCCGGAACTTCCCCCCTCCCCAATCCATTGGTTAGGTAAAGGAGACAGAAAATGAGCACCCCCGACGAACTCAAGAACCGCTTCTGGACCGCCCTGGCCGACAGCCCCTACCTGTTCCTGCAGCTGGACAGCGCGCCTGAAAAGGCCGTGCCGATGACCGCGCAACTGGACAAGGACGCCGATAGCGCGATCTGGTTCTTCACCAGCCGCGACCATGGCCTCGCCCGCATGGGACCGGCCACCGCGACTTTCGCGGGCAAGGACCACGACATGTTCGCCCGATTCTCCGGACGGCTCACCGAAGAAACCAGCCGTGAGCGGCTGGAACAGCACTGGAGCCCGATGATCGAGGCATGGTTCGACGGCAAGGACGATCCCCGGCTGTTGATGCTGCGCATGGACCTGGGCCAGGCCGAAATCTGGAACAGCGACATGGGCTTCTTCGACAATGCCAAGATGCTGCTGGGATTCGACAGCCGCGAGGAAGCCAAGGAGGAGCACGCCGAAGTCGTGCTCTGATCCTACCGAAACCGCCCGAAAGGGGCCGCTATCCGCAACCGGGTGGCGGCCCTTTTGCTATTCCGCTTCCACCTGCTCGGCAGCATCGGGAGCTTCCGCTGGCTCCTCTTCGGGCAGCAAACCGACAACCAGGATGGCAGCCAAGGCGATCGGACAGACAAAGCGCACCAGCGCCAGCCAGGTCAGGTGCAGCGCCCCGCCGAGGCCGTTCTCGATATCCACCAGCTTGCGATCAGCCACCCAGCCGATGAACAGCGCGGTGAGGATCGCCCCGATAGGCATGAAGAACTTTGCCGTCAGCCCGTCGAGCACATCGAAAAAGCCCTGCCCTTCGAAAATGGGGATGAAATCCAGCGGGTGCCAGTCGGACAGCACATTGAACGACAACGCGGCAAGCGCGCCCAGCACCAGCGCACCGAAACCGACGATGATCGCGCTGAACACGCGCACGACGCGGAACTTGTCGATCATCCACGCCACCGGCACTTCCAGCAGGGCCACAGAACTGGTGAGAGCGGCAAACCCAACCATGACGAAGAAGGCCAAGCCTACCACCGACCCGAACGGCATTTCCTGGAAGGCATGCGGCAGGGTCTGGAACATCAGCCCCGGCCCGGCGCTGACGGAAAGACCGGCCGAGAACACGATGGGGAAGATGCACAGGCCGGCGATCAGGGCGACCGCGGTATCAGCCCCGCTGATCAGCGCCGACGTGCTGGCCAGGTTGACGTTGCGGCCGACATAGCTGCCGTAGGTAATCATGCCCGCCACACCCAGCGAGAGCGAGAAGAAGGCCTGCCCGAGGGCTGCGAGCATTATCGGTCCGGTGAGCTTTTCCGGCTCGAAGGTGAACAGGTATTCCAGCGTCTGGTTGAAGGCACCGCCGAAGGCACCATAAACCGTGATGAGGATCAGCAGGACGAAGAAGGCCGGCATCAGCCACTTGGCGACGAACTCGATACCTCCGCTCACGCCGCGCGCAACGAAGTAGAGCGTAATGCCGAGGAACAGTGCGTCGAGGCCGACGGTCCACCCGGCGCTGCCGATCATTGTCGGGAACAGGCTTTCGATCTGCTCTGCCGACTGGTCGGTGAAAGCTCCGCCCGAAATCCCGCTATTGAAGATGTCGACGAAGAAAACGCCGATGTAATAGAGCACCCAGCCGCCCACGACGCAGTAGAAGCTGAGGATCAGGAAGGCCGCGAGCACGCCCATGCTGGCGAGAATGTCCCAGTGCGGGCTGGCGCGGCTGGCGCTGGCCACACGGCGCACGCTTTCGGGCGCGGAAGCCTGGCCGTGACGGCCGATCAGGGTTTCCGAGAGCAGGATCGGCAGGCCGATCAGCACCACGCAACCGATATAGAACAGCACGAAAGCACCGCCGCCATTGGCACCTGCCTCCGCGGGAAAGCGCCACAAGTTACCCAGACCAACAGCGGAACCAATGGCTGCCAAAATGAATGCGCTACGCGACGACCAGTGGTCCCTGGTCGATCCCGATTGCGAAAGTGCCATGATATCTTCCCTCTGCGGTCCCGAAGTCGTGGCGTAATGCAACGAATTTGCGCGCACGTCGAGGGCCCCTAGGCCAACGTCCACGTCCGATACGTTGCCATGACCCGAAGCGAGGGTCTATCCAAGCGCGATGATCCGATTGATTCTGCCCTTGATCACACTTGTCGCAGCAACCGCCCATCCGGCACGGGCCGAGTGCGCTCCCGGTTCCGAACCCCAGGGCAGCGGAGACCGGGGGGTCGGCCTGCTGATCGGGGTTTCCGACTATGCCGCGGCCGACGATGGGGGATGGTCTCCGCTCGACAATGCGGTGCGCGATGTCGAGTTGGTCTGTTCGATGCTGAAGCAGGCAGGTTACCGCGTCACCGTACTGCGCGATCCGGAATGGGCAGAAATCGACGAGCGGGTCGTGGACTTCCACCTGGCCGCAGATGGCGCACCTTCGGCTATCGCCTATTTCGCCGGGCACGGCTTCCAGTACGGCGGCCAGCAGTTCCTGGTACCCGCCAATGCACCGGTACGCTCCAGCACCAACGAGTTGCGCACCAACTTCATCGATATCGAGAACCTGCGCTATGCGCTGGGCGCAGCCGAGGGTTTCTCGCTGTTCATGCTGGACGCCTGTCGCACCGCGAACCCGCACGTGCATTTCGACACCGTGACCAATGCGACTGCGGAAGGAACCGTCTCGAACCTCGGCAAGGTGGAACTGCCCGGCGGCGCGGTGATCTTCTCCACCGGCGAGGGACGTCCAGCCTATGACGAGGCGCCGATCGATTCCCCGCTCAGCCCGTTTGCCGATGCCGTGGCCAGCAATCTCGCGGTTCCGGGCCTTGCCCTGTTCGATTTCTATGGCAGGCTGAGCGAAGACGTCATCGAGCGCACCCGCGACATGGATCCTGGCGGTGCGCAGTATCCCGCGATCTACATCAGCGGCACGCCCAACTTCTACATTGTGGATGCGCAGGACCTTGCCTCGCTGAGTGCTGAAGTCGATGCAGAGCCAGCCGGCCCTGCGGCGACTGCGAGCCCGGCCCGCGCACGAGGGGCCGCCGAACAGGCCGTGGCTGCTCCAGTGATCGACCTGCCCGACCTGGACGAGATCGCGGTTACCGACGGACGTGTGCTTGTTCGCCGTGTCATCGGCGAACCCACGATCGAGGAAATTCTGGCCGCTGCAGAAGCGGGCGACGCGATGGCGCAATATATACTCGGGCTGGCACTGCAGCATGGCGTGGGGATCGCGCCGAACCAGCAGGCCGCCTTCGACTGGTTCGAACGCTCCGCGGCGCAGGGGAATGTCGCCGGCATGACCTCGCTCGCCTACATGCTCATGCTGCCGGACCAGACGGACTTGCCCCGGGCTCGCGCCTTGCTGACGGAGGCATCGGAAAGCGGCTACGCCAAGGCCAAGTCGCAGCTGGGCTTTGCCTTGCTCAATGGCTCGCTGGGCGAGACAGACACGGCGCGGGCAGTCGACCTGTTCCGCCAGGCATCCGATGCCGGCCACGTCTATGCCACCTATGCCCTGGGTCGATATGGCGAAGGCGAACGCGGAAATGCCGAACGGCGGCTGCGAGCGCTGGCCGATGACGGCGATGTCGATGCCGACCGCTGGCTGTGCGAAATGCACTACGAGACGCTCGAATTCGACGGGGTGGCGGAGCATTGCGAGCGCGCCGCGCGACACGAATACCCCACGGCACAGGCGATCTGGGCCGGCATGCTGGCACGCGGTGACGATGTGCGGCGCAATGACGAACGTGCCCTGCATTGGGCTGAACGCGCCATCGGCAGGCTCGATAGAAACCAGACCTCGGGCGCGGCATTGTACGACTACACCGAAGAATTGATCGAACGGCTTGATCGCTAGGCCCACGGCCCCCAAGGAAAACCCCATGTCCACGACCTTCCAGCTCGACACGTCCACCAGTCGCGCCAATCCCACGCCTGCACCGATGCGACGCCTGACGGTGCCGAAGATCCGGGCGCGCAAGGTGGACGGCGTGACCGAAGAGCCGATTGTCATGCTCACCGCCTACACGGCGCGGCAGGCGCAGCTGCTCGATCCGCATTGCGACCTGCTGCTGGTGGGGGATTCGCTGGGACAGGTGATCTACGGCCTGCCCTCCACCATTCCCGTCACCATGGACATGATGGCCAACCACGCCGCGGCCGTGGTGCGCGGATCGTACCATTCGGTGGTCGTGGTCGACATGCCTTTCGGTGCCTACGAGGCCAGCCCGCAGGCGGCATTCGAGGCGGCTGCAACCTTGCTGAAGGCCAGCGGGGCAGCGGCGGTGAAGCTCGAAGGCGGCGAGGCCATGGCCGAAACCGTCGAATTCCTCGTCCAGCGCGGCATCCCGGTAATGGGGCATGTCGGCCTGACCCCGCAAGCGGTGAACGTGCTGGGCGGCTATGCCGCGCGCGGCCGCAGCGATGCCGAAGCCGACAAGATCGTCGGTGATGCCAAGGCACTCGAAGCCGCCGGGGCCTTCGCCATCGTCGTGGAAGGCGTGGTCGAACCCATCGCCATTGCCGTGACCAAGGCGGTTGCCTGCCCCACCATCGGCATTGGCGCATCGGCCAGGTGCGACGGCCAGGTGCTGGTGACAGACGACATGCTGGGTATGTTCGAACGCGTCCCGCGCTTCGTGAAGCGGTACGAGGATATCGCCACGACCATCTCCGCCACCGCGGAAAAATACGCCAGCGAAGTGCGCGAACGCAGCTTCCCCGGTCCCGACCAGCTCTACCAGCCAAAGTAGGCCCACACTCGATGCAAACCCTTCGCCGCTTCTACGGCTTTTCGTTCGTTTTCACGCTGATCTGCCTCGGCCTTGGCGCCTGGTACGGATGGGCCAGTACCGGCACCATCCGTGGCACGGCATCGATGCTGTGGATCATCGCCGTGCTCTCGGTGCTGGAAATCTCGCTCAGCTTCGACAACGCCGTGGTCAACGCCTCGGTGCTCAAGAACATGGACAAGGTATGGCAGCGACGCTTCCTGACCTGGGGCATTGCTTTCGCCGTCTTCGGCATGCGCGTGGTCTTTCCGCTTGCCATCGTTGCCATCGCGGCCGGGCTCGGCCCGATGGAGACCATCGACCTGTCGCTCAACGATCCGCGCGAGTACGAACGTATCGTCAGCTCGGCCCATGTCGGGATTGCCGGCTTCGGCGGCGCCTTCCTCGCCATGGTTGGCCTGAAGTTCTTTTTCGACCGCGAAAAGGACATCCACTGGATCGCCAAGATCGAGGAATGGCTGTCGCGGTTTGCCGCCCTTCCCGCGGCAGAAATCGCCCTCCTCTTGCTGGTGCTCTGGGGTATCTCCACCCTTCTCGACCCTGCCGAGGCGCTCACCTTCCTGATCGCCGGTATCCTCGGCCTCGTCACCTTCATCGCCGTCGAAGGGATCAACACGATCCTCGAACTGCACGAAGAGAAGAAGCGGCTGGCCGGTGCCGTCGTGAAGAGCGGGCTTGGCGGCTTCCTCTACCTCAACGTGCTCGACGCCAGCTTCAGCTTTGACGGGGTGATCGGTGCCTTTGCGCTGTCGAACAATATGATCGTGATCGCACTGGGCCTGTCGATCGGTGCCATGTTCGTGCGCTCCATGACGATCCACCTCGTCGAGAAAGGCACGCTGGCGCAGTACCGCTTCCTCGAGAACGGCGCGTTCTGGGCGATCATCGTGCTAGGCGGGATCATGCTGGCGTCAGCCAAGTTCCACATCCCCGAAACGATCACCGGCCTGATCGGAGCGGCGCTGATCGGACTGTCTTTGTGGTGGTCAGTCCGCCACAACAAGATCCATCCCGAAAAGGCTAACCTTCCGCACGGCTGAAACGCGCCGCCAAGGGCGCGGAGATTACCATCTGCAAGAGGTGGTAGACCAGCACCGGCAACAGCACGAGCCCGGCCACTTCCGGCGCGAACAGCACGCTTGCCAGCGGCGCGCCCATGGCGATGCTCTTCTGCGCCCCGGCGAAGAGGAATGACACGCGGCTGGGGATGTCGAGCCGAAGCAGGCCGCCCAGCCACCAGGCGCCGAAGAAGCCAAAGGCCAGCATGGCGCCCACGAGGCTGAGCAGCACACCCCATTCAGCGAGCGAGATCAGCGTCCACAAGCCTTGCTCCACCGCGCCCGAGAAGGCGACGTAGACGGCGATGGAAATCACGATCCTGTCCATCCAGCCGAACAGCTTGCGCCGCTCGCTCACCAGCGGACCCAGCCAGCCCTGGAACAACTGGCCCAGAACGAAAGGCAGCAGCAGGATCAGCGCGATCCGTTCCAGCCCGCCGAGATCGATCCCCGGCATGTCGCTGCTCGCCAGCAATCCGATCAGCGGCGCGGTGATGAACACGCCGAGGATGTTGAGCACCGCCGCCCCCACGACCGAGAGCGAGATGTTCCCCCCGGCGATGGAGCTGTAGGCGGTGGCCGACTGGACGGTGGACGGCAGTACGCCGAGGAAGATGAAGCCCAGCGCCACGCTGGCGGGCAGCTGCACCGCCGCCAGGCCGCTGGCAGCAAGCGAGGCAAAGGCCATGCCGCCGAAGACGAACAGCACGAGCGGCAACAGGTAGCGCAGGTTGCGGACGCCGTGCAGCACCTGCTCGCGCGGCAAACGCAGGCCGTTGAGCAGGAAGAGCAGGAACACGCCGCCATCGGACACCAGCCGCGCTATGGCGCGACCCTCACCCGTCACCGGCAGCAAGCTGGCGAGCAGGATCGCCAGCAGCAGCAGCCGCACCAGCGGATCGAACAGGGCCCCCATGCGCGCGATCATTGCGCGCGGCTCTGCCCGCAGCGGATCAGGTCTGCAAGTCGTATTGCTTGAGCAGGTCGTAGAGCGTCGGGCGGCTGATCCCCAGCATCTTGGCCGTGCTGGAGATATTGCCCTCCGTCCGCGCCAGCGCATGGCGGATCACCTTGCGGTCCGACTGCTCGCGCGCGCTCTTGAGGTTTAGCACGCCGGGCTCTTCCTCTTCGCCGTCGCCCATGTCGAGGTCTTCTGCCCCGACCAGCTTGCCTTCGGCCATGATCACCGCCCGCTTCACGCGGTTCTCCAGTTCGCGGACATTGCCCGGCCAGGCCCAGCCATCGATGGTGGAGAGCGCATCGGGAGCAAAGCCGGTCACCGCAGGGTTCATCTCCTCGGCAAAGCGCTTGAGGAAGACCTTGGCCAGTAGCACGGCGTCACCCGGGCGCTCGGCCAGCGAGGGAATCTTCACCACGACTTCGGCAAGCCGATAGAACAGGTCTTCGCGGAAGCGCCCGTCGGCGATCATGCTCTCGAGGTCCTGGTGCGTGGCGCAGACGATACGGGTGTCGACCGGGATCGAACTGCGGCCGCCGATGCGTTCGATGGTGCGTTCCTGCAGGAAGCGCAACAGCTTGACCTGCAGGGGCAGCGGGATGTCGCCGACCTCGTCGAGGAACAGCGTACCACCGTTGGCCATCTCGATCTTGCCTTCGGTGGTCTTCACGGCGCCCGTGAAGGCGCCCTTCTCGTGCCCGAACAGCTCGCTTTCGAGCAGGTTCTCCGGGATCGCGGCGCAGTTGATAGCCACGAAGTTGCCGTTCTTGCGGCTGCTCGCCTCGTGCACGCCGCGTGCCAGCAGTTCCTTGCCGGTGCCGCTGGCGCCCAGCAACATGACCGAGATATTGGTATTGGCGACCCGCTCAATCGTGCGGGCAACCTTCACCATTTCGGGTGCCGAGGTAATCAGGCCACCCAGCACGGTGTTGCCCTCGTCCGCCTTGCTTGCGAGACGGCGGTTCTCTTCCTCGATGTGGTGCAGGTTGAGCGCCCGGCGGACGATCAGGCCCAGCTGGTCGATATCGACCGGCTTCTGGTAGAAATCGTAAGCGCCCCGTTCGATAGCGTTTAGCGCGCTCTCGCGGGCCCCGTGTCCGGAAGCGACGATTACCTTGGTATCGGGCTTCAGCGCCATGATCGCATCGAGCACGGCAAAGCCTTCGGTCGTGCCGTCCGGGTCCGGCGGCAGGCCGAGATCCAGCGTCACCACCGGCGGTTCCTCGGAACGCAGCGCCGCAATCGCGGAATCGCGATCTCCGGCGATGATGACGTCGAAGTCCTCGTACGCCCACTTGAGCTGGGCCTGCAGGCCCTCGTCGTCCTCGACGATCAGCAACTTGGGTTTGTCGTTAGCCATTATGCAACCTCACTGGCCTTTGCCGCCTTGCGGTCATTTTCTTGCATGGTGCGGAGCAGGTCCGCTGTTTCACTGAAGGGCAGCCGCACGATGAAACGCGTGCCCAGCCCTTCGCGGGATTCGACGTCCATCCGGCCACCCATGGCACGCACCAGTTCGCGCGCTTCGAAGGCTCCGATACCGAAGCCACCGGGCTTGGACGAATGGAACGGCTTGAACAGGCGGGTGCGGATGAACTCCGGACTCATGCCCTCGCCGGAGTCTATCACCTCGACAATCGCGCTGCCGGGATCGGTGCGCAGGCCAACGAACACCGGCGCATCTTCCGGGCTCGCTTCGATGGCGTTCTGCACCAGGTGCACCAGGGCCTGCTCCAGGCCCTCTGCATCGGCCTTCACCTTGCAGGCTTCGCGCTGGAGGAAGACGATTTCGTGCTTGCCACGATATTGGGCCACCACGCGGTCCAGCAGTTCGTCCAGCTGCAGCGGCTCGCGTTCCTTGCCGCCATGACTGCCATAACGGCCAAGTCGCGCAAGCAGTGCCTGGAGCTTGTCGGTCGAATTGCGCAGCGTCAGGATCATGTCCGCACGGAATTCAGGCTTCTCGGCGTGTTTCTCGGCATTCTTGGCCAGCAGCGAGAGCTGGCTGGCAAGGTTCTTGATATCGTGCATGACGAAGGCGATGCGGCGGTTGAACTCGTCGAACCGTTGCGCCTCTCCCAGCGCGTCCTGGCTGTGCCGTTCGGCAAGATAGCTCGCCAACTGGCGCCCGATCACGCGCAGCACGTCGAAGTCTTCCCAATCCAGCCGTCGGGCGACACTGGGCCGTTTGAGCACGACCACGCCCAGCAGGCGTTCGTAGTGCAGCAGCGGGACAAGGGCCCAGCTGCTTTCCTCGGCCAACAGCCATTCGGGTGTCGCCACGGCCGGAACACCCTCCGCATCTCCGGACCGCACATGGTCGAGATCGACAATGAACTGGCTGTCTTCGAGGAACTTGGCACCAAGCGCATCGATCGCTTCCGCTGGAACTTCCAGCGTCGGCCACTGCCAGCGCGCTTCCAGTGCAAGGCCACCTTCCTCACCCGGCGTGAGGAGGAGGCCGCCAGGGCTGTCCGTAATGTCCGCCACGGCCTGCACGGCGCGTTCGGGAAGAGGTGCCGCCTGAGGGCCAGCACGGCCGATGGTGTCGGTGAACCGCAACCATTCGGCGCGGTAGTCGTAACGGTGCTGGAACAGGTTCTTGGACAGGGTCACCCGCAGCCAGCCACGAAGCTTCTTCGAAGGCAGGATGGTCAGCGCGATGGCGCTCGCAAGCAGGACAAAGCCGGATTGCAGCATGCGGCCATAGTCGCTGCCGACATAGGCCAGGCCCTGCGCGATCACGACCATCACCACCAGGTAGGCACCGATCAGCAACAGCGAAAACGACTGGAATGTGAAGCTGCGCGAGGGGCGGAAGCGCAGCTCGGCCTCGTTGCGAAGGGTGCCCAGTGCCAGCAGCAGGACAGCCACGGCCAGGGCGAGGCTGCGCAGGCCTTCAAGCAGCACCGGCATGGCGCTGTCGAGATAGGCGACGGTGTAGAGATTGAGGTCGTAGAGCCACAGGAGGCCCAAGGCTGCTGTCGGCCAGCGCAAGCTCTGCCGGGCCTGCGTGGCAGCGCCGGCATAGAGGTTATGCAGCAATACCAGTGCACCGATGCAGAACAGCAGGCGGAAGGTGGCGGCAAAGCGTATCACCAGAAGTTCGGCTTCCTCCGCCCCGCCGTACCGGATGCGCGCGACGATCAGGGCGACCTGCATCAGTTCGACAAAGCCCAGGGCAAAGACCACCGGCCGGATCGGCCCCAGTTTCTTGTCACGGTCATCGTGCGAAAACAGGCGATAGAGCATCCACAACCAGGCAAGGTTGCTGGCGATCATCAGGACCCGGGTGGCAAAGGCGTCCTGCCCCATACCGATCACCGAGAAGGCCCAGAGCGCGGCGCAGAACAGCGCTGCAGCGGCCGCACTGATCGCCGGACCCTGCGCGCGCTGGCTGGTAACCAGCCACAGCGCCAGGGCCACGGCGGCACAGGCCGTGACGAGGTAGCTCAGGTAACCTGCAAAATCCCACACCGAGGTCATCACCGCGCACCCTCCGGCCACAGCACCACGCGCAGCGTCTGCAGCATGATCAGCAGGTCAAGGAAGGGCGTGTAGTTCTTGGCGTAGTAGAGATCGTATTCCAGCTTGTGCCGCGCATCCTCGATGCTGGCACCGTAGGGATAATTGATCTGCGCCCAGCCGGTTATGCCCGGCTTCACCATATGGCGTTCGGCGTAATAGGGCAGCTGCTGCTCAAGATCGTCGACGAACTTGGGCACTTCGGGGCGCGGGCCGACAAAGCTCATGTGGCCCATCAGCACGGTCCAGACCTGCGGCAGTTCGTCGATGCGCACCTTGCGGATAAATGCACCCACGCGGGTAACGCGCGGATCGTTCTTCTCGGCCCACTTGGAGCCGTCCTTTTCGGCATCGGTGCGCATGGAGCGCAGCTTCACCAGCTCGAAGGTCTGGCCGTAGAGGCCCACCCGCTTCTGGCGGAAGAAGGCCGGCCCCTTGCTGTCGAGCTTCACGATCAGGGCAAACAGCGCGATCACCGGGAAGGACACCAGCAGCAGCAGGCCGCTGGCAAGGATGTCGAAGGCACGCTTGGCGACCGAAGAGATCGCGCGGCCCGAGGAAAATCCGTCGGAAAAAATCAGCCACGAGGGGTTGAGCGTGTCGAGATCGACGCGGCCGGTCTCGCGCTCCATGAAGCTGGAGAATTCGTTAACGTGCACGCCTGCCGTCTTGATCCGCAGCAGGTCCTTCAGCGGCAAGGCATTGCGGCGCTCTTCCAGCGCCAGCACGACTTCGGTCGCCCCCAGGTCCGCCACGTGGCGGGACAGGTCCGGAATGGCCGAACGCGGGATGGCCTCCGCCACCACGGGGGTTGCGCCGGTCATGTCGATGAAGCCAATCACTATGAACCCGCTGTTGTCCTGCGCCGAGAGCTCCTTCAGCCGCTGCGCTCGGTGTCCGGCGCCCAGCACCAGGATCCGGCGACGAAAGGCCGAGGTGCCGAGCAGCCCGCCAACGATCGCGCGGTTGAGCACCAGCAAGACGCTGGAGATGGCCATGGCGTATAGCAGGGTGGACCGCCAGTACGTCTGCCCGGGCAGCACGAAATCGAGCATGGCGAGTGCAAGGATCGCCAGGCTGAGCGCCACAAGCAGCCGCGCGCAGGCAAAGCGCATCGAGCGCAAGGCCTCCGGACCGAAAACGCCCACGGCGATCATGGCCGCAAGCGTAGTCACGGCGAAGCCGGCGACAGGCAGGGCCCGCTCGCCTGTCGGCCCCGGATCCATGTCGATCTGCACCGCACGCAGATTCCACGCGAGGTCGCCTGCCAGCAGCAGCAGCGCGAGATCAATCAGGCCCAGCAGCAGGACTGCATGCGGGATATAATGTTTGAAGAGACGAACCATCGCTCCAACCGACCAGATCCGGAGGAATTTCCGGGTATGGTTCGGTTAACGGCGAGGTGTGAAATGTCGGTAAACTTTACACCTGCAAATTGCGCGCGGGACAATCAGTCCGAAGCAGGCTCAACCACGTCTTGCGCCGCGTCGCCCATATCTTGCGCGGCTTCACCGACATTCTCGGCTGCGGTACCGACGCTTTCGGCGGCATCCGCCACGGCATTGTCCTTGGCCATTTCGGCGGCTCCCAACTGCGAGAAAGCGACATAGGCCAGGCCAGCAACGACGAGCAGGGCCAGCAGCAGCACCCATTTTCCCATGCCGCCAGATCGCGGCTTGTCGGTGACAATCGTCGTGTGCGTATGTGTCGAGCCCGAAGGGGTCTCGACTTCGGTCGTACGTTGATCAGTCACCATGAAGACTCCTCTGCTTGTGAGCCTTACAATGCAGCCGGCAAGAGACGGTTCCGCTCGCAGGCCCAGTGAATACCATGAGCAAGCGTGGGTAACCGCGATTTAACCAGCTCCCACGGCCAGCGCTTTACGCCTTGGCGCTAGCAAGCGCAGATGAGCGAGTTCCAAGCGGCATCGGCCCGCCGCATGGGCCATGGCGGCAACGACAGCTGGGCCGCTCGCTACATGCCGTAGGACCTCGCCAGCAGGAAGCTGAGGGCGGTCACCATGATCAGCACCAGCGGGACACCGGTCTTCACATAGTCACCGAACGTGTAGTTGCCCTCTGCCATGATCAGCATGTTGGTCTGGTAGGCAATGGGCGTCGCGTAGCAGAGGTTGCAGCCGAACAGGACGGCGAGCACCAGCGGCTCGGGCGGCAAGTCCAGCTGGTTGGCAATGGCGAAGGCGATTGGGGTGCCCACCGTGGCGGCCGTCGCGTTCGAGGCGAAGTTGGTGAGCAAAGTCACGAACAGCATGATCGCTGCGATCACGCCGGCAGGCTCGAGGTGTTGCAGGCCGAGCGACAAGGCCTCGCCCAGCCAACCGGCCGCCCCGCTATCGAGGATGAGCCGGCCGATGGTTATGCTGGCTGCCACCAGCACGATGACCTGCCCCGACAGGGCGCGGCCGACGCGGTCGAACTTCACGCAGCCGGTCAGGAACATGACAATCGCCCCCGCCAGCGAGGCAATCGCGATCGGGACATTCAACATGTAGAAGCCCTGCGAACCGTAGAACGGGATACCGACCGAGGCGAGCGCGACGGCCACACCCATGATCGCTGCCGCCAGCACGGCCTTGGACCGGCGCGGCACTTCGCGGCCACCTTCCAGCTGCAGCAGGGCATCGTTCTGCGCGAATTCGGCCAGGGCGGGCGTCAGTCCCATGACCAGCATCACGTCGCCTTCACTGATGCGGATTTCGCCGTGGATGTCATCGGGTTCGCTACCCAGCAGGCGCGCCGGACGATGGATGCCCAGCACGGCGACACCGTAGCGGTTGGCAATGCCGGAAGTGGACAGCGTGCGGCCGACCAGGCGTGAGTCGCCGGTGACCACCATTTCGACAACATTGATGTCCTCGCTGTTGGCGGTCGCGCTGCGCTGCACGTCGTTGACGACCCAGCCGGGCGCGATCTGGCCTTTCAGCAGCCGGACCGCCTCCTCCAGCGCGTCATGGGTGCCGGAAACGCGAAAACGCTGGCCTGCTTCAAACGGTCCCGAGGGGCGTTCGTCGAACCGGAACTCCTCCGGCAGCATGCCCACCACTTCATCGAAGTGCTTGTCGATCAGCATGCTCGTTTGCGGCACACGCAAGTGCGTGGAGAACCAGCGCTGACCCTGCCCCTTCTCCGGACTGTTGTCGCGCAGCATGCGCGGCATCACCAGCCAGATATACGGCAGCGCAATCACCGAAGCTGCCAGCACGATCGGTGTGAACTCGAATACGCCCATCTCGCGCATGCCAAGGTCCACGGCGATCGAAACGACAAGAATGTTGGTCGAGGTGCCGATGGTGGTCGCCATGCCGCCAAGCAGCGAGGAGGCATTGAGCGGCATGAGCGTGCGCGATGCCGGCATGGCTCCGCGCACGGCCAGGGTGACAAAAATCGGGATCAGCAGCACCAGCACGGGCGTGTTGTTGACACCCATCGACAGCACGAATGCCAGCACCAGCGACAGCAGCAGGCCCAGCTGCAGGTTTACCTTGAACACGCGCTCCAGCAGCCGCGCGGCAGGCTCCAGGGCGCCGGTCACAACCAGCCCCCTGCCCATCACCATCAGCGCGCAGATGGTGATCAGCGCGTAGTGTCCGAAGCCGGAGAAGGCCAGCTGCAGCCCGTCAGTCGGCTGCGTGTGCGGCATGGGGAAGAAGTAGAGGCCAACCGCAATGATGGCGATGGCCAGCAGCGAGATGATCTCGACCGATATCCGCCCGCGGACGAACATGTAGAACACGACGACAGTAAGCGCCATCGCAGCAATAGCGTGGAAGGATGGTGCTTCGATCATCTAGCTGACTAACAGCATGACCGGCATCGGGGTGCAAGCGGATCGCGCGCTTTTCGGCCTATTCGGGACTGGGCGCCATGACCCAGGTGAGCGTGATCGCAGGCGAATCACCGGGCACTTCTTGGCACGTGATCTCGCCCACTTCGGCCAGCAGCCCGTCGATTTTCGACAGCGTCTCGGCATCGGGACACCCGACAAGGCGGAGAACAATCCGGCGAGCGTGGAAGGACCCCTTCCCGCCTCGGCCTGATCGCCTGGTACCTCTGGCCGGACTCGAACCGGCACTTCCGAAGAAACTCGATTTTGAGTCGAGCGCGTCTACCAATTCCGCCACAGAGGCTCACCAGACAGGCCAGCGCGCTTAGCCGCGCTTGGAGGCCGCTGCAAGAGCGCCTTATCCATGGCATGGCGGGATTGCGCAAAAGCATACACATCCATGGCATCCCTATGGCATGACCGGGAGTGTCACCGATGCCGCTTTCAAGGTACTATTCGCCGACTTTGCGGGCAGCGACTGCCGGTCTCTTCCTGCTTGGCAGTGCACTGCCCGCCATGCCCGCGCTGGCCAACGGAGCCGCGCCGGCTCCCGCCAGCAAGCAGGATCGCCTGCCAAATACCCGCGAAGACCGCGAACGGGCGCAGGTCATCGATACAACCTTGACCGAGATCCTCGACTTCCGCCTCGATATCCGCAGCCTGATTGCAGACCAGGACGGTGCCTGGCCGCGCATCCAACAGCAGGTGGCCGAATACCGCAGGCGCATGGACGCCGCGATCAATCCCGCGCTGGTCGCACAGGCCAACGATTTCTCGACCCGGCCCACCGTCCGTCTGCGCGACGAGGCCGAGCGGAATGCCGAGCGCATGGCAGGCATGATTGCCAGTGCCAATGTCGAATCCACGCTTGCCGCGACCCGCGAAAGCACGATGTTTGCGCGCTATTCGGCGCTGGTGCAAATGGGTGAACAGCTGCGCCAGCTGCAACGCCTCTATCCGGACAATGCCACCATCGCCCAGGCCAACCAGACCGCGGCGGGCGTCCTTGCCCAGCTGGGCAGCTTCGACGAAATCGAAGCACAGGCCAGCGCCAACGTGGCGGCGCGGATTGCCGAAACCCGCTTGCTGGCCCCGGTGCGCCGCGATGCGGCGCTGGAACGCAGCTTTGCCAATGCCTTCTGGGCCAGCCCCTGGGCCAACGACTATCGCGGCGGCGAAATCGTGCGGATGAACCTGACGAGTTCGGGCTGGACCGTGCACACCAACGCCTTGGGAACGCCTGTCAGCCGCGATACCGGGACGAGCTTCGCCGTGCGCGCGCCTGACGGCAAATGCTACGCCGTGCGCGGAATTTTCGAACAGCGCTATACCGGCGGAGGGTACGGCGGCAGTATCTATGCCTCCGGCTCCCACCAGGAAATGCTGTGCGCGAATATCTGAAGCGGGCCTTGCAGCCCTACTTGAGCGCTTCGGCAACCAGCTTGTGCAGGCGTGAATGCAGCTGGTCGTTGCCCGCGATGACCTGTTTGTCGCAGATCGGCAGCGATCGACCACGGTAGTCGGACACGAATCCGCCAGCTTCACGCACCAGCAGGCAACCAGCCGCCGTATCCCACGGCGAAAGGTCGCTTTCCCAGAAGCCGTCGAAGCGGCCCGCAGCCAGCCATGCAAGGTCGAGCGAGGCTGCACCGAAGCGGCGGATGCCCGCAACTTCGGGCCCCACACGACCGAAAATGCGCGACCACTCGGCAAAGTCCCCGTGCCCCTGGTACGGCATGCCGGTAGCAATCAGCGATTCCGAAAGGCGGCGCCGACCAGAAACGCGCAGGCGGCCGTCGTGCAGCCAGGCACCACGCGATTTCTCGGCCCAGAAGGTCTCGTCGGTGATCGGGTTGTAGATGACGCCTGCAACGACGTCGCCCCAGCCACCGCCACCCAGCTTGGGTTCCTGCATGGCGATGGACACTGCGAAGTGCGGGATGCCGTGGAGGAAGTTGCTGGTACCGTCGAGCGGGTCGACGATGAAACGCGGTTTGTCGGGATCCATGTCGATCTCGCCCGATTCCTCGAGCAGGAAACCCCAGTCAGGACGCGCCTGGACCAGTTCGTCATAGATCGTGCGTTCAGCGGCGCGATCGGCCTTGGAGACGAAGTCTGCCGGGCCTTTCTGGCTCACCTGCAGGTGTTCGATTTCGCCAAAGTCGCGACGCAGCCGGCCACCCGCCTTGCGGGCAGCCTTTTCCATCACACGGATTAGTCCGGAAATTGCGGCCAAGTTACTCTACTTTCTTCAGTCGACGACGACGCGGATCCACTGCGCCGTCAGTTCGATCTCGCCCCAGCCACTGTCGAGAAAGGCATAGTCGCCTTCGATCGTCGCGCTGGAGATCGTTGTTTCGTCGTCGCTACCGCCCTGCGACTGCTTGATGCGCAGGTCATCGATATCGGCGAAGCTGATAAAGCCCTTGCGGAAGCAAGTGCCCTCGGTGTCGGGTTCAAACTTGGCGTGCCCTTCCAGCACCTGGAATTCCATCTCCAAAGTCAGTGATTCATCATCATAAATGACTTCCAGCAACTTGCTGCGCTCGAGATCAATATTTTCGAGCTTGGGATGTGTTGCTTCGGACATAGGGCCTCCTCAGCTAGCCTTCCCGACATAGGCCTGTTCGTAGACATCGACAACAATGCGGGTGCCGCTTTCGATGTGCGGCGGGACCATGATGCGCACGCCGTTGTCGAGCACGGCGGGCTTGTAGCTGGACGAAGCAGTCTGGCCCTTCACCACGGCATCCGCCTCGACGATCTCGGCTTCGATCTGGGAAGGCAGCTGCACACTGATCGGGCGTTCTTCCCACAATTCCAGCTGCACCTGCATGCCGTCCTGCAGGAACGGACGGGCATCGCCCAGCAGGTCGCTCGGCAGGGTGATCTGTTCGAAGGTGTCGCCGTCCATGAAGACCAGCATCTCGCCGTCTTCGTAAAGGAACTGGTATTCCTGCGTTTCCAGGCGCACCTTCTCGACCGTGTCGGCGCTGCGGAAGCGGACGTTCGTCTTGCGGCCGTCGATGAGGTTCTTCATCTCGACCTGCATGTAGGCGCCGCCCTTGCCGGGCTGGGTGTGCTGAATCTTGGCGACTTTCCAGATGCCGCCTTCGTATTCGATGATGTTGCCGGGACGAATGTCCACGCCGCTGATCTTCATGAGAACTTGCCTTGATGAGAAAGAATTGCGCCGCGCCCTACCCTTAGTAGGCAATTTCGGCAAGGCGCGTGAGATGTTCATGACGGGCTAAGCGGAAAATGCTAATGGCGCGCATCATGAACAAGGTTTCCAGTATCTTGCCGGTCATGGCTGCAATAGTTGCCACTCCTGCCTTTGCCCAGGGACAACTGACGACCATCGAACGTGGCCATTACGTTTGCGAACTTCCGGGCGATGCCTCAGGCAGCGCAGGCATTCCCCAGCCGGAAGAGAGCTTCACGATCGAGAGCGCGTCCCGCTACGCTTCTCCGCAGGGTGACGGCACTTACCTGCGCCGGGGTGACCGGCTGACCATGACCAGCGGACCGCGCAACGGCGATGCCTACGTGGTTCTCGGTCGCGGCTTCCTGCGCAAGCTCGAGAATGGTGTGCCCAGCCGGCTGCGCTGCGTGCGGCAGGGACGCTGACCCACCTATTCCCCGAACAGCCAGAAATGGTGCATGAAATAGACCTCGCGCGCGAGGAACGGCAGCTTGGTACCCCAGGACTGGTAGCGGGTCGTCGGCGTTGCGCTCGGCTCGGCATCAAGGCCCAGCGCCTCGGCCATCTCCATCGCGCGTCGCAGGTGCAGCGGGTCTGACACGATCAGCGCATCGTCCAGCCCGGCATCGCGCATCAGCAACTGCGCCTCGACGAGGTTGTGCATGGTAGTGACGGACTGGGTTTCGATCAGGATCGCCTCTGCCGGCACGCCTTGGGCCAGCGCCATGTTGCGCGCGGCCTCGCTTTCGGCGAGCGTGTCTCCCTCTCCCTGCGCACCAGTGAAGATCAGTTGCTGCACCCGGCCTTCGTCATGCAGCGAGATGGCGTGCGCAATGCGTTCGCGAAAAACGGGCGACGGCTCATCCCCGGAAATCGCTGCCCCGAGCACGATAGCGGCATCTGCTGCTATCCCCGGCGGCGCGGTTGGCGTGTCGTAAATCCACACCGCAATCGCGCCCAGCCAGCCGCACAGCAGCGGAATGATGATGCGGTGCAGCTTCAAGCCATCGCCTTCGCGAATGCCTGCACCGCCGCCACTTCATCACCGCCCCAGACAGCGTGGGAGACAGCGAGGAAGTCCGCCCCGGCTTCTACCAGCGGAACACAATTGTCCGGCGTGATGCCGCCGATGGCTACGCAGGGGATTTCGAACAGGCCGGACCACCAGCGCAGGATTTCCGGCTCCGGACGATGCTCGCTGGCCTTGGTCTCGCTGGGGAAGAAGGCACCAAACGCGACATAGTCCGCCCCCGCTTCGCCTGCTTCCATGGCCAGGTGGCGGCTGGCGTGGCAGGTAATGCCGATCTGCACCTCGCGTCCCAACTCCTCGCGCGCTTCGCGCAGGTCGCCGTCACTTTGGCCGAGGTGTACGCCATCCGCCTTCAGTCGCCGCGCCAAGGCCACGTCATCGTTGACCACGAAACCGACATCATGCGTTGCGCATATCTCCTGAAGCGGGGCAGCCAGTCGCGCCGCCTCGTGTTGGGTCAAACCCTTCACGCGGAACTGGAAAGCGGTCGCCAGCCCCTTGCCCGCCGCCAGCGCGCGGTCGAGCCGTTCGGGAAAGGAGCCGCCGACATCGAGCGGCGAGATCAGGTACAGCTGGCAAGAGGGAGTTTCAGACATGGATGGCGTTGGTAACCTTCGGTTGGGCATTCGTCGACATTCACAATTCCGACAGCCGCCTAGCGCCTAGATAGCGGCGATGAAATCAAAACTCTTCACGCGATTCGCATTGCTCGGCGCGCTGGCCACTTCGGTGAGCGCATGCGCCGTCATTCCTGACACCCCGATCGTCAACAACGGACCTGCCGCCAGGGCCGGTACCGCCGTGGCGCTCAGCCAACCGGTGTGGACCGGACGGGTCGTCGTCACCCCCATCGAAGTCCACGAGGACAGCCGCTGCCCGATCAATGCCCGTTGCGTCTGGGCCGGGCGCGCAATCGTGCTGACCCGGATCGACGGTGCAGGCTGGCGCGAGCAGGCCTACCTGACCCTGGGCGAGCCGCACGAGATCCGCAACACCAGCGTGACGCTCACCAGCCTCGAGCCAGGGCGCACCACCGACGGACCGGTGCGCTCCGCAGACTACCGCTTCACCTACGAGGGCGGTAACTAGGCGACCGAAGCGGCGTAGATCTTGTCGATGGACTTGCCCAGCGCCGCGTCGAATTCCTCGTCGCTCTGTGAAACGCGCAGGTCCTGCAGGGTGGCGCGGCTGAAGCTGGCAATCATGCCCTTGTTCTTGGCCAGCTCGGCGCAAGCTTCATCGGTAGTGTAGCCGCCAGACAGCGCCACGACGCTCAGCAC
This sequence comes from Aurantiacibacter gilvus, assembly GCF_038289935.1. Taxonomy (NCBI): domain Bacteria; kingdom Pseudomonadati; phylum Pseudomonadota; class Alphaproteobacteria; order Sphingomonadales; family Erythrobacteraceae; genus Aurantiacibacter; species Aurantiacibacter gilvus. Next base: position 1,446,470 of record NZ_JBBYHV010000001.1, read on the forward strand.
GCGCGGATGGTCGACCAGCTCCTGGTACAGCCCGGCCTTCACCGGGATCGACAGCTTGAGCATCACCTGCCGGTCTTCCGGCATGGCATCGAGGTGCTTCAGGATCTCGGCCTTGAGGATCTCTTCGCCCTCGGCGCGGTCAGCAGCGGTAATGTCGTATTCCGGCTCGAGGATCGGCATCAGGCCGGCGTCGATGATCTTCTGGGCGACTTCGAACTGCTGCGCAACGACAGCGGCGATCCCGGCGGGGTTGGCGCTCTTGATCACCGACCGCATCTTGGTGCCGTACATGCCCTTGGCCACCGACTTTTCCAGCAGGGCGTCGAGCTTGTCGAGCGGCTTCATCAGCTGCACGCCGTCGGCCTCGTCAGCCAGGCCCTGGTCCACCTTGATGAACGGCGCGACGCCGCGTTCCTTCAGGGCGTCGGGAGCAGGCTTGCCGTCGACGTCGCCGTCCATGGTCTTCTCGAACAGGATCGCGCCGATCACCTTGCCACTCGCAAAGCTGGGCGCGCAGATCACGCGGCTGCGCATCTTGTGGATCTGTTCGAACATCTCGTCTTCGCCAGACCATTCGTCGTCGCTGACGCCGTAGCCGCGCAGGGCCTTGGGGGTGGAACCACCCGACTGGTCGAGCGCGGCGATGAAGCCCTTTCCGGCGGCGAACTTGGCGGCGAAATCCTGCGTAGTCATCGGAAGCTCCTCAGATCCGAATGGGAATTGCCGTGGCTCCTATGCCGGGCTTGGGGAGAGTTCAAGCATGTGAAAATGTCCGTGCACAAAGACTTGCCGGAAAGGTCTATTCCACTCGCTTCAGCGCCGCCGTGAGGTTTATCGCGATCGAGATACGCGTGCCTTCCCCGTAGAACGGCCGCACGGCGTGCTGCAGCCAGCTGGGGAACATCACCACCATTCCGGTGCGCGGGCGAACCGACACCTCGCTGGGGATCGGCTGCCCCGCCGCATCGAGCATCCGCAAGTCCGGGGCCGCCATCTGCGTCATCGGAGCGCGCGGATCGAGCAATTGCAGTTCGCCGCCCAGTTCGCGGTCATCGTCGCCGTTAAAGCCGTCATCGACATAGGCCACGACCGACCAATAGCTGCCCGGATGGGTATGATACTGGTTCGCATGGCCCTTGCGGCTGACGTTGGCCCACAGTTCCGGAATCCAGCCAAAGCGGCTTTCCTGCGGGCTCTTTGCATCCTGCGTTTGGGCATCGGCCATGGTCATGGCCTTGTAGACCAGCGCCTTGGCCGCTTCTCCGCCCCATTCGAGCATGCGCGTATTCGAATGCCAGCCGCCGAGGTTGGAAATGCTGAGCCCTTTGGCGTCGCGCGCCATCTCTTCTTCAATTGCCGCGCGCAACATGGCGATGCCCTCTTCGCTCTGCAGCGTGTCGATCACGAATGGAGTGGCGAAGATCTGGTGAGTGTCGGTCATGCAGCGCCGATGATAGCTTAGAGGTCGGGAAAGTCGATCCGCAGGTTGAACGCCGCGATGTCACCCACCTGCTTTTCCTGCGACGCTGCGACCGAGTGACTTGTCCCGACGAGGATCGCCGGGACGCAAGTTTAGCGCGACAGGGCCGCGACGCCGGGCAGTTCCTTGCCTTCCATCCATTCGAGGAAAGCGCCGCCAGCGGTCGAGACGTAAGTCACCTGGTCCGTCACGCCTGCGTGGGCCAGCGCGGCGACGGTGTCGCCACCACCTGCCACGGAAACCAGCGCGCCAGCCTGCGTCAAGGCGGACGCTGTGCGCGCCAGCGCCACGGTCGCTTCGTCGAAGGGCGGCGTTTCGAAAGCACCCAGCGGGCCATTCCACACCAGCGTGGCGCAGGTCTTGAGCACGTCGCCCAGCGCCTCGACCGCAAGCGGGCCGACGTCGAGGATCATCTCGTCGTCGGCGACTTCGTGGACGTTGCAGGTGCGCAGCGACGGCGGGTTGGCGGCAAATTCCTTCGCCACCACCACGTCATACGGCAGGTGGATCGTGCAGTCGGCCTTGTCTGCTGCGTCCATGATGGCGCGCGCGGTATCGGTCAGATCATGTTCGCACAGGCTCTTGCCGACATTCACGCCGTTGGCGGCGAGGAAGGTGTTGGCCATGCCGCCGCCGATGATGAGGTGCTGCACCTTGCCCGCGAGGTTTTCCAGCACGGCCAGCTTGGTGCTGACCTTGGCCCCGCCCACCACCGCAGCAACCGGTGGCGTGGGATTGCCAAGCGCCGCTTCGAGCGCCTTGAGTTCGGCTTCCATGGCACGGCCCGCATAGGCTGGCAGCACGTGTGCAAGCCCGGTGGTGGTGGCGTGGGCACGGTGGGCTGCGGAAAAGGCATCGTTGACGTAGAAATCGCCGTTGGCCGCGATGGCCTTGGCAAATTCAGGATCGTTCTTTTCCTCGCCCGGCCAGAAACGGGTGTTTTCCATCAGGCCGACGTCGCCCGGGCCGAGGATGTCGATTGCCTGCGCGGCGACCGGTCCGGCGACCTCGGGGATGAACATGATTTCCTTGTCCATCACCTCTTCGACTGCGCCCAGCACCTCGCTGAGCGACAGCGTCGAGTGCCGCTCTCCCTTCGGACGCCCGAAGTGGGCGAGTAGCAGCACCTTGGCGCCGCGTTCGCTCAGTTCGAGCACCGTCGGCGCAACCGCGCGGGCGCGGGTCAGGTCAGTCGCCCGCCCGTCGCTCATCGGCAGGTTGAGATCGACGCGGACCAGCGCCCGCTGGCCGGTAAGATCCTGCGGAAGATCGTCGAGGGTCTTGAAAGCGGCCATCAAGGCCTCCCTTACATCAGCTTCGCCATCACGCCCGCGGTGTCGAGCATGCGGTTGGAGAAGCCCCACTCGTTGTCGTACCAGCTGACGACGCGGGCCAGCTTGCCTTCGAGCACGGCGGTTTCCAGCGAATCCACCGTCGACGAGGCCGGGTGGTGGTTGAAGTCGCTGCTCACCAGCGGCTTGTCGGTGTAGTCGAGCACGCCCTTCATTCCGCCTTCGGCAGCAGCCTTCAGCGCGGCGTTCAGTTCCTCTGCCGTGGTGTCGCGGCCGGGGGTGAAGACGAGGTCGATCAGCGACACGTTCGGGGTCGGTACGCGCACCGACGAACCGTCCAGCTTCCCGGCCAGTTCGGGCAGCACCAAGCCCACCGCCCGGGCAGCGCCGGTGGTGGTGGGGATCATGTTCTGCGCACCGCCGCGGGCACGGCGCATGTCGCTGTGCATCTGGTCGAGCATGCGCTGGTCGTTGGTGTAGCTGTGGATCGTGGTCATGAAGCCACGCTCGATGCCCACCAGGTCGTTCAGGACCTTGGCGACCGGCGACAGGCAGTTGGTGGTGCAGCTGGCGTTGGAGACGATCACGTCGTCTGCGGTCAGCACGTCATGGTTCACGCCGTAAACGACCGTTGCCGAAACGCCCTTGGCCGGGGCCGAGATCAGCACGCGCTTGGCACCTGCATCGAGGTGCGGCTTGGCAGCGTCGTGACTCTGGAAGAAACCGGTGCACTCCAGCACCATGTCGACGCCCATTGCAGCGTGCGGAAGGTTGCCGGGATCGCGCTCGCTGGTGACGGCGATGGTCTTGCCGTTCACCACGAGGTTGGTGCCGTCGACGTCCACCGTGCCGGGGAAGCGGCCGTGGGTGCTGTCGAACGCGAACAGCAGGGCATTGGAGTTGGTGTCTGCCAGGTCGTTGATCGCTACCAGCTCGAAATCGTGGTCGGTGCGTTCCAGCAGGGCCCGTGCGACGAGCCGTCCGATGCGTCCGAAACCGTTGATTGCAACCTTTGTCGCCATGGAAGAAACTCCTGCTTAGCCGTTCAATTTGTTGATGATTGTGGGGACGATGGCATCCACCGTCAGCCCGAATTTCTTGAAGAGGTCACCCGCCGGGGCCGAGGCGCCGAAGCGGTCGATGCCGAACTGCAGGCCGTCGGTGCGGGTATAGCGTTCCCAGCCGAAGGTCGTGCCGGCCTCGATCGAGGCGATCAGCGCGTCGGTGGGCAGCATGTCGGCCTTGTAGTCCTCGCTCTGCTCGTCGAACAGTTCGCTGCAGACCATCGACACGACGTCAGCGCCGATGCCTTCCTTCTCCAGCTTCTCCGCGCAGTCGAGCGCCAGCGAGACTTCGGAACCGGTCGCGACCAGGACTACGCGGCGCTTGTTGCCGGCACGCTTCAGGCGGTACCCGCCCTTGCTGCACATGTCGGTTTCGTCAGGCGAATTGCGGATCTGCGGCAGGCCCTGGCGACTGAGCGCCATGACCGTCGGACGATCCTTCTGCTGCAGCGCGATGTTCCAGCACTCGGCCGTTTCCACGCGGTCAGCCGGACGCATGACCAGCAGGTTGGGCATGGCGCGCAAGCTCTGCAGGTGCTCGATCGGCTGGTGCGTCGGGCCGTCTTCGCCAAGGCCGATGGAATCGTGCGTCATCACGTAGATCACGCGCACTTCCTGCAACGCCGACAGGCGAATCGCGCCGCGGGCGTAGTCGGTGAAAATCAGGAAGGTGCCGCCATAGGGGATCACGCCCCCGTGCAGCGCCATGCCGTTCATCGCCGCCGACATGCCGAATTCGCGGATACCGTAATAGACATAGCGGCCCGAGTAATCGTCGGCGGTGAAAGGCGTGGTGGCCGCTGTCTTGGTGTTGTTCGAACCCGTCAGGTCGGCGCTGCCGCCGAGCATTTCGGGAACGAGCGGCGTCAGGATTTCCAGCGCCTGTTCGCTCGACGCGCGGGTGGCGAGCTTCTTGGGCTCGTCGAACCACTTCTGGAAGGCCTTGGCGGCCTTGTCCCCGTTGGGCAGGTCGCCGGCCATGCGGCGGGTGAACTCGGCCTTGTCGGACGAAACTTCGAGACGGGCCTGCCATTCGCCGCGCGCAGTTGCACCGCGCGTACCGGTGGCGAGCCAGTTGGCCTTCACGTCGTCGGGGATGACGAAGGGCGGGTAGTCCCAGCCCAGCACCTTGCGGGCCGCTTCGACCTCTTCGTCGCCCAGCGGGCTGCCGTGGGTCTTGCTGGTACCCTGCTTGTTGGGCGCGCCCTTGCCGATGATGGTCTTGCAGGCGATCAGCGTCGGGCGGCTTTCATCAGCCAGCGCGGCGTCGATGGCGCGGCGAATGTCCGCCGGATCGTGACCGTCGCATTCCTCGACCTGCCAGCCGGTGGCGCGGTAGCGGGCGGGAATGTCTTCGGAAGAGGACAGCGAGACGGCACCGTCGATGGTGATCTTGTTGTCGTCCCAAAGGACGATGAGCTTGCCCAGCTTGAGGTGGCCGGCAAGACCGATGGCCTCGTGGTTCACGCCTTCCATCAGGCAGCCGTCGCCGGCCACCACCCAGGTGCGGTGGTCGACCAGGTCGTCGCCAAAAGTCGCGTTGAGGTGGCGTTCGGCCATGGCCATGCCCACGCCCATGGCGAGGCCCTGCCCCAGCGGGCCGGTGGTGGCTTCGACGCCCGCCAGCAGGAAATTCTCCGGGTGACCGGCGCAGGGGCTGCCCAGCTGGCGGAAGTTCTTGATGTCTTCCAGCGTCGGCGCCTCGTAGCCCGACAGGTGCAGCAGCGAGTAAATCAGCATCGAGCCGTGGCCCGCGCTCAGCACGAAGCGGTCGCGGTCAGCCCAGTCGGGCGCCTTCGGATCGAACTTAAGGTAGTCGTTCCACAGCACGGTGGCCACATCGGCCATGCCCATGGGCATGCCGGGGTGCCCCGAATTGGCAGCCTGCACCGCGTCCATCGACAGGGCGCGGATGGCATTGGCCATATTGGTAAAACGGGCGGTGTCGTCGCTCATGCCTATCGCTCCATTCGCCACCCGCGGACCGTGCGGGGCGATTCGGTTGGGGGCTGTGTGGTGGTGGCAGGCCACAAGGTCAAGCAAGTCCCCCTTCGTGCTTAACAAGGGCGAATTGCCGCAGCGAGAGTTATTCACAGCTTGCCCGCGCAAACCTTTGCCGATGGGGCATTTGCGGGTAAATCTGTACGAATGGACGGTGATCGCACCGCAAGGGCACTGGCCCGGATTGACGCGGCCTTCGAGCGATTGGAGGCTGCCCTGTCGCAGCGCCCGCCAGCCGACAGCCAGATTCAGGCCCGCTATGACGCGCTCCGCAGCGAGGCGGGGGCCGCGCTTTCCGAGCTCGACCAGCTGATCGGAAGGCTGGAAAGATGAGTGCCGGCAACGTCACGCTGGCGATCGCCGGTCGCAGCTACACCATCGCCTGCGGGCCCGGAGAGGAAGAGCATATCGCTCGCCTCGGCGCCTTGATCGACGCCAAGCTGTCGACGCTCGATGGCCTCGCCGGCCAGTCGCCCGAACGCATCCTGCTCTATGCTTCGCTGCTGCTGGCGGACGAGTTGCACGAGGCGAATACGGGCTCTGGCGCCTCCGATGCGAACGCCGAAGCGCTCGAAAATCTGGCCGACAGGATGGAAGCACTGGCAATGCTGCTTGAGACTGGGGCTGCCAGCACCTAAATGGGCTGTGGCGGGACTGCCCGGCACGAGCTGTTTGAATATCCCTGAGGCTATAAGCAATCCAAGGGAGCTGTCCCTGCCCGGCCCACCAGTTCGGCTGTGGGGTCGGTGCATACGGCGCCCACCTGACGTTTTGGCGTCAGAGGATTTCCCGGAAAACGACCCATGGTGGTTCCGCCACTTTCCATCTAGGGCCATGGCCATGTCCGAGATCAAGCAAGAAAAAGCCGCTATCCGCAAGATACTGCGCAAGGCCCGCCGCGAACATGCTGCCTCGTTGCCGAAAGAAGTGAGCGCGCTGGTATTCCGCGCCCCGCCCGGCCCGATCCGCGAACTGGTGCCCGAAGGCGCAACCATCGGCCTTTACCGCAACGACCCCGGCGAGGCTCCGTCAGGCGGCTATGCGCGCTTCTTCATGGAAGCCGGCCACCCGATCGCCCTGCCCCGGATCGACAAGCTGGAGGACCCCATGGTGTTCCACGTCCACACCGATCCCTATGGCGAAAGCGACCTTTCGGAAGGCCGCATGGGCCTGATGCAGCCTGCAGCGCGCAGTCCCGTCGTGGAACCGGACGTGCTGTTCATGCCGCTGGTCGGCTTTACCGAACAGGGCGACCGCATCGGCCAGGGCGGCGGTTTTTACGACCGCTGGCTGGCCGCCCACCCCGATACCATTGCCATCGGCATGGCCTGGGACGTCCAGAAAGTCGACCAACTGCCCGTGGAAGACCATGACATGCCGCTAACCGCAATCATCACCCCTACGCGCATATACGGTCCGTTCTGATGCGTACCGAACCGACCTGGCGCATACCCGTGGGAATCCTGCTGCTGCTGGCCGCGCTCGCCGTCTACGTTGTCGTCATCGCCCGCTACGCACCGAGCCTGATCGGCGCCTGGCCGGTCCTGGCGCAGACAGTGGTCTACCTGGTGCTGGGCGTGGTCTGGCTGCTGCCGCTGCGGCGTTTCCTGATCTGGATGGAGACCGGACGCACTTCACCCCCGGACGAAAACGACCGAAGCTGAAGGAAATGTCCCAAGTGGCGCGAGTGACGGGACTCGAACCCGCGACCCTCGGCGTGACAGGCCGATACTCTAACCAACTGAGCTACACCCGCGCATTTAAGCGGCTCTAGCGCCTCTTGGGAGCCGCGCATCTAGTGGAGGGTCTCACCCCTGTCAACACACCAGAAGCGGCTTTTTCAACGAAGTTCAAATCGCCCTGATCAACCCGCCAGAATCGTGGCCGGAGCCTCGATCAGCTTCTTCACTTCCTGCACGAAAGCGGCGGCATCGTAGCCGTCCACGACGCGGTGATCGCAGCTGATCGAAATGTTCATCAGCTTGCGCTTTTCGACGCGTTCCACACCGTCGCTGCCGGTCACGAACATCGGCCGTTCGACGATGCGATTCGGACCAATGATAGCAACTTCGGGACGGTTGATGACCGGCGTGCTGGCAACGCCGCCCAGCGGGCCGAGCGAGGTGATTGTAAGGGTCGAGCCGGACAGCTCTTCCGACTTGGCGCTGCCACTGCGCGCGGCTTCGGCCAGGCGGCCGATCTCGCGCGCCAGCTGCCACAGGTTCTGCGACTGCGCGTTGCGGATCACGGGCACCATCAGGCCATTGTCGGTCATGGTCGCCATGCCCAGGTGCACCGCGCCGTGGCGGGTGACGACCTTGGCCTCGTCATCGAAGCGGGCGTTGATCATCGGGAACTGGGGCAGCGCCTTGCAGATCGCGGTGATCAGCAACGGCAGCATGGTCAGCTTCGGGCGATCGCCGCGATTGCTGTTCAACTGGGCGCGGGTTTCTTCCAGCGCGGTGACGTCGCATTCCTCGACATAGGTGAAATGCGGGATGTTGCGCTTGGCTGCCTGCATGTTCTCGGCAATGCGTTTGCGCAGGCCGATGACCTTGATCGTCTCGTCTGGCCGCGTTGCCGCACCGCCGGAGAAACCGCCGGTATAGGAGACAAAGGCGTCGAGATCGGCATGGCGGATACGGCCGTCTTCGGCGGGCTTCACCTGCGCAAGGTCGATGCCGAGGTCCTTGGCGCGGGCGCGCACGGCGGGGCTGGCCAATACCTTGGTCTCGGCGGGTGCAGGAGCCGGTGCGGGAGCGGGAGCCGGTGCGGGCTCAGGCGTGGCTTCTGCGACAGGTTCAGGCTCGGGTGCCGGTTCGGGAGCCGGAGCAGCTTCCGCAATGGCCTCGTTTTCCTCGATCACCTCGTCGGGCACGTCGCCCTCGACCTCGATCACCACCAGCATGCCGCCGATGGCCACCACGTCGCCGACTTCGCCCGCGACTTCGAGCACCTTGCCCGCGACCGGGCTTTCCATCTCGACCGTCGCCTTGTCGGTCATCATGTCGGCCAGCTGGCCGTCTTCCTCGATCATGTCGCCGGGCTTCACGTGCCAGGCAACGATCTCGGCCTCGGCAATGCCTTCGCCGATGTCGGGCAGGTTGAAGGTGAATTTCGCCATGGCGGTTACTCGCTCAGAAGCTTGTCGATGGCCTCGCCGATACGGACGGGACCGGGGAAATAGGCCCATTCGAGGCTATGCGGATAGGGGGTGTCGAAGCCGGTCACGCGTTCGATCGGGGCTTCGAGGTGGTAGAAGCAGCGTTCCTGCACCAGCGCGGACAGTTCCGCGCCAAAGCCGGAGGTCTTGGTCGCCTCGTGCACGATCATGCACTTGCCGGTCTTGGCGATAGATTCCTCGATAGCCTCGATGTCCAGCGGCACCAGCGTGCGCAGGTCGAGGATCTCGGCATCGACGCCCTTCTGGCGGCACACTTCCTCGGCCACGTGGACCATGGTGCCGTAGGCCAGCACGGTCAGGGCATCGCCTTCGGTGACCTTGCGCGCCTTGCCCAGCGGGATCTTGTAGTATCCCTCGGGCACCTGCGCCTCGGCAAAGCCCTTCCAGGTCTTGGCGGGGCGATCATAATAGCCGTTGAACGGGCCGTTGTAGATGCGCTTGGGCTCGAAGAAGATGACCGGGTCATTGTCCTCGATGCAGGAGATCAGCAGGCCCTTGGCATCGTAAGGCGTCGCCGGGATCACCGTCTTGAGGCCGGAAACGTGGGTGAAGATGGCCTCTGGGCTCTGCGAGTGCGTCTGCCCGCCGAAGATCCCGCCGCCGAAGGGGCTGCGCACCGTCATCGGGGCGATGAATTCGGCTGCCGAACGGTAACGCAGCCGCGCCGCTTCGGAGATCAGCTGGTCGAGGCCGGGGTAGATATAGTCGGCGAACTGGATTTCCGGCACCGGGCGCAGGCCGTAGGCCCCCATCCCCACCGCGACACCGATGATGCCGCATTCGGAAATCGGCGTGTCGAACACGCGGGTCTTGCCGTGCTTTTCCTGCAGGCCGGCGGTGCAGCGGAACACGCCGCCGAAATAGCCGATATCCTCGCCCAACAGGACGACATCGTCATCGCGGCCCAGCATGATGTCGAGCGCGGAGTTGATCGCCTCGATCATGTTCATTTCGCGGGTGTCGCCAGCAACCTGGTCGCCAGCTTCGGAAGTGGTCATCTCGTTCATTCCGCCGGGTCTCCGGGAAACTTGATCCGCCGCTCGCGGATCGCCTGGTCGGCTTGTTCCTCGAGATGCCAGGGAAGCTCCTCGAAGACGTCTTCGAACATGGTGTGGAACGGGTGGTGCAGGCCGTGGCCGAGGATTCCGTTCTTCTCGGCTTCCTTCATCGCCGCTCGGACCATGGCGTCGAGCTCGGCGTCCATCTCCTCCTGCTGCTCGTCCGACCACTCGCCCAGGGAGATCAGATGGCGCTTGAGGCGCATCACCGGATCGCCCAGCGGCCATTCCTCGCGCTCTTCGGCAGAGCGGTAGGCGCTGGGATCGTCCGAGGTCGAGTGCCCTTCGGCGCGGTAGGTGAAGTGTTCGATCAGGGTCGGCCCGGCATTGGAGCGGGCGCGATCTGCAGCCCAGCGTTCCGCCGCGTAAACTGCCAGCGGATCGTTGCCGTCAACGCGCAGGCCGGCCATGCCATAGCCGATGGCGCGGGCAGCGAAGGTCGCGCGTTCGGCGCCAGCGAAACCGGAGAACGACGAGATCGCCCACTGGTTGTTGATCACGTTGAAGATCACCGGCGCGTTGTAGACGGTCGCAAAGGTCAGCGCGGAGTGGAAATCGCCCTCCGCCGTGCTGCCCTCGCCCACCCAGGTCGCGGCGATGCGGCTGTCACCCTTTGACGCGCTCGCCATGGCGAAGCCGGTCGCTTGCGGTAGCTGGGTGGCCAGGTTGCCGCTGATGGAGAAGAAGTTGAGCCGCTTCGAACAGTACATGATCGGCAGCTGGCGGCCCTTCAGCTTGTCCGCCTTGTTCGAATAGATCTGGTTGACCATCTCGGTCAGTTCATAGCCGCGCGCGATCAGGCAGCCCTGCTGGCGGTAGGAGGGGAAGATCATGTCGTCCCCGGCCAGCGCGTGGGTAGCGCAGACAGAGGTCGCCTCTTCGCCGGTACACTTCATGTAGAAGCTGGTCTTGCCCTGCCGCTGGGCGCGGTACATGCGATTGTCGAAGGCACGCACCAGCGCCATTTCGCGCAGCATCTGCCGCAGCGTTTCCGGCGACAGGCGCGGGTCCCACGGGCCATGCGCCTGGTCGTCGTCACCGAGCACCCGGATCAGGTCATCGCAGAGCGGGAAGGTTTCCCGGGCTTCTGCGGTTTCGTCAGGCCGCGGCTGCTTGCCCGGCTCGCTGATGTCGAGGTCGCTGAAATCGACCGTGTCGCCGGGACGGTAGCGCGGCTCGGGCACATGCAGCGCGAGCTTGGGGCGATTGCTGCCCGTCTCGTCCGTGCCTTTGGCCATCACCTGCTCTCCACAAGATTATTTCAATTGACCCAAACTATATTAGTTTCAACTGAAACGGTCAATCCGCTCTACCATAGCAGAGCTCAAACTGCCACTGGTGCGCGAAGGACTCCTTGTGGTTCGTAATCAAGCACCTCGAAGTCCTCGAAACAGTAATCGAATATTGTTTCCGGCACCCGCTTGAGAGCAAGTTTCGGAGTCCCTTCGGGTTCCCGCTGCAGCTGGGCTTCGACCAGATCGGTGTGGTTGAGATACAAATGCGTGTCGCCGCCGCTCCAGACCAGCTCGCCCGGCAGCAGATTCGTTTGCGCCGCCATCATGCGCGTCAGCAGGGCCGCGCCGAACAGGTTGAACGGCAGGCCCAGCGCAACGTCGCAGCTGCGCTGGTAGAGCAGGCAGTTGAGCCGCGCGTCCGCACCCTCCCCCGCCACATGGAACTGGTAGGTCTTGTGACACGGCGGCAGGGCCATGCGGTCCAGCTCCGCCACGTTCCAGCCTTCGATGATATGGCGGCGGCTGCCGGGATTGGCCTTGAGGCTTTCGACTACCTGCGCGACCTGATTGATGCCCGGTCCCTTGGTATACTTCCCGTCCGGCCCGTACTGGTAGGTGGGCCAGTCGACCCACTGTTTGCCGTAGACCGGGCCAAGGTCGCCCCAGTTCTTGGCAAAGGCCTCGTCCGCGACGATGCGCGCTTCAAAGTCTTCCTGCGAAATGTCCTCCCCGCTCGCCTTGCGGTACTTGGCCAGCGGCCAGTCGGACCAGATGGTGACGCCCACTTCCAGCAGCGGGCGGATATTGGTGTTGCCGGTCAGGAACCACAGCATCTCCTTCGCCGCAGCCTTCCAGTAGACGCGCTTGGTGGTGAGCAGCGGCACCCGGTCATCGGCTAGGTCGAACCGCAGCATGGTGCCAAACACCGAGCGCGTACCGACACCGGTGCGGTCCATGCGCTCGTCCCCGTGCTCCCAGATGTGGCGCATCAGGTCGAGGTATTGCCATTCGGGGTGGCGTGGCGGAGTCGTGGTCATGTCCGGATGGCTACCACCGGCAACCGCGCGAGGCCAAGCTTACAGCCCGTGATATTCCCGATACCATTCGACGAAGCGGGGAATGCCCTGCTGGATCGGCGTCGTCGGCCTGTATCCCACGTCGCGGATGATGGCGTCGATATCGGCAAAGGTGCGCACCACGTCGCCCGCCTGCATCGGCTGCCAGTCGATCTCGGCCTTCTGGCCCAGCGCCTCTTCCAGCACGGCGATGAAGTCCGTCAGCTTCTCCGACTGGTTGTTGCCGATGTTGTAGAGCGCGTGCGGCTTTACCGAACCGCCCGCCTTTACCGCCCCATCATCCGCGGGCGCCTTGTCGAGCACGGCCAGCACGCCCGCGACAATGTCGTCGATGAAAGTGAAATCGCGCCACATCTCGCCCTTGTTGAACACCGGGATCGGCTCGCCCGCCAGGATCTTGCTCGTGAAGATCCACATCGCCATGTCCGGCCGTCCCCAGGGCCCGTAGACAGTGAAGAAGCGCAGGCCTGTCAGCGGGATGCGGTAGAGGTGTGCATAGCTCTCGCTCAGCAGTTCGTCCGCCTTCTTGGTCGCGGCGTAGAGGCTGACGGGATGGTCGGCGCGGTCGTCCACGCTGAAGGGCACCTTGTCGTTGCCGCCATAGACACTGGAGGAACTGGCATAGACCATGTGTTCCACCTGCCGGTGGCGCGCCAGTTCCAGCAGGTTGGCATGGCCGACGAGGTTGGACTGCACATAGGCCGCCGGGTTCTCCAGCGAATAGCGCACACCGGCCTGGGCACCGAGGTGGACGATGCGGTCGATCGCCGAACCTTCCAGCGCTGCCTCCAGCGCCGCCATGTCTGCAAAGTCGAGCTTGTGGAAGCGGAAGCGCGATCCGCCCGCCTTGTCCAGCAGCGCCAGTCGCGCGTGCTTCAGCGCCGGGTCGTAGTAGTCGTTGAGGTTGTCCACGCCGATCACGGAGTCGCCGCGCGCCAGCAGCCGTTCGGCCAGTGCCGCGCCGATAAATCCTGCCGCTCCGGTAACCAGAACCTGCATTGGCGAAAAACCCCCGAAACCCGCGCCTTGATCGCGCGCACTAGTGGCAGTGCAGGCAACATAGCGCAATGTCGTAAACTGCCGCTTGCCAGCACGAAGCGCTGCTCCTATAGGGCCGCCTCTGCCTCGCGGGGGTTATCCCTCGCAAGCGCCGGTCGGGGAGTAGCTCAGCCTGGTAGAGCACTGTCTTCGGGAGGCAGGGGCCGGAGGTTCGAATCCTCTCTCCCCGACCAACTTCGCCAACGGCAAACCATCAGGGTGATGGTTTTCGGGCAAAACTCCCGGGCGAAACGCAGGGTGCAGGACAAGACTTGCCCTCCCCCCTTGTAATCAATCCGCAACATCGCCATTGGGGCCGTGCGCCCACACCAGCCACGGAAATCGATGACCCTCACCCATCCCCTGGATCACGGAGACGGTGACGACAAGTTGCACGAAGAGTGCGGCGTGTTCGGCATCATCGGCGGACCAGACGCATCTGCAGCCACCGCTCTGGGCCTCCACGCCCTGCAGCATCGCGGGCAGGAAGCTGTCGGCATCACCAGCTGGGACGGGTCCGAATTCTTCACCCGCCGTGCGCTGGGCCACGTGGCCGAGAACTTCTCCACCGCCGAATCGCTGGCCGAATTGCCGGGACACATGGCCGCCGGCCACGTCCGCTATTCCACCACTGGCGGCGCGGGCCTGCGCAACGTGCAGCCACTCTATGCCGACCTTGCCAGCGGCGGCTTCGCCGTGGCGCACAACGGCAATATCTCCAACGCCATGCAGCTGCGCCAGGAACTGGTGCAGAAGGGCTCGATCTTCCAGTCGACCAGCGACACCGAAGTGATCATCCACCTCGTCGCCACCAGCCGCTATCCCACCATGCTCGACAAGCTGGTGGATGCCTTGCGGATGGTCGAAGGCGCCTATGCCCTGATTGTCATGACCCCGCGCGGCATGGCTGCCTGCCGTGACCCCATGGGTATCCGTCCGCTGGTGATGGGCAAACTGGGCGATGCCACGGTCTTCGCCAGCGAAACCGTAGCGCTCGACGTGGTGGGCGCGGAATTTACCCGCCAGGTGGAACCCGGCGAGTTCATCGAGGTCGACTTCGACGGCACGATCCGCTCGCACCGTCCCTTCGGTGATGTGCAGGCACGCCCGTGCATCTTCGAGCATGTCTATTTCAGCCGCCCCGATTCGGTGTTCAACAAGCGCTCGGTCTACGACAGCCGCAAGAACATCGGCATGGAACTGGCGCGCGAAGCCCCGTGCGAGGCTGACCTCGTCGTGCCCGTGCCCGACAGCGGTGTGCCGGCCGCCATCGGATTTGCCCAGGAAAGCGGCATCCCCTTCGAACTGGGCATCATCCGCTCGCACTATGTCGGGCGCACCTTCATCCAGCCGTCAGACGCCAGCCGCCACGCCGGCGTGAAGCGCAAGCACAATGCCAACCGCGCCATCGTGGAAGGCAAGCGCATCGTGCTGATCGACGATTCGATCGTGCGCGGCACCACCTCGATGAAGATCGTCCAGATCATGCGCGATGCCGGCGCTGCCGAAGTCCACTTCCGCGTCGCCAGCCCGCCCACGGGCCATGGCTGCTATTACGGTGTCGACACGCCCGAACGATCCAAGCTGCTCGCCGGCCGCATGGACCTTGAGGCCATGCGCGAATTCATCAAGGCCGACAGCCTTGCCTTCGTCTCCATCGACGGACTCTACCGCGCGGTCGGGCTGCCCGGCCGTGACAAGGCCTGTCCGCAATATTGCGACGCCTGCTTCACCGGCGAATATCCCACGCCACTGACCGACCTTGCCGACCGCAAGGCCAAGGATGCGCAGCTTACCTTTCCCGTAAACGAGGACGCCTGATGGCTGAAACTCCCGCAGACAAGCCCCTTGCGGGCAAGATCGCGCTCGTCACCGGTGCCAGTCGCGGCATCGGCGCCGCCACTGCCAAGGCACTGGCCGCACGCGGTGCCCATGTCGTGATCACGGGCCGCAAGGTGAAAGACCTCGAAGCAGTCGAGGATGCCATCCACGCGCTGGACGGCACCTCCACCATCGCCCCGATCGACCTGACCGAGAGCGATTCCGTCGCGCGGCTGGCGCAGGCAATTGCCGAGCGGTGGGACAAGCTCGATATCCTGGTGATCTGCGCTGCACAGATGCCGACGCTGACGCCGGTCACCCAGATCGACGCCAAGCAGTTCAACCAGGCGCTGACGCTCAACGTGCTCGCCACGCAGGCGCTGCTGGCCGGGTTCGACCCGCTGCTGAAGCGCGCCGAGGCAGGCCGCGTGATCGGCCTCACCAGCTCCGTCGGTGCCGAACCGCGTGCCTTCTGGGGTGCCTACGGTTCCAGCAAGGCTGCCTTCGATAACCTGCTGGAGAGCCACGGCAAGGAGATCGAACGAATCTCCGAAACGCGTGTCGCCATTGTCGACCCGGGTGCCACCCGCACCGACATGCGCGCCCGCGCCTATCCCGGTGAAGACCCCGATTCGGTGAAGCCGCCAGAGGTGGTCGGCGAACACATCGCCGAAATGCTGGTAGGGGATTTCCCCAATTTGCACCGAACCCGGGTAGAAACGCCCCGTTAACCACGCGGCTTAGGCTCTTCTTAGGGCTGCTTCGACAGTGTGCGCAAAGCAAGGCCATGACGGCCAAGGTTGGGGAACCGTTGCACACGGGATTTTACTTGCGATGACGATGCAGAACACCATGGGCCGCTACGAGATCGCTGCGCAGGAAGATCGCAGCGCGCCGCGTACCAAGATCATGATCCCGGCGCAGCTGCGCGCCTCGGGCATGCGGGCGTTCCAGACGGTCGTGAACGACCTGTCGCTGAGCGGCTTCTCGGCCACGGCCGCCAATCGCATGCATGTGGGTTCGGTTTGCTGGCTGACCCTGCCGGGCCTCGAATCGCTGCAGGCTGAAGTCGTGTGGTGGGAAAACGGCATGGCCGGTTGTGCCTTCACCAACCTGCTCAGCCCCATCGTGCACGACAACATCCTCGCCCGCTACCGCGGCGACGGCAGCTATCGCGGCTAGGCAGTTCGCGTCATCCCGGACATGATCCGGGATCGCCCGCAACATGCTGCCAGCGATTCCGGCCTTCGCCGGAATAACGGGAATGGATCAGGGCGCTGCGGCGTCCTTTTTCATGTCCGCGTCAGTCTCCGATCGGCTGAACATCGGCAGCAGGCGTGCCCACCGGCGGCAGCGGCTGCGGTACCAGCGGGGTTACCGGCTCCGCGGCGATCTGCTGCTGCAGCAGGGCAATGCCCGCCTGCAACTGCGCGTCCTGCCCCATGAAGCGGGCGTGCGGCAGGTTCTCCACCTCGTAGTCGGGCGCGATGCCGTTGCCTTCGACAATCCAGGTGCCGTCGATCGAGTACTGTGCGTTCTCGGCGATGCGGACAGCGCCGTTGTCGACCAGGCGGTTGCGGTCGGACAGCCAGATGCCCGCCCCCGCCGTGCGCGTGCCGACCAGCGGCGCGACCGAGAGCGACTTGATCCCGGCAGCGAAGGTCTCTCCGTCGGAATAGGTGCGCTCGTCTATCAGCACGACGACATGACCGCGATAGGCGTTCTGCATGTTGGTGGTGGGCACACCGCTGCCGTCCGGATTGGACCAGAAGGCCCACGGTTCGCGCGTCAGCATCGAGATGATGATCGAATCGATATTGCCGCCGGAGTTGTTACGCACGTCGATGATCAGGCCATCGCGGTCGAGCTGGGAGAAGTAATCGCGAGCGAAGGTGGCAATGTCGCCGGAGCCCATGGCGCGAAGATGCAGGTAGCCGACATTGCCATCCGACGCCGCGTCCACTGCCGTGCGGTTGGCTTCGACGAAATCGTTATAGCTCGCCATACGCGCTCCGCTCCAGGTCATCGGCTCGACAATCGCGCTGGTGGCCGTGCGGCCACGCATCAGGTCCAGCCGCACCTGCTGGCCGGCCTTGGTGGCCAGCGCCATCCGCAGGTCCGCCAGTGTGGTGACCGGACGGCCATCGACACGCTGGATCACGTCGCCCACCCGCACGTCGACACCCGGACGGCGCAGCGGCGGACGTTGGGCCACGAGATCAGCCTCGGACTGGTAGATCGAATCGATCCGCAGGCCGCCAGCCACTTGCGAGTAGGTGGCGCCGAGGAAGGCCATGGCGCTGTTCTCGCCGTCTTCCGGCAAGTCGCCCGAGCGCACCTGGCTGTGCAGGATGCCGAGCGGCGAAGCCATCAGGCCAAGAATCGTGTTCAGTTCGGCGCGGTGGCCGATGCGGTCGAGCAATGGCTCCGTCCGCGCGCGCACCGCGCTCCAGTCCACGCCGCGCAGGGCGGGATCGTAGGCAAAGTCGCGGTGCAGGCGCCATGCGTCGACGAACATCTGGTGCCACTCGGCCACCGGGTCGATGGTCAGGCGCCAGTCGTTGAAGCGCACGCGGTGCGGCGCCGGTTCGTCGGGCATGTCGTCTGCGGCAGGCACCAGCGAGAGCACGGGCGCACTGGCCGATCCGGTCACCAGCATCACGGTCTCACGGTCCGCCGACAGCTCTGCCGCCAGGACACCTTCGGCAAAGACCTTCTCTTCCGCGTCGCGGCGGTCGATCTTGATCGACACCAGGTCTTCGCCCCGCCAGGTGTAGAGGAAATTCTCAGAGGCGAGCACGCCGCCGCCGACCCCGGCTTCCACCGGCAGCTTGTAGAGTCGCTCCGCCAAGCCAGCCAGGACCACGTTGGCGCTCGCTTCTTCTTCATCGTCCGCCGCTTCGTCGTCGCCACCGCCCCAGGCGCTCTCTTCTTCATCCTCGTCGGTCTGCGTCAGCTCGTTCTGCTCGGTAAAGCCGAACTCGCTCTCGGGATCGAGTTGCAGGGCATAGATCTCGCCGCGATCGGGAAATGCCACACCCATGTTGCGGTCTCCCCAGGGGCTGCCGGGGGTCGGCTCGAAGTTGCGGTCGGAGATGAAATAGAGCCAGGCGCCATCGTGCGCGAAGGCCGGGGCATAGTCGTTGTACTTTCCCGAAGTCGCCATCACCCGCTCGCCCGTGGCGAGATTCTGGACATGGATGTCGGAGGTATTGGCGCCGTTCAGCCGCGAAGTCTCGGCATAGGCGATGTAGGTCCCGTCAGGAGAGAAGGTCACGCCGCCGAAGGGCCGGTCGTCGCCCGTATCGTTGCTGGCCAGCAGCGTGGTGCGCCCGGTAGCCACATCGATGCGCTGCAGGCGTGCCTGCTTGTCCCACACGACGATGCTCTCACCATCAGGAGCAACGGCGAAGGACCAGATATGGGCATCGTAACCGTCAGTGATGGCCGTCGGCTGGCCGGAACCATCGGCCGGCATAGCGAAGATATCGCCCCGGTCACCCTGGTCGAGCACCATGAACACGCGTTCGCCATCGGGACCTTCCACGGCCTCGCGGGCGCGGGCGTCCATCGGGATGGCCAGCTCTACCCGCCGCCGCGCTCCCGGCGCGCCAAGGGCCACGCGGCCACGCGCGGTAACCGTGACGAAGTCGCCCGAGGGGGACACGCGCGCTTCCTCGGCCATGCTCAAGGGGTTTTCGATGGTGCGCAGCCGCGTCTGTTCGCGGTCGGTGATAATATCGAGCGCCAACGTCGTGAGGGTGTTTGTCGCCGTCGAGAACACGTGCAGGTCCGCGCCATTCTGCAGGAAGACGTCGCCGCCATCCATGCTGGCCTGCAGCACGGGGAACGGCAGTTCCTCGGAATGCTGCGTGACGCCGCTGCCATCTTCGGCCACCGACCACAGGGCATCGCCGCCGCTCTTGTCGGAGATGAAATAGATGCGCCCGCCGTGCGCCATGGGGTTGCGGATCGGCGCGCCGAAATCGGCCAGCAACTGGGTCGCTTCGTCCTGGCTACCGCTCTGCCAGCGCCACAACTGCGCCATTCCGCCACCGCGATAGAGCACGGCATTGTCGGAAGAGCGCGCCCGCAGGCCGCGGCGGCTGAAGAACAGCGTCTGCCCGTCCGCGCCGAAAGTCGCATCATTGGCGCGCCAGAGCGGGATCGGGGTAGCTTCGCCGCCCGTGGGGCTGACCGTGTGGAGGATCTCTGCCTGCCCCGCCCCGGTGAAGCTGGAGGAGAAGACCACCTGCCCATCCGGCGTCCAGCCGACGGTGCGAACGCTGCCACCCTCGAAGGTCAGCCGCCGCGGTGCCCCGCCCGCCACGGGCATGACGTAGACATCGTTCGGGCTATCGTAGGCAGCGTTGAACGCCACCCACAGGCCGTCGGGCGAGACCGCGGGGTTGGTTTCCTCTTCCTCGTGGTTGGTCAGCCGTACCGCAGAACCGCCCGACCGCGATGCCCGCCACAGGTCGCCTTCGCTGGCGAAAACCAGCACGTCACCGCGCGCGCTGGGGTACTGGTAAAACCCCTCGTCAGCGAGAGCGGGAGCAGTAACGGTCGTGGCAAGCAGGACGGCAGCGATCGCGGTAAGGCGTTTCATATGAGGTACTTCCCTGTCTGTTTGGCAGGGAGAATGGCCAGCCGCGACTGGTTGCGCAAGTTACAAGATTATGGCGGGCGGGCCGTTCTACGAACAGCCTACCTTGTCAGATGAACTGCATTGGGGAGAACTCTCAATCCCGCTCCACCGCCTTGGCCTTGCGGGTGGAGAACATGCCGGTGGTGTCGACCACGGCCTTCGACAGGTAGCTGTCGGCATCGAGCCGCTTGAACTGGCGGTGGCCTACCAGGAAGGTGACGATATCTGCTTCCTCGCGCGCTTCGTCGCTGGTGGCGTGGCGTACGTTAGGCAAGCCTGCCAGCGAGGCAGGCAGAGCGTCGAGATTGGGTTCGACAACCAATACCTGTGCGCCTTCAATCCTTGCCACCTCCTCGACGATCTCCAGCGCCGGGCTTTCGCGCACGTCGTCGACGTCGGGCTTGTAGGTGATGCCGTAGCAGGCGATCGTCGGGGACTTGAAGCGGTCCGCCAGCGCGGCAATGCTCGCCACCACGCGGTGCGGCTTGTCGTCGTTGACCACGCGCGCCATGCGGATCAGGCGCGCCTCATCCGGCGCGCTGGAGACGATGAACCACGGGTCCACCGCGATGCAGTGGCCGCCCACCCCTGCCCCCGGCATCAGGATGTTCACGCGCGGGTGCTGGTTGGCCAGTTCGCGCACCTGCCAGATATCGGTGCCCAGCTTCTCGCAGATGATCGACAGCTCGTTGGCGAAAGCGATGTTGACGTCGCGGTAGGCGTTTTCGGACAGCTTGCAGAGTTCCGCCACGCGGCTGTCGGTGACGTAGCAGGTGCCCATGACGAAGCTCTGGTACAGCCGTGCGGCCTTGTTGGCGCAGCTGATCGTCATGCCGCCGATGATACGGTCGTTGGACACGAGTTCGCGCAGCATCTGGCCGGGCAGGATACGCTCGGGGCAATGACACAGCGCGACGTCCGCCTCGCGGTCCTCGTCGCGGTAGCGCGGGAAGGTCAGGTCGGGGCGTTCCTCGGCGAAGATCTCCGCCAGCCGCTCGGTCGAACCGACCGGCGAGGTGCTTTCGAGGATGACGACATTGCCCTTCTCCAGCACCGGCGCGATGGTGCGCGCAGCCGCCTCGACATAGGCCATGTCCGGCCCTTCGTTCATCATCGGCGTGGGCACGGCGATCAGGAAGAATTCGGCGGGTTCGGGCGTGGTCGTGGCGCGCAGGCGGCCGGTATCGACGGCAGCCGAAAGCAGCATCTGCAGGTCGGGCTCCTGGAAGTGCGCCTGACCCGAATTGACTGCAGCCACCACCTTTTCGTTGACGTCGAGGCCCACGACTTCGTGCCCCCGGCTCGCCAGCATGGCGGCAGTAGGCAGGCCGATATAGCCGAGGCCGACGGTGCAGACTTTCATCAGGCGGATGCTTTCACGAATGCGGCGACGCTGGCGGCGATCTTCTGCGCTGCCGTGCCGTCGCCATAGGGGAAGACCGCGCGGGCGCGGCTGGCGTAATAGGTCTCGTCGTCGATCAGCCGGCTTACCGCCGAGGTGATCGCTTCGATATCGGTACCGACAAGGCTGGCGACGCCGGTCTCGACCGCTTCGGGCCGCTCGGTCACGTCGCGCATCACCAGCACCGGCTTGCCGAGGGCTGGCGCCTCTTCCTGGATGCCGCCGCTGTCGGTCAGCACGAGGTGCGCGGCCTGCATCAGCGCGACCATCTGCACATAGTCGACTGGCGGGATCAGGTGGACGTGGCTGGTGTGGCCCAGCCGCGCCTCGACCACGTCCTTCACCTGCGGGTTGAGGTGGACGGGGTAGACGATCTGGGTGTCGCCGCGGGCGGCAATGGCGGCCAGCGCGTCGCAGATGCGGGCGAAGCCGTCGCCGAAGCTCTCGCGGCGGTGGCCGGTGACGAGCACCAGCTTCTTCGCCGGATCGAGGCTGACGGGCAGCGAGGCGAGCTCGTCGCCGGTCAGGCCTTCCGCCACGTGCAGCAGCGCGTCGATCCCGGTATTGCCGGTGACTTCGATCTGGCGTTCCGTGGGCCGTTCGTTGCGCAGGTTCTGCGCCGCGCCCTCCGTCGGTGCCCAGAGCAGTTCGGCAACGGCGTCGATGGACACGCGGTTATATTCCTCGGGCCACGGGCGCATGATGTCGTGGCTGCGCAGCCCCGCTTCGACATGGCCAACCGGCACGCGGTTGTAGAAAGCGGAAAGACCCGCCGCCATGGCGCTGGTGGTATCGCCGTGGACCATGACGAGGCCCGGCTGGTGCTCGGCAATCAGGGCATCCATCTCCCGCATCACGCGGGCGGTGATATCGGACAGCGTCTGTCCGGGGGTCATCAGGTCGAGGTCGATATCGGCCTGCTCGCCGAAGACGGCGAAAACCTGGTCGAGCATCTGGCGGTGCTGGCCGGTGGTGACGACCTTGAGATCGACCTCCGGCACCTGCCGCAGCGCGCGCACCACGGGCAGCATCTTGATCGCTTCGGGACGCGTCCCGATCACGAGCAAGAGGGGCGTCACCGGATGCGCGCCAACGAGGGGGTCTGGACTGAGCTCAACCACGCGCAACCCCTAGCCGTTGCACGTAAAAATATTGCTACCGCCGCGTTCACCTTATTGCGCCGCATGGCGGGCGTCTGCGGCGGCCTGCACCACCTCATAGAAGCGGTTGCGTTCGTCTCCCTCGCCGCCCTCGCCGTTGGAATTGCGCCAGTTGGAATTGCTGGCGATCACAAGGTTGCGCGCCGGATCCACCAAAATGCCCTGTCCGAACAGCCCGCTGGCAGCATAGGCGCCTTCGGGATAGGTCCACCACTGGTAGGCATAGCCGCGTCCGTACTTGCCGGTGTCGAACACCGGCGTCGTGGCTTCCTCGAACCAGCCTTCGGGCACGACGCGTTCGCCGCCCGCCATGCCGCCGCCCATGGCGAACAGGCCGAAGCGCGCCATGTCGCGGGTGCTGGCCTGGATGCAGCATCCCGAAATCTCGCTGCCGCTGCTGGACAGCAGCCAGGTGGCGTCCTGCTCCATGCCGAAGGGCGCCCAGACCTTTTCGGAGAGGTAATCGGCCAGGTTCTTGCCCGTGGCATTGCGCACCAGTACGCCGATCATGTTAGTTTCGCCGGTGTTGTAGAGCCAGCGCGTGCCCGGTTCCGCCTCGCGCGGCAGCTGGCGCATGTAGTCGACCAGCGCATCGACGCCCTCTTCGGAGGACTCGTGTTCGTTGAACAAGGCGACGTCGCTTTGGGGGTCCTGGTAGTCCTCGTTCCAGCGCACGCCGCTGCTCATGGTGAGTAGCTGGCGGATCGTGACACCGTCGTAGCCGGAACCTACCAGTTCGGGGATGTACTTGGTCACCGGCTCGTCGAGGCTTTCGATGTAGCCGTCGGCAATGGCTGCCCCGACCAGCGTCGAGGTCAGGCTCTTGGCGGCGGAAAAGCTGGTCCAGCGCCCTTCGGCGTCGAAATCGAGGCCGTAGCGCTCCAGCACCACCTCGCCGTCGAGCACGACAACGATGGACGCCGCCTTCTGCTGTTCCATGAAAGCGTCGAGATCGAAGTCGCCAAGGTCCAGCGGCTCGCCATCGGGCAGTGGATAGGTTGCCTCGCCCGCCTCGATCACCCGCGCTTCCGCCAGTGCCGGGAACCGGTCCATCGCGCGGAAGGCGGCGGTGCGGGTTTCCTCGTCCCAGAACAGCACGTTGCGATCGGTCGGCATGTGCGACAGCACTTCGCGCTGGTCATCGTCGAGCGAGAACCAGGTTACGCCGCCAGCAGCCAGCAAGACGGCCAATGCGCCGACGATCACGTTTCTCATTATCCGTCCTTCACCAGGGTCACCTGGCTTACATTGATCCCGCCGCCGCGGAAGCCGCCTTCGCAATACATCAGGTAGAAGCGCCAGAGGTCGCAGAAGCGCTTGTCGAAGCCGTCCGGCAGGCGGCCCTGCGCCGCTGCCTCGTTGAATCGCTCGCGCCACAGCTTGAGCGTTTCGGCATAGTCGAGGCCGAAGTCTTCCTGCTCGGTCCAGCTGAGCCCGTGCGCTTCGGCGAGTTGCCGGAACTCGCTGGTGCGGATCAGCATGCCGCCGGGAAAGACATAGGCCTGGATGAAATCGGCACTGGCCGCGTAGTCGTCGAAAATCGGCTCGGCGATGGAGATGAACTGGATCGCCGCCTTGCCGCCCGGCTTCAGGTTGCGCGCGACGCAGTCCATGAAGGTGGGCCAGTATTCGCGCCCCAGCGCCTCGACCATCTCGACACTGACGATGGCATCGAACTGTCCGTCCATGTCGCGGTAATCGCGCTTGAGGAATTCGACACCCGGCTGGTGCTGCCGCGCATAGGCCAGTTGCTCGTCGGACAGGCTGATAGCCGTGGGCTTGCTGCCTTGCGAAGCGAAGAAGCCCGCCAGCGAGCCCCAGCCGCAACCGATCTCCAGCAGCGTATCGGGCTTGCCGAGCCGCTGCGCCAGACGTTCCCACTTGCGGTGCTGCGCGGCTTTCAAACCGTCTTCACCGACGTGGTAGGCACTCGAATAGGTCATGGTGGGATCGAGCCACGCGCCGTAGAAACCGTTGCCCAGGTCGTAGTGCGCGTGGATGTTGCGTTCGGCGCCCGTGCGGTCGTTGCGCTTGAGCGCGTGCATGGCCTTGGCCACCCAGCGCCACGGTCCCTTGGCCCGCGCGGTATCGCCCAGCGACACGGCATTGGCCATGAACAGCGCGAACAGCGGCACCGGATCGGGGCTGGACCACTCCCCCGCCTCCCAGGCCTGGTACCAGCCGACCGAACCGCCCGTCGCCAGCCGCACCAGCGCGCGCCAGTCGTGTAGCGTCACCTCGCATTCGAAGCCGGGAGCATTGCCGCCCAGCTTGCGCCGGGTGCCATCAGGCAGCGTGCCGTGGATCGTGCCGCTCGCCAGCCCCGCGTCGATCCGGTCAAGCACCTTGCCGACGGCGGGAGCGAACAGGCGTGCGAACAGGCCGGGACGTGCGGCAAAACGCCGTCCGCCCTCGAGCAAGTCCTCTCCGCGTGCCTGTCCGAGCATGGCAGGCTATATGACGCGGCGGCGTCAGACGGGCAAGGCGTCGTCAGTCCTTGTGCGCGCGATAATTTTGCAGAGCCCGTTCGCGGGCTTCCCTGTGGCCGATCAGCCTGGCCGCATAGTCGCCGCGCAAGTGATCCGGCGGATCGTGGATGTAGGGCTCGTCGAGGTCGGCCAGTTCGGGCACCCATTCGCGGATATAGCCAGCGGCATCGAACTTCTCGCTCTGGCTGAGCGGCGCCATGATGCGCACGAACATGTTGCTGTCGACGCCCGTGCCACTGACCCACTGCCAGTTGGTGCCGTTGCTGGCGTAGTCGGCATCCACCAGCGTATCCCAGAACCATTCCTCGCCGTGCCGCCAGTCGATCAGCAGGTGCTTCACCAGGAAGCTGGCGGCGATCATGCGCACGCGGTTGTGCATCCAGCCGGTCGCCCAGAGCTGGCGCATGCCGGCGTCGACGATCGGGTAGCCGGTGCGCCCCTGCTGCCAGGCCTGCAGCTCTTCCTCGATCACGTGTCCGCGATTGGGATTGCGCCAGAAGTTTTCGTCATAGCCGTCGCGATAGGGCTTCTCGCTGTAGTCGGGAAACTGGCAGACGAGGTTGGCGGCATAGTCGCGCCAGACCAGCTCGGCGCGAAACATGCGCGCGCCCTGCCCGGTGTGCCGCCCGATCCGCTCCCACAGCATGCGCGGGCTGACCTCGCCGAAATGCAGGTGCGGCGAAAGGCGGCTGGTGGCGTCCACGCTCGGCAGGTTCCGGTCGTCCGAATAGCCCGCGATCACCTCCAGGAATTCATCGAAGCGGTCTATCGCGGCGGCAGTTCCGTGCAGGCCGGACCAGTAATCGCGCAACCCGCCCGCCCAGTCGGGCCTGGTGGGCAGCAGGTCGAGATCGTCCAGCGACAGGCTGTCGGGCCATGAGTCCGGACTGGAAAGGCTCGGCTCGGGCAGGATGTCGAAGCCATCTATCGCGTCGAAGGTCGCGTTCTTGAACGGGGTGAAGATCTTGTAGGGCGTGCCCGATCCGGTGGTCACCGTGCCCGGCGGCAGCAGGTAGTTGCCGTCGTGCAGTTGCAGGTCGAGCCGGTCCTTCAGCTTGCCATGCGCGCGCCGCCACCACGGTTCGTAGTGGCGCAGGGCGTGGACCGTCTTTGCACCGGTCTCCCCGGCCAGCTTGCACAGCTCCTCGACCGCATTGCCCCGGCGGATGACCAGCTGCGAATGGTGACGCGCAAGGTCGCTTTGCAGCGCCTCTAGCGCGTGGTGCAGCCACCAGCGGCTGGCCCCGCCCATGCGGCGGTCAGCCGGTGTCTCGTCGTCGAGGATGAAGACCGGGATCACCGGCCCGGCTTGCGCGGCAGAGGTCAGCGCGGCCTGGTCGGTCAGACGCAGGTCGCGGCGGAGCCAGACGATTTGTGGTTCGGACAAGGTGATCCCCTTCTTACAGGGGCCAACTAGTCACTCCGCGCCCGGTTCCGAACACAGACCATCGGGCAGGGTCACGCTGAAGCGGCCGTCCTCGACGCTGTAATAGCGCGCGTCGCTGAGGCGCCAGGTGCCGTCGTCGCGGTGATCCAGGACCGGCGTTCGGCTCCAGAACAGGAAAGCATCGACCTGCGGGTCCTGCGCGCGGGCAGCGGCAAGGTCGCAATCGGACAGCAAGGCATTGCCGACCTTCTCGCCATCAATGAAGAAGCTGCCGCCTCCACCAACGCCGATGGACTCACGCTCCCAGAAGACCAGGGGTGGCGGGGAGGAGATGGTTTCCACGAACGCGCTGTTCTCCTGTCGGTCGAGCTCCGAAATCGCGTGGTTGGCGACAAGGTAGAGCCCGCACAGTCCCAGCACCGTGCGCGCCACCTTGCGCCAGTCGCCGCCGCGCTTCTCGCGCCGAAGCGAGAGCCACAGGCCGATCCCCATGGCCAGCCACAGCCACAGGTCGATAATGAACAGCACGTCACCGTAGAACCATTGGCTGGAGAACGGCTCCAGCAGGCGGATACCGTAGACATTCATCCAGTCGAGGGCGGGATGCGTCAGGCATCCGATCAGCGACAGCGCGTAGAGCCAGCCGAAATGCACCGGCAATCGCTTTTCCGGTCGCTTGCCCCGCCTTGCCTGCCAGCGGTCCCAGCCCCACAGCAGAGCCGCCAGCACCAGCGGCAACAGCACCAGAGCTATCGGTCCGTGCGTGATCCCGCGGCGGAAAGCGAGATGCTCGGTGCCCTCCAGCCAGAAAAAGCAGGCCGCGTCCACGTCTGGCAGGTTCGCGCCGATGATCAGCGCGGGCATGGCGAGGCCGGTCTTGCGCTTGAAGCCGGCCTGGCCGATCAGCGCGCCGGTGAGCGAATGGGTAAGATTGTCCATTGGCGGGGGACCATAATCGCACCGAGGCGGCGCGCTAGCCCCACACCGCTCTTTATCGGCAGCATGCAAGCGTTTAGGCAGAGCGCATGACGGGGACCTACGACGAGGCCGACTACCTATCGCCGGCACCGCGCGGCCAGCGGCAGCGGCCTGCCTGGGTGCGGCTCGGCCTGCCTGTCGCCGGCATCGTGCTGGTCTGCGGGGGTGTGGCGGCGGCTATCGGCCTGACCACCGAGAAGATCTACGAAGCCGAAGCGCGCGTCGAACTGATCGTGCCCGAAGGCGCCGATCGCGCGGCCATGCCCACCGACAGCGAACGGCTGGTGGTGGTGCGATCTTCCGCCGTGGCCGGGACAGCCGTCGAAGCGCTGGACCTGCTCGACGATCCGCGCTTCCTCGATGCCAACCCGGCGCTCGACACCGGCGGCGGCGCCCCTGACGAACGCCAGACGCGCGCTGCGGCCGTCCTGCTGCGCAACAGCAGGGCCACGCTGGACGACAACGGCGTCTTTGTCAGCGTGACATACCGGTCTGCCAGCCCGACGCTGGCGGCGGACATCGCCGACGCGATGGCCGCAGCTTTCGTGGAGGCGGACGCGAGGACCGTGGCCGGGGCACTGGGCGATTCGCGCGAGGAACTGGAGGCGCTCGTCGCCGAGGTGCGCGGCGAACTGGAAGCGGCCGAGCGCGCGCTCTCGGGCGACATGACCGAGGCCGATATTCTCGCCCTGCCCGCCTCCGAAGCGAACCTGCTTGCAGGCGGCGCAGGCATCGATCCGCTGACCGAGGATGCCCGCCTTGCCATCGCCACCCAGATCGCGCTGGTGCGCGGCGAACTGGCGCGCGTGGAAGCGCAGATTGCCGCTGGCACGCTCGACGAACGCGATCCCGTGGTCCGCGACCTGCTCGAAAGCCGCGACGAGCTGCAAGCCGAATACGAGCGCGTGACCAGCCAGTTTCGCGAGGACTACCCGGCAGCGCGCGAACTGCGCGAACAGCTTGATTCCATCAATGCCAACCTCGCTCGCGAACGGGGGAGGATGGCTGGCGATCTGGCCGAAGAGCAGCGCCAGCTCACGCGGCAAGAAGAAGACCTGCTGGCGCAACTCGCGGAACTGGGCGGAGCGATAAGTTCGCGCGGAGAGGCAGGCGAAGGAATCGTCGACCTGCAGGCCGATGTCCTCGCCAAGCGCCAGCTTTACGACATGCTGCTGGCCCGCCTCGCCGTAGCCGAAACCGGCGAACGCCCGACCACGGCGCGCGTGATCTCGCCCGCCGAGCTGCCGACAATGCCGGTTTCGCCCAACTGGTACTGGCTGACTGGTGGGGCACTGGGCGCCGCCCTGCTGCTGTCGCTGCTAGTGGTGGCGAACGACTACCGCCGCCGGAAAGGCCGCTAAGGCTACTTGGCGCCGTGCCCGGTCAGCACCACCATGACGGTGCGCATCATGATCAGGAAGTCGAGCCAGTACGAGAAGTTCTTGATGTAATAGAAGTCGAACTGCAGCTTCGCGTCGATATCCTCCAGGTTTGTCACGTGGCCCTGGTTGACCTGCGCCCAGCCGGTGATGCCGGGGCGCACGATGTGGCGGTAGGAATAGAACGGGATTTCCTGCTGGTACCAGTTACCCAGTTCCAGGGCTTCGGGACGCGGGCCGATCCAGCTCATATGGCCGGTCAGGATGTTGAGCATCTGCGGCAGCTCGTCGATGCGCGTGCGCCGCAGGAAGGCTCCAAGCTTGGTAATGCGCGGATCGTTATCGTCCGTCATCGCCTTGGCGCGGCGTTCATCCTCGCAGTCGCTCAATTCCTCACAGCGCATGGTACGGAACTTGGTAACGCGGAACGGCTGGCCGCGAAAACCGATGCGCTCCTGCCGGAACAGCACGGGACCGGGTGAATCGAGCTTCACCAGCACGGCGACCACCAGCAGCGGCAGGATCAGCAAGGGGCCGAGCAGCAGCACGAGGAAGATGTCAGCCAGCCGCTTCAACCGCATGAAGCTCATGTTCGGCAGCAGCGAGCCAAAGCTGTTCTCGGACAGGTGTTCCACCCAGACGCGGCCCGTTGCGGCTTCGTAGACCTGCTTGAAGTGGAACACCGGCACGCCTTCCAGCGCTGCCATGGCCAGCAGGCGTTCCCAGTCATCGTCAAGGTCTGCATGCAGGTCTGCCACGATGATCGCACCGCGATGAGCAGGCAGGGCCGGCTCCGCCAGGCGACGCGTCTTCAGCCCGATATTTCCGAGCCGCGCGATGCGCCCGCCGGGCACCGTATAGAATATCTTCTGGTCTGCCCTGCTCGCCAGCCCCATCACAGCGATATAGACCGCCACCGAACAGAAGAAGTTGATCAGCAGTACCGGGTTCGAATAGTCGAAGCGGAAGATCAGGATCGCCAGCGCAGCGAAGCCGAAGCTGGTCATGAAGCTGGGCAGCACGGATCCCAGTTGCTTGACACCCGGATAGATGTTCACCCGCCGCGCAAAGAAGATGCCCGCCACCAGCGCGATGATCGAGGCGACGATGGAATTCTGCAGGAAGGCGTTGGACCGGAACGGCTCCAGCGCGCCGCCAAGATAGATCAGCGGCGGCAACAACGTGCCGAAAATGATGCAGGTCAGGACCTGTAAGGCGAAAGAGCGGTAAATGCTCCGGCCATCCTGCATCAGCTCTGACGGAGCTGCCATCAGCATAGTCCGGTCGTCCTCATTCTCGTTGTGAAACAATCTATTCGCATCGACTTCTGACAGCCCGGTCGATTGCAAATCGCGCATGGCCTTAGGCTTGCTCTAGAGCAAGTGCAAGGCAAGTGCGTTACATTGTTACAACAGTCAGTCGACCTGCCAGGTCTGTCCGCTTCCCAGCAAACGGGCGAGGTTGTTGTCCTTGCCCTTGGTCGCGCGCTCGCGTTCTTCGGCCACGGCTGCCTCGTAAGTCGGTCGCGGGTCGTCGTAGAGCACGCCCAGCGCCATGGGGAATTCACCGAACGGCAGTTCCACCAGCATGTGGGCGATGGAGCGGTTGGTGACGTTGTGGACGATCACGCCGGCCGCCTCCCAGTCGCCATCGACGACATCGACAACCATCAGTTCCAGCGCTTCGCGGTCGAGCGCGATACCCTTGGTGCCGCCGGCGAAGAGCATGGGCTCGCCGTCTTCCAGCCACAGTTGGAAATCCTCGGCACCCTTGGGCGCAGCGAAGCCGTCGAACACGTCCTTGTTGTAGACGATGCAGTTCTGGAAGATCTCGATGAAGGCCGCCCCCTGGTGTGCATGCGCCGCCTTGAGCACTTCGGGCAGCTTCTTCGACACGTCGAAACCGCGCGCCACGAAGCGGGCATTGGCGCCCAGCGCGAAGGAACACGGGTTGATCGGCCGGTCGAACGATCCCACCGGGGTCGACGGGCTGCGCGTGCCGAGGCGGCTGGTCGGCGAGGCCTGGCCCTTGGTGAGGCCATAGATCTCGTTGTTGAACAGCATGATCTGCATGTTCACGTTGCGGCGCAGGACATGCATCAGGTGGTTGCCGCCGATCGACAGGCCATCGCCGTCTCCGGTCACCAGCCAGACGTCGAGGTCCGGATTGGCCACCTTGACCCCCGTCGCAAAGGCCGGAGCACGGCCGTGGATGGTGTGGAAGCCGTAGGTCTCCATGTAATAGGGGAAGCGGCTGGAGCAGCCGATGCCCGAAACGAAGACGGTGTTCTTCGGGTCCGCCCCCAGCTGCGGCATGGTGCGCTGCACGGCCTTGAGGATGGCATAGTCCCCGCAACCCGGGCACCAGCGCACTTCCTGGTCGGTTTCCCAGTCCTTGAGGGTGGTTTCGACTCCCGAGATCTCTTGGGTCATCTCGTTCATGACAGGCGCTCCCCGATCGCGGCTTCGAGTTCGTTGATGTAGAACGGCTGGCCGCTCGTCTTGGTCAGGCTTTCGGCGTCGATCAGCAGCTGGTCGCGCAGCACGGTCTTGAACTGGCCGGTGTTCATTTCCGGCACCAGCACCTTGTCGAATCCGCCGAGAAGCTGTCCCAGGTTCTTCGGCAGCGGCCAGATGTTGCGGACGTGAACGTGGCTGACCTTGCGGCCCTTTTCGATCCAGCGGCTGACGGCCTGGCGGATCGGGCCGTAGGTGCTGCCCCAGCCGACCACGACCAGCTCGCCGGTGTCGTCGCCCAGCGCGACTTCCTGGTCGGGCACGGCGACGCCCAGCACCTTGTCGCGGCGCAGGTCGGTCATCTTCTGGTGGTTGGCCGGTTCGTAGGAGATGTTGCCGGTCAGCTCGTCCTTCTCGATGCCGCCGACGCGGTGCATCAGGCCGGGCGTGCCGGGTTTCACCCACGGACGCGCGCCCTTCTCGTCGCGCTTGTAGGCCAGGAACGGCTCACCCTCGGGCAGCTGTTCGAGGAACTGCGCCGGGAACGGTTCGAAAGTCTCTGGATCGGGCACCAGCCATGGTTCGGCAGCATTGGCGATATAGCCGTCGGTCAGCAGCATGACCGGCGTCATGTACTGGGTGGCGATGCGGCAGGCCTCGATGGCGACGTCGAAGGCGTCGGACGGCGAACGCGCGGCGATCACCGGCATGGGGGCATCGCCGTTGCGGCCATAGACGGCCTGGTAGAGGTCGCTCTGCTCGGTCTTGGTCGGCAGGCCGGTCGACGGGCCGCCGCGCTGCGAGTTCACGATCACCAGCGGCAGCTCGACCATGATGGCCAGGCCCATGGCCTCGCCCTTCAGGGCGATGCCCGGGCCGGAAGAGCTGGTGACGCCCAGCTGGCCGGCATAGCTGGCGCCGATGGCCGAACAAATCGCGGCAATCTCGTCTTCCGCCTGGAAGGTGGTGACGCCGAATTCCTTGAGCTTGGCCAAGTGGTGCAGGATCGCGCTGGCAGGCGTGATCGGATAGCCGCCGAAGAACATCGGCAGTTCGGCCAGCTGCGCCCCGGCCACGAGGCCCAGCGACACGGCTTCCGCGCCGGTGATGGTGCGGTAGAGGCCCGGTTCGGCAGGCGCAGGCGGCATGTCCACCTGCTTCAGCGGTCCGGCCAGCTCCGCCGTCTCGCCATAGGCGTGGCCGGCGTCGAGCGCGGCAATGTTGGCGTCGGCGATGTCGGGCTTGTTCTTGAACTTGGCGCGCAGCCAGTCGTGGATGGGTTCGCGCGGACGGTCGAACATCCACAGCGCCAGGCCCAGCGTCCACATGTTCTTCGACCGTAGCGCGTCCTTGTTGCCAAGGCCGAAGGGTTTCACCGCTTCCACGGTCCGTTCGGAAATGTCGAAGGCCAGCAGGTCGAACTTCGCCAGGCTGCCGTCTTCCAGCGGGTTGCTGTCGTAATGCGCCTTTTCGAGGTTCCGCTTGGTGAAGGCACCCGTGTCGGCGATGATCAGGCCGCCGGGCTTGAGCGCGCCGAGGTTGGTCTTCAGCGCGGCGGGGTTCATCGCCACCAGCACGTCGGGCGCGTCGCCCGCGGTGGAGATCTGGCGGCTGCCGAAATTGATCTGGAAGGCCGAAACGCCGAACAGCGTGCCCTGCGGCGCGCGGATTTCGGCGGGGAAATCGGGGAAAGTCGCCAGGTCGTTGCCCGCCAGCGCGGTGGACAGGGTGAACTGCCCGCCGGTCAGCTGCATGCCGTCACCGGAATCGCCGGCGAAGCGGACAGTGATGGAGTCCTGCGTGGAGAGATCAGGCCTGTTCTCGGCCGTCTGGGTTGCCATAAATGTTCTTCCTGCCGGCCCGTAGCTCTGGCTTTATGTTCCGGGCTGGCGACCTAGGGACACCTTGCGGGTGAGACAATCAAGTTTTTCTGTTTTGGCCGCAATAGCTGGCATTAAGCTCTCCACCGCCGTAAATGGCCCGCCATGAGCAGACCAGACCGCCACCTCTACCGCCCCTGCGTGGGTTCCATGATGATCAATGCCTTGGGCGAAGTCTTCGTCGGCAAGCGGATCGACAACAAGGAAGGCGACTGGTGGCAGATGCCGCAAGGCGGTGTCGACGATGGCGAGGACCTCGACGAGGCCATGTTCCGCGAACTGAGCGAAGAGACCGGTGTCGGGTCGGACCTGCTGGAAATCGTCCACCGACTGGAGGACGAGCTCTACTACGACCTGCCCGCAGATCTGCAGGGCAAACTGTGGAAAGGCAAGTACAAGGGCCAGCGGCAGGCGTGGTACCTCGTGCGCTTCACCGGAGAGGATGCGGACATCGACCTCGAGGCGCACAAGCATCCCGAATTCTGCGAATGGAAATGGGTCGATGCCGACCTGCTGCCCGAGCTGATCGTGCCCTTCAAGCGCGATGTCTACCAGACCGTGGTGGACGGGTTCAAACCGCACCTCTAGCGTGCACCGCGCGATCCCGGGTCAGGCCCGGGATGACGACCGGATGCTTGTCAGTTCTGGGTAACACCCTCAGCCGGGTCCACCATATCGGCAGTCATCACCGGCGGGCCGCGGTCGATGGCGGCTGACAGCTGCACGGTCTCGACGCAGGTTTCCCCGCAGAGGTCCTGCAACCGTTCGAGGTTCTCGCGGGCAGCGGCAAGCGCGCCCTTTTCCACCAGTGCCTCGCCCTCGCCCGAAATGGCAGCAAGGTTGGTGGGGTCGCGTTCCTGCGCGGCGCGGTAATAGTGGATGGCCTTGCCCTGCAAGCCATCGGCGCGGGCGGCTTCGGCCAGTTCGAGGTAGACCTGCGTATAGCCCGGATCGACTGCCAGTGCGGCTTCGAATGCATCGATGGCATCCTGCGTCTGGCCCATGGCCAGCGCAGCCTGTCCATCAGCTACCAATGCCTCTGCCCGCGGATCCACCTGCTGCTGCGCATACCCCATGCT
This sequence comes from Aurantiacibacter gilvus, assembly GCF_038289935.1. Classification (NCBI taxonomy): domain Bacteria; kingdom Pseudomonadati; phylum Pseudomonadota; class Alphaproteobacteria; order Sphingomonadales; family Erythrobacteraceae; genus Aurantiacibacter; species Aurantiacibacter gilvus. Next base: position 1,480,577 of record NZ_JBBYHV010000001.1, read on the forward strand.
ACCCTGCACGGCGACAACGAGGGAAAGGGCGGCGGCGACAGGTCCGAAGCGCATGGCAAACTCCTTGATCATGGACGGATAGGATCGTTGGTAAGCGTCCATAATGGGGAGTGTTAACACGCCTTACCTATACGTGCGATGAAAAATCCATCGGTTCCGTCGCGGGAGGGCATCAGGCGAATTCCCGGCCCATGCGCAGAGCCCAGCGGCAGTTCCGGCACAGCGGGGCTCCAGTCCGGATTGGCGGACAGGAACCGTTCCACCTGCCGCGCACCCTCGTCATTCAGCAGCGAGCAGGTGACATAGGTTATCGAGCCGCCGGGCTTTACCAGTTGTGACGCCACTTCAAGCAGATGCGACTGTATCCTGACAAGCCGCATGAGGTCACCCTTGGACAGGCGCCAGCGCGATTCGGGATTGCGCCGCCAGGTGCCGGTGCCCGAACAGGGGGCATCGATCAGCACGCGGTCCGCTTGCCCCACAAGGTCAGCCAGCGCCTCCAGCTCACGGTCGGGATCGAGCAGGACTTCGCGGGCGATTTCCGCTCCGGCGCGCTCTGCCCGCGGCCCCAGCTGCGACAGGCGGCGGCGATCGGTGTCCGCGGCGATCAGCGTGCCCCGGTTGGCCATGGACGCTGCCAGCGACAGCGTCTTGCCTCCGGCACCGGCGCACAGATCAATCACCGTCTCGCCCGGCTGCGCGCCGACCGCCAGACAGGCCAGCTGGCTGCCAAGGTCCTGCACTTCCACCAGGCCTGCTTCGTAAGCCGGCCAGCCGGAAACCTGCGTCCCGCCGGGAAAGCGCAGGGCATTTTCATGCGCCAGCATCTCGCCCGTTTCAGGCAGTTCCAGCGCATCGCGGCTGGTCTTGAGCGTGTTGACCCGCAGATCCAGCGGCGCGCGTCCCAACAAGGCCGCCGCGTCGTCTTCGCCAACGTCCGAAGCAATCAGCAGGTCTTCCAGCCATTCGGCGGCAACACCGCCTTCGGCCGGCTTTTCGTTCTTGCCGATTTTCGGCGGGCCATATTGCGAGCCGTCGAACAGCTCGCGCAGTTCGCCCTGTTCCTCGACCAGCCCCAGCATGGCGACCCGGCCGGTGGCAGGCACCGGCCCGCAGGTGCGGATCGCGTCGTAGACGTGCTCACGAATGGCGCGCTTGTCCTTCGACCCGGCGAAGCGGTGGTTCTTGAACCAGTCCGCCACCAGCCGGTCTGCCGGAGGGCCGTTGCCGTTGGCGGCAGCGATCACGCCGTCGAGAATCTCGATGGCGGCCTGGATGCGTGCAGCAGGCGTCATGACCTAGCGCGTCGGATAGTTGGGTGCCTCTCGGGTGATGCTGACATCGTGGACGTGGCTCTCGCTCAGGCCCGCATTGGTAATGCGGATGAACTGGCTGCGTTCCTGGAGATCGGCAATCGTCGCGCTGCCGGTGTAGCCCATGGCCGCCTTGATCCCGCCCACCAGCTGGTGAACCACGTCGCGCGCAGGCCCCTTGTAGGGCACCTGGCCCTCGATACCTTCGGGCACCAACTTCATCTGGTCCTTGATGTCCTGCTGGAAATAGCGATCAGCCGAGCCGCGGGCCATGGCGCTGACGCTGCCCATACCGCGGTAGGCCTTGTAGGCACGGCCCTGGTAGAGGAACGTGTCGCCCGGAGCTTCCTCGGTGCCGGCCAGCAGGCTACCGATCATCACCGTCGAGGCACCGGCCGCCAGTGCCTTGGCCGCGTCGCCAGAGGTACGCAGGCCGCCGTCAGCGATAATCGGCACGTCTCCCGCCTTGCTGGCAGCGTCCATGATCGCGGTCAGCTGCGGAACGCCGACGCCCGCAACGATGCGCGTGGTACAAATGGAGCCCGGTCCGATACCCACCTTCACCGCGTCGGCTCCAGCGTCGATCAACGCCTTGGCAGCGTCTGCCGTGGCGACATTGCCGGCCACCACCTGCACCGCGTTGGACAAGCGCTTCGCCCGCTTGACCGCTTCGCTGACGGCCTTGTTATGGCCATGTGCAGTGTCGATGATCACCACGTCGCATTCGGATTCGACCAGTGCCTCGGTCCGCTCGAAACCCTTGTCACCCACCGTGGTGGCTGCTGCCACGCGCAGGCGGCCGCCCGCATCCTTGGTGGCGTCGGGGTTGAGCACGGCCTTCTCGATATCCTTGACGGTAATCAGGCCGACGCAGCGGTTGTCGTTGTCGACCACCAGCAGCTTCTCGATACGGCGCTGGTGGAGGATCTTGCGCGCCTGCTCCTGCGTCACGCCTTCGCTGACCGTGGCGAGGTTCTCGCTGGTCATCAGCTCGCGCACCGGCTGCGCCGGATTGTCGGCAAAGCGCACGTCGCGGTTGGTCAGGATGCCGACCAGCTTGCCGTCGGGCGCGGTCACGGGGATGCCGCTGATGCGGTTCAGGTCCATCAGCGCCTGGGCATCGCCCAGCGTGGCGTCAGGCGTGATGGTGATCGGGTTGACCACCATGCCGCTTTCGAAGCGCTTCACCCGGCGCACCGCGGCGCACTGTTCCTCGATCGTCAGGTTGCGGTGGAGCACGCCGATGCCGCCCATCTGCGCCATGACGATCGCCATCTCGCTTTCGGTGACGGTATCCATCGCCGCGGAGAGCACGGGGATGTTGAGCGCAATGCCGCGCGTCAGCTGCGTTTTGGTGGAGGCCTGCGAGGGAAGGATGTCGCTTTCGCCGGGCTTCAGGAGCACGTCGTCGAAAGTCAGGCCGGTTTGAATGTCGGTTGTGTGAGCCATCCTGCCCCCTGTCATATCACAGGGTGATTCGCCAAGGGGGGATTTGTCGCTATTTGTGAACTGAGGCGCGGAGGCGACAGGTTGGCGCGAAATGCATGCTCGCAGCCGGAATACAGGAGGACGAGCAATGCCACGCAAGACGATCGGCGAAATCGAATTCGGCAAGGTCTACCCGATGTACGTCCAGAAGGTGGAGAAGAAGGGCCGCACCAAGGTGGAGCTGGACGAGGTCATCGCCTGGTTGACGGGCTATGACGAGGCGGGGCTGGCTGGACAGATCGCCAAGGAAAACGACTTCGCCACCTTCTTCGCCGAGGCCCCTGCCCTCAACCCCGCCGCCGACCAGATCACCGGCGTGATCTGCGGTTACCGGGTGGAAGAGATCGAGGACCCGCTGACGCAGAAGATCCGCTGGCTGGACAAGATCGTGGACGAACTGGCCAAGGGCAAGGCGATGGAGAAGATCAAGCGGGGTTAGTGTCAGCAAAACAAGGCTGCATCAGGCCCATATGTTGAGGAACGCTTCCACGGCCTTCGGTCCTCCCGGACTCAATCTCGGATAGAAATGAACATTCCCATGCGTTGTTTTAAGCCGCATGCCGCCTGTCCAAATCCACTTTCCCTCGCCGATCTCGGTGCGCGATATCCATTCTCCGCCTATGCGAATGCGATTACTCTCGATTTCAAAGACGTACCCCCTAAGGATCGCCGAAATTGCAGGCACAAAGCCAACCATCGCTAGGGTGAGGAAACAAAGCCAGCCGATCGGATAGATGAGCCAGTGTGGAATCTCGCGACGCCCTGATGTGACAGCCGACCAGTCGATTGTCCCCGTCGTCGCAAGCTCATGTATGCTCAGTGCAGGTAAGAAGCCCGCTATCAGAAAGAGAATCGCAAATCGCGCGTAAGCCTCGAACTTGAAAGTCTTTTTCTCGGACATCCGATCAATCCCGCACTCGGAAGGCGTATCTACTGCGCTGTCCAGCCGCCATCGATCTCGTAATTCGCGCCGGTGATGTTCTGCGCCACGTCGCGGCACAGGAACACAGCTAGCGCCGCCACGTCTTCAGGCTGGGCGAACTTCTTGGTCGGCTGGCGTTCCAGCAGCACGTCGTTGATCACCTGTTCGCGGGTCATGCCGCGGCTGGCCATGGTGTCGGGGATCTGGTTCTCCACCAGCGGGGTCCAGACATAGCCGGGCGAGATGCAGTTGGCGGTGATGTTCTCGCGCGCCAGTTCCAGCGCCAGCGTCTTGGTCAGGCCGGCGATACCGTGCTTGGCCGCGACATATGCCGCCTTGAACGGGCTGGCCGTGGTCGAGTGGGCGCTGGCGGTGTTGATGATGCGGCCCCAGCCTGCCTCCTTCATGTGCGGCACGGCGAGGCGCGCGGTGTGGAAGGCACTCGACAGGTTGAGCGCGATGATCTTGTTCCACTTGTCGACCGGGAACTCCTCCACCGGCGCGACGTGCTGCATGCCCGCATTGTTGACCAGGATGTCCACCCCGCCCGCATGTTCAACCGTTTTGGCCATCAGCTCTTCCGCGCCCTCGACCGTGGTGAGGTCGGTGTTGATCCACCTGGCGTCCAGTTCCTCGCACAGCTTGGCAATCTCGGCCTCGTCGCCGAAGCCGTTCAGCACCACGCTGGCGCCCTCGTCACGCAGCGCGCGGGCGATGGCAAGGCCGATGCCCGAAGTGGAACCGGTAACGAGTGCGTTCTTGCCTGCGAGGAACATAATGGTCTCCGTACAATTGATTTGCTGTTGGGTCCTAGTGCCGTAAACATGACGGTCCAGCCATTTCGTCAAGTGACGGCAGGAGGGGAAACGGCGTGAGACTCAATCCATTCAATCCCGGCAGCATCAATGTCCGGCGCGCAGGCGGCGGTGGTGGTCGCGGCGGGATGCCGGGCGGCAAATTGGGTTGTGGCGGTATCGTGATTGTCCTGATCGCCGCGGTCCTTTTCGGAGTGGACCCGGCGCAGATGCTGGGAAGCATGGACCAGATGGGTGGCACCACCGCCACGCAGGGCCAGAACAGTCCCGGCGAAAGCGCGACGGATATCTGCGACGACAACCAGTATTCGCTCGAAGCCTGCAACGCGCTCGCCTCGCTTGACCAGACCTGGGCCGCGCGCTTCCAGGAGGCGGGCCTCGCCAACCGGTTCCAACAGCCGACCCTCGCCTTCATCTCCGGCAACAGCGTGGATTCGGGCTGCGGCCGCACCTCTGCGGGCGTCGGCCCGTTCTACTGCCCGGCAGACCAGAACATCTACATCCACACCGGTTTCTACGACCAGCTGGCCCGCATGTCCGGCGAAGGCGGCGACTTTGCGCGGCTCTATGTCGTGGCGCACGAATATGGCCACCACGTGCAGACGCTGACCGGCGTTTCCGACGATATCCGCAGCCGCCAGCAGCGGGACCCGCGCAATGCCAACCAGTACCAGGTGCGCATGGAACTGCATGCGGATTGCTATGCCGGGGTCTGGGCAGGCCGGAACCGCAACCTCATCGAGCCGGGTGACTTCGAAGAGGGCATGAACGCTGCCGCCGCCATCGGCGACGATCGCCTGACGGGCGGCCGCGTGAGCAGCGACAATTTCACCCATGGCACCAGCCAGCAGCGCATGCAGGCCCTGCGGCTGGGATTGGAGACGGCCGATGACAACCGCTGTGATGCCGCTTACCTTCCTTAGGGCAACCGGACTGGTGCGTGCCGCCATGGCACTGCCCCTGCTGGCGCTGGCCCAGCCTGTCACTGCGCAGGACGACGTCACCGACAACTCGCCCGATGCCCGCGAAGTGGCGATGACGCCCTTGACCGACCTCAACCTGGCGCGCGATCCGATCCCGGAGATCCTGATCTGGGCGCGCGACAATACCTATGACAGCGAGGGCATGGATAGCTGCGAGAACATCCGCGAGGGTATCGGTGATCTCGATGCCGTGCTCGGTGACGATCTCGATGCCGGTAGCGAGGAAGAAGAACGGCTCAATCCCGGCAGCGTGGCGCAGAGCGTGATCGGCATGTTCATTCCCTTCCGCGGCATTATCCGCGAAGTATCAGGGGCGAACAGCCACGAATACGAGTTCCGCCAGGCCATTGCCGCGGGACTGATGCGCCGGTCCTACCTCAAGGGCCTGGGCGAAGCGCGCGGCTGCGACTACCCGGCGCGGCCCATGCCGGAATCCTTGCGGCAGCAACTCCAGGTGCAGGCTGCAGAAGTCGAAACCGCGGAATAGGGCGCAGACAACAGAACGGCGGAACCCGGGTTGGATCGGGTCCCGCCGTCCGGCTCTCCGACTGTGCGGCCAGATCAGGCCCGGGTCACTTCATCGTCACAGTCGGCATCAGGATGCAGCGGCGCAACCGGCGTGACAGGTGCCACGGGTGCAACCGACCGGACTTCCCAGCCTGCGCCTGCCGGAGCCGACACTTCCCAGTGAACTGCAGCGACCGGCGCGGGCGGAGCTGCCGCCGCAACGGGGGTAACCATCCGACCCGACCAGCGCATGGCGACGGCCGAAGCGCGGGCATTGGCGGTCCGTTCACTCGCGTGAACCTTGGCTTGCAGGCGGTCTTGCGTCGCCTGGCGTGCGCTCATCTCTTGCAGCGATTCGTCCAGCGAACGCAGGATTTCCTCGCGCAATTCGGCGGGCAGTTCGCGGTCGTTGGCGATCTGTTCGCGCGCCTCGCGCAGTCCGGCAGCAGCTTCGGCACGGATTGCGGCGCGGCAGATGACCATGGCGCGGCGGCCGTTGCCAAGGTCACGCTCGATCACGGTTTCACCGCTATCATCGCAGCTGACGTCGAGTTCGTGCAGGCCGGCTTCCTCGTCGGCAAAGACCACGCGGTGACCGGCGATGCCCTCGGCATGGCGCGCGGTTTCCATGGCGATCTCGATGGCGGCCTCGATCTGGCCGTCCATGCCCTCGAGCTCGGCTTCGAGTTCGGCCATCATGGCTTCGAACTCGGCTTCGCTCATCTCGTGCTCGCCGTTGCGGTGGATGCGGCGGACGATCCGGCGGTGGCCGTCTTCGCCAGCCTCGACGCCCTCGTCGCGGATCACGTGGACTTCGACGTGACGTTCGCCATCTTCGGCATCGCTTTCCGCGCGGCGTTCGATCCGCACGACGCGGTGTTGCTCTTCGCCGTCAGGATCGACGGTTTCGATCACCTGCTCTTCCTGCGGCGTTTCGCCCTGGGCGTAGGTGATCGACGCGGTCAGCGGCAGCGCCAGCGCGGTAGTGGTGATAGCCGCTATGCCGAAACGGCGTCGGCGGCTGGAAACTTCGGACATGGTGAGGCTCCTCAAACGATGGATAATCGACTTTTCGCCCAGCACGGGACAGGCCATCGGAGCCGCCAGAGCCATGTGTTCGCCAGCGGCAAAGCCCGCGATCACTTCGGCATAGGCCACCCGTTCCTCCTGCTCCCGACCGGCCACGACGCGCGCATCGCACGCCGCCTCCTGGTCCCGGCGCATCGCTCTCCAGCCCCACCAGGCGAGCGGATTGAACCAGTGCAGAGCCAACAGCGGCTGGGCCGCGATGTTGGCAATGAGATCGTACCCGCGGTGGTGCGCAAGCTCGTGCGCAATCGCCATGTCGCGGGCGGTAATGTCGTAATGCGCCATGAAGGCGGGCGGCAGGGCCACCACCTTGTCGAAGACACCGAAGGCCACGGGTCCCGAAACGGCGGGCGTTTCCACCAGCCGGACCTTGCCGGCCTCGCCGACGGGAACCGACTCCGCCAGCAATTCGGCGCGCATGCGATAGTATTCGCGCACCCGCCAGCCGAGGAAGAGCAGCGCCCCGCCCAGCCACAGCGGCAGCAGCAGGTCAGTCACGGACAGGCCGACCGGCGGCGGCGGAACGAAGGCACCGGCAGTCCCCGCGGCTGTCGCAGGGTCGGAAATGATGAACATCATCGGTTCGGTGCCGGTTGCGGCTTCCGCCACCGGCTCCTCTGGGGCCATCCACGCCGGTAGAACCAGCGGCGGCATGATGAAGCGCAGGAACGGCAGCGCCCACAGCGCATAGGCTACCTGCGGCCCGAAATGTCGTGATACCGGGCGCCGCAGCACCAGTACGAGCGCAATCAGCACCCCGGTGTAGATGAAAGTGTCGACCAGCCAGTCTGCCATACCGCTCATTTCTTCATCTCCTGCAACAGGCGCTCGATCTCGGCGATGTCTTCAGGCGTCAGCGCTTCGGCATCGGCCAGATGCGCCAGCAAGGGCGCCGCACGGCCGCCGAACAGGCGATCGACCAGGCGGCGGCTTTCACCGCCGACATAGGCGGAACGGGCAATGAGGGGGGTATAGAGGAAACGGCGTCCATCGGGCTCGGTCGCCAGCGCGCCCTTCTGCACCAGGCGCGACAGCAGCGTCTTCACCGTAGGCATGGACCAGCCGCGTTCCTTGCAGACGACATCGCAGACTTCGGCTGCGGTTTGCGGGCTGCGCTGCCACAGCGCCTCCATCACCGCATGCTCAGCGTCGCTGATGCGCTCAACACCATCATTTGCGTCTTTCGCAGCCACTGCGTCCTCCCTGACCGACTACGTTTGTCGGAGCTAACGATTACGTTTGTAATCTGAACGGCGAGTGAATTCAAGCTGGCGCGGGCGTTTTATCGAATTATGGCACCCGGTCACCGAGAAAATCCGGGCTGAGTGTCGTGCAGATTTGGTGTAACCCATGCGCTCGTTCCGCCGAAAAGGGGGGTAAGGTGAGTTCCACTGGCGATGCCCTTGACCAGCTGATGGCAGCGGCCCGCGCAGGGGATTCCGCTGCCTATCGGCATTTCCTCGCCGAGGCGGCGCAGCGTATCCGTGCCCGGCTGGCCCGAAAGATCGGCGCGGACAGTGAACTGGAGGATCTGGTGCAGGACTGCCTGATCGCCGTGCATGACAAGCGCCACACGCTCGACCCCGGTCGGCCGGTGGCGCCGTGGATGTACGCGATCGCCAATTACAAGCTGATCGACCACTGGCGCAAACGCGGTCGCAGCCCGATCGACCTCGATGACGAGGCCGACATGGCCGTGGCGGCAGATACGATGGCGGCGACCGATATCGAGGCGCTGCTGGAACGATTGCCCGAGGCGCAGGCGGAGGCGATCCGCCTGACGCACATAGAAGGCCTGACCAACCGCGAGGCGGGCGACCGGCTTGGCGTTGGCGTATCGGCCATGAAACTGCGCGTGCACCGGGGCATGAACCGGCTCAAGGAACTGGTAAACGAACAAGAGCGATGACCACCACCGACGACCTTCTCGATCGCCTTTCGGCGCACGGAGCTGCGACAGCAGGCAAGCCGCGGCTGGTGTTTGGCGGCTGGCTGCTGGGCGCTGCCCTGCTTTGCGCGGCGGGCGTATCGCTGTTGCTTACCGAAGCATTCTACAGCGTGGAACTCTACGGCTTGGGCCCGATGGTGGCGAAATGGGGCTTCTCGCTGTCGCTGATCCTGTTCTGCGTGCTGGCCTTGCGCATGCTCGGCAAGCCCGGGCGGAACAGCGGCGTGCTGCTGGCGCTGCTTGCCCTGCCCTTCGTCCCCGTTGCTGCGTTGCTGGCGCTGGAGCTGTCCACTGCCGGTCCGATGATGGACGGGCCCACCTGGCCGCGCTGCCTGCTGGCCATGGCGATCATGAGCCCGATCGGTTTTGCCGGGGCCGTGCTGGCCGTGCGCTCCATGGCGCCCACCCGCCTGCACAGCGCGGGACTGGTGGCCGGCCTGTTCGGCGGCGCGCTTGCCATGACCGCCTATGCCCCGTTCTGCCCCGAACTCGGCATGACCTTCATGACTCTCTATTATTGCCTGCCGATCGTGCTGATGGCAGGCATTGGCTGGATGTTTGGCCCTAGACTTCTCCGCTGGTGAGGGATCGCCATGATTACCGCGTCCGGCGGCTGTCGGACTGCCACAAGATCGCCGATTTCCGCGAGCTGGCGCGGCGGCGGCTGCCCTACCCCGTGTTCAACTATATCGACGGCGCGGCGGACGACGAAGCAACCAAGGATCGCAACACCGCCGCCTTCGACGACGTGGACCTGGTGCCCGACGTGCTGGTCGGCGCGGACGCGCTGGACCTGTCGGTGGAGATCATGGGCCGGCGCAGCGAATTGCCGCTGATGCTCAGCCCCACGGCACTGCAACGGCTTTTCCACTGGCACGGCGAGCGCGCGGTGGCTTCTGTGGCGGAGAAATTCGGCGTGTGGTTCGGCATCTCGAGCCTCTCCACCGTCTCCATCGAGGAAGCGGGCGAGCGCTGGTCCGGCCCCAAGATGCTGCAATACTACTACCACAAGGACCGCGGACTGAACGCGGCGCTGGTGGAGCGCGCCAAGGCCGCCAAGTTCGATGCCATCACCCTGACGGTCGACACCATCGTCTCCGGCAACCGCGAGCGCTGCAAGCGCACCGGCTTCACCACCCCGCCCCGCTTCACCCCGGGCAACGTGCTGAGCTACGCCATGCACCCGGCCTGGGCGCTCAACTTCATGTTCCGCGAGAAGTTCGACCTGCCCAACCTCTCCACCCACGTGGCGGCGGGCAGCGGGCAGGCGATCTCGATCCAGGACTACTTCAACTCGATGCTCGACCCCGGCCTCAACTGGCAGGCGGCGGAGCAATTGCGCGACGACTGGGGCGGCAAGTTCTGCCTCAAGGGGATCATGTCGGTCGGCGATGCGCGCCGTGCGGCGGACATGGGCGTCGATGCGATCATGATTTCCAACCACGGCGGGCGGCAGCTCGACGGCTCGCGCGCGCCGTTCGACCAGCTGGCCGAGATCGTCGATGCCGTGGGCGACCGGGTCGAAGTAATCCTCGATGGCGGCGTCAAGCGCGGCAGCCACGTGGTGAAGGCGCTGTCCATGGGCGCGAAGGCGGCCAGCGGCGGTCGGCTCTACCTCTACGCACTGGCAGCAGCGGGCGAACCGGGCGTCGAGCGCGCGGTCGGCCTGCTCAAGGACGAAATCACCCGCGCCATGCAGCTGATGGGTAAGCGATCGGTCAGCGAACTCTCGCGCGACAACCTGCGATCTCGTTCTGATGGAGGAGTCCGGTGAAGAGGGTGCTCGCAGTCGGCTTGTGCTTGTCGCTGCTCTCTGCCTGCGACAATTCACCGATGACTGAAGAACCCATTATCGCCGGAGACGAAGCGCCCCGGCGACATGCGATCGACGGTAACTGGACCGTGATCGATCGATGCGCGCCAGAGGAAAACAGGGTCTGTAACGAACCATTGCCACTTGGCCGCGTCGAGGGTGATCAACTTTTCGAGTTCGAGCCGGGGGGTACCCCTAACGAACCTGTTTCTGACATCGAGCAGACCCATCACTATGTGCTGCTGCAGGGTGCCCCCCTGATCGCGCAGGTCGAAACCAGCTTGATCGACCCGGACCAGCGGCTGGCCAGCAGCTTCCATACCTATTTTGCGCTCGATCCGATCGAATGGTCGGATGACGGACAACTGGTCGCAGCACGGATCTGGCCGATCCTTTGCGGACCACCGCCGCAGCCCGGGGAGTGGAATCACGACATTGACAGCCCGGCGCGGCACATGACGAATTTCCCCTATCCCGGTATGGGCGAGGACTGCCTTCCCAAGGACGTCGAGACCCTGCGGAACGCCGCTCGCGAAAGTCGGCAGTACTCAGAAGACATCGAGCTACGCTGGGCTGGAAAATAAGAGAGCCGGACCTTCGCGGGCCCGGCTCCCTCTGTTTGCTAGCTTGGCCTGTTCAGGCCGGAATACCCGAGTGATCCGTTTCCGGCTCCTCGCCGCGGCCAATGCCTGCCCAGTCGACCCGGCGCGTGGCGAACATGATTCCGGCCAGTGCCCCGAAGAGCAGCAGCGAGCCGATCACGAGCGAATAGGTCTCCTCGTTCAGCAGCACGTAGAGCACGCCGTAGAGCGCCGCGAGCATGCCGCCGATGAAGCTCGCCCGTTTCCAGCTACCGAGCACGGCTGCGTTGTAGGCCGTCAGCAGGCCGATGATCGACGCCGAGGCGGTGACGTAGGCGAGCACGAAGCCCCAGACCTCGGCAAAGGCCAGCAGCATGACGAAGAACAGCACGAGGCCCGCGCCGGTGAGCAGGTATTCTGCCGAAGCCACCCGCGCGCCGCCGACGATGTCGAACATCAGCAGGGCGGCAAAGGTGAAGCCGATGAAGAGGAAACCGTACTTCACCGCGCGATCGACCTGGCTGTACAGATCGACCGGATCGACGAGGCCGATCGTCACGGCCTGTCCGCCGGAAGTCTCGACCGTCGAGGATGAGTCGACCGGATAGCTGGAGGTCACCGGTGCGTGCGCGCTCACCGTCAGGTCGGACAGCGTCAGCAGGCCCTGCCCCAGCGCGAGGTTGGTGATGCCGGGATAGACGGCGGTAAAGCCCTCGGCGCCGGTCTCGGTCAGGGTCGGTTCGGGCAGGAAGTTGCCGGTGAAGCTGGGGTGCGGCCAGGTGGAGGTGACGCTCCATTCGGTATCGCCGCCACGCGGGATCAGCGACAGCGAGCGGGTGCCGCGCAGGCCATAGCTCCAGCGCACTTCCAGCGGTGCCTCGCCTGTCCAGGCAGTAACCGGGGCGGAAAAGCCGTTGCCGCCCGTGGCGAGCGGACCGTTGCCGGGACTCAGCTCCAGCGCCTCGCCGCCAGCCACCACGCTGACGCTGTCGGACAGGCCGCGCGTGTCCGACACGCCGAACCGCAGCTCGGCCTCGTCGAACAACAGCGCCTCGCGCTGGACATCCAGCCGGTCGAGTTCGCTGTTCAGCTGGTAGGTTGCCGTGCCTCCCAGCGCGCCGGAAAAGACCACGCTCTCGTAAATGGCGTAACCCTTGCGGTCGGGCGCGAGCGAGGTCTCGATTGACTGGGTAAGCGGCGAGACGAACAGTTCCCGGCGCACCTGTCGGCGACGTTCGCGGTTCACGCCGTCGACCACTTCGGTCTCCACCGTTTCGGCCATGAAGGGGATGACCAGCACCGGCCCGGTGAAGGTCTGCGGCCCGCCCCAGCCCTGCGTGATCTGCTGCTGGGCGGCCTGTGACTGGGTCTCGCGGTCGTAGACAAGGGCATAGACCATCAGCAACGGCACGATCAGCACCACCGCGATAACTCCGGCCATGAACAGCTTCATGCCGGGACTGCGTTCTCGATTCATCACTCTGTACTCCCTCATGGTTATGCGACGAACCGTGCATTGTGAGCGACGAACTGAATGCCCGGTGAACTCGTGCGCGCACGTGACGCGTGCGCGTTGCCGGTTCGGCTTTCGCGCGGCAGGATGGCCAGCATGTTGAAACGATTCGGTCTTTTCGTCGCTCTGGCCCTCGCCTCCCCCGCCGCCGCGCAGGAGGCGACAGAACCCGAAAGCGCGCCCGCTTACGAGACCACGGACGTGGTCCTGATGACCGAAATGGGCGACATCATCATCGCGCTGGAAACCGAGCGCGCGCCGATCACGGCAGGCAATTTCCTGCGCTATGTCGAGGAAGGCCGCTTCGACGGCACCGTCTTCTACCGCGCCATGCCGCTCGACTGGGGCGACCAGCCCAACGGCCTGATCCAGGGCGGCACCCAGTGGGACCCGGAGCGTATCCTGCCGGGGATCGAGCACGAGCCAACGACTCTCACCGGTCTCAGCCACACCCGCGGGGCGCTATCCATGGCCATGGGCGAACCGGGCAGCGCGAACGGCGATTTCTCGATCATGCTGGGCGACCAGACCGGCCTCGACGCCAATCCCGAAAGCGACGATCCGGTGTGGCAGAACGGCTATGCCGTGTTCGGCTATGTCATCGAGGGGATGGACGTGGTCGAGGCGATCCACGCCGCGCCGGTAGATCCCGAACTCGGCGAAGGATGGATGCAGGGCCAGATGCTGGCAGACCCGGTGGTGATCCTCGAGGCGCACCGGATCGAGGACGCTACCGAGTAGCGCGGAGAGCCGAGGCCCTAGCGCTCTTCCGCTGCCAGCCGGCTCATCAGGATGGCCGCGCGCTGCGCCTGGCGGGTGAGGCTGCCGAGATCGAGCGTCTCGCCCGGCGCGTGGCTGCCGCTGCCGTTGGCACCCATGCCGGCCAACGCGTCGGTCATCGGGGCGACGAAGCTGATGTCCGCCGCACCGCGACGGATCGGGGCGATCGGTTCTTGCCAGTCCAGTCCAAGGTCGTCGTTCACGCCGTTGAGCCGCGCCAGCAGGGCAGCATTGCCCTCGGTCGGTGACATGGGCGGATAGCGGAAACTGAACCGAATGGTCGATTCGGTGCCCGGCAGGCTGTCCGCGACAATATCGCGCATGCGTTGCGCCACCCGCTCGGTCTGTTCCTGTGAAATCGTGCGCAGGTCGCCGCGTGCGACGGCGCTATCTGGGATGATGTTGCTCTTGCCGGCGGTGGTGGCGGAAATGTTGTCGTCGCCCAGCACGGCGGGCGTGCCGCCGGCGGCCAGACCGACGTTGAAGGTGAGGTTCTCTTCCGGCAGCTGGGTGCGGAACGCCTCGATAATGCGCGCCATCTCGTAGATCGCGCCGACGCTTTCCGCGGAATGGAAAATGCCCGAACTGTGGCCCGAACCAGCCGTTATCCGCAGTTCCCAGCTGTTGGAAGACCGGCGCGCGGTAACGCCCATGTCGCGCCCGTCCTCGACCGAAAGGCCTTCGAATCCCAGCGCTACATCGGCCCATTCGCCTGCCGCCAGCAGGTCCGCCCGCGCTTCGGCAATCGGGCTGCCGACGCTTTCCTCGTCGCCTGTGAGCGCGACGACAATGTTCGCACCTTCCAGTGTGCCCGCCGCCTGCATGGCGTGCAGCGCGGCGAGGATCACCACCACGCCGCCCTTGTTGTCATCAATGCCGGGGCCGGTAGCCGTCATGCCCTCGCGGGTGAAGGTCTGGAACGGACTGTCGGGTTCGAACACCGTGTCCATATGGCCGATCAGCAGCATGCGCGTGGTGCCGGGGGCGCCCTCGTGCCGTGCGAAAAGATGTCCCGCGCGCCCGACATGGTCCTGGTCGATCCGCTCCACGGTGAAGCCAAGCGCTTCGAATTCGGGCACCAGCATCTCGCGCACGGCACGTACGCCCTCGATGTTGTTGGTGCCGCTGTTCTGGTTCACCAGCCGCTCGAGCAGCGCGACATCGCTCTCGAACCTGTCTTCGACGGTGGAGACCATGACCTGCTCCACACCGGAAAGCTGGGCCATGGCGGGGCTTGCGAAGGCCAGCGCGGCGGCGGCCAATAAGAGGGTTCTCATGGCGGCGATTGCTCCACCCGAACCCGCCGCGTGTCAATCGCTGACCGCAGGCCGCCCGACAGGTTCGCTTGCGGTGTCCGGCATGCGCGCCTCCAGCTGGTTGAGCCAGCCCGCCACGTTTCGTCCGATGGAAAGCTGCGGCAGCGAGGGCACGAGGTTGTCCGCCAGTTCCCACCCCACGATGTGCACCTGTGCGGCGCGAACCGCCTCGGTAAAGGTCTGCGGCTGGCGCAGCTCGCGATTGACCAGTGCGTCGCCGAAATAGGTCCAGTCGTTGTCCGGCTGGCAGCCGAAGCTGGAACGGTTGTGTGCCGCCGCCGTGGCAATCGCCGTATCGTCACCCTGCAGGTGCGGGACGAAAACGCCTGCATAACAGGCATTGAGGATCAGGATGCGGCGTTCCAGCCCCAGTTCGGCGAGGATCGAACGTAGTCGCTGCGGCGACAGGATGCCGTAGCCGTTGTCGCCATCGTGATAGGCCAGCCCCAGCTGCGCGCCGTGGCTGGTGGTGAACAGGACGAGCACGTCCTCCGCCGGGTCCATCAGCTCGGCAAACTGCGCCAGGGCGATGGTGAGCGAAGTGATCGAGCCTTGCGGCAGGCTGTCGTCCTCCCCGTCCGGCCCGGCCAGCACGAGCGTACGCCCCTCGGCATCGTAGCGACGCGAGAGCACCCTGCCCGCTTCGCGCGCCTCGCGGGCGAAGACGGGATCGCTGTCGAGCGCGGCAGCAAGCACATAGGCGTCGATCTGCCCGCGACGGTGCGGTGTCAGGCTCGCCAAGGCCGCATCGAGCCGTCGCCGGTCTGCCAGCATGGCGCGGGCCGACATGCCGCGCTGCATCTCCGGTCCCAGCTGGTAACTGATCGCGCGTTGCTGCTGGGTCTGGCCGGTCGACAGGTCCGGCCAGGGCGAAACGTGCGGCGGCGGTTCGAGGGAGTCGGCAGTGGTGTCGCTCTGGGCGACGGCGGCGGTGGCGAAGAAGAAAGTCGCGGCTGAGAAAACGCCTGCAAGGAAGCGTACTGTCATGCGCTGCAGGTTTGCACGCAGGCGCGCCTGCTGCAAGCGCGACCTTACTTCCGAACGAGCAGGTGATCCGGCGCGAACTGTTCCAGCGCGGCGACCACCTCTTCCATCTTCGCGTCGGTCCCGGACATGGCGAGCGCGAAGGAACAGCCGGTCATCGAGCGGTTGGCGCTGGCCAGTTTGGCGCGGATGCCGGTCATCTGGTCGATCCGCTCCTGCACCACCTCGTAACAGACCATCGGCTGGTTCCCCATCCGCACCGGCTGCAGCCGCGTGATCTCGTCCCAGGTGAAGGTCTGCCGGACCGCCTGGGCATGTTCGATGCCGCTGGCGTCGATGCGAAAGGCCACGCCGCCGCGCATGAACTGGCGCACGATGACGAAGCCGCAGAGACCGAAGAACAGGACAGCGATCCAGCCGACCACCTGCGTCATCTCCGGTCCCAACCGGCGAGAGGCAGGTACTTCGCCGAACAGCCCGGCCATCCACAGCCCGCCAATCACGAAGCCAAGGCTGGCGAGACCAAGCAGGACCAGCCGCCCACGCGAGTAGTTGGCGACATAGGCTTCACCCGCCATCGACGGTGCAGCCCTAGTAGACCCGCTTCTTCGGCTTGATGTACTCGGCATCGTCGGTGAGCGTGTATTCGTGCACCGGACGGTAGTCGATCTTCACCTTGCCGTCGCTGCCGCCCCAGCCTTCGAACCAGGCCACGGTGTGCTTCATCCACTCGGCATCGTTGCGGTCGGGGAAGTCCTCGTGCGCATGGGCGCCGCGCGATTCCTTGCGGTTTTCGGCGGAGTTCATCGTCACCACGGCCTGGGCCATGAGGTTGTCCAGCTCGAGCGTCTCGATCAGGTCGCTGTTCCACACCAGCGAGCGGTCGTGGACCTTGACGTCCTGCAGCCGCTTGTTGGTTTCGGTCAGCTGCTTCACGCCTTCGGCCATCAGCTCGCTGTCGCGGAACACGGCGGCGTGCTTCTGCATGGTCTGCTGCATCTCCTTGCGCACCTCGGCAGTGGGCGAGCCCCCGTCGGCGTGGCGGAAATGGTCGAGACGGCCCAGCGCCATGTCGGCGCTGTCGGCGGGCAATTCGTCGTGCGCGCTGCCGGGCGTGATCAGTTCCTTCAGGCGGAAGCCGGTCGCGCGGCCGAACACCACGAGGTCGATCAGCGAGTTGGAGCCGAGGCGGTTCGCCCCGTGGACCGAGACGCAGGCCGCCTCGCCCACGGCAAAGAGGCCGGGCACCACGTGATCGGGATTGCCGTCCGGGCCCAGCGTCACGACTTCGCCGTGATAGTTACAGGGGATGCCGCCCATGTTGTAGTGGACGGTCGGCGTCACCGGCAGCGGCTGGCGGGTCAGGTCGACGCCCGCGAAGATCTTGCCGCTCTCGGTAATGCCGGGCAGGCGTTCGCCCAGCACCTTGGCGTCGATGTGGTCGAGGTGGAGGTAGATGTGGTCCTTGTCCGGACCGACACCGCGGCCTTCGCGCATTTCCAGCGCCATCGAGCGCGAGACGACGTCGCGGCTGGCGAGGTCCTTCGCGCTGGGCGCGTAACGCTCCATGAAGCGCTCGCCTTCGGAGTTGGTGAGATAGCCGCCCTCGCCGCGCGCGCCCTCGGTGATGAGTACGCCCGCGCCGTAGATGCCGGTCGGGTGGAACTGCACGAATTCCATGTCCTGCAGCGGCAGGCCGGCGCGCAGCACCATGCCGCCGCCGTCGCCGGTACAGGTGTGGGCCGAAGTGGCGGTGAAGTAGCAGCGGCCATAGCCGCCGGTTGCCAGCACCACGCCGTGCGAGCGGAAACGGTGGATCGTGCCATCGTCGAGGCACATGGCGATCACGCCGACGCAGCGGCGGTTGGCGCCCTCGCCCGCCATGATCAGGTCGATGGCGAAATATTCGATGTAGAAGTCCGCCGCATACTTCAGGCTCTGCTGGTACAGCGCGTGGAGCATGGCGTGGCCGGTACGGTCCGCCGCGGCGCAGGTGCGCTGCACGGGCGGGCCTTCGCCCATGTTCTGCATGTGGCCGCCGAACGGACGCTGGTAGATCGTGCCGTCGTCGTTGCGGCTGAAGGGCACGCCGGCGTGCTCCAGCTCGTAGACCGAGGCAGGCGCTTCGCGCACCATGTATTCGATGGCGTCCTGGTCACCCAGCCAGTCCGACCCCTTCACGGTGTCGTACATGTGCCACTGCCAGTGGTCGGGCGAATTGTTGCCCAGCGATGCGGCAATGCCGCCCTGCGCCGCGACGGTGTGCGAACGCGTGGGGAAGACCTTGGAGATGTTCGCCGTCTTCAGGCCGGCCTCTGCCGCCCCCATGGTGGCGCGCAGGCCCGAGCCGCCGGCACCCACGACGACGACGTCATAGGTGTGGTCGATGATCGGGTAGGCCTTGCCGTTGATCTCGAATGTGTCGTTGCGGGCCATCAGGCGGCTCCTCCGAAGGCGAGGCTGCCAATGCAGAACAGGCCGAAGGCGGTTCCGGCAAAGGCGACAAGGTTGAGCAGCATGATCACGCCGAACTTGGTGCCATGCTCATGCAGGTAGTCTTCGATCAGCACCTGCAGGCCCAGCCGGGCGTGCCAGAAGGTGGAGATCACCAGCAAGGCGAGCATGAAGGCGGGCAGCGGCGATCCGGCCCAGTCCACGATGCTGCCATAGCTGTAGTCACTGGTCATCAGCAGCGACACGCCGAGGAAGATCACGGTGACGAGATTACCCACTGCGGTGAAGCGCTGCATGACCCAGTGGTGAGCGCCGTGGTGCGCCGATCCCAGGCCGCGCACGCGCCCGATTGAAGTTCCGTTGCCCATCGTCGTCTCCTCAGCGCAGCAGGATGTAAGCCCAGGTGGCTGCCGTCAGCACCACCCCGCCAAGCATCGAAATGATTGACCACATGCGGTTGGCATCGAGCTCGTAACCGGCACCGGTATCGAGCACGAAGTGCCGCAGGCCCGAACACATGTGGGTGAAGAAGGCCCAGGTCAGGCCGATCAGGACGACCTGCCCGTACCAGGCGCTGGCATGGCCGAGAAAGGTCTCGTAGCTCTCCGGCCCGCCGGCCATGGCGGCCAGCCACCACAGCAGGACACCCAGCCCGACTGTAGCCATCCCGTCACCGCAGGCGCGGTGGAGGATGGAAACCATCATGTGCGGTCCCCATCGCCAGATTTGCAGATGCGGTGAAAGCGGGCGGTCGGCCATGGCATGTCCCCGTTGAATGCTCTTGTGCCGACCGCTCTAGCGGATCACGCGAGCGAGGCAAGCGGTGGAGCGGTAGACTTTTGGCTATTTCTGCCAGCCTTCCCCAGTGTCGCGCTGCCCGCTATGAGGCGTTGCATGACCAATATTCTCGTCACCGGCAGCAGCAGGGGCATTGGCCAGGCGATCGCCGACCAGCTGACCGAGCGCGGCTGCAACGTCATGGGCCACGCCACCCGCGCGCTCGACAGCCGCACCATTGCTGCCGACTTCGCTGACCCGCCCGCCCCGCAGATGCTGTGGGAGGAAGCGCTCGACCGGCTCGACGGGCGGATCGACGTGCTGGTCAACAATGCCGGCCTGTTCGAGGCGATTCCGCTGGGCGCGAGCGATATCGAATGGCTCGACCGGTGGGAGGATACCATGCGTATCAACCTCACCTCTGCCGCTCAGCTGAGCCGCTTTGCCGTGCGCCACTGGCAGGATCGCGGATCGGGCGGGCGGATCGTGCATATCGCCAGCCGCGCGGGCCATCGCGGCGATTCGCCCGGGCACTGGCACTATGCTGCGGCCAAGGGCGGCATGCTGGCGATGCACAAGACCATCGCCCGCGCCTATGCCAACGAGAACATTCTCTCCTACGCCATTACCCCCGGCTTTACCGACACGGCCATGGCGGGCGACTACCTCGAATCGCGCGGCGGCGCGGGCCTGCTGGCCGATATCCCGCTGGGCCGCGTGGCAGAGCCGGAAGAGATCGCCGATATTGCCGTGTTCTGCGCGCTCGACGCCCCGCCCTCCATGACCGGCGCGACGATCGACGCCAACGGGGCAAGCTATGTCCGGTAAGTCCGTTGCCGCGCTTGCGGCATTGGCATTGGTCGCCTGCACCGGCCCGCAACTGCCGGCTGCCGCACAGGACCACGACGCCCAGATGCGCGCCGACTGGGCCGAGACCTGCGAGGACTGGGACGACTGGGACAAGCCCGCACCGTTGTTCCGTGTCTTCGCCAATACCTGGCACGTCGGCACTTGCGGCATCTCCGTTATCCTGATCGCCGGTGACGGCGAGTTCGTGCTTATCGACTCAGGCACAGAAGCGGGTGCGCAAGTCGTGCTGGATAACCTTCGAGCTCTTGCCATAGATCCGGTCGATATTGCCTTGCTCCTGCATAGTCATGAACACTTCGACCATGTTGGCGGACTGCACGTCATCGCAGACTTGATTGGCGGGGAGGTCGTGACATCGTTCCCTGCAGAGGAAGTGATCAGCACGGGTGTAGCCGCTCCCGATGATCCGCAAGTTGGCATGCACGAACCCATGGTTCCGGTGAATGTACAGCGTCGCGTCGCCGACGGTGACCGGGTCCAAACCGACTCGCTTGAACTCCTCGCAATCGCCACCCCCGGCCACACGCCCGGTGCGCTGACCTGGCACTGGGACAGCTGCGACGATGAGCAATGCCTCACCATCGCCTATGCCGACAGCCTCAGCCCCGTCAGCCGCGACGATTACCGCTTCTCCGATCACCCTGAATACGTACAGGCCTATCGCGAGGGCATCGCCCGGCTGGCCGCGCTGGATTGCGACGTGCTGCTTACGCCCCACCCCTCGGCCAGTGGCATGCGCGACAAGCTGGTGGCGGGCGACCTGACGGGCGGCATGGATTGCGCTGCCTATGCCGCAGACCGGCTTGCCGCCCTCGAAGCCCGCCTCGCACAGGAAGCCGATCAATGAGCTGGAAGCTTTCTGCCGTGGATACGAAGGCGCGCGTCGAAGCCGCGCTGGAGAAGCGCGACCTGACGCTCGACTGGGATGACAGCGTGGTGTTGACCGGGTTCGAGGTCGATCCCGACGACAGCACCATCTGGCAGCTCGACGCCTATACCGAGGACAAGCCCGGCGCCGCCGAGAAGAAGGCCATGGCCGCGCTGTTCGAAGCCCCCGCCCCGACAATCAAGGCGGAGCAACTGCCCGATCTCGACTGGGTGGTGGAAAGCCAGAAAGGCGTCGACCCGATTCGCGCAGGCCGCTTCCGCGTACGCACGCCGGAGCATGACGCGCTGGACGAACCCGGCATCACCGAATTCGTCATCCCCGCCGCTCAGGCTTTCGGCACGGGACACCACGAGACGACCGCCGGGTGCCTCGCCATGCTCGACGCCATGCACGCGGCTGGCCTGCGGCCCAGGTCCGTGGCCGATATCGGCACCGGCACCGGCCTGCTCGCCTTCGCCGCCATGGACCTGTGGCCGCGCGCCGTGACCACCGCCAGCGATATCGACCCCATTTGCGGCCCCGCGGTGGTCGAAAACTGCGACCTCAACGGCGTCACGCTCGGCACCGGGCGGGGGCAGCTGGCCATGGTGATTGCCGACGGCATGGAGGATCCCGCCTTGCAGGCGCGCGCGCCCTTCGACCTGCTGATCGCCAATATCCTCGCCGCCCCGCTGATCGACATGGCCTTCGACTTTGCCGAAGCCGTATCCCCGCGCGGTTCGATCCTGCTGGCAGGCTTGCTGGAAACACAGGAGGCCAAGGTGCGCGCGGCCTATCGCAAGGCGGGCTTCCGGCTGCACCGGCGGCTGGTGATCGGGGACTGGAGCGTGCTTTGGTTACGGCACCGCTACCTGGGCTGACCTTGGGGCTGATGCGCCGCCTCCTGCGCCTGCTGGCAGGCGTGCTCGTCATGCTGGCGCTGCTGGTGGTGGGCTATCCGCTGGCGGCCTGGGTGGGCAGCTCGATTCCCGAAAGCGGCAGCGCCGCACCGCCCGCGCCCGATGCCGAAACGATCGAGATCATGGTGGAGACCAACGGTACCCACACCTCTATCGTCGTGCCCATCGTCTCCCATGCGAAGGACTGGCGCGAGAGCTTTCCCAGCGCTTCCCGACCTCGCCGCGACGGCCACGTGCCCACCCACCTTTCCATCGGCTGGGGCGAGCGCGAGGTCTTCCTCAACGTGCCGACCTGGGGCGACCTTGATGCCGGTACGGCCCTGCGCATCGCCACGGTCGGCGGCGATCCGCTGGTGCGCGTCAGCCACTATGTCCGCCCCGGCGCGAGCGAGAACCACCGCCCGCTATCCATCTCCATGGACCAGTACCGCACGCTGGTGAGCGCCATCGAACGCACGCTGCCGGATGTGCCTCCGGGCGAAACGCGCGAGATCCTGCGCGGGACCTATGTCGATGACGCTTACTACGAAGCCGAAGGCAGCTATTCGCTGACCAACACCTGCAACACCTGGGTAGGCGACACACTGGCCGAAGCCGGAGTGGAAATGGGCATGTGGACGCCCTTTGCGGGCGGGGTGATGAAATGGATTCCGCTGCCCGAAACCAATCCCTGACACGCAGGTCCACATGCTTAACGGGCAGCGACAAAAAATTAACCGAACCGTGCTACCAGGATGTTCCGCAGACATAGGGGAAATGACCGTGGTGACTGACGGCGTGCGCGAATCCGAACGCTACGACATCTCTATTGTCGGGACCCTGCGCACCGGCACGGGCAAGCGCGAGGTTACGATTGTCGACCTGTCGGAAGAGGGTTGCCGCATCTTCGACCGGATGGGCTACCTCTCGCCCAACCTCTCGGTGACGATCAAGATCGGTCCGGTCGGCCCGATCGACGCCACCGTGCGCTGGCAGGAGCAGCCCTATGCCGGCATCCGCTTCGACAACCCGCTCTACCCTGCAGTGCTGGAACATATCCGCGCCCATTTCGACCTGCGCGAACTTGGTAGCGGCGCGATCGAAGAGATGCCGCAGTACTAGGCGTCCGGGTCAACCAGCCGCTGCGACGATGGCGGCCCAGCCAGCCTCGTCGATCACCTCGATACCCAGTTCCGCAGCCTTCTTCAGCTTGCTGCCCGCACCCGGCCCGGCCACCAGCAGGTCGGTCTTGGCGCTCACCGATCCGGCGGCCTTGGCGCCCAGCCGTTCGGCCTGCGCCTTGGCCTCGTCGCGGCTCATGGTCTCCAGCTTGCCGGTAAAGACCACGGTCTTGCCCGCTACCGGGCTGTCGACCGTGGCGACTTCGTAGCGCGGCGGGCTGACTTCGCCAAGCAGGTCATCCCACACCGCACGGTTGTGCTCTTCGTGGAAGAAGGCACCCAGCGCCTCGACCACGGCGCCGCCGATCCCGTCGATGGAGGTGAGCGAGGCAGCGGCCTCCTCGTCCCCCGCGAGGGCCTTTTCGGCAGCCTCGCGCAAGGCGGGCAGTTCGTGGAAATACTTGAGCAGGTCGCGCGCGGTCACCGCGCCGACGTGGCGGATGCCGAGGCCGAACAGCAGCCGCGCGGCGTCGGGCTGGCGCTTGGCCTCGATGGAGGCGAGCAGGTTCTCGACCGACTTCTCCTTCCACCCGTCGAGCGCGAGGATCTCGGCCTCGCGGTCCTTCAGGCGGAAGATATCGGCGGGGCTTTCCAGCCAGCCGAGGGCGAAGAACTGGTCGATGGTCTTCTCGCCCAGCCCCTCGATATCGAGCGCGGCGCGGCTGACGAAGTGCTTGAGGCGTTCTGTGCGCTGTGCCGGGCAGATCAGTCCGCCGGTGCAGCGGACATCGACCTCGCCCTCTTCCGCCACGGCTTCGCTGCCGCAGTCGGGGCAGTGATCGGGGAAGACAAAGGGTTCGCGCTCGACCTCGCGCGTCAGGTTGTCGATCACCTGTGGGATCACGTCGCCCGCCCGCTGGATCACCACTCGGTCCCCCGGACGCACGCCGAGGCGCGCGATCTCGTCACGGTTGTGCAGGGTGACGTTGGTGACGGTCACGCCGCCCACCAGCACCGGCGCGAGCCGCCCGACCGGGGTCAGCTTGCCGGTGCGGCCGACCTGGATGTCGATCGCCTCCAGCGTCGTCTCCGCGCGTTCGGCGGGGAACTTGCGCGCAATGGCCCAGCGCGGAGCCTTGGCGACGAAGCCGAGGCGCTTCTGCAGGTCGAGCCGGTCGACCTTGTAGACCACGCCGTCGATCTCGTAGGGCAGGCCCGTGCGGCCTTCGGAAATGCTGCGATATTGCTGCAGCATAGTGCTGAGATCAGGGCATAATGTCAGGTCGGGCGAAATCGGCAGGCCCCATTCGGCAATGCACTGCATGACGCCGAACTGGGTGTCCGCCGGCACCTCGCTGGCGCTGCCCCAGCCGTGCGCGAGGAAGCGCAGCGGACGGGCAGCGGTGACGCTGGCGTCCTTCTGCCGCAGCGATCCGGCAGCGGCATTGCGGGGGTTGGCGAAGAGCTTGCCGCCCGCCTCCTCCTGCGCAGCATTGAGTGCAGCAAAGTCCTGTTTCGCCATGTAAACTTCGCCGCGCACCTCGAACACGTCCGGCACCTTGCCCGACAGCTGCTGCGGGATATCGGCGATGTGCGCGACGTTCGGCGTAACGTTCTCGCCCACCTGCCCGTCCCCGCGCGTGGCGGCCATGACGAGCTTGCCGTGCTCGTAGCGCAGCGAGCAGGAGAGGCCGTCAATCTTGTCCTCGGCGGTGAAGGTCAACGGATCACCCTCGCCCAGCGACAGGAAGCGCCGGACGCGGGCGACGAACTCCTCCACCTCCTCGTCCGCGAAGGCATTGTCGAGGCTGAGCATGGCGACTTCATGCTGCACCTTGGACAGCGGCGAGGCGCTGATCTCGTGACCCACGACCTTGCTCGGCGAATCCTCGCGCACCAGGTGCGGGAATTGCGCCTCAAGCTCGGCGTTGCGGCGCACGAGCGCGTCGAACTCCGGGTCGGAGATCTCCGGCGCGTCATTGGCGTGGTAGAGCCTGTTGTGATGCGCAATCGCCTTGGCGAGCCGCATCAGCTCGTTGGCAGCTTCGGCTTCGGTCATTTCAGGATCGGCTTGCAATGTAATTTCCAACCCTCTGCCTGTTTCTCAGGCGACCAATCACCAGGTATCGGCGCCAAGTTGCCCCACCACCGCATCCCACCCGCGAACCACTCTTTCGAGTAAGCCCTGAGCGCATCAATCGGTTCGGAATGGGGCGTCCCCGACGCCGCGGCTACATCGTCGAAGCCCGGTTCATAGGTGCAACAAGGACAGATTCCGGTGCCAATCAGTGGTCCGCCTTCCACAAAGCTCAGTCCACGGAAATATCCAGGAAAACCACAGCTTGGGCAGAGCCAGTCGCCCGTTTTGCTCTGGATATTAAGGGAACGGTAGTCGAACGACATCACACGCCCTCCAGCAGCCGGTCAGCCTGCGCCCGGGCCTCGTTCGTGATTTCCGCGCCGCTCAGCATCCGCGCGATCTCTTCCTGCCGCCCTTCCGCGTCGAGCAGCATCACCGAAGTCTTCGTCACCGTGCCCTCGCTCGACTTGGCGATCATGTAATGGGTGCGGCCGCGCGCGGCGACTTGCGGGGAGTGGGTCACGGCCAGCAATTGCCCGCCCTCTCCCGCCAGACGCGCCAGCCGTTCGCCGATGGCAGAGGCCACCGCGCCGCCCACGCCGCGGTCGATTTCGTCGAAGATTACCGTCGCCGCCCCGCCCTGCTCCGCCAGCGCCACCTTCAGCGCGAGGATGAAGCGCGACAGCTCGCCGCCCGAGGCAATCTTGTTCAAGGGCGCGAAGTCGGCGCCGGGGTTGGTGGCGATCAGGAATTCCACCGCGTCCATGCCCGAGGCGCCCCAGCGTTCTTCGGGTTGCTCGGCCACAGCCGTCCTGAAGCGCGCAGCGTCGAGCTTCAGCGGTGCCAGTTCCGCAGCGACCGCCTCGTCGAGCCGGACAGCCGCCGTCACGCGCGTCGCATGCAGGGCCTCGGCGCGCGCGCGGTAGACCTCGTGCGCCTTGCGCTCCGCCGCTTCCAGGTCCGCGAGATCGGCATCGCCCTGCTCGATGGCATCGAGCTTGCGGCGCATGGCCTGCATAACCTCGGGCAGGTCGTCGACCTGGCACGAATGCTTGCGCGCCAGCGCCCTGAGTTCGAACAGCCGCGTCTCGATGCGGTCGAGTTCGGCGGGGTCATGCTGCATGGCTTCGGCGGCGCCCTGCAACTTTTCTTCCGCCTCGCCGGCCTCGATCACCGCGCGGTCGAGCGCGCCGAGCGCTTCGGCCAGCAGCGGGTGCTCGGGCGCGATCCGGTCGAGCTTGCGCGCCGCCACCCGCAGCGCCGCCAGCGGCGAATCGCTGCCGTCCCAGACCGTGCGCAGGTCCTCGAGGTCGCCCGCCAGCTTCTCGCCCTTTTGCATGTCCGAGCGGGCATTGGCCAAGGTCTCTTCCTCGCCTGCCTCAGGCTCGATGGCGGTGAGTTCGGCAAGGTGCGCCAGCAGCAGGTCCTGGTCGAGCTTGGCCTGTTCGATATCGGCCCGCGCCTCGGCCAGCTTCGCGCCCGCCTTGCGCCAGTCGTCCCAAGCCATGGCAACGCCCGCCACGTCGGCCCCGGCATAACGGTCGAGCAGCGCCCGGTGCCCGCGCGGGTTTACCAGTCCGCGGTCGTCGTGCTGGCCGTGCAGTTCCACCAGCGAGACCGCCAGCGTGCGCAGCAGGGCCACGCCTACCGGCTGGTCGTTGACGAAGGCCTTGGAACCGCCATCGGCCTTCACCCGGCGGCGGATAATCAGCGCCTCGCCCGGTTCCAGCTCGACCTCGGCATCCTCCAGCGCCTCGGCCAAGCCCCCAGGGAGTTCAGCGAATTCGAAAGTTGCGGTTACGCTCGCCTGCTCCTCTCCAGCGCGCAC
The DNA here is from genome assembly GCF_038289935.1 of Aurantiacibacter gilvus. NCBI lineage: Bacteria > Pseudomonadati > Pseudomonadota > Alphaproteobacteria > Sphingomonadales > Erythrobacteraceae > Aurantiacibacter > Aurantiacibacter gilvus. The sequence goes on from NZ_JBBYHV010000001.1 coordinate 1,507,526, forward strand.
CAATGCAGTGTCGGCGCGGTTGCCCAGCACCAGCCCCAAGGCATCGAGCAGGATCGACTTGCCCGCACCGGTCTCGCCCGTCAGCACGCCCAGCCCCGGCCCGAAGGCAAGGTCGAGCGCTTCGATCAGCACGATGTTACGGATGGATAGCGCGGTCAGCATGGCGATGCCCCGCTGTAATCCGCGCCCCGGCACAGCGCAACGACCAGCGGCGTCCTGCCCGTGGAATGGCTAGAATTTCTTAAGTATTTTCTGGCCTAACTGCAGCTTCGCAACAAGAGGGGCTCGCTGCGATGTCGGTGCTCACGATCAGGACTTACAAGCGTTACGCCACGCGGCTGCCGGTCGAACTGCGCCGCGAGGGCCGCAAGACCGCTACTGGATTGCTGATCGAATTGTCGCCGCAGGGCGCACGCATCAGCAACCTTGGCCGCGGCAAGTACGAGGCCGGCGACAAGGTGGTGATCGCCACCGCGACCGATATGGAACTGGAAGGCACAGTCCGCTGGGCGCACGATGGCCTGGCGGGAATCCGCCTCGACCGTTCACTGCACTTGCCGGAAATGCGCGACCTGCTGGAGCTGAACCGCCGCGAACAGGCGGACGACAGCTTGTGCTACGGCACCTAGGCGCGACCCAGCCTAACCGCCGACCCGTTCGGGGGCGTGGTCTTCCATCAGCTCGTAAGCCTTCTCGTACCACTCGTTACCGGGATAGTTGGCACCCAGCACGGCCGAATAACGCTGCGCTTCTTCAGGGAGGCCGAGGGCCAGGCTGGTCTCGGTCAGGCGGTAGAGCGCTTCGGGCGTGTGGCTGGTGGTCTGGTAGTCATCCACCACGTTGCGGAAGCGCAGCTGCGCCGCCAGCCACTGGCCGGTGCGCTCGTAAAAGCGGCCGATTTCCATTTCCTTGCCCGCCAGGTGATCGTTGACGAGGTCGATCTTCAGCCGCGCGTCGTCGGCATAGGCGGTTTCGGGATAGCGGCGAACGATCTCGTTCAGGGCGGCCAGCGCCTGCAGGGTAATCGCCTGGTCACGCTCGATATCGCTGATCTGCTCGTAATAGCACATGGCGATCAGGTAGTAGGCGTAAGGCGCGTCGCGGTTACCCGGGTGGATCGACAGGAAGCGCGAGGCCGACTGGATCGAACGCGTATAATCGCGCGCGGCGTAATAGGAGAAGGCACTCATCAACTGGGCGCGACGCGCCCAGGGTGAATAGGGGTGCTGGCGTTCCACCTCGTCGAACAGGCCAGCCGCCATGGTCAGGTCACCGCGATCAAGGCGCTCTCGCGCGGCCGCATAGAGCGATTCGACGTCGCGGGCGACATAGGCAAGGTCGTTCGGACCGTTGTCACGCCCGCCGGCACAGCCGGTCAGCAGCATGGCACAAGTGGCGCCCAGCAGCGCGCTACGGATGGAAAGCTTCGCAGTCATGAGAGGCCTATAGCTAGGCTCGCGCTGAACGCCAAGTGAAGTGCGAGTCACTTTCGCACAGGTCCCGATATATAAGGCAAATCGCATAGTAACGCCCGGATCGGTTACGCCTGAAATCTTGTCGACGTTTGTCGGATTCAGTTGGCCGGTTGTCGGCGCGGTGCGTCATTCATCGACGCGAAGCCCAAGCCGGTCGAGCTTGAGATGCCATGCCCGGCACCCTCCCCTACATCAGGCTCATCGCTCCGGCCCAAACCCGGTTCAAACGGGCCCCCCAGTTCACAGCGGGCCGGAGCACAACAGAGGAGGAAATATTATGACGAAGTTTTCGATCAAGTCCGGTCTGGCCGCCGCGCTCACCGCAGGCGCCCTGTTTGCAACCCCCGCCATCGCCGCCGGTGCGCAGGGTGAGACCGTCGCCGTGCGCTACAGCGACCTCGACCTGTCGACCGAAGCAGGCCAGCGCACGCTCGAACGCCGCCTGACCAGCGCTGCCGAAGAAGTCTGCGGCATCGACAATCGCTCCGGTTTCGCGCTGCCCTCCACCGAGGCCAGGCGCTGCTATCGCGAAACGGTGCAGAATTTCGAACGCGAAATCGCCGCCCGCGCCGAACAGCAGCAGCGCGGCTAACGTTCACGAACCCGGAACCAGGCCGTCACGGGGCGTAGGGTAAGATGCGCACCGGATAGAACAAACTGGCAAGGTTTCCGCATGGCCCGCCGTTGATTGCTCTGCTTGCAGAGTATCACGGCGGGTCTTTTTTTCGTCTGCCTTCGGCCCCGGGACTGGCAAGCCTGCTTCGCGCGACCTATAGGGTGGAAGCCATGGCAAAGGCGCTCTTCGAAATTAATCCACACCTTGACCGGGCCGAGCTTGCCCGCCGGTTTGCCGCTGAGAACCGGCTGCAAATCGAAAGCTTCCTGACTGACGAGACCGCGCGCGAAGTTCGCGAGATACTCGCCTCCGGGACCGAGTGGGGAATCGCCTGCCAGGCCGGCACCAACGGCAAGCCGCAGAGCTGGCGCGGACGCGAATTGCGCGATCCGGCAAATGCCGCCGCCGTCAGGCAGGCACTGCAGGACACCGACAGGGCAGCCGCGAGTGGCGACTATGCCTTCCGCTTCCAGCGCTACCAGATCGTGGAAGCCGTGCAGGAACAGTGGGAGCCCGGCGGCCCGCACGAATTGCTGCTGGAATACCTCAACGCTCCGGAATTCCTCGAAGCCATGCGGCAGATCACCGGAATTCCGCAGCTGGCCAGGGCCGATGCTCACGCCAGCCTCTATGGCCCCAACAACTTCCTTGGCCGGCACATCGATAGCCATGTCGCTGAAGGCTGGCGGATTGCCTACGTCCTCAACATGACCATCGACAACTGGTCCCCCGACTGGGGTGGCCACCTGGTCTTCTACGACGAAGCAGGCAATATCGAGAGCGGGTACATTCCGCGCTTCAACACGCTGAATTTGTTCCTGGTTCCCCGCGCGCACGCGGTAACATACGTGCCGCCCTTTGCTCCGCACGGACGCTTTGCCATCAACGGGTGGTTGCGCGACCGGTGAACAGTCTCAACCCGCAGCAATGGGCTTCGCGTGCTGGCGCTGCGGCGCAAGGCGGTGATATTCCGGGCGCGCTGCGGATACTGGACGAGGCACGGCAAGCCTACCCGCAGGAGGCTGGCCTGTGGCACTTTACCGGCAAGATGCTGCTGCAATCCGGAGATCACGCCGCCGCCGCAGAGCACTTCGGCAAGGCCTTCGCGCTGCTTCCCGGCAATCCCAACTTCGCCATCGACCAGGCCATCGCTCTTGCAGCTGCAGGAGACGACCTGGCCGCGCTGAAGGTGCTCGACCGGATCGAGGCCGAGTGCCGCGACCTTCCCGTCTATTGTTCGACCCGGGCAATGTCCGAACGCAACATCGGCGAACTCGCGGCAGCCGCGCACTGGTATGACCGCGCGCTCGCCCGCGATCCCAAGCGGCCGAAGGCCCTCCTGGGCCGCGCCCGGGTGGCTCTGGAACGCGGTGAGTCCGACGCGGTGCCGCGCTTCGACCAGACACTGCAGGTTGACCCCGGCAATCCTTACGTCTGGCTGGGCAAGGCGCAGTCGCTGGACGTGGCAGGCGACGTGGCCGGCGCGCGGACCATTACCCGGCAGATCGTGGAACAGGCCCCGCAATTCACAGATGCCCTGTTTTTCCTCGCGCAATTGCGGCGTGCGGTGGACGAAGAGGACTATACCTCGCACTATGCCGACGCCGCGGCCAAGGTGCCGCAGGACCCCAACATTCCCGAAGCCTGGGCGCGTACGCTCGGCGGGATGGACCGCAGCAGCGAAGCCGCCGACGTGGCGGCCGAGGCGCGCAAACGCTTTCCCCATATCGAACGGTTCGCGCTGCTGGAGGCAATCTATGCCGGGGCTGACGGCCAGAACGACCGCGCCGAGGCGATTTACGAGGGCCTCGACATCGAGACCAGCGAACGCTTCCTGCACGAAGCGCGGCACCGGACGCGGCGCGGCGAATTCGATCGGGCGGCAGAACTGCTGGACCGGACCCAGGAGCTTGATCCCGACGAGATCAGCGCCTGGGCGCTACGCGAATTTGTCTGGCGGCTGACCGACGATCCGCGTCACGAATGGCTGCACGGGCAGCAAGGCCTGCACGACCTGCATCCCTTGCACGATGCCGACAGGGTGCTGTCGCCAGCCATCGCCCTGCTGCACCAGCTGCACGACAACTCGCCCCTCCCGCTCGGACAGTCGCTGCGGGGCGGCACCCAGACGCGCGGGCAACTGTTCGACCGGCAAGAGCCCGCCTTCCAGGACCTGCGCGCCGCAATCGAAGCGACGCTGGAGGAATATCGCCGCGGCTTGCCGCCGCTGGACGAACGGCACCCACTGCTGCGGCATCGCGACAAGAAATGGCGGATCGCCGGTTCCTGGTCAGTCCGGCTGACCGGCGGAGGCGACTTTCACGCCTCGCACATCCATCCGAAAGGCGTTGTTTCCTCGGCACTTTATTGTGAGCTACCCGAATCCTTCGGCAAGGGTGATGACAAGCTGGAAGGTGCGCTGGAAATCGGCCGCCCGCCGCCAAACCTGCAACTCGACATGCCGCCGCGCCGGGTGATCGAGCCGCGCGTCGGCCACCTGGCCCTGTTTCCCAGCACGCTGTACCACGGCACCCGGCCATTCACGGACGGCCGCCGCATGACTGTCGCCTTTGATGTAGTATTGGATTCCCGATGAGCGGATCGCACCCGAACGAAGCATGGAACACCTTTTGGGAGCGCACCGGAGGGCGGAGCGGCGGCGGGTGCCTGCCTTCTGGCTGGCAAGGCATTGCCGATATGCAGCGCCGCGTGTGGCAAAGCTTCTCTCGCGCTTTGCCCGGCGGCGCCAGCTTGCTGGACCTTGCGACCGGCGACGGTGTGGTGCTGGCGCAGATACTGGAAAAGCGACGCGATCTCACGCTGATCGGGGTCGACCGGGCGACCACCCTGCCCGCACCGCCCAAGGGCATCACGCTCAAAGGCGGCGTGGGAATGGAACAGCTGCCCTTCCCCGACAGTCATTTCGCAGCCGTCACCAGCCAGTTTGGCTTTGAATACGGCGATATCGAGCAAATCGCGCCTGAGATCGCCCGAGTCTTGCAGCCGGGCGGCAAGCTGGGTCTGATTACGCACCGCTTGAAGGGCCCGATCGTAGCCCACAATCGCAAGCGGCGTGAGCAGATCAGCTGGGCGATCGACGAACAGAAGCTGCCGGAAATCGCCCGAAACAGCCTGGCCCTGCGCGAGGCCGGGATTCGGGACGTGCCGCAAGCGCTTGCCGAGGCACCGGCCAAGGGCGTGGCAGCCCATGGCGAAGGCTCCGCAGCATGGGAGATTGCGGAGGCTATCCGGCAAACGCTGGAAATGGGCCGCAACGACGCACCTGAGCGCGTGGCGGGTATTATTGCCGATATCGAAGCACAGGCCGCGAACGAGCTGGGCCGGATTGCCTCGCTGGAAAATGCCGCGGCCACGGCCAGCGATGCAGACAGGGTGATCGACGTGCTCGAAGCTGCCGGCCTCAAGTTCCGCGAGGAAGCCATGCTGACCGATGGTCGTTCGGCAGATCCCTTTGCCGATTATCGCACCTACACGCTGACCGGCTGAGCCGGCGCGCTGCCTTTGGCTACGCCCCGCTGCGACGTCAGGCTGGCCGGCACCCGCAACCAGTTTCAAGCAGACACAAAAATGGGCGGGAGACCCGAAGGTCCCCCGCCCCTTTTTTGCGATAGTCGCTAGGTGAACCGCTTAGAAGCGGAACAGAACCGATGCGAAGAAGTCACGACCCAGCACATCGTAGGTGCTCGGGTAGGTGTTCATCTGGTCGGCGTTGTTGAAGTCACCCATCAGCAGGCTGTTGGTGTCGTTGATCACCTGGCCCGCTGCGTCGAACTGCGGCGTCGACGGCAGGGTGTCGAACAGGTTCCGCACACCAACCGTCAGGGTGACGGATTCGCGGAAGTCATACGACAGAGTCAGATCCATCAGGTCGTAGGCGCTGACGCGTTCCACGAAGTTGTTCGATGTATCGTCATCGTCCTGCACAGCCGAAATGTGGCGCCAGCGGGTCGAGAAGGTCAGCGGACCATCGACATAGCTGGCACGAGCCGTCCACTTGAACGAAGGCGTCGGTTCGCCACAGATCAGACCGAATTCGCCGGCACAGGTGTCGACGTCTGCGGGGTTGCTCTGATCAGCTGCGAAGTTCGACGTTTCCGTCCAGGTACCGAGGAACGACAGGTTCAGATCGGAAGCACCGTTGCCAAGGAGCGAGAAGCCCAGGTCAATGCCGTAATCGATCTGAAGGTCGACACCCGACACTTCCAGAGCAGCGATGTTAGCGCCACCCAGGGTCGGCGGGTTGGTACGACCGAATGCACCCTGCTGGTCACGCGTACCAACGAAGTTCAGGCACTGCGGAGCACTGAGGTCCTGAACCGTGTTGAAGCACAGGTCCAGAGCCGTCTGCAGGCTGATCGTCGTGATGGCGTCTTCAACCTTGATGTTGAAGTAGTCAGCCGTGACGGTGAGGCCCGGGATGAACGACGGCTGGAGAACCACACCGACGGTCCAGCTGTCCGAGGTTTCCTCGGTCAGGTTCGGGTTACCACCGAACAGCGCTGCGATCTGGCCGTCAGGCTGGAGCACAGCGTTGTTGCCGATGTTGGCCTGCGGAACACCGTTGGCAAGGCACAGCGCCAGGAGAGCGCCGGTCGGAACCGGACCGTTGCCCGAGGTGCCGTCACCGGCACACGGGTCATTCGCACCCGGGAAGCCGATAGCCGTACCCTGGAACAGTTCACCCACGTTCGGTGCGCGAACAGCACGCTGGTACTGACCACGAATGGTCACGTCCGGGATCGGCGTGAACTGAGCGCCACCGGCGTAGGTCCACACACCGCCCACAGTGGCCAGCGAGTAGTCAGAGTAACGAGCAGCACCGTTGAGTTCGAAGCGCATGCCGCTTTCGGTTTCGAACGGAACGTTGAGCTCAGCGAAGATCTCGTTCACGTTGTAACCGCCCGAGGTCGGCTGACCGGCGTTGAAGCCGGCAACGTCGCCCGAAGCGAGGAACTCGTCAGGAATGAAGCGCGAATTCACTTCGCGGTATTCACCACCGAAAGCGAAACCAACCGGCTCAGCAGCACCCAGAGCGAAATCACCGAAGGTACCGGAGATTGCACCCGAGACGACCTGCAGGTCGGAGATGTCACCGTTCTGTGCCTGAATGCGGAACACGTCGACCATGGCCGGCGTCAGCGTACCGGCACCGAAGATGTTGATCTGCGTTGGGCCCGTGCCGTTGATTGCAGCGGTGAAACGCGAAACGGATGCGTTACCCTGCTGGATGTTGGCGTTACGGGTGCGCGAGTACATGTAGTACGCATCGTAGCTCAGGAAGTCGGTGATCGCACCGCGGGCACCGGCGAGGACGCGGAAGGAGTTACGCTCGTCGAGGTTACGACGACCGCCAGCTTCTTCCAGACGACGACGAACCTGCACGCTGACAGTACCGTCGTTGAGGTCCGCACCCGATTCCGTAGCGTCAAGCGCACGGAACTGGGCTTCGGTAGCTGCGTCGATGAAGCCGTTGGCGACCAGCGAGTCGATGTCCAGCGTCGTGTTGACGAGGATCGGCGTCGGAGCCAGCTCGGCGTCGACCTGGTTGTTGACGTAGGCAACTTCAGCATAGAGCTCGACAGCTTCGCTGATTTCGTAGCTACCATAACCGCCCAGCATGTAACGTTCCTGCGGAAGCTGCAGGTAGTTGGCCGGAGCATAGTTATAAAGGTCACGCGGCGTTTCGTAAGCGCGCAGCGAACCCGGCGAACCGAAGATGGCCAGATCGTTGTTCGTTTCGAATGCAGTGCCGGTCGTGTCGCCATCACCGCGATAGGTCAGGCGCGTTTCAGGCGGCAGGGACGAACCCAGCTGCTGCAGCGGCGAACCACCCAGTGCGAATTCGGAGAAAGTACGCTCGCCCTGGAAGATTTCCTCGCGATTGTAGTATTCACCGAACACGGTCACGTTACCGCGGCCGTCAGCAAAATCGGCGCCGATCGCGCCGTGGATCTGGTAACGTTGACCATCACCACGATCGGTGATCGAGTACTGGCCACCGAATTCCGCACCGTCGAGTTCACGAAGGCGGAAGTTCACAACGCCGGCAAGAGCGTCCGAACCGTAAACGGCCGAAGCACCACCGGTCACAACGTCAACGCTTTCCAGCAGGAACTGCGGGATGGTGTTGAGGTCGACGATCTGGTTGGTATCGTAGAACATCCAGCGGCGGCCATTGACCAGCAGCATGGTGCGGGTGGCACCCAGGCCACGCAGGTTCAGCGAGGCGGTACCGTTACCGGGGTTGTTGGAGAAGGACGTGATGCCCGGAACAACCTGCGGAAGGGCGTTCACGACGTTTTCGACGTTCACTTCACCGGCGAGCGAGAACTCTTCGCTGTCGACGACTGCGACCGGGGCAGCGGTTTCAACGTTGCGGCGCGCGATACGCGTACCGGTAACGAGGATCGTGCTGCCCTCTTCCGATGCGCCATCCTGCGCATAAGCCGGGGATGCAACCAGCGATCCGAGGATCACGGTGCTCGCCAGCAGCGAGGCCTTCTTGTTTATAAACATTGTTATGCTCCTGGTAAGTGGGAGAATTCGACGAAAAAAGGGAACCATCCGTTTGCGGCCAAGGCCAACAAACCATGTCAGGCGTTCAAGTCCCTCCTTCCTGACCTTGCCTCAAACACCATTGTTGCGCGCTGCACAATCGCCGCGTGAAAAGGTTTCAGACGGAAGCTTATTCCTGTGACATTTTGGCGACAATTTTGACCAATGGATGACGGTCACCGGAGGGGTCGCGCAAGATTATTCCCAGAATGCCACGCTTCTGCATTCGATACTTTCGCGGGGGTTCGGAGCCGCGGCGGAGGCATCGACGAAGGCCGAATGCGGACAGCGCCAGGTGCGTTCGTGATCGCTGTCGAAGAACTTGAACAGCAGCACGTCGTCGCGCTCCATTCCGGCGAAGTACCACCAGCGGTGCGAGGGGTGGTAGGAGAAGATCGTCGCCGCCAGCAGGTCCTCCTCGCCCGGCACCGGCGCCGTCAGGGCATCGCCTCGCGGGAACTCGTCGACGATCAGCAGGGTGTTCTCCTTTTCCTGCCCGCCAAAACTGGTGCGCCCGTCGCACAGCGCCAGCGGCACGTCCTGCGGCGGCGGCGAGAAGGTGCGCCAGTGGCTGGTGATGAGGAAGCGCTTGAAGCCCGGACCGTCGGGGAAGCACTGGGCATAGGTCTGCTCTGCCATCCGCTGCGCGGTGCGCGGCGCGGTATCGACATGGGCCTCGCCCGCCGGAGGCTGCAGGCCGCCGCGGTGCTGGTAGCCTTCCGACTTGTTGCTGGCATGCTCGCTCAGGTCGGCAGAGGTACGCAGCATCCAGCCGCGCGCGGCGCACTTGTCGGCACCGGTCCAGCGCAGCACGTCAGCCTCCACTTCGCGTTCGTAGAGGCGCTCTATAGAGTTGCGATCATGGAAGTCGACAATGGCACTGTCGCTCTTGCCGATCCTGAAGCCGTGGACGTCGAGTTCGAAGTGGTCGCGGATCGGCATGCCGTCGCGGATCACCACTTCATGGTCCGCATAGGTGCCGGTGTTGAGCTCCTCGCCCTGGCTGACATAGCGCCGCGTCACGAAATCGCCTTCGTCGACATAGCGCATCATTGCCCGCACCTGCCGGGCCTGGTCCTCGATGCTCTCGTCAGCCAAAGTCGCCATGGTTTCCTCTTCCCGTCGTTCCTAACGATCGTTATCGATATGCCACGACGGGCAGTTGAGCGGCAAGGCTTTCGCTATACCGTCCGCGAGAGAGAACGAGGGGAGAGTTATGGGACCGTTACCGCCAGGCACGGACGACCGCGCCATCTGGAATATCTGGCAATCGCAGTTCACCCTGCCCGCCGTTACCGTGGCGGACGAGCTGGGGCTGTTCCGGGCGATCGGCAACCGGGCGCTGGACACCGATGCGCTCGCCGCCGAACTGGCGGTGGACGCCCGCGCGCTGGGCGTGCTGCTGGGCGCGCTGGCCGCGCTCGACGTGGTGGAGAAACGCGATGATCGCTGGTCGGCCACGCCGCAGGCGCGCATGTGGCTGCATCCCGACGCCGAGGGCTACTGGGGCGGCTTCCTGTTCCGCTTCCGCGAGACGATCCCGCTGCATGCGCAACTGCTGGAGATGGTGCGCACCGGCAAGCGCCCCACCAACGAGGTCGCCGGCGGCCCCGAATGGGAACGCGGCACCATGACCGCCGAGGTCGCCAAGCGCATCTCCGACTTCATGCACGCGCATTCGATGGGCCCTGCCCGCGGCGCTGCCGTGCAGCCCGAGTTCGCCGAGGTCCGCTCGCTGCTCGACGTCGGCTGCGGCTCCGGCGTCTACGGCATCGAGATCGCGCGGGCCAACCCGGCGCTGGAAGTCACCTTGCTCGACCTCAAGGAAATGGTGGTCGAAGCCGCCAAGCATGTCGAGGCGGCCGGGCTGACGGGCCGGGTCACGACCTGCGGGCTCAACATGTTCGAGCAGGATTGGCCGGAAGGGCACGACGCGCACTTCTTTGCCAATATCTTCCACGACTGGTCGGAGGAGACCAATGCCCTGCTCGCGCAGAAGAGCTTCAAGGCGCTGGCGCCGGGCGGGCGGATTTTCCTGCACGAGATCCTGATGGACGACGACGGCCAGGGCCCCTGGCAGGCCGCCAGCTTCAGCCTGATGATGCTGATGGGTACGCTGGGCAAGCAGTACACCCTGCCCGAATTCCGCGAGATAATGGAAGCTGCCGGGTTCGAGGACGTGCGCGCCTGCCGCTCCGGCGGGGGCTACTATTCGCTGGTGAGCGCACGCAAGGCGTAGCTTCCTTGCGAAGCCGCCTCCGCGGCTTCGTCCTCGGTGCTGTTCGCTCCGCCCTTCGGGCTGCGCGGCACCTGCGATCGCGCGGTCGCGCTCGGTCGGTCGCTGGTCGCGACCGAGACAAGCACCAAATGGCAAACTCGCACCGGGAACGGTCACGATAGTGACCGCAAGGGCGACCGCCCGCCCGCAGCGGGCGCGTAGCGGAGCGAAGCGCGTCTAGCGAGGACGCGCCCACGGAGGTGGGCGCATGAAACAAACAATCCCCTCCCCCTTTCCTACAGCCCCCCGCCCCCGCCATGGCCCCGGCCATGTCGACCAAGCCCAGACGCACCCTGCCCGTGTTCACCCCCGTCCCGCGCAAGTGCCGGCGGCACGACGGGTGGACGCCCGAGCGCCAGCAGCTCTTCATCGAGGCGCTGGCCGACTACGGCTCGGTCCGCGCCGCCGCCAACAGCGTGGGGATGACGCCCGAGAGCGCCTACCACCTGCGCCGCCACCCCGATGCCGCCACCTTCCGCAAGGCGTGGGAGGCCGCGCTCGACCTCGGCGTCCAGCGGATCGAGGACGTGGCCATGGACCGCGCGCTCAACGGCATCGAGGTGCCGGTCTATTCCTACGGCAAGCTGGTCGGCACGCGCACGATCTACAACGACCGGCTGCTGATGTTCATGCTGCGCAACCGCGCGCCGAAACGCTTTGCCGAGGGCGGCGCGCGCGGATTGAGCGCGATGGACAAGCAGGCGCTTGCGCGGCTGAAGAGGGAATGGCGCAAGGACTGGGAGCAGGAGCAGCGCCTGCTGGGCGAGAAGGAGGAGGCGGACGCGCTGGACAGCCTCGCCGCCAAGTTCGACCGCGCGCACGAGGCGCACCTGCAAGCCATGAGCCCCCGCACCCGCGCCGCCTGGGACACCTACCAGCGCCTCCAGGCCGAGGACGCGGCGACCGGCTACCAATGGTGGAACGACCCCGAACACCCGGACTACGCCCTGCCGCAGGACGGAGCGGACGCGGAAGACGCCGAATGGGAAGCCCTCCCCCGCGGCCCCTCCGAGGAGATGAAGAAGGTGCTGGAAAAGCGCCACAGGGAGCCGCCCCCGGACGACGGCTGGGAAATGGTCGACTACGAGGAGGAATATGGCGGCGGGACGCACACCGATGATTGATGGCACCAAACGGACCGCCGCAGGCGGACCGCGTTGCGAAGCAGAACCGGCGAAGCCGGGACAACCAAGACCGCGCGCCGGCCGGTTAGACCGGACTCGAAGAGGGCCGAAGGCCAACCCAAGGTGGGCGGACGCCCGCCGCCCGGCGTTTGAGGGTCAAACAAATGCAGCGGGCTAGGCCCGGTCAGGTGCGGCGGATGCGGGGGCGGGATTTCTTGAAGGCCGGCGGGGTGCAGGAGCTGTGGCCGGAGAGAGTGCGGGTGGCGGAGTATCGCGAAACACAGCGGCGATGGTTTCGCGGGCGATGATCTTGCCGCCGATCGCGGCGCAAAAGCGAGCTGGGTCAAGCCGCGTCGAGCCGCCCCCCAACCAACCTACTTCTTGCGCTTCTTCCGCGCCGCATACTTCTCGTCGCGCGCGGCCTTCAACTCCGCCTCGGTCGGCTCCGGCACTGCGGCAGCCTCGGCAGCAGCCTCGGCGGCGACCTGCTTTTCGGCCTTGGCCTGCGCAATCGCAGCCTTGCGGGCGGCGCTCTTTTCGGCAGCGGCGGCGTCGCGGGCTTGCTGTGCGGCCAGGCGCTTGGCGGCCACGGCCTCGTCTACCGGGGGCTTGTTGGCGAGCTTCTTCAGCGCCTTTTCGCGGGCCTTCTGCGCCAGTGCTGTGCGTTCCTGGAAGGTGGGTTCTTTATAGCCGGCCATGGTGTCTGTTACTCTCTGTCACTTGGCCGGCGAGCGGGCCGGCGGGATATATCGTCAGGTCCGCGCGGATCGGGCCAGATCGGGTTTAGGCAGGCGTGAGCCTACTCCTCCCCCATCCGCAGCGCCGCGATAAACGCCTCCTGCGGGATGCTCACGTTCCCGTACTCGCGCATCCGCGCCTTGCCCTTCTTCTGCTTCTCCAGCAGCTTCTTCTTGCGCGAGATGTCGCCGCCATAGCACTTGGCGGTCACGTCCTTGCGCAGGGCGGCGATGGTTTCGCGGGCGATGATCTTGCCGCCGATGGCGGCCTGGATCGGGATCTTGAACAGGTGGCGCGGGATCAGGTCTTTCAGGCGCTCGCACATGCCGCGGCCGCGTTCTTCGGCCACGTTGCGGTGGACGATCAGCGATAGCGCGTCGACCGGCTCGCCGTTGACCATGATGTTCATCTTCACCAGGTCGCCCTCGCGCAGGCCGATCTGCTCGTAGTCGAAGCTGGCATAGCCGCGGCTGATCGACTTGAGGCGGTCGTAGAAGTCGAACACCACCTCGTTCAGCGGCAGCTCGTAGGTCACCTGCGCGCGGCCGCCGACATAGGTCAGGTCGGTCTGGATGCCGCGGCGGTCCTGGCACAGCTTGAGGATCGAGCCGAGGTATTCGTCGGGGGTGTAGATCGTCGCCTTGATCCACGGCTCCTCGATCATGTCGATGCGGTTCACGTCGGGCCAGTCGGCGGGGTTGTGGATGTCGACCACCGCCGCGTCCTCGTTCTTGGTGTGGGCGAGGTGGACGCGGTAGACCACGCTGGGCGCGGTGGTGATCAGGTCGAGGTCGTATTCGCGGTTGAGGCGTTCCTGGATGATCTCGAGGTGCAGCAGGCCGAGGAAGCCGGCGCGGAAGCCGAAGCCGAGCGCGGCGCTGCTCTCCATCTCGTAGGAGAAGGAGGCGTCGTTGAGGCGCAGCTTGCCGATGGATTCGCGCAGCTTCTCGAAGTCTGCCGCGTCGACCGGGAACAGGCCGCAGAACACCACCGGCTGCACTTCCTTGTAGCCCTTCAGCGGCGCGGTCGCCCCGCCCTTCACCGTGGTGATGGTGTCACCCACGCGGGCCTGCTCCACCTCCTTGATCTGCGCGGTGATGAAGCCGATCTCGCCGGGGCCGATCTCGGGCAGGTCGACGCGCTTGGGGGTGAAGGCGCCGACACGGTCGATCAGGTGCTCGGTCCCGCCCTGCATGAACTTGACGTTCAGGCCCTTCTTCAGGACGCCGTCCATCACCCGCACCAGGATCACCACGCCGAGGTAGGGATCGTACCAGCTATCGACCAGCATGGCCTTGAGCGGCGCGTCGCGGTCTCCCGTGGGCGGCGGGATCTTGGCGACCAGCGCCTCGAGCACGTCCTCGATGCCGATGCCGGACTTGGCGCTGGTCAGCACCGCCTCGCTGGCGTCGATGCCGATGATGTCCTCGATTTCCTTGCGGACCATCTCGGGCTCGGCGGCGGGCAGGTCGATCTTGTTGATGACGGGGACGATCTCGTGGTCGTGCTCGATCGACTGGTAGACGTTAGCGAGCGTCTGCGCTTCCACGCCCTGCGCCGCGTCGACCACCAGCAGCGCGCCCTCGCAGGCGGCGAGGCTGCGGCTGACCTCGTAGGCGAAGTCGACGTGGCCCGGCGTGTCCATCAGGTTGAGCTCGTAGGTCTCGCCGTTCTTCGCGGTGTAGTTGAGGCGCACGGTCTGCGCCTTGATGGTGATGCCGCGCTCTTTCTCGATGTCCATGTTATCAAGGACTTGCTCGGACATCTCGCGATCGGTGAGGCCGCCACAGACCTGGATCAGGCGGTCCGCCAGGGTGGACTTGCCATGGTCGATATGGGCGATGATGGAAAAATTGCGGATATGCGACAGTTCGGTCATTGCGCGCCTTTAGCCGCGCCTTGCGCCGAAGTCAGCAGGGATTGCGCAATGGGTGCAGGGATCAGCCCGCGCGGGTCGAGCCTACGCCGAGTTCCACCTGCATGAAGCGCGGCCGCGTGCTGGCGCCGCCAAGCCTCTTCGTGGCGACGGCCGCGAGGTGATGGCCACTGGGCAGGGCCTGCAGCGGCATACCGGCAGATGCGAGCATGTAAGGAGAAACGCGGTGCCGCGTGCACAGGCCACCTGCACCGTCAGACACCAGCGGCGTCTCGAATTCGAGCCCCTGCGTCGCGTCCTGCGAACGGCGAACTTTGCCCACCACCAGTTGTCCCTCGCCCAGATCGAGCACCAGGTCCGTCCCAACAGGTACCTCCAGCAAGCCTTCGATCTTGGCGCCCGTGCGCGAGAGATCGCGCAGCATGGCAACGTAGTGATGATCCTCGTGAACCACGCCAACACGGCGATAGACCATGCGGCGCTTGGAGCGATGCTTGGCCGGACCCACGGCCTCGTAACGGAAGTCTCCGGACTTGAGCTTTTCCAGCACCTGGTCCTGCGGCACGGCGCGCGAGAAGATGAAGCCCTGGATCAGGTCGACATCCAGTTCGGAAACGAGTGCAAGTTCATCCATGGCCTCGACGCCTTCTGCGGTCGTCTTCATGCCCAGCGCGCGTCCCAGACTGGTGATGGCGGTGATGATGGCATGGTTCGAATGATTCTTGTCGGTGCAACCGCGCACGAAACTCTGGTCGATCTTGATCTTGTCGAACGGCGCCTTCGACAGATAGGACATGGAAGAGAAGCCGGTGCCGAAATCATCGAGCGCCAGATTCACGCCAAGCTTCTTGAGCGATGCGAACATGGCATCGTTGGTGCCCATGTCTCCCATGAACACCGTTTCGGTGATCTCCAGTTCGAGCTGCGAGGGGTTGAGCCCCGACTCTTCGAGCGCCTTTTCGACGACTTGCGGCAACTTTTCGTCGAGGAATTGCCGCGCCGATACGTTGACCGCCACGACAAGCTCCCCGGGCCACTGCACAGCATCCTGGCAAGCCCTGTTGAGGACGAAGGCGCCCAGATCTTCGATCAGGTTGCTGTCTTCGGCGATGGGAATGAAAATGGAAGGAGCAATGGGTCCGTGCTCGGGATGGTCCCAGCGCACCAGCGCCTCGAACCCACGCAACTGATGGTCACCGGTCTGGACTTGCGGCTGGTAATGCACCTCGAGCTCACCAGCCTGGATGGCATCGCGCAGGTCTTCCTCGATCTCGCGGCGATCCTCGGCGGTTTCTTTCAGGTCATTCGAGTAGAAGCGGAACTGGCCGCGTCCACCCCCCTTCGCGGCATAGAGCGCAAGGTCAGCCGCCTTGACCAGTTCGTGCGCTTCAATGCCGTCATAAGGTGCAATTGCAATGCCGACAGACGTGCCGATGATTGCCCGGCTACCTTCAACCGAATAGGGCTGTGAGATCATCTGGATAATGCGGCTGCCGATCTCGCCAAGCTTGCCGCGATCATCCATGTCCGGGATAATCAGCTGGAACTCGTCACCACCCATGCGGCCGATTTCCGATCCGCCGGGCGCAATGCTTTGCAGGCGCGCAGCCACCTGCCGCAACAATTCGTCACCTGCCGGATGGCCCAGGCTATCATTCACCTGCTTGAACCGGTCGAGGTCCAGCATGATCAGTGCACAGCTGCGCTTTTCGATCTTGTAGGCGTTGAGCGACGAATCCAGTCGCCGCTTCATCCGGTGACGGTTGGCAAGACCGGTCAGGGAGTCGAATTCGACAAGACGGGAAGCCTGTCGCTGCTGTTCGTAACTGTCGGTAGTGTCCTTGGCGATGCCGCGGTAACCAATGAATTCCCTCTTGTCGTCGAATTGCGGCCGGCCAGTAAGTTGCCACCACTTGCCCCCGCCTTCTGCAGTCTTCTCGCCCAGCAACTGGATCGTCTGTTCGAAGAAGCTGGAGCGCGAGCTGACGATGTAGCTGATTGGCTTGGTCTCGGTGTGGTCCTGCGCTTCGCTGATGGTCTTGAAGACCTTGGCAATCGGCTCCCCGATTACATCTCGTTCGACAGCGAACTGGGCCAGAGCGGCAGGCGAAAGGTAAGTCAGCCGGTTCTGCGCATCGGTGGCCCAAAACCAGGCAATGTCGCTCTGCTCGAAACTGTCGAGCATCTGCAACCGGTCGCGGTCGCTGACCTTGATAGTCGCAACCTTCGCGGCAATGGCTTCGGCATCGGGCACACGAACGGGTTCGGAGGCCTTTCCGCCAAACCCTTTCCACACATCGCGAACGCCCATTGCTCGCTAGTCTCCTCTAGCCCGCGAATAATTCGGGGGCGGATCGCTCATATTTACCGCTGACGTGCTAAACGATTAGGGTTACCAAACCGCTAAATACCCGCGCCGGCTCGATTTAACTGGCCTTCCGCGTTTCCTCGCGCGGGGTTGGTGACGGTGCAGAGTCCTGTATCGCCGCAATCCGGCCAAGACAGTCACGCTGCAGGGCATTGGCAAATTCCACACCCATGTGGTCATCCTCGCACCAGCGCGTGGTGCAGGTGATCGAATGGTTTCGGGAAATCTGCATCTTGAAGATCGTACCCACGGGCACGTTCCACAGGCCTTCGATCAATGCCCCGGTGGTGGAAATGTTGCGGATCGTACCGTTGTAGAGGTGGCCATGGTGGTCCAGCACTACCTTGCGCAGTATGGTCTGCCGCTGGTCGCGGCTTGAACGCGGACCACGAGCAACCGCTTCGAGACCCGTGGACAGGCGCTGGGCGGCACTCTCCGCATCCAGTGGCTGTTCATAGATGAAGCCCTGCACGTGACTGCAACCGTGCATGCGCACCAAGTTCAGCTCGTCGTGGGTCTCCACGCCCTCTGCGGTCGTATCCATGCCCAGCGCATGGGCGAGGCTCGTGATCGAGGCGATGATAGCACCGTTGCGGCTGCCTTGTTCTGTCGCACCGTGCACGAAGCTCTGGTCGATCTTGATCTTGTCGAACGGCGCCTTCTTCAAGTAGCCGAGCGACGAATAGCCCGTACCGAAATCGTCCAGCGCCAGGCGAACACCAATGTTCTTGAGCGCGGCAAATGTCGCGTCCGTGCCGGCATCGTCCTGCAGGAAGACGCTCTCGGTAATTTCCAGCTCCAGCCGAGCAGGATCGATATCGGCGTGGGCAATGGCACTGGCGACTACTGCCGGGAACTGCACATTGGCGAACTGCAGCGGCGAGACGTTGACGGCCACACGCACTTCTTCCGGCCACTTGGCAGCTTCCTGGCATGCCTGGCGCAAGGCCCATTCGCCGATCTGCTGGATCATGCCGCTGTCTTCGGCGGTTTCGATGAAGCGCTCGGGCGAGATCCAGCCCTTTGCCGGGTGCTGCCAGCGCATCAATGCCTCGAAGCCGCAGATCCGCTCGGTCGAGGTCGAGACAACCGGCTGGTAGTACAGCTCCAGCTCGCCGCGTGCCATGGCATCGCGCAGGTCTTCCTCCATCTGCGAGCGGGCTTCGGCTTCGGCATGCAGGTCGTTGGAGTAGAAGTGAAAGCGTCCGCGTCCGCCATCCTTCGCCGCATAGAGCGCAAGGTCGGCATTCCGGATCAGTTCCTCGCTGGTGTTGCCGTCGTCCGGCGACATGGCGATACCCACGGAGGCACCGATCACCACACGCTGGCCATCAATCGAGTAGGGCTGGGAGACTGATGCGATGATCTCGCGCGCCAGTTCTTCCAGTGACTCGCGCGGCACACTGTTGGGCACGACCACCTTGAATTCGTCGCCCCCCAGGCGCCCGACCTGGCCAGCCTTGTCCACCGTGCGTTCGAGCCGTTGGGAAACCTGCTTCAGCAAGGCATCGCCCGCCGGGTGGCCCATGGTATCGTTGACCTGCTTGAAGCGGTCGAGATCGAGCAGAAAGACCGAACAGTTGCGGTTGTTTTCCTGCCGCGCGGCGAGGATCTTCTCCAGCACCTGGCTCATCTGGAAACGGTTGGCGAGCCCGGTGAGGGAATCGTAGCGGGCCAGGCGGGTAGCATGTTCCTGGCTGCGCTTGCGTTCGGTTAGGTCGGTGCCAGAACCACGGAAGCCGATGAAGTTGTTGAACTGGTCGTAGAGCGGGCGACCGGAAACCGACCACCAGCGTTCATCGCCCGTGTTGGCGGCCCGCATGGCCAGTTCCGAAAAGGCAGACCGCGCCGAGAGGTGGAACAGCAAGGTGCGTTCGCCCTCGTCCCCGGTCACGGCGAGGTTGAACAGATGGGTCAGCGGGTGGCCCAGCAGGTCTTCGGGCTTGGTGCCCAGCACCTCGGCCACGGGTGGCGAGACATAGGTCAGCTGCGAGCGGCGGTCGGTTTCCCAGAACCAGCCCTGCCCCGTTTCCTCGTAGTCGGTGAGGATGTCCTGCGCGCGGGTGGCAATGCGCGTCTGGGCCTGCAGGACGTCCTCCTCGTTCTTTTGCTGGATCAGCTGTTCATTGGTCACGAGCACCGCCACGACCAAGCCAATCAGCACGCTGGCAAGCCCCACGAGCGAGGCATTGGCAATGACGATGGCCGACCAGATCGCCAGCTGCGCGGCAAAGATCATGGCTGGCTGACGGCGCATGTAGACCATGGCAATCGAGGCCACACACAGCTGCGCGGCAATCGTCATGTCCCAGTCGATGCCTGTCTCCAGGGCCCAGCGGGTCATGCCGAAGCCGTACAAGAACAGAGGGGCAATCACGACGACAATCGCGCCGAGAACCTTTGCTGACAGGGAACGTCCGGCAACGAAATCCCAGACCCACGATACCGGCAATATCAGCACGACCGAGAGGAAGAGCATGAACGCGGCTACGGGGCTTGGCAGAGCACCCGAAACGACAAGCGCGACGACGAGCGTCGTTACCATGCCAACGATCAGGTAAGGCCAGCTGCGCGGAAAGAACTCGCGTTGGGCAAGCACCTGCCGGGGCGGTGTGACATTGCGCGACATCGTCGCTTCGCGACGCTCTGCCTCGCGGCGCTCCACCTCGGAGAATACGTCAGCACTGGAAGCTTCCACCGTTGGCGCCTTGGCGGCGGGCATCGCTTTCTGCTTTGCCGTGGCAGCTTTCTTGCCAGGGAATTGAGCCACCGGCGCAACTTCGGGCGCGCGCTCATGCGCGGGAGCGCTCTTGCGCCTGACCCTGTCGATCGCTGTTCGGCTGCCACCGCTCATGGACAGCCCATGCCTGATATCCCTTTGAAAATCGGTTAACCGCGGCGAATTGCCAGCACGGCAATTGCCAGTGCATGACGGCGGCTGGCGCATTGCCTCGAAAGGTTAATGCGAGGCATACTACAATAAGGGTGCGTGATGAGCATGTTGAGCGGGAGAAGCAGGCAATGCGGCATATCGCGATAATCGGTTCGGGGCCGGCTGGATACTATTCCGCCGAAGCCGCGCAAAAGCGCTTCGGCGAGAATGTCCGCGTCGATATTTTCGACATGTTACCAGTGCCTTACGGCCTTATCCGCACAGGCGTGGCGCCCGATCACCAGTCGATCAAGGGAGTCTCCCGTCGGTACGAAAAAACAGCGCTGACGGAAAACGTGCGCTTCGTTGGCAATGTTGCGGTGGGGCGTGATATCTCGATTCCCCAGCTGCAAGAATATTACGATGCCGTGATATTGGCGACTGGCGCCCCGAAAGATCGTGACCTCGACATTCCCGGCAAGGATCTGGCCAACGTCTTCGGCAGCGCCGCTTTTGTCGGCTGGTACAACGGCCACCCGCAATTCGCGAACCTGGACCCCGACCTTTCCGGCAACACCGCCGTGGTGATCGGCATGGGCAATGTCGCGCTCGACGTGGCGCGCATGCTGGCCAAGACCGATTGCGAATTCGACGGCAGCGACATCGTGCTCCACGCGCTGGAGGCCCTGTGTGCATCGAAGATCGAACGGATCGTGCTGCTGGGACGCCGCGGGCCGCACCAGATCATGATGACGCCCAAGGAACTGGGCGAACTGGGCCGGCTCGACAATGCCGCCCCTCACGTTGCGCGCGGAGACCTTCCGGACGAAGAAGAGGATGCCATCCTCGAACCGGGCCTGCGCAAGTCGGTCACCCTGCTGCGCGAATTTGCTGCCGTGCCCGAACACATCCGGGCGGAAAAGAAGATCGCCATCGAATTCGCCTTCTTTGTCCAACCCAAGGCGCTTATCGGAACGGACAAGGTCGAGGCCATCGAGGTCGAACGTACCGAGCTGGTGAAAGGTCGCGCGGTCGGCACCGGCGAGACCGAGCGCCTGCCGGCTGACCTGGTGGTCAGCTGCATCGGCTATCGCACCATGGCCATCCCCGGCGTGCCCTTCGACGAGCGCGCGGGCCGCTTCGCCAACGACGAAGGCCGCATCCTGCCCGGCCTCTACTGCGTCGGCTGGGCCATGCGCGGCCCGTCAGGCACCATCGGCACCAACAAGCCGGACGGTTTCGCCATCGTCGACAGGATCGCCGAGGACATCGAAAGCGGCGCCCTGGGCAGAGCAAGCAAGAAGGGCCGCGAAGCCTTCGACGCCTATGCCGCCGGTAAAGGCCTCGACCTCGTCACCTTCCGCGACTGGAAGAAGATCGAGGAAGCCGAAGCCAAGGCCGCTCGCGAAGGTGCCCCGCGCGAAAAGTTCGTGGATATCGAAGCGATGATGAAGGCCCTGGGTTAGGCCGCCCTACCCTCCTCCAGCGCTCCGCGCCTGAACCAGCGGGGCCGCAGCACCGCCATTACCAGCGCTCGCGCTCTGGCGATGACGAACTATCGGCCTCCTGGGCGAATGCTGCGCTGGATGCGAGTGCTGTCCCTGCGAGCAGGAGAGCGGCGGCAAGTTTCATAACAGGATCCCTCATGAGCTGACTTAGACCCGCTACTGCGAGTCATTTGCAGCTCCTGCTAGTGCGAGCGCTTCTCATTAGCAACCAATTTCCGGGACTTTCTCGTGGATTGCCGGACTCGGGCTTGTGCAGGGGATGCCCGGTCACTCATCGCGGGCCGTGCGGAAACCGCCTCACCGTCCCGGCGGGCGACAGGAATGGGGAATGCCACGGAACCCGGCGCCATGCATTGGCGGGATTCGCGGTGATGCAGTGGGTAGCGGGCTAGTCCCGCGGCAGGACCATCCGGCCGGCGCTCGCCTCCGCCAGCCTGCGCCCCAGCTTCTTCGTCACCATGATGTGCCCACCCTCGCCTTCTTCGCCGAACAGCAGGTCGTAGTAGTCGACGATCAGGAGCGAGCGGGTCTTCACGGAAAGCTCGTCCCACGGCACGAGGATCGGCTTGGCGAAGGGGGCCATCAGCGTCATGATCTTGAGCCGCATGCCGGTGGAGCAGGCTTCGAAGGTCAGCACGTTGCGGAAGTTGACGCTTGCCAGCGGATGCGGACCTATCGCGCCGCTCTGCCAGCCGAAGGAGCCGAGCACGGTATCCTCGCGATCCGGATAGCGTTTGGCGACCTTGGACCAGCCGCTGATCGCCATCAGCAGGCTGGTGATGCCCAACCACATCAGCGGGAAGATCAGCAGGAAGAGGCCGACGACGAGCAAGGTGATCATCGTCTGGCTCATGTCCTACCTCCCTTGATGCGGCATCACACCCGCATCGGCATCAGCACGTAAAGCGCCGGGCTGCTCTCGTCCTTGCGGATCAGTGTCGGGGCACCGGCATCGGCGAAGTGCAGTTCCACCTTGTCGGTATCCATCTGCGCAAGGATGTCCTTGAGGTAACCGGCGTTGAAGCCGATCTCCATGCTCTCCGATCCGTATTCGCCCGACACCTCTTCGGTGGCGTTGCCGTTGTCCGGGCTGGTGACAGTCAGCGTGACCTTGTCGGCATCGAGGCCCATCTTCACCGCGCGGGTCTTTTCCGTGGCGATGGTGGCCACGCGGTCGACACCGGCGAACAGGCTCTTCGGGTCGACCTTCAGCAGCTTGTCGTTCCCGGTCGGGATCACGCGGCTGTAATCGGGGAAGGTGCCGTCGATCAGCTTGGAGGTGAGAACCACACCGCCCTCGCCGCCCAGTTTGAAGCGGATCTTCGACGGCGACAGGTCGATCAGGACATTGCCCTCCATCGCCTCTTCCAGCAGCTTGCGCAGCTCGGCCACGGCTTTGCGCGGCACGATCACGTCGGGCATGCCTTCGGCGCCAGCCGGGCGCGGCAGGGTGAAGCGGGCAAGGCGGTGGCCGTCCGTGGCCGCCGCCTTCAGCACGCCGCCATCATCGTCAGCGACGTGGAAGAAGATGCCGTTGAGGTAGTAGCGGGTTTCCTCGGTGCTGATCGCAAAGCGCGTGCGGTCGATCAGTTCGGCCAGCGTCTTGGCGGGCAGTTCGAAGCTGGTCGGCAGGTCGCCTTCGACGATCACCGGGAAGTCGTCACGCGGCAGGGTCGGCAGGGTGAAGCGGCTGCGACCGGCCTTGATGACCATGCGGTTCTCGGAAGTCTCCAGCGCAACCTCGCTGCCGTCGGGCAGCTTGCGCGCGATGTCGAACAGCAGGTGGGCCGAGACGGTGATCGCGCCGCCGCTTTCGACCGAATTGGCTTCGAGGCTTTCGACCACCTGCAGGTCCAGGTCGGTCGCCATGATCTTTACATGGCCCTGCTCGTCAGCCTCGATCAGCACGTTGGACAGGATCGGAATGGTGTTGCGCCGCTCTACCACCGACTGGACGTGAGACAGGCTGCGCAGCAGTTTGGCGCGTTCGATGGTGGCCTTCATCGCAAATCATTCCCCATTGCGCGCCGCGGTGCCGGACAAGCCCGGACTCGCCCGCAAGCGCCGGTAAAAAGCTCTCTTACCCTTAGCGGAGGTGCGGATACGGGCAAGGATTCGGGGTGAGAGAACCCGATTCCTTGGGGAAAAGTGGGGTAGCGAGCGCGCTGTCAGACGAAAACGCGCGAATTCCGGCCAAAGACGCGCGAATTCGTGGCCTTGGCGTCCACGCTTCGCACGTAGTTGGCGATGGCAGCGGCGATCTTGGCTCCGCCTCGTACCGACGGCTCGATCGTATTCCCGTAATCCGCCGCCTCGTCGCAGACCAGCCGCAGGTCCAGCAGGTCAAGCCCGGCGCGGTGAACGTCGCGCGTGATCGCATCGTTGATCACGCTGATCGCTGTCGCCGTGAGTTGGCCCATGTTGGCGTCGTAGATGGTGCACACGGCAGTGGGGATGGCCAGCTGGCTCGCCCGCTGCACCATGGAGCGGTACGGCGGCTCGAACTCCGCCCGCGCCTGCATCAGCAGGGCGAGCGCCGAGGCCACGGTCGACACCTCCTTCTCCAGCATGGAGGCATGGTGGAGAATGTCGTTGCCGCCGCAGGACACCACGACATGCGTGGCATCCTCCGGGCAGAGGTCCAGCTGCCGTTCGACCTGCTCGCTTATGCTGCCGTCGACCGCCAGCAGGGTCACCCGGTCTTCGGGATCGAGCTCCGAACGCAATTGTTCCGTAACGTCCGGCCAGCCGGGCACATAGGAAGCGTTATCGAGAATCGAGTCCCCGAACAGGATAACGTGGCGCGCCATTGCTCACCCCAGCATCGCCATGCCGCCATTCACGTGCAGTGTCTGGCCGGTGACATAGCTCGCTTCCTTGCTGGCAAGGTAAGCCACGGCGGCACCGATATCGTCGCCCTCGCCCATGCGGCCCATGGGGATGCGGGCGTTGATGGCGTCCTTCTGCTTGTCGTCGAGCGCTTCGGTCATGGCCGAGCGGATGAAGCCGGGGGCCACGCAATTCACGGTGATGCCGCGCGCGGCGAGTTCCTGCGCCATCGACTTTGACATGCCCACCACGCCGGCCTTGGCGGCGCAATAGTTCATCTGGCCGGGATTGCCCGTCGCGCCCACGACGCTGGTGATGTTGATTATGCGGCCGAAGCGGGCCTTCATCATCGGGCGGGCGCTGGCGCGCATCAGGCGGAAGGTGGCCTCGAGGTTGACCTTGATGACCTGCTCCCACTCCTCGTCCTTCATGCGCATGGCGAGGTTGTCGCGGGTGATGCCGGCATTGTTGACCAGGATATCGACCTTGCCCAGCGTATCGACCGCAGCAGGCACCAGTTCTTCCACCTGGACGGTGTCGGACAGGTTGCAGGTAATCTCGACGTGGCCGTCATGGTCGTGGTGCGGCACGTCTTCGTTGAGCTGTTCGCGGAACGAGCGCAGCTTGCTGCTGTTCGAGCCGCTAAGCGCGAGGCGCGCGCCCTGCTTCGCCAGCGCATAAGCAATCGCCGAACCGATCCCGCCGCTGGCGCCGGTGACGAGCGCGGTCATGCCGTTAAGTGAAAACATCGGGGCTCTCCTGCAATACTCTTGCCGCCCCTCTCGCGCGTGTCGCGCTAGCGGTCAATGGCGGTAGAGAAATCCACCCGCCGCCTTTCCGCAATCTGTCCACCGTTCATGCGCCCTTCGACCAGTTCGTAGCCCATCAGTGCGAAGATGCGGCCCTGCATGAAGATCGGGCGGGCATTGCCGTACCAGTCGACACAGGAAGCCACGCAGGCGTCATCGCGGCCCTGCCCACCGTCGGCTTCCAGCTCGCCTGCCATGGACAAGGTGCGGTTGTCGCGGCGCAGGAAGGCGATGGCCGAGCCGCCGCCGAGGAAGGCTGGCGCGCCCGCACGGGGGTTGCGGCGAACCGGCAGGCCCAAAGTGCCGCTGTCACCGTCCGATCCGGCGTCGGGCCGGTAGAAGAAGGCCTGGCTGCGGCTCTCGCCCTCGCCCGATGCGGGCAGGAGGAAGGTGGATTCGATCTCCGGTGTTCCCGCCAGGCTAACGGCGGTGAAGCCGAGTGCGGCCTTGGCAGTGGTGCCGATGGCCACGGCATCGCGGCCCAGCACGTCGAGACGCGAGACCGAATGCGGCATGACAAGCGTGGTGACCTCGCCGCCGCCCAGCGGCACGACATGCAATTCGTTGCGCTGGCCTTCGCGGTTCCAGTGATTGGCACTGTAGAGCAGGTGCCGCCCGACAAAGCGGTTCTGCAGCGACCAGCCGTCCACCGCAGGCAGTTCACGCAAGGCACCGGCCTCGAGGTTGCCGTCGCCCACGGTGAAGGCAGCCAGCGGAACCGTCAGCAGGCCGACATCGCCGCTGGTGAACTCGCTCGCCCACATGGCATCGCCCTGGCTTTCGCCGCGCAGGACCACGCGCAGCACCTCGTCCTGCTGGTCCTCGCTGAAGGAGAACTGGTCGATGGGGCCACCAGAAACTGCGACCGCCCCAGGTGCCGAACCGTCGAGCGGCAGGCGGAACAGCTGGCCGGGCAGCGTCAGGCTGTCTTCCCGCCTCCAGAAGGGGCGGTACTGGCCGGTCCAGACTTAGACCGCGTCGCGTGAGACGTAGAAGGTGCGGCTCCAGTCGCCGAGTACGGCGTAGGCTTCGCAGGTCATCTCCTCCGCCGCGAGGTCGCAGCGGGTGACTGTATGCAACATGGCCGGGGCCGCGCCCGCATCGCGGTAGACGTTGGAGATGTGGATGTCCTCGGCCGTGGCCAGCACCACGCCCTCGTCCAGCGAGCCGTCCTGCTGCCGGGTGCGCAAGGTCGGCAGGCTTTCGCGCCAGCCCTGCCAGTTCATGTAGAGCGGGGTGTAGAACACCAGCTGGTCGCCGATCAGGCGCGAGGCGTAGTTGCTCGACGAATAATAGTCGCCCGACTTCAGGTAGTGTGTGTCGCGGTAGGTCAGCGATCCGTCGCGGCCGACGCGGAAGCGGTTCAGCTCGGTGCCGCCCGCGCTGTAGGAATAGCCGATGACGATAACCTCGCTGCCGCGCACCAGCATTTCGTCGTACCAGGCGCCGTAACCTTCCGCGCCGGGCGGAAAGGCGTCGATGGCATCGAGCGGTGCCAGCGCGTCGCCCCCCACGCGCACGGTAAACAGCCGCCCCCGCCGCAAGACGACGAGGTAGTCGCCGACGTTCTTGACGATCCCCCCCTCGTCGACGCCGGCCTCCTGCGTGTTGGTGATGCTTTCGTTGGCGGGAGGTTCAGGCTCGGCGATGTCGTACATCGCCGGGGATTCGAGGTACTCGACTTGCGACTGCGCCCGGTCATTGCGCTCGCGCAACGCGAGCATGGCCTGCGCAAACTGGTCGAGTTCCTCCTCGCTCTCGAAGCTGGAAACGGTCTCGCTGCTAGGCACCGTGCCCTGGACCGGCTCCAACGACAGGTCGGAACAGCCTGCCAACAGGACAAGCGCGCACCCTGCCGGGACATAAGCCTTTGCGAATCGGACCATCTCAACTCACCCGCTTCAATGATACAATGTTACATTGAAGCGGGTGAGTTGTGAATGCCCTGTTTATGGCGTCAGCCTGAAAGGCCTGTTCAGAGGGCTTCGAAGCGGCTGGCAGCCAGGTCGCGATTGAGCGATGTGGTCAGCCAGGTGCCGAGCCAGGCGCCGAATTCGAACTCCAGCGGAACGCCGTCCACGCGCACGACGGAATCGACCATGGCGCGGTCGGCATCGGTCGCTTCACGCGGCGTCACGCCAAAGGCACTGGTCCCGGCCACAGCCGAAAATGCCTCGATCAGCGCCACGCGATCAGCCTCTTCGTAGTTGGTCAGCAGTTCGAATTTCTGCAGCGGCTCGATCGGCATGGCCTGCAGGATGACGTCGGCGAACAGCGCCGGTCCGGCATATTGCGCCGCGGCCGCCGTGGCCTCTTCGCTCCATCCATGTTCGACCGCGCATTGGCGCACCCGTTCGCGGATCACCGCCGCAAGCTCCGGCGTGGCTGACGGGTTTCGCACACTGTCGAAATCGTAGGCTTCCCGGAACGCCCGGATCACCTCCTGCTGCGTGTCCGAGAAGCCACCGGCCACGCAGTCGAGGTTCTCCTCTGCGGCAGCCGGGGCAGCCGAAAACGCTGTTGCGAGCAATGCAGCAGGAAGCAGGATGCGGACGGAGGTCACGTCAATGCGCCCTATAGCAGCGCCATTGCAGGTACGGCGGCGAAGGGCGGCGCGAGTGCCGCCGCGGTAGCCGCACGACGCCCCAACATCAGCCGATTTCCTTTGCCAGCAGTTCGATGTCCTCCATGCCGATCACGCTGGACGTGGTCACATCAGGGGCAATCTTGCGGATCATCGGCGCCAGCACCTTGCCGCCCAGTTCGACGAAATGGGTCACGCCGGCAGCTTCCATGGCCAGCACGCTCTCGCGCCAGCGCACGCGGCCGGTGATCTGCTGCACCAGCAAATCACGCTCGCTCGCCGGGTCCGTGACTTCGGCGGCGGTGACATTGGCGTAGAGCGGCAAGCGAAAGGCCTGCGGCGGAGTGTTTTTCAGCGCCACATCCATGCGTTGCGCCGCTGGCCCCATCAGCGAGCAGTGGAAAGGTGCCGAAACCGGCAGCTTCACGGCTCGCTTGCAGCCGTATTCCTTGGCCATTTCCACCGCACGGTCGATGGCTTCGGCATGGCCGGACAGCACGACCTGCCCCGGATCGTTGTCATTGGCGACTTCGCAGACCTGGCCCTGTGCGGCGGCTTCGGCCAGCGCCTGCGCCTTTTCGAGGTCAGCCCCCAGCAGCGCACACATGGACCCAAGGCCCAGCGGCACGGCATCCTGCATGGCGATGCCGCGCGTGCGCAGCAGCTTGGCGGTGTCGGTCAGGCTGAACGCGCCGACCGATGCCAGCGCGGTATATTCGCCCAGCGAGTGACCAGCGACACAGTGGCCCTTCTCCGCCAGGTGAAAACCGCCATCCTCGAACACTTTCACTACGGCCATGGCGTTGGCCATGATCGCAGGCTGGGCATTGGCCGTCATGGTGAGTTCGCTCTCGGGACCTTCGGCCATCAGCTTGGCAAGGTTCTGGTTCAGCGCTTCGTCGACTTCGCCGAATACTTCGCGGGCGGCAGCGCTGGCTTCGGCGAGCTCGACGCCCATGCCGACCTTCTGGCTACCCTGGCCAGGGAAAACGAATGCAATCATGGAAACTCCTTCTCTGGAGGTGCGACTATGCGCCGGAAGCGCTGCACGCAACACCGAAGGGGACAATGGCATTGGCCGCATCGTGGCCGATATCGGCGCGCCCGAGATAGGGAATCCCCGTCCGCTCGCACCAGTAGCGAGCCACTTCTTCCTCGGTCATGCCGAAAGGGCGGTCGTTCTCGGGCACGTCGGAAACGCGGCCCAGCCGGATCCCCGCCACGCCGCGCAGGTTTTCGCAGATGTGGAAAAACAGCCGGTCGACGGCATAGAGGTGCTCGGCCACCTCTTCCACCAGCACGACATGGCCGGTGAGGTCAGGCATCAGTTCGGTGCCGACCAGCATGGCCAGCGTCATCAGGTTGAAAGCGACCGTCGGGCGATCATCGAGGCCCGCTTCCAGCGGCACCGCTTCGCCGGACAGGTAGCGCAGCACGCGGCGCACGGCCTCGTCGCCGCCCTTGCGCCGCACGTCGCCCGCGAGCGGCCCGTGCACCGGCTTGCCCACTCCGTGCCTGTAGAGCCCGCCAAGCAAGGTGCCCGCGTCGGAATAGCCCAGGTAGGTCTTGTCGCGCGCGGCTTCGCCCAAGGCCGCAATCGCCGGCGCGGCAATGCGGTTGGAGCCATAGCCGCCCATGGCGAACCACACGGCATCGACCTCGGGATCGTTGGCCGTTGCCACGAAGGCCGCCAGCCGTGCTTCATCATCGCCAGCGAAATGGCCATGTTCAAGGAAGCATTGCGGGTGGAAGGCCAGCTCCACCTGCGGGAACTCTGCTGCCGCCAGTGCCAGCACGGCGTCAGCGCGATCGCGCAGGATCGGTTTGCCCGGACAGACACAGGTAATGCGCGTTGTCATCGCCCCTCCCTAACATCCGCTTCACAACTTGCGAGTCCCCGCGTAACCGGTGCCACATGAGTACCCAGCAAAAGCGCTCGTATTTCTTATGTGGCATTGGCGGGTCGGGCATGTTGCCCCTCGCCCAGATTGTGAAAGGCATGGGCCACACGGTCGGCGGCTCCGACCGCTCCTATGACCAGGGCCGCACACCGGAAAAATTCGCCTGGCTGGAAAGCCACGGCTTCCAGCTGTTCCCGCAGGACGGAAGCGGCCTCACCAGCGGGGACCAGGTGCTGGTGGCCAGTGCGGCAATCGAGGACACGGTCCCCGAAGTGGCGCGCGCCAAGGCGCTGGGCTGCCCGCGCCAGACGCGCGCAGAACTGCTGTCCGAACTGTTCAATGCCGCGCCCTGCTCGCTCGCGGTCGGCGGCACCAGCGGCAAGTCGACCACCACCGCCATGCTCGGCTGGATCATGGAAGAGGCCGGCAGGCGCCCCACGATCATGAACGGCGCGGTGATGAAGAACTTCGCCGGACCCGACAATCCCTTCGCCAGCGCCGTTGTC
Source organism: Aurantiacibacter gilvus (assembly GCF_038289935.1). Taxonomy (NCBI): domain Bacteria; kingdom Pseudomonadati; phylum Pseudomonadota; class Alphaproteobacteria; order Sphingomonadales; family Erythrobacteraceae; genus Aurantiacibacter; species Aurantiacibacter gilvus. The sequence continues at coordinate 1,537,586 of NZ_JBBYHV010000001.1, forward strand.
GGCAGCGGCGAGGTATTCGTCAGCGAGGTCGACGAAAGCGACGGTTCGATCGCACTCTATCTCCCCACCGTGTCGCTGCTGCTCAATGTCAGCCTCGACCACAAGAGCATGGACGAGCTGCGCGTGCTGTTCGGCGATTTCCTCGAACGTGCCGAACGGGGGGTGGTCAACGCCGACGATATCGAGGCCTTCCGGCTGGTGGCGCGAGCGAACGAACCGCTTACCTTCGGTCTCGACAACGGCTGCGCCGCACTGGGCATTGTCGAGGGGAGTGTCGCCGAACAGCACGAGGGTCAGACGGCCACGGTCATCGACCGGCGCGATGACAGCAAGCATGCCTTGGCGCTCACCATGCCCGGCAGGCACAACCTGTCCAACGCGCTGGCAGCCATTGCCGCCGCCAATGCCGCTGGCGTGCCGGTGGCCGATGGCGTGGCGGCACTGGGCAGCTTCAAGGGCCTCGCCCGCCGTTTCGACGTGCTCGGCACCAGCAAGCGCGGCGTTACCGTGATCGACGACTTCGGCCACAACCCCGAAAAGGCCCGCGCCACCCTGCGCACGCTGAAAGCGCAGACCGGCCGCGTGATCGCCTTCTTCCAGCCGCACGGCTACGGCCCGCTGCGGCAGATGGGCAACGAACTGGCGCAGACCTTCGCCGAAGAGCTGGGCCCGGACGACCTGATCCTCATGTGCGAGCCGGTCTATTTCGGCGGCACGGTGGACCGCAGCCAGGGAAGCGAGCGGATTGTCGACCTGATCAACGCTGCAGGCGGCCCGAATGGAGTAAGGGCCGAATTCATCGAAACCCGCGAGGATTGCGGCCAGCGCATCGTCGAACTGGCGCAGAGCGGCGACCGCGTCGTGGTGATGGGCGCCCGCGACGATACGCTGACAACGTTCGCGGAAAGCCTTTTGCAACGTTTATAGGTCAGTCTTGGCCCCGGAAAGCGAAGTAACGAGGGCTTTACGTCGTGCAGAAGAGTTACCGCCAGGGCGGCATTTTGGCGCTGGATGCGCCGATCGGCACCTACCTGGTCCATGCCTATTTCGACGACAACCAGGTCGACTTGGTGAAATGCAACGTGCTCGGCTGGCAGATCGCCGCCGACCGCAAGGTCACGCCCATCGTGGTCGACCCGCGCGCGGCCGATGACGATCACTGGTACGTGATCCACCCCGATGGCCGGGTCGAATGCTCCGACGGGCGCAGCTGGGACAGCGAGGACATCTGGCTCTACGAGGAAAAGCGCCAGCGCCGCCGCGACGCGGCCTGAGCGCCCTGGCCTAATGCTCCGCCGCGGTCTCGTGACCGAGCTTGAACACCTTGTGCAGCACGAAGACTATTACCGATCCAACGGCGAGGCCGAACAGGGCTGACAGGCCGGCGAATGTCAGCCAGCCGAGCAGGCCGCCTGCAGCCCCGGCAATGGCGGAGACGCTGTCTTCGATCCCCAGCACCCAATATTCCGGACCGTGCACACCGATTGCGGCAAGGCCGTGCAGGATGATGCCGCCACCCACCCACAGCATGGCCACGGTTCCGACAACCGAAAGCAGCACCAGCAATTTCGGCATGGCCTGTACCAGCCAGCGGCCGAACTTGCGTCCCGCCGAGGTAACGCCTTCCTTCGCCAGGTGCAGCCCGACGTCGTCCATTTTCACGATCAGAGCCACGGCGCCGTAAACGACAACGGTAATCGCCACGCCGACCACCGCCAGCACCCCGGCGCGAACAAGCAGGTCTTCTGCCGCCACTTCGTTCAACGTGATGGCCATGATCTCGGCGGAGAGGATCAGGTCCGTCCGCACTGCGCCGGAAACACGCCCCTTTTCGAACTCGACCGGATCCTCGATCTCGTCTTCCAGTGTCTTGCCGTGCTTTTCGCCGCCCAGCTTCTCGACGATCTTTTCCGCGCCTTCGTAGGAGAGGTATGCGCCGCCCGCCATGAGGATCCAGACGATCGCCTGTGGCAGGAACTCGCTGAGCAGCAGGGCACCCGGCAGCAAGATCAGCAACTTGTTGATCAAACTGCCCTTGGTGATCTTCCAGATGATCGGCAATTCGCGACTGGGATCGAGCCCGGTGACATAACTGGGCGATACCGCCGCATCGTCGATCACCACCCCGGCCGCCTTGGTTCCCGCCTTGCCGGCTGCAACACCGATGTCGTCCACCGAAGCGGCGGCGGTGCGGGCAATGATCGAAATGTCGTCGAGAAGGGCTACGAGGCCGCCGGGCATGTGCTGGATTCTCCTGCGGGATCGGCCAAGCTTACGCTCGAGTGGCGCAAGTTATCCCGATTTCCCGTTCAGTTGGCGCGATAGATGGTGATCACCACATGCGGCTCGGCAACGCTCGGGTCAAACCCGAGTGTGCCGATATACCCGCCCCGTGTCAGCCAGTCGTATTCGCCGAGCGGGGCTTCGAAGGCAGGGCTGGTGCGGACCGGCTGGGGCGGCCCCTCGCCAGCAGCAGGCATGCAGAGCGTGCCGGTGTTGACAACATTAATGACTACGCCGTCATCGGTGCGCAGGAAGTAGTCCGCGACGATATCGGTGCAATTGTCTGATCGATCGAGTTGCCAGTCCCAGCCCATCGGCAGGATCTCGCCGCGCATCTCGGGGCCTTCGAAGGTTCCGCCGGTGATCGGAATGATGCGGCGCATACCGCGGGGCGTCTCTCCCACCTGGATCGCCTCGCCCAGCGTCACCACCGAACGATAGAGCAGTTCAAGCCCCGGCTCCGGCGGCGCGGCTGGCGGCCCCTCTTCCTGGGCCATGGCAGGCACCGCGAACAGCAGGCTCGCGGCAAGGATCATCGACTTTCGCATCAGGTTACTCCCGGTCGAGGCGCAGGAACCGCGCCGCATTGTTGTAGAGGATGTCTCGTTTCTGTGCTGGCGACAGGTAGTCGGCGTTCTGGATGATGGAGACCGAATAGGCCATCAGCCCAGGCCAGCTGAGCTGGTCCGTGCCGAACATCACCCGGTCGCCGAAGCCGGCATCGACCAATCGCTCGATATAGCGGTTCACTTCCTCGATCGGATAGGACCAGATCAGGCCCGCCGTGTCGACATAGACGTGGCTGTTCGCCTGCAGCAGGGCCAGCATGTTGTCGATCATCGGGTAGCCCGCGTGCATGACCTGCACCCGCAGGCGCGGATGGCGCGCCAGCATCTCTTCCAGCAGGAAGGGGTCGCCCATGGAGGCGCGATAGGTGGGCATGGTGACATTGGCGCGGCCGGAGCCGCCGGTGCCCATGTGGATCGCCACGGGGATATCGAGCCGCTCGGCCAGGGCAAAGTAGTCGTCGACGCTGGGATCGCTCGGCGACACGCCGGCATATTGCAGGCCGATCTCGCCCATCACCGCGAACCCGCCGTCGGTGAACAGCATTTCCAGCCGCTGCAATTCTGCGGCGCGGTCGGTATCGGGGCTCATCGCGAAGGAAGTGCCCGCGATCACCCGGTCCGGCGCGGCCTGCTGGTAGGCGCGCACGCTGTCGGGATCGCCGAACACGACGGCGGTGACATTGAGCCGTTCCATCTCCGCCACCACGTCGTTGAGGTATTCACCCGGTTCGGCGGCATAGAGGCGCGGCGAGCAATCCTCTCCTGACCAACCGAAGAACCCCTCTTCTCCGTCTGCCGGATCGGACGCGAGGAACTGCTGCGGATTGGGGCACAGCGGCGCGGTGCCGGGGCGGCTTTCCAGCTGTGAATGGACATGCACGTCGATGATCGGCGGCGGCGGACTATCCTCCTGTGCCAGCGCAGGTGTAGCAACGGCCAGAGCGAATCCGGCGGCGAGCAATCTATGCATGCAAGTCCTCCCTTGCCGCTCCTCCTAACTGTGCTTGCATTCGGACGCAATTTCGCTATGTGCGCCCCTTCCCTGCCACCGGACTTGCCGGACGGGGAAATCAAGAAAGCCGGAGGGGCCCCGCGATCCGCGCGGACAAGCCAGCGATCGGCATGGAGTGAAAGGAAGCGCACATGGCTCTTTACGAGCATGTTTTCCTCGCGCGTCAGGACCTGAGCCAGGCTCAGGTTGATGCGCTTGCAGCCAGCGCCACGGAAATCGTGGAAGCACAGGGCGGCAAGGTCGTGAAGACCGAGACCTGGGGCCTCAAGAGCCTCGCCTACAAGATTGACCGTAACCGCAAGGCGCATTTCGTCCTGCTCAACATCGACGGGCCCGGCTCGCTGGTGACCGAGCTGGAACGCCAGAACCGGATCAACGAAGACGTGATCCGCTGGCTGACCATCGCCGTGGAAGAGCACGAAGACGGCCCCTCGGTTATGATGCGCAAGAATGACCGCGACCGTAAGCGTCGTTCCGACCGTGAGGAGCGCAACTGATGGCCCGTCCGTTCTACCGCCGCCGCAAGTCCTGCCCGTTCTCGGGCAACGACGCTCCCGTGATCGACTACAAGGACACGCGCCTGCTACAGGGCTTCATGTCCGAACGTGGCAAGATCGTGCCCAGCCGCATCACCGCCGTTTCTGCCAAGAAGCAGCGTGAACTGGCCAAGGCCATCAAGCGCGCCCGCCACCTGGGCCTGCTGCCCTACATCGTGAAGTAAGAGGAGAAGACACATGGATATCATCCTCCTCGAACGTATCGGTGGCCTAGGGTCGATCGGTGACGTCGTCACCGTGAAGGACGGCTATGCCCGTAACTTCCTGCTGCCGCAGAAGAAGGCGCTGCGCGCCAACGAAGCGAACAAGCAGGTCTTCGAAGCGAACCGCGACAAGCTGGAAGCCGAAAACGCCGAAAAGCGTACGGCTGCAGAACAGCAGGGTACCAAGGTCGAAGGCACCGAGATCGTCCTGATCCGCGCCGCTTCCAACGCCGGCCAGCTCTACGGCTCGGTCAACGTCCGCGACGTCGCTGCCGGATTGGCCGACAAGGGCCACGACATCGACAAGAAGCAGGTCATCATGGGCGCGCCGATCAAGACGATCGGCATGTTCGAAGTGACCATACGCCTTCATCCCGAAGTCGAAGTCGCCATCAAGGCCAACGTGGCCCGCTCGGAAGACGAAGCCGAACTGCAGAGCCAGGGCGTGGACATCCTCAAGGCTGCCTTCGAAGAAGAGCACGGCGAAGCTGTCGGCTTTACCGAAGAGCTCGACCCCGACCGCGAGCTGGGCGAACTGCCCGCAGCTGAAGGCGAAGAAGCTGCTGAAGAGGCTCCGGCCGAAGAAGCTGCAGCCGACGAAGGTGAAGAAACCAGCGAAGGCTGAATGCTTCGCGCAAGCACACGAAAAGGGGCGCTGCCTTAGCTGGCAGCGCCCCTTTTTCTTTGCTCGAATTGGGATCCCCTCGGAACCGGATCACGTGCTCCCCGCCCAGCCGCGACGCGGCGCACGAACTGGCCCAGTCGTGACCGAAGACGCGAATGCCCCTGGCGCGCAGGTGCAACCCGCCGATGCTGGAGATGTGCGCAGCAGCGCGCGGAGGCGGGCAGACATCGCAGACACCATCGCGAATCAAAGTTTGCTAATATTCGCAGTTCTAATATGGAGGTTGCGGGGCCGGGTTCACGACCCGCCTGGCCCCACAAGCCTCCCCTAGAACTGCGCCAACAGGCGAATCCATCCGCTGTGACCGTAGCCGGGCAGGCGTTCGCCTAACGGCACGTCCGAAGCACCCACGCGGCTGCGTCCGGCCAGGTGCGGCTGGTATTTGGTGTCGAACAGGTTTTCCACGCCTGCTTCCAGCGTTACCTCCGGCAGCACCGCGAAGCGCCCGAAAAGGCCGACCACGGCATAGCCGTCACTCGGGCTCTCGCCGTTGGTCAGCGAGACCTCGTCCTGCGCTGCCGCCGCGAACAGCTCCGCGCCCAGCGCCACCCGCGCACCCTGCCAGACGGCGGAGAGGCGCAGGTTTGCAGGCGAGACGCGGTAGAGGTTGTCGGCAATGTCGCGGCGCTCGCCGCGCACGAAGCTGGCCGTGCCGGACAGCTCCAGGCTCTCCACCGGACGCAGTGCGAAGTCGAGATCCACGCCCCACAGCTCCGCATCGACATTGGTGAATTGCAGCGGGGTGGGATCGCCGTTCATGGCCGCGACCATCTCCACCGGCGTGTCGACCACGCCCACGGTGGCATCGTAGGGCATGCCCTGGATGTAGTCGTCCACCCGGCGGTAGAACAGCGTCGGGCGGAAGCTGGCCATGCCACCGTCGAAGTCCGCGCCGATCTCGGCGATCCACGCGGTTTCCGGGTCGAGCGCAAGGTTGCCGACGTAGATATTGCCGTCGGCAAGGCCGAAGCTGGCCTCGGTCGGCAGCCAGCCGAAGCGTTCGAGAAGGCTCGGCACCCGCTGCTTGCGCGCCAGCGTCAGGCGCGGCGTGACCGCGTCCATCGGCAGCCATGCCCGCAGCACCGCATCGAGGGTGGTCTCGTCGTAGGTCCGGTCCGCTGCGGTGAACATGGCAGCGAGGTTGCGCGGCCCCATCGGCACCGCCGAACCCAGTTCGGGCACACCTGCCGCTTGCGAGGTATGGTCCAGCCGCGCGCCCAGTTCGGCCTCAACCGCGCCAAGGCTGCCGCGCCACTGTACATAGCCACCAAAGCGGTCAGATTGCAGGTTCGGCTGGGCATCGAGGAAGAAGTCCGCATTGGTGGGATCGGTGATCCGCACGAACTTGTCGACCAGTTCCATGTCCCCGCCCGCTTCGACGTAAGCGTTGGCCGTGCCGAAGCGCAGGCTGGCCTCTGCCGTCGTGGTGCCGGCATCGGCAAAGGTCGCCCGCGCGCGCGGCGCCGGTGGCTGGCGCAGAGTCTGGTTGTCCATCAGGTGGCGCACCGCGACATGGCCGACGCGCAGGTCGAGATGCACGTTATCCGCCACGTCCCCGCGATAGCCGCCCTGCACGAAGTCGGTATCGAAGTAGATGATATCCATGGCGAAGGGCGGATTGCCCGAAGGGTCCGTCTCGCTGCGGCGGTATTCGGCCCAGAGCTCACCCTCGCCCAGACGGTAACCCGCGTGGACGCCATAGAGGTTTCGCTCGAAAGAGGTGCCGACAGCCGTACCGCCGGGGAATTCGTAGTCATCGCCCTCCTCGCGGCTGGCGATCACGCCGAGGCGCCATTGGTTGGTGGCCAGCGCCACCAGCCCGCCCAGCGCATAGCTGTCGTCCACCGTGCGGTACTGGCTGGCAAGGCGGACCTGCGCCGCGACGTCAGTGCTGCCGGTATAGTGCGCCTGCACCAGCTCGGCATTCACTGCACCGGCGAGCGAAGGCCCTTGCGCCACGGGAGCGACACCGCGCGCTACCTCGATGGCTTCGACTAGGATCGAGGGGGCATAGTGCAGCGGCGGGTCCATGGCATTGGGGCCGCCCGTGGCGAAGCGCTGGCCGTTCACGCGCCCGAGCACACGCTCGCCCGCCAGCCCGCGGTAGGAGAGTTGGCCCGACAGGGCACCATTGCCCACCAGTGCCCCGCCAGGCGTGCGGGCGGCGATGGCGGCGGCATCGGCCGGCAGGGCGATCTGCTGCGGCGGTTCGACAGAGTCGATCGCCTGCGCGTCGACGCGGGTGGAGGTGACGACGATGCGGTCGGTCAGGACCTCGTCGGCGGCTTGGGCATTGTCCTGCGCGACCGCGGTCTGGGACACGAACAGGGTGCAGGAGGCGAGCAAAGCCGCCCTGCAAAGAGGCTTGATAAACATTGCAATTTCTTTCGCTGACATGCGCGTGGGCGCGTGCGCCGGCAGTGCCGGGCAGCGCCATGGAATTACGGATTGTCGGTCAGCCCTGGCGGGGCGGCGCGCGCAGCGGTGGCCTGAGGCGGTCGGCTGGCCGGATCGCGAGATCGGGCAGTTCGGGCGTTTCAGTTGTCGCGCCATCGCTGACGGGCGCGGCGATGGCAGGCGCATCGACCCCGAGGGCGGCAGAACCCAGCGCGGAGAAGGCACAATCCTGCTTGCCCTGCGCGGTGACGGGAACGCCATCGTCCAGATCAAGGGGAGCATGGCCCATGGCGGCGTGGTCGACGCCGTGCATGGCCGTGTGCGCCTGGTCGCCCTCGTCCTCCAGCGCAGCGCGCGCCAGCGGGTGGGTGACCGGACACATGGTGACCGCCAGCCCGTGGCCGGGCGTCGCTGCCAGCATATGGCCCGTCGGGACAAGCGCGTGCAGCGCCAGTGCCGCCAGCAGCAGCACGAGCGATTTCGGCCCCTTCAGGGTGATGAGTTTGCGAAGACCCGTCATCGAACTGGCGGCCAGTTAGCGGCTCAGGCAGCGCTTGTCATTTGATCCGGCGCAAGGGGTGCCGATTTTTCATCCTCGGTTCGCATATCCGTGCCAACCACCTCTGACGCGGCTCTTGCTATTGATCGATCACGTCGCCCGGATCGATCGGTCGCGTGATGACCACGGGTTTCTTGAACGACGCGGCCTCGGCCAGGCGCGCGGCCCTTTCCTGTGCCTTGCCGGCCAACCAGTTGGCGAGAATTCGGCACCCGTAAGTCAACGCCAGAAGCAGGACAAAAAAGCCGAGCAGTTCCCATTCACCGTGGACCAGCGCCGCGATAAAGCCGATCGGCACAATACCAATCCCGAACAGAAACAGGCCCAGAATGACCGCGACAAGGCCCCAGACATCGTAGGTGAACGCCAAGGCCCAGACCCACAAGATTGCCCCGAATATGAAGGACACCAGGCCGAAGCCCATTGCCGCCAGACCGCGCGATCGCGGAATGATTGCCAATGGAACCAGCAGCAGGAGCGTTGCCCAGCACGTCGCTTCGAAGGCAGTCGGTGTCGCTTCAAGCGCCCACAGGCTCAGCTCCGCTGCCCCGTAAAGCAGGATGACCGGGACTGCGAGCAAGGCGAGGAGGAATAGGCCGCCAAGCAACGCGCCACCAGCATTCCTGAGCCTTCCGGTTACCAACATGGCTTTTCCCGCTTTCCCTCGAACATTGTCTGACTTGATTTCAATCCGTCACCGCCAGCCCGTCGCCGCCCGGCCCCGTCGGAATGCGGCGCAGGACCTCGCCGCTGGCAAAGTCTACCTCGGCGATGGTGTCGTTCGCGGTCTCCGCAGCGTAGAGACGCGCACCGTCTTCGCTGAAGACCAGCGTCACCTGCACCGCGTCGCGGCTGCCGGACACCGGTATGGTGCGCACGACTTCGTCGGTGGCGGTGTCGATCACGCTCAGGTCACCGCTGCCGAAGTTGCTGCTCACCACCCAGTCGCCCGACGGGTGCATGGCAAGCCGGATCGGCACTTGGCCGGTCGGCACTTCAGCCTGCACATCCAGCGTCATCGGATCGAGCCGGTAAGCTACGCTGTCGGCATTGGAGGAGACCCACAGGCTCGTCCCATCGGGTGACAGGGCGATAGCCTCGATCTGCTCGCCGATGGCGGCGCGAGTGACCTCGCTCATCTCGCCCGGGGTAATGTCCCACAGGACGACTTCGCCGGTCGGGATGATCGTGCCCCAAGCGAGATTGCGCTCCACGTCCACCGCCAGCAGGTGCGGCCCCACATCGCCGGTGGCAAGGTCGAAGGTGCCCATCAGGCGGCCGCCGACATCGAGCAATTGCACGATCGCCCCGCTGCCCTCTGCACCGGCGAGCACCCGGTCGTCGGCCAGCCACAGCGCCACATGCGAGCGGGCGCCTTCGCCAAGGTCCAGGTCCTCGACAGGTGCGAGATCGGCGGTCGTGTAAATCTCCGCCGTATGGCCCGAATAGCAGGCAACCATCACCCGCTCGCCGTCCGGAGAGACCGACAATTCATGCGGGTTCTCGCAAGTGTCGGCGCGGTGGGTTTCCTCGCCGGTGGCAAGGTCGATGCGTGACAGGCTGGCACCGCGCTTGTTGGCGACGAACATGGTCCCTGCGATCTCGTCCGAAGGCACGGGTTCGGCACCCGCCCCGCAAGCGGGCAAGGAGATGGCGATGGCGGCGGTCAGCAGGCGGCGCATGTCTGGCTCCTCGGTCTGTGTCCCGGCGCCAGTCTATCACCCGCGCCTACGAAAGGAAGTCGACCAGTGCGCGGCCCATGTCGGGCTTGGTGACGCTGCTCATGTGCGTGCCCGGCACCACGGCAATCGTGGCATCGGGCAAGGCATCGCGCAGCCGCTCGGGCGAGCCGTTGTCGCGGTCCTCGTCGCCGATGAGGATCAGTACGGGCATATCGAGCGCGCCGAGTTGATCCTCCCCGATGTCTTCCACTCCCTGCGTCATCAGCAGCCGCGCGGCGACACGGTCGATGCCCTGCGTCTTCATGAAGCTCTTGGCGAGGAAGGCCGGGTCGCCGCGTTCGATCTCGTCGAAGCGGTCGATCATGTCGACGAAGAAGGCAGAGCGCTTTTCCCAGTTGGTCAGCCCCTCGATGCCCATGCCCGCCAGCACCAGCTTGCGCGGGCGCAGGCCGGCGATCACCGCACTGGTGGCCGTGCGCGCGCCGAGCGAGAAACCGACGAGGTCGAAGTCCTCCAGCCCCAATGTCTCGACGATATGCAAGGCATCGCGCACCAGCACGCCGGGCGTGTAGAGCGCCGGGTCGGTGGGCGCGTCGCTGTCCCCGTGCACGCGCCAGTCGGGCATGATGCATTCGAAACCGGCATCGGCCAGCTGCTTGGCGTGGCCGAACTTGATCCAGTTGATCTCGGCGCTGGAGAACAGGCCGTGCAGCATCAGGACGGGGCGCCCTGCCCCCATGCGGTGCACGGCGATGCGGGTGCCATCTGGGGCGGTTATCGTGTCAGTCGTCAGTTCCATGGTCACTTCGGCATGGCCCATTTGAAGGCCCGTCGCAATTCGGCCGACGCATTTTCCGTGTAGGGCTTCCCATGCGTCATGGTGACTGCCTCGACAGGCCAGTCGAGCATCCTGCCGATCTGCTGGCGTACCATGTCCATCTTCGGGCGGAAGGTCAGCCGCGCGTCGTAAGGCAGGCTGCCGTTGGCGTGGAACAGCTGGATCGCCCAGCGTTGCAGCCGGTTGCGCACGCGCAGCGGTTCGAAGTTCTCGATCAGGTCGACCAACACCAGCAGCCTTGCCGATTTGACGAAGAACACCGCCTCGCTGAACACGGTGCCTGGGACCAGCAGCCAGTCGATCTCGTCCTGCCAGTCGAACCGCGCGTCCATCTCAAGCTTGCGGTCGATGCGAAAGGGGCGCTTGGCCTTCTCGTCGAGGTCCGGCACGGCCAGCGTCTCGGCGTGGGGATAGCGTTCGATCCAGTCGGCCATGTACCAGTAGTGGATAGAGTTGGGCGCGACGAGGTAGCGCACCTCGCCGAGGTCCTGCAGCGCGGCGAACAGGCCCTCGTCAGGCGCGATGGGCGAATGCAGCCACAGGCCGCCGCCCGCCAGCCGGACCACGGTCATGCGGGTAGGAAAGGGAACCTTGAAGGGGCCGAAGTCCATGCGGATTTCCGGCCCGTCGACGATCCAGACATTCTCGCCGAACGGCTTGGGGACGTTGAGCGGCTCGTACGGTTCGTAGGCGCACATGGCGAATGCCTAGCGCGCGATGCAGTTCTCGCCTGCCCACAGCGCGATGACAGCCGCGTCGTCCTCCGGCCCGCTGAACAGGCCGGAGATCACCGGCGTTTCGGCGGCACCGATGGTGAATTCCTCGCCCAGCGTGGATTCGTCGTAGAGCGCGACATTCTCGCCCGCCAGCAGCTCCGCGCGGGTGCCGATATCGGTATAGGGCGGCTCGGCGAAATAGCCGGCGAAGGCGTCGTCGCGGAACGACAGGGTGACGCCTTCGTAGGTGGTCCAGGTCAGGCCGCAATCGTTGGGATCGGCGCTCTCGTCGATCGCCTCGCCCAGCACGTTGCCCAGCGTCGCTTCGGTGGGAATGCGGCCCGATCCGAAGGGCACGGCCAGTTCCTCGAACCCGGCCTGCGCGGGGATGACGATGCCGGTGCCCTGCAGGTCCAGCGAGGCATCCGCCAGCGGGTTGGCAGCGTCGATTTCGTCGTCAGACAGCGGCGCCGCTTCATCGCCTGCCTCCCCGCAGGCAGCAAGCATGAGCGGGAGGGCGAAGAGAGCGAAACGGCGCATGAGTGACTATCCCTTTTGCAAGTGACGGCGTCCGAGCAGTTCGGCGATCTGCACGGCATTCAATGCCGCACCCTTACGCAAATTGTCGCTGACGCACCACAGGACGAGGCCGTTATCGACGGTCGGATCGTCGCGTACGCGGCTGACGTAGGTGGCGCCGTCGCCTGCGGCTTCCACCGGGGTGACGTATCCGCCGTCTTCGCGCTTGTCGACGAGCATGATGCCCGGCGCCTCGCGCAGGATATCCTGCGCCTGCTCCGCGCCCAGCTCGTTCTCGAACTCGATGTTCACCGCTTCGGAGTGGCCGACGAAGACCGGCACACGCACGCAGGTGGCGCTCAGCTTGATCTTCGGATCGAGGATCTTCTTGGTCTCGACCACCATCTTCCACTCTTCCTTGGTGGAACCGTCATCCATGAACACGTCGATGTGCGGGATGACGTTGAAGGCGATCTGCTTGGTGAACTTGCTCGGCTCGGGCTTGTCGCCGACGAAGATGGCGCGGCTCTGTTCGAACAGCTCGTCCATGCCTGCCTTGCCCGCGCCGGAGACCGACTGGTAGGTGCTCACGACCACGCGCTTGATCGTCGCGGCATCGTGCAGCGGCTTCAGCGCCACCACCAGCTGCGCGGTCGAGCAGTTGGGATTGGCGATGATGTTCTTCTTCTTGTAGCCGTCGATGGCGTCAGGGTTCACCTCGGGCACGATCAGCGGCACGTCGGGGTCCATGCGGTAGAGCGACGAGTTGTCGATCACCACGCAGCCGGCAGCCGCCGCCTTGGGGGCATAGATCCTGGTTGCCTCGCTACCGCAGGCGAACAGCGCCATGTCCCAGCCGGCAAAGTCGAAGTGCTCGATGTTCTTGCACTTTGTGGTCTTGCCGGAATCGCCGATTTCGATCTCGGTCCCGGTCGAACGCGGGCTGGCCACAGCCGCCACTTCGTCCATGGGGAATTCGCGCTCGGCCAGAATGGCGAGCATTTCGCGCCCGACATTCCCCGTCGCTCCCACAACCGCTACCCGATAACCCATTTTACGTCGCTCCAAATTGAAAGGTGCGCCTGACTAGCGCCGTCGTTCGCACTTGCAACACAAAAGGCGGTTTCAGGCGATACCGCCCGCCCTACACTATTCCGGCGAGGTAGAGCACCAGCATTGTCGCCCCGGCGAGCGAGCCGAACAGGCCGACAGCGGCGATCCAGCGCCGGCCCGCGCGGTGGTGGATCGCCAGCCAGTTGACCAGGCCGAAGACCAGCAGGAAGACGAAGCTCGCCGCCTCCACCAAACCCGCGATATTGCCGAGCAAGACCAGCGCGATAGCCACGCCGGAAATCACCAGCGTACCGAACCACGGCACGTTGCGCTTGTCGCGGCTGGCAAAGAGCCCCGGCAGTTCGCCGTCCTGCGCGGCGCTCTCGGCGAGGCGGGCGGTGGCAAAGACGGTGGCGTTGATGGCGGACCCGGCAGAGAAGGTGGCGGCAATGGAGACGGCGACAAAGCCGAACAAGCCGAGCGCTTCCTGTCCGGCCAGCGCCAGCGCGACTTCGGCCTCGTCGACGATGGCCGGTGCCCCCGCCAGCATGGTCGCGCCCAGCGCCACGACGACATAGGTCAGCGTGGTGACGATGATGGCCGCCGGCATGGCAACCGAGATGGTGCGCGGGGCATCGCGCATCTCGTCATAGTCATAGCTGAGCAGCTGGAAGCCCTCGTAGGCCATGAAGACCACCCCCATGCCCACCAGCGCCGCGCCGAAGCCGACCGGCTCCCCCGGTTGCAGGACGAGCTGCTCGGGCGCCCAGTGCCACAGGCCGATGCCCGCAAGGCCCAGCAGGATCACCAGCTTGCCCCAGACCGCGACCTTCTCCAGCAGGGTCGCCTCGGCAGCGCCCAGCAGGTTCACGCCTGCGAGCACCGTGATCGCGCCGACAGCCGCCAGCAACGCCACCCAGTGCGGCGCATCGAAGACGTTGGCGGCATAGGCTCCGAAGGTGACGGCGTAGACCGAGACGGTGAGCGTGTAGCCAAGGATCAGCACCCAGACGACGAAACGCGCCAGCCGCTTCCAGCCGGTCTCGCGCAGGTAGGCGTAGGAACCCCCGGGCTTGTCGAACTTGCGTGTGAGCGCGGAATAGGACTGGCCCGAAGCCAGGGCCACCAGTCCGCCGATCAGGAAGCTGAACCAGGTCCAGTGGCCCGCGACGGTGATGACCACGCCCATGGTCGAGAAGATCCCGCCGCCGATCATTCCGCCCACCGCCATGGCCCAGGCACCGCCGGGGCCGAGAGCATTGTCCTGGTCGGGCGACGAGGTGCGTACGGTCATGCTGCGCTCCAAGCACGTGTCGCTTGCCGCTGCAAGAAATGCCGCGTCAGACGGCCAACATGGTTAATTTGCCGCTAACCATGTTTGGTAGGGCGATGTTAACCTCGCACCTTCAACTCTTGGAAAGGTGGTGAGGGAAACCCTGGTCCCACTAACACCACCGCTCACAGCGCCCGCGGATTTTCTATCGGGCCCGAAAACGCAAAGGGGCGGCTTCCACCTTCTGGGAAGCCGCCCCTTTCTGTTCGCGGATCAAGGCCGGGTGAACAGGCACATACGAAAAAGGGCGGCCATCGCTGGCCACCCTTTCTTGTCTCGGTTCGGAGAGCCGCCTTACTTGGGCGCGTTCTCGCGGCGCTCGGCGATACGGGCGCTCTTACCGGTACGGCCGCGCAGATAGTACAGCTTGGCACGACGCACGATGCCGCGGCGGACCACGGTAATGCTGTCGATGTTCGGCGAGTAGAGCGGGAAGACACGCTCCACACCTTCGCCGAAGCTGATCTTGCGGACGGTGAAATTCGAATTGATCGAACGGTTCGAACGCGCGATCACCACGCCTTCGAAGTTCTGGACACGGGTACGCTGGCCTTCGACCACGCGCACACCGACGCGCACGGTGTCACCGGCGCGGAAGTCGGGAATTTCCTTCCCTTCGGTGAGGCCCTGAATTGCTTCGGCCTCGAGTTCCTGGATCAGACCCATGGGTCATTCCTTCATTTTTTCCGCTGCGCGCCAGAGGCAGACGGGCCCGGAGTGCCACCGTGGCGCTCCCAAAGGTCCGGCCTGCGTAACCGAGTATCGTCTTCGCTCCTTGCCTTGCGCCAAGCAGCGATCTTCGCATGATCCCCCGATCGCAGCACTTCAGGGATCGTGCGCCCTTCCCATTCCTGAGGTCGGGTATATTGCGGATATTCGAGAAGCCCGTCTTCGAAGGACTCTTCGGTACCGCTTGAAGGCGCGCCCATTACGCCGGGAAGCAGGCGAATGCAAGCGTCGAGTATGGCCAGTGCAGCAGGCTCCCCGCCCGAGAGGACGATGTCGGCGAGGCTGACCTGCTCGATCTGCGGACGGGCCTCGAACAGGCGCTCGTCAAACCCCTCGAAACGGCCGCACAGAATGATCACGCCGGGACCGCCGGCGATCTCGCGGATGCGCTCCTGCGTGATCGGCTTGCCGCGCGGGGTCATGGCCAGGATCGGCGTCTTCGGCTGGCGCGCCACGGCATGGTCTACCGCGCTGGCGAGCACGTCCGCCTTGAGCACCATGCCCGCCCCGCCGCCGGCCGGCGTATCGTCGACCGTGCGGTGCTTGTCGGTGGCGAAGTCGCGGATCTGGATCGTGTCGCACGACCACTTCTGCTCCTCCAACGCCCGGCCCGCGATGGATTGCCGCAAGGGCCCGGGAAACATCTCCGGGTAGAGGGTGAGGATGGTGGCGGCGAAGGTCATTCGAAGGTCCCGACTACTGGTTGCGGTTGTGCACGACGACGCAATCGCCGAGCCAGGAGGAGCGCGCCCAGCCACGACATGGCGAAGATAACTACAAGCACGGACCTGAATAAGGGACTGCCCAAATGAATTGCGGCAGCAGCCGCCTCGCTGAATTCCATGTTCTGGAAGATCACCAGGTTGGTAAATCGGATGGCGCCGAAGCCAGCGATCGAGCCAAATGCGGCAATGGTGGCGTTGAAGACTAACGACCGCTCATGGCCGAACCGGTGGAAAAGCCAGACGATCACCAGAGCAAGCGGCAGGAACAGTAAGCCCGCCAAACCGAATGCTGCGATTGTTTCCCAGGCAGGTGCGCGACCGCCATCCAGATATCCGAACTGATTGGTGGGAGCCTCCGAAGCAGCAGCTGCGTAAATCACTTGCCCGCCTTCTCCGCCGCCCGCCTCCGCGCATAGGCATCGCCCAGCAGGCCGACGCCAAAGCCGGTGACGGCGGTCATCACGCCCAGCACGTAGAGGCCCATGGCCCAGAGCTGCGCCATGTCGTCGCAGTCGTCGACCACGCAATTGCTTTCGCGCGTCAGCGTCACCCAGAGCGCGAAGCCGAAGAACGGCAGGCAGGCGGGGAGCGCGGCCACGGCGGCGTTCTTGAGGTTCTTGCGCTCCGGCCAGTAGTGGGCGAGCCCGAACCCGATGGGGAACGGCACCACGATGACGAGGACGAAGACGAGCAGGTTTACAAGCATGACCCTGCGTTAGGCGCGCTTGCCCTGCAGCGCAATCGCGTCAGCCCCCGCAACCGCCGCAGCCACCCCCGCCGCAGCCGCCGCCACCGTCGCCACCGTCGCCACCGTCCGCAGCGGCTCCGCCGTCACCTCCTCGCCAATGGCGCATGAAGTGCAGCGGCACGTAGGGTGTGCCGACCAGCACACCGGTGCCGAACAGGCCGACCGCCAGCCCCGCCTCACCCGATGTCGGAGTCCCGCGCAAGCGTTGAGCATTTATCGTGGCCTGATCCAAGGCCGTGTCACCCGCACGGGTACGTGGATTGCTCTTGAACAGGCGGACCAGTCCAATCATGAACGCTATGAATATCATGATCGTAAGGTATCCAACGGGCTCGCCCTCGGCGACGCCGGCCTGCCTGCGGTAAATCCCGATTGCCAAGACAAGGAGGTAAGGCACGAGAGGCAATAGCCGCAATTTCGTGCGGGCGCCGCGGGCTATCAACAGCCCCTTCGATACGAGATCGCGGTCAACGGCATGGGCGTGATCGTCCAACTGCTTTGCCGCATCGGACAAAGTGAGATCACCAGCATGGCGGAGCAAGTCCCGCTCGGCCCGTGACTCGCCTTCGACCCGCGAACCCTTGAAAAGTCGCTTGCCATCGGCTCGGAGGGCACCGCGGGCAAACAGGGCAGCTACCACGCTATCAACAAACCGCTGCTTGCCCCCGGCAAGATAGGCCAACTCATCGGGATCGTGCAGTTGCTGCTCACGCCCGTCGGGGCGCAGGAAACCGGGAATCCAGAAGCCCGCGACCATGGCAGCAACGATCAGCGCGCCATAGAAGAGCAGGAAGTCATCGGCGTCGTAGCTCGAAAAGCCCAGTTCCATCGTCCTACCCTCCCACCATGGTGCCGATTGCGAATCCGGCCGCCAACAATGCTACCGCCGAGACTATCACGACAATCCTCGCAGGCAGTCCTTTCATAACAATAACTTCGGACGGGCGCACGCGGAAGGCCAGCGGCTGTTCGCCGAACCGCTCTGCCGCAGGCGACCAGATCGCGGGCGGCGGTGCCTCGCCAAAGGCCTCTTCGTAGCTTTTGAGCGTTTCGGCGTACTGGTCGTAGTAGCGTTGCCGTTCCACCGGCCCGCCAGCCGTGGGGCCATGGTGCAGGTCGCAGCCGAGCACGTCAGGGCAAAAACGCTGCCAGTAATCGCGGCTGTAGGTGAGGTGGAGGTGCCAGGCCTGGTCGACCTGGTCGGACGGAGTGACCTCGTGCCCTGCCCGCACCGCCAGCCAGGCGAACTTGCGGTATTCGTCCATGACCTCGGCAGCGTAGCTTTCCGGCCAGCGGTTTTCGCGCGCGAGGCGCTGGACGAAGGAGAAATCGGCATCGGGCGGACCGACCTCGTAGGCGCGCAGACGCTCCCACAGGGGATCGGACGGACCCCGCACGCGCGCCTAGCCCTCGATCAGCTCGGGTTCGACGGTCTCGATAGCGGGGGGCGCCTCGTCCGACCGACCCAGCCGGGTGGTGGCGAACCAGGCGGCAGGCAGGCAGCAGACGGAGAAGACCGCCAGCGTGGTCACCGACAGGGCGGCAAGGCTGATCATGAAGTCGCTGTCGGCCACGTCAGCCTCCGACAGGAAGCCGCCAAAGGCGATGGACATGGGCAGGACGGTCGTGATGCCGGCAGCCAGCATGATCCGCCGCGCCTCGCTCTTCCCGGGGGCCAGCAGGTGCAGGCCCAGCGCGAGTCCTGCCGACATTGCCGCCAGCACCAGGAGCCCGGCCAGCACATAAAGCATCCACATCGTTAGCGATCCTTCGATAGCGTCCCGATAGGTGTATTAGCCGCATATAACGCCTGACTCAAGCGCCGCGGATCATCTCGTCTTCTTCATCCGCCCTCCGCCGCCGATGGAAGCCGATCCAGCCAATTGGCAAAGCCATCAGGTAAGGACTCGCCGCAAATATCGTCAGGATTGGCAGAACGTCCAATTTGCCGCGATCGTAGAATGCATCAGGGTTAGTTACGCTCGTGTAGACAGTCAAAGCCACGAAAGGGAGCAGTGCCGTCAGAGCTGAAACGAGGGCTCCGCACCACTTTGGCATTGAACGGTAGCTACCTGCGAGAATGCCACCGAGAACGTACGGCGCACCGCCCACGCAAAACAGAGCGAGCAAAAACAGCAGGACGAACAGGAATCCTGACAAGGCCATTACCTCAGCGAAGCGACTTACGTCTCATTTGCTACCGCAATATCTAACCGTCGGCAAAATCGTCGATTATCGTAAGTGTCACCGTATCCCAGCCGGGAACGGCCTCTTTGCGCATGGGGACCATGAAGGTCTTGCCGTCCGGCTTGCAGATCTCGATCACGTCGCCGGCGCCGAAATCGTGCACGGCGACGACCTCGCCCAGCGCGGTGCCGCTGGCGGAGATGGCGGCAAGGCCGATCAGGTCGATGTGGTAGTACTCACCCTCGCCCAGCGGCGGCAGCGCCTCGCGCGGGACGGTGAGCGTGGTGCCGCGCAGTTTCTCGGCGGCGGTGCGGTCCATGACTTCGGCGAAGCGCGCGATGGCCCCGCCCTTGTTGTCGTCGCGAACCTTCTTCAGCGTCAGCGAACCGTCGTTGAAGGCCTTGTGCGCCTTCAGCGATTCCACGCCCTCGCCGAACAGTTTCAGGCGGACCTCGCCCGTCACGCCGTGCGCGCCAATGATGGCCGCAAGGGTGACGGGCGCGGTGCCAGCCAAGATCAGCCTTCCGACTTCTCTTCTGCCGCGGCTTCCTCGGCGGGAGCTTCTTCAGCAGCCGGAGCTTCTTCAGCCGGAGCCTCTTCTGCGGCAGCTTCTGCAGCAGCCGGAGCCTCTTCTGCGGCAGCTTCTTCAGCCGGCGCTTCTTCGGTCACAGCTTCTTCAGCCGCTGCTTCTTCGGCAGGAGCTTCGGCAGCAGCCTTGGCAGCTTCCTCGGCTTCGGCAGCCTTGGCGGCCTTTTCCTCGGCGCGTTCCTTGGCGGCTTCGCCCGGCTCGGCCTTCTGCGGGTTGTTCTTCGGAGCACGCTCGAGGATGCCGGCGGCATCGAGGAAACGGTGCACGCGGTCCGACGGCTTGGCGCCGACGCCCAGCCAGTAGCGGACGCGGTCTTCGTCGAGCTTCACGCGCTCTTCCGAATCCTTCGGCAACATCGGGTTGTAGGTACCCAGCTGCTCCAGGTACTTGCCGTCACGGGCACGACGGCTGTCGGCCGCCACGATACGATAGTAGGGGCGCTTCTTCGCGCCACCACGGGCGAGACGGAGTGCAATTGCCATGTTTACTTACCTTTCCAGTCCAAACTGTTGAATTCGATTACTTTTTCTTGAGAAAATCTTGCATGTCAGCGGGCAGCTGACCACCCGGCAGTCCCGGCATGGAGCCGCCGGGCATGCCGCCGGGAAGACCCGGCGCGCCGGTGGGGGCACCACCTGCTCCGCCCATGCCGCCACCGAACATGGCAGCCAGGCCCTTGAGCCCGCCCATCCTCTTGATCTGCTTCATCGCGCGGCCCATTTCCTGGTGCATCTTGAGGATCTTGTTGACCTCCTGCACCGAGGTCCCGCTGCCGGCAGCCACGCGCTTCTTGCGCTTGGCGTTGAGCAGCTGCGGATGCGCGCGCTCCTTCCTGGTCATGGAGCTGATGATGGCATCCATGTGAACCAGAACCTTGTCGTCCATGCCCGACTGGGCCATCGCCTGCTTGGCCTTCTTCATGCCCGGCATCATGCCTGCCAGCATGCCCAGCCCGCCCATGTTCTGCATCTGCTGCAGCTGCTTGCGCAGGTCGTTCATGTCGAACTTGCCCGCCATCATGCGCTGGGCGAGTTCCTCGGCCTCTTCGGCCTTGATCGATTCCGCCGCCTTTTCGACCAGCGACACGACATCGCCCATGCCGAGGATGCGATCGGCCACGCGGGCCGGGTGGAAGCGTTCGATCGCGTCGAGCTTTTCGCCGGTACCGGCGAACTTGATCGGCTTGCCGGTGACGGCACGCATCGACAGCGCCGCACCACCGCGCGCGTCGCCGTCCATACGGGTCAGCACGACGCCGGTCAGCGGCACTTCCTCGGTGAAGCTCTGGGCGACGTTGACGGCGTCCTGGCCGGTCAGGCTGTCGACCACCAACAGCACTTCAGCCGGTTCGGAGACGGCAGCCACGGCCTTCATCTCGGCCATCAGGGCTTCGTCGACGTGCAGGCGGCCCGCGGTATCGAGCAGCAGGACGTCGACGTTCTGCAGCCTGGCCGATTCGAGCGCGCGCCTGGCAATATCGACCGGCTGCTGGCCCTGGATGATCGGCAAGGTGGCGACACCGGCCTGTTCGCCAAGGATAGCCAGCTGTTCCTGTGCTGCCGGACGGTTGACGTCGAGCGAGGCCATCAGGGCCTTCTTGCCGTTCTTGTCCTTGAGCAGCTTGGCGATCTTGGCGGTGCTGGTGGTCTTGCCCGAACCCTGCAGGCCGACCATCATCACCACGGCGGGCGGCTTGACGTCGAGGTTGAGCGGGGTCGCTTCGCCGGAGGCATCCTCGCCGCCGAGCATGGTAACCAGTTCGTCGTTGACGATCTTGATGACCTGCTGGCCGGGGGTGACCGACTTGAGCACTTCCTGGCCGACGGCGCGCTCGGTGACCCTGGCGATGAAATCGCGGGCAACCGGCAGGGCAACGTCGGCTTCGAGCAGGGCGACACGCACTTCGCGCATGGCATCGCGCACGTCCTGCTCGTTCAATGCCCCGCGACCGCGCAGGCGGTCGAAGACATTGTTCAAGCGATCGGACAGCGTATCGAACATGCGCTACTTCAACTCCAAACTTGCGTCCGACAGGAGCCAAACGCGAAAAACGCCGGCGGACGAGAACTCGTCGGCCAGCGTGGGCAATATACCCATCAATCGTCGTGAATGGTGGAGCCTAGCGGGATCGAACCGCTGACCTCAACACTGCCAGTGTTGCGCTCTCCCAGCTGAGCTAAGGCCCCGAGCCATTCATGTGGTGCACCTTATCAGGTGCGGGTTCCGGCTACCATTGCAGCGCGGAGCGAGCCCTTTATTAGCGGCTCGCTCCTGACGCAACCCTTAATTATCGTCTTCCTTGTCATCATCGGCGGTCTGCACGCCGAGATCGTCGTCGCCGCCGAGGTCGACATCGTTGTCGGGCGAATCGTCGTCGTCGTCGATGTCTTCCAGATCGTCATCGGCCAGGTCCGAATCGGTTTCCTTCTCGTCCTTCTTCTTCTCTTCCTCGAACGGAATCGGCTGCTTGGACTTGAGCACCGGCTCGGGCGTCCATTCGTTGCCGCATTCGATGCAGGTGACCGGGTCTTCCTTACCCAGGTCGTAGAAACGTTCACCGCACTTGGGGCAGGTGCGCTTGGTGCCCCATTCAGCCTTGACCATGTAACTGTCCTTAGTCTCGTCCGACCGGCCCAGTATCAGGCTTGCCGGGAAATCATTTTTCGCAATGTAGAATCACGAGCGGGCGCGCCTTGCCATAGGCCTATCGCACTGTCAAAGCACCTCGCCGACCCGAGACCAGATAGGTAGTGCCTTGAGCCATTCCAACCCGCCCTCTCCAAAGCGATTCACCAGCGGCTCCGCCCTGACCGGCCGCGTGCGCGTGCCGGGCGACAAGTCGATCAGCCACCGCTCGATCATGCTGGGCGCGCTGGCGGCAGGCGAGACGCGGGTGACGGGCCTGCTGGAAGGCGAGGACGTGCTGGCCACGGCCGCCGCCATGCGCGCCATGGGCGCCAGCGTGGAACGCGGCGATGACGGCGTGTGGAGCGTACACGGCGTGGGCGTCGGTTCGCTGCTGCAGCCGCAACAGGCGCTCGACATGGGCAATTCGGGCACCAGCACGCGGCTGCTGATGGGCGTCGTTGCCAGCCACCCGATCACCGCCATGTTCACCGGCGATGCCAGCCTGTCGAAGCGCCCGATGGGCCGCGTGATCGACCCGCTCAGCCAGATGGGCGCAACTTTCGAAGCCTCGCCCGGCGGCACCCTGCCGCTGATGCTGCGGGGGATCTCGCCCGCCGTGCCGATTACCTACCGCCTGCCCGTCGCCAGTGCACAGGTAAAGAGCGCCGTGCTGCTGGCGGGCCTCAACACTGCCGGCGTGACCACGGTGATCGAGCCCGTGCCGACGCGCGACCACTCCGAACGCATGCTGCGTGGTTTTGGTGCGCAGCTGGAAGTGGGGGAAGAGGATGGCGCGCGCGTAATCCGGATGCACGGTGAGGCGGACCTCACGCCGCAGGACATTGTCGTTCCCGGCGATCCCTCTTCCGCCGCCTTTTTCGTCGTTGCCGCCCTGCTGGTGCCGGGCAGCGACCTCGTGATCGAGAACGTCGGGCTCAACCCTACCCGCGCCGCGCTGTTCGACGTGCTGCGCGACATGGGCGGCCGGATCGAGGAACTCGACCGGCGCGAAGTCGGCGGCGAGCCGGTGGCGGACCTGCGGGTCCGGCACTCGGTGCTGACCGGCATCGAAGTCGATCCCGCCGTGGTGCCCGCCATGGTCGACGAGTTCCCGGTGCTGTTCGTGGCCGCCGCGCTGGCGCAGGGTACCACGACCACCAGCGGCCTCGACGAACTGCGCGTCAAGGAATCGGACCGTCTCACCGCCATGGCCAATGCGCTGACGCTGGCCGGTGCCAAGGTGGAGGAACGCGAGGACGGCCTCGTGATCGAGGGCAGTGCCGGCGACCCGCTTCCCGGAACGCCCGAAGACGCAGAGGTGACCACCCACCTCGACCACCGCATTGCCATGGCCATGGCCGTAGCCGGCGTCGCCAGCCGCTATGGCATCGCGGTGGACGACACCGCGCCCATTGCCACCAGCTTCCCGACCTTCGAGGCCTTGCTTGCCAGCGCGCGCAGCGCGTAACATCCAGCCACCAGACACCGGAGAAATCGCATGACCTTCCGTCGCCACTTCCTTGCTCCCGCCCTGCTCGCGCTGGCCGCCTGCTCCAGCGTGGCGCAGGCTGCCACCTACACCATGTTCAAGGACCCCAACTGCGGGTGCTGCGATCACTGGGCCGATCATGTCCGCGAGGGCATGGCAACCGAGGTCGAGGTGGTCCAGAGCGCCGACATGGCCGCGGTCAAGGACGAGCACGGCGTGCCGCAGGACCTGCGTTCGTGCCACACGCTGGTGGTCGATGGCTTCGTGATCGAAGGCCACGTGCCCGCCGCCGATATAGAGCGCCTGCTGGCCGAACGCCCCGAAGGCGTACGCGGACTGGCCGTGCCGGGCATGCCCGTCGGCTCTCCCGGCATGGAAATGGGCGACCGCGTCCAACCCTACCAGGTGATCGCTTTCGGTGACGCAGGCATCAGCGTCTACGCCACGTACAACTAGGCATGGACGCTCCGCTCGACATCTACAGCTACGTCGGCTTCGTCGGGACGGCCTGCATCATCGGCGCCTATTTCTACCTGACCGCTGCGGACAAGCCGAACCCGTTCATCCTGCACGGCACCAACCTGACGGGCGCGGCCTTGTTGACGGTGTCGCTGCTGGTGCACACGAATGTCCCCAGCCTGGTGCTGGAAGGGTTCTGGGCAGCGATTGCAATCTGGGGCCTCGCGAAAGCATGGCGCAGCAGAGAGAAGCAGGCATGAGACTTATCGCAACCTTGGCCGCCGCGCTGGCCCTTGCGGTGCCTGTGGCCGCCCAGGACCTGCCGCCCCTGCCCTCCTCGCCCGCCGACTGGTCCGAGCCCGATCGCGCGCTGATGGTGGAAGTCGAGGGCGGACACGTGTGGGTGCGCGTGAACGGCGACCTCGATGCCGATGCCGAACCCGCCATTTTCATCCACGGCGGACCGGGCGGCACGCATGTCGGCTTCGGCAACATGTTGTCGATCGCCGACGAGCGCGCCGTGATCCTTTACGACCAACTGGATTCGGGCATGTCCGCCCACCCAAGCGACCCCGCCAACTGGCGCGTCGAGCGTTTCGTCGGCGAACTCGAAGCCATCCGGCAGGAGCTGGGCGTGGAGCGCTGGCACCTTGTCGGCCACTCATGGGGCGCGGCGCTGGCGCTGGAATATGCCGCTGCCTACCCGCAGCACACCGCCTCCGCCGTACTCGGCGGCACCTATATCTCCACCCCGCACTGGATCATGGGCACCAACCTGCTGATCCGCGAACTGCCGGACGATGTGGCAGCCGATATCCTTGCCTGCGAGGGAGACACCCCGCCCGACGAGTTCACCTGCAGCCGTGCCAC
The DNA here is from genome assembly GCF_038289935.1 of Aurantiacibacter gilvus. Lineage (NCBI taxonomy): Bacteria > Pseudomonadati > Pseudomonadota > Alphaproteobacteria > Sphingomonadales > Erythrobacteraceae > Aurantiacibacter > Aurantiacibacter gilvus. The sequence goes on from NZ_JBBYHV010000001.1 coordinate 1,562,416, forward strand.
CAACGCCTTCTATGCGGCCTACAACGGCAGGCCGGACCGTCCTGCGGCCTCGCCGGAACAGCTGGCCTATCGCGAACGCTTCAGCGGCAGCGGCTTCAACCGCGTGCTCTACAACGCCATGTGGGGGCCGAGCGAGTTCCGCGCCTCGGGCTCGCTGGTGGGTTACGACGGCACCCCGCTGCTCTCGCGCGTCGACGGTAGCCGGGTGCTGTTCATGGTCGGCCAGCACGACGAGGCGCAGCTGGACCAGGTGCTCGACTTCGTACGCCTGACGCCGGGATCGGAACTGGCCGTGGTGCCGGGCGGCAGCCATTCCTTCATTTCGGAACGCCCTGCCGAAGCCGAAGCCCTGCTGCGGGCATGGCTTGCCCGCAAGGATGCCGAGGACACCGAATGATCATCGCCGTCGACGGACCCACCGCCTCGGGCAAGGGCACGATCGCCAAGGCATTGGCGAAGCATTTCGGCCTGCCACACCTCGACACCGGCCTGCTCTACCGCGCGGTAGGCTGGCAGGTGGCGGCGAACGGCGGAGATCCGGACGATCCGGGCGATGCGCTCGCCGCTGCCGATTTCCCGGACGGCCTGCTCGACAATCCCGAACTGCGCAGCGAGACAACGGGCGGCCTTGCCAGCCGCGTCTCGGTGCATCCCGCCGTGCGGCAAGCCCTGTTCGAGCGGCAGCGCAAGTTCGCCACCCAACCGGGCGGTGCGGTGCTCGACGGGCGCGATATCGGCACGGTCATCGCGCCGGAGGCAGAGGTGAAGCTTTACGTCACCGCGACCACGGCAGCGCGGGCAGAGCGGCGCTATCTCGAAATGCAGGACAGCGGCCGCAAGGTGTCGCTGAAGGACATCGTCGACCAGCTTGAACGCCGCGACGAACGCGACAAGGGCCGCAAGGACGCGCCGCTCGCAATAGCCAGCGATGCCTTCGTGCTGGATACGACGGAGCTGTCGAAAGAGGACGCCATCGCGCTGGCCATCACCGTGGTAGTGCAGGCGACCGGCACGGCCTCCTGTCCCTGACTAGTCGGCTTCGACCTGTCGCTTGAGGTCCTGCATCAATCCAAGTGCAAACAGCCCCTCCACCACCATGAACAGCGGCCCGACGAGGAAGCTGCGCAGGTCGTCGACGAAGGCAGGCTTGCGGCCTTCGTAGTGGTGGCCAAGGAACTGGAGGGCCCAGCCGACCACGAACAGGCCCACACCGCCGCCCAGCCACGCCGCGGTCGAGATGGACGCAATCTGCGAGCCGACGCCGAGGAACAGCGCCAGCACCAGCGTCATCAGCAGCCCCGTCTTGAGGTCGAGCCGCAGGTACCAGACCGCTGCCAGCGCAGAGGCCACGATGGCCGGCGTCAGCGCCATGCCGGCCCCGATTGCCGCGATGGGCAGTGCCGGGCGCGACAGCAGCACCTCGATCGCCAGCACGATCAGGGGGATGCCCAAGGCATGGGTCAGCACGTTGCGGTGATCGCGGTGGTATTCGCGGTAGGCAGCAAGGGCGCGCACGAGGGTCATGAGCAAGACCCTACACCTTATTCGCGCAGGCAGAAAGCGGCGCTGGCGCCCCCACCTCAGGCGGCGGTGGCTGCTTCCTCGTCGGCTTCGCCTTCCACCGCGCGGGCCTCGACCTCGATGGAGTAGACCATCGTGTCACCAACGCCCTTCAGCGTGGCTTCCTCGGGCTTGCCGAAGCCGTCCTTCAGGCGGGTGCGCAGGTAGGTCGCTTCGGACACCACCAGGCCGTTCTTGGGTGCGAGGGCTTCGAGCCGGGCTGCCACGTTCACCGTGTCGCCCCAGTAATCGTAAGCCATGCGCGTCTGGCCGATCACGCCGCCCACCACCGGTCCGCTGTGCACGCCGGCGCGCAGGCTGACGGCGTCGACGCCGCATTCCTCGCGCAGTTCCGCGATCCGCGAGATCACCTCGCGGGCAAAGTTGATCGCCGCGTCGGCGCTGTTCTTGGTGGGGATATTGCCGCCCGCCAGCGCGAGGTAGCAGTCACCCACGGTCTTCACCTTCTCCACCCCGGCCTTCTCGGCGCATTCGTCGGCGATGCGAAAGAAGGCGTTGAGCAGTTCCACCAGCTGGCCCGGCGACACGCGTCGGGCGAGCGAGGAAAAACCGACCAGGTCGATGAAGATCACGCTGACGTCGGCATAGGAATCGGCCACGAGGTTGCCCGAGCGGATCCGCTCCACCGCCGCGCGCGGCAGCATGTTGAGCACCAGCGCCTCGTTCTTCCGGCGTTCGTGGTCGAAACCTTCCGCCAGGGCAAAGGCAGCGCGGCTGGTGCGGCCGATGGCGAGGTTGATCGCCAGCATGATCGCCATGCCGCTGACATAGCTCAGCACCGCGTAGGAGGTTGCCGCGACATTGTCGATATTGGGCAGCAACTGCGACAGCCAGCCGACCATGTCGACGAACATCCATGCCATGAACAGCCGCGGGCTGCCCGCCAGCACCACGGCGGCGAAGGCGGTCAGCAGCAGGCGGTTGATGACGAAAACCGCGTGCGAATACTGGTTCATCGACATCAACTGGTCGGACAGCAGGGTGTTGAAATGGGTCACCAGCAGCGACAGCAGCATGAGTGCGGCAAAGTCGACCATCGGCTTGCGGAAGTATTCCTCCCACCAGGTGGCCGCGATGTAGAGGCCCGCAACAACCACAGACAAGCCGACGAGCATGGGCAGCTCCGGCCCCTGCCCCGGCTGCACCAGCACCGAATTGGTGAGCGAATAGGCCAGCGCCACGGCAAGGAAGATGATGCAATAAAGCCGCACGAAGGGCGTTCGCAGCGCACGCGAAGCCTCGATATAGCGGGCCTCTGTCGCCGGATCGGCGAAGTGGCTGAACACTCCCGGCTGAAGGATGTTGCCACCCTTCTTGTCGTCGTCGAAACGGCTGATAGCTTCTACCTCACCCACTGGTATTCCCCCGCTCTGGACGTCGTAAACCCCTGCAACGCCCGAACATTTGTGCGCCGACCTAGCAGCGCAGAATTAATCAAAGCATAAAGCCTCCAATCCGGCATTTTGCTTGCCATTCGCGCCGCTTTCGCCTAGGCGCGCGCCCGTTCTCTTGCGTCATTTGATGGATAGGACCCGGGCGGCGGCATTCGGCCTCGCACGGATACGGCCCTCTTGCCCCGTTAGCTCCGCAATGGTGCGGAAGGCGGGCCCAAGACCCGGGTAAAACCCGTGGCCGGTAGCAAATGTGAAGGAATATCAACCCTATGGCGACTTCTGCCAATCCCAGCCGCGACGATTTTGCGGCCCTCCTAGATGAACAACTCGGCGGCGCCGAAGGCGGCTTTGAAGGCCGCGTGGTGCACGGCACCGTTACCGCCATCGAAAACGGCATGGCCGTTATCGACGTAGGCCTGAAGAGCGAAGGCCGCGTCTCCCTGAAAGAATTTTCCCGTGGCGAAGACGACCACGGCCTCGAAGTCGGCAGCGACGTCGAAGTCTTCGTCGACCGCGTCGAGAACGCTGACGGCGAAGCCATGCTGTCGCGCGACCGCGCCCGCCGCGAAGCCGCCTGGGACAAGCTGGAAAGCGAGTTCGGCGAAGGCAAGCGCGTCGAAGGCCGCATCTTCGGCCGCGTCAAGGGCGGCTTCACCGTCGACCTCGACGGCGCCGTGGCCTTCCTGCCCGGTTCGCAGGTCGACATCCGCCCCGTGCGCGATGTCACCCCGCTGATGGACGTGCCGCAGCCGTTCCAGATCCTGAAGATGGACCGTCGTCGCGGCAACATCGTCGTTTCGCGTCGTGCCGTCCTCGAGGAAACCCGTGCCGAACAGCGCAGCGAACTGATCGAAGGTCTGGCTGAAGGCCAGGTCACCGACGGCGTCGTGAAGAACATCACCGACTACGGTGCCTTCGTCGACCTCGGCGGCATCGACGGCCTGCTGCATGTCACCGACATGAGCTACAAGCGCGTCAACCACCCCAGCGAAGTGATCGAGATCGGCCAGACCGTGACCGTCCAGATCATCCGCATCAATGCCGATACGCAGCGCATCTCGCTGGGCATGAAGCAGCTGGAAAGCGATCCGTGGGAAGGCGTCGGCGCCAAGTACCCGGTTGGTGCCAAGGTCACCGGCCAGGTCACCAACATCACCGAATACGGTGCCTTCGTGGAGCTGGAGCCGGGCATCGAAGGCCTGGTCCACGTTTCGGAAATGTCCTGGACCAAGAAGAACGTCCACCCCGGCAAGATCGTTTCGACCTCGCAGGAAGTCGAAGTCATGGTGCTGGAAGTCGATTCCGACAAGCGCCGGATCTCGCTCGGCCTCAAGCAGGCCCAGCGCAACCCGTGGGAAGAGTTCGCCGAAGCCCACCCGGTTGGCGCGACCGTTTCCGGCGAAGTCAAGAACGCTACCGAGTTCGGCCTGTTCATCGGCCTGCCGGGCGACGTGGACGGCATGGTTCACATGTCGGACATCGCCTGGGGCATCTCGGGTGAAGACGCGCTGGCGCTGCACCGCAAGGGTGAAGAGGTCAACGCGGTGGTTCTCGACGTCGACGTCGACAAGGAACGCATCTCGCTGGGTATGAAGCAGCTCGAAAAGGGCGCTCCGACCGAAGCCGGTGCTGCTGCTGCAGGCACACTGCGTCGCGGCGAAGTCGTCACCGTCACCGTCCTCGAAGTCCGCGATGGCGGCCTCGAAGTGCAGGTTGGCGACGACGGCGCGACCGGCTTCATCAAGCGTTCGGACCTGGGCCGCGACCGTGACGAACAGCGTCCCGATCGCTTCCAGACCGGCCAGAAGGTGGACGCCATGGTCACCGGCTTCGACCGTTCGAAGAAGCCCAACTTCTCGATCAAGGCGTACCAGATCGCCGAAGAGAAGCAGGCTGTCGAACAGTACGGTTCGGCCGACTCGGGTGCCTCGCTGGGCGACATCCTGGGCGAAGCCCTGAAGAAGGGCGAGTAAGCGACCGTCGTCCCGGACTTGATCCGGGACCGCTCGCGAACATGATCGAGACCCCGGATCAGGTCCGGGGTGACGAAAAAGGAAAAGGCCCGCTTGCCACACCGGCAAGCGGGCCTTTTCTATGCCTGTCCGGAAGAGTAGGCTGACAGCCATGCTAGAAGTCCACCAGTTCCCCTGCCTCTCCGACAACTACGGCTACCTGCTGCACGATCCCGCCAGCGGCGAGACCACCTGCATCGACACCCCTGATGCCGAGGAATACCTCGCGCAGGCCAAGGCCAAGGGCTGGACGATCACGCAGATCTGGAACACCCACTGGCACCCGGACCACGCCGGGGGGAACGCGGCGATCAAGGAGGCTACCGGCTGCACCATCCACGGCCCTGCCGAAGTCGGCGGGCATTTCCCGCTCGACCATGTTCTGGCCCACGACGACACGGTGCAACTGGGCAGCCACACTGCGCAGGTCATCGACGTCGGCGGCCACACCATGGGGCATATCGCCTATCACCTGCCGGACAGCACTCTCGCGTTCGTGGGAGACAGCTTGTTCGCGCTCGGCTGCGGACGCATGTTCGAAGGCACGCCGCCGCAGTTCTGGGACAGCCTCTCGCGCCTCAAGTGCCTGCCGGCTGAGACCACGCTCTACTGCGCGCACGAATATACCAAGGCCAACGCAGCCTTCGCGCTCCATGCCGATCCCGGCAACGATGCGCTGATGGAATACGCCCGCGAGATCGACGCCAAGCGCGCAGCGAAAAAGCCGACAGTCCCCTTCCCGCTGGCGCGCGAACTGGAGACCAACCCGTTCCTGCGCGCCGACGATCCCGACATGCAGGCCCGCTGGGGCGGCGACGCGCCGCACGAGACCTTCGCCGCGCTACGGGTAGCGAAGGACAGTTTCTAGGCGCGGACGCGCGCCTTAGTCGTTGAGGACGAAGGTGATCTTCAGCGTGCAACGCCATTCGGTGATGGCGTTGTCATTCACCGTGCACTTGATGTCGCTGACCCAGACACCTGAAATGCCGCTGACAGTCTTCGACGCTCGGGTAACGCCCTGCTTTACGGCATCCTCGATCCCGACAGTGGAGGAGGAAATGACTTCGGTAACCTTGGCAATGGACATGAATGTTCTCCGGTAAGGGTGGTAGGGTCCACCTATACAGGCTGTCAGGGGAGCAAAGGTTCCGAAGCGGCAGACTTCTTCGCCGCCCGCGCCTTAATAGGCCGCAGTGAACCGCGAGCGGCTGTGCTTGTGCTGCTCCAGCTCGTCGACCATGGCGATGGCATAGTCGGCATAGCTGATCCTGGAATTGCCCTCGGCATCCACCACCAGCTCGTCCCCGCCCAGGCGGAAGCTGTCGGGGCCGAGACGTTCGCCTACGAAGATCACCATGGCGGGCGAGAAGAAGGTCCAGTCGACGTCCTTCTCCTGCCGCAGTTCCTCGAGGAAGGTGATGGCGGGCTTCACGAAGGGCTTGATCTCCTCGGGGAAGCCGGGCGTGTCGTAGAGCTTGACGCCGTCGGCATTCTTGAGACTGGCAGCGCCGCCCATCACCAGCAGCCGCTCGACACCGGCTTGCTTCACCGTGCTGAGCAGCTCGTCACAAGTCAGGTCGAAATGCACGGCGCTGATGACAGCGTCGACGCCCTTGATGAGACCGGCAATCGCGTCCGTATCGTGGACGTCGCCAGCCTTGGCGGTGACACCGTCCAGCGCCGGGATGGCTTCGGGTTTGCGGGCAATGCCCAGCACCGTATGGCCGCGTGCGACCAGTTCCTTGACGATTTCCGAGCCGCCCTTGCCGCTCGCTCCCAATACCGCAACATGCATCACTGTTCCCCTGGTCCTGTCCTTTGCCGCCTATCCTAGTCTGCCGGGTTGTGGCTTGTGAAGCACAAAGCCGCCTGGCCGCCACCTAGCTGCCGACGCCGGGATAGCTGCTGTCCTTCAGCAGCCGTGCCAGGTGAACCGCATTGCTGGCGGCCATGCCAGCGACCATCGTTACCTTGTCGGGCACCTCGTCGAGGTCCTTGAAGTCGGTTGCGCCCATGGCTTCGCCAACCCAGTAGCACGCGGCATTGGCGGGGACGGTCCAGCCGGTGTCGTTGAGCGACTGGAACAGCTGTGCCGTGGACCAGTGCGCACCATCCTCGTTGCCGACGATGGCTGCCACAGCCACCTTGCCGGCGCTGGGCATGCGGCCGCGCTCGTCGGTTTCACCGAGGAAGGCGTCCATGCGCTCGAGCACACGCTTGGCGATGGAGCTGATCTGGCCCATCCAGATCGGGCCGCCGAAGACGAGGATGTCGTGTGCCAGGATCTTCTCGCGCAGCGCGGGCCAATCGTCGCCCTCGCCCTCGTCGGACGTCACGCCCGGCTTGATGTCGTAGTCGGCCATGCGCAGCGTCTCCGACAGCTCGACCCCGTGCTCGCCAAATGCCTCCGCGAGCACGGAAATCATGGCATCGGTCGAGCTGGCTTCCCCGTCGCTCGACTTGAGCGAGCAATTGATGGCGATAGCGGTGGTGGTCATGTCGAAATCTCCTTCATCTGCTGAACCAACGGTCAGCAGGGCCGATCTTTCCGCGCGTAAACCCCCGCAACCGGCCACCGCGAACGGCCCGGCGCATGTCTGCAGCACGCAAACAAAAAGCCCCCGCCGAAGCGAGGGCCTGATGTTCCGGCGCCAGGCGCAGGATCAGATGTTGGAGATCATCTCGTCCGCCAGCGCCCGGTCGGCAGCGGCATCATGGTTGGCAGCGATCAGCGCGGCAGCGGCAGCCGTCGAAGCGTCGGCGGCAGTCGCCTTGAGCTCGGCAATGGCCTGACGCTCGGCAGCAGCGATCTTGTCCTGCGCCATGCGTTCGCGGCGCGCGACCATGGCCTTGGTATCTTCCTTGGCCTTGGCGACAATGCCGTCCGCTTCGCGCTTGGCATTTTCGAGCATGGCCTCGGCGTCAGCTTCGGCGCCGGCGATCTTGGCGGCGTATTCCTCGCGCAGGGCCTCGGCTTCGGCACGCAGCTGCTTCGCCTCGTCGAGGTTGTCGCGGATGGCCTTGATCTTGTTGTCGAGGCCGCCACCGATGGTCTTGTGCACCTTGGCGCCGAAGAAGGCGACCAGCAGCAGCACGGCCATGGCAATCGAAACCCACTGGTAAGGCGCGAAGCCCAGCAGTGCGGGTTCGGCATGGGTGCCGCCGCCGTGACCGTCGGAAACCTCGATCTGGGCCTCGGTGGTGGCGAAGACTTCGGGCATTTCGGAACCTGCTTCAGCCATTGGCCATTGCCTTCTTCACGGCGCTCTTGGCGGCCGCCTTGGTGACGCTGACATTGGCGAGTCGCTTGGCGATGTCCTGCGCGGCCTCGGCGGCCACGCCTTCGATCTCCGCAGCGGCTTTGGCGCGCGACGCGGCGATGCGCGTCTCGGCCTCTTCCAGCTGCGCGTCGAGGGCAGCCTGGACCTTGGCCAGCTTCGTCTCGGTCGACTTGCCAGCCTTGGCCTTGGCATCGTTCACCAGCGCCTGCGCCGCTTCACGGTTGGCATTCTCGCGCTTGCGCCATGCCTCTTCCTGCTCGTCGGCAGCATCGCGGGCAGCCTGGGCAGCAGCCAGGTCGTCAGCGATCTGCTTGTCGCGCAGGCCCACGGTATCCATGACCTTGGGGACCATGCCCCGGCCGATCACGAAGTACACGAGGCCGAAGATGACCAGCAGCCAGAACAGCTGGCTGGACCAAATCTCGGGCAATTGGGCTATCTGTGGCATGGACGGATTCCAGCTGTCAGTTCGAGGTCAGGATCTTCCCGGCCGGACCACTGGCCCGACCGGCACATTCGTCCGGGATCAGACGAACAGGATGATCATGGCCACGACGAACGCCAGCAGGCCGAGAAGTTCGGCAGCGGCGAAGCCGATGAACAGGCGACCCTGCTGGCCGTCTGCGGCACCCGGGTTGCGCAGGGCGCTTTCGAGGAACGAGCCGAATACGTTACCCACACCCAGTGCGGCCATACCGGCACCGATTGCAGCGAGGCCGGCACCGACCATCTTTGCAGCTTCGAGATCCATGAGATTATCCTTTCAAGTGAATTCGTTTGAGAGAGAACGGGATTGAGAACCTAGTGCAGGTGCTCGGCGTCGTTGATGTACAGCGACGAGAGCAGTGCGAAAACATATGCCTGGATGCCGGCGACCAGGATTTCCAGCGCGCAGATCGCCACCATGAGCGCAAAGCTGGGAATGCTGACCACACCGGTCCAGACCAGGCCAGCATTGCCGCCGTCGATCACGAAGCTCGACAGCACTTCCAGTAGCACGTGGCCGGCCATCATGGCGACGAACAGACGCAGGCCGAGGCTGAAGGGGCGGAACATGAACGAGATGAGCTCTATCGGGGCGATGAAGATCGCCATGACCAGCGGCGTGCCGCTGGGCACGAACAGGCTGAAGAAATGCAGGCCGTGCTTCCAGAAACCAACGATCAGGACGATGGAAAAGCTCATGATCGCGAGCACACCGGTGACGGTGAAGTGGCTGGTGAAGGTGAACGGGTGCAGGCCGAACACGCCCAGCGGCATCAGGCCGAGCAGGTTGGCGAACAGGATGAACATGAACAGGCTGAAGATGTAGGGCACGTACTTGCGCCCTTCCTTGCCCACGTTGGCTTCCAGCATGTCGTCGATGAAGCCGGTGAAGGTTTCCACGGTCATCTGCCAGCGACCGGGCACCAGCTGCTGCTTCATACCGCCCAGCATGAACACCCACAGCACGACGGCCGTGATCAGCATCCACAGTGCGGAATTGGTGAAGGCAATGTTGTAACCGGCGATGTCCAGCGTTTCCGTACCGAACAGAGGTTCGATAGTGAACTGGTGCATCGGGTCGACTTTTGCCGTTTCGCCTGCCACGTCTGTTAAGCCCTTGTTCTAGCACACAAACCGGCCACCCTACTGGGGTGGTCGGTTGGAATTCCGAATGATGTTCCTGAAAGCGACCACGATCCCGAAAAGGAGGCCGGCAAGCAGGGCCCAGGGATTGGTCCCGGTGAACCAGCCAATGGTCCAACCGACAACCACTCCGCCAAGGAGCCCACCAAGCAGGTCCGCCAGCGCCCGACTGCCCGCCTTGTAGCTGGCATCGGACCCTTTGACCTGCGGCCGGTTGCGCTGTTCTTCTCGCTCGCGTGCGGCTCTCAGCCGCTTTTCGAGCGCGTCGATCCGCGCATCCTCACCGATGGGTTCCTGACCGGGTTTCTCGTCGCTCATGCCGCCTCCTGTAAGACAGGGAAATGACACGCGCAACGCGCGACCCGCCGAGGGCGCCGCCCCCTTAGCAGGGCCAAGGGACGAGTCAACACGCCGGGGCGTCTATTACCGGTGCAGAAGGCACTTGCCTTGCAGGTGTGACCGTTAAGCCGACGCAACCAGTCCGGATTTCGAGGACAGGCCTGCTCGATCCTATTCCTCCGCGTCGGCGTCAGTTTCACTGTCGTCGCCGTCGTCGCTGTCTTCGCTATCCCCGCCGGAGCCGGGATTCGGCTCCCAGTCTTCCATCTCGCAGAGCGATGCGGCTTCGGCACTGCCGCTGGCGCGCGCCTGCAGGCAGCGGCCTGCAGCTTGCGAGTAGATAACGCCCTCGACCGGCTCGGTCGGCAGGTCGCAGCCGTGGCCCTGCATCATCACCAGCACGTTGTTCAGGCGGGCTTCGTATTGCAGCATGGAAAAGCGCGCCATGTCGCCCGGATCGCCAGCCGCCGGGTCCAGCTGGCCCTGCGCCTGCATCTGCCGCATCAGCACGGCCTCGTTGAGTTCTGCCGAGTGGCGTTTCTGCAGGGTGGTGATCGCGTCATCCAGCCCTTCGCAGACAGCCAGTTCCTCTGCCGTCGGCTCGGCTTCGGTCTGGTTGCAGGCCGTCAGGACGGCAAGCGCCGCCAGGGGAAGGACATATTTCATGGGAGCGCCTTTGCTTGCTGCGGAAAATTTCCGGGTCTCGGCAGGCGCGTTAGGCTATTTGCGTCTCAGGGACAACGCGGGTCCAGCATCGGCGGGCCATTGCCGCGCTGCTGCCAGGAACCGTCGGGGGCCTGGTACATCTCGCCCGGCACGGTGCGCGAGATGAGGATACAGGCCTGCGCCGTGGCATAGTCGATCAGCGTCACACCGTTCGCCTGCGCGCGCTCGGCATAGTTGGCGCGGCGGCGGTTGTTGAGATCGTCCACCATGGCCTGCAGCGCCGGCGTCGCGTTGCCGACAATGCCGAGATAGCCGTCGGTCTTTTCGCCGACCTGGCCGCTGTCGCGCGCGGCCTGGTAGGCCGGATCGCGCTGGGCCTGCGCGGGGGCGGCGACCAGTCCGACCGACAGCAGGGCCGCAGCAGCCAGCATCAGGGTGTTACGCTTCATCATCTTGCTCACTCCAGCAGCCGCATCAGAAGATGTCGGCATTTTCCTCGATATTCTCGCGCGCATCGTCGGCGAGACGATAGATCACTTCCTGCGTGACGTTGATGTTGAGTTCGATCACGATCGGCTCGTCCGGTGCTTCAAGATTGATGCACCCGGCGAGCGGGACCAGACCCGCCACCAGCGTCACTGCGCCCCAAATGCCCCTGCCCCGCTGCATGGCGGGACTATGCGCACCTCGGGCACAATTCGTCAATTTCGCGGCTATCATGGCTCAGGCTCGCTTTCCTGTGGCTGAATGGTGGGTTCATCGGGGGCGAAAGCCTCGCGCAGGCGGCGCTCGGCTTCGGCTTCGGCAGCGGCTTCCTGCTCGTCGACCGTGTCCTGGTCGATGGCTTCGCGCAGTCGCCCGCCCTCACTCGACATCAGCCCGAGGTTGCGCGGATCGCGCACGGCGGAAGGGTCGTAGAGCGAGCGGAACGATGTCAGGAGGCGGTAGAACGGCGCGCGGACGTTGATCCGCAGCTCGATCGGCAAGTCACCGATGGCACGGCTGACGAAATTACGTTCGGCGGTATCGCCCTGCCCGATGCCTTCGAAACGCACCTGCGTCACCAGTTCGCCCGCCAGCGGGCCGTTCATGACGATTTCCATGCGGTCGTAGCGAAGGTCACGCAGGGTACGGAAGGCGTAGTTGGCGAAGAAACCCATGTCCTCGTAGGTCAGTTCACCAACATAGGCGACGTTGCCGCCGGGCGGACGCGACACCAGCTCGCCGCCGACCAGCTGGCCGTTGCCATCAGCGTCGAAGACAATGGGGATGGAGCCGTCGAAAGTGCCGGTGGCGGCAAGATTGCCCATCTCCATGTGTTCGATGAAACGCGCGGCCTCCAGCCCTTCGATGTGCAAGACATAGGTGCGGCTTTCGGCCACGCCGATATTCATCACTACCGGGTCCATCCTCAGCGTGCCGCCCATGAATGGCCATTGGCCGCCGGTCAGTTCCAGCGTCTCGCCATCGGTAAGAGTCAGGCCGATCTCGCCGCTCTGCACCTCGACGCCCGGATTGATCGAAGCGAGGTCGAGGCGCTGGTCAGGCGCGGTCGAAAGGCCCAGCAGGTCGGTGAAATGGATCGTGCCGCGCGCGCCCTGTACCGGACCGAAGGGCGCCGCGAGGTCGAGCCCGTCGCTGGTGAATGTGCCGCTGCTGGTGACGGCATCGGCATTCCAGTCGATGCGCCCGCCCCCCGTGATCGTCCCCGAAAAATCGCTCGCCACGCCCAGTGCAAGGCAGGAGAGACCCGTTTGCGGCACGCGGGCAGCCAGGTCCCCGCGCAGGCAGTGGGAGGCAGGCGGCGCAGGCTGCAGGTCGGGGCCGAAGCTAATTCCGTCGACGGCAAGGTCGGCATGACCGATGCCGCTGGTGAGGTCATGGACGATATCCACCCGGCTCAGCACCGTGTCGCTGTAGGGATGCCGTAACAGCGCGTTGGCGGTCACGATGCTGTCCGCCAACGCCAGGGTAGCGCCGCGCGCGATCAGCGGTTCGAAACGGTTCACCGCCTGGCGATCGACCAGGTCGAACGAGGCATTGTCGATGACCAGGCGATCGTCGGCGTAAGACCAGTTGCCGGCGGCATCCATCAGGTCGAGCGGCACGGCGGCAAGGAATACGTCAGCCCCGGCGAAATCTCCGCCCACGGCATCGGCCGAAAGGTCCGCGCGCAGATTGCGGACGGCGAAGCGCTGCGCCCCCTCGCCCTCTCCCAGCGTCACGCCGAGATCACGCACGGTCATGGTACCGGGATAGGCAATGCCGACAGGCCCGCTCGCGAGCGTGATCGGCGTATCCGCCAGTTCACCCGTCAGATTGAGCGCGTCGGTGGCTGCCGCAAAACGCAGGCCGGCGCTGTCGTAACGCAAGATCGGCTGGCCATCACGCGGACAGAGGGTCAGTGATTGGCGGCCCAGCGCGAGGTTGGCCGCTGCCAGCCGATCGAATCGCAGCTCGCGGCATCCGCGCCACATGGCGAGGCTGCCGTCCGCGGCAATCGAGGCGTCAATCGGCAGTTGCAGCTCGCTTACCGAGCCGCCCGGCAGCGGGCCGCTGGCTGTTGCCCGCCCGTCCAGCGCCAGCCGTCCACCGCTGCCTTGCACGATAGCGAGCTCCGGCAGGGCCAGCCGCGCGTCGCCCGCGGCATATTCGCGCATGGCGAGGCGCATCTGCAGCGCACCGTTGTCGGCCTGCTCCATGCGTCCGCTCAACTGCGGCAACCCTTCTCCGCCCGTCACGAAATTGCCCGAGAAGCGCGGAAGGCCGGCCTGGCCCATCACCAGCTGCGCGCGAGACAGCGACAGCAGCGTGGCCCCGTTGCCGCCGCGCAGGCTGGCTTGCGGGATCACCAGGCTGGAACGCTCGCCCAGCTGCCGCGCGGTGAAAGAAGCCTCCAGCGTGCTGCCGCGCATCTGCGGCCCTAGGTTCCGGCGCAACTTGGCCACCAGCGGTTCGATCAGGGTGCCCTCCCCGCCCAGTTCGGCGCTGGCCAGCAGCGCATCGATTTCCGGTCCCAACAGCAGTCCATCGCCGGTGAGGTCGCCTTCCAGCTCGACCTGTTCACCGGCTTCCAGCGCGCGCAGGCGGCCATTGATGGCCAACTCGCCGAGCATGGCATAGGGCGTCTGGGCATCGCGGGCGGCCACGTCGAACAGCAGGTTGAACTCGTTGTCGTGCCAGGTGAACTGTCCCTCGCCCGCCAGCGCGGTCTGCACCTCGGCGAACAGCACCCGTTCGGTAGCGAAGTCGATATCGCCTTCGTACTCGACGAGATTACGCTCCGCCTGAAGGTCCAGCGCCACGCCGGCGTCGCGTACGAACAGGCCGTTGGCGCAATCGAGCGAGGCGAAGCGCAACGGGCCGTGGAATTCGGGGCGCTCGGCATCGATGGAGACGGCGCCAAACAGCGTGACTTGCTCCCCGACACAGTTCCCCAGTTCCAGCCGCGGCGCGATCATGGCCAGTTCCCCGGCAAAGCCACCGCGCAGGTGACCGCCGCCCGAAAGCTTTGCCCCCACGTCACCGTGGTCGGTCTGCAACAGGGCGCGGCCATCGTCGATGGTGAGGACCATCGAAGGGAATTCGAACGGGCCTTCCGCCTCGGTGAAGATCAGCGGATCGAGCGCGCCGAAGCTGAGTTCGCCATCGCGCCAGGTGCCGAACAGGCGCGGCTGGGTCAGCCGCACGGAGGTAACGTCGGGGACACCAAAGCGGGGCGTGATCGAGACTTCCACCCGCTCGATGGTCAGGTCGGGCCGGTCCGGGTCACCGACAACCACGTTGGTCAGGACTTGTTCGCGCGGTCCGATACTCTCGATCTCGTAGCTCGCCGCCACGTCGAGATCTGCCAGCGTGCTGGTGATGAGGTCGTCTGCCAATCGCTCGCGCTGGAACCAGGCAAGCGCCAGCGCCGCCAGCAACATCAAGATGACGACGCGCAAGGCATTGCGCAGCAAGCGGCGCGTGCGCCCCTTGGGGCGGGCAGAGAGGTCCTCGTCGGCTGGCTGCGCCATTGCACCGCGACACTTGCGCGACTGCGAGCACAAAGGCAATGCACCTGTTTGATGTCACAAGGCGAATTCGAAGGTATCCGCGGCGAGCCGAGCAAGCCGGACAAGAGCGAGGCCGCCAAAGGGTCGGCAGGCCACCGCGCACGCCTTCGCGAGCGGCTGCTGGGTGGCGGCGCAGAGGCGCTGGCCGACTACGAAGTGCTCGAATACCTGTTGTTCGGTGCTCTTGCCCGCGGTGACACCAAGCCGCAGGCCAAGGCGCTACTGGCGCGCTTCGGCACCCTGGCAGGCGTCCTCAACGCCGATCCTTCCGCACTGAAGCAAGTGAAGGGCGTATCGGATGCCTGCGTCGGCCAGATCAAGATTGCCGCGCTCGTCGCGCGGCGCATGGCGCGCAGTGAAGTGCAGGCCAAGCCCGTGCTGGGCAGCTGGCAATCGCTGCTCGACTACCTCGCCATCGACATGGCGCACCTCCATCACGAGCGCGTGCGCGTGCTCTACCTCGACACCAAGAACCGGCTTGTTCGCGATCACCTGGTGGGTGACGGCACGATCGACGAGGCCGCGATCCACCCGCGCGAAGTGATCAAGCAGGGTCTGGACCTTGGCGCCTCGGCACTGATCCTGGTGCACAACCACCCCAGCGGTAGCCCCGAACCCAGCCACGCCGATATCGACATCACGCGGCGGATCGCCGAAGCGGGGCGCCTGCTCGGCATCACGGTCCACGACCACGTGATCGTGGGGCGCGAAGGACACGTCTCGCTGCGAGCGAAGGGCCTGCTCTAGGCAGGCAAGCTCTAGGCCGGGCTCTTTCGCGGGACTGTAAAGCCGTCAGCCGGGCCCGTGGATACCGTGGAAGGCGTAGAAATCCTGCAGATGCGGTGCCATCCGCAAGGCTATGGTCCGGTCTGCCTGCGCTTCCTCCTCCTGGCCCAGATGCAATTTCGCAATGCTGCGAAGATAATGCGACTCGGCCAGGCCCGGAGTAATCGCCAAGGCTTCGTCCAAGTCAGCCACCGCGCCGGCATAGTCCCCCTGCCGGAAGCGGATCAGCGCCCTACTGTCGAGTGCAGCCGAGGCATTGCTGGCGCGTTCGATCGAGCGGGTGCAAACTTCCAGCGCATCGTCCAGCCGGGTATTCCACAAGCCGCGGAACCAACAATCCGCATTCAACGCCTCGGGACTTTGCGGAGCATCGGCAACGCCTTGCGCCATATAGGCCTGCGCCTGTTCCAGATCGCCGGCAGCGGCAGCAATTGTCGCCAGCATGTCGAAATGCCACACCCGTTCGTCGTCAGCTATCGCCAGCGATTCCATCAGTTCGAACGCTTCATCGGCCTGGCCCTGATAGGCCAATTCACGGGCAACTTCGCGGGCGGTTCCGTTCTCGTATTCGAGATCGTAGGCTGACCACAGATCTGCCAGCGAGGCTGTGCGATTGCCCAGCGTCTTGTGGATCGTGGCTCGCTGCCAATAGCTCCATGCGGAGGGCCGTTCATCGATCAGCCGGTCGAAATCGGCCAGGGCAGCCTCAAAATCGTAGATCGACAACAGGAACTGCGCCCGCGCTATCAAGGGGCCGAGATTGTCCTCGTCCGCGAATTCTAGCACATCCTCGTAAGCCGCCAGCAGTGGCGCGGCGCGTTCTGCACGTTGTTCATCGGTCAGTTCCCAACGCCACACCAGCGAATCTGGCGGTACCAGTTCCAGCGTGTTGTTGGCGAGTCGCCGTGCTTCGCGGCGGGCCTGGGGCAGGGCTTCCGGGCTGATCTCGCCCAGCAGGGCAAACGTCTCGCCGATGGCATGCAGTTCGCCTGCTTCCAGCCGGGCCTCCCGTGTCAGGCGGATATTGCCGAAACCGGAATTGACGTTGCGCTCTCCTTCAAGCGTGAAGCCCTCACCCGATTGTGGCAAGACCATACGCACACCGAAAGCCTGCCGGGCAGGCCCCAAGGTGGCGACGGGAATCTCTCGCCACGACGGGCGCGACCGGTTGGGATTGAACACCTCGCCGATTTCGCCTGCTTCAACTGAGGCCCGCAGCCTGCCGTTCGACCATTCGAATTGAGAGGGGATGATGCCCTGCATGGAAATGGTGCCGACGGCGTCCTCTTCGTCATAGGTGATGGAGAAGTCCGAAATACGAATGTCCATGGAACCCTGCCCGGCCATGGAGGCGGCCATCTGGCGGATCATATCCGGATTCGCCGCATCGACCATGGCCTGCAACTGCGCCGCAGCCGGGCCGACAAACCTCAGGTCAATCTGCATCAGCGCGGGAAAATCGATGCCCGCCGAATGATCCATTGTCATGTCCACCGTCAGTTGCGGCACAGCAAGGTCGCGCTGGGCCATCTCCACCAGCCCGGAACCGCCTTCGCGCAGCGGCAAGGCATAAAAGAACGGCGGCACATCACTGATAGTGGCCAGCCGGGTGGCGGAACTGGTGCCATCAAGCCAGTAGTCTGTGCCGTCGATGACGGCGTGCACGATCATGTGATCGAAGGCAGGCAACGGCAGTAATTCCGGCACTGCGTCCCCCCCTTGGGTGTTCACCAGTACCACTTCCGATTCGATACCCATGTGCCGTAGCAGCGACAGCAGCAGCACCGACTTCGCCTTGCAGTCACCGTAGCGGATTTCCCACGTTTCCTCTGCCGATTGCGGCATATAACCGCCACCATCGAGGCCGACAAACAGGTAGCTGACCTCGTCCTGGACCAATTGCGTGGCCTGAGCCGCCCGTTCGAGCGGATCGGCGGTCCGCGCCATGATGGCCTCGGCCTCTGCGATAATGGGAGATCCTTCGGGCAGGACAGCCGCCGCTTCGAAATGCGGCGCCATTACGCGGCTGACTTCGTCCCAGTCGGCAAAACTGCCGATACGTAGGATGTCAGGCCGACGAAAGCGCGAAGGGGCGTCCGTCGGCACCGGGTCGCGTTCCGCCAGGGGCAGGTCCAGCTCCAGGAAATTATACCCATTGCGCTGCTGCAAGGCGGGCAGGTCTACGCGTTCCTCGGCGGCGTAGTACATTTCTTCGTCCACTGGCCAGCTGGCAATCACCCGGGCAGAGCCGACCTGCCATGGTTCACTCGGCAGGAACTGCAGCGCCTGCATCTCGTCGCCCAGTGCTTCTTCATCGTTGGACACGGTATAGGCCACGCGCAGGACATCGTCCTCACGTAGGCCGGGAACTGCGAGAGTCGCGGTCAGTTCGCCATCGAGCCAGCGCTGTTCCAACGCGCGTTCGCGGCGGATCACCTCGAAGGTGACGCCTTCCGCCAAGAGGTCGACCACTTCGTCATCGCGCAGAATTTCGACACGGTGGACAGT
The DNA here is from genome assembly GCF_038289935.1 of Aurantiacibacter gilvus. Classification (NCBI taxonomy): domain Bacteria; kingdom Pseudomonadati; phylum Pseudomonadota; class Alphaproteobacteria; order Sphingomonadales; family Erythrobacteraceae; genus Aurantiacibacter; species Aurantiacibacter gilvus. The sequence continues at coordinate 1,580,667 of NZ_JBBYHV010000001.1, forward strand.
CAGATCACCATTGTCCGGCAGCCATTCGAGCGACACGGTGCCCGCCTGCATCACGGCCTGGGGGTTGTCGAGCCGCGTGGCACTTTCGGCGAAGGAATAGACCACGCCGCCTTCCAGCCGATATTGCCAGTCGAACAGCAAGGTGGCCGGCCCTTCATCCAAGTCCTGCGAATCGAGTTCTGACTCCCTGACCCATTCCGGTGCGGGGCCATAGAGAACTTCCTCACCCGCGAGGACAGGCGCGCTCCAGGCAATCGTAACGAGCGGCAGGACGGCAATAGACTTGTACATGATGTTCCCCTTGGGGTCGCCATGCAGGCGACCGTATGCAAGAGGCACTTCATCACGAAGTGAAAGCGAAAGCAACGGCCTGCACCGTTCGTCTTGCCAATTGCGGGAACAGGTCCTAGCCGCGCCGCAAACCTACCTACCGGAGTGAACAATGGTCCCCCGCTATGCCCGCCCAGCCATGACCGCGATCTGGGAGCCGGAAACGAAGTACGAAATCTGGTTCCTGATCGAAGCCCACGCGACGCAGAAGCTCGCCGAACTGGGGGTGGTGCCCGAAAGCGGGGCCAAGGCGCTGTGGGACTGGTGGGCAACCGGCCCGAAGATCGACGTCGCCGCCATCGACGCCAAGGAAGCCGTGCTCAAGCACGACGTGATCGCCTTCCTCGATTGGGTGGCTGACGAGGTCGGCCCCGAGGCGCGCTTCATGCACCAGGGCATGACCAGCAGCGACGTGCTCGACACCACGCTGGCGGTGCAGCTGGTGCGCGCGACGGACCTGCTGCTGGAAGACATGGACGCCCTGCTCGCGGCGCTGCAGCGCCGGGCGGAAGAGCACAAGTACACCGCCACCATCGGCCGCAGCCACGGCATCCATGCCGAACCGACCACCTTCGGCCTCAAGCTGGCGCAGGCCTATGCCGAGTTCGACCGCTGCCGTGACCGCCTCGTCGCCGCGCGCGCCGAGATCGCCACCTGCGCCATTTCCGGCGCGGTGGGCACCTTCGCCAATATCGATCCCTCGGTGGAGGAATATGTCGCCGAGAAGCTGGGCCTCGCGGTCGAGCCGGTATCGACGCAGGTGATCCCGCGTGATCGCCACGCCGCCTATTTCGCCACGCTGGCCGTCATCGCCTCGTCGATGGAGCGCCTCGCGGTGGAGATCCGCCACCTGCAGCGCACCGAAGTGCTGGAAGCGGAGGAATACTTCTCCCCCGGCCAGAAGGGTTCGTCGGCCATGCCGCACAAGCGCAACCCGATCCTGACCGAGAACCTTACCGGACAGGCGCGCATGATCCGGAGCTACGCCCTGCCCGCGATGGAAAACGTCGCCCTGTGGCACGAGCGCGATATCTCGCACTCCTCGGTCGAACGCTTCATCGGCCCCGACGCCACGATCACGCTCGACTTCGCCCTCGCCCGCATGACCGGCGTGGTCGACAAGCTGCTGGTCTACCCGGAGCGGATGCAGAAGAACCTCGACAAGATGGGCGGCCTTGTCCACTCGCAGCGCGTGCTGCTGGCGCTGACCCAGGCCGGGATCACCCGCGACAATGCCTACCGCCTCGTCCAGCGCAACGCCATGAAGGTGTGGGAATCGGACGGCCAACTGTCGCTGCTCGACCTGCTCAAGGGCGACGAGGAAGTGCGCGCCGCGATGAGCGAGGATGAGCTCGAGGAGAAGTTCAACCTCGACTACCATTTCAAGCACGTCGACACGATTTTCGCGCGAGTCTTCGGGAGCTAGGCCGCGCGGACAAGGCCTGCCCCCTTCCCAACCACAGGGCAAGCGCCTAGCGTGGCGGGCAAGCGAGGCAGAGAGGATCAAGAGCCGATGCAGATCATTCGCACAATAATCTGGGTACTGCTGCTGGTGGCACTGCTGCTGTTCTCGGCAGTGAACTGGGACGATGTGAAGGTCGTGCTGTGGCCCAATTCGGACCCGGCGCAAACCATTGTCGCCGATACCAAGATCCCCGTGCTGGTGCTGCTGTCCTTCCTGATCGGTTTCCTGCCCATGTGGCTCTACCACCGTGCCAGCAAGTGGGGCATGACGCGCAAGATCGCCAACCTCGAAAACGCCGCGCGCACGCAGGCGAACACGCCGGTTGCCCCTCCCTCCCCCCCTGCTCCCGAAGCGGAAGCGGCACCGCCGCCACCACCACCTCCCCCGCCCGCGTCCGAACCGGCGGCCAGCGAAGAGCGGAGCGAGCTTGGCCCGCTCACTCCCCCCGACGAGGACAGCGGCAAGGCATGAGCAACCCCGTTTACCTGGCGCTGGATGTCCCGCAGCTCGATGCGGCCAAGGCGCTGGCGGAAAAGGTTCGCGACCATGTCGGCGGCGTGAAGCTGGGGCTGGAATTCTTCTGCGCCCACGGCGTGCACGGCGTGCACGAGATCGCCCACCTCGGCCTGCCGATCTTCCTTGATCTCAAGCTGCACGACATTCCCAACACCGTGGCCGGGGCCATGCAGGCGCTGCACGTGATCGAACCGGCGATCATGACCGTCCATGCCAGCGGCGGGCGCGCAATGATGGAAGACGCCAAGGCTGCGGCGGGCGAGAACACCAAGGTCGTCGCCGTCACCATGCTCACCAGCCTCGACGAAAACGACCTCAAGCGCACCGGCGTCACCGGCACTCCGCACGACCATGTCATGCGGCTGGCCGAACTGGCCGAGGCTGCCGGCCTCGACGGTATCGTCTGTTCGGGACAGGAAGTCGGCGCGGTCCACAAGCAGTGGAAGAAGGGCTTCTTCGTCGTCCCCGGCCTGCGTCCCGGCGGCAAGGCCACCGGAGACCAGAAGCGCGTCGTCACCCCGCGCCAGGCGCGCGACGACGGGGCATCGGTGCTGGTGATCGGCCGCCCGATCAGTCGCGCCGAAGACCCGTTGCAGGCCGCCCGCGACATCGAGGCAACGCTGTAAGCATCAGACGCCGGGCTTTTCGCCCGCCGTTCCGGGAGCCGGTTCCGCCACTTCAGGTTCAGCCCAGGGTGCCGTGGAATCAATGTTCCAGTTGAGCAGCGCCATGTCGTCGCCGGTGCCGATGAAGGTGAATACCTCGTCGGCCGTTCCGTTCTCGTAGGTCGTATCGAGCGTGATCTCGGTCAGCGTCGTGCCGTTGTTGGTGTTGATGTTGAAGCCCACCTGGCTGCCGTCCTGGTACTCGCCGACGCTGGTGCGCATGCGCGACATGAAGTCGTCGAATTCGGCCCTTGTCAGCGATTCGCGGAATTCCTGCGATGCGCCGTTCCAGATCGCGTTGAAGTCGCTTTCGTTGAAGTCGGCGTGGAATTCCTCGATCAGCGTCTCCGCGCCGTCCATCTGTTCCATCGGGTTGCAGGCTGCCAGCAGAGCGACAGCCGTTACTGCAAGGATTTTCCGCATCTGCCCGTTCCCCCAAAGCAATTTGTTAAACCAGATTGCCCCACTTTCGTTCGGCTGTCGAATCACCTATCCGGACGGACATGGCTGACCAACTCATCAAGATTTGCGGACTCACCACCGAGGAAACCATCGATGCCGCTGTAGAAGCCGGCGCGACTCACATCGGCCTCGTGCATTTCGAGAAGTCGCCGCGCCACCTCTCGATTGCCGATGCGGCAAAGCTCCGCGCGCGCATTCCCGACAGCGTGAAGGCGGTGCTGCTGACGGTGAACATGGAGCCCAAGCCCACGGCAGAGGCGCTGCAGGAAGTGCAGCCCGACGTGCTGCAGCTGCACGGCAAGGAAACGCCGGAATGGCTGAGCCTGATCAAGGACAATTCCAAGCTGGAAGTGTGGAAGGCTGTCGGCATCAAGGATCGCGCCGCGCTGGAACGGGCGGAGAAGTTCAAGGATGCCGCGCACCGGCTGCTGTATGATGCGGCGGCGGGCGCCCTGCCCGGTGGCAATGGCCTCGCGCTCGACTGGCGGTTGCTGCTCAACCATCGCCACGTCATGCCCTGGGGACTGGCTGGCGGACTCGGTCCGCACAATGTCGCGGACGCCATCCGCTATACCGGCGCGCCGCTGGTCGATGCCTCGTCCGGCCTCGAAAGCGAGCCGGGCGTGAAGGACATCGGCAAGATCCGTGCCTTCTGCGAGGCAGCCCTGGCTGCGCGCAAGGCGGCGGCCTGACACAAGAAAAAGGGCGACCCCTCGGGGCCGCCCTTTCTTCTTGCGCGATGGTCGGGATCAGAAGTTGAAGCCGACGCCCACAGTTGCCGCGTTCACGTCAACGAAATCGCTGAAGAAGTGGCGGTATTCTGCCGTCAGGTAGATGCTTTCGTTCAGGTTGTGGCTGTAGCCGGCGCCGAGGTAGGGCACGTCTTCGCCTTCGCCGAAGGCATAGCCGCCAGCGGCATAGAGACGGCCAGCGTCGCCCACGCGGGTACCCACGCGGCCACCCACGCCCCAGACCACATCGGCACCGTCAGCCAGCACCTTGTCCGCCGAACCTTCGACGCCGATGAAAATGCCGTCGCCAAGGTCGAAATCGTAGCCTGCCGCCACACCGGCGACAGCTTCTTCGTAGCCGGAAGCCCAGGCGATACCGCCACGCGCTTCGACGCGGGCCGTACCGGGCGCGTCCTGCGCGGCTGCCGGGATGGCGATCAGACCGGTTGCAACGGCCAGGGCCGTCAACGTAATCCTGCGGGTATTCATTCGTTTATGTTCTCCAGGAGCCCGGGCCCCATGCCCGATGGCCTCCTGCCGCGCAGATGGTTTGGCAGGCCTTTCGTGCAAATGAACCACTCGGCCAAATGTCGATGAAATCCGACTAACGACGATACGGCCTTTCGGGACTTGGGCGCGCAGCCGCTGGACAGCCTGCCTCGCCTCTGCCAATCGGCGCGAGCGATGACCGAGAACAAGCCCAATAGCTTCATGAACCAGCCCGACGAGCGCGGGCACTTTGGCCAGTTTGGCGGACGTTACGTTGCCGAGACGCTGATGCCGCTGATCCTCGACCTCGAGCGCGAGTACACTGCCGCCAAGGCGGACCCGGCGTTCAAGGAAGAATTCGAGGACCTGCTGGAGCATTACGTCGGCCGTCCCAGCCCGCTCTATTTCGCGCCCCGCCTTACGGAAGAACTGGGCGGCGCGCAGGTGTGGTTCAAACGCGACGAGCTCAATCACACGGGCGCGCACAAGATCAACAATTGCGTGGGGCAGATTCTGCTCGCCATGCGCATGGGCAAGACTCGCATCATCGCCGAAACCGGCGCGGGCCAGCACGGCGTGGCCACGGCGACGGTCTGCGCGCGCTTCGGCCTGCCCTGCACCATTTTCATGGGCAAGACCGACGTCGAGCGGCAGGCACCCAACGTGTTCCGCATGAAGCTGCTGGGGGCCGAAGTGGTGCCGGTGACGTCCGGCGCGGCGACGCTGAAGGACGCCATGAACGAGGCGCTGCGCCACTGGGTCGCGAACGTCCACGACACCTTCTACATCATCGGCACGGCAGCGGGTCCGCACCCCTATCCGGAGCTGGTGCGCGACTTCCAGAGCGTGATCGGCCGCGAGACGCGCGAACAGATGCTGAAGCGCACCGGGAAGCTGCCCGACCTGCTGATCGCCGCCATCGGCGGCGGCTCCAACGCCATCGGCCTGTTCCACCCCTTCCTCGACGATCCCGACGTGAAGATGCTCGGCGTCGAAGCGGCGGGTCACGGGCTCGACAAGCAGCATGCGGCCAGCCTTGCAGGCGGCTTCCCCGGCATTCTCCACGGCAACAAGACCTACCTGCTGCAGGACGAGGACGGCCAGATTGCCGAGGCGCACTCGATCTCGGCGGGTCTCGACTATCCCGGCATCGGACCGGAGCACGCCTGGCTGAAGGAAACCGGCCGCGTCGAATATACCTCGGTCACCGATGACGAGGCGCTGGAAGCCTTCCAGCTGCTCTGCCGCACCGAGGGCATCATCCCCGCGCTGGAGCCCAGCCACGCACTGGCCGCCGTCACCAAGGTCGCCCCGACCATGGGCAAGGGCGAGACTATCGTGATGAATCTCTGCGGCCGCGGCGACAAGGACATCTTCACCGTGGCGGAAGCGCTGGGAGTGGAGATGTGACGTTCCAAAAGGAAAGTCTCGCACGCTGTTATCTTGAAGCAGCAGCAATCTGGTTTGGCGGCAACATCCTGATGGGATGGATATCTTATCTCTTGGCCACATTCGGTCGCGAACAGCGGCCTCGTCCTTGGGCCTTTGCCGAGTCGGTCGCCGATCCCGGCTTCTTGATTGCAAACCTACTGATGATCTTGCTCTTCGCAGCGATGTTGCGGGGTATGCGCAAACCGACTGGGAAGCCTGAGTGACCCGCCTCGCCACCACCTTTGCCAAGCCTCATCCCGCGCTCGTCTGCTTCATCACGGCGGGCGACGGTGACACGGCGGCCAATCTCGATGCCCTCGTCGCAGGCGGCGCGGACGTGATCGAGCTGGGCATGCCCTTCACCGATCCGATGGCCGATGGCCCCGCCATCCAGGAAGCCAACATCCGCTCGCTCTCTGCGGGCACCACAACCGCAGAGGTCCTGCGTCTCGCCAGCGAGTTTCGCGCGCGACATCCCGACGTGCCGCTGATCCTGATGGGTTATGCCAACCCCATGGTGCGGCGCGGCCCCGAATGGTTTGCCGATGCGGCCAAGGCGGCTGGCGTGGACGGCGTGATCTGCGTCGACCTCGCGCCCGAAGAGGACATTGACCTCGGCCCCGCCCTGCGCGCCAAGGGCATGTCGCTGATCCGCCTCGCCACCCCCACCACCGACGACCGGCGGCTGCCCATGGTGCTCGATGGCTCGTCCGGCTTCCTCTACTACGTCGCGGTGGCCGGGATCACCGGAATGCAGCAGGCAGCCATCGAATCGATCGAGGACAATGTTCGCCGCATAAAGTCGCACACCGACATTCCCATAGCGGTGGGATTCGGCGTGAGGACTCCCGAACAAGCCACTGAAATCGCGCGCGTTGCTGACGGTGTGGTGGTGGGTTCGGCACTGGTCGACCTGGTCAAGCAGCACGGCGAGGACGCACCGCAGCACCTGCGCGAGCTTACCGAAAGGCTTGCCAATGCCGTCCATTCTGCCCGATAGGCGCTGCCCATGAGCTGGCTTACCCGTGTCCGAGAGCGCTTGCCGTTCGTCAACAAGCGCGAAACGCCCGACAACCTGTGGATCAAGTGTTCCCGGTGTCAGGAGATGGTGTTCCGCACCGAGTTCGAGCAGAACATGTCGGTTTGCCCCCGCTGCGACCATCATGGCCGCATCGGTGCCGACGCGCGGCTGGACCAGATCCTCGACGATGGCACTTTCGAACTGCTGCCCGCGCCCGAGGTCACCGAGGACCCGCTGAAGTTCAAGGACAGCAAGCGCTATGCCGACCGGCTGAAGGCCGCTCGCGCCAGCAATCCGCACAACGATGCCTTTACCGCTGCCGTCGGCGCGATCGAGGGCAGGCGCGCGGTTGTCGGCGTGCAGGACTTCACCTTCATGGGCGGCTCCATGGGCATGGCCGTCGGCGATGCCTTCTGCGCCGCTGCCCAGCGCGCGCTGGACGAGAACTGCGCCTTCATCTGCGTTACCGCTGCTGGCGGTGCGCGCATGCAGGAAGGCATCCTCAGCCTGATGCAGATGCCGCGCGCCACGGTGATGACGCGCCGCCTGAAGGAGGCCGGCCTGCCCTACATCGTCGTGCTGGCGGACCCGACTACCGGCGGCGTTACCGCCAGCTATGCCATGCTGGGCGACATCCACATCGCCGAACCTGGTGCCCTGATCGGCTTCGCCGGCCAGCGGGTGATCCAGGAAACCATTCGCGAAAAGCTTCCCGAAGGCTTCCAGCGGGCGGAATACCTGCACAAGCACGGCATGGTGGACATGGTGGTGCACCGCAAGGACCTGCGCTCGACGCTGGCCCAGCTGCTCGACTACCTCACTCCCGCCAAGGCGGCCTGAGCAGCCCCTCCCCGCGATGAAGGACTTCGCGATTTCAGACAACGAGGCGGTCCAGCGCCAGCTGGACCGGCTGGGTGCCCTGTCGCTGCCGCAAGGGCGTATCGGGCTGGAGGTGATCCACCAGCTGCTGGCGCGCCTCGGCAACCCCGAGCGCAGCCTGCCGCCGGTGTTCCACGTCGCGGGCACCAACGGCAAGGGCTCAACCTGCGCCTTCCTGCGCGCCATGCTGGAGGCGCAGGGCCTGACCCTGCACGTCGCCACCAAGCCGCACCTGGTGCGCTACAACGAGCGTATCCGCGTCAGCGGCGAGCTGATCAGCGACGACATGCTGGCCAGCCTGCTGGCCGAAGTGCTGGACACGGCGGAAGACCTCTCCCCCAGCTTCTTCGAAGTCACCACGGCGGCCACCTTCCTCGCCTTCGCGCGCGAATCGGCGGATGCCTGCGTGATCGAGGTTGGCCTCGGCGGCCGCTTCGATGCGACCAATGTCATGGTACGCCCCGCCGCCTGCGGCATCGCCTCGCTGGGTGTCGATCACGACGCCTTCCTGCTCAACGAAGACCCGCTGGCACCCGATCCCAAGGCAGATCCACTGGTGCGCATCGCTTTCGAGAAAGCCGGTATCGCCCGCGCGCTGTCGCCGCTGGTGACGCAGGACTATCCGCCCGCGGTCGAGGCCCAGATCGAGAAGATCGCCGCCCTCGCCGGTGCCCCGCTGCACATGCGCGGCAAGCGCTGGCGGGCTGACACTACGGCTGGCGGCATCGCCTATCGCGACGAGTTCGGGCGGCTGGACCTGCCCTTGCCCACAATGCCCGGCGCGCACCAAGCGGACAATGCCGCACTGGCCGTGGCCATGCTGCGCCACCAGCAGGTGGTTCCGGTATCCGAAGAGGCCATGGCCGCAGGCATCCGCTCGGCCCACTGGCCCGCGCGCCTGCAGGTACTGGCTGATGGCCCCGTCACCAAATTCGCACCGCAGCGGCAGTTCCTGCTCGACGGCGGTCACAATCCCGATGCTGCCAATGCGTTGGCGCGTTACCTTGAAGGCGTCGAACAGCCGGTCGATGCACTTGTCGGGATGATGGCCGCCAAGGACGCGCGCCGCTTCCTCGCGATCATTGCGCCGCACCTCGCCAGCGTTACTGCCGTGCCCATCGCGGGCAACGACCACGTGCCGCTGGACCAGCTGGCCGACATGGCGCGCGAGGCCGGCGTGGGAGAAGTCTCTACGGCTGACAGCCTGATGGTGGGGCTTGAGAGCTTGCCGAAGCGCGATGGCGGCACCGTGCTGCTGGCAGGCTCGCTCTACCTTGCGGGCAAGGTTCTCGCGGCGAACCGCGAGTATCCCGACTAGGCTATTCTGCCGGTACCGCCTGCGGGTCCGGCGCGACGACGCCCGAGTTCGCGCCCTTGCGGGTCACGCGAATCCATTCGAACACGCAGAGCACCACGGCCACGCCGCCGATCAGCGTCGTCAGGATGAAGACGTCGAAATAGCCGCGATCCTCGATCATCTCGCCCAGCGCGCCGCGCCCCAGCGTGCCCACCAGCAGGGTGAGCGATGACAGCAGGGCGTACTGCACGGCGGAATACTTCTTCGACACGATCGAACTGAGCCAGGCGACATAGGCCGCCCCGGCGATGCCGATGGCGAGGTTTTCCCACATGATGGTGAAGGTCAGCCGCGGCAGGGCATCGGAGCCGAAGGGCGCGATGGTGCTGATGAACCAGGAGAAGCCGATGGCATCGCTGGCGGCCTGCATGTTGGCCCCGCCCACCGCCATGTCGGCATAGAGAAGGTTGGTCAGCGCGGCGATCAGCGCACCGAGGGTGAGTGTCGCCATGCGTCCGAACTTGGTGATCAGGTAGCCGCCGAAGGCGAGTCCGGCGATGATCGCGCCGACGCCGAAGAACTTGGAGGCGAAGGCCACCTCGTCGTTGGTGTACTCCAGTTCGCCAAGGTAGAACGGATAGGCGAAGGTGCCCCAGATGGCGTCGCAGATGCGATAGGTCAGCACCAGCGACAGGATCAGCACCAGCGACCAGCCCATGCGGCCGACGAATTCCACCAGCGGCATGACGAGCGCGCGGTAGAGGTGATCGAGCGGCGAGACGGCCACCTTCACCGGCAGGTCTTCGGTGAGCACGTTCTCGCCCTTGGCCTTCTGCGAGGCGAGCCAGCCGGCGATGAAGGCCGGGATCACCACCGTCGCGACGATGATCCACGGGCCGTAGGTGACGGTAAAATCGGTCGGGTTGGGCCGGTCCTCCGGCGCATAGGCCAGCGACATGTACATGAAGGTGAGCACGGTGCCGATGGCCACGGCCCACAGCAGGCCGACCGCCGCCAGTGCCCGGGTGCGCACGGCCGGCTGCAATTCGCCCTTCTTGCTCAGGCTGACGAGCAGCTCGTCGGTGATGGTGCCGTCGGCGTTCTCGCCCGCCTTGCTGTCCGGCGCGAACAGTCCCGCAATGCCGATCACGAGCAGGATCGCGCCCATCATCAGGTAGGTCTGCGGCCAGCCGATACGCGCGGCGATGATCAGGCCCAGCGCGCCGCCCACCAGGGCGGCAAGCCGGTAGCCCATCTGGTAAACGGTGGAGAGGATATCGAGCGTCGCCTCCTCGTCCGCCACGTCGATGCGCCAGGCGTTGATGGCGATGTCCTGCGTGGCGCTGGCCAGCGCGCCGATGCCCGCCAGCAGGCTGAACCAGCCGATCGCCTCGTTGGTGGGGTTCGACAGGCTGAGCGCGATCAGGATCACGCCCAGCAGGATCTGCGAGGGCACGATCCACTGCTTGCGCCGCCCCAGCTTGCTGAAACCGGGGATGGAAACCTTGTCGATCAGCGGCGACCACAGGAACTGGAAGGCATAGGCGAGGCCGATCAGCGAGAAGACGCCCATGGTCTCCAGCTCGACCTCGGCTTCGGACAGCCAGGCGTAGAGCGTGCCGAGGAACAGTGCGAACGGCAGGCCGCTGGCGAAGCCGAACAGCGCCATGTAGCCACTCTTGGGATTGCGCAGTGATCGCAGCAGCGTGCCCCAACCGGGCTTCGATTTCTTGGTTTCGGCGACGGCGTCAGCCATGCAGGTAATCTCCGCTCCTGTGCCCCTGATCTCCGTCTAGCTGTAATCCATGGCATTGGAAGGCTGGATGAACGGGCTTTACACGCCTATGGCGGCGGCCATGTCGAACGAACCGCGCCCTGAAGGCGACCGCATTGCCAAATTGCTCGCCCGTGCAGGCGTCGCCAGCCGCCGGGAGATCGAGCGGATGATTGCCGACAAGCGCATCAAGATCGGTGACGAGCTGGTGACCACACCGGCCACCTTCCTGACATCGCTCAAGGGCGTGACGGTGGACGGCAAGCCGGTATCCAAGCCCGAACGCACGCGGTTGTTCGCCTTCCACAAGCCCACCGGCCAGTTGACGGCCGAGCGCGACTTCTCCGGTCGTCCGACGATTTACGACGCGCTGCGCAATGCGCTGCCCAAGGATACCCCGCGGCTGATGCCGGTCGGGCGGCTCGACATGAATACCGAAGGTCTGCTGCTGATGACCAACGATGGCGAGTTCAAGCGGCAGATGGAGCTGCCCTCCTCCGAAATCCCGCGCACCTACCGCGCGCGCACCTTTGGCGACATTACCCAGGAGCAGCTCGAAACGCTGATCGAAGGCGTGGAAATCGAGGGCATGCGGTACGACCGCATCGACGCCAACCTCGAGCGCAGCGCCGGGGCCAACAAGTGGATCGAGCTGACGCTGACCGAAGGCAAGAACCGCGAAGTGCGCCGCGTGCTGGAACACTTCGGGCTGGAGGTCAGCCGCCTGATCCGCACCGCCTACGGCCCGTTCCACCTGGCAGACCTGCCACGCGGCGCGGCTGAGGAAATCCGCAAGGAAGATATCGAACGCTTCCGCTCCTCGCTGAAAGACCCGCGTAAATGAGGATCATCGCCGGGGAATGGAAACGCCGCCAACTGCGCGCACCTGCGGGCGATGCCACGCGCCCCACGGCAGACCGCACGCGTGAGACGCTGTTCTCCATGCTGGTGAGCCGCCTCGGTGACTTCGAAGGATTGAACGTGGCCGACATGTTCGCCGGGTCCGGCGCGCTGGGTCTGGAGGCCCTGTCGCGCGGTGCTGCCAGTTGCCTGTTCGTCGAAGAGGACGCCGCCGCGATCCGCTGCCTGCGGCAGAACATCGCCTCCCTGCGCGCGCAGCAGCAGTGCGATGTCGTGGCGGGTTCGGTAATGTCGCTGACCGCCGCCAAGGCTCCGAAAGACCTGATCCTGCTCGATCCGCCCTATGGCAGCAATGCCGGTGCGGTTGCCATCGACCGGCTGGCGCGACTCGGCTGGATCGGTCCGGCGACCTGGGTGGCGCTGGAAGTGGGCGCCAAGGACGACGTGCACCTCAAGGCGCTGGAGATCGAAACCGAGCGCAAGACCGGCCCGGCCAAGCTGGTGCTGGCGAGGATGCCGCAGGCCTAGTTCAACCCTCGTCGGGTTCGTCTGCAGGGCGTTCGGGCGGCAGGCCTTCCTCGATCTCGCTGGCAGGCTGGCCCGGCCAGTAGTCGATCGGCACCCCGCCGAAATCCAGCCCCGCCTCGCGCGGGTTGATGCAGTTGTCCTGACGGCCTTCCTGGCAGATATCGTATTCTAACTCGCCCACCCGGATGCGCGTTGCCCGGCCATCCTCGTCACGCTTGAGCACCACGGCGATGGTATCCTCGTCTTCGGCCTGCGCCTGCGGCCCGTCCTGCGGCTGAGACAAGGCAGGCGCCGCAAGCAGGGCAAGAGCAAGAGCGGCAAGGCGCTTCATGGCGGCATTTCTCCGTGGTGGCGACAGGCAGCAGCATATGCCGCGAGCGCAGATATGGAAAGGCCGCCCCGTGGCGGGACGGCCTCTCTCGGATCATCGCTTGGTCGGGTTATCCGCCGGACTGCATTTCGCTTGCCGGACGTCCCGGCCAGTAGTCGAGCGGGCGGTCAACACCCGGACCACGCTGCCCGGCAGCCCAGGCATTGATGCAATGGTCGTCATTGTCGCCCTCGCAGACCGGGTATTCATCCGGATGTGCGGGCATCGGGATGTCCTGCACCACGGCGTTGCTGACGAAGGTCATGCTGGTATCGCGCTCGGGCGCAGCCGCTTGCTGTGCCTCCAGCGTGCCGACCTGCGCGATGACGGAGTCCCAGGCGGCGTCACGAGCGGCTTCGCCCTGAACCTGGTACAGCTGGATGCGCTGCTCGTCATTCAGATACCACCAGGCGTGGCGCTGTTCGTCGTTCAGCGTGTGATAGTAGCCGCGCAGGGCGTCATTCCAGCCGAAATAGAGCGCCTGCTGGTCTTCATCCAGCGTGTCGAAGTGAATCCGGAAATCCGGGCTCATTTCGCGCAGCAGCTCTTCGTGCGCGGCGGAATAGAACGCCGGCGCATCTTCGGGCGCTTCACGTTGCTGTGCCTCTGCGGCGGCGGGAACGGCTGCCAGTGACAAGGCGCTGGCGGTGGCGAGGATAAGGTTTTTCATCATTGCTTCTCCACTGTTTCGGGATTGCGATGTGTTGCCTTAATAACGGGGTGCACAGTCCCCGTGTTCCGAGATTCCCGGGTTCCACGCCTCGTCGCAGGCCTTGCACGGCGCGCCTGCGTTCCCTAGTTGTTCACGGGTGACCGACACCCCCGAAACCAGCGATTCCCTGCCTGCGGCAGCGACCCCCGAATGGCTCGCCCACCTCAACGCGCCGCAGCGCGAGGCGGTGCTGACCACCGAAGGGCCGGTGCTGATGCTGGCCGGCGCCGGAACGGGCAAGACCGCCGCCCTCACCCACCGCCTCGCCCATATCGTGCGCGAGCGGATGGCCTGGCCGAGCGAGATCCTCTGCGTTACCTTCACCAACAAGGCCGCGCGCGAGATGCGCGAACGCGTTTCCAAGTTGACCAACGGTGCGCTGGAAGGGATGCCGTGGCTCGGCACCTTCCATTCCATCTGCGCCAAGATGCTGCGCCGTCATGCCGAACTGGTGGGGCTGGAGAGCAATTTCACCATCATCGACACCGATGACCAGCTGCGCCTGCTCAAGACGCTGATCCGCGAGGCGGACCTCGACGAGAAGCGCTGGCCGCCGCGCCAGCTGGCCGGGCTGATCGACAGCTGGAAGAACCGCGGGCTCAATCCCGCAGACCTCACCGCGGTCGACAACGAAAGCTACGCGAACGGCAAGGGGCAGGAGATGTACCGCCTCTACCAGGAACGACTGAAGAGCCTCAACGCCTGCGATTTCGGCGACCTGCTGCTGCACGTGCTCAACATTTTCCGGCAGCACCGCGACGTGCTGGAAAGCTACCAGAAGCGCTTCAAGTACGTGCTGGTCGACGAATACCAGGACACCAACGCCGTGCAGTACCTGTGGCTGCGGCTGCTGGCGCAGGAGCGCAAGAACATCTGCGTGGTGGGGGATGACGACCAGTCGATCTACTCGTGGCGCGGGGCGGAAGTCGCCAACATCCTGCGCTTCGACAAGGACTTTCCCAAGGCCAAGGTCGTGCGGCTGGAGCAGAACTATCGTTCGACACCGCAGATCCTCGCAGCGGCGTCAGGACTGATCGAAAGCAACAGCCAGCGGCTGGGCAAGACGCTGTGGACCGAACTGCCGCAGGGCGAGAAAGTGCGCGTGGTCGGTGTCTGGGATGCGCCCGAGGAAGCTCGCCGCGTGGGCGAGGAGATCGAGCGGCTCGAAAGCGAGGGGCTCAGCCTCGAACAGGTCGCCATCCTCGTGCGCGCACAATACCAGACGCGCGAGCTGGAAGACCGCTTCATCCAGATCGGCCTGTCCTACCGCATTATCGGTGGCTTCCGCTTCTACGAACGCGCCGAAGTGCGCGATGCCCTGGCCTACCTGCGGGTGATCGCCCAGCCCGCCGACGATCTCGCTTTCGAGCGCATCTACAACCAGCCCAAGCGCGGGCTCGGTGCCAAGACGCTGGAGAAGATGCATCAGCACGCGCGCGCCACCCAACAGCCGCTCGCCGCCGCCGCGCTGGAACTGGCCGACAGCGACGAGCTACCGCCGCGGGCCCGCGGCACCATCGCCGCACTGATGGGCGACTTCCTGCGCTGGCGCGAGATGGCCGAGGCGGTGACCCCGGCGGACCTGATGCGCGCCGTGCTGGAGGAAAGCGGTTACGATGCCATGCTCAAGGCAGACCGCTCTGCCGAAGGCGCAGGCCGCGCGGATAACCTCGTCGAACTGGCCCGCGCCATGGAGGAGTACGAGACCCTCGTCGACTTCATGGAACATGTCAGCCTGGTGATGGATAACGACGCCAACGACGGTGAAGAAAAGCTCACCATCATGACCATGCACGCGGCCAAGGGGCTGGAATTCGACCATGTCTTCCTGCCCGGTTGGGAGGAAGGCGTGTTCCCGTCACAGCGCTCGCTCGACGAAGGCGGGCTCGCCAGCCTCGAAGAGGAACGCCGCCTCGCCTATGTCGCGATTACCCGTGCGCGGCGCAAATGCACCATCCTGCACGCGGCCAACCGTCGCATCTACGGCCAATGGACCAGCTCCATCCCCTCGCGCTTCATCGAGGAACTGCCCGACGAGCACATCGAGGTCGAGACCACGATGAGCGGCGGCAAGTCGCTATGGCAAGCCAACTGGAGCGAGAGCGAAGACCCCTTCGCCCATGTCTCGCAAAGCCGTCCGGACCGCTCGCAGCAACGCGGCCCCGGCTGGCAACGCGCGCTCGCCACCGGTTACGAAACCAAGCCTGCCCGCGTCCGCGAGAACTCCCGCAGCGCCGCCAGCTTCGCCGCCAAGCCGCGCAGCGACATCGGCATGGGCGACCGCGTGTTCCACGAGAAGTTCGGCTATGGCGAGGTTGTCGGGCAGGAAGGCAACAAGCTGGAGATCGAGTTCGACAAGGCGGGTTCGAAGAAGGTGATCGACAGTTTTGTGAGTTTGGCTTGATGGAGTGCGAGTAGGTCTGCTTGCGACCCGGTTGCGGACGTAGCACGTCTTTTGCCAAATCGAGGCGCTCCAGTTATGGATGAGGCATGGGGGCCAAAGCCATAGTTGCGAGTAACTCACGCGAGCCATCGGTTCGTGCTGGCGACGGGACGCTGTTCGCAATTGCTGTCGGCTTGCTCGTGTTTTCCATTCTGGCTTTCAGTTTAAAAGCCACATTCAATCCCGAACGGCTGGTTCGCTACACACCGATTGTCATCGTGCATGGCATCGTGATGCTGGCGTGGTTGGTCTTGTTTGCGTCCCAAACACGCCTCGCGATGACGGGTAAGCTGCAACGCCACCGGACGTTCGGCATGGCTTCATTGCTGCTGGTTCTGGTGATGGTCCCGCTTGGTATTCACCTTTCTTGGCAATTGGGCCAAGAGACCGGCAGGATGATTGTGTTCGTGGGTAACGCAATCAACTTTCTGCAATTCGTTCCCCTCTATGCGACCGCAATCATCGCGGCCAAACGTCACCGTTTCGAGGACCACAAGCGGTTAATGCTAGTCGCCTCGATTGCATTGACAGGCCCTGCGGTCGGAAGAGTGATTGAAGTAGCGGATTTGCCCCTGCCGGTAACGATGCTCGCCTTCTTGTTGGCCATCATTGTCTTGCCACTGGCTTACGACATCAGGGTCCGGCGCAAACCTCATCGAGCCTCGGTCATAGCAATCGGCTACGTTATCCTCACTGTCGGAATATTCGGAGCATATGCAGCCAGCCTTCCTTCTTCATAAGAATTTACGGCTGATTGCCCAATTGGAGACTGATTTGCCGAGCTGGCGCTTTGCCAGGAGCGGACTAGCCGCTCACGACCCGATTCCAATCGGGAGGTTAGGACCGTTCCTCATCTTCATGGCTCGGTCGATAGGTTAGCTTTTGGGGTCTGCCTAATAGGTTATCAATCCACTCCAAAGTTTTTAGGCGCGCCGATCTCCAGCGAAAAACCGCGAGCTCTCGTCGAGCCTGAATGAAGTCATTTATGGTGTAGACAAGCATTGCGACCGCCCCGATTGAAAAAGCGATAACAACTAAGAGCAGAGGCCAATCTTCAAGCAATTTTGAAACCATAGTAAATGGCTAAGACCCTAGGTTCGTCCAGCGCAACTGGGCAGGTACTACAATGCACAGATAACGAAGCTATGGATGTCTGCTTCCCACCCAATAGCGGACATTCCATCTTCTCCTTCGCACAATCGTAACCCCGGTCGTGACCCGGGTGACGATTGGCTGGGGTTGGTGAGAAAATCACTTTCCTACACCCTCACCCCTTTGCCATCGCCCCACTCGCTCTTTCACACCGTCGTATCCCCAATCCCTCGAAGCCCCGCCACCGCGCGGGGCTTTCGCGTTCTGGCGCGTGCCCCATGGAAATTGATCCGCCGCCAGCATGTACCTCTTCAACTTGCAACATCTGCAACTCGGGCAACTTCCGCGCCGTTAACCCGATCCAGACACCAAGCGCCTAGTGCTCTCCCCGTCAGGAGACACTCCACATGAAATTCATCAGTCTCGATTCGCGCGGCGGGAACTATCTCGTCGTCGCCAGCAATATCGCCTGGCTGCGTAACGGCGAGAACGGGCAGACACTGGTGGGCATGGTGGGCAGCAGCCCGCTGCTGGTCACCGGGTCGGTCGAGCAGGTTGCCGCCCAGATCCTCGCCGCCTGAAACGCAAACAAAAACGCGGGACAGGTCAGCAGACCCGCCCCGCGCCCTTGTTGCGAAGAATCCGGCGTTTAGCCGCCCAGTCCGTCGACAGCCTTGCTGACGAGGATGTTCACCGCCACGCGGCGGTTTTGCGCGCGGCCCGCTTCGGTGGTGTTGTCTGCCGTCGGGTCGGCCTCGGCCATGCCCGTCGGGGTCAGCATCCGCCAGGGAGCCCAGCCGCAATCCTGCTGCAACACGTTGACCACGCGGCCGGCACGGCGTTCGCTCAGTTCCTGGTTGTAGTCGTAGTCACCCACGTCGTCGGTGTAGCCGACCACCAGCAACAGCGCGTTGTCGGTGTTCTCGGCCTCTTCGGCAATGCGGCACAGCTCGGCACGATCACGCGCAGAGACGGTGTGGCGCCCGGTGTCGAAGTAGACGTTGGTCGAGGCGCGGATGATGTAGTTGTCGATGTCTGCCACGCGGCCGCGCAGGGCCTCGGTAGCAGCGGCATTTTCTTCGATCGCGGTCTCGGCCGAGACGAAGCGCTGGTTGGTGCCGCCATGGATCATGGCTGCCACTTCCTGGTCCTCGTTCGAGAAGCGGACTTCGCTCGCCACCAGGCTGCTGCCCCACTGTACGGTCTGCACCGAAACCGGCAGGCCGTTCATCAGCGCATCGGCGCCGCGTTCGCTGCGACCGAGGCCGAGGAAGCCGCCACGGGCCTTGATGTCGGTTGCCGAAGACAGTCGCACCTCACTGGTGGTGCCGTCGGCCGCGGTCACCATCAGGGTGTTGCCGCGGCGCTGGGAGATCATCCCTTCGATGTCCGGGCCGGCCATCATGCCCGAAAGGTCGGACGGCACTTCGCCGTATACGTTGATGTCAGAGGAAGCCGCAGTGGGTTCCACTTCCTGCGCGGAAAGGCTGGTCGTCGCAGGCACGGCGAGCGCGGCAAACAGGCCCAAAGCAATCGGTTTGCTCGAAATGATACGCATGTATGTTACTCCTTCAAACTCTCTCTTCCGCCGACCATCGGTTAGCCGACCGGTAATCAGGCATCCGTACCTTCCGCCGGGAGGCCGCCACTGCCACAGTAGCAAATGCGCCCTACACAGCCTGATTGAATGGCCTAACCGGTGTTCAGCAGAACGGTTCCAGTCTCGAATAGCCCGAATAGGCAGAGAGGGTTAATATGAGCTCATTGCGGGACGAAGCGTTGCCATGGCAAGTCTGCGCCCTGACTTGGCGCCTGAGGAACCGGCACCTGCAGCAGCGTTTCGCGGGCCGTCTCCGCGACCCGGTCCGCTACCGTCGCGATCCCTTCATCGTTCACGGCCGTCATGGAACGCTCCCGCTTGGTCAGCAGGATCGCGCGACTTTCGCCGCGAATATCCACTCAATCGGGTTCACGTGAGGATCCGCAGGGCATAGCCCTGACCTAGCGGGCTGTTTCGACAGGTCCAGCCGTTGCGGGGCTCAATCGAAGCCGACGCCGAGGAAGCCCGGCTTGGGGCCGTTCCACTCGCCAGCGGGAACCGGTTCGTCGTCCTCGTTGCGGCGACGGTTCTGGCGCGGCTTTTCATCGCGCGGTTCGCTCTTTTCGCGGCGCGGCTTGTTCTCGGGCCTGTTCTCGGACTTGCCCTCATCCTGACGATCATCGTCACGTTTCGCACGCGAACGCTTCGGCTTCTCCCGCGGCTTTTCGTCCTGCTCGACCTCGGCAGGTTCTTCGCGCTTGGGCTTCTCAGCCTTGGGCTTCTCTGCCTTGGCCTTTTCCTGCTCGGGCTGGGCCTGGGGCAGTTCGACGCGGACGTCCTTCTTGCCGAAGACGGGTACCTTGGCGCCGGTCAGCTTCTCGACGTTGTCGATCGCTTCGGCATCTTCGGGCGCGACGAACGTGAAGGCGCGGCCCTTGGCCCCGGCGCGGCCCGTGCGGCCGATGCGGTGGACGTAGTCGTCCGGATGCCACGGCGTATCGAAGTTGAACACGTGGCTGACGCCCTTGATGTCGAGCCCGCGCGCGGCGACGTCGCTGGCGACGAGGATGTTGATCTCGCCGTCCTTGAAGCGCTGCAATTCCTTGTTGCGCTGGTTCTGGTCGATATCGCCGTGGATCTCGCCCGAAGCGAAGCCGTGGCTCTGCAGGCTCTTGTTGAGCTCGCGCACGGTGGTCTTGCGGTTGGCGAAGACAATCGCCGTTTCGACCAGGTCGTTGCGCAGCAGCCAGCGCAGCGTCTCGCCCTTCTCGCGCGTCTTTACCGGGATCTTGAAGGCGGTGATGTTCTCGTTGGTCGAGGCCGCGCGACTGACTTCGATGCGCTTGGGATTGTTGAGGAACTGCTTGGCCAACTTGGCAATGGGCGGCGGCATGGTGGCGGAAAACAGCATGGTCTGACGCTGTTCGGGCAGCTTTGAGCAGATGAACTCGATATCGGGGATAAAGCCCATGTCGAGCATGCGGTCCGCTTCGTCGATCACCACCAGTTCGCAAGCGTTGAGCATGATCTTGCCACGTTCGAACAGATCCATGAGGCGGCCCGGAGTGGCGATCAGAACGTCGACGCCCTCATTCAGCGCCTTGACCTGGTCACCCATCTGTACGCCGCCGATCAGCAGCGCCATCTTCAGGTCGTGGTTGACGCCGTACTTCTCGAAGTTCTCGGCCACCTGGGCAGCCAGTTCGCGGGTCGGCTCGAGGATCAGCGAGCGCGGCATCAGCGCGCGGCGGCGGCCACTGGCGAGCACGTCGATCATCGGCAGGACGAAGCTAGCGGTCTTGCCCGTACCGGTCTGGGCGATGCCGATGAGGTCCTTCATCATCAGCACTGCCGGAATGGCTTCTGCCTGGATCGGAGTCGGCTCGGTATAGCCAGCCGCGTCCACGGCTTTGAGCAATTCAGGTGAGAGGCCGAGATCGGCGAAAGTGGTCAATGCGTCAGGTCCGGAAATAAGGAAGGCACGAAAATCGCGCCGACAATGCTGCGCGCCCTAGGCAGGCGCGGGGCCTAGGTCAAGATTTACGGGTAAACGCGCGTTACTGGCCGACCGCCACCAGGCGGGTAAATTCGGCTACCTGGCAGCTGGCTCCGGCGCGCGACTGCAACTGGTCTCGCGCCACACAGAGCCGCCCGTCCTCGCTGCGTTCGACATAGAAGCCCGAATAGAAGGCCCGCGCGACGCAGGATTCGCCCAGCGTCGCGGCCAGCACGGTGTTGCCGCTGGTGAAGAACAGCAGGCGGTTATCACTGGTGGGCTGGATGCCGACGATTTCCGCCACCTCGATGCAGTCGCCGTATTCCTCTTCCTCGAAATTGCGCGGCAAAGGGCGGCGCGGAAGGTCCGCCATCATCTGCGTACGGGCACGCGGCGGAGCAGGCGAGACGCGCACGATCACGCGCTGTTCGATGCGCACCTGGTTCTGCGTGGCAGGACGGCGGGCATCATCGAGCAGCTCGAAAGGCGAACCCGGGTTCTGGTCGAAACCCAGCGGCAAGACAGACTGCGGCCCGTTGCGGCTGTGTGCATCCTGCGCCGACACCGGTGCCGGCAGCTGGAGCGCGAACAGCGGCACCAGCAGGGCGAGGAGTGTCAGCAAGGCTATTATGCGTTTCATGCCGGGGCTTTTCGAATGATGGCGCTGCGATCCATGGGCGTCATCTTGTCGCGGCTCTCCCTAACATGCGGCCTTGAATGGTGGCTTAACCTGTCATTCGGCCTTTGCAAGCGCGCGGGTCTGCTGGCATCAGGCGCGCCATGAGCGATACGAGCCTTTTCCTGACTGCCGCAGCCGAACTGCTGGGCGAACGCGGCTTCACCACCGACGCCGATCTGGTGAGCCCCTGGCTGACCGACTGGCGCGGCCGTTTCACCGGCAAGGCCCTTGGCCTCGCCTCCCCTGCGAACACGGCAGAGGTGGCTTCACTGGTGAAGCTGTGCGCGCAGCATGGGGTGCCTATCGTTCCGCAGGGCGGCAACTCCGGCATGTCGGGCGGCGCCACGCCCGACGACAGCGGCGAGGCCGTGGTGCTGTCGCTGCGGCGGATGGACAAGGTGCGCGCCTTCGATGTCGACGCGCGCCAGATCACCGCCGAGGCGGGCCTGATCTTGCAGACACTGCACGAAACGGTCGAACCGAAGGACCTGCGCTTCCCGCTGACGCTGGGCGGCAAGGGCTCGGCAACCATTGGCGGCCTGATTTCCACCAATGCCGGCGGAACGCAGGTGCTGCGGCACGGGTCCATGCGCGCGCAGGTGCTGGGGATCGAGGCGGTCATGGCGGACGGAACGGTGTTCGACAGCCTGCAGCCCCTGAAAAAGGACAACCGTGGCTTCGACCTCAAGCAGCTGCTGATCGGCTCCGAGGGCACGCTGGGGATCGTTACCGCCGCTACGCTACGGCTGCTGCCCGCGCAGGCGGACCGCGCCGTGCTGTGGGCGGGCCTTGGTGACATTCGCGACGCGCGCAAGCTGCTGCTGCATGCAGAGAAGGTTGCGGGCGATGCGCTGGAAGGCTTCGAAGTCATGCCGCGTCATTCGCTCGAAGCCGTGCTGGCACACAGCCCCCGCGCCCGCGCCCCCCTGGCCGAGCGTCATGCGTGGAATGCCCTGATCGAACTGTCAGCCGACGCCTCCGCTGTCGATGGCCTGCCCGACCTCGCCCAGAACCTGCTGGAAAGTGCCTTCGAGGCCGGACTGGTCGCCGACGCCACGATCGCCGCCAACGAGACGCAAGCGGAAGAGTTCTGGGCCCTGCGCGACGAGATTGCCCCCGCCGAACGTGCCATCGGCCCCGCCATGCAGCACGACATTTCCGTGCCGGTGCCGGCCATGGCGGAATTCGTTGCGGCGACCGTACCCAAGGTCGAAGCCGAGTTTCCCGGCACCCGCGCCGTGGCCTTCGGGCACCTTGGCGACGGCAACGTCCACTTCCACGTCCTTGCCCCCAAGGATGCCGTGCCGGGCGAATGGGAGCTGGGACAGGGCAAGGCAATCAGCCAGTTCGTGCACGACGAGGTTACCGCCTGGCACGGCTCGATCAGCGCCGAACATGGCATCGGCCAGCTCAAGCGCGACGAGCTGGGACGACTGGGCGATCCGGCGCAACTGGCGATCATGCGGCAAGTGAAACAGGCGCTTGACCCGCTGGGCTTGCTCAACCCCGGCAAACTTGTCCCGCTTGAAACCACTGACGAGTCGCTTTAAGGCCGCGCGCGAACTAGACGGTATCCGTTCCGGGCCTGGAAGGTTCGAATAACCCGGATACCGAAATCCAGATTGATCGGAGAGTATGATGGCCAGCGCGCCTAAAGCCAATTTGCCCGTGTTCTACAAGGACCTCATCCCCCTCAACAGCAACGAGCATGGCGACTACACCGCCCGCACGGTGGACAAGGCGGCATGGGTTGCCCATCAGCACGCCGTGCCGCTGACGGTGGAAGAGTTCCCCGCTGCCCAGCGCAACTACCCGATCGTGTTCTCGGCTGGTGACAATGCCGTGCCTTTGGCACTGATGGGCCTCAACGAAGGCGTGAACGTCTTCTTCGACGACGAAGGTACGCCGGTCGATGCGCCGACGCCCTACATCCCGGCCTATATCCGTCGCTATCCGTTCATCCTCGCCAAGCTGGACAAGAACTCGGACAACCTGTCGCTGTGCTTCGACCCGACGACTGACCTGGTCGGCAAGTTCGATGACGGCGCTGCCCTCTTCACCGATGACAAGCAGCCGACCGAACACACGCAGGGCCTGCTGCAGTTCTGCGAGAAGTTCGAACAGGCCGGTGCCCGCACCCAGGCCTTCATGAAGGAACTGAAGGACCACGACCTGCTGATGGACGGGGAAGTTGCCATCCAGCGCGCAGACGCACCGAACGATCCCTTCACCTATCGCGGCTTCCAGATGGTCAACCAGGACAAGCTGCGCGAACTGCGCGGTGACCAGCTGCGCAAGTGGAACGAGAACGGCCTGCTGCCGCTGATCGTCGCCCACCTGTTCTCGCTGGACCTGATGCGCACCGTCTTCGCTCGCCAGGTCGAGCAGGGCAAGGGCCCGATCGCAGCCGCCAACGGCGCTGCTCCGGCAGCCCCGGCAGCTGACAAGCCGAAGGCCAAGAAGTCCTGATAACCAGCGCCTTGCTGCGC
The DNA here is from genome assembly GCF_038289935.1 of Aurantiacibacter gilvus. NCBI lineage: Bacteria > Pseudomonadati > Pseudomonadota > Alphaproteobacteria > Sphingomonadales > Erythrobacteraceae > Aurantiacibacter > Aurantiacibacter gilvus. The sequence goes on from NZ_JBBYHV010000001.1 coordinate 1,604,437, forward strand.
TGAAAAGACAGATTCATGCGGTGGACGGCAAGGGTCGTCCGCCGCATGATACTTTATAACCTTGAAACGTGCGCGATTGGGCCTATCTTGGATTTGTCCGATCGGCGCTCCCCTCATGGCCTGATCGGATAGGTGCACTGATGTGCGCCTCCTCCCTGAACCTTGGCCGCCTCGTGCTCTTTTGCACGAGGCGGTTTTTTAGTGCGCGAACAGTGACCTATTCGGCTGCCTGGGCAAAACCGCGCGCACCGCTGGCAACTTCGTCGGCCAGTCGCCGGACGAGCCCTGCGACCACCTCGGCCACGGCATCCAGCCCCTCCCCCGGCTCGCGCAGGTGCGAGTCGAGGTAGGTCGCGCGGCACACTTCCAGCTGCATCGCAGACAGTCCGCGGGCAGGCGCACCGTGCCGGTCCAGCACGAAACCGCCGGCGTAGGGCCTGTTGTGCGTTGCCAGCTTTCCCTGCACTTCGAGATGATCCAGCGCGGCGGTAACCAGGCTGCCGCTGCACGAAGCTCCGAAGCGGTCTCCCACGACAAAGTCTGCGGCCGCGCCAATCCCGGTCTTGGGGCCAAGCGGCGGCATGGAATGCATGTCCAGCAACAGCGCGGCCCCCCAGCGATCACGCAAGGCCTCCAGCATATGCGACAGCGTGGCATGGTAGGGCGTGTGGACCTGCTCGATCCGTTCGGAAAGCTCAGCCGGTCGCAGCTTCTGTCGCCAAAGCTCACCCAGTCCGGGCAAGCGGCGCGGCACCAGCCCCAGCCCGCTGCGCGAGCGCCGACCTGCCGCGAACCGTGCCCGTACGATGGCCGAGCGCGGTCCTGACACCATTTCCCAGTCGACATCGTCAGGCGAGCGGTTGAGATCGATCATGGCGCGCGGGGCATTGGCCACCAGCAGGCTGGCTCCGGTCGCCTTGGCGACGCGCTGGGCCACCAGGTCGATGTAGCGGTCTTCGAGGCGCGGTGCCGCTTCTGCCGGATGGCGCATGCGGCCGAGCAGGCAGGCCGGATAGTCGCGCCCCGCATGCGGGACGGCGATCAGTACGGGAATTGCCGAATGGCGCGGCTTGCGCAGGACGAAAGCCGGCTGCTCGTCAGCACCGGGGATTGCTCCACCCGTTTGCAACTGCGAATCGTAAGGGCCGGATTGGTCGCTTTGCATCGCAGACATTGCTGGCCGTGAACTTATCCCGTGTCAAAGCATGGGCTGTACCAAAGCAGGTCAGGTGCGACGCGGAGGCAGATTTTTAACGCAGCTGTCCTTAAAGCCCATCGCCACACGAAACATCAGGGAAGAGACCAGGGCATGATCCGTATCCTGCTGGCCGAAGACGACAACGCGATGCGCAGCTATCTCAAGCGGGCGCTCGAACAGGCTGGCTATTCGGTCATGGCCGTTTCCTGCGGCACCGAGGCGTTGCCGCTGATCGAAACCGAAATCTACGACCTGCTGCTGTCCGACATTGTCATGCCGGAAATGGACGGCATCGAGCTGGCCCAGCGCTGCAACGAGCTGAGCCCGTCGACCAAGGTGATGTTCATCACCGGATTTGCTGCCGTTTCGCTGAAGGCGAACCGCGAATCCACCAATGCCAAGATGCTGTCGAAGCCGTTCCACCTGAAGGACCTGGTCATGGAAGTGGAACGCATGTTCGAAGACAGCGCGGCCGTCTCGCTCTGAGCCAGCAATAGGGCCTTGCACTAGGCCGAAGGCGGCGCTAGATGGCCCGCCTGCCGCTGACCCCAGCGGCACATACCGAATGGTGTGGGCGTATAGCTCAGTGGTAGAGCACTATGTTGACATCGTAGGGGTCGCAAGTTCAATCCTTGCTACGCCCACCATTCGCTTCCAGCACTGACATTTACGGATAGAAAAGGGCTCTCAGCCCCGGCCCTCATGCGCCGCGATATGGCGTTTCGACAGGGCTTCGAGGCCCTCCAGCTCGACAATCGTCTGCTCGATGGCTTCACGCTGCTGGCGCAGTTCCGCCAGCCGTTTCTGCGTCGCTTCGATCACCCGGCGGGCCTGCACGACCTGGTCCGGATCGAGGTCATAGAGGCTGAGGAATTCGCCGATCTCGCGGATCGAGAAACCCAGCTGCTTGCCGCGCAGGATCAGCTGCATGCGGGCCATCTCGCGCCGCGAATAAACGCGCATGGTGCCGACGCGCTTGGGCTCTATCAGCCCCTTGTCCTCGTAGAAGCGCAAGGTCCGCTGGGTCACGCCGAGCGCCTCGGAAGCTTCGGCAATGCTCATCAGGTCGTTCTTGCCCATCCCCTCGAACACGGGGGTATGGTCGATCTTCTCGCGGGCGGCGTCAGTCATGGCTTGTCCCCTGCTGCGGCGAGCCGCTTGGCCTTTTCCTCAGCCACCAGTTGTTTCTTTTCCAGCTTGCCGACCAGCGTCTTGGGCAGCTCGTCACGGAATTCGTAGGAATCGGGCATCTCGATGGGATTGAGCCGCATCTTGAGGAAGGCATCCAGCGTTCCCGCGTCCAGTTCCTCGCCCTCGTGCAGGGCAATGAACAGCTTCGGCGCCTCGCCGCGATAGTCGTCCGGCACGCCGATGGCGATGGCCTCTTTCACCGCCGGGTGTTCGTAGGCGGCATCCTCGATCACGCGCGGGTAGACGTTGTAACCCGAGCACAGGATCAGGTCCTTGATGCGGTCGACGATGAAGAGGTAGCCGTCCTTGTCGAGATAGCCGATGTCGCCCGTGCGCAGGGCACCGTCGACGAAGGTCTTCTCGGTTTCCTCCGGGCGGTTCCAGTAGCCCTTCATGACCTGCGGGCCGCGCGCGCAGATCTCCCCGCGCTCGCCCACGCCCTTGCAGCATTCGCCGGTATCGGGATCGCGGATCTCGATCACCGTGTGCGGGAAAGCGGGGCCGGCGGAATTGTCCTTTACCGGCTCGCGGCCGAGCAAGGGGTTGCTGGTGATGATGGGGCTCGCCTCGGTCAGGCCATAGCCTTCGGACACGGGCGAATGAGTGCGTTGCTCGTACATCTTGCGCACGTCGAGCGGCAGCGGCGCGCCGCCGGAAATGCTCGTGCGAACAGTAGACAGGTCGGGCACCTTGTCATCGGGCAGCGATCCCAGCGCGTTGTAGATCGTCGGCACGCCGAAGATCTGCGTCGGCGGCTTGCGCTTGAGGGTCTTGAGCACCTCGTCCATCTCGAAACGCGGCAGCAGCACCAGCTCGGCTGCGGTTTCGACGCCGTAGTTGAGCACACAGGTGAGCGCGAAGACGTGGAACAGCGGCAGCACGCCCAGCGTGCGCTCCTGGACATTCCGCTCCTCGCCGACGTGCAGCAACATTTGGGCGGAGTTCGCCGCAAGATTTGCATGGGTGAGCATGGCACCCTTTGGCCGCCCGGTCGTTCCTCCCGTGTACTGCAGAACCGCGACATCGTGCGGGTCCTGCTGCACGGGAGAGAGCTTGGCCGCATGGGCAGCGAGATCGCGATAGTCGGTATAGGTGACACCCCCGCGCTTCTTCGCCAGTTCGGAACGCTTGAGCGTACGCAGGCCGAGACCCGTCCAGAACGGCAGGACGTCCGCCATGGGGCACAGCACCACGCGCTCCATCGCGCCTTGTCCGAAAGCCCCGGCGACCTTGCCGTGCAGGCGTTCGAGGTCAGGGACGGCGACCATCTTGGCGCCCGAATCGACGATGAGGAATTCCAGCTCGTCCTCGGTGTAGAGCGGGTTGAGGTTCACAACGATGCCGCCGGCGCGCAGCACGGCGTAGTAGAGGATCACCGAATAGGGCGCATTGGGCAGGCACAGGCCGAAACGGTCACCCTTGCCCAACCCCAAGTCCTGCAGGCCGCTGGCGACGCGTTCGACGAGTTCGCCCACTTCGCCATAGGTCCATTCGCGGCCAAGGAAGTCGATCGCAATCCGGTCGGCGAACTGGGTGACAGCGCGGTCGAAGGCTTCGGTCAGCAGGCGCGGTCGCAGGTTGCCGTCCGCATCGAGGATCCGCGAAGGATCGAGCGGATAGGAAATCGGCGCTGCCTCTGTCATGCCACAAGCCTTCCATATCAGTCGCAGAAACGGGAGAAACTGCATCTTGATTCCACGTTGCTTAACGTATAGGTCAAGCAACAGACTTTATCGTAATCATTCGACGCCAAAGGTCAATCGACCAGTTCGGTGACTGGTTTGAAGATCAGGCGAATCGACAAAGAAAGGCAGAACGAACCATGAGTGATGTCGTCATTGCAGGCTATGTCCGGTCCCCCTTCCATCTCGCTTACAAAGGTGCCCTGGCGAAGGTTCGTCCCGATGATCTTGCTGCCAACACGATTCTGGGCCTGATCGAGAAGACCGGTGTGAAGCCGGAAGACGTCGAAGACATCGTCATGGGCTGTGCCTTCCCCGAAGGCGAACAGGGCTTCAACATTGCGCGGCTAGTCGGCCTGCTGGCAGACCTGCCGCTGTCGGTGGGCGGAATGACCGTGAACCGCTTCTGCGGCTCTTCCATGAGCGCGATCCACTATGCCGCGGGTCAGATCGCCTTGGGTGCAGGCGACGTTTTCATCTGCGCTGGTATCGAATCAATGAGCCGCGTGCCGATGACCGGTTTCAACCCCATGCCCAACCCCGCCCTCGCCGAGAAGAGCGCCGCCTACATCGGCATGGGCGACACTGCCGAGAACGTGGCCAAGAAGTACGACCTCAGCCGGGAAGATCAGGAAGCCTTCGCGCTGAAGAGCCAGGAAAAGACCGCTGCCGCCATCGAAGCGGGCAAGTACAAGGACGAGATCGTCCCCTACATCCTGCCCGACGGCACGGTGATCGACGCTGACGGCACCCCCCGCCCCGGAACCACTGCCGAAGCGCTGGCCGGCCTGAAGCTGGCCTTCGACGAGAACGGCACGGTTACCGCCGGCACCTCCTCCCCGCTCACCGACGGCGCCACCGCGGTGCTGGTCTGCAGCGAGGACTATGCCAAGGCCAACGGCCTGACGATCATGGCCAAGATCAAGTCGATGGCCATTTCCGGCTGCGCGCCCGAAATCATGGGCATCGGCCCGGTAGGGGCCAGCCAGAAGGCTCTGGAACGCGCCGGCCTGACGATCGACGACATCGACATTGTCGAGCTGAACGAAGCCTTCGCCAGCCAGTCGATCGCCACCGTGCGTGACCTCGGCATTTCCGAAGAGAAGCTCAATATCGACGGTGGCGCGATTGCCATCGGCCACCCGCTGGGTGCTACCGGCGCGCGCATCGTCGGCAAGGCGGCCCAGCTGCTGCAACGCGAAGGCAAGAAATACTCTCTCAGCACCCAGTGCATCGGCGGCGGCCAGGGCATCGCGACGATCCTGGAGGTCGCGTAATGGCTAACACCATCAACAAGGTCTGCGTCATCGGCGCCGGCACGATGGGTGCCGGTATCGCTGCACAGGTGGCAAACGCCGGCGTACCCGTGCTGCTGCTCGATATCGTCCCCAAGGAAGGTGACAACCGCAACGCGATTGCCGAAGGCGCGGTCGCCAAGATGCTCAAGACCCAGCCCGCCCCCTTCATGTCGAAGCGCGCGGCCAAGCTGGTCGAGACGGGCAATATCGAGGACCACCTCGACAAGGTTGCCGAGTGCGACTGGGTGGTCGAAGCGATCATCGAACGGCTCGACATCAAGCAGTCGCTCTACGAGAAGCTGGAAGCGGTGCGGAAGCCCGGCACGGCCGTGTCATCGAACACCTCCACCATCCCGCTGGCGCAGCTGACCGATGGCCGCAGCGACCAGTTCAAGCAGGACTTCCTGATCACCCACTTCTTCAATCCGCCGCGTTACATGCGGCTGATCGAGATCGTGGCCGGTCCGGACAGCAATGCCGACACGGTCGCCATGGTCAGCGAATTCGTCGACCGCAAGCTGGGCAAGAGCGTGGTCGATGCCGAGGACAGCCCCGGCTTCATCGCCAACCGCGTGGGCACTTTCTGGATCCAGCAGGCGGTCAATGCCGCCTTCGAGCAGGGCGTGACCGTGGAAGAGGCCGACGAGATCGGTGGTCGTCCGATGGGCGTGCCCAAGACCGGCATCTTCGGCCTGATCGACCTGATCGGCATCGACCTGATGCCGCACCTGATGAAGTCGCTCACCAGCACCCTGCCCAAGGACGATCCATACCAGGCGATCGCGCGCAGCGAGCCGCTGATCGAGACAATGATCGAGGAAGGCTACACCGGCCGCAAGGGCAAGGGTGGCTTCTACCGCATCAACCGCGAAGGCGGCGGCAAGGTGAAGGAGGCCAAGAACCTCCAGACCGGCGAATATGCCCCGGCGCGCGGTTCGCGCCTCGTGCGCGGATCGGCCGCCAAGGGCGACCTCGGCAAGCTGATCTCGCAAGAAGGCAAGGTCGGCGAATATGCCTGGGCCGTGCTCGGCCCGACACTGTCCTATGCCGCTATGATCGTCCCCGAAGCGACCAAGACGATTGTCGGCGTCGATGATGCGATGAAGCTGGGCTACAACTGGAAGTTCGGCCCCTTCGAGATGATCGACAATATCGGCGTTGCCACGCTGGTCGAACGGCTGGAGGCCGATGGCCTGCCCGTTCCCGAGATGCTGAAGGTCGCCGACGGACGCCCGTTCTACCGGGTCGAAGGCGGCAAGCGTCAGTACCTCGGCACGGACGGCGGGTACCACGACATCGTCCGTCCCGAAGGCGTGCTCAAGCTGGAAGACATCAAGCTGTCGTCCGAGCCGCTGCTCGCCAACAGCTCTGCCGCGCTGTGGGACGTGGGTGACGGCGTTGTCGCGCTGGAATTCACCGGCAAGATGAACGCGCTGGACGAGCAGGTGATGAAGCTCATCAAGAAGGCCGTCCCGCTGGTGCAGAAGAACTACAAGGCGCTCGTCGTTTACAACGAGGGCTCCAATTTCTCCGCCGGTGCCAACCTCGGCCTCGCCATGTTCGCGCTGAACATCGCGGCGTGGAGCGAAGTGGAGAAGCTCGTGAAGGGCGGCCAGGACGCCTACAAGGCGCTCAAGTACGCTCCCTTCCCCGTCGTGTCGGCTCCGTTCGGCATGGCGCTCGGCGGTGGCTGCGAGATCTGCCTCAACTCCGACGCCATCCAGGCCCATGCGGAAACCTACATCGGCCTCGTCGAGACCGGTGTCGGCATCATTCCCGGCTGGGGTGGTTGTGGCGAAATGCTCAGCCGCTGGATCAACAATCCGAAGTATCCCAAGGGCCCGATGCCAGCCGTGTCCAAGGTGTTCGAGATCGTCTCGACCGCCACGGTGGCCAAGTCGGCTGCCGAGGCCAAGGAATACGGTTTCCTGCGCCACGACGACGGCGTGACCATGAACCGCGATCGCCTGCTGTTTGACGCCAAGCAGCGCGCGCTCGCCATGGTCGACGGCTATGCTGCGCCCGAGAAACCCGAATACCGCCTGCCCGGCCCGTCCGGCGCAGCGGCACTGCAACTGGCAGTCGACAGCTTCCACAAGCAGGGCAAGGCAACCGACCATGACGTTACCGTGGCCGGCGAACTGGCCCGCGTGCTGACCGGCGGCGACACCGATCCCACCGAGATCACCACCGAGGCGGACCTGCTGAAGCTGGAAGTCGAAGGCTTCATGCGCCTGTGCCGCAACCCGAAATCGCAGGCCCGGGTCGAGCACATGCTCGAAACCGGCAAGCCGCTGCGCAACTGATAGAGAGGACCTGTACGATGCAAGTCTATGACGCTCCCATCCGTGACATGCGCTTCGTGCTCGAAGAGCTGCACACCGACGACGGGTTCGGCGATCTCGAAGGGTTCGAGGATTTCGACGGCGACATGATCTCCGCCATCCTCGAGGAAGCCAACAAGCTGTGCAAGGAAGTGCTCCTGCCGCTCAACTGGCCGGGTGACCAGGAAGGCTGCCGGATCGAAAACGGCGTCGTCCGCACACCCAAGGGCTTCCAGGAAGCCTACAAGGCCTTCTGCGAGGGCGGCTGGGCCGGTCTTGGCGTCGATCCCGAATGGGGCGGCCAGGGCGCGCCGCATGCGCTGGGCAAGATGGTGGAAGAGATGACCTGTTCCACCAACCTCAGCTTCGGCCTCTATCCGGGCCTGACCGGCGGCGCGATGGTGGCGCTGGAAGCTCATGGCAGCGACGAGCTGAAGAACTTCTACCTGCCGAAGATGGCCAACGGCGAATGGTCGGGCACCATGTGTCTCACCGAACCGCACTGCGGCACGGACCTCGGCATGCTGCGCACCAAGGCGGTGCCGCAGGACGACGGCAGCTATCTCGTCTCCGGCAACAAGATCTTCATCTCCGCCGGCGACCACGACCTGACCGACAACATCGTGCACCTCGTGCTCGCGCGCCTGCCCGATGCCCCTCCCGGCGTGAAGGGCATCAGCCTGTTCCTGGTGCCCAAGTACCTGCCAAACGAGGACGGTTCGCTGGGCAACCAGAACGGTGCCGGCCCGACCGCCATCGAGCACAAGATGGGCCTCAAGGCCTCGGCCACCTGCCAGATGACCTTCGAGGATTCAAAGGGCTGGCTGATCGGTGAGCCGCACAAGGGCCTCGCCGCCATGTTCACCATGATGAACACCGAACGCGTGGCCGTGGGTATCCAAGGCCTTGGCGTCGGCGAAATCGCCTACCAGTCGGCCGTCTGGTACGCGAAGGACCGCCTGCAGGGCCGCTCGCTGTCGGGCGTGAAGAACCCGGACGGCCCCGCCGATCCGATCATCGTCCACCCCGACGTGCGCCGCATGCTGATGACCATGCGCGCCTACAACGAAGGCTCGCGCGCCGTTTCGGCATGGGTCAGCCGTGCGCTCGACGCCGAGCATGCGGCCAAGGAACCCGAAGCCCGCGCCCGCGCGAAGGACTTCGTTGCCCTGATGACCCCGGTGGTGAAGTCGCTCTTTACCGATCTCGGCCACGAGAGCGCGCACCTCGCGGTGCAGGTCTACGGCGGCCACGGCTACATCCAGGAAAGCGGTGTCGAACAATTCGCCCGCGATGCCCGGATCGCGCAGATCTACGAAGGCACCAACGGCATCCAGGCGCTCGACTTAGTGGGCCGCAAGCTGCCGGACCGCATGGGCCGCAACCTGCGCAGCTTCTTCCACCCGGTCTCGCAGTTCATCGAGGACAATGCCGCAGACCCCGCCATTGGCAAGATGGTAGGCGGCCTGCAGCAGGCCTTCGGCGCGCTGCAATTGTCCACCGGCCACATCGCCCAGAAGGGCCTGAAGGACCCCGAAGAGGCGGCTGCCGCGGCAACCGACTACCTCAAGCTGCTGGGCTATGTCGCCATGGGCTATTGCTTCGCCAAGGCGGCCAAGATCGCCGCGGCGGCGCTGGAAGCAGGCACCGAGGACAAGGCCTTCTATGAAGCCAAGATCATCACCGCCCGCTTCTTCTTCGACCGCCTGCTGCCGCCGGTCATGGCGCAGATGATGGCGATCACCAGCGGCAAGGCGAGCATGATGGACATGCCGGAGGACGCGTTTTGACGGTCGACGAGTTCAAGGCGCGGCTGCGGGTCCCCGCCATCGTCGCGCCCATGTTTCTCGTCTCGGGGCCGGACCTTGTGGTGGAAGCCTGCAAGGCCGGCCTTTGCGGTACTTTCCCGGCACTTAACCAGCGTACCAGCGAAGGTTTCGAGGAATGGCTAGTGGAGATCAAGGACCGGCTGGGGCCGGACGATGCGCCTTTCGGCGTCAACCTGATCGTCCATCCCAGCAACCCGCGCGTGATGGCGGACCTGCAACTGTGCGTGAAACACGAGGTACCGCTGATCATCACCTCGCTGGGTGCCGTGCCGGACCTCGTAAAGGCGGTTCACGGCTATGGCGGCCTCGTCTTCCATGACGTGATCAAGCGCCGCCACGCCGAGAAGGCTGCCGAGGCCGGTGTCGACGGCATCATCGCCGTTGCGGCTGGTGCCGGCGGCCATGCCGGCACCTTCAGCCCCTTCGCCCTTACCCGTGAAATCCGCGAGTTCTGGGACGGGGCGCTCATCCTCTCGGGTTCCATGAGCCACGGCGGCCACATCGCTGCCGCGCAGATGATGGGCGCCGATTTCGGCTATTTCGGCAGCCACTTCATCGCCGCCGAGGAAAGCATGGCACCGCAAGGCCAGAAGGACATGATGATCGAGGCCAGCGCCAAGGACATCACCTACACCGACAAGGTCACCGGTGTCGGCGCCAACTTCCTCACCCCCAGCCTCGAAGCAGCCACCCTGCACGATGCGCCGGGCGAGATGTCGCTCAACGAGGAAGCCAAGGCGTGGAAGACCATCTGGTCCGCCGGCCACGGCACCGGCTCGGTCAAGGACGTGCGCCGGACGCGCGAACTGTGCGAACAGCTGATCGCTGAATACCACGACGCCAAGGCGAAATTCTGCGGCTGACCGGCACAAATCCTTGCGCGTTTCGTTGAGGAACCCGAGAAGGAGTACCGTGCAACCCCGCATCACCGCCATTGGAACCGCCACGCCGCCCTGCGACGTGCACGCCGCCTATTCCGGCTGGGCGCGCAGCCGCCTGTCCGAACCGCGGGAGGTTGCGGTGCTCGAGCGGATGCTGGCGCGCGGCGGGATCGACCATCGCCACTCGGTGCTCGCCGATGTCGAGGCGGCCATCGGCCCGGACGGCTTCTACGGCAACGGCCACGCCCCCAGCACCGCAGAGCGCATGCGCCGCTATGCCGAGGCCGCGCCCGAGCTGGCACTGGCCGCTATCGAACAGCTGCCATCGCTGGACGGCGTAACCCACCTCGTGGTGGCAAGCTGCACCGGCTTCATGGCACCCGGCCTCGACCAGGTCATCGCCCGCCGCCTTGGCCTGCCGCACGACGTGCAGCGGCTCTCGATCGGTTTCATGGGCTGCTATGCCGGGATCACCCTGCTGCGCACCGCCGGACAGATCGTGCGCGCCGAACCAGGCGCGAAGGTGCTCGCCGTCGCGGTGGAGCTGTGCACGCTGCACATGCAGGATACCGACGACCTCGAAGCCCTGCTGGCCATGGGCCAGTTCGCCGACGGCGCCGCCGCCGCCCTGGTCGCCGACGAGGGCGAAGGGCTGGCTTTGGGCGAGGCGATCTCGGCCACGCTCGACGACAGCGCGGAACTGATCACCTGGACCATTTCCGACACCGGCTTCGTCATGCACCTTTCGGGCGCCGTGCCGGGGCGCTTGGCCGAGGCTTTTGCTGCCAGCGACCTGCGCGAGACGCTGCGGCTGGGCGATACCCTCCCCACATTCGCCGTGCATCCGGGCGGCAAGTCGATCCTCGACGCCGTCGAACGCGGGCTGGAACTACCCGCCGATGCGCTCGCGCCTTCGCGCCGGGTGCTGGCGCAGTTCGGCAACATGTCCTCCGCCACGGTGATCTTTGTCCTGCAGTCGCTGATGGAGAGCCGCCCGCGGCACGGCCTCGCGCTCGCCTTCGGACCGGGCCTGGCCATGGAAGGGCTCCGCTTCGGCTGGACGGACGACAATGCTTGAGCACCGTCTCGAAGTCGAAGAGCTGATGGACAACCCCGCCTTGCCCGAAGCGACCTACCGGGAGGTGCTGACAGACCTCGCCAGGGTCAACCGGGTCACCATGGCCTATCGCCCTACCCTAACCTTCCTCGAACGCGCGCTGGTGGGGCGCAGGAGCTTCAAGCTGCTCGATGTCGGTTTCGGCAACGGCGACATGCTGCGCGAGATCGCCAGGTGGGCCGCCAGGGCGGGCAAGTCGCCGCATCTGGTGGGGGCCGATCTCAATCCCCGCAGCGAAGCCGCAGCCCGTGCCGCCACGCCGGAAGGCATGACGATCACCTACCGTACCGGCGATTATGCCGATCTGGCCGGACAGGGCTGGGATGTCGTCATTTCCAGCCTCGTCGCCCATCACATGAGCCGTGACCAGCTGCTCGCCTTCCTGCGCTTCATGGAAGCCGAGGCGCGCGTGGGCTGGTTCGTCAACGACCTGCACCGCAAGGCCTTCGCCTACCGCGGCTACCCGCTGCTGGCCGCGCTGGCGGGCTGGCATCGCATCGTCCGCCTCGACGGGCAGACCTCCATCGCCCGCTCTTTCCGCCGCGAGGACTGGCAGGGCCTGCTGGCCGAAGCCGACATTACCGAAGCGCGGATCGAACCGCGCTTCCCGTTTCGCCTGTGCGTAGCGCGGACCCGCTGATCCTCGGCGCCGGTCCCGCCGGTTGTGCGGCGGCTATTGCCCTGGCGCAGGGCGGCGCAAGCCCGCTGCTGCTCGATCGCAGGGCCGCGGTCGGCGATCCGCTCTGCGGCGGCTTCATGAGCTGGCGCACGCTGGCGCAGCTTGAGGCCATCGGCGTGCAACTGGATGACCTCGGTGGTCACCGGGTCGACGAACTGCGCCTCTTTGCCAGCGGCAACGACGCCAGCGTTCCCCTGCCCCAGCCTGCCCTCGGCCTCTCTCGCCATGCGCTCGACAGCCGCCTGCGCGAAGCGGCGCTGGCAGCGGGCGCGAGGCTGGAAGTGGACACGATCCGCGCGCTTTCACCCGGCGTGGCACTTGGCCAGCGGCAGGACTGGCAGGCGGACAGCCTGCTCCTCGCCACCGGCAAGCACGATGTGCGCGGCCAGTCCCGCCCGCGTGCAAGCGACGATCCAGCGCTGGGCCTGCGCCTGCGCTTGCCTGCCAGCCCGACCCGCGACACCCTGCTCGGCGGAGCGATCGAACTGCACCTGTTCGATGGCGGCTATGTCGGGATTGTCTTGCAGGAAGGCGGCTCCGCCAATGCCTGCATGGCCGTGCGCAAGTCGGTGCTGGCCCGGTGCGACGGCGATCCGGCAGCGCTGGTCGCGCGGCTCGGCGAGGACAGCCCCGCCCTCGCCGCACGTCTCGGCAGCGACTGGCAGCAGGCTGGGATCGAGACTATCGGCGCGGTGCCCTACGGTCATATCGCCCGGCAGACCGAAGCCGGGGTGTTCCGGCTGGGTGACCAGGCCGCCGTGATCCCCTCGCTCGCGGGTGAAGGCATGGCAATTGCCGTCGCCAGCGGCACGCTCGCGGCGCGCCATTGGCTGGACGGTGGAGCCGACGCCGCCCAGGCCTACCAGCGCGCCTTCGCGGCCCGCGCAAGCCGCCCGATCCGCCTTGCCACACTTGGCTGGCACCTCGCCGAAAGCCGGTTGGGAGGCCGCGCCGGAGTGGCCTTGGCCCGCCTTGCACCCGGAATCGTCCGCCAATTTGCCGAAATGGCCCGTATTCCTGCCACCGCCTCCCTTGCGCGCCGGTAAGGCTCTGCTAGGACGCGGGCAAAATCACCACATTGCAAGACGAGAGACAGGGAAACCCCATGGCGAAAATTCAGGTCAAGAACCCGGTCGTCGAGATCGACGGCGACGAAATGACGAAGATCATCTGGCAGTGGATCCGCGAGCGGCTGATCCTGCCTTACCTCGACGTGGACCTGAAGTATTACGACCTCTCGATCGAAAAGCGCGACGAGACGGACGACCAGATCACCATCGATTCCGCCAATGCCATCAAGAAGTACGGCGTGGGCGTGAAGTGCGCCACCATCACTCCCGACGAAGCCCGCGTGGAGGAATTCGGCCTCAAGCAGATGTGGCGCTCGCCCAACGGCACGATCCGCAACATCCTGGGTGGCACGATCTTCCGCGAACCCATCGTGATCGATAACGTGCCGCGCCTGGTGCCGGGCTGGACCGATCCCATCGTCGTGGGCCGTCACGCTTTCGGTGACCAGTACCGCGCCACCGACACGCTGATCCCCGGCGCCGGCAAGCTGCGCATGGTGTTCGAAGGCGAGAACGGCGAGAACATCGACCTGCTGGTACACACCTTCGACCAGCCGGGCGTGGCCATGACCATGTACAACCACGACGAATCGATCCGCGATTTCGCGCGTGCCAGCTTCAACTACGGCCTCGACCGTGGCTGGCCGGTCTACCTGTCGACCAAGAACACCATCATGAAGAAGTATGATGGCCGCTTCAAAGACCTGTTCCAGGAAGTGTTCGACACCGAGGGCTTCAAGGAGAAGTTCGAGGAAGCCGGCATCACCTACGAACACCGCCTGATCGACGACATGGTCGCTGCGGCGCTGAAGTGGAGCGGCAAGTTCGTCTGGGCCTGCAAGAACTACGACGGCGACGTGCAGTCCGACATCGTGGCACAGGGCTTCGGCTCGCTCGGCCTGATGACCTCCGTGCTGATGACGCCCGACGGCAAGACCGTGGAAGCCGAAGCGGCCCACGGCACCGTCACCCGCCACTATCGCCAGCACCAGCAGGGCAAGGCGACTTCGACCAACCCCATTGCCTCGATCTTCGCCTGGACGCGCGGCCTGATGTATCGCGGCCGTTTCGACAATACGCCCGACGTGGTGGCCTTCGCCGAGACGCTGGAACGCGTCTGCATCAAGTGCGTCGAAGACGGCAAGATGACCAAGGACCTCGCGCTGCTGATCGGGCCTGACCAGGCCTGGATGACCACCGAGCAGTTCTTCGAAGCCATCGTCGAAGGTCTCGAAGCCGAAATGGCAGCACAGGGCCTCGGCTGAGCCGCGGACAAGATAGAATTGGAAACGAAACCCCCGTTGCGCCATTGATCTGGCGTACCGGGGGTTTTTCTTTGCAATGACCAAAGCACGTCTCGACATCCGCCAGGCCGAAACCGGCGATATCCGCCGCATCGCGGCGCTGGCCAAGCGCGTCTACGAAGATTTTGCTCCCTACACCCAGAGCGAGATCCGCGGGCAGCTGAACAACTATCCCGAAGGGTGTTTCGTCGCCCTGCTGGATGACAAGCTGATCGGCTACTGCGCCTCCATGCGGATCAGCGGCGACAAGGCGCTGCGCCCGCATGGCTGGGACGAAATAACCGGCAACGGTTACGGCAGTCGCCACGATCCCAAGGGGGACTGGCTTTACGGCTATGAACTCTGCGTCGATCCCAAGACGCGCGGCACTCGCATCGGTCGCCGGCTGTACGAGGAACGCCGCAAGCTGGCCGAGCAGCTGGAGCTCAAAGGCATCGTCTTCGGCGGACGCATGCCCAATCTTTCGAAGAGCTGGCGCAGGGTCGATGGTCCGGAAGACTACCTGGACAAGGTTATCAGCGGGAAGATCCACGATCCCGTGGTGCGCTTCCAGCTGGCAAACGGCTTCGAGCCCATCGGCATACTCAAGAACTACCTGCCAGAGGACAAGCGCAGCCGTGCCTTCGCCACGCACATGGTGTGGCGCAATCCCTTCGTCGACCAGGAAGCAAGCCCCAAGGCCCGCGTGCCGCGCGGGGTGGAGAATGTGCGCGTCGCCACCTGCCAGATGCAGGCGCGCGCCGTTTCCGACTTCGATGAATTCATGCGGCAGGTGCGCTATTTCGTCGATGTTGCAAGCGATTACGAAGCAGACTTCATCCTGTTTCCCGAACTTTTTACGCTGATGCTTCTGAGCGCGGAGGAAGAGGAACTGTCGCCGCTGGAGTCGATCGAGCGCCTCTCCGAATACACCCCGCGCATCCGCGACGCGCTGAGCGAGATGGCGCTGAAGTACAACATCAACATCATCGGCGGCTCGCACCCCACGCGGATGGACGATGGCGACATCCACAACGTGGCGATGGTGTGCCTGCGCGACGGCTCAACCCACGAGCAGGAGAAGATCCACCCCACGCCCAACGAGGCCTATTGGTGGAATATCCGCGGCGGCGACGCAGTGGATGTGATCCAGACCGACTGCGGTCCGGTGGGCGTGCTGATCTGCTACGATGCAGAGTTTCCCGAGCTCGCGCGGCGCCTCGCCGACGAAGGCGCGCGGATCATCTTCGTGCCTTTCTGTACGGACTCGCGGCAGGGCTACATGCGCGTACGCTATTGCGCCGCCGCCCGCGCGATCGAAAACCAGTGCTACGTGGTGCTCAGCGGCAATGTCGGCAACCTGCCCAATGTCGCCAACATGGATATCCAGTACGCGCAGAGCTGCATTCTCACACCGTGCGACTTCCCCTTCGCCCGCGACGGTATCGCTGCGGAAGCCAGCGAGAATGTCGAGACACTGACGATCAGCGACGTGAACCTGGCAGACCTCGCATGGGCGCGCGCAGAGGGCACCGTACGCAACCTGGCAGACCGCCGCTTCGATCTTTACCGCATCGAGTGGGACCATCGCGAAGGCGCGACCCAGGCCGAACCGAACGGCCCGCCCCCGATGCACCGGCATGGACCCGGCGGAGGTTAGGCTTCGCTGGCCGCTGGCGCCCTTGCCGTCGCCAGGCTCACCAACCAGATCGCCAGCCATGCCGCGATAAAGCCCGGGATGATCTCGTAGACGCCAGTGCTGTCGTTCAGCCCGGTGGCGATCCACGTCATCACCACGGCTGCGCCCACGACCAAGCCTGACACAGCGCCCATGCCGGTCATCTTCTTCCAGACGAGGGACAGGATGATCAGCGGGCCGAATGCCGCGCCAAAGCCTGCCCAGGCGTTGGAGACCAGCGACAGCACGCCGCTCTCGGGGTCGCTGGCGATGATTATCGCAGCGACGGACACCAGCGCCACACAGACGCGGCCCACGTTCACCATCTCGGTCTCGCTCGCGTTCTTGCGCAGGAACAGGCGGTAGAAGTCCTCGGTCAGCGAACTGGAGGAGACCAGCAGCTGTGAGGAGATCGTGCTCATGATTGCGGCCAGCAGCGCGGCCAGCAGGAAGCCGGTCACGAACGGGTGGAACAGCGTGTTGGCCAGCAGGATGAAAATCGTCTCCGAATTCTCCAGCGTCAGTCCATTCATCTCCACGTGCGCGCGACCCGCAAGGCCAACGCCCAGCGCGCCGATCAGCGCCACGAACATCCAGCTAAGGCCGATGTTGCGCGCGGCTTTCACGCCGCCATCGCGGATCGCCATGAAGCGTACGATGATATGCGGCTGGCCGAAGTAACCTAGCCCCCAAGCCACGGCGGACAGGAAGCCGATCGTGCTCAGGCCGCCGAACCAGCTGAGGAAATTGGGGTCCACCTCGCGCAGCACCTGCGCCGTCGTGCCCCAGCCATCGCCGAACAGCACCACCAGCGGCATCACCACCAGCGCCACCACCATGATGCAGCCCTGCACGAAGTCGGTCAGGCTGACGGCAAGGAAGCCGCCCACCATGGTATAGGCCAGCACCACCAGCGCGGTGAGCAGGACGCCTGCCATGTAGGGGTTCAGCCCCATGATCGGCGTATCGATAAAGGTGCTTTCGAACAGCAGACCGCCGCCAACCAGCCCCGCTGCGGAATAGACCGCGAAGAAGATCACGATGATCACTGCAGACGTCACCCGCAAGGCAATCGCCTTGTCGGGAAAGCGGTTGGCGAGGAATTGCGGGATCGTCAGCGCATTGCCATAGCTCACCGTCTGCTCGCGCAGGCGCGGTGCGACGACGAACCAGTTGACCACGGCGCCCACGAACAGGCCGATCCCGATCCACGCCTCCACGAGACCGCTAAGGTACAGCGCGCCCGGCAAGCCCAGCAGCAACCAGCCGGACATGTCGCTGGCCCCGGCAGAAAGCGCGGCAACTGCCGGATGCAGGTTTCGGCCACCCAGCAGGTAGCCCTCGCTATCGGCGGTCGAACGCTTCCACGCGAACAGCCCGATGGCGAGCATGAGGATGAAATAGAGGGCGAGCGCAATCAGTGTGGGTGTCTGCATGGGCTGCATGCATAACGGTCTGCGCCCGCAAGTCACCCGCTGCATCGAAGTTAGCAGGGGTATTGCGCCATAGTGGCCCGCTACGCAGGATTATTGCGCACGCGCGGGTGCAGGATAGGCCTCGTCCGTCATCTCGACCCGGTCGAAACCCGTTCCGACCACCCGTCCCGGCTTGCGCCGGAACAAGGGGGACCGGTTGGCCAGCCGTAGCGGCCAGAAAGTGCGGTCGATGGGTTTGACGCGGTTGAGCAGGGATTTCGACCACGCGGTTCCGCGCGAAACGCTTCCAGAGGTGCCCGGTGGCGGTCATGAACCTGGCCGTTTTCGCCCCGAGACGGTTCCTTCCCCTGGACACTGTCACACCTTGCCGCAGGGAAATCGCGTCATTGCCCGTTGCCGCACCCCCTGCGCCTCTGTCATAGCCATTGCCATGCACGGAGCAGAAGCCATTTCGCCAGTCATGTCGGACGCCCTTGTTATCCTGGGCGCCGCCGGGATCGTCATTCCGCTGTTCGCGCGGTTCCGCGTCACCCCGATCATCGGCTTCATCCTGGTGGGGCTGCTGGTCGGCCCCTACGGCCTTGGCCGCATGGTGATGGACTATGAATGGCTCACCCACATCACCATCAGCGAACCCGAAGGACTGGAGCCGTTTGCCGAGTTCGGCATCATCCTGCTGCTGTTCGCCATCGGGCTGGAACTGAGCTTCAACCGCCTGTGGCAACTGCGCAAGCTGGTGTTCGGGCTCGGCGCACTGGAACTGCTGGTGATAGGCTCGATGCTGGCCGCCGTCCTGTCGATGATGGGCCAGTACTGGACCGGGGCCATGGCGCTCGGCCTCGCCCTCGCCTTCTCCTCCACCGCGCTGGTGCTGCCGATCTCGGGCACCCACACGCCTGTGGGCCGGGCGGCACTGTCGATGCTGCTGTTCGAAGACATCATGATCGTGCCGGTCATCTTCCTGCTCGGCGCCCTCGCCCCCTTCGCGGCGGAAGAGGGGCTGACCGGCCTGTTCGACACCCTGTTGAACGGCCTGATTGTGGTGGTGGTAATGATGGTGGCGGGCCGCCTGCTGCTGCCACGCCTGTTCGCCCAGGCGGCTCGCACCAAGAGCCCCGAGCTGTTCCTCGCCGCCAGCCTGCTGGTGGTGATCGGCGCCAGTCTCGCGACAGCCTTCGTGGGCCTCTCACCCATCGTCGGCGCGCTGATCGCCGGCCTGCTGATCGCCGAGACCGAGTATCACAACGAAGTCGAAGGGATCATGGAACCGTTCAAGGGCCTGGCCCTGGGTATTTTCCTGATCACCGTGGGCATGGGCATCGACCTGGCCGTGATCTGGGAGCACCTGTGGATGATCTTGAGCGCCGTGGTTGGCGTGCTGGTGCTGAAGGCGCTGGTAACCGGCATCCTGCTACGGCTGATGGGTGCGCGGCGCAGCACGGCGACCGAGACCGGCATCCTAATGGCCAGCCCTTCGGAGACCACGCTGATCGTGCTCGCAGCGGCCACCAATGCGCTGCTGATCCAGCCCGGAACGGCGCAGTTCTGGCAGATCGTCACTGCCATTGGCCTCACCGTCACCCCGCTGCTGGCGCTGCTGGGCCGCTATGTCGCGCGCCGGATAGAGCAGGCACCGGCTATCGAACTGGACGACAACCCGGACGATCCTCGCGTGATCATCGTCGGCTTCGGGCGGGTCGGGAAGCTCGTGGCACAGATGCTCGACAAGCACGACAAGGCCTATGTCGGGATCGATGCCGACGTGGGACTGATCGACGAGGCGCGGCACGCCGGTTACAATGTCCGCTTCGGCAATGCGATGCGAGCCGACGTGCTCGACCGACTGGGCATTGACAATGCCTCGGCAGTGATCCTCACCATGGACGAACACATCTCTGCCCAGCGCCTGGTGCGCAAGGTGCGCGATGCCCATCCCGAACTGCCAATTATCGCCCGCGCGCGCGATAGCATCCACGCGGCAGAGCTGTACCGCGCCGGCGCCAGCACGGCCGTGCCCGAGACGCTGGAAAGCTCGCTACAGTTGAGCGAAGCAGCACTGGTCGACCTTGGCGTCGCCATGGGGCCGGTGATCGCCTCGATCCACGAAAAGCGCGACGAATTCCGCGACCAGATCAAGGAACACGGCGCACTGGAGCACAAGCCCAAGCTGCGGACGAGTACGGCAGACAGCTAGCTTTTCTGGAAAGCCATTGGGTTTCGCGCGTTGCAGGGGAAAGGAGACTTTCCCATGAGCAAGACCGAAGACAAGACCAAGCCCGAGAGTGCTGACGAGAAGTTCAAGCCGGCGAATGTCGCCGACGGCAGCCCCGGCAAGGGCCGCCACGAGCGCAACATGAAGGATGTACCGCGCGGCAGTGAAGGTGACCGCCGCCGCTCCTCGGAGAACCGGACGGACTGAGCCTTCAGGCGTCGACGTCGGCCATGGCCTCGCGCACGGCTGCGAGCGCGGTATCTGCCTTGTCGCCATCCGGACCGCCGCCTTGGGCCATGTCCGGACGGCCACCGCCGCCCTTGCCGCCCAGCGCCTCGACGCCAACGCGAACGAGGTCGACCGCGCTGAAACGCCCGGTCAGGTCGTCGGTCACGGCAACGGCAAAAGCCGCCTTGCCGTCGTTCACGGCACAGATGGCGGCAACGCCCGAACCCATGCGCGCCTTCGCTTCGTCGAGCAGGCCGCGCAGTTCCTTGGGGTTCATGCCCTGCAGCACCTGGCCGGAGAACTTGACACCTGCCACCTCTTCGTCGGCCTGCGGCGCAGCGCCGCCACCGCCTCCGAGGGCCAGCGCCTTCTTCGCCTCGGCCAGCTCCCGCTCCAGTGCCTTGCGCTCATCGACCAGCGCCGCGACGCGCGCTTCGACTTCGTCTGGCACGGTCTTGAGCGTGGCAGCAACGGACTTGAGCGCTTCCTCGCGGCCCACCACCCATTCGCGGGCAGCTTCGCCGGTCAGGGCTTCGATACGGCGCACGCCGGACGAGACCGCGCTTTCACTGACAATGCGGAACAGTCCGATGTCGCCGGTCGCCTTGACATGGGTGCCGCCGCACAGCTCGACCGAGTAGTTGCGACCGCCCTCGCCCTTGCGGCCCATCGACAACACGCGCACTTCCTCGCCGTACTTCTCCCCGAACAGCGCCAGGGCACCAGCCTCGACCGCGTCGTCGGGGCTCATAAGGCGCGTGACCGCCGGTTCGTTGGCGCGAATCTCGGCATTCACCTCGGCTTCAACCGCCGCGATTTCGTCAGCCGTCAGCGGCTTGGGATGCGAGAAGTCGAAGCGGAAGCGATCCTCTGCCACCAGCGACCCCTTCTGCGTCACATGCTCGCCCAACTTGCCGCGCAGGGCGGCATGCACGAGGTGCGTGGCAGAGTGGTTGGCCCGGATGCGATCGCGACGCTCGGCGTCGACCGCGAGGTGGACGGTATCGCCGACCGTGATCGTACCGGCCTCGACCTTGCCAGTGTGCGCGTGCAGGCGGCCAAGCGGCTTGGAGGTTTCGCTGACGGTGATTTCGAGGCCCGCGTCGGTACTGATCGACCCGGCGTCGCCAGTCTGACCTCCGCTCTCGCCGTAGAACGGCGTCTGGTTCGTCAGCACGGTCACGTCCTGCCCCGCTGCGGCGGATTGGACTTCCTCGCCATCGACGACCAGCGCCACCACGCGGCCCTCGCCCTCGGTGGACGAATAGCCGGTAAATTCGGTCGCACCCTCGCGCTCGGCGATGTCGAACCAGATTTCGCTGTCCGCCGAAGCGCCAGAGCCCTTCCAGGCAGCGCGCGCAGCAGCCTTCTGCTGCGCCATGGCGGCGTCGAAGCCGTCCTTGTCGACACCGATACCGCGGCCGCGCAGCGCATCTTCGGTAAGGTCGTAAGGGAAGCCGTAGGTGTCATAGAGCTTGAAGGCAGTCTCGCCGGGCAGGCTGTCACCTTCGTTGAGCGATCCGGTTTCCTCGTCGAGCAGCCGCAGGCCCTTTTCCAAGGTCTGGCGGAACCGCGTTTCCTCGCGTTCGAGCACTTCGGTAATCAGCGGCTGGGCACGCCCCAGGTCCGGGTAAGCCTGGCCCATCTCGGTCACCAGCGTCGGCACCAGGCGGTGCATCAGCGGCTGGTCGGCACCCAGCAGGTGCGCATGGCGCATCGCGCGGCGCATGATCCGGCGCAGGACGTAGCCCCGGCCTTCGTTCGACGGCAGCACGCCGTCCGCGATCAGGAAGCTGGTCGAGCGCAGGTGGTCGGCGATGACGCGGTGGCTCGCCAGCGCGTCACCTTCGGCCTTGGCAGAGGCAAGTTCCTCGCTGGCTGCGATGATCGTGCGAAAGGTGTCGGTGTCGAAGACGTTGTGCACGCCCTGCATCACGGTGGAGATACGCTCCAGCCCCATGCCGGTGTCGATCGACGGGCGCGGCAGATCGCCGACGATCTCGTCAGCTGCCTGCACGTGCTGCATGAAAACGAGGTTCCAGATCTCAACGAAACGGTCACCATCCTCGTCCGGCGAACCGGGAGGGCCACCGGCGATCTCGGGGCCATGGTCCCAGAAGATTTCCGAGCACGGACCGCAAGGGCCGTCCGAGCCCATGGCCCAGAAGTTGTCCTTGGTGGCGATGCGGATGATCCGGTCTTCGGGCAGGCCGGCGATCTTCTTCCACAGGTCGAAGGCCTCGTCATCGGTGTGATAGACCGTAACCAACAGTCGATCCTTGTCGAGGCCGAGTTCGCCCGTCACCAGGTTCCAGGCCTGCTCGATCGCGCGTTCCTTGAAATAGTCGCCAAAGCTGAAGTTG
The DNA here is from genome assembly GCF_038289935.1 of Aurantiacibacter gilvus. Classification (NCBI taxonomy): domain Bacteria; kingdom Pseudomonadati; phylum Pseudomonadota; class Alphaproteobacteria; order Sphingomonadales; family Erythrobacteraceae; genus Aurantiacibacter; species Aurantiacibacter gilvus. The sequence continues at coordinate 1,626,906 of NZ_JBBYHV010000001.1, forward strand.
CCGAGCATTTCGAAGAAGGTCAGATGGCGCGCGGTATAGCCGACATTGTCGAGATCGTTGTGCTTGCCGCCGGCGCGCACGCACTTCTGGCTGCTCACCGCGCGCGGGGCCGGAGCCGTCTCGACACCGGTGAAGACGTTCTTGAAGGGCACCATGCCCGCGTTGACGAACATCAGCGTCGGATCGTTGTACGGCACCAGCGGCGCAGAAGGCACCACGAGGTGATCGTTGGCCGCGAAGAAATCGAGGAAGGCGCGGCGGATATCGTTGGTCGAAGTCATGGCAGGCGAATTAGGGTGCCTTGGCCTATCCGGCAAGCCGCCTTGCGCGGCTATGCCACCTTGGTGGCAGAAACGATCCAGGCCGCCGCCGGCAGCGAGACTATTCCTTCGCGGCAATTGCGTGATGCAAGCTCGCGAATCCGGTCAAAGAAGCGCCCGCGCGCGGCCTCGTCCATTTCCGCTGCCGCACGGGCTGCCGGCCCGATAACGGAGAAGTAGTTGCGCGCTTCCTCGATCGGATCGTCACCCGCACCCGCGACCATCGGAAAATCGAACTTCTCGAAACTGATGTTCTCCCAGCCACCGGCGCGAAGGATAGGAATGACCCGGTCCCGGTCGGCGAAGGCAAACGGTCCGGGAGCATCGGGGTCCGCAGGAGGTGGGGCGGCAGGCAGCAGGCGCATTATCTCGGTGAAGAAGGGGTTTTCCTGCACTGCCCGGAAACACGAGAACAACAGGCTGGCTGGCGAACCTGCTTGCCTGGCGAGGTTGGCGAATGCCGCCGAAGGATCATCAAAGAACATCACGCCATGCCGCGATACGAGCAAGTCCGCAGACTTGTCGTCGCTTTCTGTCCATTCCGAGGCGTCTGCCAGTTCAAAGGTCAGGTTGGCGAGGTGTGCACCGCGCTCCCGTGCAACTTCGACCAGCTGCGGCGAAACATCGACGCCGGTGACGGTGATGCCCGGACGCCCGCGGGCGAGCGCCAGTGAGAGTTCGCCAGCGCCGCAGCCGACATCAAGGACCTTGCGGAAGGTAAAGTCACGGGTGCGCTGGAGCAGGCGTTCGGTCAGGTACGAAAAGCTGCGGTCCGTCCGGCGCCATTCGGCGGCCCAGGTTTCTCCGCTCTTGCCCTGCCATTCGCTTTTGTCGACCATGCCCCGTTCTCCTTGCGCGGCGCTTATCGCGCATAGGTGCGCTAGACAATTGGTCAAATGCGAAGAAGCCGGCGGTAGTGGCCGATTCTAGGCCACTGTCGCCGGCTCCGGTTTCGCAAGGTGTTACAGGTGTGACAGTGTCCTGGAGGGAATTGTCACGCCCCACACCTTCTTGAGGATCAGTCTTCCGGGTCCGCGTCCGGGCCGGTCATCATCTCCTCGGCGACTTCGTCGGTTTTGCCGCGAATTGCAGCCTCCAACTTGTCGCAAACTTCGGGGTTTTCCTTGAGGAAGGTCTTGGCGTTCTCTCGGCCCTGGCCGATGCGCACAGAGTCGTAGCTGAACCACGAGCCGCTCTTCTCGACCACGCCGGCCTTCACGCCGAGATCGAGAATCTCGCCGATCTTGGAAATGCCCTCGCCGTACATGATGTCGAACTCGACCTGCTTGAACGGCGGGGCGACCTTGTTCTTCACCACCTTGACGCGGGTGGAATTGCCGACGACTTCATCGCGGTCCTTGATCTGGCCGGTGCGGCGGATGTCGAGGCGGACCGAAGCGTAGAACTTGAGCGCGTTGCCGCCCGTGGTCGTTTCGGGATTGCCGTACATCACGCCGATCTTCATGCGCAGCTGGTTGATGAAGATCACCATGCACTTCGAGCGGTTGATCGAGCCGGTCAGCTTGCGCAGCGACTGCGACATGAGGCGCGCCTGCAGGCCGACGTGGCTGTCGCCCATCTCGCCTTCGATCTCGGCGCGCGGCACCAGCGCGGCGACCGAGTCGACCACCAGCACGTCAATCGCGTTCGAGCGTACCAGCGTATCGGTGATCTCGAGCGCCTGCTCACCCGTATCGGGCTGCGAAATGATCAGCTCGTCGATATCGACGCCCAGCTTCTTGGCATAGACCGGATCGAGCGCGTGTTCGGCGTCGATAAAGGCAACCGTACCGCCGGCCTTCTGTGCCTCTGCCAGCACGTGCAGCGCCAGCGTGGTCTTGCCCGAGCTTTCCGGCCCGTAGACCTCGATCACGCGGCCCTTCGGCAGGCCGCCGATGCCCAGCGCGATATCGAGGCCGAGCGAGCCGGTGGAGATCGATTCCACATTCATCGTTTCCTTCGAGCCCAGCTTCATGGCCGAGCCCTTGCCGAATGCGCGATCAATCTGCGCGAGAGCTGCATCGAGCGCCTTCTGACGGTCCACGTTGGATTCCTTTTCAACCAATTTCAGATTTGCACCTGCCATGACATGGCCTCCGTCAGTTCGCTAGGGTTGGCTTCAACTCTTCAACGACTGCGGTTGTACTCACTTTGTTCCGTGAGAACAAGAGTGGAACAAAGTTTTTCCGTGAAATGGCAGATTTCTGCGGGTCAGCGCAGCTTAACTGGCTGTTCCAAAGAGCTATTCGCTGGCCGGACGAATCCGCCAGCTAAGTTCACGAGTGCCGTTCCCCGGCACTTCGACCTCGACGATTCGCTGGCCGTCCTTCAGCCGCTCACGCACGCCGCGCAGGCGCCACTGGGCGGGATTACCGAGGTTTAGCCGCACGATGACCGGGACAGGATTGGCATTGGTGAGCTCCGCCGTCATTTCCCGCCAGCGTTCACCGGGCGTATCGTCCAGTCGATTGCCTTCGTAACGGCAGCTCAAGGATACCTGCCTGCTTTCGCCAAGCTCCAGTTCGACATCCTGGCCATCGGCATAGTCGCGCAGGTTCTCCTCCGCGATGAGCAGCTCGCCAGCAGGGCTGCGCTCGAAGACCGAAATGGTCCCCGAAGGCAAGGCGACACCAAGCCCGTGGTCTTCGTCGTTGACCGTTTCAAGGCGCATGCGCGCGGGATGGAAGCCGGTATCGCTGGTCCAGGGCGTGCAGTCCCCCTGGTACATCAGCACGCCTTCGACACCTTCTTCGCGCAGGAAAGCCACCTGCTTCAGGCCTTGCGCGTTGACGTCCACCGGCACGGGCACGCGGTAGAGCTTGAGATCACCCAGCTGCTCCTCGCCTGCCATTACAGCCATGGGAGAGTTCATCTCCATGTCGGCCATGCCCGCACGGGCAGCGGTTACGACGATCCGTTCTTCGTTCGCATAGCCCGGAGCCGGTGGCGGCGGCGGTGGAGGCGGCACATTGCGCGGCACCGGCGATCCGCGCGCGGTGCTGCCAATGGGATAGCAGGTGAGCCGCAAGGGCCGCGCTTCGGGCGGGTCGGACAGGCCTTCGAAATCGCTCTCGATATTGAGCGTGCCCGCCACGGCCAACAGCTCGGCATTCTCGAAGCTCTGGCCGTTGTCGTTGAGGATCGTCAGCCAGCTGGTGAGGTCGAAGCGCACATCGTCGCTGTCGCGCCCTTCGTGCAGGGTGGCGACATAGCTCGCCTCCCAGTCGAAGCCCCAGGCAAGATAGGTGAGCGTGACAGTATAGGTGCCGCCGCTCTCGTCGCGGGTGTCGATGGAGAACACCGGCTCGGACGAGAGGCCGTCAGGGATCGAATCGAAACTTAGCCCCTCGGGCAAGCCCGAACAGCGTACCGCCTCGTATCCGGCCGCGGTCTGCAGCACGAGCCCGCCGTCGGCGCGGGTGCGGACAATGGCGCTTTCGCTGGTCGCTTCGCCACTGGCGGGATTGGTGCGGGTGATGCGCACGCGGTTGCCCAGCGAACCGTCCACCAATGCGGCGGGGCTGAGCAGGTCGGCATTGCGGTTCTTCTCGATTGTCCCGCCGGGCAGGCCGGTGACGATGGCAGAGACCGCCACCATGCCTTCGGCCACGCCCTCAAAGCGAATGCGCGATTCCCCTGGCGGCAGGGTAACGCTGCGCGTCTCGCTGATCATGGCAAAACCCTGCGGCCAATCCGGATTGAGCCGCTGCCACTCGCGGCGAGAGGGATCGCGGTAGACCGTCACCGCCAGGTCGCTGGGCTCGGAAGCCTCGACCACGGCGCGGTCCTGCGCGGCGGCGGGGGCTGCCATGGCCAGCAGGGGCAGAGCGAGGAGGAAGGCCGGACGGGCCATTGTCCGCCCCTTAGAACCGCGTCTCGTAAGTCACGCGCACCACGCGCTCGCCATTGGCAGGCACGGTCACGCGGTAGAGGCGGTTGTCGGCATTCAGCTGTTCGCCTTCGACGTCTTCCGAGATCACGCGGAAGTCGCGGCCCCACCAGTAGCGGTCGAGGCCGGACTGGGTGAGCTCGACCACCACGGCTTCCGGCTTCGCATTGGTGAAGGTGTAGCGCATGGTGGTGCGGTAGTAGTCGACCGCGCGGTCCACCTCGACTTCGCGGACGACCTGCCCATCCTCGATCACGCGGTAGCGCGCGCTGCGTTCGTATTCGGCCGCCGTGATGCGTTCGCGGTTCTCGACTTCGGCCTGCATGTAGACGTCGAAGGCGTCGCCGGTGCGCAGGGACAGGGTGGAGCCCATCGGCGTGTGGCCGATGCCGTTCTCGCCGATGAACTGCGGATTGCCCTGCTGGTCGCGCTGGTAGAAGCGCACAGTGCCAGCGGGCAGCGCATCACCCAGCCCGCCTTCCCTGCTGGAACTGAAGCTGATCGCGGTCGAGGCCGCACGGAAGTCGCTGTCCGATGCCAGCCAGCCCGCGCCGATCGAATAGACCCGCCGGGCAGGTACGCCCTGCACGTCGAGGAAACTCACCTGCTTGGTCTGGGCATTGGCAATCGTGGTGCGTTCATCCAGCGGGTAGAGATAGAAATCGCCCAGCCGTTCACGGTCTGCCGTCTCTGTACCGGGACGGACCAGGTCACCGCGCGGCGGAGAATAGCCACCACGCGAAGGGTTGCCTGCCACCAGCAGCGTGTCCGCCGCGTGGAAGGTGGTGCCGGTGGTGTTGGTCAGCGTGACCCAGCCCTGCATGTCCACCGTGCCGCGCGCCTCGTCGAACAGCGCGACGTAGTCGGCATTCCAGCCCAGGCCGGGCGTGAGGTAACGGATCGAGGCCGGACGCATGCCGCCACGCGCGCTGTTTAGCGTGACCGACAGGGTCGGGCGCGCGCGCAGGTTGGGCGGCACCTCGTCGAAGACCACGCGCACGGGCAGGCCGTCATCGCGCAGCACCTCGATGCGGTCGCCGATGCGCACCACCACGCCGCCCACGGTCGAAAGCACTTCGGCCCGCTCGCGCGTTTCCACACCGGTGGCGGGATTGGTGCGGATCAGGGTGACGGTCTGGCCGACGGCCTTTTCCATCAGCTTCTGCGGGGTCAGCAGGTCGAAGTCGAAGTTCTGTTCGACGATGGCCGTGTCGGCGGCGTTGAAGCTGAGCGTCTGCGGGCGGATCTGCGCCGAGACATCGGGAAACTCGATACGCGTGGTGCCGCGCGGGATGTCGAGCTGGCGAATGTCCTGCACCAGCGACTGGCCGTTCTGGTAGATCGTCACCGAGACGTCGCCCTGGGCCGTTTCGTCGGTTTCCTGCGCGGAAGCGGGCAGGGCCAGCGCGCTGGCGGCAAGCAGTACGGTGGCGGTCTTGCGGAACGTCATGGTGGCAGTCCTTCCCCAGTGGAACGCAGGATATAAGGTATCGCGGGCTTTATCGGCCCTGAACGCCATATGTCCGGCACTTGCGGCCGGCATGCTATCCGCGCTTGCGGGTTCCCGCCAGCACTTCGGCAACCTTGTCAGCGATTTGCCGCACGCTGAAAGGCTTGGCGATGAAATGCATGGCCTCGATATCGATCTCGTCGCGCAGCTGGCCCTCGGCGTAGCCCGACATGAACAGCACCGGCAGCTGCGGGGCGAGCTTGCGGATCTCGCGGGCCATGGCGGGGCCGTCCATCGTGGGCATGACCACGTCGCTGACGACGAGGTCGAATTCGTGCTTGCCCGACTTGACGATATCCAGCCCCTCGTCGCCGTCGCTGGCGGTGACCACGGTATAGCCTTGCCGCGCCAGCGCGCGTTCCGCGACCGCGCGGACCATGTCCTCGTCCTCGACCAGCAGGATCGTGCCTCCGCCCGACCATTCGCGCGCGCGCTCCTCGATAACGGCCTTGGCCTGCTCTTCCTCGGTTACTTCGTGCACCGGCAGGTAGATGGTGAAGCGTGCGCCTTTCACCTTGCCGTCGGGTGATTTGGCATTGCTGGCAAAGATGAAACCACCCGACTGCTTGATAATGCCGTAGACCGTGGAGAGGCCCAGGCCGGTACCCTTGCCTTGCTCCTTGGTGGTGAAGAACGGCTCGAATATCTTGGTCAGCACCTCTGGCGGGATGCCTCCGCCGGTGTCCTCGGCCAGCAGCACGGTATAGTCGCCCGCCGGGATGATCTCGCTGCCCATGCGGCGAATGTCCTTGGCCTCCACCCGGCGGGTGACGAACATCAGGGTGCCAGAGGCGCCCTCTCCGCCGCCATGCGACTGGATCGCGTCGCGGGCGTTGACGGCGAGGTTGATGATCACCTGCTCCAGCTGGCGCGGGTCAGCGCGCACGGGGCCGAGGTTGCGGTCATGCCGCACGGTCAGGTTGATCTTGGCGCCCAGCAGCCGCTTGAGCAGGTGGCTGACCTCGCTGAGCACGTCGGGCAATTGCAACACTTCGGGCTGCAAGGTCTGCTGGCGGCTGAAGGCGAGCAATTGCCGCGTCAGGCTGGCCGCGCGGTTGGAGTTGGCCTTGATCTGCTGGATATCGTCGTAGTCGCTGTCACCGGGCGTGTGGCGCAGCAGCATGAGGTCGCAATAGCCGATGATCGCGGTGAGCACGTTGTTGAAATCGTGCGCCACACCGCCCGCCAGCTGGCCCACGGCCTGCATCTTGGTCGCCTGTGCCACCTGCCGCTTGAGCCGTGCTTCTTCGGTCGTGTCGGCAAGGCTCAGCAGCACCGCCGCCTCGCCCAGTCCGCGCACCCCGGCAAGGCCCATGCTCACCGGCTCGTCCGGATCGCCGCGCAGCCGCACGGCAATGTCGCCGCTGCTCGCAGGACCTTGCCCGTAACGCCGCACGGCGTCGGACATGGCGGTCTTGTCGCGCGGGACGACGAGATCGGAGGGGAACGGCGGCAGGTCCGGCGTCGCGATCCCGGCAGCCCGGCGGAAAGCGGGATTGGCAAACAGGAACTTGCCGTCGCGGTTGGTGGTGGCGAGGCCGAGCGGCAGCCGTTCGATCAAGCTTTCAAGCTGCGCGGCCTGCCCCTTGCTCTCGCCGCTCCAGCCGCCAAGGCCGATCCCGCTATCGATCAGCAGCATCAGCGAGGGCGCTTCGGCAGCAGCCTTGCCGGGCACTGCCTCGCTCGCCGCCGCATCCGGATCGGCCAGCGGCACCTGCACCAGCGTCTGCGGGCTGCCCTTGCGGCCTTCGCGCGCGAAATAGATCCGTTCGCGGTCGTCGGAGCGCAACAGGCCGACGAATTCCTGTCCGGCCAGGCTGGCCCGTTCATCGCCCAGGGCGCGCCGGGCCAGTGCCGGGTTGGCCGCCTTGACCATGCCATCGGGCGAAACCAGTGCCACCGCAATCCCCGCCGCGCCGAGCACGCGCCCGAACAGGCCGGTGATATGGGCGCCGACACCCACCAGCGGATTGCTGCGGGTAACCGGGGCGAAGCGCCAGACGAGGTATTCGTCACCCTGCCCTGCCCGCACCGCCTCGGCCGTCCACGAGCCGTCCTCGTCCGCAATGGTGACCGCCTCGTCGCCCTTGCCATCACGCCAGGCGGCACGGGCCAGTCGCGTCAGTTTCTCGGCGCTGGTGCCGTCGACCGGCAAGCGCGGCGGACCGTTGCTGGACCCGAACCACAGCTCGAAAGCGGCATTCGCGCAGACCAGCCGGTTGGCCCGGTCAGTAATGGCCACGGCAAGGTCCGCCCGCTCGATGGCGGTAACGGTGACGGACCAGTCGGGCATGTCCTGCACCACGGTCTGCTCCGTCCGCGCGCGCGCGCGACCGGCGGTAAAGGCAACGAAGCCGAACACGGTCAGCCCGCCGGCATAGGCCAGCGTCACGGTGGAATTGGCGGTGGCGTACTGGATCAGCGCGATGGAGGCGAGCACGGCCGCTGCCACGGCGATGACATCCACCAGTCGGCGCGATTCCTGTACCTGACGAAAACTCATTCGCGGTGCATTAGCAGCAGCTTGCCGCGCGCCCTAGCTGGTATGTCGGGGAAACCCCAAAAAGATCACTCGGCAGGATGCAGCGTCTTGCCCTTGGCCGGGCGGCGCACCCACTTGCGGGCGACCACGAAGCGCCAAGCAAACCCGGCCAGCAGGTAACCCAGCGCCGCACCGACAACAGCCAGCACGACAAAGCCGAAGGCGGTAACGCCAGCCAGCTCTGCCCATTGCGCCAGTCCCTGCATCCAGCCGCTGCGCACGGACTCGCTGGCAGCGCCGGTGGTAGCGGCGTCGATCTTCAGCGTGACGTGGCCAACCTTGTTGGCGATCACCGCCCAGAAGGCGATGGTGAAGGGGTTGGTCACCAGCGTGGTGACGGCTGCCAGCGGCAGGTTGGCGCGCGACGGCAGGGCCAGCACGACGGCGAGCAAGGTCTGCCCCAGCGGGATGATGAAAGCGGCGAAAATGCCCAAGGCAATTCCACGCGGAACGCTGCGCCGGGTGAAGCGCCAGAGTTCCGAGCGCCTGATGGTGCCAGAAACAGGCGAGAGCCAGCGGTTCTCCGCCATCTCGTCACGCTTGGGCATCCGCGGAATCCGCGCCCAAAGCCATTCTGTTACCTTGTTGAACATGGGCAGGCCCATACACCTTTCGTCGCCGTATCACAGATAGGATTAGACGATGCGTTGACAACCGACGCTTAACGGCAACAGCAAAAATACCCTGCGGCGAACTTTTTTGCGGATCAGCTCTTTTCCCGCATGAGACGGGCCTTGTCGCGCTTCCAGTCGCGGTCCTTGATGGTCGCGCGCTTGTCGTGCGCCTGCTTGCCCTTGGCCAGCGCCAGTTCCACCTTCGCCCGCCCGCGACCGTTGAAGTAGATCGACAGCGGTACCAGGGTCATGCCCTTGCGCTCCACCGCCCCGACGAACTTGGCGATCTCGCGGCTGTGCAGCAGCAACTTGCGCGGCCGCTTGGGTTCGTGGTTGTGGCGGTTGCCGTGGCTGAACTCGGGAATCGTGGCATTGATCAGCCAGACCTGCCCGTCGCGCACTTCGGCATAGCTCTCGGCAATCGAGCCCTCGCCCGCACGCAGCGCTTTTACCTCGGTCCCCTGCAGGGCCAGCCCTGCCTCGAACGTTTCCTCGATAAAATAGTTGTGCCGCGCCTTGCGGTTCTCGGCGACGACCTTCTGCTTGTCGAACGTGGCGTGTTTGGGGCGAGCCATAAGGTGGCGGCATGTAGGCGCTTCGGGCCGCAGTGCAAACCCCTGCGCCTGTACCCATTAGCGAACGACGATCGAACCCGACATACCCAGCACCGAGTGACCGAGATGGGTGCAGTCGACATCGTAGCCACCTGCGGCGGGGATCAGGCGCAGTTCGACGTTGGTACCGCCGTGAACCTCGACATAGCCGCCCGCGATCCGCGCCGCGTCCTCCGCCGCGACCTGTGCGTCACCGAAGAAGGCCGGAGCTGAGAAATTGTGCCCGCCCTCCGCGTCGTTGATGAGCACCAGCACCACCGGGCGTCCTGCAGCGAGGCTGATCGAGCGCGGCTCGAAGCTGAAGTTGTCGAGATGCACCTCGACCCGCTGGGCAGTGGCGAAATCGGTGCTGGCAGGAGCGACCTGCGGGGTGATCGCATAGGTGGTGGCGCAAGATGCCAGCAGCAAGGCGAGCGGCACGGCGAGGAAACGGGCCATGGAATGGCACCTCCGATAAAGAGTTTTGCCCCCGGGCGGCCTAATAGACCTGCGCCGAGGAAGGCGAAAGCAATTCCTGCAAGGCGGTACACGCCGCCTGGTCGGGCAGGACGGCCCGCGGAATTTCGATCTCGCGGCCAAGCTCTCTGGCCCGCTGCGACCAAGAGAGGATCTCTCCATCGACATCCTGGAACTCGGTCGGAGACGGGCCGATTTCGAGGAGGATCACGTTCGTAACGCCGAAAGCGGTGGCTGGAATGTCAGGGGCGGCCTAGGCTTCGAGCACCTCCCGCAGGTACCGGCAATCGGAGCGCGCGAGTCGGAGGCTGACGAAACGTGGCGGATCGGCGTCCCCGAGCCATCGTCTGGCAGCCGCCACCAAGGTCACCGCAGATCCTCCGGTAGCGTCGGGGAATTCAGGATCGCGGTGAAACGGTCCCAGCGGGCGTCCATGTCGGCACCCGCCGCCTCGACATGCGCGGCCACTAGGTCCTCACCCATCCCGTAATTGATAACGTAGCTTCGATAGGTGTCGAAGAAGCGCAGCGACTGTTCGGCGCGTTCGCGGTTGAGCAGGCGGTAGCGCATCGACAAGTCGATGGTTTCCTCACGCGACATGTCGCCATCGAGGTAACCTGCGGCGATGGTGTAGTAAGCGGGCTGCAGCTCGCCGAGCAGCGCGTTCAGCGCCACGTAGTCGGCCAATTCGCCGGTATCGATGCCCGCCATGGGCGCGAGCACGTCGCGTTCGAACACCATCTTCTCGTCGCCCGGGAAGACCATGGTCTTGGCGTAGCGCGCCGAACCCTCCGAGATAATCGCGCGCGGCGAATAGAGCGGCAGCAGCGAGTTCTCGATCCAGCCGCGACCGCGCGTCAGGTCGCGCTCGATCAGCGTCGAATAGACGTGGTGACCGGGATAGGCCTCGTGGCACCCCACATCCACCGCGCGGTCGAGCCGCGTGGGCAGGTCGGTGTTGATCTCGATCACCGAGCGATAATTGCCCTGGTAATAGTTGAATCCGCCCCACGGCTTGTCGGTGACGAGCGACAGCACGAAGCTCTCGCTGGCGGGCAGGTCGACGTGTTCCAGCGTGCGGCGGCGGCATTCGGCAACGGCGGTGTCGATCACTTCGCGCAGGCGGTCTTCGGGAATGATGAAGCGGTCCTGGAAGGCGTTGATCCGCTGGTAGAGCGGGCCGTCGCCGGCATCGCCCGGCACCACGGCCTCGATCCGTTCGAGCACGGCGTCGAGCGTCGAGAGGTCGACCAGCTCGGGACGCACGCCGAACAGGCCCTCGGCCTCGTCCTGGAAGGGAATGTCCTCGCCGCGCAGCACCCGCAGGCGGACCTTGGCCGAATTGAGCATGGCGCGCAGGTAGCGCACGCGGGCGGCATCGGGCGTTCCCGGCGCGGGGTTGACCAGCCGCAGCGTGCCTTCCAGCGCGACGACGCGGGCCTGCAGCATCGGTAGCGTGGTTTGCGCGTCGTTGGCGGCGGCCTGCTCGGCCAGTTCGGGCGGCCCGTAATAGGCGTCGACATAGCCGGGGTCTTTCTCGCCAATGGCCAGCTGCAAGGCGAGATACTGCCGCGCGATCACGTCGAGCGACGGCGGGGAGACGCCGGGCATGGTGGTGCAGGATGCCAAAGCCGTGAGGCTGGCGAAGGCGAGAATGGTCTTGCGGAACATGGGCTATCCTTGAGCGGTGGCGGTCTGCGCCTGATCGGCCAGCCTCGGGTTCGGGCCAAAACGGTTCGCGCCCGGCGTGGGCGGGATCAGCACGATCGCCCAAAGTGCGATGATGATAAAGAAGACGATGACGGTTTCGACCAGGTCGGGAAAGGTGCCCTTCGGGACGAACAGGAAAGGCAGGATCGGCAAGGCCCGCCAGCCGCTGCAATCGAAATCGTGCAGGCGGCGTACGATCCAGCTCACCAGCGGGATCGAGAGCAGCAGCTTGGCGACATCTCCGTTCCCCATGGTCCGATAGTCAATATCGCCCAGCGGCGTAAGTTCGTTGAGCAGCGCGGCCAGGAGGGGCAGCATGAAAATGCCGTAGAGCCCACCGTAGGTCCGCGGTGACCGCCCCCGGAAGTCGAAAATATGCAGGAACACGTCCCGGAAGATCTCGACGATCCAGAGGGGGCGGTTCCGATAGGCCATCACGCGATCCCGGCAATCTCCATCGCCGCGTCGACCTGCGCCTTGGCGGCATCGGAGCACGGCACGATCGGCAGCCGCACTTCGTCGGAGAACCAGTCGAACAGCTTGTTCAGTGCGTACTTGGCCGGAGCCGGCGAGGCGTCGGCGAACATGGCCCGGTGCAGCGGGTAGAGCCGCTCGTTCAGCTCGCGCGCGGTGGCGTAGTCGCCCGCCGCAGCCGCCGCGTGGAAGTCGGCGCAGAGCTTGGGCGCGACATTGGCGGTCACCGAGATGCAGCCCACCTGCCCAAGCGCATAGCCCGCCAGTACAAGCGGATCGTCACCCGACAGCTGGCACAGGTCCGGCGCGCCCATGCGCTGCGTTACAACGCGCGTCAGGTCGCCGCTGGCATCCTTCAACGCCACGATCTTGTCCGGGAAACGGCGGTGCAGTTCGATCACCGTCTCGGGCAGGATATCGGTCACCGTGCGACCGGGCACGTTGTAGAGCACGATGGGCAGGTCCGCCCGCTCGGCAAGGTAGCTGAAATGCGCCAGCAACCCGGCTTGCGAGGGGCGGTTGTAGTAGGGCGCGACCAGCAGCAGGGCATCGGCCCCTGCCGCCTGCGCTTCCTTGATGTGCCACAGCGCGGTCTGCGTATCGTTGCTGCCCGCACCGGCGATCACCGGCACGCGGCCAGCGGCTTCCTCGGCGCAGACGGCGATCACCTTGTGGTGCTCGTCATTGTCCAGCGTGGCACTTTCGCCGGTCGTGCCGCAGGGCACCAGCGCGTTGGTGCCGTTGTCGATCTGCCAGCTGATAAAGCGGCGATAGGCCGATTCGTCGAAGTCGCCGTCGCGCATGGGTGTCGCGAGTGCGGGTATCGAGCCTGAAAACATCACAATTACTCCCGAATTCGGTTTGGCTGCCAAAGGTTTGGGGATAGCCTTGCCCGTTTGGAGGGATTATCCATTCAGGGCCTGATAAGGATACCCGTGTGAAGATGTCCAGCATGGTTCGACTGCCCCTGATCGCTCTCGCCGCGGCTTTGCCCGCTTCTTCCATGGTTTCCGCACAGGATGCGGGCGAATGGGATCGCAACCGCGCGCAGCTGGTGGCGCAGCAGCCGGGGCCGATGGCGGACGAGATTTCCCGCTGGGAACGCCTCTATGCGGACCGGCAGGCCGCGCTGCCATTCACCGAATATGCCCGATTCCTGCTCGCCAATCCCGGCTTCCCCGACGAGGAAACCCTGCGCGCGCGCGCCGAACAGCGGCTGCGCAGCGAGTTCACCGACCCGCAACTGCTGCTGGATTTCTTCGCTGACCACGATCCGGTCACCAACTATGCCAAGGCGCACTACGCGCTGGCCATGGCCGGGCAGGACCGCGCCGTAGCCGAACGCTGGGCGCTGGAGGCCTGGCGCGGCGGTGAGATGAGCCCGACCGCCGAAGCCACGCTCTCCGCCATGTTCGGCAACCACTTCACCCAGGCTGACCAGGACCGGCGCATGGACGCCCTGCTGTGGCAGCGCGATGCAGAGGCCGCCGCACGGCAGCTGGACCGCGTTTCGCCCAACAGCCGCCGGATCTTCGCCGCGCGCCTTGCCATATTGCAAGGCGGCGATGGCGCGACCGATGCTCCGGGCGCGACGGCAGACCCGGGCTATCTTTACAACCGCAGCCGCGAGCTGCGGCAGGAAGGCCGCACGTTCCAGGCGGTCCGCATGATTGTCGACGGGCCGGAACTGTCCTCCCTCCCCTTCGACCAGACTGCCTGGATCGGCGAACTGCTGACGCTCGCCCGCAATGCCAGCCGCGCCGATTCGGTACGCATCGCAGCCCGCGCGATCGAGGCCTTCCCCGAAGGCTACGACATCTCCACCGGCGAATACCGGCTGCGTGACGACTACACCTCGCTGATGTGGCTGGGCGGCACCAATGCCCTGTGGCACCAGGGCGATGCCGCTGCCGCCGCGCCGCTGTTCTACCAGTACGGCGCCGCCGCGCGCTCGTCGCAGACCCGGTCCAAGGGCTTCTTCTGGGCGGGCGAGGCCTATCGCCGCGCGGGCAATACCGCACAGGCTGAACGCCATTACGACATGGCTGCCGCCTATGCCGACAGGTTCTACGGCCTGCTGGCGCTGGACCGGCTTGGACGCGAGATCCCTGCGCTCGACGGCGCACCCTCGGCCCAGCCGACGCCCGAACAGCGCGCAGCCTTCAACGCCCAGCCGATCACCCGCGCCGTGACCGAAGTGGCGCGCGATGCCCCGTGGTCGACCGGCATCCGCTTCTACCGCGCCATTGCCGACCAGGCCGAGACCGCTGCCGACCACGTGCTGGTGGCAGACCTCGCCCGCGAGATCGGCCGCCGCGACCTGGCCGTGAACCTTGCCGATGCCGCCATGGCGGACGGCCATTCCGGCTTCACCCAGATTGGCTATCCCACGCTGCAAACACCCCCAGGCACCAACTGGACGATGATCCACGCGCTGGCGCGGCAGGAAAGCCAGTTTGCCGAGAACGCCATCAGCCACGCTGGCGCGCGCGGCCTGATGCAATTCATGCCCGCCACCGCGCGCGAGGAATCGCGCCGCGCAAACATGTCCTACTCGGCGCAGCGGCTGATCGACGATCCGACCTATTCGATGCAGCTCGGCTCCAACCACATCGAGCGGCTGATCGCCTATTATGACGGCAGCTACCCGCTTGCCATCGCCGCCTACAACGCCGGCCCCGGCAACGTGAACCGCTGGCTGCGCGAGAACGGTGACCCGCGGCAGACCGGCGACTGGCTGCGCTGGATCGAGGAAATCGGTTTCTTCGAGACCAAGAACTACGTCCAGCGCGTGATCGAGAACGCCGTGGTCTACGAGAGGCTCTATCCGGAAAGGGCAGGCCGCAGCCGCGATGTCGAGGATTTCCTGCGATAGGAGGCTGACCTGCGCACAATCGGCCTGGTGATTGCGCTGACCGCTGTCAATCCGATCTGCGCTGCGGCGCAGGACATTGATCCTATCGAGCTACCGTCGGAGGCCGAGGTTCGTGCTTACCTTGAAGCAAAGGCAAGCGAATGGGAGCCGATATATCAACCTGAACTTGGCTTGCAGGGCCAGACCGGCCAACTGATCCTGATCGATAATATTCATTGCTATCAGTGGCTTGACTTGGTGGAATGCAGTGCATCAATGGGTTATCGTTTCGACAACGAACGCGTCGTGTTGAGGGAGCGTCAATTTACCTTCCGCCGCAATGAGGTCGGCGAATTGCAGTCGGTCATCGTCTTGGTTCACGAGCGGAGACGCGCCGTAAGGGACCTGACACCCGTCGTCACCATTCCCGAGGCAACTGTTCCGCCGGACTTCGGATTGCAACTGCCCGACGAACGGTGAAGCGCCCATCAAGCGCTCGACCGCTAACCGCGAATTAACCATTCCTGTTCACATCCGGGTGCCATGAAAGCACTCGGCACCGCCTATCGCTATGGCACCCACGCCCTGCGCGCCGTTACCGGCCGCAGCGACCCCATGCTGCCGCCGCCGCACCTGCACACCATCGGCACCGGCAACTTCCGCGCGATCGGCGAGGAATTCCTCGGCCATTTCCGCGATGCGGGGCTGAAGCCGGAACACCGCGTGCTGGACGTTGGTGCAGGCACGGGCCGCATGGCCCTGCCGCTGACGGACTTCCTGACAACGGGCAGCTATGACGGGCTGGAAATCATCAAGCCCAGCGTCGACTGGTGCAACCAGGCCTATGCCCCGTGGCCCAATTTCCGCTTCCACCACGCCGACGTCTTCAACCTGCGCTACAACGAGGGCGGATCGTCCAGGGCGGCGGAGTACCGCTTCCCTTTCGACGACGACACCTTCGACTTCGCCTTCCTCACTTCGGTCTTCACCCACATGCAGGCCGCCGAGGTGGACCGCTATTTCAGTGAACTCGCCCGCGTGCTGAAGCCCGGCGGGATCGCCTTCATCACCGCCTTCGTGCTGGACGAGGAGGCCAAGGCCGCCATCGCCGCCGGGCGGGCGCGTTACGGGTTCAAGGTGGTGCTGGAAGACTGTTTTGCCGACGATGCCAAGGTGCCCGAAAAGGCCACGGCCTATGCGCCCGACGTCTACGCCCGCCTTGCCGCACCATTGGCGCAGACCGGGATCCATCCTGGCACCTGGCGCGGCAGCGAGGGCAAGTCGTTCCAGGACATTACCCTGTTCACCGCCAGCTGAGCGGCACCCCTTCCCAGTGTCGCCGCCGCGCGGTATCGCGCCGGAATGTCCGACAACACCAGTCCCATCACGCCCGCAGGGCTGACCGCGCTCAAGGCGCGCTACGACCACCTGCTGGGCACCGAACGCCCGGAGATCGTCGAGATCGTCAGCTGGGCGGCGGGCAATGGCGACCGCAGCGAGAACGGCGACTACCTCTACGGCCGCAAGCGCATGCGCGAAATCGACCGCGAGCTGGCCTACCTCGCCAAGGTGATGAAGCACGCCAAGGTGGTCGATCCCGCGCAGCAGCCGGACAAGAGCCGCGTGTTCTTCGGCGCGACCGTCACCATTGCTGACGAGGACGACGAGGAGCGCGTGGTTACCGTGGTCGGCGACAAGGAACAGGACGCCAGCGCAGGCCGGATTGGCTGGTCCAGCCCCATCGCGCGGGCCTTGCGCGGGGCTCAGGTGGGCGACCTGCGCACCGTGCGGCTGCCTGCGGGCGAGAAGGAATGGGAAGTGATGAGCATTTCCTATCCGGAGCCGAACTGATGGCCGAAGTGGTCAACCTGCGCATGGCGCGCAAACGCCGCAGCCGTGCCGACAAGGCCAAGGCCGCATCCGCCGCGCGCGCCAGGCACGGTACAGGCAAGGCAGAGAAGCTTTCGCACGAGGTGGACGAAGCGCGCGCCCGAAGCATTGTCGACGGCGCCCGGCTGGAGAAGGACGACTGATGCGCACGACCTACGACAGCGCCACCGTGCGGCTCTATTTCCTCGATCGCGACAGCGAAGGCGGGGCGGCAGAAACCCTGCTCTACGGCCCCTTGCACGACGCCCTGGCGCTCGCCGCGCAGCAGCCCGAAGACGTGCAGGCGGGCCTGTTCATCGCGACCGACAACGACGTGGTCGCCTACCTCGACCTGATCGGCGAATAAAAATTTCGGCCAATCTGTAAGACTTCCGGCCATGGGCCGACTACCCTCACATGGCACGAGGGAATCACAGCTTGGAACCGACCGCACTTTCGCAGGACGAGGCCTATAGCGCGGCCGCCGAACAGTTCGGCGGTGCGATCGAACGCCTTGCCCGCGGATACGAGGCGGACCCCGACCTTGCCCGCGACCTGGTCCAGGATATCCACGCCGCGCTGTGGCGCAGCTTCGAATATTTCGAAGGCCAGTGCTCGGTGCGCTCGTGGGTCTACCGGATCGGGCACAATGTCGCCGTCAGTCACATCCAGGCCAGCCGCCGGGCGAAGCCGCCAGCGCTGGTCGGGTTGGAGGCGATTGCCGAACTTCCCTCCGCCGACAACCAGGCCGCTGAGACGGAGGAAGCGCAATTGCGCAACCGCCTGCTGGCCATGATCCACCGCCTCAAACCCGCCGACCGGCAGGTGATGCTGCTTTACCTCGAGGAACTGACCGCCGAGGAAATCGGCGAGGTAACCGGCCTTTCCGCCGGAGCCGTCGCCACCCGCATTCATCGCCTGAAAGCCCTTCTCGCAGAGGCCATACATCCCGAAGGAAGAAACCAATGAACCCCGAAGAATTCGCCCGTGGCAGTTGGCAGGACAGCGGTTCGGCCGCCGCCCTGCCCCCGCTCGAGGACCTGCGCGCCCGTGCCGACCGCTTCCGCCGCAGGATCGTGCGTCGCAACTGGATCGAATATGCCGCGGGCATCGTGGTCGTCGTGCTGTTCGCCGCCGTCGCCCTGTTCGTGCCGCTGCCTGCCTTGCGGATCGGTGCTGCGCTGGTGATCGGCGGCACCTGCGTGGTCCTGTGGCAGCTACGCCGGCGCGGCAGCCCGTTGTCGCCGATGGAGCATGGCGGACAGCTGTCGGTGCTCGACTACCAGCGGCGCGAACTGGTCCGCCAGCGCGATGCGCTCGACAGTATCTTCACCTGGTACCTGCTGCCGCTCGTACCCGGTATGCTGGTGATCCTGGCCTCGCCCCTGCTGTCGCTGCCGCTGGCGCAGTGGGAGTGGCCGCCGGTCGATGCCCAGATGGCCATGGCCTTCCCTGTATTCGTCTTTGTCTTGATCTACCTGCTCAACAAGCGCGCCGCGCGGCAGTTGCAGCAGCAGATCGACGAGATCGACGCCCTGCGCGCAGCCTGACCCGGGAAGCAGGCAAGACAAAAGGGGCGCAGCGTGGTGCTGCGCCCCTTCGTGTTTCTGCCGGAGGCGGGACTACTCGGCGGCTTCCGCCGAGTCCTCCTTGCCAGCGTCCTTGCCCGCATCCTTGTCGAACAGCGAGGGCGTACCCTCTTCGTCCGTCAGGTCAGGCATGACGTCCGAGGTCGCCTGGGCCGCGCCCTCGACCAGCTTCCCGAGCGAGGACCCGTCGAGGCCGAGCTCCTTCATCAGCCCGTCGAGCACCGGCGCCTGGGCGCGGTAAGCGAGGGCTGCGGCCACGGCATCGTTGGCAAGGTTGCCCGAGCCACCGCCAGCGCCGCCCGTCGAACCGGCCGGGCCGGTCTTCTGGGTGAGGCCGTCGACCTGCACGATCTTGATCGAGTCGATCGCTTCCATCGGCTTGGCGCTTTCGCGGATCACGTCCGGCAGGACCTTGAGCAGGGCCAGCTTGGTCTGCAGGCTGATCTGGTCCATCGACAGGATGTTCGCAGCCTCGTTGACGGCGCGCTGGCCGGCAGCTTCGACTTCGAACTTCACGCGGTCGGCTTCGGCGCGCAGCTTGGTGGCGTCGGCTTCACCCTCGGCTTCGCGGCGAGCGGCTTCTGCACGGTTGGTCGCGGCATCGCGGTCTGCCTCGGCATCGACACGGATCTTGATCGCGTCACGTTCGGCCTGCTTGGCCGCTTCGATCAGCTCGATCTTCTTCTGACGCTCGGCGATCTCGCTCTCGCGGCTGGTGACCACGCGTTCCTCTGCCTCGACCGCCTTGGCACGGGCCTCATCGGCTTCGGCCTTGGCCTGGCTTTCCTCGCGGCTCTTGTTCTGCACCGCGATCTGCTGCTCCTGGCGGGCAATTTCGAGCGCGCGCACCTGGTCGATGCGGGCCTCTTCCACCAGCCTGTCGGCCTCGATCTGCTGCGCATCGACCAGCTTCTTGGCCTCGATCCGCGCCGCATCGGCCTCGCGCTGGCGCTCGGCCTGCTGGCTGGCGATTTCGGACATCTGCGCAGCGCGCCGCACTTCGACTTCGCGTTCCTGCTCCAGCCGCGCATATTCCTGGTCACGCTTGATCTGGAAGCTCTTCTGGTCGGCCTCGAGGTTCTTCGTCTCCATCTGCACACGCGTGTCCTGCTCGATATCGTTGCGCAGCTTCTTGCGCGCCTCGATCTGCTCGGTCAGCTTCGTGAGACCTTCGGCGTCGAAGGCGTTGTTGGCGTTGAAGTGCTCGATGCTCGTCTGGTCGAGTCCGGTCAGCGAGACCGATTCCAGTTCCAGGCCGTTCATGGCGAGGTCGTTCGACGACACCTGCTGCACCTTCTGGACGAAGTCGGCACGCTGCTCGTGCAGCTCGTTCATGGTCATGCCCGCCGCGACAGAGCGCAGCGCGTCGACGAACTTGCCTTCGACAAGGTCCTTCAGCATTTCCGGCTGCATGGTGCGGTGGCCCAGCGTCTGCGCGGCCATGCCGATTGCCTCGGAATCCGGCTTAACGCGAACATAGAACTCCGCTTTCACGTCGATCCGCAGCCGGTCGAGCGTGATCAACGCTTCGGCGTCGCGGCGGATAACCGAGAGCACCAGCGTGTTCATGTTGACCGGCATGGTCTCGTGGAACACCGGCAGCACCAGCGCGCCGCCGTTCATCACGACCTTCTCGCCGCCCACACCGGTACGTACGAAGGCGGTTTCCTTCGAGGCGCGGTGATACAGCTTGGTCAGGAAGATGAGGAAGGCGAGGAAGGCGATGATCGCGCCGCCTCCCAGCACCATGGGGGTTGAGGTAATGGTTTCCAACATAACGTCTCTCTCTTTCGTAATTTGCGGGGCGCCCGACTGGCCTCAGCCAGGCGCCGGGATCGGTTGAGCCCAGATCAATTCAGCGGGGCGAGCTTGCGCTCTGCCAGCGGCACGCCAAAGAAGGTCTGGCCTTCACGGCGCACCAGCAGCACCTCGTCACCTTCGTGGAATTCGCTTCCGGCCTCGTGCGGCTCGACCATGACGTGATGCGTCTGGCCATGCCGGTCACGGACCCTGGCGCGGGCGGGATAGCCCTGGCGGGCCTGCCCGGTGGTGATCGCTGCACGCCTGCCGACAAGGCTGTCGATCCCGACCGCGCTGGTCTCGTCCTGCGGCATGATCCGCCCCAGCGGCCTGACCAGGGTGGCCGTAACCGGCAGCGTCACCCCGAAGGTGGCCACTGCCGCCAACAGCGCATCCAGCGGCGCGCCGAGCAGGTTGCCTGCCAGGGACTGGATACCCACCCCGATGCTGGCGAACAGGAACAGGAAGGTCATCAACCAGATCAGGAATGGCACGCGGCCAAGCCCGAGCAGGGTCGTGATCCCGCCCATGATCGAAGCACTGCCGTCAAAGTCGGCCCCAGAACCATTTGGGGAATCAAGATCGGCATCAATGTCGAGATCGGCGTCGAGATCGAACAAGTCGCCCACTCCGATGATTTGTATCAAGGCGAGTAGCAGCATCGCCCCGAAGGCGATCGCAAAGGGCAAATTGTAATCGGCTAACAGGCTCATCGCAGCAATCGCCGCTAGGGGAAATCCGGGCGGCGCCTTCCATGTTGAGGCGCGACCTTCGCGCCCTTCAGGCCAGGTTACCCGGTGCCTCTTCCCGCCCGATCCATTTGCCATAAACCGCGCTATTTGACCAGAAAAACCGGACTCGGCGCGTACGATTTTGACCCGCAGCCGCCATCGACTATGGGTGGCACATATGCGCCGCACCCTGCCCACATTGCTGCCCCTGATCCTGCTGCTGCTTGCCGCGCCCCTGGCCGCGCGTGACAGCCTTGGCGTTTTCGGCATGTGGGGCGCCTTCCGCGACCCCGAGGTGCCGCGCTGCTATGCCATTGCCGCTGCCGACAGCAGCCGCAACCGGCGCGATTTCGAACCCTATGCCAGCGTCGGCACCTGGCCCGAACGGCGCGTGCGCGGGCAAGTGCACTTCCGCCTCAGCCGCGAGCTTTCCTCCACCCCGCGCGTGCGCCTGTCCATCGGCGGCCAGCGGTTCGACCTGACCGGCGGCGGCAACGATGCCTGGGCGGCCAATGCGGGCGCGGATGCCACAATCGTCGCAGCGATGCGCGGCGGCAGATCGATGAGCGTGAGCGCCACCGACAACCGCGGCAACCGCTTTACCGATCGCTATACGCTGTCAGGCGCGGCCACGGCGCTGGATGCCGCCGCCGTGGGCTGTGCCGGGCGATGAGCCAGCGCCCCGCGATCACCGCGCTCAGCTTCGTGCTTGCTGTGCCGGACGCGATGACCACGGCGCGCTGGTGGATCGAGGTCATGAAGTTCGATCACCTGCGCGACCTGGGCGGCTGGGTCTTCGTCATGCGCGGGCGCTGCACGATCATGCTGGGGTCCTGTCCCGACGCCATTCCCGTGTCCGAGCTGGGGGAGCACCAGTACTTCGGCTATGTCGAGTTCGACGATATCGACGCCTACTGGGCCGAGATCGATCGCGCCAAGGTAGACGTCCTGAAGGAACCGCGCGACGAGGAATGGGGCATGCGCGAATTCGCCGTGCGCACGCCGGACGGCCACCGGGTGATGTTCGGGCAGGACCTCGATAACCCCGTCCCGCTGCAAAGCTGAGCCTGCCGGCTCAACCTGTTCTGCAGATTACAGAAAATCGTCGACGAGCGACAACGCGGCGCGCGGCCCATGTGCTATTGCTACGCACGCAAATCGACCGCCAAGGTCCGTTGGCATTTGCAGGAGGGGCTGCCTGCGCTGCCGACAACGGGACGGCGGTCTGCGTGGGAAGGATTGCAGCCCCGAAATGGCTACGGACGACTTTGGACCCGCCGTGGGCAGGACCCGGCTCAAGCAAGCCGCAGCAGACTTTGCGACCAGGGGATTTGTCCGGCTGGAAAACGTCCTTCCGAAACGCACGGCCCAGCGCCTGCACGAATGGCTGCGCGACGAAGCGGAATGGTGGCGCGTGCTGAACCAGGGCGACAAGGTCTGGGACCTTGGCCCGGAATCGATCGCCGCGCTCGATGCCGATCCGGCCAAGGCCGGGCAGCTCCGCGAAGCCATCAATGCCGGAGCACGCGACGGTTTCCAGTTTGCCTATGACGCGGTGCGCGTGGCGGACGTGCAAGCGGAGCGGAAACAGCGGCAGTGGCCGGTCGACCAGTTCCTGGACGCGATCAATTCCGAGCCATGGCTGGAGCTGTTCCGCAGGGTGACAGGCAACGAGGCCATTGCCCTCGCCGATGGCCAGGCGACCCGCTACCTGCCCGAACACTTCCTGACCGCACACGATGACGATGTGGCTGGCAAGCACCGCCACGCCGCCTATGTGCTGGGCCTGACACCTGGCTGGCGGACCCATTGGGGCGGTTTGCTGATGTTCCACGCCGAAAACGGCGATGTGGAACAGGCGCTGATGCCGCGGTTCAACGCGATGAACCTGTTTCGCGTGCCGCGCCTGCACAGCGTGTCGCCTGTGGCCCCCTATGCTGGCGGGGCCCGCTTCTCGGTCACTGGCTGGCTGCGCGGCAAAGGCTGACAAAAAACGGGCCGGGAAATTACTCCCCCGGCCCGCCCTTGGTCTAAACAGTCGCGTCAGAATCGGTAACCCAACCCGACCAAGACCTGGTGGCGATCGACGTCGACATCGAAGCGGTCACTCTCGAGGCCGCTGGGGGCTTCGACTTCGCCTTCCTCATAGTTGGAATAGCGATATTCACCGCGCACGAAGACGTTGTCGCTCAACTGCTGTTCGAGTCCCCCACCGATGCGCCAGCCATCAAGATCGACGTCGGTCTCGACATCGGTCGTGTTGTCGGTTGCCAGCAGGTCGAACCGGGCGTTGGTATAGCCGCCCATGGCATAGAGCAGGGTGCTGTCGGTCACCGGCGTGCCGACACGCGCACCGACGTAAAGGTCACGGCCAGCGGAGATGTTGCCAACGCCGAAGTTGCCGAAACCGGTCGTGTCAAAATCGGTGCTGGCCTCGGATTCCAGCCATTCGCCTTCGAGGCCAAGGACAAGGCTCTGGCCAACCTGCATGTCGTAGCCGACCCGCGCACCGTAGGTAACGTCGTCGATCGACTGATCGATGTCGTCGGCGTTGTCGATATCCTCGGAACTGCCGGGTCGCGTGATATCGTAACCCACCAGCGCTTCTGCCCGCGGGCCGGTAAAGTCGCCGGCGTCCTGCGCAGCAGCCGGCACGGCGACGCCGGCGAGGGTAGCAGTGCCAAGGAGGAGTGCGATTGCGTTCTTCATGTGTATTCTCCATTCATGTTGCCGGCACGACCGCAGCCGTGCCCGGACCGTCCCAATGCGCAGCCTTGGCGCGGGTTTCATGAACGCGAGACAACGTCTAAAATGTTGTATTTGTGTAA
Source organism: Aurantiacibacter gilvus (assembly GCF_038289935.1). Classification (NCBI taxonomy): domain Bacteria; kingdom Pseudomonadati; phylum Pseudomonadota; class Alphaproteobacteria; order Sphingomonadales; family Erythrobacteraceae; genus Aurantiacibacter; species Aurantiacibacter gilvus. The sequence continues at coordinate 1,650,706 of NZ_JBBYHV010000001.1, forward strand.
CATAATTTGCTCGACCAAGCGTGCTCGGCAATCGACGAAAAGCGGGAACGGGCGGACCCTCCAGACGTGATCCGGCGCCCGCCAGGCAGGTCGTCGCGCAGGGTGAACGGCTCGCCACGCGTTTAACCGGATAGCCCGGAAACGCTGCGCTCTGGCGCGAAATCCGGTAGTTTCCCGCGCTCACTTCCATTGCGGCCCGCTTGCGCCTATATGCGCGCCTCCCATGGCCGATACGCAGCTCATGACCATTCCCGGGCAGGTCGACCCGGTTCCCGTCGCGCGTGACATCACGCCGCGCGCGGACGGGCGCGTGGACCTGATCGGTCTGCCCAAGAAAGACATCGCCGCCCTGTTCGAAGGTGCCGGCCTCGACAAGAAGCAAGCCAAGCTGCGCGCCAAGCAGGTGTTCCACTGGCTCTACCACCGCGGCGTCACCGATTTCGAGGCGATGACCGATATCGCCAAGACCATGCGCCCGTGGCTGGCCGAACGCTTCGTGATCGGCCGCCCCGAAGTGGTCGAAGCACAGCACAGCACCGACGGCACCCGCAAGTGGCTGCTGCGCACGGCGGACGGCCACGACTTCGAGATGGTCTTCATCCCCGATGCCGATCGCGGGACACTGTGCGTGTCATCGCAGGTGGGTTGCACGCTCAACTGCACCTTCTGCCATACCGGCACCATGCGGCTGGTGCGCAACCTCACCCCCGGCGAGATCGTCGGGCAGGTGATGCTGGCGCGCGATGCGCTGGGCGAATGGCCCAAGGGAAAAATGGATTTCGCCGAGGAAGAGAGCGAAGCCGAATATACCTCTGACGGCCGGCTGCTCACCAACATCGTGATGATGGGCATGGGCGAGCCGCTGTACAATTTCGACAACGTGAAGGGCGCGTTGCAGCTGGTGATGGACGGTGAGGGCCTTGCCCTGTCCAAGCGCCGCATTACCCTTTCGACCAGCGGCGTGGTGCCCGCCATGGAGCGCTGCGGCGAGGAGATCGGCGTGAACCTTGCCGTCTCGCTCCATGCAGTGACCAAGGAAGTGCGCGACGAGATCGTTCCGATCAACAGGAAGTACGGCCTCGAGGACCTCTTGCAGGCCTGTGCCAACTATCCCGGCGCCAGCAATGCACGGCGGATCACCTTCGAATACGTCATGCTGAAGGACAAGAACGACAGCGACGAACACGCGCGCGAACTTGTCCGGCTGCTGAAGCAGTACAAGCTGCCGGCGAAGGTCAACCTGATCCCGTTCAACCCCTGGCCCGGCGCGGCTTACGAATGCTCGACGCCGGAGCGGATCAAGGCCTTCTCCAACATCGTCTTCGAAGGCGGCATTTCAGCCCCCGTGCGCACCCCGCGCGGCCGCGATATCGACGCCGCCTGCGGCCAGCTCAAGACCACTGCCGAAAGGAAGAGCCGCGCCCAGCTCGACCGCGAAGCGGCAGAGGCTGCTCAGGCAGACTGAGCGCGCATGGTCGGGCGCTCGCCGTAGGTCAGCGTCCGCCACAGCCATTCCATCGGACCGAAGCGGTAGCGACCCAGCCACCAGTGGCTGAACACGGTTTGCAGCGCGTAGAAGCCGAAGCACAGCCCCAGCACCACCTTGGGCTCGATCATGCCCGCCAGCGCCAGCCCGCCATGGAAGCCATAGAGCACCAGGCCGATGAAGACGCCCTGCACCAGGTAATTTGTCAGCGCCATGCGGCCGACGGGGCCGAACACGCGCGCGAGCACGCCGAAGCGGGACGAGTGGAACAGCAGGATCAGGCCGGCAGCATAGCCAAGGTCGAGAATCGGTACGCCGACCACGTGCAACCATTTCGACAACCACGCCGGGGCATCGATCAGCTCGGCTTCGCCCATGAGCACGCGCACCACCTCGATGGCCACGCCCAGCGGGAATGCCACGAGGAAGATCTTGCGGATCTGCGGCAGCAGTTCGCCCGCACGCTGCAGCCAGCCCTGCCGCGCAACGTAGGCACCGACGAGGAAACGCCCCAGGGCATAGAGTATCCAGGCGACGATCAGTCCGTTGGCGATCCAGTCGAACCAGACGAGGTTGGCTGTCGCCTCGACCCATTCGAAATAGCTGCCGTTGACGTAGGCGTCCTGACGGGTCGCAATCGCCACCTCGCCGAAAGCCATTTCATTTGCCGGTTCGGCCCAGCCGAGCTGGTCCGTCGCCCATCGCACGAGGGGCATGCCGAGCAGCGCCAAGGTCAGGCCCGTCCACAGCATGGCGCGGGCCGACATGCCGCGCAGGGCAAACAGCAGGAAGCCGGTGATGGCGTAAAGGTTGAGGATGTCCCACGGCCAGATCAGGAACAGGTTGATCAGGCCGAACACCAGCAGCACGAACAGCCGCCGTGTGTAGATCGCCCCGAACTCCGCCCCGCGTTCCTCAAGGCGCTGCATCTGCACCCAGAAGCCGACGCCGAAGAGGAAGGCGAACAGGGTGTTGGCCTTGTCGGACACGAAGACGTCGGTGAAGAAGATCGCGGCAAGGTTGCCGGGATCCTGCGCAAAGGCCTCGGTCTGCGCGGGAAGCGCGGTATTCTCGCCGAATGACCACCAGACGAAATTGGCAATCAGCACGCCGAGCAGCGCAAAACCGCGCAGGACGTCCAGTTCGCCAACGCGTTCGCTGGATGTAACGGGGGCTGCCCCGCTTGGCTGTTCTGTCATCGTAATTCCCCCCGAAAGCCAAGTGCTAACCCTGCGCGCTTGCCTTGCATAGCCCCTCGCCGCAAAGGTGCGGCATGAGCGATCCCGACACCCTCGCCTTCTACGACCGCGAAGCTGGCGACTATGTGAAGAAGTTCGTGAACGGCAGCGCGCGGTTTCTTGGCGACTTCGCCGAGCGGCTCGAGCCCGGAGCGCACATCCTTGAGCTCGGCTGCGGCGGCAGGCGCGATGCGCAGCAGTTCATCGAACGCGGCTTCAGCGTCGACATGACCGACGGCTCGGCCGGCATGGCGGAGGAGACGCGCAAGAGGACCGGACAGGAGGTTCGCCTGCTGCGTTTCGACGAGCTGAAGGCGGTCGAGGCCTATGACGCGGTCTGGGCCCATGCCTCGCTGCATCACCAGCCGCTGGCGGGCCTTGGCGAGGTGCTGGTGCGCGTGCACCGCGCCTTGCGCCCCGGCGCCTGGTTCTTCGCCAATTACAAGCTGGGCGGCGGCGACGCGCGCGACGCCTTCGGCCGCCTCTACAACTTCGCCCCGCGGCAAGTGCTGCTCGACCTCTATGCCGATGCCGGCTGGCAGCTGGAGGAGGTGCAGGACTACCGCGATGGCGGACTGGACAAGGTGCTGCGCGACTGGATCGCCATCACGGCAAGGAAAGCTGCATGACCATTACTGTCGTCGCCATTTGCACGGCCGCCGCCGTCCCCTTCCGTGGTGACGAGCAGAGCGCCATCGCCAAGCAGCCGGTATCGGGCAAGGTGGCGATCACATCGCTGGGCCTCGCTGGCGACGAACAGGCGGACCTGGTCCACCACGGCGGCCCGGACATGGCGCTGCACCACTATCCGCGCGACCATCACGAATACTGGCGCGGCGAGCTTGGCAACCATCGCTTGCTGGCCGAACCCGGCGCCTTCGGCTCCAACCTGTCGACGCTCGGCCTGACCGAGGACCAAGTCCTGCTGGGCGACCGCTTCCGCTTCGGCACGGCCCTGCTGGAGGCTTGCCAGCCGCGCCAGCCGTGCTGGAAGATCGAGCACCGCTTTGGCGAGAAAGCCATGGTGAAGCGGATCATGGCCACGGGTCGCTGCGGCTGGTTCTACCGGGTGATCAAGGAAGGCGAGGCCGAAGCCGGTGACGAACTGGTGAAAGTCTCCGAAGGCCTGCCCGAATGGTCCATGGCGCGGCTGTTTGGCGGCATCTGGGGCACTAGCACACCAGTCGATACCGACCTCCTGCACGAGATCAGCCGGCTGCCGCTGCTGGCCGGAAAGCTGCGTAACAAACTGATTGCCAAGCTCGACGTCTGAAGCGCTTTCCGGTCGATCTGCCGCTCTCCTGAAACGGCTCGTCCACAAAATCGCAATCCAACGAGCCGTTCATCTTACGTTGGGGAAACATGAACGATCTACGGCATTACCGACAACACATGAAGTCGAGTCGAAAGGTATAACGCGATGAAACAGACCCTGATTGCCCTCGCCGCCGCCACCTCGCTGGCGCTCCCCGCCGTTCCCGCGATGGCGCAGCATGGCCCGCCCTCCTGGGCGCCTGCGCATGGCTATCGTGACCAGCATCGCGGTGACCGGTACGATACCCGTTACGATCGCCGCGACGAACGGCGTTATGACCGCCGGGGCGATCGCCGCGAAGAGCGCCGTTACAGGGTCTATGATGACGACGGCCGCTACTACGAACCGCGCCGCGTACGCCGTGATGACCGCGTGTGGCAGGGCCGCGATGGCCGCTATTACTGCGAGCGCGAGAACGGCACCACCGGCCTGATCATCGGTGCCGCCGGCGGTGCGCTGGTGGGCCGTGCCATCGACACCCGCGGTGACCGCACCGTCGGCACCCTGCTTGGCGCCGTCGTTGGTGGCCTGCTGGGCCGCGAGATCGACCGCGGCGAGGCCCGCTGCCGCTAACCGCACCTGACAAGTCGTCCCCTGGCGCCGTCGCTCTTCCCCTCGGAGCGGCGGCGTCTTTGCGTTCAGTGACCACCGCTGCCACCGATCCCCAGCAGCCAGAGCACAACCTGGCCGACGATGGTGAACAGGCAAAAGACGAAGCCAAGGGCGGGAACCACCCTCCACACGTCCGGAACCTGGTCCGGCTGGCTACGCTGCTTGAGCCGCCAGAGCGCGGCATTGGTGACGGCGAAGACCACCAGGATGGCCAGACTCGTGCCGCTGGCCAGACTCCTGAGCGGAATGAACAGGGCTAGCACCAGCACTATCGCCCCGCACACCAGCGTGGCGATCCACGGCGTGCCGCGGTCCTTGCTCACAGCCTGCAGGCGCGCCGGCATCGACTCTTTGCCGTCGCGCGCCATGTCCATCATCAGCCGGCTCGCCGCGACGATCTGCGCCAGCGCGCCGTTGACGATGACGAACAGGCTGGCGATGGCGACAGGCATCCCGGGCCAGCCTTTCGCCGCAACCGCCGCTACCAGCGGGGCCTCGGCCGCAGTGACCTCGTCGAGTGAAGTGCCGCCCACCAGCGCCATCGAAACCGCCAGGTAGAAGGCGAAGACGATCGCAAGCGAGATCATGACTGCACGTGGCAGGTTGCGTCTTACGTCCTTCACTTCCTCGGCTGTCTCGGCCATGTCGCCGAAGCCGATGAAGGAGTAGAGTGCGAGAAAGGCACCGGCGAGGATCCCGGTTGCCGCATCAGCCCCCAGCCCCTCGCCGGTCACGATCCTGGCCGGAGCCGCAAACAGGTCCTCGCGCAGCACGAACAGGATGAAGAGAAGAGTCGCGATGCCAACCAGCGTGGTGGCGGTCATGAACCAGGCGCTGTGCTTGATGCCGATCAGGGCCACCGCGACCATCAGCACCACCAGGGCGCTGGTAGCCGGCGCGATCGGTACCGTGACAAAGCTGGAAAGATAGGCAACGAAGCCGGTGACAATAGTGGCTGCGGAGACGATATTTGCCACGATCAGCAGCCACCCCGTCCCTTCCTCGACCAGGGCATTGCCGAATGCCTCCTCGGCATAGGCGACGGGGCCACCTGCATCGGGGATGCGCGCGCCCAGCTCGGCGAAGGACAAGGCGGTCGTCAGCGCGACGAGCCCGGCAGCGAGATAGGCCAGCGGTGCCAGTACGCCGGCCGAACCGACAACCTCGCCGATCACCACGAATATTCCTGCACCAAGGATCGTGCCGGTCCCGAAGAATGTCAGGCCGGCAAGACCCATCGAGCGTTTCAGCGCCATCTAGTCTGCCCCCAAGTCCGTCGATGCAAAACCAATGGCCGCGAAGGGAACGGGTTCCGAAACGCCGGATGCGGCATCCCTTGCTATTGGTATCCCTTTAGGATACTTGCACAGCCATGCATCTGGCCGGGCAGAAAATCCGCGCGTGGCGCGAGGCGCACGATCCGCCGCTGAGCGCGGAGGAGTTCGGCCTGCAATACGGCGCTCCGGAGCCGTGGCCAAGCCGAACCGTTTATGGCTGGGAGGCGAAAGGCAAGGTGCCGCGCCCTGCCACCCAGAAACGGCTGGCTGACCTTGGCATCTGCCAGCCCGCCGACTTCCTCGAACCTCCCCAAACCGAACTGGCCGAAAGCGAACCCGCAATGAGCGAGACCCACCCCTTTTTCGACATGCACACGCATGGCTTCGTGCGGCTCGCCACCAGCACGCCCAAGGTGCGCACGGCGGACGTGCCCTACAATGCGGCAGGAATCATCGAGCAGGCGGAAAAGGCCCATGCCCGGCACGTCGACCTGCTGCTTTACCCGGAGATGTGCCTGTCCAGCTACGCGCTCGACGACCTGCATATCCAGGCCGCCCTGCTCGACAGCGTGGAGAGCCATATCGAGACGATCCGCAAGGCCAGCGAAGACCTGACGCCGGTGCTGGTGATCGGCGCTCCGCTGCGTCGCGGTGGCCGCATCTACAACTGCGCGCTGGTGATCGCTCACGGCGAGGTGCTGGGCGCGGTCCCCAAGAGCTACCTGCCCAACTACCGCGAATTCTACGAAAAGCGCTGGTTCGCCCGCGGTAACAATTGCCGCGACCTGTGGATCGGCGTGAACGGGGAGGAAGTGCCCTTCGGCGTCGACCTGATCTTCTCCGCGTCCAACCTCAAGGGTTTCACCTTCGGGATCGAGATCTGCGAGGATTTCTGGAGCCCCAACCCGCCCGGCACCATGGCCGCGCTGGCCGGGGCGACGATCCTGCTCAACCTCTCGGCCAGCAACATCACCATCGGCAAGTCGGACGAGCGCCACATGCTCTGCGCCGCCAGTTCGGCCCGCTCGGTCTGCGCCTATGCCTATTCCGCCAGCGGCTTTGGCGAGAGCACCACCGACCTCAGCTGGGATGGCCAGGGCATGGTCTACGAACTGGGCGAACTGATGGTGGAGAGCGTGCGCTTCGAGCTGGAGCCGGAGCTCTGCGTCACCGACATCGACACCCGCCGCGTGCTCAACGAACGCATGCGCATGGGCACCTTCAATGATGCTGCCGAGGATGCGGGCCGTCCCGAGGACAGCTTCCGCAACATCACTTTCGAACATGCCACGGAGGTCGGCGATATCGGCCTGCAGCGCCCGATCCGCCGCTTCCCCTTCGTGCCCAACCGGCAGGACAAGCTGGACCACGACGCCTACGAGGCGTTCAACATCCAGGTCGATGCCCTCATGCGGCGCATCCAGGCGACCAGTCCCAAGAGCCTCGTCATCGGTATCTCGGGCGGGCTCGATTCCACCCATGCGCTGATCGTGGCGGCCAAGGCCTGCGACATGCTGGGCCTGCCGCGTTCGACAATCCGCGCCTACACCATGCCTGGCTTCGCCACCTCGGACGAGACCAAGTCGAACGCGTGGAAGCTGATGGAAGCCTTCCACGTCACCGCCGAGGAAATCGACATCAAGCCCGCTGCGCGGCAGATGCTGCAGGACATGGGCCACCCCTTCGCTGACGGGGAGCCGCAATACGACACCACTTTCGAGAACGTGCAGGCGGGTCTGCGCACCGACTACCTGTTCCGTCTCGCCGGCCATCACGGCGGCTGGGTGATCGGCACGGGTGACCTTTCCGAGCTGGCGCTGGGCTGGTGCACCTACGGGGTGGGCGACCACATGAGCCACTACGGCGTCAATTCGGGCGTGCCGAAGACGCTGATCCAGTACCTGATCCGCTGGGCCGTCAGCAGCGAGCAGTTCGACAAGCATGTCGACGAAGTGCTGCTGGAAGTGCTCGCCACGGAGATCAGTCCCGAACTCGTGCCCGCCGATTCAGATGGCAATATCCAGAGCACCGAGTCCATCATCGGGCCTTACGAGCTCAACGACTTCTTCCTCCACCATACCATCCGCTGGGGGCAGAAGCCGAGCCACACGGCCTTCCTCTGCTGGCACGCCTGGCGCGACAAGGCAGAGGGCCTGTGGCCGCACGAATTCCCCGAAGCCAAGAAGAACCAGTACGACCTCGACACCATCCACGGCTGGCTGGAGAAGTTCGTCAAACGCTTCTTCGCCTTCAGCCAGTTCAAGCGTTCCGCCCTGCCCAACGGCCCCAAGGTCAGCGCGGGCGGCGCGCTTTCGCCGCGCGGCGACTGGCGCGCGCCGAGCGATGCCGTGGCCGAGGTCTGGCTGGCGGACCTGCGCGACAACATGCCCCAGGCGGTTTCCCTTTCCGGTTGAACGGCTTGGCGGCCGAATTGACGCTGGCAGGCGGCACTTGTAGTCTTGTGCACATTGACGGGCGTCTCCGCGTTAAGGGAGCGGAGTCTAAGCCCCGGCCAGGATGGACCGCATGAACAAGCTAATTCGCACCTCCGGTGCTGCCGCGACCTTTGTCGCGCTGCTCGCGCTCGCCATGCCTGCGCAGGCGCAGTTCGGCGGGCTCGGCCGCATCGTCAACGATGCGCGCCGCGCTGCCGAGAACCAGCCGCAGGAGGATGAGACCCCGCAAACACCCGAGGAATGCCGGCAAAACGGCTCCGAAAGCGTGGGCGGCGCGATCCTTGGCGGGATTATCGAACGTACGGCGCGCGATGCCGCCTATGACGCAGGACTTGGCTCCTTCGTGCCCGTTAGCGAGTTTTCCGACCAGATCAGCAGCGCCATCGCCTGCAAGCTCGATCCCGACGAGCAGCGCCAGATGGCCGATGCCACGATCGAGGCGACGCGCAGCGACACCTCCGACGGTGAAGCCGAGGTCGGCTCGACCTCGGCCTGGGTATCCGAAACGCGTCCGGGCGTCTCTGGCCGTTCGACCGTCACGGGCCGCGAAGAGGCCTCCGCTAACGGCATGGAATGCGTTCTGGTAGCGGACGTTATCATCGTCGAAGGCGAGGAAACCCGCGCTGACAAGCGCATGTGCCGCCGTCCGCCATCACGCCGCTACGCCCGCATGGCATGAGGCGGCTCGGCAAGTCTCTATTGGCCCTGGGAGCCTTTGCCGCGCTGTCAGCGCAAAGTGCGATGGATCCCGCTAACCCCACCTGCCCGGCAGAACCCGACTGGGGACCCGCCGAACGCATGAACCTGTCCACCCGCGACGTGGACGGCGTGCGCGTGCTGGTGCTGGAAGGCATTGTCGACCGCACCCTGCCCGAACGCCTGGAGGCTGCCATCGAAGCCGATGAGCTGATCGGTGAAATCTGGATCCGCTCGCGCGGGGGCGATGCACGGGCCGGCAACGCCGCTGGCCGCATTATCCGCGACTACGGCCTGGTCACCCGTATCCCCAGCGGCTGGACCTGCTTTTCCGCCTGTAACTTCGTCTTCATGGGCGGCGTCGGCCGCTATGTGGAGCCGGGCGGGATATTCATGGTGCACATGTTCACGCACACGGGTGACCGGTCGCTGATCGCCGAAACGCGCATGGACGGCACCCAGGCCACGGCTGAACTGATCGGCGAGATCGAACAGGCCAGCGCCATGCTGGCGACCGAGGACAACGACTTCCTCATCCGCATGGGCATCAGCCGCCTGCTGCTGAGCGAAGTCATGTACCAGCAGCAGGCCGTCAGCAACGATGAAAACCCAAGCACCCGTTACTGCCTGACGCAGGACGAAGTGCTGCGCTACAACGTCCGCGCGGACTTGCGCCCGGCTGGTTAGGGCTATTCGCCCGCCGTCAGCCGCAGTACTGCACCTTCCACCTGGTCAGTCAGCAGGTAGACCGATCCGTCGGGTGCCACCTGCACATCGCGCCAACGCTGGCCGAGATCGCGCAACAGCCGCTCGGGCTCGCCAATGGGCACCCCGGTATTGTCGGTATCGTAGCGCAGCAAGCCCTGGGTGAAGCTGCCCAGCAACATGTCACGTTCCCAACCAGGCAGTCGGTCGCCGGTGTAGAAGGTCAGGTTGCCCGGATTGAAGCTGGGTGGGCCGAAGACGAGCACCGGGTCGATCATGCCCGGGACATTCCGGACATGCTCCATCTGCGTACCGTCGTAATGCAGACCCTGTGTCACCTCGATCCAGCCGTAGTTGCCGCCGCGCAGGATGCGGTTGACTTCGTCCCCGCCGCGCGGGCCGAATTCGCTCTCCCACAGCTCGCCGGTGTAGGGATTGTAGGCGAGGCCCAGCGGGTTGCGGTGTCCTGTCGACCAGACCAGCGGCTCGTGCCCTTCCCAGCCGATCCACGGGTTGCCTGGCACCGGTTCGCCCTCGTCGGTCATTCGGAAGATCTTGCCGTAATGGCTGGCCGGGTCCTGCACGTTCTCGCCGTAGTTGCGGTCCCCGCTGGTGACGAACAGGTTGCCGTCCGGATCGAACAGCAAGCGCCCGCCGTAGGAGCCGAAAGCCGGGCCCTGGCCGCAGCACCGTTCGGGCAACGGCATGGCACCGTACCAGGCGTCCGCCACGAAGATGTCCTCGACATCGGTCAACTCGTGCGATCCTGCCTCCCAGCGCCCGCGCATTACCGCGAGGGTGGAAACGTTCTCGTCGGACGGACTGACCTTGGAATAGGCCATGTAGACCAGCCGGTTATCGGCAAAATCCGGATGCAGCGCGATGCCTTTCAGTCCGGCAATACCGAATGTGTACATGGCCGGCAGGCCGCCAATCGGTGTCGGATCGAGATTGCCTGCTGCGTCGATATGGCGCAGCCTCCCGACGCGCTCGGTCACCAGCATGCCGCCCTCCGGCAGGAAGACGATACCCCACGGCCGCTCGGCACGGGCGACAACCTCGACGTGGATCGGGCCGTGCTCGGTGTGGAAGTCCCACGGGCCTTCGCCGAGTGCCGTTCCGCCGAATGGTGGCGGGGCTGGAGGATCGTCCTGCGCCTGTGCGGGGATGTTGGTCAAAGCCAGCGCTGCCGTGCAGGCAGCCAGTGCCAGGCGAAACTTCATTCGTTACTCTCCTCCCAAAAGCCAGGTTGTGTCCCCGGCCCACGTCTCTATCGTGATTACATGAGACGTCCTGCACAATTGACTTTGTCCATTTTTACGTGAGGCGCAAGGCTGTCCTTGTCACCGGCGGTGCGAAACGTCTGGGTGCGGCCATCTGCCGGCGCTTTGCCGAAGCGGGCTGGCACGTGGTGATCCACTGCCACAACTCGGTCGATGCGGCGCAAGACCTGGCCGGAGAATTGCCAAGTGCTCAGATAGTTCGCTGCGATCTTGCGGACAGCGAAGCGGCTGCCGGCATGGTGCGCGCGCTGGCAGTGGAGCTGGAAGACTGGCGTTGCCTGGTAAATTCCGCCTCGGTTTTTTCCCCAGACAATGTAACCGCGCTCGATCCGGAAACGAACCGAACGGCAATGCGAGTCAATGCCGCTACCCCTGCCCTGATGGCCCAGATCTTCCTTGCCAAATCCCGCAGCAAGGCTGGTCGCCGCGTAGTGCAGGTGACCGACCAGAAGCTCGCCAACCTCAATCCCGACTTCTTCAGCTATTCGATGAGCAAGGCCGCTGCTGACTGCGCCGCGCGCATGCTCGCCATGGCTACCGAGGGGCTGGACCGGGTTTACACCCTCGCTCCCGGCGCGATCCTGGCCAGCCACGACCAGAGCGCCGAGGAAGCCGAACGCTCGCACAAGCTCAACCTGCTGCGCCGCCGCACTGCGGCAAGCGAGGTGGCCGAGGCCGCACTGTTCCTGGCCGAAGGCCCCTTGGCGAGCGGCGAAACGCTTTACGTCGATTCCGGCCAGCACCTCTTGTCGCAGCCGCGCGACGTCATCTATCTGGAACGCGAAGGAGAGGATTGATGGCCCGAACCGCCAAGCGCCCGGCCAAGCGCCACGCTTTGTCCACGCGCCTGTGGCACTGGATCAATGCCCTCAGCCTGATCATCCTGTTCATGAGCGGGCTGAACATCTCCAACGGCCATCGCCGCCTTTACTGGGGCGAATGGGGCTTCGCGCCGGAGCAAGCCTGGCTGGAAGTGCCGCGCTTCCCCGGCTGGGCAACCATCCCCGACTACTACAGCCTCTCCGCCGCGCGCGACTGGCACGTGCTGTTCGCGCTGGTCTTCGGCTTCTCGCTGCTGGCCTTCATGATTGCGGCGCTCATCAACCGTCACATGCAGCGCGACATCTTCGCCTCCGCACGGGAATGGAAGCCGTCGAACGTGTGGCGCGATATCCGTGAGCACCTGAAATTCAACTTCCATCACGGCGAAGGCAAGTACAACATCCTGCAGAAGATCGCCTATTCCGCAGTCATCCTGATCCTGCTGCCGCTGATGATCTTCACCGGCATCGTGATGAGCCCCGGCGGTGAGGCCGCCCTGCCCTTCCTGACCGACGTGTTCGGCGGTCGGCAGAGCGCGCGCTCGCTGCATTTCATTGCCGCATGGGGCCTGTTCGCCTTCTTCGTGCTGCACATCGCGCTGGTACTGGTGTCCGGGCCGATGCGGCAGCTGCGCGACATGATAACCGGCGGCAAGCTTGACGGAGATGACCATGCAGCGTCGTAACTTCATCGTTGCCGCAGGCGCGGCCTTCCTCGCTGGCTGCAACAAGATCAGCGACAGCAAGTGGTTCGAGAAACTGGTCGACGGTGCCGAGAGCTGGCACCGGGGCCTGCACCGCGGTCTGGGCATGGGACGCATCACCATGGCGCCCGAATTCGAGCGTGCGGACATCTCGCCCTTCTTCCGCGGCAACGGCAACCAGGACATCGAGACCGATGAATACCGGGCCGCGCAGGCAGATGGCTTTGCCAACTGGCGGCTGGAGGTCACCGGGCTGGTCGACAACCCGCTGTCGCTGTCGATAGACGACATCCGCGCCCTTCCCCAGCGCACGCAGATCACCCGCCACGACTGCGTCGAGGGCTGGAGTGCGATCGGCGAATGGACCGGTCCGCAGCTCTCGCACCTGCTCGAGGCCGCCGGCGTGCAGGCCGAGGCGAACTTCGTCGTGTTCCACTGCGCCGACTTCTTCACGCGCGGCAGCGGCGACAACCGCCGCCGGGTCGACTATTACGAAAGCTGCGATCTCGACGACGCCATGCATCCGCAGACCATCGTCGCACACCTGCTCAACGGCGAACCGCTGCCCGTGCGTAACGGTGCGCCCCTGCGCATGCGGCTGGAACGGCAGCTGGGCTACAAGCACGCCAAGTACCTGACCGGCATCGAGCTGGTCGCCAGCCTCGACGATATCGAAGGTGGCAAGGGCGGCTACTGGGAGGACGTTGCCGGCTACCAGTGGTACGCCGGGATCTGATCGACCGGAACTGACGCCGCATCAGGCGGGCGGATAGATTCGGTTCTTGGCGTCCCGGTCCACCCGCAGCAGTTCCTCAAGCACGCTGGCATCCTTGCGTTTGTCCGCGTTGTCGACGCGGTCGATGAAGCCTTCGACACTCGCCGGTGTCGGCCCCGTCCTGTCGTCGCCCATGGAAAGCAGCCTACCCGACAATTGACAGTCGGCCAAACCCCCCGCAAACCCCCCGGCAAGCCAAATCATAACGAGGGGACGCGCCGCATATGTGGTTGCTCGACAAGATGCTGAATAAACTGATCCGGGCAGGCAAGCTCGTGATCACCGATTACGATGGCAAGGTTTACGAATACGGCCCCGGCGGCGCGGTGCCCGATGGCACCGGCGGCGAATATGTCGAACCCATGCATGTGCGCCTCACCAACAAGAAGGCCAGCAGCCATATCGCGCGCTACCCACAGGTCGGCGCTGGCGAGGCTTACATGTGGGGCTGGCTGGAAGTGCTGCCGCCTTACGACATCCGCGACATGGTGCTCTATGTCACCGGGCAGGCCAAGGTTCACGGCGACCGCGCGCTGCAGCCGCAAGGCCCGCTCAAGCGTTTCGCCCAGAAGACCGCGGCGAAGATCGACTCCATCAACCTGCGCTCCAAGGCGCGCAAGAATGCCGAGCACACCTACAACCTGACGCGCCGCCTCTACGAGCTGTTCCTCGACGAGGACCGGCAGTACACCATGGGCTATCACCGCACGCCCGATGTCAGCCTGGAGAAGGCCCAGCTCGACAAGAAGGCGCACATCGCTGCCAAGATGTACATGCAGGAAGCGCGCGAGATGGATCGCCCGCTGCGCGTGCTCGACATCGGCTGCGGCTGGGGTGGCCTGGCGCTCTATCTCAACAAGCATTACGGCGCGGAAGTGCTGGGCGTGGCGCTGGCGCCGGACCAGATCGCCTTCTGCAAGGAACGCGCCGAGGCGGCGGGCGTGGCCGACAAGGTCAAGTTCAAGCTGATGGACTACCGCGATGTCGAAGGCGAGTTCGACCGCATCAGTTCGGTCGGCCTGCTGGAGCACGTCGGCACCCCGCACTACCCGCAGTTCATGAAGAAGACGCACGAGCTGCTGGCGCCCAAGGGCGTCATGTTCAGCCACTGCTGCGGCCGCGCGGGCCCTCCCGGTTTCACCGATGCCTGGACCCGCAAGTACATCTTCCCCGGCGGCTATATCCCCGCGCTGAGCGAGCTCGTCACCCAGAGCGAGCGCGCCGGCTGGCAGGTGATGGACGTGGAAGCCATGCGCTTCCACTACAGCCACACGCTGGAGGAATGGTACAACCGCACCACCATGCACAAGGAAGAGCTGGAGGAACTCTACGATCCCGAATTCTTCCGCATGTGGCAGTTCTATCTCGCCGGTGCAGAGCAGAGTTTCCGCCACGGATCGCTGGTCAACTGGCAGCTGATCTACGTGAAGGAACGCGACGCGATCCCGATGACGGGCGACTTCGTCTACGAGGAAAGCGCCCGCCTGCGCGCACTGGAAGAGCCGCCAAAGTGGCACCTCGACCCGGCGCTGAAGGAGGCGGCGGAGTAACGTGAGGTGAGCAAGGGACTGGTCGACCGCCTGATTGGCAAGGCAATCAAGCACGGCACGTTGCAGCTCACCTACCATGACGGGCGAACGGAGACTTTCGGCGCGCCGCACCCCGATTATCCCGATGTCGCCATTCGACTGGCAGACAGCAAGGTTGTGCGCGATATCGCGCTCGACACGAAGCTGGGTGTGGCCGAGGCCTATATGGACGGCCGCATAATCCTTGAGCGCGGCGGCATCCTCGAGCTTATCGAGCTCGTGCGCCGCAACTCGCCGTGGGAAAGCAAGGGCAGTTTCGGGCAGCAATCGCTCCCGAAGCGGCTGTTCAAGAGGCTCTCCTACTTGAAGGACCGGGTCAACAATCCCTTCAGCGCGAAAGACAATGTCGCGCACCACTACGACATCGGCAACGAGCTGTACCGGCTGATGCTCGATGCCGAGCACATGCAGTATTCCTGCGCCTACTGGTCGCGCGACGACATGACCCTGGGCGAGGCGCAGGAGGCGAAGCTGGCGCATATCGCAGCCAAGCTGCGGCTCGAACCGGGCATGCATGTACTCGATATCGGCTGCGGCTGGGGCGGCATGGCGATTTTTCTCGCCGAGCGCGCCGGTGTGCGGGTTACCGGCATCACGTTGAGCAAAGAACAGCTGGCTTTGGCACGGGAACGTGCAGAAGCTGCGGGGGTCGCAGACAAGATAGCCTTCGAGCTGGTCGATTACCGCGATCTTGCCTCGCGAGGGGAGACTTTCGACCGCATCGTCTCGGTCGGCATGTTCGAGCATGTGGGCGTGCCGCAGTACGAGACCTTCTTCAACAATTGCGCCCGTATGCTGACGCCCGAAGGGGTTATGCTGTTGCATACCATCGGGCGTTTCGGGTCTCCGGCGAGCGCCGATGCCTTCACGGCCAAGTACATCTTCCCCGGCGGCTATGTGCCGGCACTCAGCGAGATGATGGAGCCGAGCCAGAAAGTGCGCCTGCTCGCCACCGATGTTGAAATACTGCGCGTGCATTACGGCAAGACTTTGCGCGCCTGGTATCATCGCTGCATGGAGCATCGCGAGGCCATCGTCGGCATGTTTGACGAGCGCTTTTTCCGCATGTGGACCTTCTATCTCGCGGGGGCGGCATCGACTTTCGAGTGGGGCGGCCTGTGCAACTTCCAGGTACAATACAGCCGCAACCGATATAACCTCCCGCTGACGCGGGGATACATCGAGGAAGCCGAGTCAACGCTTCTGTCAGGCTAGGCAGCGGGGAGAGGGGAACAATGAAGAAGGCGATCATGCTGGCAGCAGCCGCGTTGCTCGGAAGCCCTGCGGCGGCCCAGCAAGCCCCGCCTCCCGGCATTGCCACACCCGTCCTGCCGGATACGCCGCAGGTCTATGACACGGCAGAGCAGCACGGGATCGAAGTGACCGTGCTGGCGCAGGGCTTTGCCCGGCCTTTTGCCATGGAGTTCCTGCCGAACGGCGACATGCTGATAACCGAACGCGGCGTCGGACTACGCATGCTGCGCGGGGCGACGGGCGACAATCCGGTGCTAGAACCCGTCGCGATTGCCGGGGTGCCGGAGGCCAGTCCCGACGTCGCGCAGTTCGGCGTGCAGGACATTGCCCTGCATCCTGACTTTGCCGAGAACGGGTGGATCTATTTCACCTTCAACGCCCCCGCCGCGGCAACGGGCGAGGAGCAGCCACAGCGCCCGCAGGGCATGTTCCGGCTTCTGCGCGGGCGCTGGGACGGCGGGCAGGTCACGGACGTGGAGACGCTGCTCGAAGCCGACAGTGCTTCTTACGCGGGCGGCAGCCGGGTGCACGTGGACGCGACCGGAATGGTCTGGGTCTCGACCGGTGCGCCCTTCGGCCCGGAGGCACAGGACTTGTCGAACGTCTACGGCAAGGTGCTGCGGCTCAATGCCGATGGTTCGATACCTGCAGATAATCCCTTCGTCGGGCAGGTTGGAGCAAACCCGGCGATCTACACTTATGGCCACCGCGACCAGCACGGGCTGACCGTGCACCCGGAAACGGGGCAGGCATGGAGCGTCGAACACGGTCCCAACGGCGGCGACGAGGCCAACCTGATCGAGCCGGGCGGCAACTATGGCTGGCCAGTCTACTCCTTCGGCCGCGAATACGACGGCAGCGATGCGGCCGCCCTGCCTTTCGGTCCGGATACGGTGGAGCCGCGCGTGGTCTGGCTTCCCTCGATCGCGCCATCGGGCCTGCTGTTCTACACCGGCGACCAGTTCCCCGCATGGCAGGGCAACCTGTTCATCGGCTCCGCGCGCTGGGGCGAGATCAACCACACCGGCAGCCTGCAACGCGTGGTCTTTAACGAAGACTTCGGCGAATTGCGCCGCGAGGCCCTGCTCCAACCGCTTCACCACCGCGTGCGCGACGTCGTACAAGGACCGGACGGCAACATCTACGTGCTCAGCGACGGACCGACCCACGCGGTGCTGCGGATTTCGCCCGCGGAACTGGACTAGCGCCCGGACCACCGATCAGCCGGGGGCGGGATAGTTTTCCTCCTCGCCCAGGTATCGTTCGATCACCATCGGATCGTGCAGCATGGCGCGCGGCGAGCCTTCGAACACCTTCACGCCCTGGTCGATGACATAGGTCCGGTCGACCACGCTGATGGCCTCGGGCACGTTCTGGTCGGTGAGCAGGATGCCGATCCCGCGTCGCCGCATCTCGCCGATCATCTCCTTGATGCTGGCAATGGTGAGCGGATCGATGCCCGCAAAGGGCTCGTCCAGCACCATGATCTGCGGTTCGAGCGCCAGTGCCCGCGCCACTTCGCAGCGCCGCCGTTCACCTCCCGAAAGCGACATGGCCGAAGCAGAGCGCAGGTGCCGGAGGTCGAGCGCTTCGAGCAATTCCTCCATCCGCGCCCGGCGGATCTCGGCATCGGGCTCGCCCAGTTCCAGCATGGCGGAAATGTTCTGTTCCACCGTCAGCCCGCGAAAGATCGACGTCTGTTCGGGCAAGTAACCAAGGCCAAGGATGGCGCGCCGGTAGAAGGGCAAGCGGGTAATGTCCGTTCCACCCAGCTCGATCCGGCCGCTGTCGGGCTTCAACAAGCCGAGGATGCAGTAGAAGCAGGTCGACTTGCCGGCCCCGTCACTCCCGAACAGGCCGACAACCTCGCCCTTGCCGACGGTCAGCGACAGGCAATCGAGCACGGGTCGGTGGCCGAACGACTTGGAAATCTCGACCACTTCCAGGAACGGCGGCGGGGCGCTGGAGCCTGGCAGGGGATTCGCGCGTTCGGACATCTGCTTGCATTCTAAGGCCTTGGTAAGCGCAACTCTAGGCAAGAACTTGCTTTTGCCGCCTTTCCGCATCACAGCGCGGCGTGACCAAGGCTCCCCCGACCGCCCTTCCCCTCACCCGCCGCTCGATCTTCGCGCAGGCGTGGCCGATCATGCTTGGGCAGGCCTCGATCCCGCTTGTCGGCATTGTCGATACCGCCGTGATCGGGCGGACGGGCGACGCCGTGGCGCTGGCGGGCGTTGCGCTCGGGGCGACGATCATCTCCCTCGTGTTCTGGACCTTCGGCTTCCTGCGCATGGGGATGACCGGGCTGACCGCACAGGCGCACGGGTCTGGCCAGCGCTCCGAGGTCGAGGCGCTGCTGCTGCGCGCGCTGGCGCTGGGGTTCGCCCTCGGCCTCGTCCTGCTGGCGATCAGCTGGCCGATCCGGGAAGCAGCCTTGGCGGTCCTGTCCGGCACGCCCGCCGTCGACGCGGAGGCGAGCGGCTACATGCAAGGCCGCTTCATCGGCGCGCCTGCCGCACTGGCAGTCTATGCTGTCAACGGCTGGCTGCTTGGCCTTGGCCGCACACGCGAGGCGCTGGCGCTGCAGATCGTGATGAATGTGGCGAACATCGCGCTCGACGTGTGGTTCGTCTGGGGCCTCGGCTTCGGCGCCTTCGGTGTCGGCCTGGGCACGGCCTGCGCGGAGATCACCGCGCTGGTGCTGGGCCTGCTGCTGGTCGGCCGCGTCGCCGGAGCCAGTGTCCTCGCCATGTTTGCCCGCACCCCGCGCGACCTGCTGGCCAACCGCGCCCGCCTCGCCAAGCTGTTCGCGGTCAACCGCGACATCATGATCCGCACCATTGCCCTGCTGATCCTGTTCACCTGGTTTGCCAATGCCGGCGCGCGGCAAGGGGCAACGGCGCTCGCCGCCAACCACGTACTGCTGCAATTCGTCAGTTTTGCCGCCTTCATCCTCGATGCCTTCGCCTTCACCGCGGAGGAGCGCGTGGGCAGCGCCGTGGGCCAGCGCGACCGCGCCCGCTTCCTGCGCGCGATCCGGATGACCGGCGAGTTCTCTCTCGCCAGCGGCGCGCTGCTGGCGCTCGCCTTCCTGCTGGCAGGCGGCCCGCTGATCGACCTGCTCACCACCGATGCGGAGGTGCGCGGGATTGCCCGCACATTCCTGCCCTTCGCCGCGCTGATCCCGCTGCTGGGCATGCCCAGCTGGATGCTCGACGGCGTCTTCATCGGGGCAACGCGCGGCAAGGCACTGCGCAATGCGGGCGTCATGGCCACCGTGCTCTACATCCTGCTCGATCTCGCCCTGCGGCCCTACGACAATTGGGGCGTCTGGATCGCCATGAGCGCCAGCTACCTGTTGCGCGCAGGCGGCCTTGCAGTTTATTTTCCGGGCTTGCTCAAAGAGCTGGAACTACATGCGAACCAAGACGAGAGCTGACCGTACATGATTGCCTCCCGCCTGCTGACCCGCCTTGTCACCGCCCTCCTGCTCGCCCTCGCCAGCCTTGGCGTGGCGACCTCGGCACAGGCCGCCGTGCAGGTACACTTCCATTCATTCAACGGATCGGTGCTCTGGGGGCGCTATCCGCACACCTTCGTGGTGTTCGACGGCACGCTGGCGGACGGCACCCGCGTAAACCAGAACTACGGCTTCTCGGCCCGCAATTCCGCCGAAGCGATCACTTCCGGCGATGCCGCGCACATGATCCTGACAGAGACCCAGCGCACCATTGGCGAGTCCAACCGGCACTTCTCTGTCACGGTCAGCGACAGGCAGTACCGCCGCCTGCTCGCCGAGGTGATCGCCTGGCGTGACTATCCGGGGCCCTACTACAATCTCGACAGCAACAACTGCATCCACTTCGTCGCGCGCATCGCCGAACTGGTGGGGCTGCAGGCCGAAGTGCCGGAAGACTTCATCCGCCGCCCCAAGGCCTGGCTCAACTATGTCACGCGCAACAATCCGCGCCTTGGTGCCAGCGAAATCCCCTGAACCAATATTCCCAGGGCGATTGCGGTAAGGCCGCCGCGCTGCTAACCGCCGCGCCGCAACTGCCAACGGGAACATTCGATGTCGGAAATGAAGCGTGTCGTCCTCGCCTATTCGGGCGGCCTCGATACCAGCGTGATCGCCAAGTGGCTGATGAAGGAACGCGGCCTTGAAGTCGTGACCTTCACTGCCGACCTCGGCCAGGGCGAGGAAATCGAACCCGCCCGCGCCAAGGCGCAGGCCATGGGCATTCCCGACAAGCACATCTTCATCGAAGACCTGCGCGAGGAATTCGTGCGCGATTTCGTCTTCCCGATGATGCGCGCCAACGCCCGTTACGAAGGCGACTACCTGCTCGGCACCTCCATCGCCCGCCCGCTGATCTCCAAGCGCCTTGTCGAGATCGCCCGCGAGACCGGCGCCGATGCCATTGCCCATGGCGCCACCGGCAAGGGCAACGACCAGGTGCGTTTCGAACTGTCGGCCTATGCCCTCGCGCCGGACATCAAGGTAATCGCTCCGTGGCGTGAGTGGGACCTCACCAGCCGCACCGCGCTGATCGACTGGGCCGAGAAGCACCAGATCCAGGTCCCCAAGGACAAGCGCGGGGAGAGCCCCTTTTCCACCGACGCCAACCTCCTGCACACCTCGTCCGAGGGCAAGGTGCTGGAAGACCCGTGGGAAGAGACCCCTGACTACGTCTATTCGCGCACCGACCATCCGGAAGACGCGCCCGACACGCCCGAATACATCACCGTCGACTTCGACAAGGGCGACGGCGTTGCCCTGAACGGCGAGGCGATGAGCCCGGCCACCTTGCTGACCGCGCTCAATGACCTGGGCCGCAAGCACGGCATCGGCCGTCTCGACCTGGTCGAGAACCGCTTTGTCGGCATGAAGAGCCGCGGCATGTACGAGACGCCCGGCGGCGAGATCTACGCCCGCGCGCACCGCGGCATCGAACAGATCACGCTCGATCGCGGCGCGGCCCACCTCAAGGACGAGCTGATGCCGAAGTATGCGGAACTCATCTACAACGGCTTCTGGTTCGCGCCCGAGCGCGAGATGCTGCAGGCGGCGATCGACCACAGCCAGGAGAAGGTCAGCGGCACCGTGCGGCTGAAGCTGTACAAGGGTCAGGCAAGCGTGGTCGGCCGCAAGTCGCCCAACTCGCTCTATTCGGAAGCCCACGTTACCTTCGAGGACGACGCCGGCGCCTACGACCAGGCCGATGCGGCAGGCTTCATCAAGCTCAACGCCCTGCGCCTTCGCCTGCTGGCCCAACGCGACAAGTAGCAAGAACACCCGAAAATATGTGATTTTCGTGCTGCACCTGCGAGGAATCGCGGGATAATTTCGCACGTTACGACGAGACGTTGACTTATCCACCCTTGTCCACTGGCAATTGCGCCAAAAGTGGATAAGTGCACGCTTGCGCCCTTGCCCGACTCGGTCGTTCCGCGCATTCTCTAGACATCGAGAGCGAAGACGGATCGCAACGCTGGATCGCCTGCCGAGACAGCGAAACGGAAACCGAAGCGAGCTCGACGCGGTGACAGGACGTCACGGTGGAGGAAAGCGAAGTCGGAACCTTCGGGGAAAGACGGAACGGACCGATGAAACCGGGAAAGAATGTGATCGGTGGCCGGAGTGTTGCAGCCCGGTGTCGATGGTAAAGCGTGCAGCTTGCTGCAGGTGGAGCCGCTTGAGACGCCAGGAAGACAGCTTCGACCAGCGGACAGGCCGCCAGGTCCAGCAGGACTGGTCTTCGGACCCCCCTGATGACCAAGGCACCAGTCCGGCACCGGCGCGAGCGCCGGGCGACATATCCGGATGAAACCGGGCCTTCGGGCAACGGACAACCGGAGACACGCCAGGCGATAAGCGTTCTTTCGAGAGCCCACCGCCGGTGAGAGTGGGGTCGGCAGCAATGCCGGCCCCATTTCTCTTTGGGACGCGCCAAGGTTCCCCAATCCGCCTTCCTGCCGTAGCATTTCGTCGCGGATTCCGCCCGTTTCGCGCCAATTAGCCCTGCGCCTGCGCCCGTTTCCACAGCCGAAAATGGATTCTTGCGCCCCTCCGGCGTATGTGTTTCGCATGATCAGCAATGATCTTCCGCGCGCCTTGCGGCGCTGGCTGGCTCCGGTTGCAGCCCTCGTCCTGTTCGGGACGACCGGTTCGGGCCATGCACAACAGGACGATGCTGCGAACCTTTCTTCGTCGCTGGAAACCAGTGCGAACCCTGACCAGCCGGCTTCTGACCAGCCGACCTTCGTCCCCAGCGAGGAAGTCACCTTCGAGGAGGCATTCGCCCACATCGACGAACCGGCGGAGCCGGAACTGCCCGGCCACGCGGTCGACATTACAACCATCGAGCCGGCACCGCCCACGGCCACGCCGCTCGGAAGTGGTGTCGCCAGCTACTATGGCCGCCGTTTCCACGGTCGCCGCACGGCCAACGGCGAGAGCTTCGACATGCACGAACTCACCGCCGCGCATCGCACCCTGCCCTTCGGTAGCCTCGTCCGCGTTACCAATCCCCGCAACGGCCGCTCGGTCGTGGTACGCATCAACGATCGGGGTCCCTTCGTGCGTGGCCGCGCGATCGACCTTTCGCGCGCTGCCGCCGAAGAGATCGACATCGTCCGCTCCGGCCACGGCAGGGTAGAGCTCGAACTGCTTGCAAGCTGAGGACCGCGGGCCTCCCGCCGCCCCCTCACGAACATGCCTGTGTAGCGCTGCAAACACGCTTGCGCAGACGTTCCGTGCGGCTAAGACCAAAGTGGGGTGCACAAATCGGGGGCGCGCCGATGGCAACGGCAAATCTCTATGACGTACTGGGCGTGCCGCGCGATGCGAGCGCCGAACAGATCGAGGATGTCTACGAGATCCTCCCCGATCCGGAGACCTTCCGCGAGCAATACGTCAACGACGAGCGCGGTGAAGGCTACATCTACGAGGTGCTGACCTTCACGCTCTACTCGGTTCCCGGCGGCAATGTCCGGCCGCAGGGTATCGCCGACGACGCCTTCCTCGCCGAGTGACAGCCACGGCACCCACCCTCCCTTCCACCGACGCGATGGTGTAGGACAGCCCCAACGCGCCTGATCAATGGGAGAGACCATGTTCGTACCCCTATGGTTGCTCGTCGGCATGGTCGCCGTCATCGTGCTGCTGGCCGGCGCGCTGATCCGCAAGGGCAGCGCGGACGACATGATCTCGCGGCAACGCCGTGATGCTCCACCGGCCCGCACGGTCGACGAGGCGGCGCTGTTGGCCTTGCCCGAGGTCGCCGAGGCGCTGGAACGCGGCAACAGGATCGAGGCCATCCGCCACATCCGGCTCGCCAGCGGACTTGGCCTCAAGGCATCGAAAGACCTGGTCGAACGGCACACACGCCGCTGAGCCCTTGCCTACAACTTCAGTTCGCTGACATCGCGGAAGGATCCGATCTTCCCGCGAACGAAGGAATTGAAGGCAATCGAGTGGCGATCCTGGCTGGAATTGTTGGTCTCCACGTAGTGCTGGAGCGCGCTCGAGAAGAGCACCAGATCCCCTTCCTTCGGAATGACGGCATTGCGCGGGGCGTTGTAGATGTTGGTCTTGCCCTGATCGACAGCCAGTTCCAGCTGGCGGTATTCATTGTAACGCTCGAAGATCATGTTGCCAGGCGGATCGGGCAGCGGTGCGTAGTAGAGCGAGCCGGACACCAGCGAGTTCGAATGGCTGTGACCGTGCATGCCCACTCCCGGTGGGTTCTTGAGCGACCAGCTCTGGGTCACTTCCAGCCGCTGGTGGATGCCCATCACTTCCAGCGCGAAGGTCTGCAGCGCGGCGTCGACCGCCTCGGCGATGGAACGCATCTCGGGGCGCTCAAACAGGTAGAGGTCTTCGGAAATCTGGTTCACCTGGTTGGCGTTCATCTTGAGCGCCTTGATGAACTTCACCTGCTTCGGACTGATCGCGTCCTTGATGTTGGTGACGAAGTAGGGCTCGGCGAACAGCGGCTTTACGGTGAAGTCGCGCGCGGCGGCGGCGCCCTGACGGGCGGCGGTGGAGGCAGTGGCCATTGGCAGGAAGTCCCGGTCCTGTTGCTGGTTATGTCACAAGCTAGACACGACAGCCGGCTGTAGGCAAGACCTTACATTAGCTTTCCCGCAACTGCTCCCGAACCGCTCAGTACCCGAACCGCTCGCGGAACTCGGCCACCCGCATGTCGTCCGCCAGCAGCGCCTGTTCGGTC
Organism: Aurantiacibacter gilvus; assembly: GCF_038289935.1. NCBI lineage: Bacteria > Pseudomonadati > Pseudomonadota > Alphaproteobacteria > Sphingomonadales > Erythrobacteraceae > Aurantiacibacter > Aurantiacibacter gilvus. The sequence goes on from NZ_JBBYHV010000001.1 coordinate 1,675,151, forward strand.
TCGCCCAGCTCGTCGTCGCGCACCTCGGCCTTGGCGGGATCGAACTGGCGGCGCACGCCGCTTTCCCAGTCGATCGCGGTCTTCCACAGGAAGCGGCGCGGGAAGAGCCGTTCGAAGCCCTCCATGAACCGTTCCGAGTACTCCAGCCCGCAGTGGGCATAGAGCGCGCGCATGGCGGCCTCGGGCGTGCGCACGAGGTCCTCGTAGCGCGAGACGAGCAGGTTCGGCGCATCCCAATAGGGCTGCCACGAGGTGATGTTGCGCTTGAAGGCGCGCCAGCGACCGAGCTTCTGGTCGGCGGTCTGGTCGTCGCGCCAGATCGAGCGCAGCACGGCGCGCGGATCGCGCACGGTGTAGATGAGGCGGTACCGCCCGGCGATCGGCGCCACGGTGGCGGGCGCGAAGTCGAGATCGGGGCTCTTGTCGGCAAGCACCAGCGGATCGGGCTTGCCCAGCCGCCCCTTCAGGATCGGCAGCGCGTCGTCGTACCAGCGCAGCAGGTCCTCCACCGACTCCTGCCGCTTGCCGTCAAGCAGGCCGACGATCTCGCGCGGGCCGAGGCCGTGGGCCTGCATCCGGTCGAAGTGCAGCCGCACCTTGTAGGGGCGGAACAGCGCGTGGCTGATCTCGCTTTCGCACAGGCAGATCGCGCGCGGATGGTCGTCGAGGCAGCGCGCCGTCAGCGAGGAGCCGGTGCGCAGCGGCCCGACGATGAACACCTTGTCTGTCACGCACTATCCCCTGCCGTCACCCGGCAAGGCTAGCCGCCCGCGCCGCGCAATGCCAGCCGTGTCAGTGCGACAGCTGCGCGCGGATCGCCCCCTCGGGGAAGTCCGGCGTGCGCACCATCACGTAGTAGTCCTCGCGCCGGTCGGACATGCGCCGCAGCAGGCTGGCGTCGACCGCCAGGCAGACCTCGTCGTCGGGCGGATCGGGCAGCGGCAGGGCCACCATCTCCGCCCCGGTGCCGTCCTCGCGCCCGCGGTGGATCGCCGCGCCGTCGGCGTCGGGCAGGCCGTTGATCTCCAGGTAGTAGCAGACCTGCCCCTCGACGAAGTCGAACTCGGCGTTGAAGTCCGCGTCCGCCCCCTCGGCGCCGCCGCCGGGCACCAGGTCGTCGAACAGGCTGAGCCCGATGATGGCATAGTCCTGCGCCAGTGCCGGGGTGGCGGGCGCAAGGCCCGTCACGGCGGCCATGGCGAGGGCAAACGGCACGAATGCCGGTACTCGCTGCATGACACCTCTCCCACTGTTGCGGGATGCCGCGCCGTATGCCCGGCCCTGGCAGACCGCAATGGGCCGAGGATAGCGCGAATCACCACGCAGGTGAAGCGGCACCCCCTGTCGCTGCGCGCGCCGCGTCCTCCCGGCGCGCGTACGCGGGCTCCTCCGCGTCGTGGGGGAGCGTCACCTCCCACCAGTGTTCGATGCCGTCCTCGAAGGCCCGTAGCTGGACCATCTCCAGCGCGCCGTCGGGATCGCCGCCGGGCAGCTGGTGCGGTTCGGGGGCGCCGGGCGGGCGCGCGGCGTCCATGCGGTCGAGCCGGTTGCCCAGCCACATGCAGTCCTCCTCGCCCAGCGCGACCGCCGGATCGGCAGCCGCGTCGAGGCAGAAGCCATCGCAGTCGGGGCAGGGATTGGCGGGGCAAGGTGTGACAGGTGTGACAGTGTCCTGGGGGGAATTGTCGACCACCGGCGCGGCAGAGGCAGGGACAGGGGCAGCGCGCTCCGCCTGCCGCTCCGCAAATGCCGCCGGATCGCGCACCAGGTCGCGCTCGTCCTGCGCCTGACGCAGGGCGGGAGCGTCGACCTTGGCCGGCAGCGCGTCCTCCCCTTCCCCCGCAGCCTCGCCCAGAGCACGCAGGGCATCGATCTGGTCGTCGAGCATATGCAGCGTGGCCGCGACGTCGAGCCGCTCGGCCGCCTTGTCGAGCCGTGCGAGGTGCGCCAGCAGCAGGCGGGAATCGTAGCGCCGCCGCCGCGCGACCTCCTCGCCGTGATAGAAGACCGCCTCCTCCACCCCGTTGAGCGCCCGCTCGGCCAGCTCCGCCTCGGCGACCGTCCGCGCCGCGACCAGCGCCGCATCCCATGCCCGCGCAAACCCCGCCGAGCGCCGCCGCGCCCGGTAAGCCGTCTGCCGCGCCACGCCCGCGCGCCGACAGGCGATGGAGACATTGCCAAGCACCTGCAGGCTTTCAAGGAAGTCCGCCATCCGCGCGGGCGTCAGCGCCACCTGCCGCCGCGCGGCGGAGCGGTAGGTGCCGGGATCGTCAGGATCGGGAAAGTCGCCGGGATCGAGCTGGGCTGCCTGGAGTGGCGAGAGCGTGGAGATGGAGGTCATGCCGAGGGTGTGCCTGTGTGATTGCGAGAACCGCGCAGGGAGGCATAGATTGGGGGGTGTAGGGAAGATCCTCAAGCATCGAGAGTTCATGAAATGTTTCATTTCTCTTAATCTGTGCTAAAGTGCCAACAGCATGTCGATCTACAAGATAAACCTACGGAAACTCATCCGAATGTTCTTCGCTCCGGAGAATTTGAAGGTTTCACTCCTCCGAGGTGACATTCGAAGTGAGATAGCGAAAGCCGCCGGGTATGAGACAGGCGGTGGAGACTTTTACGTCCCTTTCTGGCGGGACGCGAAAGATCATACTGCCAATCACACCGACCTATTTAGATCCGTCGATAGTAGGATAGAATCTAACGAACGCCGGGAGAACCTTTATCCGAGGCTACGAGACGGCTTTCTGCTCTGGTGGAACGAGCGTCGAAGATGGACAAATGAGCCATTTGAAGAAATTCCATCGCCGAAAGGTGCTTTGTACTTCGAAGAACTCGGTGCGGCAGTCAAGATTGAGAACTTCTTGGCGTTGCGTGGATCGGAGGGCGACCTTCACTTTGTCTATCCGTATTTTTCACCAAACCCGGAACTGTCGGAAGAAGGGGCGCGACTTGCCCTTTGGGCAATAAAGGAGGCGAATCTTGGAATTGATGACGAGTGCATTCGCGTACTGGATGTGATGCGCGGCAGAAGCTTTTCATTCGCGGGTCTTGAATTCACAGGCAACGAACGGCATGAATTCATTGAAAAGTATCAATTCCTAATAAGCGATTGGGAGAGTTTGTGGAGCGAGTATGAGTGAAGACAAACCACCACGGCCTGACATTTATATCGGTTTAGTCGGCGCAGCCGGTACAGACCTCAAAGCTGTCATTCGCGAACTCCGCTCGCAACTTCTGGTTGTTGGTTACAGCGTTGTCCACGTGAAGTTGAGCGACCTTATTAAGGCTGCCATCGATATTCCCGATCTCGTGGATGAGCACGAGCGTATCAAACACCACATGAAAGCTGGGGATACGATTCGAGAAAACTCCCAAGATGGTAGCGGTGTGGCAGCTCTCGCAATGCAAGCAATAATAAGCGAGAGAGGAAAACAAAAGACGGGTCAGTCCCGAGCCTTCATAATTGACTCATTCAAGCATCCAGATGAAATAGACTTGTTTGATAAAGTATATGTTAGAAATTACTATACTGTTTCAGTACACCTTCCTAAGAAAACTCGCCAGAACAACATTGAAATCAAGATTGCTCGCGACCAGCATCAACCACCCAATCCAATGATTGCGACGAAGGCGGTCGACATCATTAGGGATGATGAAAAGAGCCAAGGTGAGAAATCTCAAAATGTAAGGGACGCATTTCCCAAAGCCGACTTCTTCGTGAACGGAAAAAGAGATTTAACCACCCAAATAAAGCGATTGGTCGAAATAATTTTTGCCGAACCTTTCGTCACACCTACGCTAGACGAATATGCAATGTTCGTAGCTAAAGGTGCCGCCTACCGATCTGCTGATCTTTCAAGGCAGGTTGGAGCCACAATTATAGACGAGAATGGTTCCGTCTTGAGTACCGGATGTAATGAAGCTCCTTATCCAGGTGGAGGATTCTTTGTCCAAGGTTCGTCGGATGGCATCGACGACAATCGTGACTTCGTTAAACAGATTGACCCAAACTCCGCAGAAATTCAAAATACTTTCATAGAGATAGTAGAAATCCTTCGCGGGGCCGGGCACATCGGTGACACCAAAAAGGACCCTAAGGGAGACGCGAAGCTCGTCGACGACTTGCTGCAGGGGGATTTAAAACACCTCGCAAGAGACGCTCGTATTAGAAGCCTAATTGAATTTGGTCGTGTGGTGCATGCCGAAATGCATGCGATTTGCGATGCAGCGGCAACCGGAAAAGCAATACGGGGCTCGTCGCTATACTGTACAACTTTTCCATGCCATCTATGCGCCAAGCATATCATTGCTGCTGGAATACATGAAGTCGTTTATATTGAGCCGTACCCCAAAAGCCTTACTGCAAAACTTTATGGTGACGAAATTGAGTTTGTAGACGAAAAGGCCTCTACTCCTACCACCGCCCAACCTAAGCGCGTGCGATTCCGACCTTTCCACGGGGTAAGCCCTGTACTCTTTCAGCGAGCGTTTCGGCACAAAAAGCGAAAGGACAATCGCGGTATCCTAACCGTGTGGGAGCCACAAAGCGCGGTACCGACAGATGCATCTCTGACTGTGGAAAGACCCCGCCTAGAGACTACAGCAGTGAAGGCACTTGTGGGAACTCTCCCAAAAGCGAAAGCAGCTTATGATTCGTGGGTAAAGGAGAGCTTCGATGAGGAAGGATGAACTCGATCGCGAACTGAAAAAGACAGCGCGACGCCACAACAGAATTGCGAGAGACGAAGCTGCGGCATATCGCGCGGAATTGTCTTGGATATCTGGATCAAATCCAGGGTATCGATTCGGAAAGAAGTGAGTTTTCCTATTTCGAGGTCGATAACCTACGCCAACATCCCCTTGAGATACGCCCCCGTATAACTCCCCTCCACCTTCGCGACCTCCTCCGGCGTACCCTGCGCGACAACCTCACCCCCGCGTACGCCGCCATCCGGGCCGAGGTCCAGCAGGTGGTCCGCGGTCTTGATCACGTCGAGGTTGTGCTCGATCACCACGACGCTGTTCCCCTGGTCCACCAGCCGGTGCAGCACTTCCAGTAGCTTGCGCACGTCCTCGAAGTGCAGGCCGGTGGTCGGCTCGTCGAGGATGTAGAGCGTCTGTCCGGTGGAGCGCTTGGACAGTTCCTTTGCCAGTTTCACGCGCTGCGCCTCGCCGCCTGACAGCGTGGTGGCCTGCTGGCCGACCTTGACGTAGCCCAGCCCCACCTCGTTCAGCATGTGCATCTTGTCGCGGATGGGGGGCACGGCCTTGAAGAAGCCCTCCGCGTCCTCGATCGTCATGTCGAGCACGTCGGCGATCGAGTGGCCCTTGAACTTCACCTCCAGCGTTTCGCGGTTGTAGCGTTTGCCGTGGCATTCCTCGCACGTCACATAGACGTCGGGCAGGAAGTGCATCTCGATCTTGATCAGGCCGTCGCCGGTGCAGGCCTCGCACCGCCCGCCCTTGACGTTGAAGCTGAAGCGCCCCGGCTTGTACCCGCGCGCCTGCGCCTCCGGCAGGCCAGCGAACCAGTCGCGGATCTGGGTGAAGGCGCCGGTGTAGGTGGCGGGGTTGCTCCGCGGGGTGCGGCCGATGGGCGACTGGTCGATCTCGATCACCTTGTCGCAGTATTCGAGGCCGGTCACCTTGTCGTGCGCCCCGGCGATGACGCGGGCACCGTTGAGCGTGCGCGCGGCGGAGGCGTAGAGCGTATCGATGGTGAAGCTCGACTTGCCCGAGCCGGAGACGCCGGTGACGCAGGTGAAGGTGCCGAGCGGCACGGAGGCGGTGACGTCCTTGAGGTTGTTCGCCCTGGCGCCGTGCACCGTCAGCTTCCTGCCGTTGCCCTTGCGACGCTTGGCCGGGACCTCGATCTTGCGGCGGCCCGTCAGGTAGTCTGCCGTCAGCGAGTTCTTGGCTTTCAGCACCTGTTTCAGCGTGCCCTGCGCCACCACTTCGCCGCCGTGGACACCCGCGCCGGGGCCGAGGTCCACCACGTGGTCTGCCGCGCGGATGGCGTCCTCGTCATGCTCCACCACGATCACCGTATTGCCGAGGTCGCGCAGGCGCTTCAATGTTTCCAGCAGCCGGTCGTTGTCGCGCTGGTGCAGGCCGATGGACGGTTCGTCGAGCACGTAGAGCACGCCCGACAGGCCGGAGCCGATCTGCGAGGCAAGGCGGATGCGCTGGCTCTCGCCGCCGCTCAGTGTTCCGGAGGTACGGTCGAGGTTGAGGTAGTCGAGGCCGACGTTGTTGAGGAAGCCCAGCCGCTCGACGATCTCCTTCAGGATGGCGCGGGCGATCTGGTTCTGCGTGTCGGTCAGCTTGCCGGGCAGCGCCTCGAACCATGCCAGCGCGTCGGACACCGACAGCCGCACGGGCTGGCTGATGTCCGTACTGTCGATCTTCACCGCGCGGGCCTTCTCGTTGAGGCGGGCACCGTGGCAGGTCTCGCACGGCTGCGCGGTCTGGAACTTGGACAGCTCCTCCTGCATCCACGCCGAGTCCGTCTGCGCGAGGCGGCGGTTGAGGTTGCCGATCACCCCCTCGAACGGCTTCTGCACGGTATATTGCTTGCGCCCGTCCTTGAAGGTGAGCTCCACCGGATAGCCCTTGGTGCCGTAGAGGATGATGTCGCGCTGGTCCGGCTCCAGCTGGCTCCACGGCGTCTCGAGGTCGAACCCGTAGGCGCGCGCGAGGCTGGACAGCACCTGCATGTAATAGGGCGACGGCGGGTTGGACTTGGCCCAGGGCACCACGGCGCCCTTCTTCAGGGTCAGCTCCTCGTTGGGCACGACCAGCTGCGGGTCGAACAGCTGCTTCTCGCCGATGCCGTCGCAGGTCGGACAAGCGCCCTGCGGGGCGTTGAACGAGAACAGCCGCGGTTCGACCTCCTCGATGGTGAAGCCCGAGACGGGGCAGGCGAACTTCTCGGAGAAGACGATGCGGTTGGGCGGCAGGCCCGCGCCCTTGAGGTTGCCGCCGCTCTCTGCCTCGTCCTCGCGCCCCGGCACCACGCCATCGGCCAGGTCGACATAGGCCAGCCCCTCGGCCAGCTTGAGCGCGGTCTCGAACGAGTCCGCCAGCCGCGTCTCCAGCCCTTCCTTCACCGCGAGCCGGTCCACCACCACCTCGATGTCGTGCTTGAACTTCTTGTCGAGCGCGGGTGCGTCCTCGATCGCGTACATCTCGCCGTCGATGCGCACGCGGGTGAAGCCCGCCTTCTGCCACTCGGCCAGTTCCTTGCGGTATTCGCCCTTGCGCCCGCGCACCACGGGGGCGAGCAGGTAGAGCCGCGTACCCTCGGGCAGTTCCATCACCCGGTCGACCATGTTGGAGACGGTCTGCGCCTCGATCGGCAGCCCGGTGGCGGGCGAGTACGGCACCCCCACCCTCGCCCACAGCAGGCGCATGTAGTCGTAGATCTCGGTAACCGTCGCCACGGTCGAGCGCGGGTTGCGGCTGGTCGTCTTCTGCTCGATCGAGATCGCGGGCGAGAGCCCGTCGATATGCTCGACATCGGGCTTCTGCATCATCTCGAGGAACTGCCGCGCATAGGCGCTGAGGCTCTCGACATAGCGCCGCTGCCCCTCGGCATAGATGGTGTCGAAGGCGAGCGACGACTTGCCGCTGCCGGACAAGCCGGTGATGACGATCAGGCTGTCGCGCGGGAGATCGATGTCGATCCCCTTGAGATTGTGTTCGCGCGCGCCTTTTACGGAGATAGTGGTGAGAGCCATAGACGGTCCAAGTGGGGGCTGACGAGGCAGGAGTCCAGCGGGACCGAAGACCGTGTGCCGCAAGACCCGCACGGGAGGCGTGCGGAATGCCTTTGTTCCTGAAATGTTCGGGTTGGTCAAGTCCGCCGAGCCGCCCTTCCCCACAGGTGGATTAGAGGAATTTAATGCGCCCGGTCCGTGACTTATGTTAGGCTTGTCTTGTTGCAACTGGGGGGTTCGACGATGCACACAGGTCTTTCCAGGTTCGATTTGCGCCTTGAAACACGCGCGGGGGGCAGGCTCCCCTGGCGCAGGGCCGCTCTCGCGCTCTGCACGCCCTTGCTGGCTTTCGCCCAGCCCAGTGCCGCGCAGGATGACGACGGAACGAGCGACACCGAGCAGGTCGCGCTGCTTACCTACCTTGGCCTGACGGCAGCAGACGGTTCGCTCTCGGTCGGCGATGGTTCCGGCGGGGTCGAAGGGCAGATCATCGCCAGCATCCTGATGCAGGAAGCAGCAGAAGAGATCGTCGGCCAGCTGGCTGACCACGATCCCGGCGCGGGAGCGACCAATCCCTATGGCGCAGGGGAGCGTGTCGTCCTGCTGGCCGGCAACGAGACGTTCACGACGGCGGCCTACCATCGCCTGCGACGCCAGGTGGGCCTGATTTCCACGCAACTCCGGGCCTTCGAAGCCGCTGCTGACGATCGCGGCTGCGATACTCCCGCACCAGCCTTGCTTGCGCCCGGAGATGGCCCCGGAGTGCTCGGCGTAATGACCCCCGGCGGAGCGGAAGCTGTTGCCGCGGCAGACGAATCGCCATTCGACTTCCGGGTCAGCGACCTGCTGGGAGCGCTGCGCACCTCAACCAACCTGCAAAATGTTCCGGTCACGCTGGGCGACCAGATGCTGCGCAACGCCCTTATCAACCAACCGGCACGTCCAAGCTGGATCCTGCAATCCGAAATCACCGATTTTCCGGCCAGCCTCGCACTCGAGACCGAGCTCGACGGCTATCGCTCGATCCTGCTCGAATACGTCGAAGGCAAGTGCGACAGCATGGCGGTCAGCGAAGCCAACAAGCCGAAGATCAAGGAACAAGCGAGCGCCCTCCTGAACGCGATCCTCGCCCTATATGCGGCAAAGGACGGCGCCCCATCGCTGGTCGACCAGACTGCGCAGTCCGCCAGCCTGATGAATGGTCAGGCCGAGGCGCCAAGGGCCCTGCGCGTCAGCGTGGAAAGTGCAGGCGGCACCTTGATCAGGTCGCAGAACATCCTGACTTCCTTCTTCGTCCCGGGCGTCACCATGCGGGGCGGGCTGGTGGTCTCGTACCGCACGGTAAACGCGACCAACGGCACTTCCGACCTCGCCGGGGCGTTGGTATGCCGCTTCCCGCTGCGGGTCCTGCGCAGCCTGACCAGCGAACCGCTCGACGAACTGAGGGCCCGCGCGACCAGAACCCTCGACGGGGAACTGTGCACTGCCCTCAGCACGGAAGTTGCCGGAGGCTAGCTGCACAGGCATCGCCTTGCGGAGATCGGCAAAGCGTTCGCTTAACGCGGTGAAACCATAACGCTTCACCGCAAACGGCATGGATTCGGGAGCGGACTGCGGCCTATCTTCGGTTTGAAAGGGAGGGTCGCAACCTCATGACAAACCGTATGCTGATTGCCTTGACCGGTTTCGGGGCCGCTGTCGGCCTTGGCGCAATCGCAACACCCGCACTGGCCGACGATCCCAACGATCCCGCCATGCGCGACCGTGCCTTGCGCGAGGCCGATGCCGCGGGCGTGCGCCAGCTCAACATCGACCAGGCGCGCTATGTCCAGCAACGCGACGCGCGTTATGCCGAAGGCTGGCAGCGCACCCGCGAATTCCCGGCAGAACAGTCGCGCTACCAGCGGGACATGGATCGCTACCGCGAGAGCCGCGCCGACTACGAAGCGCGCATGGCAGCCTGGCGCCGCGCCGTGCAGCTGTGCCGCGAGGGGCGCTACGAATACTGCGACTAATCGGGAAAGGCGTTATAGCGGGGGCGTGACCCGCCGCCTCTTCCTCGCCGTCACCCCGCCGCCAGCCGTCAGCGATGCCCTGCTCGACCTGCAGGAAGGCATTCCCGGCGCGCGCTGGGTGGATAGTGACCACTTCCACCTCACCTTGCGTTTCGTCGGCGAGGTGGACCGCCACATGGCTGCCGACCTCGAGACCGCGCTGGATGGCCTCGCCTTCACGCCCTTCACCTTGCAGCTTTCCGGCGTCGGCCATTTCGAGGGCCCCAAGCGCGCCAAGGCGATCTGGGCGGGCGTGATGCCTTCGGGCGACATCGACCTGCTCCACTACCGCACCGAGATGGCCTGTCGCCGCGCCGGTCTGCCGCCCGAGACGCGCAGGTTCGTGCCCCATGTCACGCTCGCGCGGCTCAATGCGGGCAGCGGCTTCATCGGGGACTGGTTGAGGCTGCACGGTGCCTTCACTGCCGTGCCCTGGCCGGTTGACAGCTTCGCCCTGTTCGAGAGCAACCTCACGCCGAACGGCGCGATTTACACCGAATTGCGGCGATTTTCCGCCACGGGAGGCTGACTCAAACGTTCAGCCTATTGGCAGGTGGCACTGCTATCCCTATGCACCCGGTTTCAACCGAAACGGTCCTCTCCCCCCTGAGGAGCCGCCGGTCCACATATTCAAGGAAGAGATGTCGCAATGCGCAAAGCTACCCTGCTCGCCACCACAATGATCGCCGCCATGGCCAGCGGCTGCACCACCACTTCGGGAGCCGAAATGGACGCCACCACCACCCTGCCGGGCACTGCCGAATACAATCCGGAAATCCCCGCAGCGACCAGCGTGTTTGCCGAACTCTCCCCGCTGCCGTTCCACGCCCCGCAGTTCGACCAGGTGGCCGACGACGAGTGGCAGGGCATCATCGAGGAAGCGATTGCGATCTACACCGCCGAGATCGAGGCAATTGCCAACAACCCCAACCCGCCCACCTTCGACAACACCATCGTCGCGATGGAACGTGCCGGCGACGTCTATTCCCGCGCCACGGCGCCGTTTGACCAGCTGACCAGCGCCAATACCAACGACACGTTGAACGACGCAGATGCCGCGCTCGCCCCGCAGCGCGCAGCCCTGTCGAGCGCGATCTACCTCAACCCCGAACTGTTCGCCCGCGTACAGGCCGTCTACGACCAGCGCGCCGCCATGAGCATGACGCCCGAAGCGGCCATGCTGCTGGAAACAACCTATGCCGACTTCGTCCACCTCGGCGCCCAGCTCGATCCGGCGGCGCAGGACGAACTGCGCTCGATCGACGAACGGCTCTCCACGCTGCAGGCGGAGATCTCCACCAACATCACGGACGGTGCCGCAGCAGGCGCCATCTTCGTCGACACCCGCGAGGAACTGGCGGGCATGTCCGAAAGCGCGATCGAAGCGGCCGCTGCGGCTGCTGCCGAGCGCGGCGAGCCGGGCAAGTTCCTGCTGACGCTTACCAACACCAGCGGCCAGCCGCAGCTGGCCCAGCTCGAAAACCGCGACGTACGCGAACGACTGTACAATGCCGCAATGGCCCGCAACCAGGGCGGCGAGTTCGACACGCTGGCCAATATCCGCGAGATCATCGCGCTGCGGACGCGCATCGCCGAGATCTTCGGCACGCCCGACTATGCGACCTGGCAGATGTATGATCGCTTCGCCCAGAACCCGGAAACGGCGATCGGCTTCATGACCGAAATGGTCCCCGCCCTGCGTGCCACGCAGGATCGCGAAGCTGCCATGCTGCAGGCCCGCGCCGAGCAGGACGGTGCCACGTTCGAACTGCAGCCGTGGGACTGGCCCTACTATGCCGAGATCGTGCGGCAGGAGCGCTACGCCCTCGATAACGAGGAGATCAAGCAGTACTTCGTGGTCGAGAACGTGCTGGAAGACGGCGTGTTCTACATGGCCAACCAGCTCTACGGCCTGACCTTCGAGAAGCGCGACGACATCCCCGTCTACAACGAGACCGTCAGCGTCTACACCGTGTTCGATGCCGACGGCTCCGAGCTGGCGCTGTTCTACTTCGATCCCTTCGCCCGCGAGAACAAGTCGGGCGGCGCGTGGATGAACAACTACATCGAGCAGAGCCACATGATGGGCCTGCGTCCGGTGATCTCGAACACGCAGAACATCACCCCGCCCGCCCCCGGCCAGCCGGCCCTGGCGACCTGGGACGACGTGACCACCATGTTCCACGAATTCGGCCACGGTCTGCACGGCATGTTCGCCGACCAGGAATATGTCTCTATCTCGGGCACCAACACCGCGCGTGACTGGGTGGAATTCCCCAGCCAGTTCCACGAGCCTTTCGCCGCCCGTCCGGAAGTCATGGCGCGCTATGCCCGCCACTGGCAGACCGGCGAGGTGATCCCCGACGAACTGGTGGAAGGCATCCAGGCAAGCAGCCGTTTCGACCAGGGCTACAGCTTCGGCGAGATCATCGCCGCCTCGCTGCTCGACATGGAATGGCACGCGCTGCAGCCGGGTCAGACCCCGGACGACGTGATGGCCTTCGAGGCCGAAGCCCTGAACGGCCTTGGCCTGCGCACCGACCTCGTCGCGCCGCGCTATCGCACGCCGTACTTCCGCCACATCTGGAACCACGGCTACCAGGCCGGCTACTACAGCTACACCTGGACCGAGATGCTGGCGCATGACGCCTACGACTATGTCGTGAACAACGGCGGCATGACGCGCGAGATGGGTGACCATATCCGCGAAAGCTTCCTGGGCCAGGGTCACTCGAAGACCTACGAGCAGATGTACCGCGACTTCACCGGTCGTGATCCGCGCGTGGAGCCCCTGCTCGAAGCCCGCGGCCTGCTGGCAGAGGATGACGACACCACCGGTGTGGTCGCCTCGCCGGGCGCACAGTAACTCAGGTAACGAGCGCGCGCTGGCCGGGTTCGCCCAGCCAGCGCGCCTCGACGCCCCAGACATCGCGGATGACCGCAAGCGACAGCGCCTCCTCGGGGGCGCTGTCTGCCTTTGTGCAGCCGGAATCGAGCACCACCACGCGGTCGGCATGGTTCATGGCGAGCGACAGGTCGTGCAGCACCAGCACCACGCCGACTCCGTGATCGGCCTGCGCGCGCAGAACACGCAGCACGGCCAGCTGGTGCGCTAGGTCGAGCGCGGCGAGGGGTTCGTCGGCGAGGATCCAGCGCGGCTCGCCAGCGAGCACGCGGGCCAGCAGCGCCCGCGCCTTCTCGCCGCCCGAAAGGGTCGACACGGGCCGGTGGGCGAAGTCGCCAAGGTCGGTCGCAGCCATGGCCTGCGCCACGGCGAACTTGCCCGCATCGCCATGCGGCAAGCGGCCCAGCGCGACGAGGCTGGCGACCGAGACATCCCATGCCACCTCGCCTGACTGCGGCAGGAATCCGATGGCCTTGGCACGCTCGCGCGGGTGCAAGCTGGCGAGCGGTGCCTCATCCAGTCGTACCTCGCCCTCGCCGGCGGGCAGCAACCCTGCGAGCGCTGCCAGCAGGGTCGACTTGCCCGCACCGTTGGGGCCGCAGATCGCGGTAATCTGGCCGGGCTGGAACGTGGCAGAGACCTCCTCCAGCCGCCCGGCAATCGTCAGGTTCTGCGCCGAGAGCGTCATGCCAGCCCCCTTCGCATGCGCAGCAGCAGGTAGAGGAAGAACGGCGCGCCGATCAGGCTGAGCGCAATGCCCAGCCGCAGTTCGGTGACCAGCGGCAGCAGGCGGCAGGTGACGTCCGCCACCAGCACCAGCAGCGCGCCTGCCAATGCAGAGGGCACGATCAGGCTGCTCGGCCGCTTGTCGGTGAGCGGGCGCACGAGGTGCGGCACGATCAGGCCGACGAAGCCGATAATGCCGGCCACCGCCACGCCGCTGCCGACGGTCAGGCCGGTGCCGAGCACCAGCAGCGCCATCAGCCGCCCCGGTCGCACTCCCAGCGAGCGGGCAGCTTCCTCGCCCAGTGTCAGTGCATCGAGCGAGCGCCCGGCCAGCCACAGCAACACCACGCCCGCCATGGTCAGCGGCGCGGCCAGCCAGACATCGGCCCAGGAACGGTCGGTCAGCGCGCCCATCAGCCAGGTGACGATGGAGCTCATGGCAAAGGCATTGGGCGCGAGGCTGATGGCGAGGCTGGTCAGCGCGCCTGCAAGGCTGGCGATCATCATGCCTGCCAGCGTGAACAGCGCGATGCCGTGCGCGGGGCTGGAGGTGCGACCCGCGATCAGCGCCAGCAAGGCCATGGCCCCGCCTGCGCCGATGAGCGCAAACAAGGGCAGCAACCATGCACTCGCCGCGCCGATATAGAGCGCGATCACCGCCCCCAGCGCAGCTCCGGGCGCAATGCCGAACAGGCCGGGGTCGGCGAGCGGGTTGCGCAGGTATCCCTGCATGGCCGCCCCCGCCGCACCCAGTCCCGCGCCGATCACCACGGCCAGCACGGCGCGTGGCAAGCGCAGTTCGGCCAGGATGGCCATGGCATTGGGCGTCACGTCCGGATCGACCCAGACGCGGCCTGCCAGCAGCGACAACGGCACGGCGACCAGCAAGAGCGCGGCGAATATCAGGTTTGCGCGGGTCACTGGCGAACGTTCCGCCGGATTTCCATCAGCCGCTCAAGCGCGCGCGGAACGGTCGGGCCACCGCAAAAGAGCAGGTTCGGTTCCAGCTCGAAGTGCTGCACCCTGCTCCCCTCGCGCAGCAGCGGGTGTTCCAGCATGCGTCCACCGCCAGCGGTAATCACCACGTCGGGCGGATCGGCCAGCACCTCTTCGAGTGGCACATAGGCCCCCTGCCCCAACCCGCGCGCGACCGACAGGCTGCGGAAGCCGGTCTGTTCGAGCATGGCATTGGCAAGCGTCTCCTCACCCGGCACGATGTCGCCCTGTTGCAGCAGCAGGACGGTGACCGGCTCGCCTTCCCAGCGCTGCGCAGCCCAGGCCGCGATGATATCGCTGGCGAGTGTCGAAGGACTGTCGGCGTTTCCTGTCACCGTCATCAGCGCCGCCACCTGCGCCAGTGCCTCGCCCTCGTTGCGGGCAATGCCGGTGGAGACAACCTCGATCCCCGCCTGCTCCAGCGCGCGGCGGGTGGCAGGCGCGAGGAAGTGGTCCGCCACCACCATGTCCGGCGCCAGCGCCAGCACCTCCTCCGCCGTGCCGCCGGTCGACGGCAGCCGCATGGCCTTGCCCAGCGACATCGAGGTGGCCGCCGGGTCCTGGCTATAGCGAGAGATCGCCAGCAACTGCCCCGGCGCGGTGACCTCGGCGAGGATGGCGTCGGCGCAGGGATTGAGGCTGACCACGGTGGGCCGGTCCGGCGAGCTCGCCGGTGGGGAGGGCTCTCCGCAAGCGGCAAGCAAGGCCAGCAGAGGAAGGCACCGTCTCACAGCGCCAGCCGTGCTCCGACGAAGGCGCTGCGGCCCGCCGTCGCGTAGCCGGCGGCGGTCTGGTAGTCCTCGTGCCAGACATTCTCGACCCGCCCGAACAACTGCACGCCTTCGGCTACGTCCCAGCTACCGCGCAGGGTGAGCAGCGAATAGCCGTCCAGCCGCACCGTCTCGAAAGCATCGTCGAACGAATGCGACACGATCCGCAGGTCCGCCGCCAGCATGACCTCGGCGAGCGGGCGCACCTCGGCGGTGAAGGTCGCGGCATGACGCGGGCGGCGTGCCAGTCCAAGACCGGTGCTGCGATCCTCGGAATCGGTCAGAGCGTAAAGCGCGCCCAGCCGCACATTGTGCTGCGGCCGAGCCCACAATTCGGCCTCCACTCCCTGCGCACGGGTGCGGGCGACATTGTCGTAGGTGCCAAAGGGCCGGTCGATGCAGATGCCGGTCGTCTGGCCGAAGCAGCTCACGAAGGCGATCTGGTTGGCACTGTCGCGCCGGAACAGTGTCACCGCGCCGTAGACCGCCGTATCCGACAGGCTACGCTCGCCATAGGCCAGGCCAAGGTCGAAGCTGGTGCTGGTTTCGGGTTCCAGCGACAGGTTGCCGTAGTCCGAATGCAGCTGGAACAGGCTGGGCGCCTTGAACCCCTCGCCCACGCTGGCGCGCAGCCGCCAGTCGGGTGCCACTTCATAGGCCGCGTCGGCACCGAAGCTGACCTCGGTACCGAAATCGGCATGGTGGTCCACCCGCGCGCCCAGGTGCGCATTGATGCCGCGCCATTCGATGCCGCCTTGGGCATAGGCACCGAAGATGCGCGTATCCTCGCCGGCGTCGAACAGGGTCTGGTAGCTGGTCCACTCGTTCTCGGCGCCGAAGTGCAGGAGGAAGGGACCGAAGGGGCGCCACTCGCCGCGCAGCGAGAGGCGGTCGGAACGGCCCTCGCTGGTAAATGTCTCCGCGCCAGAGCCGTCGAGGTTGTCACGGTCGGTGTCGGCAAAGCTGTAGGCGACGGCAAGGAACAGCGCCTCGGCATCGTAGACCGCGCCGGTGGTACCGGTGAGCTGGCGGGTCTGCTGGGTCTCCAGCGTATCGGCGAGAATGAAATCGGGTGCGGGGAAGCCGTCGATATCGAGATCCCCTTCGGCATAGCGCGCGCGGGCGAAGACCTCGAAGCGGTCGTTGAAATAGAAGCGCGCGTGGCCATTCAGCGCCCATTGCTCGAAGCCGTCGTCTTCGGTGCCGCCTTCGGCAGCAGAAATGCCGTCAGTCGAGAACCAGGTGCCGGAGAGGCCGAGGAAACCGGTGTCGGGATCGCTCACCCCTCCCGAGACCATGCCGCTCACGGTGTCGCGCGCGCCGTATTCGGCGCTGCCCCGCAGCCCACCTTCGGCGCGGGTCGAGGCGACCACCACGCCGCCGATCGCATCCGATCCCCAGATCGTGGAGTTGGAGCTGCGCAGCACTTCCAGCTTGTCGAGGTCGAGCGCCAGCAGGGTGCCGAAATCGAACCCGCCCGATGGCGCAGCGACGTCCGCCAGCCGCACGTCGTCGAGCACGGCGAGCACCTGTTCTGCCTCCGATCCGCGAAGCCGCACGGCGGTAAAGCTGCCGGGGCCGCCATTGCGGGTTACGGCGACGCCGGGCGCACGTTCGAGGACGCGGGTCAGGTCAGCGCCCTGCACTGCCTCGATCTCGTCCTCGCCGATAACGGTGATGGCCTGCCCGCTGGCGCTGACATCGCCGCGCGTGCCGGTGGCGGTGACGGTGATCGTTTCTTCGGGCGTGCGATAGTCCGCCGTTACATTCGGCTCGCAATCCGGCTCGCAATCCTGCGCCAGCGCAGGCGTAGTCACAGCCAAAGCCACGGGGGAAACACTCAAAAACAGGTATTTGTACACGAAACCTCCAGTCAAAAGCGAACGCGCCGCTCACGACGGAGGGAGCGCTGGTAAGCGCTCTCCCGCTGGCCATCGGTACACCCCGCCCGCAGCCGAACGACAGTCACCGGCAGGTCTCCTGGCTCCCGGATCACCGCATTGCGCCCCGCCTTCCCGTCCTTCGTCAAGCTCAGGACAGTGGCATGTGGAGCGCAAGCTCCCCGGTCACAGTTGCGGGGGCAGCATGGGTCTTGAACCCATTTCCCTCTTAGGACCGGCCCGGATGAAATCCGGCGCGGCCAACCCGTGACGTCCCGCACCCACTAGGCTCGCACATCTGCCAAGGCAATAGTTGCCGCGCCACCATGCTTAACGACCCGGTAAGGTGCGTCCCGCGGTGGTACGCCTTTGCCTGCGAAGATGATCGGGCAACCGGTCGGCGCTACACGCGCAGCGTGATTTCGAACCCCTCCCTGACCCCGCACCAACGCCTTGCCGAGCGTCGCCGCGCGCGCGCCGAACGCCGCGCCCGGATCATGCGCCGCATGGGCGTGGTGCTGGCCATGCTTGCCGTACCTGCATTGGCGGCGGAGACAGGTTTCCGGCCCGAAGTCGAACAGGCACCCGAAGTGCCGACCGAGCTGATGGGCTTCGAAACCCCGGGTGAAAGCTTCCCCGGTTCGGCGTTCTATTACCTCGAGGACAGTGCGGCGACCGTGGACATGTTCGCCATGGCGAACCCGGTGGCCGAAGCCACCGTGGATGCGGGTCTCGCAAGGCCGGACACCGGCCCCGTAGCCGCATCACTGGTCGCCATGGGCAATGACCGGGATACTGCCCGCGCGCAGCAGTGCATGACCCAGGCGATCTATTACGAAGCCGCCAGCGAGAGCGACGCCGGCCAGCGCGCCGTGGCGCAGGTCGTGCTCAACCGCGTGGCCCATTCGGCCTGGCCCTCGACCGTCTGCGGCGTGGTGTTCCAGGGCTCCAGCCGCTCGACCGGCTGCCAGTTCAGCTTCACGTGCGACGGATCGCTGGCACGCCGCCCCTCGCGCGGCGGGTGGGAACGTGCCGGACGCATCGCGCGGCAGGCGCTGGCCGGTTCGGTCTATGCGCCGGTAGGCCTCTCGACTCACTACCACACGCTGGCGGTCAGCCCGTACTGGGCCCCCAGCCTCAGCCGCACGACGGTGGTCGGCGCGCACGTGTTCTACCGCTTGCCGGGAGCCGCCGGAGACAGCGCCGCCTTTGCCGCCCATTACGCGGGCGGCGAGCCCACCCCGGGCCGCAGCAATGCGCAGGAAACCGCGCCCGATCCGGTCGCCATGGCGCAGGCTGCCTCGCCGGAACAGGTCCCGACGGTCGCCGCCGCAGCCGCGCCTGTTCCCGTCGATCCGGCCCCCTTGCGGGCGGCGAACGACCAGCTGCCGTCATCGGGCAACGTGCGGCCTGAATATGCCAACAGCGGACGCTGGATCGAGCGTCCCTGACACCGCGCAAGAGCCTTTCCTGCATCAACGTCAAGAAAGCTGAAACCATCTGTTCCAACGCTTGCTTAGCTGGATGCGGTCTAAAGAGCGGGACAAGGTCGTTGTCCCGGAACACAAGATTATGTCCATTCGCTTTGCCTTTCCCGCCAGTCGCATGCCGTGCCGCATGAACCGCGGACTGGCGCGAACGCTGTATTTCCGGCCCGCCAACGACAACCGCGGCAAGTCTGTCGAGAACCTGCACCTGCGCGCCGCGCTCAAGCATTTCGCCCAGCACGGCATGGCAGCGGCAGACCATGCCCGCCGGCAGGCCGTTGCCGCGGCCGAGGAGGGCGACCGACAGACCTTCGAATGGTGGCTGGAAATTTGCCGCGCGCTGGATCGGCGCATGGCCCATGGCATCGAAGGCTCCGCCAAGGTCGGCAGCTGATTTCCGCTTCCTTACCGTGGCTGCCGGTACTCCACCCCGAGGGCGGCATTAACCATTGCTACAAGTCCAGCGCGTAACCTTGCACGAGCAGCCGCAAGGGGTCTCGCAATTACCAGTCCTGAACCATTGCCGGAAACCGAAGACGTGGAGCGCGCCATGTCGCCCGACACCTGGCTCGGTGCGGTCATCGGGCTGGCGGCTGGCCTTGCCGGTGCCAAGCTGGCTGGCTGGACACAGCTGCCGTGGCTTGTCCTGCTGTTCCCGGCATTGTCCCTGATCCTGGCCGGGTTCCTGCTCCATCGGCGGCTGGCAGTGTTGCTGCAGTCAGCGCGTGAAACCATGCGCCGCGCCGATGCCATGCGAACCACCGCCCTGACTGACGGTTTGACCGGACTCGAAAACCGCGTGGGCTTTCGCGCGGCACTCGGCGAACTGGTCGAGGAACTCGTCGAGGATGAACAGGTTATGCTGCTGCGGATCGACCTGCGCCGGTTCCACGCCATCAAGTCCGCGCTGGGCTCAAGCAATTGCGACAAGCTGCTGGTCGAAACCGCCAAGCGGCTGCGTGCATTTGGGGGCGATGACCGCGCCCTCGCCCGACTGGCTGCGGGTGAATTCGCCCTTGCGGGCAAGACCCGCTCAGCCAGCGCCGCGAATGACCTGGCGAAGGAGGTCTACGACGCGCTCGCCGGGCCACTGCGGATCGGCGGCAAGCTGATTGATGACGGTGCGGCGATAGGCACGGCCCTGCTGCCCGCGCACGCCGCAACTCCCGAAGACCTGGTTGAAGCCGCCGAGCTTGCCCTGGCCCAGGCCAATGCCGGGTCGCTCCGCCAGCCGCTGTCTTACGACAGGTCCATGACGCGGGCACGCATCGAGCGCCGCGAGATCGAGGACGAGCTGCGCGGCGCGATAATGAAGGACGAACTGTCGATCTACTTCCAGCCGATCATCGACCTTTCCACCGGCCGCATACGCGCCTTCGAGGCACTGGTGCGCTGGTTCCATCCCGAACGCGGTGAACTGGTACCCGACCAGTTCATCCCCGTCGCCGAGGACAGCGGGCTGATCATCACGCTGGGCAACTGGATCACCGCCCGGGCTGCACGCGCAGCAGCGAGCTGGCCGCAGGACGTGCAGCTGGCGATCAACCTGTCGCCGGTGCAGATCCGCGCGCCCGGCGCGGCGCTGGGCCTGCTCAATGCACTGCGCGATGCCCGTCTGGATCCGGCGCGGCTGGAACTGGAAGTGACCGAAAGCCTGTTCACCGAAGACGACCCGAACATCGCCGTCTTCATGGCGGACATGGGACGCGAGGGCGTCAGCTTCTCGCTCGACGACTTCGGCATGGGGTCGAGCTCGCTGCATTACATCCACCGCTACCCTTTCCGTGCCATCAAGGTGGACCGCAGCTTCATCTCCGGGCCGCGCATCGGGCGGGAGAGTGAAGCCATCGTGCGAGCGGTGGCGGAAATGGGTGCGACGCTGAACATGGAAGTGGTCGCCGAAGGGCTGGAAACCATCGAGCAGGTGCAGAAAGCGCAGCAGACGGGCTGCACCCTGGGCCAGGGCTACTATTTCAGCCGTGCGGTGCCGGATTATCTCGCGGTCATGCTGTTGTCACAGGAAAGCCAGGCCGGCGCCCGCATCGCCGTTTGAAGGCGCCACGCCCCGCCGGGAACCATAAAGCGCGCGAAACGTCGTTTTCACGGTTCCCGATTGCGCGAATTGCAATGCTTTAACGCTATTGCAAACTATTAGCAAAAACAGTTGGATTTCGCAGTTGCAATGCGATTTTTCCCGTCCTAGGGCGAGCCCATCGATTCCGGGTGGCGAGTCCCGCGTGGGCGCAGGGCGGTCACCATACCGGCAGGCCAAGGCGCCCGATAAGGATCATCACCTGACCATGGCTCGCAAGAAAATCGCGCTCATTGGCGCCGGCATGATTGGCGGCACCCTCGCCCACCTCGCAGCGAAAAAAGAAATGGGCGACATCGTCCTGTTCGACATTGCCGAGGGCATGCCCCAGGGCAAGGCGCTCGACCTAAGCCAGTGCGGCCCGGTTGAAGGCTTTGACGCCAGGATCACCGGCACCAACGACTATGCCGACATCGCCGGTGCCGACGTCGTGATCGTCACCGCCGGCGTGCCCCGCAAGCCGGGCATGAGCCGTGACGACCTGCTGGGCATCAACCTGTCGGTGATGAAGGCCGTGGGTGAAGGCATCAAGAACAACTGCCCCGACGCTTTCGTCATCTGCATCACCAACCCGCTGGATGCCATGGTCTGGGCGCTGCGCGAATTCTCCGGCCTGCCGCACAACAAGGTGGTGGGCATGGCTGGCGTGCTCGACAGCGCGCGCTTCGCCACCTTCCTCGCCTGGGAATTCGAAACCAGCGTGAAGGACGTCAACGCCTTCGTGCTTGGCGGCCACGGCGACACCATGGTCCCCGTCCTGTCCTATTCGACCGTTAACGGCATCCCGGTGAAGGACCTCGCGAAGATCAAGGGCGTTGCCGAAAGCCGCCTCGACGAGATCGTCCAGCGTACCCGTTCGGGCGGCGGCGAGATCGTTGGCCTGCTCAAGACCGGATCTGCCTATTACGCCCCCGCCACCAGCGCCATTTCGATGGCCGAAGCCTACCTGGGTGACCAGAAGCGCGTCCTGCCCTGCGCCGCCTATGTCGATGGCAAGTACGGTGTCGACGGCCTCTATGTCGGTGTCCCCGCCGTGATCGGCGCAGGCGGCATCGAGGACGTGGTCGAGATCGAGCTGTCGGCAGAAGAAGCCGCCAACCTCAAGGTCTCGGTCGACGCGGTCGAGGAACTGCTCGAAGCTTGCAAGGGGCTCGATTCGAGCCTTGCCTAAGGCACCTGCCTTTTTTGCCGCTGCGGCGGCCCTGGCCGTTTCCGGCACCTCCGTGCAGGCCCAGTCTGCGACGGAGTTGCTGGAGGCGGGCGACGTGCCGTTCGCGCAGTGGACGCTGCCGGAAGCGGCGCCTGCCGAAATCGGCGCAGCGATGGAGCAATGCATTGCCGTGGTGACCGGCCCCGAAAGCGGCGAAGAGCTAGCCAGCCTGCTAGCCCGTGACGGCTGGGAAGTGCAGCCCATGCCCGAAGGGATTGCCCCCTTCATGGCGCAGGTAGCTGACGAACGCTGGGATGACCGGCGTAGCGACTACGACAGCAAGGCCGCGTTCCAGGAAGACCGCGCGGCAGACCCTTACTACGATCCTGCCCTCTGGCCGCAGATCTACACCCACCCCGACCTCCCCACCATGCTGAGCATTTCGCAGAGCTGGCGCGGCCCGACCTGCCAGGTGCTGACTGACCCCGTGGAAACCGATGGCAGCAAGGAAACGACCATCCAGCTGGCGGTCGAAACCGTCTCGGCAGAGCTTGGGGAAGGCCGTTTCCGCACTCCCCACGGCTTCGCCTGGGAGACGGACGAGATCGGCATCGGTCTCGACTACGGCAACGGTATGGGCGGCCTCTACCGGATGTTCCCGCCCGTCTTCAATCACTTCGTTCCCTACATCACGGTCCTCGATCGCCGAGGGGACTGATGACTCACTCAATACGTTTTACGCCTCAAGGGCGCTGAATTCTCGGAGCTTTTAATGTCTATCCTCATCAACAAAGACACCAAGGTCATCACCCAGGGGATGACCGGCAACACCGGTACCTTCCACACCCAGCAGGCGCTCGACTACGGTACCAAGATGGTTGCAGGCGTGACCCCCGGTAAGGGTGGCTCCGAGCACCTCGGCCTGCCGCAGTTCAACACGGTGCGCGAGGCCAAGGAAGCCACCGGCGCCACCGCCAGCGTGATCTACGTCCCGCCGCCATTCGCCGCCGACGCGATCTGCGAGGCGATTGCGGCCGAGATCGAGCTGATCATCACCATCACCGAAGGCATCCCGGTGTTGGACATGGTACGCGCCAAGGCCGCGCTGAACGGTTCGAAGTCGCGCCTCATCGGCCCCAACTGCCCCGGCGTGCTGACGCCGGACGAGTGCAAGATCGGCATCATGCCGGGCAAGATCTTCCAGAAGGGCTCAGTCGGCGTCGTCAGCCGCTCGGGCACCCTCACCTACGAAGCCGTGCACCAGACCACCGCGGTCGGCCTGGGCCAGACCACCGCCGTCGGCATCGGCGGTGACCCGGTCAACGGCACCAATTTCATCGACGTGCTCGACCTGTTCCTCGACGACCCCGAGACCAAGTCGATCATCATGATCGGCGAGATCGGCGGCTCGGCCGAGGAAGAAGCTGCCGAATTCATCAAGCAGGAAGCGGCCAAGGGCCGGTCCAAGCCGATGGTCGGCTTCATTGCCGGGCGCACGGCGCCTCCGGGTCGCCGCATGGGCCACGCGGGCGCCATCGTCTCGGGCGGCCAGGGCGGCGCGGACGACAAGATCGCGGCGATGGAGGCGGCGGGCATCCGCGTGTCCCCCTCGCCCAGCGAGCTTGGCACCACGCTCGACGCGCTGCTGAAGGAACTCGCGTAGCTTCTGCGCGCTCCCCTCTTGTGAGGTATCGACATGGGTAAAGAGCCGGACAACTTCCTCCCCGAACTGCCGTCGCAGGATGGCCCGCAGGCGGGTCCGTCGTGGGGCAATCCGCGCTGGCCGCTGACGGACGACGCGGGCGACCTGACGCAGGCGCTCGATCCGACGGACATGATCGCGGCGGTGAAGGAGGCTGCAGCCAAGGCGGGCAAGCCATCCGACAACGCCTCGATCGAGCAGGCATGCCGCGATTCCATCGCCGCCATGCTGCTGATCCGGCTCTACCGCGTGCGCGGCCACCTGGCGGCCAATCTCGATCCGCTGGGACTGTCGCACACCAAGGAACCCGAGGACCTGAGCCTCGCCTGGCACGGCTTCGACGGCAAGGAAGACAAGGAAGTCTTCGTTGGCGGTGCCTTCGGCTTCCAGTGGGTGAAGATCGGCGAGCTCTACACCCTGCTGCGCCAGACCTACTGCGGTCCGGTCGGCCTCGAATACATGCACATCAACGACACCGAAGAGCGTCGTTTCCTGCAGGAAAAGTTCGAGAAGCCCGAAGACACGATCCAGTTCACCCCGGAAGGCAAGCGCGCCATCCTGCAGGCGGTGATCCGCGGCGAGGAGTACGAGAAGTACCTCGGCAAGAAGTACGTCGGCACCAAGCGTTTCGGCCTCGACGGCGGCGAAGCCATGATCCCCGCGCTCGAAGCGGTAATCAAGTACGGCGGTAGCCTGGGCGTGCGCGAGATCATCTACGGCATGGCCCACCGCGGCCGCCTGAACGTGCTCGCCAACGTGATGGCCAAGCCTTACCGCGTGATCTTCCACGAATTCTCCGGCGGCAGCGCCAACCCCGACGATGTCGGCGGCTCGGGAGACGTGAAGTACCACCTCGGCACGAGCACCGACCGCGAGTTCGACGGCATCAAGGTGCACATGTCGCTGGTGCCCAACCCAAGCCACCTCGAAGCGGTGAACCCCGTGGTGCTGGGCAAGACCCGCGCCCAGCAGGCCTTCCGCGACGACCTCGACGAACACCAGCAGGTCCTGCCCGTGCTCATCCACGGAGACGCGGCCTTTGCCGGCCAGGGCGTGGTGTGGGAATGCTTCGGCCTATCGGGCGTGCGCGGTTATTCGACCGGCGGCTGCCTGCACTTCGTCATCAACAACCAGATCGGCTTCACCACTTCGCCGAAGTTCGCGCGTAGCTCGCCCTACCCGTCGGACGTGGCCAAGGGCGTGCAGGCGCCGATCCTGCACGTGAACGGCGACGATCCCGAAGCCGTGACCTTCGCCTGCAAGCTGGCGGTGGAATACCGGCAGAAGTTCAAGCGCGACATCGTGATCGACATGTGGTGCTATCGCCGCTTCGGCCACAACGAGGGCGACGAGCCCAAGTTCACCCAGCCGCTGATGTACGATGCCATCGGCAAGCACCCGCGCGTGTCGGAAGTCTATTCCGAACGGCTGAAGGGCGAAGGCGTGCTGGACGAAGGCGCGGCAGCGGAAATGCGCCAGCAGTTCATCGAACATCTCGACGAGGAATTCGAGGTCGGCAAGAATTACAAGCCGAACGACGCCGACTGGTTCGCCGGTCGCTGGTCGGGACTGCACAAACCGGCGGACCCCGAAACCGCCCGCCGCAACGTGCACACGGCGATCGAGGAAAAGCTGTTCAACTCGCTCGGCCGCACGCTGACCACCGTCCCCGAGGATCACAAGATCCACAAGACGCTGGGCCGCGTGATCGATGCCAAGCGCGAGATGTTCGAGACCGGCAAGGGTTTCGACTGGGCAACCGCCGAGGCGCTCGCCTTCGGCAGCCTCGTCAGCGAAGGCTTCGGCGTGCGCCTGTCCGGCCAGGATTCGGGTCGCGGCACCTTCAGCCAGCGGCACGCCATCTGGACGGACCAGGAAGACGAGGAGAAGTACATTCCCCTCGCCACCCTGCCGCACGGCAAGTTCGAGGTCTACGATTCCACGCTCAGCGAATACGGCGTGCTCGGCTTCGAATACGGTTTCGCCATGGCTGATCCGAAGACGCTGGTATTGTGGGAAGCGCAGTTCGGTGACTTTGCCAACGGCGCGCAGATCATGATCGACCAGTTCATCGCCGCCGGCGAGGCAAAGTGGATGCGCGCCAACGGCCTCGTCCTGCTGCTGCCGCACGGTTACGAGGGCCAGGGTCCGGAACACTCCAGCGCCCGCCTCGAACGCTTCCTGCAGCTGTGTGCGAACGACAATATCCAGGTCTGCAACATTACCACCCCGGCGAACTACTTCCACGTGCTGCGCCGGCAGATGCTGCGTCCGTTCCGCAAGCCGCTGATCATCATGACGCCCAAGAGCCTGCTGCGCCACCCGGCGGCCAAGAGCGATGCCTATCGCTTCCAGGGCGACCATCACTTCCAGCGCATCCTGTCGGACAAGACCGAGGTCGCCGACAACAAGGTGCGCCGCCTGGTGCTGTGCAGCGGCAAGGTCGCCTACGACCTGATGGAGAAGCGCGACGAGGAAGGCGTGGACGATGTGTCGATCGTGAGGATCGAGCAGATCTATCCCTTCCCGGGTGAACCGCTGGCCGTCCGCCTGAAGCGCATGACCAATCTCGAAGAGGTGATATGGTGCCAGGAAGAGCCGAAGAACAACGGCGCCTGGTTCTTTGTCGAAAGCCGCATCGAGGAGGCCCTCACCGCTGCTGGCCACGCGGGCATGCGCCCTGCCTATGCAGGCCGCGAGGAAGGCGCATCCACCGCCACCGGCTTTGCCAAGCGCCACCAGGCCCAGCAGGAAGCGCTGGTATCGGTGGCCCTGGGCCTCTCCATCCGCGGCAAGACCGCAGCCACCAAGGCTGCGCGCAGCAAGAAATCCCAAGCCTGAGGAACGAAATCCATGGCAACCGAAGTCAAAGTCCCCGTCCTTGGTGAATCGGTCACCGAAGCCACTGTCGGCGAATGGCTGAAGCAGGTCGGCGATGCCGTCGCTGCCGACGAGCCGATCGCCAGCCTCGAAACCGACAAGGTGGCGGTGGAAGTGCCCTCGCCTGTCGCCGGCATCATCTCCGGCTTCTCGGTCGAACTGGGTGAAACGGTCGAAGTCGGCGCCGTGATCGCCACGGTGGAGGAAGGCGCGGCACCTGCTGCCAAGCCCAAGGCCGACGCACCTGCCGAGACGACCAAGGTAGCGCCCGCTCCTGCCGAAGATGCGCCAACCATCGAAGATGCGCCGACCATGTCGCCTGCCGTACGCCGGGCGGTGCTGGAACACGGCGTCGATCCCACCACGATCAAGGGCACCGGCAAGGACGGCCGCCTGACCAAGGAAGACGTGCTGGCCGCCGCCAAGGCCAAGGACGCGGCTCCGGCTGCTGCTCCCGCCGCAACTCCCGCTCCGACGGCCCCGGCCGCCGCCAAGGGCGAGCGCCGCGAGGAACGCGTCAAGATGACGCGCATGCGCCAGACCATCGCCAAGCGCCTGAAAGGCGCGCAGGAAGAGGCCGCGCTGCTCACCACCTTCAACGATTGCGACATGACTGCCGTGATCGAGGCGCGCGAGGCCTACAAGGACATGTTCGCCAAGAAGCACGGCATCAAGCTGGGCTTCATGTCGTTCTTCGCGAAAGCCGCCGCGCTGGCGCTGAAGGATGTCCCGGCCGTCAACGCGCAGATCGACGGGGACGAGATCGTGTACCACGACTATGTCGACCTCTCGGTGGCCGTTTCGGCCCCGAACGGCCTTGTCGTGCCGGTCGTCCGCTCGATCGACCAGATGAGCTTCGCCGAGATCGAACTGGCCATCGCCGACTTCGGCAAGCGCGCCAAGGAAGGCTCGCTGACCATGGAAGACATGACCGGCGGTACCTTCACCATCTCCAACGGCGGCGTCTTCGGCTCGCTGATGTCGACCCCGATCATCAACCCGCCGCAGAGCGCCGTGCTGGGCCTCCACCGCATCGAGGACCGCCCCGTCGCGCTGAACGGCGAAGTGGTGATCCGCCCGATGATGTACCTCGCGCTGAGCTATGACCACCGCATTATCGATGGCCGCGAAGCCGTGACCGCACTCAAGATCATGAAGGAAGCGATCGAAGATCCCATGCGGATGCTGATCGATTTGTGACGCCTTGCGTCATCCCGGACTTGATCCGGGATCGCGTGAAGCAAAGTTGAACATTGCTGAAGGAGATTCCGGCTTGCGCCGGAATGACGAACAGATGGCTGAATACGACTACGACGTCCTCATCATCGGTGCCGGTCCCGGCGGTTACGTGGCAGCGATCCGCGCGGCGCAGCTGGGTCTTAAGGTGGCTTGCGCCGAAAGCCGCGAGACGCTGGGCGGTACGTGCCTCAACGTCGGCTGCATCCCGTCCAAGGCCATGCTGCACGCGTCCGAATACTTCGATGCTGCTGCCAATGGTGCGATGGCAGACATGGGCATCGACGTGACGCCCAAGCTCAACCTGCCCAAGATGCACGAACAGCGCATCGACGCCGTTGAAGGCCTGACCAAGGGCATCGAGTTCCTGTTCAAGAAGAACAAGGTCGACTGGAAGAAGGGCCACGCCAAGTTCGTCGACGCGCACACCGTCGAAGTCGCGGGCGAGAAGGTGACCGCCAAGGAAGTGGTGATCGCCACCGGTTCCAGCGTCACGCCGCTTCCTGGCGTCGAAGTCGACAATACCAAGGGCGTCGTGGTCGATTCCACCGGCGCGCTGGAGCTGCCCAAGGTGCCCAAGCACATGGTCGTCATCGGCGGCGGTGTGATCGGGCTGGAGCTCGGCTCGGTATGGCGTCGTCTTGGCGCCAAGGTCACCTGCATTGAATTCCTCGACCAGATCCTGCCCGGCATGGACGACGATGTGCGCAAGGAATCACTCAAGATCTTCAAGAAGCAGGGGATCGAATTCAAGCTGGGTACCAAGGTCACCGGCTGCACCGTCAAGGGCAAGAAGGCCACGCTGGCCATGGAACCCGCGGCAGGCGGCGACAGCGAGACGCTGGAAGCCGATTGCGTGCTGGTGGCCATCGGTCGCCGTCCCAATGTCGACGGCCTGGGCCTCGATAACATCGGGCTGGAGCTGAACAAGCGCGGCCAGATCGAGATCGACCACGAATTCCGCACGGCTGTCGATGGCGTGCGCGCCGTAGGTGACTGCGTGCCCGGCCCCATGCTGGCGCACAAGGCCGAGGACGAAGGCATTGCCGTGGCCGAATGGATCGCGGGCCAGACCGGCATCGTGAACCACGACGTCATCCCCGGCGTGGTCTACACCATGCCCGAGATCGCCGGTGTCGGACTGACCGAGGCCGAGGCGGTGGAAAAGGCCGGCGGCGACAAGAAGGCGATCAAGACCAGCAAGTTCCCCATGATGGCCAACAGCCGCGCGAAGACCAACCACGAGCCTGACGGTTTCGTGAAGGTGATCGCCGATGCCGAGACCGACCGCGTGCTGGGCGTCTGGGCCATTGCCAGCGTTGCCGGGACGATGATCGCCGAAGCCGCGCTCGGCCTGGAATTCGGCGCCACCAGCGAGGACATCGCCTACACCTGCCACGCGCACCCGACACACTCGGAAGCGCTCAAAGAGGCAGCCATGGGCGTCCAGGGCAAGCCGATCCACGTGTGATGACGCTCCGGGATCGCATGCCTGCGGTCCTGGCGCTCGCCTTGCCGGTGCTGGCTGGCGCGGCTTGGATGGCCGCGAGTGGTGCGCCCGCGCACTATTGGCAGACCAACCTGGCCGCGCTGGTGCTGGCGAGTGGCTGGATCATGGCCGGACGCGGGCCGCATACGGCGCTCAGCCGGCACATGCTGCTGGCCCTGCTCCTGCTGCTGATGCTGCTGCCGCTGGGCCTGAGCGAGCCGCTCCGCTCGGTCACGGGCGCGGAGGTGCGGCGGTGGATCCCGCTCGGCCCGGTCAGCCTGCACGCCGGGATGGTGGCCATTCCCCCGCTCGTCATGCTGGCCGCGCGCAACAAGGCACTGGCCGCACCGATCCTGCTGGCGGCCCTGCTCCTCGCCTTCTTCCAGCCGGACGGGGCCAGCGGCTTTGCCGTCACCTTCGCCGCCATCGGCCTGCACCATGTCACCCGCGACTGGAAAGTCGGCCTCGTCGCCATCGTCGGCTTCGTGGCCGCCATCGTCATGAGCCTGTCCGGCGAACTGCCGCCACAGCCCTTCGTCGAGCGCGTGCTGGTCGATGCTGCCGGGCAGCACCTCGTGCTCGCGCTGATGCTGGCTGCCGCCCTTGGCGCCTGCTTCCTGCTGTTCGTCTTCGCCACGCCCTTCACCCGCGCCACGCGCCTTGCGCTCGCAGGCGCTTTCTTCGGCTTCGTCGTCATGGCAATGATGTCGCATTACCCGTTTCCGCTGGTCGGCTATGGTGCCGCACCGATAGCCGGTTTCGGCCTCGCCCTTGGACTGCACAGGATACCCGCACGATGACGCTTTCGCCCTTTCACCTCGCCTTCCCCGTCGACAACCTCATCGCTGCCCGCGAGTTCTGGGGTAACGTCATGGGGTGCCCCGAAGGCCGTTCGAGCGACGACTGGTGCGACTTCGACTTCTACGGACACCAGATCGTGGCTCACCAGGCCCCGGCCATTGTCGCCAAGGCAGGACACGGGACCAACCCGGTTGACGGACATGACGTGCCGGTGCCGCACTTCGGCATCGTGCTCGACATGGACCAGTGGCAGGAACTGGCTGACCGGCTGATCGCCAAGGGCGTCGAGTTCGACATCAAGCCCTACATCCGCTTCAAGGGTGAACCCGGCGAGCAGGCGACCATGTTCTTCCGCGATCCCAGCGGCAATGCCATCGAGATGAAGGCATTCGCCGACCGCTCCAAGCTGTTCGCCACGGAATAGGACACACCATGTCACACCAGAAATTCATGCGTCTGTTTGCCAAGTGGCACATCTGGCTCGGCTGGCTGGTCGGACTGCCGGTGCTGATGTGGACCGTGACGGGTCTCGTCATGATCTGGGTCCCGATCGAGGACGTGCGCGGCAATCACCTGCGCGCCGACCTGCCCGAATTGCGCACCGAAGGGCTGGTGCTGCCTGACGTGCCCGACACGGTGCAAAGCATCAGCCTGGAGAGCTTCCCGGACGGCCCGGGCTGGATAGTCGTCGAGGAGGACGGCGGACGTTATCGCTACTCCCCCACCGACGGACGGCTCTACAACCCGCTGCTGGAAGAGGGCGCCCGCGAAGTCGCCGAGGCTGCTTTCGCGGGCGATGCGGAACTGCAGCGCGTGACCTATTTCCCCGCCGATTCCGTGCCGATGGATTTCCGCTGGCCGGTCAACGTCTGGCAGGCGCACTTCTCGGATGACACCAATCTCTACATAGCCGCCCAGACCGGCGAGGTGCTGGCCGTGCGTACCGACTGGTGGCGCACCTTCGATTTCGTCTGGGGCCTGCACATCATGGACCTGCAAACCCGCGACCTGGAGACGCAGAGCCAGTTCAACCACATCACCCTGTTGGTCTTTGCCATTCTCTCGGTCTTCGGCGCACTGCTCGGCTGCACGCTGATGTTCCGTCGCCGCAAGGCCAGGGTCAAAGCCAATGCCTGAGGGCATGATCGCGCTCGTACTGCCACCCTTCGTCGACCTTGGCGGGACCGCGGTCTTCGCGCTGTCGGGAGCGCTGCTGGCAGCACGGCTCAACCAGACCTTCGTCACCTGCGCCT
This sequence comes from Aurantiacibacter gilvus, assembly GCF_038289935.1. NCBI lineage: Bacteria > Pseudomonadati > Pseudomonadota > Alphaproteobacteria > Sphingomonadales > Erythrobacteraceae > Aurantiacibacter > Aurantiacibacter gilvus. The sequence goes on from NZ_JBBYHV010000001.1 coordinate 1,706,290, forward strand.
TCTTCGCGCTGGTGACCGGCGTGGGCGGAGGTTCGGTCCGCGACGCCATGCTGGGCGTTCCCGCCTTCTGGCTGCGCGACATGTGGGTGGCCCCGGTGATCCTGGGCACGGCGCTGATCGCCTGGTTCCTGCCGCGCAAGTGGTGGGAGGGCCGCTGGCTTGAATGGGCCGACGCGCTCGGCATGGCGGTCTTCTGCGCGCTGGGCACGGCAAAGGCGCTGGCCTTCGACGTCGCCCCGGTGGCGGCGCTGATCCTGGGCGTGGTGACCGGCTGCGTCGGCGGGATCATCCGCGACGTGATCGCGGGCGTGCCATCGATCCTGATGCGGCCGGAGCTATACGTTACCGCAGCCGCCCTCGCCGCCACGCTCTGTGCGGTACTCATCCTGCTTGGTGTGGAACAGCCGATAGCCATGGCAATGGCCGCGACGGCAGGGTTTGCCCTGCGCGGCGCGGCCATGGTGTGGCAGATCGAACTGCCTGCCTATGCGCGTGAAGTGACGGACTAGTTGCCGTAATCGCCCAGATCGCCGTCGACCTGCCAGTCCGGATCGTAGCCTTCCTCGCCCGGCAGCGGGCCGCCGGGATAGGCCGGACGCGGATCGTCGGCTGACGGGGCCGTGGTAGCCGGGGTGTCGTGGGTCGCACTGGTTTCGTAGCGGTAGCTGTAGGGCTCGTCCGCTGCCGTGCGCGTCGATGCGCGGGCATTGGCATAGGCGGAATCGCTCAGCTGGTCGCCGCGGCTGGGCGCGGCATCGCTGCCGTAGTAGCGCCCGTCACCCGGGGTGACATAGCCGTCACCGCCCATCACGACGTCGCTGATGCGGCCATTGTTGTCGATCTGGCAGTCCCAGCCGGAACCGTTGTCCAGCGTGCCGGAAACGTGCCAGCCGTCAGGCCCGCGGCGCGCCTCGTGGACCGATTCCACGCGGTCGTCGTAGCGCTCGATCTCTTCGATACACATGTCGACGGCGTTCTCGATGCCGCGGCTGTCGTAATTGCGATCCTCGCGCCGGTCATAGCGCACCTGTTCGCGGCGATCCTCGTAGCGGTCGCGATCACGGTCGCGGCTGCGCGAGGAGCCGATGATGGCGGCCAGGGCACCCAGCACGACGACGCCGGCAATCACGTCACCCGTATCGATTCCGCGATTGCGGTGGCGGTGGTGGCGATAGCGGCCATACCGGTCGTAGCGATCATAGCGGCCATAACGGTACTGGCTGGCGATGCCCGGATCGCCGGTCTGCACCTGGACGTAAGTGTTCGCGGTGCGCGGCAGTTCAGCCGCAGCAGCAGGCGTCGCGGCCATGGAAAGCGCCGCGGCCATGGCGGCGGCGCTGGCAAATGTGGTCGGGCGGAACGGCATTGTCGGTATTCCCTTCCCCAAGGGGGACAGTGTTGCGGACAGAGCTAGGCGGTCCAGACTGACTTCAGCCTGAACCGCCCTTGCTCACGTTGGAGGGTCAGCGATCAAAGACCGCGGATGCCACGGAAGTCGAGATCGACCACCCGGCCGCGACGGACTTCGCAGCTGAACCGGCCTTCGTCCCAACCGTCGTTGCGATAGCCACGGCGGTAGTCGCCACGGCCCCAGCCACGGCGGTCACGGTCGCGATAGCCATCGCGGACGGCGATGCGCCCTTCGACTTCGTAGCCACGACGTTCACGGTCGACATCGCGGATTTCGTAGACCTCGGCACGGGTGCCAAGGCGGCGCTGGGCGCGGCGTTCAGCGGCGCGGACGCACATCTCGACGGCATCGCGAGAGTTGTAGCCATAGCCACCGCGGTAATCGCCGCGGTAGTCGCCGCGATAGTCATCACGGTAACCGCGACGATCGTAGCGGTCGTGGCGATCATTGTCGCTCGAGGCGATGATAGCGGCAAGGCCACCCAGGATTACGGCACCGGCAATCACCTCACCGGCAGAGATGCCGTCGTCACGATCGCGGTGGCGATCCTGCGCGGCGGCGGGGGAAGCAACACCCATGACCATCGCGCCAGCCGCGACAGTTCCGAGCGTGCCCTTGGCGAGAGCTTTGGTAATGGACTTCATGAGACTTCTCCTTCTCGTCCGGGCGACGGGATTGCCACCTCTGAGAAGGGTTCTAGGGGATTCGCGCTGATGCGACGCTGAACCCTGTCGTTAGCGAATATTCAGGAAAGTCTAACTTTATCTGAACAGCCTCATTCGGTCGGTTCGAGGCCCGTCCAATAGGCCAGGAATGCTGCAATATCAGCGGCTTCCTCGATAGCCTTGTCGGTCGGCTTGCCCGAACCGTGGCCCGCGCGGGTCTCGATCCGGATCAGCTGGGGCCGGTCGCCAAGGTTCTCTGCCTGCAAGGCTGCAGTGTATTTGAAAGAATGCCCGGGAACGACTCGGTCGTCGGTATCGGCCGTGGTAACCAGCAGCGCGGGATAGTCCGTATCGGGCTGGATATTGTGCAGCGGGGAGTAGGCGCGCAGGATCCGCCAGTCTTCTTCGCGGTCGGGATAGCCGTAGTCGTCGACCCAGTACCGGCCCGCGGTGAAGCGGTCGAAGCGCAGCATGTCCATCACGCCCACTGCCGCATTGCCCGCCGCGAACAGGTCCGGACGCTGGTTGGCCACGGCGCCCACCAGCAGGCCACCGTTGGAGCCGCCCTGGATGGCCAGGCCATCTTCCGGCGTCACGCCTTCCGCGATCAGGAATTCGCCTGCCGCGATGAAGTCGTCGAACACGTTCTGCTTGTTCGCGCGGCGCCCGCCGTCGTGCCAGGCGCGGCCATATTCGCCGCCACCACGAATGTTGGCGAGCGCGAAGGCCCCGCCCGCCTCGACCCATGCCAGCCGGCTGGCAGAGAAGCCCGGCGTCAGCGAAACGTCGAAGCCGCCATAGCCGTAGAGCAGCGTGGGCACGGCCTCACCGCTTGCAGCCACGTCCGCACGGCGCACGATGAACATGGGCACGCGGGTGCCGTCCTTGCTCTCGTAGAAGCGCTGTTCGACCACGAAGTCCTCGGGATCAAAGCTGACTTCGGGCGCGGCGAATATGGTGCTTTCGCCCGTTGCCACATCGTAGCGGTAGATCGTGCCCGCGCGGTTGAAGCTGGAGAAGGAGTAGAATGTCTCGTTGCTGTCAGGCGTGCCGCCGAAGCCGCCCGCCGAACCGATGCCGGCGAACTCGATCTCGCGCACGGGCTCACCGTCCAGCGTGGTGACATAGGCGCTGGAGCTGGCATCCTCGAGGTATTCGACCACCAGGTACTCGCCCACCATGCCCGCGTCGGCAATCGGTTGTTCGCGTTCTGCGATCACCTCGGTCCAGCCTGCCTCGATGTCCTCGAGGTCGATCGAGACCACGCGGTAGAGCGGCGCATCCTGATTGGTGACGAACCACATGCGCGAGCCAACCGAGTCGATCGCGCTCCACGAATGTTCGAAGCCGGTGATCAGCGGCGTGGCATGCCAGCCGTTGGTCTCGCGCGCGGCGAGGTCCACCACATGGACTTCGTAGCGCGCGTCGGTGCCGGTGGAGCTGTAGATGACCATCCAGCGGCCATCGTCGGTGACGCCCGCCGTATGGTTGCGCTCGGGCGCGTCCGGCGTCGCGAAGACCAGTTCGTCAGCCGACTGCTCGGTGCCCAGCGCGTGGTAGTAAATCGCCTGGTCCATGTTCAGGGCCTGGAAGTCCTCGCCCTCCTCCGGCTCCGGGAAGCGCGAATAAAGGAAGCCCTCTTCGCCCACCCATGCCAGCGAAGTAAACTTGGCCCAGCGGATATCGCCGCCGATCTGTTCGCCCGTGGCGACGTCGAGCACGCGCAGGATGCGCCAGTCGGTGCCGCCGTCCTGCACGGAGTAGAGCAGCTTGGAGCCATCGGGCGACGGCACCCAGCCGCTAAGCGCCGTGGCGCCGTCGTCAGCCCATTCGTTGGGATCGAGCAGCAGGCGCGGTTCGCCGTCCAGCCCGTCGCGCACGTAGAGCGGCGACTGGTTCTGCAGGCCGGAGTTGCGGGTGTAGAAATAGTGATCGCCGCGCACGACCGGGGTGCTGAAGCGCTCGTAGTCGTAAAGCTCGCCGATCCGCTCCTCGAACCACGCGCGCGCCGGCAGCGCTTCGAGATAGGCGTCGGTCACCGCGTTCTGGCGGTCGACCCAGTCGGCCACTTCGGGATTGTTGCGAACGTCGTCTTCCAGCCAGCGGTAGGGGTCAGCCACTTCTTCACCAAAGAAGGTCTCCACCACGTCGCCGCGGCGCGTCTCGGGATATTCGGGAGCAGTCATGTCCTGGGCACTAGCGGGAATGGAACTGGCGACAAGCAGCGATGCAGCAACAATCGGAAAACGCATGGAATCTCCACTGGGGGATGGAACTGGTTGGAGATGTAACTATTGCTGCGGGTGTTGCAAGGGCGCTCAGTAGAGCGAGGCAATCACGTCGCGGGTATAGGCCGCAATGTCGAAGCCGGAGCCGCCCGCCGGGTCTTCACCCCGCCGCACGATCACCATGTCGAGGCTGGGAATGACCACGACATATTGCCCGCGATTGCCGCGCGCGGCGAAGGCGTCATCAGGAATGCCTTCCATCCCGCGCATGGTCCACCAGCCTGCGCCATAGCCCCATGCGCCGTCCGGCTGCGGGCCGGAGGGATCGGAGACATAGTCGACCCATCCTTCAGGCAGCACGCGCGTGCCATCGGGCAGGACACCGTCGTTGAGATAGAGTTCACCCAGGCGAACAAGGTCCGGCGCGGTGGCCCAGACCTGGCTGGAGAGGATGTAGTTCCCCTGCCAGTCGGTCTCGGCGATGGTGCGCTGCATGCCAAGTTGCGCCAGCAACTCCCGCGGCGGATGCGCGGCGAAGCTGTCCTCGATGGCCTGGATTGCGATCAGCGTGTCATTGTTGGCGTAGCGGAAGACCGTGCCCGGTTCGCGGACCAGCGGCCAGTTGACCGTCCGTTCGTCCACCGTCGAGCCGCCGAAGTATAGCGGATCGGTCCGGTTGCCCGGCGTATCCGAATAGCGGCCCGTGGCCATGCGCAATCCGTCGTCGATAGTGATGGCGCGGCGCGGATCCTCCTCGTTCACGCCAAGGCCGGCGCTGTCCATGACATCGACCTCGCCGCGATAGACCGCCGCCCCGACTATGGTCGCGGCAATGCTCTTGGCGACCGACCAGGTGCGCTGCGGCGTGTGGGCATCGAACCCTTCCGCATAGTATTCGAACCGGCCTTCCGCAAGCGCCGGGCTGACCACGATGATCGCCGTGGTGCGGCTGTCCTCGCCGTAGGTGCGGTCAAAGGCGCGCTCGACCAGGCTGCGGTCGGGCAAGTTCTGGATGGTGCGCGGCATCGGCGGGCGCAGGCGCTCCCAGCCGTCCGCCGCCCAGTCCGGCAGCGTCGCCGGATCGAAGCCGATGGGGTAGATCGAGCAGCCCTCACCCGGCGTGTGCACGGCAACCCGGTCGGGCAGGTCGGCCGACCAATTGGCGGTCACGTATTGCACTTCGCCATTGGCTGCGCGGACGATCTCGTAGGGCATTTCGCCCACAAGTTCGTCGAGCGGGGCCTGGATGCCCGACAGTTCCCATTCCATCACGTGCTCGTAGGTCCGCGACGTCCCCGCACGTTCGGCATTGGCGATGGCGCTGCACAGGAACATGGCCTTGTAGCCCGCGGCCAGCGCCCAGTCGTAGCTGGCATCGAGATTGGCCTGCGAAACCTGCGCGGTGGCGGGAGCGGCGAATAGCAACGTGGACGCTGCAAGCATTGCGGTGCGGATCATGCGCTCCGTTGTGCCACGCCCCGCGCAAAAGAAAAGGGCCGCCGGATCGCTCCGACGGCCCATTCTTGTCTCGTTACGCTGACGCTCAGGCGTCAGCGTATTCGTCTTCGGTCATCACCGGACCGGAGTCCTGGCCCTTGGCGTCTTCGTCACGGTCGACGAGTTCGATATAGGCGATGGGCGCGGCGTCCGAAGCGCGGAAGCCGGCCTTGATGATGCGGGTGTAGCCGCCGTTGCGGTCAGCGTAGCGTTCAGCCAGCACGTCGAACAGCTTCCGCAGCTGCGCGTCATCGAGCAGGCGCGCGTGCGCCAGGCGACGGTTCGACAGGCCGCCACGCTTGGCCAGCGTGATCAGCTTCTCGACATAGGGACGCAGTTCCTTGGCCTTGGCCGTGGTGGTGAGGATCTGCTCGTGCTTGATCAGCGCGGCAGCCATGTTGCGGAACATGGCGGTGCGGTGCTGGCTCTTGCGGCTGAGCTTACGGCCAGAAATACCGTGACGCATAATACTTACTCCAGTTCGTAGGGGGGCCGTATGAGGTACCCCGATGCAGGCCGGAAGAAGGGGTCCGGCCCAAGCCCCTGTTGGCTGTTAGCCGAGCAGTTCCTGCTCCAGCTTCTTGGCCATTTCTTCGATGTTCTCCGGCGGCCAGCCGGGGATATCCATGCCGAGGCGCAGGCCCATCGACGAGAGGACTTCCTTGATCTCGTTGAGCGACTTGCGGCCGAAGTTCGGCGTACGCAGCATCTCGGCTTCGGTCTTCTGGACCAGGTCGCCGATGTAGATGATGTTGTCGTTCTTGAGGCAGTTGGCCGAACGCACCGACAGTTCCAGCTCGTCGACCTTCTTGAGGAGGTAACGGTTGAGCTGGTTGGTGTCGCTTTCCTGCGGCTCTGCAGCAACCCCGATCATGGAGCTGCTCGGCTGCGGAATGCCGTCTTCGAAGTGGACGAACAGGGTCAGCTGGTCCTGCAGGATGCGTGCAGCGTAGGCGATCGCATCTTCAGGGGTGACGGTGCCGTCGGTTTCGATGGTCAGGCTGAGCTTGTCGAAGTCCAGTTCCTGGCCGACACGGGCGTTCTCGACCTTGTAGCTGACCTGCTTGATCGGCGAATAAAGGCTGTCGACCGGGATCAGGCCGATGGGCGCATCGGCCGGACGGTTCTGCACGGCAGGCGAGTAGCCCTTGCCGGTGTCTGCGGTCAGTTCCATGTTCAGCGTGGCACCCTCGTCGAGGTGGCACAGCACGAGGTCCTTGTTGAGGATCTCGATGTCGCCGGTCACGGCGATGTCACCGGCAGTGACCTCGGCCGGGCCGGTAGCCGAAAGCTGCAGGCGCTTGGGGCCTTCGCCTTCCATCTTCAGCGCGATCTGCTTCACGTTGAGGACGATGTCGGTAACGTCCTCGCGCACGCCGGCGAGCGAGGAGAATTCGTGCAGCACGTTCTCGATCTTGATCGAGGTGATCGCCGCACCCTGAAGGCTGGCGAGGAGGACGCGGCGCAGGGCGTTGCCCAGCGTCAGGCCATAACCGCGCTCAAGCGGCTCGGCGACGAAAGTCGCCTTGCGCTTCTTGTCGGCGCCTTCCTTGATGTCGAGCGTGTTGGGCTTCTTCAGTTCCTGCCAGTTCTTCGTGTTGACGGACATGGACTTCCCCTAAAGGTGTTTTCTGGCGCAAAGACCGCGATGCTCCGGATGGAACGCCGCGGCCGATGCGAATGACTTGGTGCGAGGCGTTACCCCCGCGGCAGGCTTCGATCAGACGCGACGACGCTTGGAAGGCCGTACGCCGTTGTGCGGGATCGGGGTCACGTCACGGATCGAGGTGATGGTGAAACCCACCGCCTGCAGCGCACGCAGCGCCGATTCGCGACCCGAACCCGGGCCCTTGATCTCTACCTCGAGCGTGCGCACGCCGTGTTCGGCGGCCTTCTTGCCCGCATCATCAGCAGCAACCTGCGCAGCATAGGGAGTCGACTTGCGGCTACCCTTGAAGCCCATCATGCCGGCGCTGGACCAGCTGATCGCATTGCCCTGCGCATCGGTGATGGTGATCATGGTGTTGTTGAAGCTGGCGTTGACGTGGGCAACACCGCTGGAAATGTTCTTCTTGTCACGACGCCGGATACGGCCTGGTTCGCGTGCCATTTTCTACGTTCCTCTAACTCGTAAGAAGGAAAAAGCCGGGCAGAAGCCCTGCTTACTTCTTCTTGCCGGCGATCGGCTTGGCCTTGCCCTTGCGGGTACGGGCGTTGGTGTGGGTGCGCTGGCCGCGAACGGGCAGGCCCTTACGATGACGCAGGCCGCGATAGCAGGCCAGGTCCATCAGGCGCTTGATGTTCATCGCGGTGTCGCGACGAAGATCGCCTTCCACGCTGTAATCGGCGTCGATCGTTTCACGGATCTGCAGGACTTCGGCGTCCGACAGGTCCTGCACGCGGCGCGAATGATCAATGCCGAGCTTGTCAGCGATCTTGCGAGCGCTGGTGGGACCGATTCCGTGAATGTAGGTGAGCGCAATGATAACGCGCTTGTTGGTGGGGATGTTTACCCCGGCAATACGAGCCACTTAATTCTCCATGCTCCACAGGGGCCTGGTCGATCCGAACAACTCGGGGACACCCCTATCTCATAGCCAAAAATATTCGACCGGCTGCGCTGAAAGCGGCTGCTTTTGGCGTGCAACGGGCTGCCGCCAAACAGTTACTTTCGTTACAAATGGACGAATAGGGAGCGCAGATAGGGTGATTCCCCCTCCGCGTCAACAGGCGAAAGCGAGCAACCAGCAATTGCTGTCACTCGCTGGAGGCCTGCGCTCCGAATGACCCCTTATAGCCCGCCAGCGCAGCCTAGTCAAAATGGCTTATTCAACGTGCTGTAAATCACCTGCAATGTCGCCGCCGAGCTGCGCCACCAGCCCGCCAAGGAACTCTGCCTGTACGGCATCTACTACGGGGGCGAGTTGCTCTGGCGGAATGCGTGACTGGCCTCCGGTAATGTAATCCCAGCGGATGCCCGTCCCCACTGCCTCGTCCGTCAGGGTCACGGTCAGCGTACCGGCAAGCCCTTCGGCCTGCAGCGGCCCGAGCGACCCGTCGAGCCGCAGCATGGCCGCAGGGAAAACGGCCACCACGCGCATGTGTTCGACCGAGCCGTCGGGATAGCCGTCAACGCCGGGAATACGTTCGCAGAAGCAGCCGCCTGCCTGCGGATCGAGCGAGAGGTTGGCGGAATCGTCCGACCAGCTGTGGCTCCACCAGTTTTCCGGGTGGACCAATTGCTCCCAGACGGTGTCGCGATCGGCGGCCACGAGGGCGTAGTGGGTCGACGCAAAGCCTCCGGTGGCACTTTCCACCACTTCGGCTGCGGCAGGTACGGACAGCAAGGCAGCGCCCGCAGCAGCAAGAACAGCGTATCTCATGATCCCTCCTTCGTTGGCGGAGGGATAGCGCGCGGGTCAGGCCGAGGCCAAGACCTTCTCTATGGCGGTCGTCACGTCGTCGATGGCGGCCATGCCATCGACCCGCTGGACGATGCCACGCTGCTCGTAGAACGGCAGGATCGGCGCCGTCTTGGCGCGGTATTCGGCCATGCGCGTGCGCACGGTTTCCTCGTTGTCGTCAGGACGGCGCTTGAACTCGGTGCTGCCGCACTTGTCACAGACACCTTCGACCTCGGGCAGCTTGTGGCGGTCGTGATAGCCCTCGCCGCAATTGGCGCAGGTGAAGCGGCCGGTAATGCGGTCGACCAGGGCCTCTTCGTCCACCAGCAGTTCGATCACGAAGTCGAGCTTGCGGTCATGCTTGGCGAGGATCTCGTCGAGCGAAACAGCCTGGGCTTCGGTGCGCGGGTAGCCATCAAAGATGGCGCCGGTCGCTTCGCCCATGGCCTCCAGCTCGGCGTCGATCAGGGCAGAGACGATCTCGTCGGAGACCAGTTCGCCGCGATCCATCACGGCCTTCGCCTCGAGGCCCACCGGCGTCTGTGCCTTCACCGCGGCGCGCAGCATGTCGCCGGTCGAAAGCTGCTTCATGCCGTGGTGTTCCACCAGCATGTGCGCCTGAGTGCCCTTGCCTGCGCCCGGCGGCCCGAGAAGGATGATATTCATGAAAGTGCGAATCCCCTGCCGCGTGTGCGAGCGACGCTAGACTAGCGAGTGCGGCCCTTCAACTTGGCCTTCTTGATAAGGTCACCGTACTGGTGGGCCAAGAGATGCGACTGGATCTGGCTGATCGTATCCACGGTCACGTTCACCACAATCAGCAGGCTGGTACCGCCAAGGAACAGCGGGAGGCCGGTCTGGGCGATACCCCATTCGGGCACCACGCAGACTACCGTCAGGTACAGCGCACCAACCACGGTAATACGGGTGAGCACATAGTCGAGATAGTCGGCCGTCCGCTTGCCCGGACGAATGCCCGGAATGAAGCCGCCCTGCTTCTTCAGGTTCTCGGCAGTGTCCTCCGGATTGAAGACCACGGCAGTGTAGAAGAAGCAGAAGAAGATGATGCCGGCGGCATAGAGCGCCATGTACAGCGGCTGGCCGTGGGCCAGGTACTGGTTGAGCATCACGATGGTGCTGCCCCAGGTGCTGGTGGTGTCGACCGAATTGCCCGCGAACTGGGTAATCGTCAGCGGCAGCAGCAGCAACGAGCTGGCAAAGATCGGCGGGATAACGCCGGCGGTGTTGAGCTTCAGCGGCAGGTGCGAACGGTCGGCCTGCATGCCGCCGCGCTGCGTCGCGCGCTTCGGATACTGGATCAGCAGGCGGCGCTGGGCTCGCTCCACGAAGCAGATGAACAGGATCAGGATCACGGCCATGACCACGAAGCCACCGATCACCACGCCGCTGATCGAGCCGGTGCGGCCGCCTTCGAACAGGTTGGCGGTAAAGGTCGGGAACTGGGCCACGATGCCCGCCATGATGATCAGCGAGACGCCGTTACCGATACCCCGGCTGGTGATCTGCTCACCCAGCCACAGCAGGAACATGGTGCCGCCCACCAGGTTGATGACGGCTACCACCTTGAACATCAGGCCCGGGTCCACCACCAGGGCAGCGCCGCTCTGCGCGCCGTAGGCTTCGAGGCCGCTGGCCAGGAACCAGCCCTGGATGGCGCACAGGAAGACCGTGCCATAGCGGGTGTACTGGTTCAGCTTCTTGCGCCCGGCCTCGCCTTCCTTCTTCAGCGCCATCAGCGACGGATGCAGCGAGGCTGCCAGCTGGATGACGATGGAGGCGGTGATGTAAGGCATCACGCCCAGCGCGATCAGGCTCATGCGCTCCAGCGAACCGCCGGAGAACATGTTGAACATACCCAGGATGCCGCCGCCCAGGTTCTCGGATTCGTAGATGTTGGCCAGCTCGACCGGGTCGACGCCCGGCAGCGGCACGAAGCTGAGGAAGCGGAAGACGATCAGCGCACCGATCGTGAACCAGATGCGGTTCTTGAGCTCAGTCGCCTGGCTGAAGTTGGAAAAGCTCAGCGAGCTGGCGATATTGTCGGCGCGGGATGCCATGAAAAGTCTTTCAGATCCTGGTCAAAACGCCGGTCCCTCCCGGCTCAGGAAGGCTAGATAGGGACGCGCGGGCCCAATGTCGAACCCGCGCGTGCCCTTTTATTCAATCAACCGGCCTTCTTGGCCTTGTTGGCTTCGCGACGCTCAGCCTTCTTCTCGTGTTCGGGCTTGCCCGGGTCGATCAGGTCGACCTTGCCGCCAGCTTTTTCAACTGCGGCCACGGCACCCTTGGACGCGCCGGCAACGTTGAAAGTGAGCTTGGCCGTCAGTTCGCCCTTGCCAAGCAGACGCACGCCGTCCTTGCCACCGCGAGCCAGGCCAGCAGCCTGCAGCGCTTCGTGGTCGATGACCTTCTTGGCGTCGAGCTTCTTGGCGTCGACCAGCTTCTGCACCATGCCGACGTTCACTTCGGCATAGTCCTTGCCGAACGGGTTGTTGAAGCCGCGCTTCGGCAGGCGCATGTGAAGGGGCATCTGGCCGCCTTCGAAGCCCTTGATGGCCACGCCCGAACGGCTCTTCTGGCCCTTCTGGCCACGGCCGGCGGTCTTGCCCTTGCCCGAACCGATGCCGCGTCCGACGCGCATACGGCCCTTGCGGGCACCTTCGTTGTCACGGATGTCGTTGAGTTTCATAGTCTTGCACTCGCTTTCGCTTTGTTCGCGCCAATAAAATGGAAGCGGCCCGCTAGAACAGCGGGCCACCACCGTCAAATTGTTTTGCGGTTACCGCGAAGGACTTCAGCCCTCCACGATCTCCACCATGTGCGGCACCTTCTTGATGGCTCCGCGCACTTCGGGGGTGTCCTGCAGTTCAACCACCTTGTGCATCTTGTTCAGCCCGAGGCCGATCAGGATCTTGCGCTGGTTTTCAGGACGACGGATCGGCGAGCCGATCTGCTTGATCTTGATTGTCGCCATGTCGCTTACTCCGCGATAGCGGCGGCGTCGGCTTCCGCCTCGGCCTCCGATGCGCCACCGCGACCAAGCAGGTCGGCGACCTTCTTGCCGCGACGCTGGGCAACCGACTTCGGCGAAGTCTGGTTGGTCAGGCCATCGAAAGTGGCGCGGATCATGTTGTAGGGATTGGACGTACCGACCGACTTGGTCACGACGTCCGCCACGCCGAGCGCTTCGAACACGGCACGCATCGGGCCACCGGCGATGATACCGGTACCCGGAGGCGCCGAGCGCACGACGACCTTGCCGGCACCGAAATGGCCACGGCCATCATGGTGCAGCGTGCGGCCTTCCTTGAGCGGGACGCGGATCATCTTCTTCTTGGCAGCTGCGGTCGCCTTGTTGATGGCTTCCGGCACTTCGCGGGCCTTGCCGTGGCCGAAGCCGACGCGGCCCTTGCCGTCACCCACCACGACCAGCGCGGCGAAACCGAAGCGCTTACCGCCCTTCACCACCTTGGCAACGCGGTTGATGTGGACGAGCTTCTCGATCAGCTCTTCACCATCATCGTCACCGCCGCGGCCACCACGACGATCGTCACGACCGCCACGGCCACGACCACGTCCGCCATCACGGCCACCGCGATCGTTACCGCCGCGGCCACCACGGCCACCACGATTGCTGGTACGCGGCTGCCCTTCGGCGCCCTGGGCGGCCGACTGGTTGTCAGCAGCTTCGGTCGACTCGGTGGTCGGCGTCGGGGTCGAACCCTCGATGTTCTGTTCCACCTGGGCTTCGGCCTTGGTGTCTTCAGTCTTGTTTTCGTCAGCCATCATCAGAACTCCAGCCCGCCTTCACGAGCGGCATCGGCCAGCGCCTTGACGCGGCCATGGAACAGGAAGCCACCGCGATCGAACACGACGGTGGTCACGCCGGCCTTCTTGGCAGCAGCAGCGATGTCGCTGCCGACCTTCTTGGCGGCATCGACGTTCGCGCCCGAAGCCTTGCCACCCAGGGTGGAGGCAGCAGCAACGGTACGACCGTCCTTGTCGTCGATGATCTGCGCGTAGATGTGCTGGCCGGTGCGGTGCACCGACAGCCGCGGCTTGTCGCCCGAACGCTTGCGGAGCGCGGTACGCACCCGGCGGCGGCGACGTTCAAAGAGGGAAAGCTTTGCCATCTTACTTCTTCTTCCCTTCCTTGCGGAAGATATATTCACCGCGGTACTTCACACCCTTGCCCTTGTAGGGCTCCGGCTTGCGCCATTCGCGGATCTCGGCAGCGAACTGCCCGACCTTCTGCTTGTCGATGCCCGAAATTTCGACCGTGGTCTGGTCGGGCGTCTTGACTTCGAGACCTTCAGGAACCGTCAGGTCAACGTCGTGGCTGAAGCCGAGCTGCAGCTTCAGGGTCTTGCCCTGGGCCTGCGCACGGTAACCAACGCCGGTGATTTCCAGTACCTTGGTGAAACCTTCGGTCACACCGTCAACCAGGTTCTGCACCAGCGTACGCTGCATGCCCCAGAACTGGCGGGCCTGCTTCGTCTTGTTGATCGGGTTGACCAGGATTTCCTCGGCCTCGACCTTGTATTCGATCAGGTCGAACATGCTCATCGTGAGTTCGCCCTTGGGGCCCTTCACGGTCAGCACGCCGTTCTCGGTCTTGGCGGTCACTCCGCTGGGGAGTGCCACCGGCCTTTTGCCAATGCGGCTCATCAGAACACCTCCGCCAGCACTTCGCCACCGACGTTCTCGGTGCGGGCTTCGTTGTCCGAAAGCACGCCCTTGGGTGTCGAGACGATGGTGATGCCGAGGCCGTTGCGCACTGCAGGGAGTTCCTTGGAACCCGAGTAGACGCGGCGGCCCGGCTTGGAGACGCGAGCGACGTGCTTGATCGCCGGCTCGCCTTCGAAATACTTCAGTTCGATCCGCAGCGCCTTGTGCTTGCCGCTGGTGTCCTCGCTGTAGCCACGGATGTAGCCTTCGCGCTGGAGCACCTCGAGCACGTTCGCACGCAGCTTCGAAGCCGGCGAGAGGACGGAATCCTTCTTCGCCTGCTGGCCGTTGCGGATACGGGTGAGCATATCACCCAGGGGATCGGTCAATGCCATGGTCTAATCCTCACCAGCTCGACTTGGTCACGCCCGGGATCAAGCCCTTGTTGGCCAGATCACGGAGTTCGATGCGGTTAAGCCCGAACTTGCGATAGTAGCCGCGCGGGCGGCCGGTGGTGGCGCAACGGTTGCGCACACGGGTGGGGTTTGCGTTACGAGGCAGCTCGGCCATCTTCAGGCGGGCCATGAGACGCTCGGTTTCGTCGAGCGACTCATCGTCGGCAATTGCCTTCAGCTTCGCATACTTCGCAGCATACTTCTTCACGAGAGCCTTGCGCTTCTCGTTCTTGTTGATGGAACTCAGTTTCGCCATTGGACTTAAGCTCTCCTAAAGCGGCTTATGCCGCTTCCTTTTCTTCGGCACTCTCGGCCGGGAACGGGAAACCGAACAGACGCAGCAGTTCGCGCGCTTCTTCGTCGGTCTTTGCGGTGGTGGTGACGATGATATCCATGCCACGCACCTTCTCGATCTTGTCGTAGCTGATCTCCGGAAAGATGATCTGCTCCTTGATGCCCATGGCGTAGTTGCCATTGCCATCAAACGACTTGGGGTTGAGGCCACGGAAGTCGCGAATACGCGGCATCGCGATGGTCACCAGGCGATCGAGGAATTCGTACATGCGGTCACGGCGCAGGTTCACCTTGCAACCGATCGGCATGCCGTCGCGCAGCTTGAACTGGGCGATCGACTTCTTGGCCTTGGTGATCACCGGCTTCTGGCCGGCAATCGCCTGCATTTCTTCTGCAGCCGTCTGCACTTTCTTCTTGTCCTGGCTGGCTTCGCCCACACCCATGTTGAGCGTGATCTTTTCCAGCTTCGGCACCTGCAACGCGTTGGCGTAACCGAACTTCTCGGTCATCGCCTTGACGATTTCGTCAGCATACTTCTGCTTCAGACGAGGGGTGTAATCAGCCATCGATGGTCTCCCCGGACTTGACGGCGATACGCACCTTCTTGCCGTCCTTTTCTTCGAAACGGACGCGGGTGGGCTTGCCATCCTTGGGATCAGCGACAGCGACCTTGGAGATCGCCATCGGTGCAGGAATACGGTCAATGCCGCCCTGCGGGTTTGCCTGCGAGGGCTTGCGGTGACGGGTCATTACGTTGACGCCCTCAACCACGACCTTGCCTTCTTTCGGCATGACCTGGCTCACGGTACCCGTGGTGCCCTTGTCCTTGCCCGAAAGCACGACGACGGTGTCGCCCTTCTTGATCTTTGCAGCAGCCATCACAGCACCTCCGGCGCGAGCGAGATGATCTTCATGAAGCCCTTGCCGCGCAGTTCACGCACCACGGGTCCGAAGATACGGGTGCCGATCGGCTCTTCCGTCTTGTTCACCAGCACCGCAGCATTGCTGTCGAAGCGGATGACCGTGCCATCGGCACGACGAACGTCCTTCCTGGTGCGCACGATAACGGCGCGGTGCACGTCACCCTTCTTCACGCGAGCGCGCGGCTGGGCTTCCTTCACGGAAACCACGATCACGTCGCCGACAGACGCGAACCGACGCTTCGACCCGCCCAGTACCTTGATGCACTGGACGCGCTTGGCGCCGCTGTTGTCCGCGACGTCGAGATTGGATTGCATCTGGATCATCGATCCGGTTCCTTCTCAATTGGCTTGCCGGAACCTGTCCGGCAGTTCCTAACGTCTGCCCCCGCCTGCGCGGGAGCGAATTCTCAGGCTTCAGCTTCTTCCTTCGAAGCTTCTTCCTTGGCGGGCTTGTTGGCCGTCTGCTTCTCTTCGGGAGCACCGGTCGGCATTGCTTCTGCAACGTCGAGCTCGGCTTCCACGGCCTGGCCCTTGCTGGCGGCAATGCGGTCGATCACCGCCCAGGTCTTGGTCTTGGAGATCGGCTTGGTCTCCTCGATGCGAACCTTGTCGCCAACGACATATTCGTTCTTCTCGTCGTGCGCGTGATAGTTCTTCGAGCGCTTGATGATCTTCCCGTAGAGCGGGTGCTTCACGCGGCGTTCGACCTTCACGGTCACGGTCTTGTCGGTCTTGTCGGAGGTGACAGTCCCGCTCAGGATACGCTTGGGCATAGTCTCTTCCTTAAGCCTCGGCGCCGGCCGCAGCCGCACGCTCGTTCTGCAGGGTCTTGATCCGTGCGATCTGGCGACGCACTTCCTTGACCCGGGCTGCACCTTCCAACTGGTTGGTGGCCGCCTGGAAGCGCAGGTTGAACTGCTCCTTCTTGAGCATGGTCAAGGCTTCCGACAGCTGGTCGTCCGTCTTGGTGCGCAGGTCTTCCATGTTCGACTTGTCGGCCATTAGAAAACTCCCAGGTGCGAGGTGTCACCCATGCGGGCAACGACCTTGGTCTTGATCGGCAGCTTCATCGCTGCACGGCTGAAGGCTTCGGCGGCCAGCGGGCCGGGGACACCGTCGAGCTCGAACAGGATGCGGCCGGGCTTCACACGGGCAGCCCAGTATTCGACAGAACCCTTGCCCTTACCCTGACGGACTTCGGCAGGCTTCTTCGACACCGGCACGTCCGGGAACACGCGGATCCACAGGCGTCCCTGACGCTTGATGTGGCGCGTGATCGCACGACGGGCAGCTTCGATCTGGCGCGCAGTGATACGCTCCGGCTCGAGAGCCTTGAGGCCATAGGACCCGAAGTTCAGGTCGCTTCCGCCCTTGGCGACGCCATGGATCTTGCCCTTGAACGCCTTGCGGAACTTGGTTTTTTTCGGTTGCAGCATTTCTACTTACCTCAACGAGCCGGGCGGACGCCGGACGTCTGCGATTCCATCATCAGACGATCGGTGGCGGTCGGGTCGTGACCCAGGATTTCACCCTTGAAGACCCACACCTTGATGCCGATGATGCCGTAGGCGGTCAGCGCCTCGGCTTCGGCATAGTCGATGTTGGCGCGCAGCGTGTGCAGCGGCACGCGGCCTTCACGGTACTGTTCGACACGCGCGATTTCAGCGCCACCGAGACGGCCACCGCACATGATCTTGATGCCTTCGGCACCCAGACGCATGGCCGACTGCATCGCGCGCTTCATGGCACGACGGAAGGCAACGCGGCGGATCAGCTGGTCGGCGATGCCCTGGGCGACGAGCTTGGCATCGACTTCCGGCTTGCGGATCTCAACGATGTTCAGCTTCACTTCGCTGTCGGTCATCTTGCCAAGCTGGGCGCGCAGCTTTTCGATGTCAGCGCCCTTCTTGCCGATGATGACGCCGGGACGCGCAGCATAGATCGAAATGCGGCACAGCTTGGCCGGACGTTCGATCACGACCTTCGAGATCGCTGCCTGCGGCAGGCTCCCGACGATGTACTTGCGGATCTCGATGTCTTCCTTGAGCAGCTTGGCGTATTCGCCGCCTTCGGCATACCACCGGCTGTCCCAGGTACGGTTGATCTGCAGGCGCAGACCGATCGGATTGCTCTTGTGACCCATCTTACACCTCTTCTGCTTCGCGAACGACAATCCGCAGCCGGCTGAACGGCTTGAGGATGCGCGTGGACTTGCCACGGCCGCGCGTTGCGAACCGCTTCATGGTGATCGACTTGCCGACCGATGCCTCGGCGACGACGAGAGCGTCGACGTCGAGATCATGGTTGTTCTCGGCATTGGCGATGGCCGACGCGAGCACCTTCTGTGCATCGCGAGCCATGGCGCGCTTGGAGAAAGAGAGGATGTTCATCGCCTCTTCCGCCTTCTTGCCGCGGATCAGCGCTGCAACAAGGTTGAGCTTCTGTGCGGAACCACGGATGGTGGTGCCGACAGCCAGCGCCTCGTTCTCGCCGACGCGACGGGGAGACTTGGTCTTGCCCATTATCGCTTACCCTTCTTGTCGGCAGCGTGGCCCGGGAAGCTGCGCGTAGGCGCGAACTCGCCAAGCTTGTGCCCGACCATTTCTTCACTCACCGAGACCGGAATGAACTTCTGGCCATTGTAGACGTTGAACGTCAGACCGATGAAATCGGGCAGGATCGTCGAACGGCGCGACCAGGTCTTGATCGGCTTGGTGTTGCTTGCTTCCTGCGCTTCCTGCGCCTTCTTCAGAAGGTGCAGATCGACAAACGGACCTTTCCAGACGGAACGTGCCATGCTGCGTTACCTCTTCTTCTTGGCGTGACGCGAACGGATAATCATCTTGTCCGTCTGCTTGTTCTTGCGGGTGCGGGCACCCTTGGTCGGCTTGCCCCACGGGGTAACCGGGTGACGGCCACCGCTGGTGCGGCCTTCACCACCACCGTGCGGGTGGTCGACCGGGTTCTTGGCGACACCGCGCGTCAGCGGCTTGATGCCCATGTGACGGCGACGACCGGCCTTGCCCAGGTTCTGGTTCTGGTTGTCGGGGTTCGAAACCGCGCCAACCGTACCCATGCAATCGGCGCGCAGGTAACGCTGTTCGCCGCTGTTCAGGCGCACGATCACCATGCCGCGGTCGCGACCGACCAGCTGCACGTAGGTGCCTGCGGAACGGGCGATCTGGCCACCCTTGCCCGGCTTCATCTCCACGTTGTGGCAGATGGTGCCGACCGGCATCTGGCCCAGCAACATGGCGTTGCCCGGCTTGGTGTCGGTCTTCTCGCCAGCGACAATCTTGTCACCGGGAGCGAGGCGGTTCGGCGCGATGATGTAGGCGAGTTCGCCGTCATCATACTTGATCAGCGCGATGAAAGCGGTGCGGTTGGGATCGTATTCGATCCGTTCCACGGTGCCTTCAACGTCCCACTTGCGACGCTTGAAGTCGATGAAGCGGTACTTCTGCTTGTTACCGCCGCCCTTGCCGCGCGAGGTAACATGGCCCTTGTTGTTGCGGCCACCGGTCTTGCGCTTGCCTTCGGTCAGCGACTTGACCGGGCCACCCTTGTGGAGGCCAGTCTTGTCGACCAGGACGAGGCCGCGGCGAGCCGGACTAGTCGGGTTGTATGTTTTCAGTGCCATCGGATCAGCCCACGCCTTCAGTGATATCGATCTGCTGGCCTTCAGCCAGGGTTACGATCGCTTTCTTCTGGTCGGTGCGCTTGTAGGGCTTGCCCTTCCAGCGCTTCGTCTTGCCCTTCACCACGATCGTGTTCACGCCAGTGACCTTGACGCCATACAGCGCCTCGACCGCTTCCTTGATCTGCGGCTTGGTGGCGTCGTTGGCGACCTTGAACACGACGGCGTTGTGCTCGGAGAGCAACGTCGCCTTTTCGGTGATGTGCGGCGCACGGATCACGTCATAGTGACGGGCATCTACTGCTTCTTTCTTAGCCATTGAAGCGCGCCTCCAGCTTTTCGACAGCGTCCTTGGTCAGGACCAGCGTGTCGTGGTTGAGGATGTCGTAGACGTTGGCACCGACAGCCGGCAGCACGTCCACACCCGGCAGGTTGCGGGCAGCCTTGGCGAAGGCATCGTCGACGTTCTCGCCGCCGATCACCAGCACCTTGCCGCTCCAGCCGTTCTTGTCGAAGTGACCCTTCAGCGCCTTGGTCTTGCCATCCTTCAGCTCGAGGCTGTCGAGGATGATCAGGCCGTCCTTGGCCTTGCTGGACAGGGCCATCTTCAGGCCGAGCGCGCGGACCTTCTTGTTGAGCGACTGCTCGAAGTCTCGCTTGCGGGCACCGTGGGCCTTACCACCACCGATGAAGATGGGCGCGCTGCGGGCACCGTGGCGAGCGCCGCCGGAACCCTTCTGCTTGCCCCACTTCTTGCCGGTACGGGCAACGTCCGAACGCTCACGCGTCGGGCGGGCCGTGGCACGGCGATTTTCCAGCTGCCACGTCACCACGCGGTGCAGGATGTCGGCACGCGGCTCAACGCCGAACACGGCGTCGTTGAGTTCAACGTCACCAGCGGCCTTGCCGTCGATCTTCTGGACCTTGACCTTCACGATCAGGACTCCTTGCTCTCGTCCGAGCCTTCAACGGCATCGGACGCTTTGTTCTCTTCCGTCGCCACGTCGGCACCAGCTTCCTGCGACTGCAGCAGTTCATCCTGCTGCTCCGGAGTCACCTCGGTGCCCACTTCGTGTTCGGCTGCACTCTCGACCAGGCCGGGAGTTGCGTCTTCGGAAGCGGTTTCGGCGGCGTTGCGGCGCAAGGCACCCGGGAACGGGACACCTTCGGGAAGCGGCAGCTTCACGGCGTCCTTCACCAGCAGCCAGCCGTTCTTCGAACCGGGAACAGAGCCCTTCACGAAGATCAGGCCGCGCTCGGCATCGGTGCGCACGACTTCGAGGTTCTGCTGGGTACGCTGACGGTCGCCCATGTGGCCGGCCATCTTCTTGTTCTTGAAGACCTTGCCCGGATCCTGGCGGTTACCCGTCGAACCGTGCGAACGGTGCGAGATCGAAACGCCGTGCGTTGCGCGCAGACCGCGGAAGCCCCAGCGCTTCATGGCGCCAGCGAAGCCCTTACCAACGGTGTGACCCGTGATATCGACCTTCTGGCCGGCGACGAAGTGGTCGGCAGTGATGGTTGCGCCAACCGGCAGCAGGCCATCTTCGTTCTCGACGCGGAATTCCGCGACCTTCTGCTTCAGACCGACTTCAGCCTTGGCGAAAGCTTCGCGCTGCGGCTTGTTGACGTTCTTGTGCTTGGCCTCGCCAGCACCGAGCTGGACAGAGAAGTAGCCGTCGCGTTCGGCCGTACGATTTCCGGTAACCTGGCACCCTTCCAACGAAAGGACGGTAACCGGCACATGCCGACCGTCTTCCTGGAACAGGCGGGTCATCCCGACTTTCTTCGCGATCACGCCAGTGCGCATGATCCAAACTCCTTACAGAGGCACAAGGGGACCATCCCCAGGTGCTTGTCAGCCCAATTTTTCGATGCATTGCCCCGTCCGGGCTGAACTGCCGTCACGGCGGATGCCGATCGAGCGAGACGGGGAACGCGGCCCGGGCCTTGATTTCCCGAAGGAAGGTCCGGCGGTATTCCTTGTGTCCCGGCACTATGTTGCCGGGCGCTGTCTTCGCGGTCCCAGTAGCGGAACCGGTTTACCCCGGAAGCTCCGGGGCGGTTGCCGGCCTAGGCCAGCTTGATCTCTACGTTCACGCCAGCTGCCAGGTCGAGCTTCATCAGCGCGTCCACGGTCTGGGCGTTGGGCTGCACGATGTCGAGCAGCCGCTTGTAGGTGCGCACCTCGAACTGCTCACGCGACTTCTTGTCGATGTGCGGACCGCGGTTCACGGTGAACTTCTCGATGCGCGTCGGAAGCGGAATGGGACCACGGATAAGCGCGCCAGTGCGGCGTGCGGTGTCCGCAATCTCGCCAGTTGCCTGGTCGAGCACACGGTGATCGAAGGCCTTGAGGCGAATGCGAATATTCTGTGCGTCCATAATTCCGTCTACCGATGCGAAAGAGCCAAGAATTCCGGCCCGAAGACCAAAACCCCAAAACAAAAAGGCCCGCCCCGCTGACCCGGTTTCCCGGAACGGGCGGCCTCCCGTAAATTTCGTTGCTCGGGAGACGAATCTCCCTTGCTGTGAGCGCGCCTATACGGGTGGGAACCCGTTCTGACAAGCCCCGATTTCGGGGATTTCTCCGGAGCCTGTCCGAGAGAATTCACCCTTCATAAAAAGGGCCCGGCACTCACAGGGAGTACCGGGCCGCTTTTTCAGTCCTTCAGCGCCGTCTGGCGCCGCCGGATTACTTGGTGATCTTCGAGACCACGCCCGAGCCGACGGTGCGACCGCCTTCGCGGATTGCGAAGCGCAGGCCTTCGTCCATGGCGATCGGAGCGATCAGCTTCACGCCGATCGTCACGTTGTCGCCAGGCATGACCATCTCGGTGCCTTCCGGCAGGATCACTTCGCCGGTCACGTCAGTCGTACGGAAGTAGAACTGCGGACGGTAGTTGGCGAAGAACGGCGTGTGACGGCCACCTTCGTCCTTCGACAGGACGTAGACTTCGGCGCTGAACTCGGTGTGCGGGTTCACGGTGCCGGGCTTGGCCAGAACCTGGCCACGCTCGACCTCGTCACGGCCCACGCCGCGGATCAGGGCGCCGATGTTGTCGCCGGCTTCGCCGCGATCGAGCAGCTTGCGGAACATTTCCACACCGGTGACGGTGGTCTTGGTGGTGTCCTTGATGCCGACGATTTCAACTTCGTCGCCAACGTTGACAATGCCGGTTTCGATACGGCCGGTCACAACAGTACCACGACCCGAGATCGAGAACACGTCTTCGATCGGCATCAGGAACGGCTGGTCGACCGGACGGTCGGGCTGCGGGATGAATTCGTCAACGGCCTTCATCAGCTCGATGATCGAGTTCTTGCCGATTTCGTCGTCACGACCTTCCAGAGCGGCCAGGGCCGAACCCTTGACGATCGGAATGTTGTCGCCGTCGAAGTCGTAGTCGCTCAGCAGTTCGCGAACTTCCAGTTCGACCAGCTCGAGCAGTTCTTCGTCGTCAACCTGGTCGACCTTGTTCAGGTAAACGACCAGAGCCGGCACGCCGACCTGACGCGAGAGCAGGATGTGCTCGCGGGTCTGCGGCATCGGGCCGTCAGCAGCGTTCACCACCAGGATAGCGCCGTCCATCTGGGC
Source organism: Aurantiacibacter gilvus (assembly GCF_038289935.1). Lineage (NCBI taxonomy): Bacteria > Pseudomonadati > Pseudomonadota > Alphaproteobacteria > Sphingomonadales > Erythrobacteraceae > Aurantiacibacter > Aurantiacibacter gilvus. The sequence goes on from NZ_JBBYHV010000001.1 coordinate 1,729,091, forward strand.
AGCACCGGTGATCATGTTCTTCACATAGTCAGCGTGACCCGGACAGTCGACGTGTGCGTAGTGACGTGCTTCGGTTTCGTATTCGACGTGTGCGGTCGAAATGGTGATGCCGCGCTCGCGCTCTTCGGGAGCCTTGTCGATGTTTGCGAAATCGACAGCCGAACCGCCGTAGGTTTCAGCCATCACTTTGGTGATAGCGGCAGTCAGCGTGGTCTTGCCGTGGTCGACGTGACCGATGGTGCCGATGTTGCAGTGCGGCTTATTGCGCTCGAATTTTTCCTTAGCCATTTTTCAAATAACCTCTGCTTGAATTTAAATCCCTGCGGGAGAAGTGGCGGCACCCGCTGAATCAGGCGCCGCCCCTAGACGCTTGCCCAAGTTTGCGCAAGCGCTGTTAGGCAAGCTTCTCCTTGATCTCCTGCGCCACATTCGACGGAACTTCGTCATAGTGGCTGAACTGCATCGTGTACTGGGCACGGCCCTGGCTGAACGAACGCAGTTCATTGACGTAGCCGAACATGTTGGCCAGCGGCACATGCGCCTCGACCACCTGTGCGTTGCCACGGCTGTCGGTGCCCTGGATCTGGCCACGACGCGAGTTCAGATCGCCGATCACGTCGCCCATGAACTCTTCCGGCGTCACGACCTCGACCTTCATCACCGGCTCGAGCAGGTTGATACCCGCCTTCTCGGCCGCTTCGCGCATTGCGCCGCGACCGGTGATCTCGAACGCCACCGTGCTGGAGTCGACGTCATGGTACTTGCCGTCGATCAGCTGGATGGTGAAGTCGATGATCGGGAAGCCGACGAGATAGCCGCTTTCCGCCTGCTCGCGCATGCCCTTCTCGACCGAGGGGATATATTCGCGAGGAATGTTACCGCCCTTGATCTGGTCGTCGAAGATGATGCCCTGGCCGCGTTCGCCGGGGATGACCTTGACCTTGGCTTCACCGAACTGGCCCGAACCACCCGACTGCTTCTTGTGGGTGTAGGTCACTTCGACTTCGCGGCGGATGGATTCGCGGTAGGCCACCTGCGGCGCACCGACGTTTGCTTCCACCTTGAACTCGCGCTTCATGCGATCGACGAGGATGTCGAGGTGAAGCTCGCCCATGCCCTTGATGATCGTCTGGCCCGATTCGTGATCGGTCGACACGCGGAACGAGGGATCCTCGGCAGCGAGGCGATTGAGCGCGACGCCCATCTTTTCCTGGTCGGCCTTGGTCTTGGGTTCCACCGACAGCTCGATAACCGGCTCGGGGAATTCCATCCGCTCGAGGATGATCGGCTTCGAAGGATCGCACAGCGTATCGCCGGTGGTGGTTTCCTTGAGGCCGGCAATCGCGACGATATCGCCGGCAAATGCCTCATCGATGTCTTCGCGGTTGTTGGAGTGCATCAGCAGCATGCGGCCGATCTTTTCCTTCTTGTCCTTCACCGAGTTCAGCACAGTGCCCTTGGAGAGCTTGCCCGAATAGATGCGGGTGAAGGTGAGCGAGCCGACGAACGGGTCGTTCATGATCTTGAAGGCCAGGGCCGAGAACGGCTCGTCGTCGGACGACGGGCGCGTTTCTTCCTTGTCGCTGTCGGGCAGCACGCCCTTGATCGCCGGAACGTCGACCGGCGAAGGCATGTAGTCGACCACGGCGTCGAGCAGGGGCTGGACGCCCTTGTTCTTGAACGCCGAGCCGCACAGCACGGGCACGAAGGCCTGTTCCATGGTGCCCTTGCGGATGAGGCGCTTCAGCGTGGCAGCGTCGGGAATTTCACCTTCGAGATAGGCTTCCATCACGTCGTCGTCCTGCTCGACCACGGTCTCGATCAGCTGCTCGCGATATTCGGCTGCCTTGTCGGCCAGGTCAGCCGGGATATCGACGTAGTTGAACGTCGCGCCCAGGCCGTCGTCTTCCCAGACGATGCCGCGGTTGTTCACCAGGTCGACCACGCCCTTGAGGTCGCTTTCCATGCCGATCGGCAGGTACAGCACCAGCGGCTTGGCGCCGAGGCGATCGATGATCGACTGCACGCAATAGTAGAAGTCGGCACCGGTACGGTCCAGCTTGTTGATGAAGCACATCCGCGGAACCTTGTACTTGTCCGCCTGGCGCCACACGGTTTCGGACTGCGGTTCGACGCCGGCCACGCCGTCAAAGACAGCGACCGCGCCGTCGAGCACGCGCAGCGAGCGTTCGACTTCAATGGTGAAGTCGACGTGGCCGGGCGTGTCGATGATGTTGATGCGGTGCTTCGGACCCTGACCATCTTCGGCCGACCAGAACGTGGTCGTCGCGGCCGAGGTGATGGTGATGCCGCGTTCCTGTTCCTGCTCCATCCAGTCCATGGTGGCGGCGCCGTCGTGGACTTCGCCGATCTTGTAGGACTTGCCGGTGTAGTAGAGGATACGCTCGGTCGTGGTGGTCTTGCCGGCATCGATGTGGGCCATGATGCCGATATTGCGATAGCGCTCCAGCGGATATTCGCGGGCCATATCTGATTACTCCGTGAGAGAGAGGTGGTGGGGCCGCCCGATGCGGCCCCAGTGTTACCGGGGTGTTACCGGCCTGTTACCAGCGGTAGTGCGAGAAGGCGCGGTTGGCGTCTGCCATGCGGTGCGTGTCTTCGCGCTTCTTGACGGCATTGCCACGGTTGTTGGCGGCATCCATCAGCTCGGCCGAGAGGCGCGCGCTCATGGTGGTTTCCGCACGGCCGCGAGCCGCACCGATCAGCCAGCGGATGGCCAGCGCCTGGGCACGCTCGGGGCGAACCTCGACCGGCACCTGGTAGGTGGCACCACCGACACGGCGGCTGCGCACTTCGACCTGCGGCGCCACGTTGCTCAGCGCATCGTGGAACAGCGCGACCGGATCGGTCTTGGCCTTGGCTTCGACGGTGTCGAGAGCCGAGTAGACGATACCTTCGGCTACGGCCTTCTTGCCGTCCAGCATCAGGTTGTTCATGAACTTCGACAGCACCTGATCACCAAACTTGGGATCGGGCAGGATTTCCCGCTTCTCGGGACGACGACGACGTGACATCTTCTTAATTCCTTCGGAATGCGGCGACCCCGCAGGGGGCAACCTCGCGGCGCGGGGCCGCGTGAAACCTTACTTCGGACGCTTGGCGCCGTACTTCGAACGCGACTGGCGGCGATCCTTGACACCCTGGGTGTCGAGCACGCCGCGCAGCACGTGGTAACGCACACCGGGAAGGTCGCGCACACGGCCGCCGCGGATCAGCACCACGGAGTGTTCCTGCAGGTTGTGCCCCTCGCCCGGGATATAGGCGATGATCTCGCGCTGGTTGGTCAGACGGATCTTGGCCACCTTGCGCAGTGCCGAGTTCGGCTTCTTCGGGGTCGTCGTGTAGACGCGGGTGCAAACGCCGCGCTTCTGCGGGGCGGATTCCATCGCCGCAGACTTGCTCTTCTTGACGATGGGCTGGCGCGGCTTGCGGACCAGCTGGTTAATAGTCGGCATAAATTTCTCTTCACCGTTTGTTGGACTGGCGCCCTGCCCCCGTGGAAGGCATGACGCTTCGCCCGTGGATGGTACCGCGGACCTGCCGGATGGAATGTATCGGGATCGTGCAAAGGGAAGCCTGACCGCCTAAGCGGGCCAAGCGACCATTCGCGCGAGCCTGAAACGCTCCACCCGGAAGCCTTGGCACCGGGTTACTTTGACGGCTGCCCCACGGAGAGTTCTCCGCAATAGAAAAAGGCTCCACCAAGCGGGGAGCCCCGGGACATGACCGGCAATGTTCAGCTCTATCTGCCCAAGGCTGCCGCTACAGGAGCGTGCCTCGGATGGGCGGGCCTTTAGTTGGATTTGGGTGGGGGGTCAAGAGTGGCGCGGACCAAGATTCGTCGGCTGCAGGAAACTTCATAGCCGATAGATATGTTTCCTCTTGGTAAAGGCGGACCTCGCCCCTTCTAAGATATTGCAACAAGAATCCCGAGTGGGCCCGTTATCGATAGACCCTCTCGACACAACGGTAGACCGTTCGTTGTTGGCGCCAAGAACTACAATTTGCTCAGCATCACCCAAGACCGCAATGTTTGGATTGTGTGTGACGATTATGATTTGCCTCTTTTCCTTGGCCAATCGGATAACTGGCACCAACTGCGCATAAATAAACTGACCATCTAAGTTATCTTCAGGTTGATCGATCAAGAGAGGGTTGGGATTATCTGACGACAACATGAGAGCGAGCAACACCGATTGCTGCTGTCCGAGAGACAGTTGAGCAAACTCTCGCACTTTGAATTCTCTCGCACCGCTTTGATCTTGCGTTTCGCGGGTAACAGTTAGGTAGGGGCGATCGTAGACCGGAGCCGCCTCTAAGCGAGCCAAATTTGACGGCTCGCGAAACCGCTCCACCATTGTTGCTGCATCGCTCGAATTGAAGATCGATACACCGTCTTTGGTTTGCAGGTTCGCAATCGCATTAGGAACATTCGACCTGACGGCATCTATGAACTTCGGAACAGTCAAATTGCGAACAATCATTTCCGCTCTAGGCACTTGATTGGTTCGCCACCCCATCACTTCGACAAGCAGGTCTTGAACGACAGGTGAGTGCGCGCTTTCTTCAAATTTTAGCGAGACATTCAGGTCAGAAAGGGCATCGCGCAGATTCCCTGTAGCTTTGGCGGCAAATAACCGTCGCTGCTCGTAAATCTGTGAGCGCGCACTCCAACGCAAGCCTCTCAATTCTTCATGTTTTTGAAGCTGTGTGGCTAAGTGGGGCTCCCAAGCCTTGAGGTTCTTCAGCCGCTCTGCAAGCGAAGCTTCATTTTGAGTTATTTGCGCAAGATACGCCGTGTCGACCGTGATTCCTTGAGCTTCAAGGGCTTGTCTTTGAGTGTCTATCACCGAAAGGAGATTGACCTCTTTTTGCCCCCATGCCTCAACTTTCGCCTCTACGAGCTGATTCAAAGCGGCGGAGCGACTCTGAATATCAGCCTCTGAGCTTGAAAGGCTACTCTCGAAGGCATCTGCTGAAGCTTTGATGGCTGCGAACTCGTCCCTACCAAGAACGAGATTTGTTTCATCTGCCGCAGACTTTAGCAACCCTATAGACGTTTTTGCCGCAGCATAGTCTAAGCTATTCACAACCTCCTTAGCTTGAGCGACGACCGTCCGACGAGCTTGCCTCTCGGTTTCAATCTGTTGATAAGACTTGATCAGTTCTTTGGCATTTCCATCAGTAAATTTCTTTATTTGCTGCCGTGTAACACCTAGATCTCTTTCGCACTGTGGGATCTGTTCTACCATACTGCGCGATTTGGCAATTTCAGCGTCGAGAGCGATGATCTGAGACCGGAACTTCTCCTCTGCAGAAATTAGCTCGGAGACATTCGTGAAACGATCAAGGTAACGCAGCAACGCCCCAGGGTCAGATTGAGCTTGCTCACTTATCTTCTGAGTTTCCCCCTGACCGTAGCACTCAACCGGTATGGAAACAGGCCCCTCCAACGGATCATCATTGTTGGTGCATATTTCGTCACCTTTACTTCGACTGAGATGATGACTGTCATCCGCTTCATCGACGAACATAAGGTCAATCCGCTCAGGCCAAACATCGGAGTCAATCACACTTGACTGACTTGGGATGCTTGAGAATGCGCGTACCCCCTCAAACATTGTAGATTTTCCCGTTCCACGGCCACCGATGATGCAAGTGAGATTGGGACTGAAATGGATGCTTTGGTCTCTAAGAAACCCTCCGCTGAATTTGATTGCGCTTACGGTCGGAACGCTTCTTGGGATCTCATCTTCAAGCCGAACGCGAGCATCCGAATTCCGCATCGCATAGTGAAGCGCTTCGAAACTGAGCGTCTCAAGTTTGTATCTAGTTATTCGCCGATCGCCCGCAGCATTATGGCCTAACTTAGCTAATGAGTGCGAATCCGAGTTCAGTACGCGAGCAAGTTGCGGCAAACTGCCGTCTTCAGCATCTGATCTAATTTTGCCAAGACCTTGGCGCACCGGATCGGGATCATTGATGCTGTAAGCAATGTCTGATGTGGCATTCTTTAACTCGATGCCTAGTAGTGCTGGATGGCGAATTATGTCAGCCTTGTGAGGCGGAGCGCCAGGCACTTCTCTCTCCAAACCCTTTGGACCATCGACATGAGCAAGGACACCAAATCCGCCGAAGGCCTGCAGTCTATGGAGGCAATCAACCATCGAATTCTCAACGCGTGACGTTGATGTTCCTTTATCGTGAATGATGAGTTGAGCAACGAAGGTGCTAAGCGTTGTGAAATCAGGCAGGTAGCACAGCAAATGCCCTTGTAGCGTGCTCAGCTCGACCGCCGGAACCACCAGAATGTTGTGGTTAGCAGACTCGTTGATTGCCTGTTCTACCGACGTAATTTGGTTATGGTCAGCGATCGCAATGACCGAGAGCCCGTTGCTCACTGCCGTTTGGACGATCGCAACTGGGGTAGCACTATTGTCTTGAACATCGTGCGACCCGCCAAAACTATGAATGTGAAGATCACCACGGAGAAACTGGGCTCCATTTGTTAGCGACCACACTTCATCAAAATATTCGGCGGGCATTAGTTTCTCCAACTATCTGTCTCAAAATCCCTTTAGTTATCGCCTTTTGAGCCAATTATTCAATTCCCCTTCCCTACAACTCCCCACCCATGCTTCCCTCCCGGGCATGACCCAGCAGAACCTCCCCACGCGCACCCGCGCCACGCCCGACCCTGTTTGTCTGGAGGCGCCCGAGGCCCGTCCCTCCGAGACGGACCCCGCAGCCCCCTCCCACCAGCCTCGCCGCGAGGACCCCGCCACGCGCGCCCGGTCGCGGGCCACCTCCTACGTCACCGCCCCGCCCTCGCCGGTCGATGCGGACGATCCGCTGCTCGACTTTGCGCCCGTCCCCCATGTCGCGCCGCGCAGGAACTCGATCACGCCGGACCGGCAGCGCAAGTTCATCGCCCACCTTGCCGCCACCGGCGTCGTCAAGCAGGCCGCGCTCCACATCGGGGCTAGCCTGGAGGCGCTCTACAAGCTGCGGCAGAAGCCCGGCGCCGAACAGTTTCGCGCGGCCTGGGACATGGCGGTGGATCGCGGCGTCTCCCGCCTGGAGGACTGCGCCCTCGCCCGCGCCATCGAGGGGGAGGAGCGGCTGGTGGTCTCTGCCGGCAAGGTGCTGGGCACCGAACGGCGGCACAACGAGGCGCTGGTAATGTTCTTCCTGCGCCAGCGCCGCGCGGACCGCTACGGCTCCGACGTGCGCCCCGGCCACCCGCTCTACGAACGCATTCGCCGAGAGGTGCTGGAAGAGGTCCGTCGCGAGGAGGAACTGGACGAGGAGAGCGTGCTGGAAAGCCTCAACGACAAGCTCGAACAGATGCGCCAGCGCGAGCTCGCGGTGCAGGCGATGCTGGAAGAGGATGAGGGGTATTGAGGGCGCGGCGCCGGGGCACGAGCGGGGGCACGAGCGGGGGCACGGGAGGGGGCACGGGAGGGCACGGGGGCGCGCGCAACAATGGGCTCCCCAACCGAGTCGTTTCGAACGCCAGCCGCGTCCCTGTTGGAATCAAACAACGGTGCGGCGCAGTCTTTCCAGCCCGGAGTGTATTGGAATTGCGGCGTGTTATTTTCGGTCTTTCTTTGTGCGGAAATTGCAATTGTGACCGCGTGCCTCAATTCGCACCCTTGGCGGTCATATAGAGCCGCGGTCGACCTTGTTCCGCAGACGCAAGGCGATGTGATCGACTCAGGAGCGAACTCGTCCCTCGTTTGAGGGGGTCGCGTCTGGCGGGAATAACTCTGCGGCCGATCATCTTTTTTGGGGAAAGGATGATCTCATGAAAAATCTGATGAAAGTAACGCTTGCGCTCGCCATTATGGGGACCGCCACGGGCGCTCCCCTGCATGCGCAGGACCGCGATCCCGGCGGCAGCCGGATCGTGGTGCAGTCCCAAACCGCCTTTGCCGAGCGGGTGGGCCATGAACTCAACAACCAGCTCTTCCGGATCCGCTACCCGGGCGACCATGCTGGCGTGGTGCGGGTCTATTTCACCGCCAACGGCCATGGCACGGCGGAGGATATCCGCGTGATCGAAAGCTCCGGCATGAGCTGGGTCGACCGGGCCGCGCTGCGGGCGGTCGGCAACATGGACCGGCTGGGGCAGGCCCCCGGCGGGCCGTCAAGCGGCCAGCCGGTGCTCGCCACCATCGTCTTTGCCAGGAGCGAAAGCGAGCTGCGTCGGCTTTCGCGCGACCTCGACGAAGGCCTCGACGCGATCCTGGCCTCGGGCGAGCTTGACCCGCGGGTCCTGGCGCTGACGCTGGCGGCGCCCGCGCGCAGCTGATCACGGATCGCAACACCGGATCTCCGGCACCCTGTCCCCGCGCTGCGGGCGGACGATGGGGTGCCGGAGTCATGTCCGGCGACTTTTTCGATGCGCGGAGGATTGAGCGGGCGATGATTTTGTCCTAGGCTCGGACAAAATCAATCTGGCCGAAAAAAGCCGACTGGGGAGAACCAATTCGATGTTCCGCAAATTCGCCACCATGCTCGCCGCCACTACGGCGCTGGCGCTGTCCGCTCCGGCTCTTGCGCAGGAACGTCCCGACGACCTGACCGAGCTGCCGCCGGTGCCCACCGATTACGAGCCCGACCGGCTGCCCTGGGGCGACTACGATTTCACCGGCACCTGGCCGATCGAGCCGATCAACAACGGCCACATCCTGTTCCAGCGTCCCGCCGCCTATGGCGACCGCTTCTGGGTGACCGACGAGGAATTCGAGCGCCGCCTCGCCGCCGCGCGCGGCAATGACGGCAACTTCACCCAGGCCAACGAAAGCGGCATCGGCGCCGGCGGCACCACCGGGCTGGAACAGTGGTTCCTCGACACCGACTGGGCCAAGTCCACCGCCATGCTGGTCTCGCCCGCCGACGGCCAGCTGCCCGATCTCACCCCGCATGCGCGCGAGCTGTTCGAGGCTGGCCGTTCGGGCTGGGTGCCGGGCCAGGGCTACGACTGGGTCGACGATTTCGATTCGTGGGACCGCTGCGTGTCGCGCGGCTTCCCCGCCTCGATGTACCCGTTCCGCTACAACAACGGCATCCGCGTGTTCCAGTCGCCGGGCTACGTCACCATCATGCTGGAAATGCTCGGCACCCGCGTGGTGAAGATCTACGACAGCGAGGAAGAGGCCCGCGCCGCCAAGTGGGACGAGCGGACCGAGGCCTGGATGGGCAACTCGCGCGGCTGGTGGGACGGCCGCACGCTGGTGATCGAGACGACCAACATCGTCTCCGGCGATAGCGCGACCGAGAACGTCTACGAACGCTCGGCCAGCCCGCTCAACATGGCGACGCAGTTCACCGGCACGACGACCGTGCCCGCCTTCAACACCGTGCCGATGAGCACCGAGGCGATGACGGTCGAACGGCTGACCATGACCGGTCCCAACACCATCATCCACGAGCTGACCTATTCGGACCCGCAGGTCTACGTGGAGCCGTGGACCACGCGCCTCGCCTGGGTGCGCGACGATGACTACCAGTTCTTCGAATACGCCTGTCACGAGGGCAACTACATGCCGCGCGACTACATCAGCGCCAGCCGCGCGCAGCAGGAACGCATCGCGCAGGGCCTGGAAGAGCCGGTGACCGCCGAGAACGACGACCGCAGCCGCTTCGCCCAGCCGTTCGACCACGATCCGGGCACCGGCCCGCGTCCGGGCTTCGGCGGCCCGCCCCCGCCGCCCCCGTCGGATGACGAGGCGGACCCGGCAGAAGGCTGATGCGCACGGGGCTTCGCCTCGCCGCGGCGCTGGCACTGGCCGCGCCGCTGGCGGGCTGCGACGGCTCCGTGTTCATGTCGCCCGAGGAACGGCTGGACGAGGAAATCGCTGCCGATCCCGCCCTGGCGCAGCTTTACAGCACGCTCGAGGAGGAGTTCCCCGAGGACTACTCCGCCCTGCGCCAGACGCTGCTCGATTCGTTGGAGACCGACCGCAGCGGGCAGTCCGGCTATTACGGCGCGCAGAGCTTCATGTTGCAGTTCATGAGCCGCAACCTGCACCACTTCGCCGCATCGCCGCAGGAACACCTGTTCGAAGTGCGCGAGCATTCCATCCGGGCGATGGAGATGGTGGCCAGCGAAGGCCAAGGCATGTGCGCCCGCTACACCATGTCCGGGCTGGCCCATGACGACGTCCTCTCTTCCCGGACCGAGATGCAGCTGTCGCGACTGACCGTCGCCCAGGTGCGGGCCATGGCGGCCGGACGCGACCACCCGGTCAAACGCGGCGAAGCCACCGAAGCCGACTGGGACGCCTATGCCCGGAAATTGCAGGAAAACGGCATGACTGCAGAGGAAGTCGACGCCTTCTTCTACGGCGGCGCTGGCCTGCTGGGCCTCTCCGAAGCCGCCCAGTGCCGCCTGGGACGGGCGATCTACAACGCGCTCGCAGACCTGCCGGACGACGTCTCCGAACGGCTGTCCGCCGTCATCCTGTTACCCGCCGCCTGATCCCGGCCTGCGGGCCAAACAAGCAGGGCGAGGATCGCTCCCCGCCCTTGCCCGTCAGTTTGTCAATGGCCGATCAGCCGTTGGGCCGAAGATGGATCACTCGATGCCCCAGCTATCGGAGGCGCGCGGCTCCATGCCTTCGGTGATGGTCAGCGTGTAGGCGCCGGCCGAGCCACCGAAGCCCTGGGCGCGGATGCGCAGCATGTCGAGCAGGCCGGGATTGTCGGCAATCGGGCCGAGGTCGATCGGCAGCAGCGAGTTGAGGTCGCCCGCGCCATCGTCGTCGGCGTCGATCACGGCGAAGCCCAGCGGCGTGTCGTAGCCGATTTCCACATAGGGATCGATCGAACCGCCGAAGTCGGCATCGCCGCCACCGGCCGAGGTCATGCGGATGGTAATCTCACCATTGCCCGAAGCGATTGCAGCCCGGGCAGCATCGTTCAGCTGGTAGTCGATATGCGTCAGGCCCAGGCTGTCGTCGCCAGCCCAGCCGGAGACCAGCTCGCCGCTGGCCTCGTCATCGATGCCGATCATCTGGAGCGGCAGCTGCGCCGTGGCAGCACGCTGCGAACGGACGCGCAGCCGGTAGTCGCCCGTTGTGTCGCCATAGCTGGTGGCGACAATGGTATAGGTGCCGCTTTCCTCGAAGGTGTGGCGCAACAGCGAGTTGAGGCTGTCGCCGCCATCGTCGTTGGAGGCAATGGTCTCGCCAGCGGCATCGCGCAGCTCGAGATAGGGATCGAGATCGTCGCCTTCGGCGATCATGGCGATCTCGACCATCTGGCCCGCTTCGCCCATGAAGGTGTAGAGGTTTTCCGAACCGCAGATGGAGCCGCGTTCGCTCGCCCCGTAAGTGATGGCCATGCCGCCGCTCGAGGTGCAGTTGCTGATCGACAGGCGCAGGTCGAAGGAACCGCCGTATTCGTCACCGTTCTCTGCCCAGTCAGCGGAGTAGCTGTCGACTTCGATGACGATGCGCCGCGAAGCCTCACCGCTGATCGTAACGCGCGAGTTCAGGCCTTCGCCGCCGTCGTCGTCTTCGGCAATGGTCTCGCCGCTGTCGGCGTCACGGACGCGCACCACCGGATCGAGATCGCCGGAGGCAAGCACGTCGATCACCAGCGAACCTTCGGCCGGGGTGGTGACGTAAAACACGGCCGGTTCGCCCGCGACGCGGCCCTGGAAGACGCGCACGTCGCTGGCTTCGTTGTCGAGGTCGCGCACCTGCGCCAGCGCAGGCGTTGCCAGCAGCGCGGAAGCGCTCGCCAGAAGCATGGAGTAACGGATGGACTTGAGCATTTATGGAATCCCCCTGTGGATATTCAGTCGGTTGGATCGTAACCTTTTCAACTGTAACTGCCCTGTGGCAGCACATCTGGCGTAACGCGTCAAAGCTTAATCGGGCCTAATGTGGCCATTCATCTGCCAGCAGTCCCCACATCCACGTGTCGGCCCAACCGATGTGCGTCTTCATGGTGTGGCGCAGGTGCCCTTCGCGGGTGAAACCGAGCCGATCGAGCAAGGCATTGGAGCGGCGGTTGCGCGGATCGACATCGGCGAAGACGCGGTGGAAGCCCTCCACCCGGAACAGGTGGGTGATGAGCGCGGTCACGCATTCGCGTGCTATCCCCTGACCTTCATTGCCGGGCACCAGGATATAGCCGATCTCCGCGACCTGCTCGACGTTGCTGCTGGCGACCATGCGGAATACCGGCGCACCTCCAGCATGCGGTTCGCATATCCACGTCCGCCCGCCCCATTCGCCACCGCTGTCGAACAGGTAATCGCGAAACTCGCCGCGATCACCGAACGGACCGCGCGACCAGTAGCGCATTTGCTCTTCGTCGGAGAAGGCCGGCCACAAGGCGCTTTCGTCACCCTGCTGCAACGGGCGGCAGGTAAAGCGCGGCGTGGTCAGCGTGGGTGTGTCAGCCATTGCCCGTAAGGTGGGCGACCAGCGCCTTCACCTTTTTCTGCCGCCACTGCGGGCGCGGAGCGAGCAGCCAGTACGACCGGCGGCAATCCTCGGGTTCGCCGATAGCCTCCAGCCGTCCGTCGGCGAGGGCTTCGGACACCAGCGGCAGCGGCAACCATGCGCGCCCCAGGCCGGCGATGGCCGAAGACAGCACCTGCCCGGCATTGCCGACGTGCAGCGCAATACGGGCGCCTTCGGGCGGCTCGTAGGTGGGCCAGGAGATCCAGCTTTCGGGAGCCCCCGGCGCGGCCACGCAAACCTTGCATCCGCCGACCAGCTTTTCGCCCTCGAGCTCGTCCGGACCCTCGACCAACCGGATGGCAAGGTCGAGGTTGGCCTCGGTGAAGTCGGCGTTTTCGTCCGCGGTCAGGTGCACCGTGACGTCGGGATTGTCCTTTCGGAATGCCGCGAGGCGCGGGGCGAGCCACTGGGCATAGAATTCGCGCGGACAGGCAATGGCGTAGTTCGACGAGCTCTGCCCGGCCTGCATGGCCTGCACGCTTTCCTCGAACTTGAGGAAGCCGTCACGCAGCGAATCGAGGCCCGCTTCGGCCTCTCCCGTCAGCTCCAGCCCCTTCGAGGTGCGGCGGAACAGCACCACGCCCAGCACGTCTTCCAGCGCACGGATCTGCTGGCCGACGGCGGCAGGCGTCACCGCCAGTTCGTCTGCGGCGCGTGTGAACGAGAGGTGCCGCGCGGCGGCATCGAATACGCGCAAGGCGTTCAGGGGCAGGTGCGTTCGTTTCATGGTGCTTGGAGGTGCACTTAGGGAGGCGAGCGGCTGGCGGCAAGATTCTTGCACAACAGCTTGACCGCACCCCCGCCGGCAGACAGTTTCACCTGTAACAGGGAATCCTTGGAGTCATTGATGATCCGCATGTTCGCCGGCCTCTTGGCCGCTATTGTCCTCCCCGTGCTGGCTCTGACCGCTCCGGCACAGGCGCAAAGCTTCATCGACGGCACTTTCGACCCCGCGATTCCCACGTTGGAAGAGGCGGTCGGCCACCCCACCGGAGCGCAGATCAGCCGCCCTGAACAGGTGATCGCCTACATGCAGGCGCTGGCCGAGGCGGCGCCCGAACGTGTGCGGCTGGTGGAATATGCGCAGAGCTGGGAGGGGCGTCCGCTGGTCTATGCGGTGATCTCCAGCGCAGCGAACATGGCGCGGATCGAGGCCGTGCAGGCGGACATGCAGCGCATTGCCGCCGGCGGCGCGCCCGCCGCGGATTCGCTGCCGGTGACCTGGCTTTCCTACGGCGTGCACGGGGACGAGATCAGCAGCTCCGACGCCGCGCTGGCGCTGGCTTACCACCTGCTGGCCGCGCAGGGGGACGAGCTTGTCGACACCATCCTCGGCAATAGCGTGGTCATCATCGATCCCATGCAGAACCCCGACGGTCGCGCGCGCTTCACCAACAGCTACTACGCGCAGCTGGGCATCGCGCCTTCGGGCGACCGCTATACCGCCGGGCACGACCAGCCGTGGCCGGGCGGGCGCTACAACCACTACCTGTTCGACATGAACCGCGACTGGTTCGCGCTGACCCAGCCGGAAACGCAGGGCAAGGTCGCCGCCGTGCGCGACTGGCAGCCGGTGGTCTATGTCGACGCGCACGAGATGGGCGGCGATTCGACCTACTTCTTCCCGCCGAGCGCGGACCCGTTCAATCCCTACATCACGCCAGACCAGCAGGCGAAGCAGCACGTGCTGGGCCGCAATATCGGCGCCTGGCTGGACCGGCTGGGACAGCCCTATTTCACCCGCGAGGTCTTCGACGCCTTCTACCCCGGCTACGGCGACACCTGGCCGACGCTGAACGGATCAATCGCCATGACCTTCGAGCAATCGTCGTCGCGCGGGCTCGTCTGGGATCGCAGCAACGGCGAGGTGCTGACCTACGCCGACACCGTGCGCAACCACTTCGTCTCGACGCTGGCAACGGCGGAGACAGTGGCGCGCAATGCCGACATGTTCCTCAATGACTATGCCGCCTACCGCCGTACCGCCGCGCAGGGCGATGCGGGCAGCGGCTGGTTCGTGATCGACCTGGCGGACCGCCGCTGGAACGCCGAGCAACTGGCCCGCCGGCTGGCGCACCAGGGTGCGCGCGTGGGGCGTGTGGACGGCCCGGTCAGCGCCTGCGGGCGGAGCTACCCGCGCGGCTACCTCTCGGTCTCCATGCGCCAGCCCACCGCGCGGCTGATCCGCAGCCTGCTGGACCGCGACGTGGAACTGCCCGCCGACTTCATCGACTCGCAGGAAGAACGCCGCGCCAGCGACCTGCCGCACGAGATCTATGACACCACCGCCTGGTCGGTCGGCCTGATGAGCGGGCTGGACGTCGCCGAATGCGCCAATGCCGCACAGGGCACGCTGATCGCGGCAGATGAGCCGGTGCCCTCGCTGGCCAGCGCCGACGGAGCCTTTGGCGTGGCCGTGCCGTGGACCGACAGCGGGCAGGTCCAGCTGGTGGTAGAGGCGCTGAAGCGCGGCCTTGTCGGCCGGGCAACCGACACCGCCTTCACTGTCGATGGCCGCACCTTCCCGCGCGGTACCGTGGTCTTCTCCCACGGCGACAACCCCGACATGGACAATGCCCTCACCACCCTCGCCGCCGCCATCGGGGCCGAGACCGCGCCGCTCGACAGCGGCTGGGTCGAGGACGGGCCGAACCTCGGCAGCGAGAGCTTCGTGCGGCTGGCCGCGCCGCGTATCGCCATGGTCTGGGAAGACGGCGTCTCGCCGCTGTCGGCGGGCGCCACGCGTTACGTGATCGAGCAGCGCTTCGGCTTGCCCGTCGCCCCGATCCGCAGCGGCACCGTGGCGCGCGCGCAGCTGGACGACTGGGACGTGATCGTGGTGCCCGACGTCTACACCCTGCCCTCCTCCGCCCGCTCAGCCCTCGTCACCTATGTGCGCGGCGGCGGGGTGCTGGTGGCCTATGGCGACGCCCTGGCGAGCTTCGCCAGCGGCGACGACGCGCTGTTCTCCACCAGCCGCGAAACCGTGCTGGGCGGCGATCCCGACGAAGAAGAGGCGGGGGACACCGTGGCCGGCACGGCGATCGAAAGCGAATCGGAATACCGCGAAGCCATCGTCGATCCCTCGCGCCGTCCCGACACCCTGCCGGGCGCGCTGCTGAACACGGTGGTCGACGGCGAGAGCTTCCTCGCTGCCGGTTACGACGGCAATCCGCCCACCGTCTTCGCCGACGGATCGCTGATCCTGACCCCGCTCAACCTGACTAACGGCACCAACGTGGTGCGCTACGCCGGGCCGGACGAGTTGGTCGCGTCAGGTTATGTCTGGGACGAGAACCGCCGCCAGATGGCCTACAAGCCCTACATGATCGCCGAACAGACTGGCCGCGGCCTCGCCATCGGCTTCGTGCACGACCCGACCGTGCGCGGTTACCTCGACGGGCTGGACCTGCTGCTGGCGAACGCGGTGATTATCGCACCCGCCAGGGTGCGCTGATTACCCCTCCTGCTCCGCCGGAGCAGCGAGGGTAAAGTGGGGAATGGCGACTTCGAACAGCGTGCCGTCGGCATGGGTGAAGGTGTAGTGGCCTTCCATCGCGCCCATGTTGGTGGTGAGTTCGCAGCCGGACACGTAGTCGTGCGTCTGTCCGGGCTGGAGCACCGGAGTCTCGCCTACAACGCCCTCGCCATCGACGAGGTTCACCATCCCGTTCGAATCGCTGATGCGCCAGTGGCGCGTCTTCAGCTGGATCGTCTCGTCGCGACCGTTCTCGATACGGATATGGTAGACCCAGAACCAGCGCCCGGCCCCCACACGCGACTGTTCGGGCATGAAATTCACCGACACGCGCACGGTAACCCCGGCGGTGATCGCGACATGCTGGAACAGCGAAGAGATGGCGGCCTGAGTCATTACCCGCGCAGCGTAACGGGATTCCGTCCCGTCACAAGGGGACTCTCGCATCAGTCCGCCGGATTGTGCCGCGCGAGGAAGTCGACCAAGGCATCGTACCAGGCCTGCCGATCCTCATCGCTGGTGAAACCGTGGCCGGATTCCTCCAGCGACAGGGTCTCCAATTCGACTTCGGCATCATCGGCCCGGTCTTCCATCAGTTCGAACTGATCGTACGGCACGCGGCTGTCGCGTTCGCCATGAGCCAGCAACACAGGCCTCGTCAGCCGCCCCACCTGCACGGCAGGCGAGATATCATCGAGGTCGAAGTCAGTCTGGTCCCCGTCGTAGCGTTCCGTGTGCCGCCTGCGGGAACGGCCGTAAAGGTAGTCCCGATTGTGCGCGAGCTGCCGTTCCCAGTGCATGACTCCGGCGAAACTCGCGGCACAGCGATAGATTTCCGGATTGCGGATTACGCCCCAAACAGCGGCAAATCCGCCATAGCTGGCCCCGACGATACAGACCCGCTCGGGATCGACCGTGCCGTCTGCCACAAGGTGGGCCACAGCGTCGTCGAGGTCGTCCTGCATCAGGCGGCCGACCTGTCCGTCCCCCAAGCGTTCGAACGCCTCTCCATAGCCACCGGAACCGCGGAAATTGGGCTGGATCACGGCATAGCCACGGTTGGCCAGCAGCTGCACCGTATCATCGTAGCGGTCGGTGTCGCGAATGCCGTAAGGGCCGCCATGCGGATAGACGACCAGTGGCAGACTCCGTGCCTCGCGTCCGCGCGGCAAAGCAAGGTAGGCATGGATCGAGGTGCCGTCACGCGCGTCGTATCGGATCGATCTCGGCTCCACCAACAGTTCTGCGGCGACTTGCGGTCGGATTTCCCCGAACAGGTCAAGCTGCCGGTCCTGCGGGCTGAAAACATAGAGCGCACCCGGGTCTGCCGACCCCGATTGCACCACCAGCATGCGGCTGCGATCCTCGCTCCAGTCGAGAATCGTCACCTCGCTGCCCGGCAAGGCCTCGGTCAACCGTGCTCGCCAGCGACCGACCTGTGGATCCAGCCAGACGCGGCGACGGCTGTCGCCGGAGAAGGTGACGGCAATCGGCTCGCGGTTCTCATCGAACGTGACCGCATCGACGTCCTCGTCGGGCGAACTGAAGATGACTTCTCCGGGCTCAAACCGGCTGAAGTCGAAGGCGATCAGTGCATAGCGATCTTGTCCTTCCGGGATCGCCAGCGCGTAGCCCGTGTCGCTGCCGGCGCGCAGTCCGAGGAAATCCCAGTAGGCCAGCGCGCCCTCGTCGTCGCGCCGCACTCGGACAACCGTTTCCCAGTCCGCTTCGGCATCGCGGCGATAGCGCAGGCCAACCCTGCCCCGGGTGCGGCTGGCGATACCGATCCGGATCACGCCCGTCTCGTCGGCGATCCAGGAGGAAACGGCACTGTCTCGCCTTTCCACCAGCTCTCCGGGAATGGTTTCCTCGGCATCGGAGTTCAAATCGAAGCGCCAGACGTCAGGCGGCGCGAACAGGTTCTCGGAAATGGAGACCAGCACGTATTCACCATCGCGATTGTAATGGATGACGTTGTCACCATCGAAGCCCATGCGGGGAACGGCGAGCATGCGCATCCGGCGGGGTTCGAAATCGAAGGCCACCAGCCGGCTGTATGGCAGGCCATAGGTGGGATCGTTGCCGGTCATGGAAATCAGCAGGCGATCGTTGCCCAACCAACGGAACCACTTAAAGTTGTCGGGATTGCCCAGCCCCATACCATCGACCAGCTCCAGCGTGCTGCTGTCGAACACGCTGATGTACTGCCGTTCGTCCCGGATGGCCGACAGGGCGAAGCGCGAGCCGTCGGGCGAAAGCTGCGCGTCATACAATTGGGACTGCGCGGCAAAGGCGCTGGTGGGAATTTCCTCGGGTATCTCGTCGGCGGCGCGCGGCTCGATCAAGGTCTCGGCCTGTGCCTCCACCTGGGCCGCTGCCGGGAAGCCTTGGGCCAGCAAGACCGCCACAATGCCAAAGGCAAACCGCCTGAAACCCGCCACGCTCATAGGTCCCTCCCAAAACGAAGGAAGCTTAGCGCAAACAGAAGCTTGGGCAATATGCCCGGCCTATCAGAGGCCCACTTTCCCCAGCGCCTGGTCGAGATCCTCGATCAGGTCGGCCACGTCTTCCAGGCCCACGTTGATGCGCAGCATGCCATCCTCGATACCTGCTTCCGCGCGGCCCTCGACGCCCATGTTGTAGTGCGTGGTGCTGGCCGGGTGGCACATCAGCGACTTCGAATCGCCGATGTTGTTGGAAATGTCGATCAGCTCCAGCGCGTTGCACAGCGCCATCGCCTGCTCCTGCCCCTTGGGGGCAATGAACGAGAATATCGGGCCGGCGGCGACCATCTGCCGCTGGCACAGCTCGTGTTGCGGATGGCTCGGCAAGCCGGGATGCAGCACGCGCAGGCCGCGCTCCTCGAGGAACTGGGCCACCTGCAACGCGCTCGCGCTCTGCGCGGGCGCGCGCAGCGACAGGGTTTCGAGGCCCTTGAGCACCACCCAGGCGTTGAACGGCGCGCAGATCGGCCCGGTGTTGCGCTGGAAGGGGGAAAGCTTCTCCTCGATCCACTGCTTCGAAGCGCAGACGGCCCCCGCCATGACGCGGCCCTGTCCGTCCATCAGCTTGGTGGCCGAATAGGCGACCACGTCGGCGCCGAAGTCGATCGGCTTCTGCAGCACCGAAGTGGCAAAGGCATTGTCGACCACGGTTGTGATGCCCTTCGACCGGGCGAGGCTGCAGACGAATTCAAGGTCCACCAGGTCCATCGTCGGGTTGGCGGGCGTCTCGAAGAAGAAGGCCTTGGTGTTGGGCTGCACGGCGGCTTCCCAGGCGGCATTGTCCGTGCCGTCCACCACCGTGTGGGTGATGCCGAAGCGGTTGAGCACGTTGTCGAGGATCCAGCGGCACGAGCCGAAGGCCGCGCGCCCCGCGACCACGTGATCGCCGGCCGACAGCATGCACAGCAGCGCAGAGGTCATGGCCGCCATGCCGCTCGCCTGCGCCAGGCAGGCCTCGGCGGCTTCCATGGCGGCGATGCGATGCTGCAGCATCTCGACCGTCGGGTTCTTGAAGCGCGAGTACTGCATCCCCTCGGCCTCGCCGGCAAAGCGCGCGGCGACTTCCTCGGCGCTGTCGTAGGAATAGCCCGAGGT
This sequence comes from Aurantiacibacter gilvus, assembly GCF_038289935.1. NCBI lineage: Bacteria > Pseudomonadati > Pseudomonadota > Alphaproteobacteria > Sphingomonadales > Erythrobacteraceae > Aurantiacibacter > Aurantiacibacter gilvus. Next base: position 1,748,671 of record NZ_JBBYHV010000001.1, read on the forward strand.
GAGGAACAACGCCTCGCTGGTTTCGCCGAACTGGCTGCGTGCGGTGCCCGCGCGCACGGCCTGCGTGGCAGGACGCCATTTCGCGGTGACGGAAGGATCGGATCCGGTGGTTTTCTTCATTGCCGTGCCGATCTACGGACAGCCTTTCGTCACGGCAAGCGGTGAAACGCGGGAACAGGACCAAGCAGGCAAAACGCCATCAGGACACCGGTCAACGACCATGGATGGATACACGGCGGCGCTGCGCCGATGTTCGTCGGTGCCTTTGGCGACACGTTGGTCCAGTGGTTTGCACGGTCTGGCGGCTAAGGGCGGCATCCTGGACCGGACCTATTGCTTACCGGCGCGGCGGCGCTAAACCCCGGCCTGCATGAGCGTTCCGCCAGACCAATCCCGCGACCCGATCCTGTGGAATTCCGCCATTGCCCTGGCCTTCCTCGTGCTGTGCCTGGTGCGTATCGGCGTGCCCAGCGAAGCCTACTTCGACGAGGTGCACTACCTGCCCGCCGCGCGCGCCGTGCTGGATCTCGACTGGGCGACCAATATCGAGCACCCACCGCTGGCCAAGCAGCTGATCGCCCTCGGGATTGCGCTGTTCGGCGACAATCCCTTCGGCTGGCGGATCATGTCGGTGCTATTCGGCACGCTGGCGCTGTTCGCCACCATGCGCGGCATGTGGTTCGCCAGCCAGACCCGCGCCGCCAGCCTGCTGACGGGGCTGTTCGTGGCGACCAATTTCCTGCTCTTCGTCCACGCGCGCATCGCCATGCTCGACGTGTTCATGGTGGGCTTCCTGATGCTGGCGCTGTGGATGTGCGCGGGCGCGGTGCGCGAGAACGAGACGGCGCGCTGGCGGCTGGCCATTGCGGGCCTGGCGCTGGGTGCGGCCATGGCGAGCAAGTGGAACGCCATCCCCCTCGCCGTGCTGCCGGGGCTGACCTTCCTTGCCGCGCGCCTCTACGCCGGACGCCGCCGCCCGGTGCGCTCGGTGCGCGGATGGCCCGTGGGCGGCATGAGCCTGTGGGAAGCGGCAATCTGGCTCGGCGTGGTGCCGCTGCTGGTCTATGCCGCCACCTTCTGGCCCTTCCTCTTCTGGCAGGTGCATTCCGGCCAGCCGGAGGGGCTGGTCGACCTGCACCGCACCATGCTGGCCATGCAGACGCAGGTGCCCGAACCGCATCCCTACCAGAGCCAGTGGTGGGACTGGGTCATCAACAGCCGGGCCATCTGGTATCTTTACGAGCCGATCGACGGCGCCCAGCGCGGGATCATGCTGATCGGCAACCCGTCGACCATGTGGTTCGGCCTGTTCGCCCTCGCCTGGTGCGCCTGGGCGGGCTGGAAACAGCGGCGCAGTGACTGCATCGCGCTGGTGGTGCTCTATGTCGCCAGCCTCGCCCTGTGGGTGGTCGCTCCCAAGGCGGTGCAGTTCTACTTCCACTATTTCCTCGCCGGCATGGCGCTGAGCGCGGCACTGGCGCTGGCCGTCGAACGCCTGTGGCAGCGCGGCGAGCGGATGGTGCCCTTGGCCATCTGCCTGGGCGCGGTCGGCTTCTTCGCCTTCTGGTACCCGATCCTGACCGCCGCCCCGCTGGGGGACGATCAGGACTTCCTGATGTGGGCCTGGACCGGCGGCTGGCGGTAACCTCCCAAACGACAACGGCCGGCCCCTTTCGGGACCGGCCGCCTTTGTCTTGGAGTGTCGTTGTCGTTTAGGCGACAGCGCGGCCCGAGCCACGCGGACCAGCCACGAGCCACACGATGAAGCCGATGACCGGCAGCACGATGATGCCCAGTGACCACAGCGCCTTGGCGGGCAGCGAAGAGCCGCTCACGAGCACGTTGTAGATTGCGTAGATGTCCAGCAGCAGGACAAGAAGTCCAAGGATTTCCATGATTTGCTCCTAACCTTTAGACGCCGGGGGGTGTGCGTCCTTCTTGAACCTAGGAACGGGTGGAAATCGGGATTGGTTCCGATTTTGTCGATCCGCAGGCGCGGACAGGCGGCCTAGCGGCGGAAACGGCCCCAGACGAACTTGCTCGACAGGGCGTAGTTCCAGACCGAGGCAATCGCCACGCCGACCAGCGCCGCGCCCCACCAGACGAGGCCCTTCTGCTCCAGCAGCGTCGCCACCGCGACATTGGCGAAGGCACCCGCCGCGCAGGCGCCGCAGAACTTCAGCCAGCCCCAGAACATGTCCTGCGCGCCCGACAGCTTCTTGTCGCGGTAGGTCAGCAGGTTGTTGAGCCAGAAGTTGAAAGTCATGGCCACCATGGTGGCAGTCGCCTGGGCGAGGCCGAAGCCGACCTCGTCGGGCCAGTAGATCGCCGCCAGCACGGCCATGTGGACGAAGACGCCCAGCCCGCCGACCACGCCGAACAGGGCAAAGCGCACCGGCACCCAGCGGCCCAGGTAGCGTTCGATCAGGCCAGCTGCGAAATCCAGCACCACGCCGTGGTCCAGCTTGCTTTCGCCGGTCAGGCGTTCGGCGAACTTCAAGGGGAATTCCTTCACTTTGAGGCGCGGCTCGGCAGTAGCGAGGATGTCGAGCATGATCTTGAAACCGATGCCGGAGAGGTTCTCGGCCTGCTTGCGCAGCTGGTCGGTGCGGAGCAGGAAGAATCCGCTCATGGCGTCGGTCAGCTCGGTGCCGGTCAGCTTGCGGGCCAGCGCATTGGCCACGCGGCTGCCCTTCTCGCGGCCCTTGCTCGACAGGCCATCGGCATTGCCGCCCACGGCAAAGCGGCTGGCATAGGCAAGGTCGTATTCGCCCGATTTCACCGCTTCGAGCATGTCCTTCAGCAGCGCGGGATCGTGCTGGTGGTCGGCATCCATCACCGCGACGAAAGGCGCAGCAGTGGCGCACATGCCCTCGATCGCGGCGCTGGCGAGGCCGCGGCGGCCGATGCGCTGGATCACGCGGATACGCGGATCGGTCTGCCCGATGCGGCGGGCTTCCTCGGCAGTGCCATCGTGCGAATTGTCGTCGACGAAGACGGCTTCCCAGCCCGAGGGGCCAAGCGCCTGCTCCAGCCGTTCGACCATCGGCGCGATATTGCCGCGCTCGTTGAGCGTCGGCAGCACGACAGCCAGCTCCAGCGGACGGGTAGCGGCATTCGCGCGGGTCTGAAGGTCGTCGAGGCTCATGTCCATGCAGGCGGGTTACGGCGTAATATTAACCATAAGGTTACCGCCGCACCACTTACAGCCGCGCCAGTACCGCGTCGCCGACTTCCGTGGTGCCTGCCGAACCGCCAAGATCCGCGCCCGTCACGCCGTCTTGCAGCGCCTTGCCGACGGCGGCTTCGATGCGCGCGGCCTCGGCTTCGAGGCCCAGCGAGTGGCGCAGCAGCATGGCCAGCGAGAGGATCATGGCCATCGGATTGGCCTTGCCCTGCCCGGCGATATCGGGCGCGGAGCCGTGGATCGGTTCGTACATGCCGAAGCTGCCGAATTCGGTCTGCCGTTCGCCAAGCGCGGCGCTGGCGAGCAGGCCGATCGAGCCGACGCACATGCTCGCCTGGTCGGACAGGATATCGCCGAACAGGTTGCCGGTGACGACGACGTCGAACTGGCCGGGATTGCGCACCAGCTGCATGGCGGCATTGTCGACATACATGTGGCTGAGCTCGACATCGGGGTATTCCGCGTGGGTTTCGATCACCACGTCGCGCCACAGCTGGCTGGTTTCGAGGACATTGGCCTTGTCGACGCTGCACAGCTTGCCCCTGCGGCCCTGCGCGGCGCGGAAGGCGACATGGGCGATGCGGCGCACCTCGTCCTCGGCGTAGGACATGAAGTCGTAGCCCTGCCGCCGCCCGTCATCGAGCACGCGCATGGCCTTTTCGCCAAAGTAGACGTCGCCGTTGAGCTCGCGCACGATCAGCAGGTCGATCTGGCTGGCAACTTCGGGACGCAGTGCGGACATGTCCTCCAGCCCCGGGAACATGGTGGCGGGGCGCAGGTTGGCGAACAGGCCCAGCTGGCTGCGCAGGCCGAGGATGGCCTGCTCGGGACGCAGGTGGCGCTCGAGGTTGTCGCAGGCGGGATCACCCACCGCTCCGAACAGCACGGCATCGGCGGCCTTGGCCATTTCCAGCGTTTCGGGCGGCAGCGGGTGGCCGTGCGTACGATAGGCCGTACCGCCCACGTCGCCTGCGAACAGCACCAGGCCAGGCAGGCCCAGCGCGTCGAGGACGCGGCGCGCCTCGGTCATGATTTCGGGTCCGATCCCGTCACCGGGGAATAGTGCGATTTTCATCAGTCTTCTTCTTCAGGCCATCCGTCCAAGCAGTTCGCGCAAGCGCTGCCGCGCGGCCATAACGCCTCCGGCGCGGTCGGCAAGCAGGTAGTGGTCCAGCGAAGGGCCGATGGCGTCCATCGCCTCCAGTACCTGCTCCATGTTGCCTTCGGGCCGCTGGTCTGCCCCGCCATAGCCCATCTCGCGCATCAGCAGGATCTCGTAGCCGACCAGCGCCCCGGCCCAGCCCCGTGCGGACGGCGCGTGGCAGATCGCCGTCAGAGCGCCCCCGAGCGCCTCGTAGAGTGGCGGATAGGGCTGGCGTTCGGGCAAGACGGCGGCTGTCAGCGCGGTAAGCCAGCCGATGGCGGCAGCGGGCAGCGGCTCGGCCAGCCACGGCCCGCGGCTCTCGGTGAGCTCGACCTTGGCGAAGGGCAGTTGGCTGTCCGACTTGGCGGACAGCTGCACCTCCACCGCGTTGCCGGGGATCATTACCGGCCGCAGGTTGCGCCCGCGCCCGCCCGCGACATAGCCCGCGACCAGTCCGAACTCGTCGGTCAGGAACCGCGCAACCACGGCCGTCTCGCCATGCTGGCGGGCGGCAACGAGGATGGCGGGGGCGCGGACATGCATGGCCAAGGCTCTGCAAGCTGGCGGCTTTACAAGCAATGGGTTATGTTGCCCGCGACAACAATCTGGGGAGAGGTACATGCGGAAGGGATGGGCAATTGCCGCCGGACTGGCGCTGGCTGCAACATCGATGACAACACCGGCCGCACTGGCGCAGGACGGAGCGCCGGTGGATCAACAGGTCGAGCTACTGTCGGAAATGTGGGCGATGGCTGGCATCTGCTCGCAATATGGCCGCTATGTCGTGCGCACCGACGACCTTGCAGACCGGCTGAACGACGAAATCGCTGCGGTCGATCCGGACCGGCAGAGCGCGATCATCAACCGCAAGGAAGACAAGCTCGAAGAGATCACCGCGACGATGAACGGGCTGCTGGAAATGCCTCCCGGCGGACGCCGCGAACGGGCGATCGAGGAGAACCAGATGGCGCTGATGACGCGCTGCCAGCGGCTCGCCAACCACGACCTGGCAAGCGAATTCTTCGATAGCCGGATCTAGCGGCGGGGTTAGCCCTGCTTGGCTTCCAGCGCGGCGATCCGCGCTTCGAGGTCGTCGACCTTCTCGCGCGCCTTGGCGGCCATGTCCTTCACCGCGTCGAATTCCTCGCGGCTGACGAAGTCGAGCCCGCCCATGGCTTCCTTCATGCGTTCGCGCGCGCCATCACGCGCTTCACGCGTCATGCCTGCCAGCGTACCTGCGGCGGAGTTGGCGACCTTGACGAAGTCGGAGATGATCTTGTTTTCGCTTTGCATGGGTAAAGAATGGTGGCGGGAGCGCGGGAAGGCAAGCGAGATTGTTTGTTTTTCGCAGCCGCGGAGGCGGCTGCGAAGAACTAAAGCTCTATCCTCTGAATTGCTCCGCTCTCCTCGACCTCGCTGGCGTCCGGATTGGCTTGCAGGAACTGGTAGTTGAGCAAGGTCGCGAACAGCACCCAGGCGAGATAGGGCAGCAGCAGCACGCCCGCCCATTTGCGCACCTTGAAGAACAGCACCACGGTGATCAGCAGCACCACGTCCAGCGCGACGATGATGATCTGCGCCAGCATGATGTCATGCATCGCGAAGAAGGCGGGCGACCAGGCGAGGTTGAGCGCGAGCTGGACGATGAAAAAGAAGACCGCCCAGCCGCGCCGGCGCGATCCCCAGGCCGCGCAGACCATGGCGAAGGACAGGCCCATCATGAAATAGAGCGCCGTCCAGACGATGCCGAAGGTGGCCGGCGGCGGGAACAGGTCGGGCTTTTCCAGCGCCTGGAACCACGGACTGCCCGCGCCGCTACCGCTCAGCTGGCCGGACAGGAAGCCCAGCAGCATCACCAGGGGCACGAGGAACAGTGCCCAGCGTATCAGGCTGGCGCGCAATTGCGCGGGACTGGCGAGGCGGTTCATCGGGAAAGCAACTCCGTGATTCGTCTTGGCAAACAATCTGACGGCGGCCTGTTCTACTGGCAAGCGTCCCGAAGTCCTAATGCGCCGAGTAGATTGTCAGCCCCCGCGGCCGAAGCCGCGAGAGGCGCTGACGAGGAACTCGACATTGCCCTCGGTGCCGGTGATCGGGCTTTCGGTCAGGCCCTCGATGGTCCAGCCGCCCTCCTCCAGCCAGGCGCAGACCTCGTCGCAGACGCGCTGGCGCAGTTCGGGTTCGCGGACGATACCGCCCTTGCCGACCTCGTTCTTGGCAACCTCGAACTGCGGCTTGATCAGCGCCACCAGGCGGCATTGCGGCGCAGCCAGCGCCAGCGGCACTTCCAGTACCTTGGCGAGACCGATGAAGCTGGCATCGCAGACCACCCAGTTGCACGGACGGTCGATGATCTGAGGCGTCAGCGCGCGGGCATTGGTCTGCTCGAGCACGGTGATGCGCGGGTCCTGCCGCAGCTTCCAGGCCAGCTGGTTGGTGCCGACGTCGACGGCAAAGACATGCTCCGCCCCGTGGTGCAGCAGCACCTCGGTAAAGCCGCCGGTGGAGCTGCCGATATCCATGGCCACGGCGCCCTTGGGGTCGAGCCCGAAGTGCTCGATGGCATGGGCCAGCTTGACCCCGCCGCGCCCCACCCACGGATGATCGCGCCCGCGCACTTCGACCGCCCAGTCTTCAGGCACTTGCTGGCCGGGCTTGCCAATCCGTTCGAGCTTTCCCGGAGGCCCGCCGAAGACCAGCCCGGCCATCACCAGCGCCTGCGCGCGGGTGCGGCTTTCCGCTTCGCCGCGCTCCACGAGCAACTGGTCGATCCGGCGGCGAGATGGCTTGCGCTCGTTCATCGGCAAGGCGATAGAACCGGCAAAGGCAATCCGTCCAGATGGATCGAATCCCCAAAGGATATAAACCCATGCAATTCCGCCATGTCCTGCTGGTATCCCTCGCAAGCGCCGCGCTGGCCTCCTGTGGCAGCAGCGACGACGCCGAAACATCCGATGAGCTCGCAGCGCCCGAACCGGTGCTGACCAGCGCACCCACCCCCACGGCCGCGCCCGATGGCACGGCGCTGGTGCCCGGCAGCTGGACGGTAAACCAGAGCGCGGAAGGCGGCTTCGCGGCCTTCGGGGAAGAAGGCGCCGAACCCGCCCTGCGCATCGATTGCGACCGCGCCAGCGGCGCAGTCACCCTCACCCTTGGCCGCGCCGCCAGCGCGGACGAGGCATGGCGCATCGACGCCGGCGGGGAAGCCGCGCGGATCGACATGATGCCGGTCGCTGGCGGTCTCACCGCCCAGATCGAAGGCAGCCTCGCCATCTTCCACGCCATGTCCAACGCGGGCGAAGTCGTGGTGCTCACCTCGCCGACAGGAGAACGCATGCAGTATCCCACCCACCCCGGCATCAGCCAGGTGCTCTACACATGCAGTTGATCCGCCACTTTGCCGTCGCCGGTGCCGCAGGATCGCTCCTGCTGGCCCTGCCCGCCGCCTGCTCGCCCGCCGCACCCGAAGCGCCTGCCGCTCCCGGGCCGCAAGCCTCACAGGCCGAGGACCACAGCTGGATGGACGAGGCGCAGACGCCGGGCGACTGGCGCTACGTCGCCGAGACCACCGAGACGGCGGCCATTTTCGGGACGGGCCAAGAAGACGGCGTCCAGTTGATCATCGCCTGCGACATCCTCGCCAGCCGCGTCAGCATCAGCCGCATTGGCGCAAGCGAGGGCGAGACCTCGATGATCATCCGCACCGAAACGCAGACCGGCGCCCTGCTGGCCGAGCCTGCCGTCAGCTTTGCCCCGCTGCTGCTGGCCCATGTCGATGCGCGCGATCCGCTGCTGGATGCCATCGCCTTCTCCAAGGGCCGTTTCGCCGTGGAAGTGGGCGGCACCGAGCCGATCTACGTCCCGGCCTATCCGGAAATCACCCGGGTGATCGAGGATTGCAGAAGTTAGGATTGGTTGTTTTTCGCTCGCACTTCCGTGCGAGCGTCCTCGCTAGACGCGCTGCGCGCCCGCTGCGGGCGGGCGGTCGCCCTTGCGGACCTCAGGGCCGTGCCCCACGACACGTCAGCTAGCTGGCACTGATCTCGTGCGCGACCAGTGCACGACCGAGCACGCGCGCGACCCGCAGGTGCCCCGCAACGGAGCGCAGCGTAGTGGAGGGATCAGCGCCGAGGACGAAGGCGCGGAGGCGCCTTCGAAAAACAAAAAAAGGAGCCCATGGCTCCCTCCCAACGCAGACGGGATATTCTGACTGTGAAAAAGAATTAATCAAGGCTTGTTTTAACCGGTTCAGCGATTCACAACAGGCATCAAGACCAGCAACACATGCGGGTCTTGGACGCCGGTGAAACGGCAGTTCTGGCTTTACAGCGCGAAAGGAGGTGATCCGATGTCTCATGGTTCAGCAGGGAGGTCGGAAACGACCCGTGCGGAGCATATTCGGTAGTCTTCAAATCGCCGAGTAAGGCTTCGTTGGCGGTGTAACGACCGCTGACCATGCGAAGGCCAGTTCCACGAAAGGGTGGGACTGGCCTTCTCATTTTGTGGGCTGCCGCCTCGGGGCCAGAATTGACTCGGCATGGTGGACAGGGTGATCCATAAACCCGACATGACCGAGGCCAGACCCGACAAACTCCTCTTGCGCCGCCTCGGCCAGCACCTGCGCCGCCAGGACTGGTTCGCGGTGACAGTCGAGTTCGTTGTCGTGGTCGTCGGTGTGTTCCTCGGCCTGCAGGTGAACAACTGGAACGTGGAAGCCCAGGAGCGCCGCGACGAAAGGGCAATCCTCGAACGGCTGCATGAAGAGACCGGCAACCTGCTCGAGGTCGTGCGTGCGGAACGCGCCAGCCTGCAAACCAAGGTTGATGCGCTGCACAGCGTGCAACCGGTCATCTTCTCAATGGAGCCGGTGCGGCCGCTTACGGCTGTCGAATGCGAAGTACTTGCCTACTCGCACGTCTACCGGAAACCCTCCGACGAACTGCCGATCCTTGACGAGATGATGGACACCGGCCGCTTCGACCGCTTGCAGGATCCAGAGGTTCGGCAGATGCTGCGATCCTATATCCTGTTTCGCGAACGCCAGCGTTCCAACCACGAAGAGCGGACGAACGAGCTCTACCGCCTCTATAGCCGTCATCCCGACGCGATCAGCATGACCGTGGTTCCCGCAGACGCAGACCATTCGGCAACTGCTGCGGTACCGAGCAATGAAGCTTACGAATGGCGTCCCGTGTGCGATGTCGGAAGCATGCTCGCGAACCAGCAGTTTCTCAACGAAACCTTCGACAACATGGGGCGCAACAGCATTTTCCTGTCCTCCTATGCCGAGCGCGAGGAAATGCTCACCAGGTTGCAGCAACACCTGGCTGAATTGGTCGGATCCTGACCCGGCCCAATTGGCCCGCCCTCAATATTCCGGATCGAAAGCCAGTCCGATCTCGTCCACGTAGACCAGCAGCTCGTCGATATCGGGGTGATCCGACATGATCGGCTTGTCGCCCACCAGCGAGCGTGGCGGCTGGCTGACCGGGTAGTCGTAGGCCAGCACCATGATGACGCGGCACGGCCCGATGCGCTCGAATTCGCCGCCGCGGAAGTCGCTGACATTGCCGCCGGCATCCCAGCCGAAACCGTAGAATTCGAACGGTGCGCCGTTGATCCCCTGCACCCGCGTGATCGAATCCCCGTTGCGCAGGTTGCGCACGGACCACAGCGACGGCGCATTGGCGCGGACGAAGTCGACCCGGTCGCGCCGCTCGCTGGTGAAGGCCACCTCGATGCGGCGTTCCGGGTCCTCGGGCCAGAGGATGACACCCGGCAGGGTCTCGCCTTCCGGTCCCGCCAGTTCGGCCACCTGCACGGAATCACCATAACGCGCGCGCAGGGTTTCTACCGTGTCTTCGCTGCCGACCGGATAGGTGCAGGTGAGTTCGGTATCCGGACGCTCGGCAGAGGTGGGGGCTGGCGCAGGAACTGGCGCGACCATTGCGGGTACCGGCATGGCCTCGGGCGTTTCCCCAGCAAGCGCCTCCTCCTCAGGCAAATCAGCAATGATCGGCTCCGCCATTTCGCATCCTGCCAGCAGCAGGGCCAGTGCCAGGCCATAAGTCTTCGTCGCAAGCATGGTCATGGCAGGGGAATAACCGGGCGAAAAACCTGCAACCATGCCAATACTATGGTCGCCCGGCGCGACATCCTCTTGCCTCGTCACGCGCCCGCTACTAATCGCCGGGACCTATGCAATTCGAACACCTGCCCCACCCTGCCCCCGTCGCCGCTGCCGACCGCGAGGCGCTGATTGCCGATCCCGGTTTCGGCAAGGTCTTTACCGACCACATGGCCATGGTCGATTACGACACCGGAGAAGGCTGGCACTCGGCCACCATCGGACCCTGTGCGCCCATCCCGCTGCATCCCGCATCCAGCGTGCTGCACTATGCGCAGGAGATCTTCGAAGGGCTGAAGGCCTACCGCCTGTCCGACGGGTCGATGGCGCTGTTCCGGCCCGACGCCAACGCCCGGCGCTTCAACGCCAGCGCGCGGCGGCTGGCCATGCCCGAGCTGCCCGAGGACGTGTTCATCGACGCCTGCAAGCAGGTGGTGCTGAAGGATGCCGACTGGTTCCCCCCGATCGAAGGCGGCTCGCTGTACATCCGCCCCTTCATGTTCGCCAACGAACACTTCCTCGGCGTGCGTCCGGCGACCAAGTACAAGTTCCTCGTGATCCTCTCGCCCGCCGGCAACTACTTCAAGTCGGGCGCCCCGGCGGTATCGGTCTGGGTCAGCGAATATACCCGCGCGGCCCCCGGCGGCACGGGCGAGGCCAAGTGCGGCGGCAACTATGCCGCCAGCCTTGTCCCGACCGGCGAAGCCTTTGAAAAGGGGCACGACCAGGTCGTGTTCCTCGACGCGGCAGAACACAAGTGGATCGAGGAACTGGGCGGCATGAACCTGTTCTTCGTGTTCGATGACGGCTCCATGATCACCCCGCCGCTGGGCGGCACGATCCTGCCCGGTATCACCCGCGACAGTCTGATGACCCTCGCCCGCGAGCAGGGCCTCGACGTGCGCGAGGAGCGCTATTCGCTGGACCAGTGGCGCGAGGATGCAGGAAGCGGCAAGCTGGTCGAGACCTTCGCCTGCGGCACGGCAGCCGTGGTGACGGCAGTCGGCAAGGTGGCTGGCCGCGATGGCGAGTTCAGCATCGGCACCGGCGGCCCCGGCCAGATGACCAGCAAGCTGCGCGAACAGCTCGTCGGCATCCAGCGCGGCACGGTGGAGGACAAGCACGGCTGGGTCGTGCGACTGTGAGGCGGCTGCGTTTTTTCCGCGCCATCGCGCTGGTCGAAGGCGTCACCACGCTGGCGCTGTTCCTGGTCGCCATGCCGATGAAGTACTGGATGGGCGATGACAGCCTGATCCGCCCGGTCGGCATGACCCACGGCGTGGCCTGGCTGGCCTATATCGCCGGGATGATCGCCCTGCTGCCGGGCAACGGCTTCTCGTTCCTCGACTATCTGCGCACCTTCATCGCCGGGCTGTTTCCCTTCGGCACCTTCCTCAACGATCCGCTCGTGCGGCGGCGGCGGGATGCGCTCGCGCTGGCCTAGCCCCATGTGGCGAGCGGCGCTCGCCTATGGTGCGCTGATCGCGCTGCTTTCACTGCTGCTTGCCTGGCTCGACTGGCGGCATGTCACCCGCATGTGGTCGACCGAGGCCTATGTGCTGGCGATCGCGGTGATCTTCGCCGCGCTGGGCCTGTGGCTGGGCGTCCGCCTGACGCCGCGTCGCCGCCCCGCCACGTTCGTCCGCAACGAACGCGCCCTTGCCAGCCTCGGCATCTCCCCGCGCGAGACCGAGGTGCTCGACCTGCTGGCGCAAGGGGCGGCGAACAAGGTGATCGCACGCAGGCTCGACATCTCTCCCAACACGGTGAAGACCCATGTCGCCCGCCTGTTCGAGAAGCTGGGCGCGAGCAACCGGACAGAGGCCATCGCCAAGGCACGCGAGTTGCGATTGCTGCCGTAAGTTCGGGTTATTTTGCCCAAATCACCCATCTGGGCGATAGTGCCGGCAAGGGGCCGGTGGCAGCCATGTGCCACCACCAAGGGAGGCAATCCATGACCCAGACACGCTTGATACTTACCTACGGAGTTATCGCAGGCCTCGTTCTCGAGCTTGTTTTCCTCAGCTCATTCATCGCCGGAGCCCCTTCGACCGAATGGGGCATGGTTGTCGGCTACCTCACCATGTTTATCGCGCTCGGCATCGCCTTCGTCGGAGTGAAACGATATCGCGACGTGGAGCTTGGCGGCGTGATCCGCTTTTGGCCCGCCTTCTGGCTCGCGCTCGGCATGACCATGGTCGCATCGCTGTTCTACGTGCTGGGATGGGAAGCCTACCTCGCCATCAGCGACAGCAACTTCATCGCCGACTACATGGCCGGCTACGTCGATGACTTGCGCGCTGCAGGCGCCAGCGCGGCGGAAATCGCGGCGGCCGAGGCAGAGTCGGCGGAACTGGTCGAGAAGTACTCGAATCCGTTCTACCGGATGCCGCTTACCTGGACCGAGATCGCACCTGTGGTGCTGGTCGTGCCGCTGGTGAGCGCCGCCCTGCTGCGCAATCCGCGCTTCTTGCCCAAGACCGCGTAATCGCACATGCTCACCCCGACGCATATGGGGTGAGAAGCGCATGGCGGCCCGCAAGGTCCAGATTTACCTGCCCGAAGATCGCATCCGGCAGCTGGAGACCATCCTGGCGCGGCACAGCCGCCGGTTCTGGCGCGAGACGGTCCCGGGCGGACAGGAGAAGTACACCTGCCTCGTCCAGCAGCGCTATACCGAGCGGCTGCTGGACGACCTGGAAAAGAGCTTCGCCAAGGTCCCCGGCTTCACCGCCCATGTCGAATTGCTCGAGGCGGTCATACCCTCGATCGAAGAGACGCCTGAATCCGAGTTGCCACTGCCGGAGGGCCTGGCCCCGCCGAGCGCGCTCGAACGCTATTTCAGCCGCGACCGGCTGAGCACGGACGAGATCTACGACGACATCGAGGCGAGCCTGCAACTCACCCCGTCGTACCTGCTCACCGCAACGCTTTCCGCCGTGATTGCCGGCCTCGGCATGCGCAGCGGACAGACTGCGGTGGTGATCGGGGCGATGATCATCGCCCCGCTGCTGGGCCCGACAGTGGGCATGGCGCTGGCAGCAACGGTGGGCAACCTGAAGCTGGGCCTGCGCGCCGCGCGGACACTGGCGATCGGCTGCCTGGCTTGCGTGGCGGCGGGATGGGTGCTGGGCCTGTTTCTGGAAATCGATCCGCTGGTGGACGAATTGCGCAATCGCACGCTGGTGCAACTCGCCGACGTCGCCCTGGCACTGGCTTGCGGTGCAGCAGGCGTGCTGGCCTTCAGCCGCGGTGCGTCGGCCGCACTGGTTGGCGTGATGATCGCGGTTGCGCTGGTGCCGCCACTGGCAGCGACGGGCATTTACTTCGGAGCCGGGCTCGTGGCAGCGGGCGGCAATGCCCTCTTCCTGTTCATGGTGAACCTGGTCTGCGTCAACGTGGCCGGGATCGCCACCTTCCTGCTGCAGGGCCTGCCGCCCAAGAACTGGCGCATGACCGGCACCATACTGGCCGTATGGGGCACGCTGCTGATCCTGCTGGTGTCGATGATGGCCGGGCGGATCTTCTTCGGCCTGGGTTCGTGGGATACGGTCTGGCAGTATCTCGGCAAGTAGTCACAGCGCAATGGCAACAGGCGCATCGCCCGGCTGCCATGGCTTTTCGCGCTGCATCACCGTCCTGAACAGCGGCGATTCCAGGTGGCCTGCAAGCCATTTGTGGACGTGCGGCAAGTCCTGCGCGTCGAACCATTGCCGATCATGGTTGGCGAATTGCCGGACGAAGGGAAAGATCGCGGCATCGGCCAGCCCGCGCCTGTCTCCGCACAATTGCCCCTGCCCGCCGATACGCGCATCCAGCCGTTGCAGGAACTCCAGACCCGCCGCTCGATGGGGCAGCGGGTCGCAGTCGTCGTAGCGGTTGGGATACTTGTAGCGGTCGAGCGCGCGCTTGAAGGGACCATCGCTCTGCGCGACCAGCGCCGGATCGTCGCGCTCCAGCCAGCCTTCGGGGTCGTTCCTCGCCAGCGCCCAGCGCATGACTTCCAGGCTTTCCTCGATCACCAGGCCATCACCTGGACCATCTGCCAGCACCAGCACCGGCACCGTACCCTTGGGCGAGGCTTCCAGCATGGCCTGCGGCTTGTCCGCCAGCTTGACCTCGCGCAGCTCGCAGGCCGTCCCGCTCACCACCAGCGCCAGCCGCGCGCGCATGGCATAGGGGCAGCGGCGAAAGCTGTAGAGGATGCGGTCAGTCGTCGTCATCGTCCTTCGAGGCGTGCGAGGGCAGTACCGCGCCCACGTGGGCACGCCCCGCCACAGCCGCAAGTTCTTCCTGCTTCTGGCGTTCGCGATAGGCGGCGCGCTGTTCGTCGGTGCGCTCTTCGTAGCAGGCGGGGCAGCTGACGCCTTCCTCGTAGAGCGGGGACGCCATGTCGTCCGCGCTCACCGGGCGGCGGCAGGCGAAGCACAGGCCATAGCTGCCCAAAGCCAGCCCGTGGCCCACGCTCACGCGCTGGTCGAACACGAAACACTCGCCGCGCCACATGCTTTGCTCTTCGGGCACGGTCTCAAGGTATTTCAGGATGCCGCCGTTGAGGTGGAATACCTCTTCCACCCCCTCCGCCCTGAGGAAGGCCGTGGACTTCTCGCAGCGGATGCCGCCGGTGCAGAACATCGCGACCTTCGGCTGCTTGCCCTCCCCCAGCAGACGTTCGCGCTCGGTGCGGAACCAGTCGGGGAAGTCGCGGAAGCTGGGCGTCTTGGGGTCGATGGCGCGCGCGAAGGTGCCGATGGCCACTTCGTAATCGTTGCGCGTGTCGATCACGATGGTGTCGGGATCGGCGATCAGGCCGTTCCAGTCCTGCGGATCGACATAGGTGCCCGCATTGTGCGCCGGATCGAGGTCGCCCTGCCCCATGGTGACGATCTCGCGCTTCAGCCGCACCTTCATGCGGTGGAAGGGCATCTCAACGGCGCCAGAGAACTTCACCTCGATTTGCTCGCAACCGGGCAGGAGGCGAATGTGATCCAGTACCCGCGCGATCCCGTCGTGCGACCCGGCGATGGTGCCGTTGATGCCTTCTCTCGCCAGCAGCAGCGTACCCCGGATATGGTTCTTCCGGCATGCTGCCAGCAGCGGCTCACGCAGGGCGGCCGGATCGTCAAAGGTGGCGAAACGGTAGAGCGCGGCAACGCGGATGGGCGCATTGCTGATCGGGGATGGGCTGCTCATGCGCCGCCCTTTAGCGCCCCGTTGGCAGCGGGGCCAGAGAGCGTTTGGCGCCAATGTGGGCCGCCTTGAACCCTGTCCAGCGCCATGACCGGGGCGCCAGCTGGCCTGCGGCTTTGCGGCCTGTCGATGATCCGACGCCAAGTCCTTGCAAATGTGCAGCGGATTTGCGACTCCGCGCCTAAGCAGTTGGTCCTCATGCTCGGGGGCATGGCAGGGAATACTGATCCAATATGGCGTCTCAAGAGCTTACGCAGGAACGCAAATCGACCCGCTGGAAGCGAAAACTGCGAGAGTTTTTCGGGGCTTGGGGTGTCTTCGTCCAGGGTTTCGTCGAGCATCCGGTGATGGTCGGCTCGATCATTCCTTCCTCCGGCTTCACGATCAGGAAGATGCTCGGCCCCGTCGACTGGGACCGCTGCCGGCTGTTCGTCGAATATGGTCCCGGCGTCGGCACCTTCTGCCGCCCGGTGCTCGACCAGTTGCGGCGTGACGGCACGCTGATCGTGATCGATACCAACAAGCTGTTCATCGACTACCTCAATCGCACCATCCACGACAGCCGCTTCATCGCCGTTCATGGATCGGCAGAAGATGTGGAAGAGATCATTCGCGAGCATGGTCACGACCAGGCGGATTACATCCTTTCGGGCCTGCCATTCTCCACCCTCCCGGACGGCATGGGCGGCCGCATCGCCGCCGCCACCCAACGTGCGATCAGCCCGGGCGGCGCCTTCCTGACCTACCAGTTCAGCAAGACGGCCCACGACCTGTCGGAACAGCACTTCGACCGGGTCGAAAGTGGCTTCGAATGGCTGAATATCCTTCCCTGCCACCTGGCATGGGGCTGGAAGGACAAGGCCTAGCAGGCGAGAAGCCCCCTGTGCACGGTGTCTCGCCTCGAGGCCCGGCTATCGCCCTTCCATCGTCACGACAATCTTGCCCTTGGCGTGCCCCGCTTCGAGCACGGCCATGGCTTCGCCAATCCGATCGAACGGGAAGGTGCTGTCGATCACCGGGCGCAGCTTGCCCTCGCTCGCCATGGCGGCGAGTTCGGCCAGTTCTGCCCCGCTGGGGTGCATGAACAGGTAGCGGTAGTCGACGCCTGCCTTCCTTGCCTGCATGCGGAATGTGAAGCTGGCCACCCAGAACAGCGCGGCGAGGCCGAACCCGCGCCCAAGGTCCAGCCGGGCGGTGCGTGGTTCGGGCATCCCGGCGACCGAGACCACGCGGCCGCCCCGTTTCACGATTCCGAAAGCGCGGCTAAGCGTCTCGCCACCGATCAGGTCGAAGGCTCCGTCGACCGGCTCGATCACGTCTTCGAACTTGTACCGGGTGTAGTCGACCACTTCGTCCGCGCCGAGGCTTTCGACCAGCTCGCGACCGCGCGGGCTGGCGGTGGTGACCACATGCGCGCCGAGTGCCTTGGCAATCTGGATCGCGAAAGTGCCCACCCCGCCCGCGCCGCCGGTGATGAGGACGCGGAAACCCGGCCCGACGCCCAGCTCGTCGCGCAGTGCCTGTAGCGCGGTCAGTCCCGCGAGCGGCACTGCCGCAGCCTGCACGAAGTCCAGCTCCTCCGGAATGGCAGCGAGGTGCTCTTCGGCAACCACGGCATATTCCGCGAAAGCCCCCATCCGTTCCTTGCCGACGCGCGCGAAGACCCGCTGGCCCACGGCAAAGCGTCCCGCCCCGGCGCCGCACGCCTCGACCGTACCCGCCAGCTCGTTGCCCATGACAGTGGGCAGCGGATAGCGCTGGACGACCTTGAGCATGCCCTCGCGCGTCTTGAAGTCGACCGGATTGAGCCCTGCCGCGGCCACCCGCACCAGCACTTCGCCGGGACCGGGTTCAGGCCGTGCAACGTCCTGCAAGGCGGCCTTGTCCGCTCCGCCGTAGCCGGAAAGGACGAAGGCCTTCATGTCAGATGCTGTCCGGATAGATCGGCCGGATATCGACCGGGATGTGGTCCATCTCGGCAATCACCGCCTCGGCGTGTTCGTCGAGGTGGGCATACTGTTCGAAGAAGGCAATCGTACCGTCGTAGTCGCCGGTCGCCTGCAGCATCAGTTCGGTGCGCAGCAGTTCGGTGATGCCGGACACCAGCCGATCCTCGTCGATCACGAAGTGGCCGGCGTCCTCGTCCCAGGCGTAGGCGCCGTATTCGAGCAGATAGCCGTACTGCGCCGCCGCGCCCTTGCCGTGCGCCTCCTCGATGCCGAAACGCATCGAGCGGAACAGGCCCGCGACATAGGTCGCCAGCAGTTCGCTCTTCTCGCTTTCGGGCAGTTCGCCGCGCTCCATCATGTAGAGCAGGTTGTAGATGCCCATGACATCGGCCTTGCTCTCTTCCAGCGCCGAATACTGCTCGCGCAGTTCCTCGTTCACCGTCGTCTCGCGGCCGTCGATGGTGATCGTGCCCGGGCCCAGCGAGTGGCTGAGTTCGTGGAACAGGGTGAACAGCTGCATGTACTTGCGGCTGACCAGCGCGGCCTGTTCCTGCGACAGCACCACGTCGGCGATGGGATCGAGGATCATGTCGAACTTGGCGCCCAGCACGTTGGCGAGGATCACCTTCTTCGCGCCCTTGGCTTCGCGCACGCGCTCGTCATTGGGCAGGTTGAAGGCGATGGTCTGCACGCCGGGCACGTTGTCGCCGCCGCCGTGGACCTGGTCCGCCACCGCGATGGGGCTTTCGAAGCCGCGGGCGAAATTGTGGTGCTCCTCCGGGATCGGCAGGTTGCCCTCCATGTCGCGCAGGTAGCCGACATAGCGATCCAGCGCGGCGCTTTCCTCGGGATTGCGCAGGGTGACGAAGGACTCGAAGGCGGTCTTGGTGCCGTAGAGGCGATCAGTGTAGACCTCGTAGGGGCCGATGGCGATCTCGATGGGGGTATCTTCGAGGTCCATCCAGGCCATTTCGCTTTCGAAATAGTCGTCGGTCAGGAAGCTCTCGGCGCGCAGGGTGAGGAAGCGCTTGAGGCTCTCGTTGGTGGTGATCTCGGCGGCCTCGCGCAGCAGCGCGGCGGCGGGTTCGAGGAACTCGGCATATTCGACCGAGTAGGGAATGGCGACGAAGCCGTCGCCTTCACGGCGCACAACCGTATAGGGGCTCATCAGCGCCTCGGCCTCGTCCGGGTGGGCCTCCAGGTAGGCGTCGAATTCCTCGCGCGTCAGGTCGGCAGGATAGAAGCCCGCGCCTTCGGGCCATTCGGTGTCGCCGTAGAACGGGTGGTTGTCCGCGACCGAATCCCATGGGCCGAAATGGCGGTCGAACATGTCGAGCATGTCGGCATCGCCGCCCGCTTCGATCTCGGCGCGCAGTTCGGGCAGGTTCGCCCCGCGCTGGCGCAGGTAGATCTCGTCCATGTAACCCGATGCTTCGATCAGCAGGTTGACCACCTGCTTCTCCTCGTCGGTGAGGTAGCTCGTGTCGGGCGCCATCTCGACATCCGCAATCGAGGCGCGGCTGGCGAGCATGTCGTATTCGCCGCTGACCTCTTCGGTATCGGCCGTGCAGGCCGTGATCAGGGCAATCGGGGCAGTGGCAAGCGAAAGAGCGATAAGTGCGCGGCGCATGGGAAATCCTTTGTCAGTCCGCAAAACGATCTAGCGAAGCCGGAAAGTCCTGTCTAACGCGTAAGAATATGAGTGCGCCCGATCAGAAAATTGTCGAAGATTGTGCCGGAGACCGGCTCGACTTGCTGCTTTCCAGCTATGAACGACTTGTAGGCCAACCGCTGGCTGCAAGTAGTGACGAGCTGTGGCACAACCCCGCCGCAGTTGTGGCCCACGGCACCGAAGACGATCCGCTGTTCTGCTACGGCAATGCTTGCGCGCTCACCCTGTTCAAGATGCGCGCCGGAGCCTTTGTCGGCATGCCCTCGCAGCAGTCCGCCGAACCCGAACACCAGGACGAACGCGCCGCCATGCTGGCCAGGCTGGAAGCGGATGACGTGGTGACCGGCTATTCCGGCGTGCGGATCGCTGCCGACGGCTCGCGCTTCCGCATCAACGACGCGGTGATCTGGAATATCCGCGACGAGAATGGCGGTTTGCATGGCCAGGCCGCCTGGTTCGAGGACATGGATTTCCTGGACTGAGTGACGGCGGCTCAGCCGTCGAGGTCGCGCCACTGCCAGTTGACCGCTTCGCCGGCATCGGCAGCGGTCATCTCGCTGGCTTCTTCCCATGCCTGTGCGGCCAGCACGTCGAGCAGCATGGTCTCCAGCGGGTTCACGCCGGTTGCGGCCTCTTCCACCACGCGGCGCGGGTAGAGGAAGACATTGCGCGTCGCCGTGCCCTGTTCCGGAACCGTGACCGAAGCGAACTGGAGTGCGCCCTCGACCTGCTCCACGGCGATGCGGTGTTCGCCTGCCGCGACGTCGGCGAAGCTGTAGCGGCCATCGGTATCGGTCTGCGTGACGAGGCCCAGTTCGGGCACTTCGACCGTGGCCCCGGCTACCGGCTGGGCCACCGAATCGCGCACGACGCCCGACAACTCGCCAGCATGAGCGGTGACAGGGAGAGCCACGCCGAAAAGCGTTGGGGCCAGGCAGGATGCAAGAAGGGCGGTGCGCGACATGGCTACCTGCCCAACAGCAGCAATATGACGGGTTGAAGACTCGATTACAGTCCCGCGTCATCCATGTGACACGGCGCAGGGTCTTACGAACCCGCTTGTGGCCGCAGACCAATGGGCTAAACAGTCAGGCCAAGGATTATTCAGGGATTTCCATGCTGATCGGGATCGATCTGGGCACCACCAACAGTGCCGTTGCCATCTGGCGTGACGGGGACGCCGACCTCATCGAAAACGCACTGTCCAAGGTGCTGACGCCCTCTGCCGTATCGGTCGACAAGGGCGGGCAGTCATGGGTCGGGCAAGCCGCGCTGGACCGGCTGGCGACGCAGCCGTCGGAAACGGCCACCAGCTTTAAGCGCTATATCGGCACCGAACACATCACCGCGCTGGGCAGCAAGCGCGGCAAGTGGCGCGCGGAAGACCTCTCGGCCATGGTGCTGCGCGCGCTGGTGGACGACGTGGAAGCCGCCACGGGCACGCGCCCGACCGAGGCGGTGATCACCGTGCCCGCCTATTTCAACGACAAGCAGCGCAAGGCCACCCGCCGCGCGGGCGAGCTGGCAGGGCTGGAAGTGCGCCGCCTGATCAACGAACCCACCGCCGCCGCCCTCGCCTTCGGCCTGCAGGACCGCGGCGACCGCGAACCCTTCCTCGTCTTCGACCTTGGCGGCGGCACCTTCGACGTCTCCATCGTGGAGATGTTCGACGGCATCGTGGAAGTGCGTGCCAGCGCGGGCGACAACCGGCTGGGCGGCGACGACTTCAATTCCATGCTGGTGAAGATCGCCCGGCCCGCGCTGGGCGACGAGGCCGAAAGCGCCCTGCAGCACATGGCCGCCGACAAGCGCGAAGCCCTGCTGACGCTGGCAGCAGAGAAATGCCGCCGCGCGCTGACGGAGTCCGATGCCGCCAAGTTCAGTCTCACCCTGAACGGCCAGCCGTTCGAGACCTCGGTCACCACCGAGGCTTTCGAGGAAGCCTGTGCCCCGCTGATCGCGCGCCTGCGCGAGCCGGTGGTGCGCGCCATGCGCGACTGCGGCATCCAGTCGGACGAACTGAGCGATATCGTGCTGGTGGGCGGCGCCACCCGCATGCCGGTGGTGCGCAAGGCGATCACCCGCATGTTCGGCCGCTTCCCCAATGCCAATGTCCACCCCGACCACGCCGTGGCGCTGGGCGCGGCGATCCAGGCCGGGCTGCTCGCCAGCGGCGAAGGGCTGGAGGAAATCCGCATTTCCGACGTTGCCCCCTTCACCATGGGCATCAACGTCGCCGAGCGTGACCGCACCGGACGCATCCACGACGGGCTGTTCTCGCCCATCATCCAGCGCAACACCCCCGTGCCGGTCAGCCGCGAGCAGAGCTTTTCCACCATGCACGAAAACCAGCCGAGCGTGAAACTGGAGGTCTACCAGGGCGAAGCCCGGCTGGTGCGCGACAACGTGCTGCTGGGCGAGCTGGATATCCCGGTGCCCAAGGGACCGGCGGGCAAGGAAGTGCGCGTGCGCTTCACCTACGACAGCAGCGGCCTGCTGGAAGTCGACGCCCATGTGCCCGAGACCGACCTGCGCAAGAACCTGGTGATCGCCGACGAGGAAGACCGCAAGGACAAGGCAAGCTTCGAGAAGCGCCGCAAGGAGCTGGAAAAGCTCAAGGTCCACCCGCGCGACGAGGCCGAGAATGTCGCCCTGGTGGCGCGCGCGGAGCGCATGTACGAAAGCTTCTCCGGCCCCATGCGCGACCAGATCGGGCAGATGATCCTGCAGTTCGAATCGGTGATCGAGGCGCAGGAACCGCGCGCCATCGCCGAGGCGCGCGATCAGTTCGCCGCCGTGCTCGACGAAATCGACGGCCACAGCCCGCTATGACCGCCCGCTTCCCCTGGGGCGCGCTGGGGATCGAGCCGACCAATGACCGCAAGGCCATCCGCTCCGCCTATGCCGCCAAGCTGAAGGCCATCAACCCGGACGAGGACGTCGCCGGGTTTACCCGGCTGCGCCAGGCCCGCGAGGAAGCCCTGTGGCTGGCCAAGGAAGGCCGCGCCGAGGAAGGCGGGTTTGAAGCCGAAGATTTCTTCGGCGACGCCCAGATCTTGGGGGCCGTTGATCTCAATGAAGTCACTTCGTCCGATGCCGGACCTGCCGCCCCTGTGCCCCCGCTCGACGACACCGATGCCGGTGTCAGGGAGCCGCACGACCCCAAGCCCGGCCGCTTCCTCGAAATCCTCTTCCCCGGCGGAGAATTCACCGAAGACCCGCTGACGGCGGAGGAGTACGAGGAAGCCGCCGGGCTGATGCAGGCGATCTTTGCCGATGCGCAGGGCGCCGTAATCGACAAGCAGGGCGGGATCGAGGACTGGCTGGCGCATTACCTCGCCAGCGGCTGGCCGCGCACCGGCCCGCTGGTGGAAGATGCCGTGGCCGCCTTCGGCTGGGACCGCGACGCCGGACGCATCGACGAATATGCCCCCGTGGCCTTCCTCAACGCCCGATTGCACGCGCTGACCTTCCTCAAGGAGCTGGAGCAGCCCGACCACGAGTGGCACCACGCCTATGTCGAATTGCGCAAGCCGGGGCCGCGATCGAAGCTGCCGTGGCAGGGTGCCAACATCAAGCACGTGACCGACCTGCTGGTCTACATGCGCGAGAACTACCCCGAGCTGGAAGCATACCTCGATGGCGAGCGGGTGGCCTCCTACGTCGAGCCGGACGAGGTGGGCAGCCCGTGGAAATGGGCCTTGCTGGTGGTGATCGGGCTGGTCTTCCTGTTCCGCATCGGCGCGGCGATTTCCGACAGCTCACCCCAAGCTACCTATAGCGCGCCGCCCATCGTCACCAGCCAGGCTATCCCGGCGGGCTGGAGCGAGGCGCAGCAGCAGGAGGTGATCGACGTGCTGTTCGGCCCGGCTGTCGACCTGTCCACGGTGCAGATACAGGCACCTGCCTTTGCCGAGGAGCTGATGCGCCTGGAGGATATGGGTCTTTCCGCCGACAACGCCTTGTCACTCGCGCGCAGTGACCTACGCCGCCGTGTCCTGCAGGCGGCCGCCAACGCGGAGTTTGGCGACCTGGTGTCGATCAAGCAGCATGAGCTGAACCTGATCCGCTGGCTGCGTGACAATGAAGGGGTAGAGGCCTGTGCCGCTCCCGGCATTTGGTACGGCGGGCAGGATGCCTTCGAAGGCGATGCCGAGCTGACTGTCGAAGGGCGCGATCTCGCGCGGCAGGTGCTCATGGCGCGCCTGCTGCAGGACGATCCGCCCGACTTCCCGTTGAGGGCATCGATCCCGGGTAATGTCGTGCAGGAAGTGATGGACCGCGCCGGTCTCTCGCAAGCGCAGTTCGACCAGGCCGCCCAGAACCAGGGCGACGCGGCAACCAGGTGCGCCTACCGCGTGGCACTGCTCGAAACGATCCTCCGGCGTCCGGGCACGGTCTCGGCAGACCTGCTGCGGATCGGCTGAAGCGCTGCCTCGCTAATTCACCCGCGGTGCCGGCCCCGGTGCCTCGGCCAGCTTGGCGGTCAACTTGTACCCGGCCCGGCGCGGGAACTTCACCATCAGCATCACCAGCAGGCCCACGCCGTGCAGGCCCAGCACCAGCATGAACATCGTCGGCAGGCCGCCAAGGCTGTCAGACAGACTGAACACCCAGGCCCCGATCGAAATGCCGAAGTTGGAACAGGCCATGTAAAGCGTGAACTGCGTCGCCGCGACCTTGGGATTGCTCAGCCGCATGGAGATCGGCAGCGCCGCCACGGTGATCAGGATGTCGAGCGCGTACCACGTGTAAACGAAGTAGATGAAGACGCGGGTATCACCCCACATGTCCTGCATCAGCAGCATGGATGCGCTGAAGGCCATGTAGAGCGCGAAGAAGGTGATGGTGGTGCGCTTGGCGCCGAACCGGTCGCCCAGCCAGCCGCCCAGCGCCAGGCCGATGACACCGGCGAGCAGCTGTGCCGTCCCCGCCGTCGAGGTGATCGCCGCCTCGTCCCAGCCGACGTCGTTCGCGCCGATCATCGGCATGACGGCGTTGAACATGCCGTAGTGGAACCCGCGCACCAGGAGCACCGGCAGCCATAGCAGGCTGACTGGCAGCAGCATCGACTTGAAGGTGTTCTTGAGGATCGGCAGCCATGCCCCGAGATGGATTTCGCGATTTCGCTGGTGCACCTTTCCCTCGCCCCAGGGCAGGCGTCGCTCGCCAGGCCGTTCACGCAGGAACAGCACGTAGGCCGTGATGATCGCGATAAAGCTCGCCGCCAGCAGATAGCCCGCCGCAGGGCCCATCGTGGCAATGGCAAGGCCGGTAATTCCCGTGGCAGCGGCAATACCGATATATTGCCCGCCGAACATCATCCCGCTGGCGCGGGCGCGTTCGTCCTCCTCCATGATGTCGACAGCGAGGCCGTCCACGGCCACGTCCTGGAAGGTGGTGGCCATGTTGACGGCAAAGCCTGCCAGCCCCAGCAGCAGCACATCCTTCACGCCCGGCTGGACGAAGGCACAGACCAGCAGCAACGCGATCATCACGCATTGCGCCCCTGCGATCCAGGCGCGGCGGCGGCCCATGGCGAGGAAGGTGTAGCGGTCCATGATGAAGCCGTTCACCAGCTTCAGCGTCCACGGCAGCGCGGTCAGTCCGAGGACGTAGCCGACGTCGGCCGCCGACGCACCGTTGGCGGCCATCCAGGCCGGGATCGCGGTCCAGAACAGCCCGATGGGCACGCCCTGCGCGACATAGAGGATAAACAGCGTGAACAGGCGCAACTTGCGCGATTCCGCCAGAATGAAGCTGCCGTCCGACTGTGTGCCCGCGATAAGACCCCCCTGTCTCGCGATTGGCACGACCCGCATCGGGTTATGCCCGCGCGAAAGGCCTTTGGCAATCTGGGTCTGCGGTGACTATTCGGCGGCTTCCGGAAATCCTGTAACGGCATATGGAACCTCGATCCGCGGAGGCTCACCGCTGCGGCTGATCGCATCCATTACCCTGGCGCAGAAATAGGGCCGCGAGGGCTGGTTATCGATATCTGCCCACCGCACCGGGAAGGCATCGATTTCCTGCCCCTCCCGCAGCACGCAGAAGGTACGGTCCGATTCTTCCTCGAGGTCCTCGATGTGGACCGACACGGTGCCATCCTCGTTCTCGTCGGCGGCGACGCTGCGCAGCACGAACAGGCGCGGATCGCGGTCGCCCGCAAAACCGCGCCAGGTGTCCCGCGCATTCTCGAATCGCAGGGTCATGTCGGCCAGTTCGTCGAGCTCGTGTGGATCGAGGTCCAGCGGCGTCAGGTCTTCCAGCTCTTCCGCGCGAACGGGATCGTGCAGGCGAATGTAGTCCTCGAAATTGCGAAAGGAGAGAATGTGCAGCAGCTGCTCGAAGGTGGTGCGCCCCGCGAACTCGCTGTTTTCCGTGATGTCGACCGGTTCGAAGGCGCGCTCCTCGGCCGACGTATCCTCGAGGCGCAGTCGCGTTACCGGTGGGCCGCCCGCCGGCGCATAGACCACCGGCACGATGTAGTGCGCATCCAGCGTGTAATGGCACAGCCCGCCCAGCATCGGGAGGATGTTCGGGTTGCGCTCCATCTCGGCATAGAGCCACTCGTACTGCAGCACGCAGGAGCCGAACCGGCCCGTAACCTCCTCCCAGCGCGGCGGGTGCCGGGCGTGTTCGTCGGCCTCGTTGTGGTAGTTGATCACCAGCATGTGCGCACCGCGCAGCGCCGCCTCGGCATCGGGATAGAACCCGTTCTGCGTCGCATAGCGGCCGAAGGCGTGCAGCCCGTAGACAGTGATGCAGCGACCAGCCAGTTGGCGGAAATCCGCCTCCAGCTGCGCGATGGTCACCCGCTCCGCGTTGGCGGGGGTGCAGGCCTCGACAGGTTCGCCCTCACCCTCCTGCGCCTGTGCCGGGAAAGTGACCGGGGCGGCGGCCAACATCGCGAGCAGGACGACTGCCGCGCGCCTCATACCGGGACCGCCTCAATCACGCTGTGCCCCGCCGGGTTGCGCGTCATGCGGTCGAGCCGGTAGCCGCTGGCCGCGAACAGCGCCTCGAACTCCGCAAGCCGCCGTTCGCGGCCGGTGTCCCAGATCATCATGGCAATGTCGGTTGATTGCGCCTCGTTTGGCGTCGGCACGTCCGATACGATATGGTCAATCACCGCCAGCCTGCCGCCCGGCACAATGGCCTTGCGGATGGTGGAAAGAATGTGCCGGCACTCTTCGTCATTCCAGTCGTGAAGGATTTGCTTGAGCGTGTAGAGATCGGCGGTTGGAACCTCTTCGAAGAAACTACCACCGACGACTTCGACGCGATCTGCCAGCGGTGATTCCGCGACTTGCGCGCGCGCGATTTCGGCTGTGGCCGGAAGATCAAAAAGAATACCGTTGGTGCCCGGATATTCCTCCAAGATCGCCAGCAATAGGTCCCCCATGCTGCCACCGATATCCACAACAGTCGAAAACGGTTCGAACCGGTGTTCGGCAAACAGGAAGCGCTGCACGCGCCGGGTCATCCACCCCATGAACCCACCAAAACTGGCGGCGGCATCGGGATTGCTGGAGAAGTACTCGAAGACAGGCTGTCCGAAGAAGTGTTCGAAGGGTGTGCCATCCCCTTTCAACGATTCATGCATCTTGCTGCCAGCCTTGGCGCCTAATTCCGTGCTCACAAGGTAGTCGCGCGCGTCGTGCATGACCTGCGTACGCGCGTTAGCGCTGTATGTGCCGTCCGCAGCCTTCTCGATAATTTCATGGGCGGTCAGATAATCGAGCAGACGCGCCAGCCGGTCGGCCGGCACCTGGCAACTTGCTGCCAGCACCGCAGTATCGGCAGGGCCTTCGAGCAAGCGGGATATCACCCCGGTCCGGTTCAACGCGTTGCAGGCAACCATGCACACCGCAGTGTTGTTCACGAGTTGAAACAGCGTGTCTGGATTCTCGAAATACTGGCCAAGTGCGCGAGCGTCCATAATTCCCCTCCCCCAGAAAGCGGCGGAAGTACCCGCCCGCAGAACGACCCCACTCGACGCTGCGCCATCTTACGAGCATTGTCGAACAGAATTGCCTGCTGCTAAAACCCCGCCTTCAGGCAGGTCAAACATTCCCTTGCTTGCCGTTCACACACGATCATTCCATCTAGCGGCCCAAGCATTTGCAACAGGAGCCACGGATGTCCGATCCAACCTACACTCCCCCCGCCGTCTGGCAGCCCACCGAAAGCGGCGGTGCCTTTTCCGGCATCAACCGCCCCACCGCGGGTGCGCGCCACGAAGCCGAGCTGCCTGTGGGCGAACATCCGTTCCAGCTCTATTCGCTTGGCACGCCCAACGGGGTGAAGGTGACGATCATGTTCGAAGAGCTGCTGGAAGCAGGCTTCGCGGGTGCCGAATACGACGCGTGGAAGATCAACATCGGCGCCGGCGACCAGTTCGGAAGCGGCTTCACCGCGCTCAACCCCAACGGCAAGATCCCCGCCCTGCAGGACCGTTCGGGCGAGACCCCGTTCCGCGTCTTCGAAGGCGGCGCGATCCTGATCCACCTGGCCGAAAAGTTCGACTACCTGCTGCCCAAGACCAACCCGGCCCGCGCCGAAACGCTGTCCTGGCTCAGCTGGCAGATCGGCACCGCGCCCTTCATCGGCGGCGGCTTCGGCCACTTCTACGAATATGCGCCGGAGAAGTACGAATATGCGATCAATCGCTATTCGATGGAAACCAAGCGCATCTTCGACGTCGCCAACAACCAGCTGGCCGAAACCCGCTTCCTGGCGGGTGACGAGATGACCATCGCCGACGTGGCCGCCTACCCGTGGCTGGGCAACCTCTACCACGGTGCCTACAGCGGTTCGGACAAGTTCCTGTCGCTGCACGAGAACGAGCACGTCGGTCGCTGGGTGAAGGAAATCGACGCCCGTCCGGCGGTGATCCGCGGCCGCCTGGTGAACACCAAGGCCATGCCCGAACGCCACTCGGCCGCCGATTTCGACGCAGTGGAAGACCGCAGCCTGTTCGATCCCGTCAGGAAACGTGCTGACGTGTAGTTTGTTTGCGATCCGACCTCCGTCGGATCGTCCTCGGTGCTATTCGCTCCGCTGCGCTACGCGGCACCTGCGGGTCGCGCGCTTGCGCTCGGTCGGTCGCCAGTCGCGACCGAGGTCAGCGCTAACCTGTTAGTCCCTTCCGAGAACGGGCCGCAGGCCCCCAAGGGCGACCGCCCGCCCGCAGCGGGCGCGCAGCGCAGCGGAGCGCGTCCAGCGAGGACGCTCACGCGGAGGCGTGAGCGGAAAGCAAGCAAAGCAGGCATTGCACCCCGCGTCTCGCCCGCTATATGAGCGCCGACTGCTGGGGCGTCGCCAAGTGGTAAGGCACCGCTTTTTGGTAGCGGCATTCGCAGGTTCGATCCCTGCCGCCCCAGCCAGTTACCTTCTCCCGATAGACTAAGGCCGCGCCAGCAGCGCTTCGCGCATGCCCTCGTCGGCCTGAGCCAGCACGCGCGTTTTCGCGAACGCTTCGGGGCAGTTCTCGGTAATCCAGTCGGTGATGCCTTCGCGGATATCGCAGCGCAGGTCGAACAGCGTGGGCGAATCCTTGGCGCTCATCAGCAGGCGCACTTCCTTGGCATCGCGCGTGGTTTCGGTCACCTGCACCACCTGCACGCGCCCGTCCCAGCGGGCGTTGGCCTTGACCTGCCGTTCGAATTCCTCGCGGATCGGGCCGACCTTGGCCGTGGGGTCGAGGTAGAGGAACACCGTGCCCAGCAGCTGGGCTGTGGTCTTGGTCCAGTTCTGGAACGGGGCCTCGAGAAACTTGGTGGTCGGCACGATCAGCCGCCGCTCGTCCCAGATCTTCACCACGACATAGGTGGTGCGGATATCCTCGATCCAGCCCCACTCGCCTTCGATGATCACCACGTCGTCGATATTGATGGGTTCGGTCGCGGCCATCTGCACACCCGCGATCAGTGACCGCAGCGCGGGTTGCGCGGCGGCACCTACGGCAAGGCCTGCGAGGCCAGCGGAGGCCACCAGCGTCAGCCCCACGTCACGCACACCGGGGATCGACAGCAGCATCAGTCCCACGGTGACGAAGACCACCACGAAGGTGGCCAGGCGGTTGAACATGGCAAGCTTGGTGCGCTTGCGCCGTGCTTCGAGGTTGTCGGCCACGCTGACATCCGCACTCAGCGCCATGGTCTCGACCAGCGCGTTGAGAATGGCGATCACCACCCAGCCAACCAGCGCGGGCATGACGAATCCGGCGACCTTCTGCCACACGGCTTCGAGCATGGGCAGCTCGCGCGCGGCGAGCACCACCGCAAGGGCCAGCAGGGCATAGCGCGTGGGCCGCGCCAGCCGCCGAAGCACGATATCGTCGGCCTTGCTGTCGCTGACCTTGGCCAGCCGCCGCAGCCCCCGGAACACCAGCCAGTGGACCACCAGCGCCAGGACAATCGCAGCCGATGCTATGGTCAGCGCCTGCATGAGCTGCGGCAGCAGTTCGCTGTTATCCTCGAACAAGGCAGTAATGGCGTCGGGCATCGGTGCTCCTCTTGGCGAGTATCCGGCTGCCTTTCGTGCGTCCCGCTCCCAAAGCGTCGCAACCAATCAATGGAGAGGGTAACGCGAAGTTCCGCCCAGCTCAAATCCGGGCTCAACTTTGCGGCTTGGG
Source organism: Aurantiacibacter gilvus (assembly GCF_038289935.1). NCBI lineage: Bacteria > Pseudomonadati > Pseudomonadota > Alphaproteobacteria > Sphingomonadales > Erythrobacteraceae > Aurantiacibacter > Aurantiacibacter gilvus. The sequence goes on from NZ_JBBYHV010000001.1 coordinate 1,778,579, forward strand.
AGCGCTCCTGCGGGCCGCGATCACGAAGCCGGTAATGCTCACGAGGCTGCTGCCCAGCACCACCAGCGTCGCGCCCACTGCGCCGAACCCTTCGATCAGCCACGGCAGGGCGATCAGGCCGAGGGCCACGGGAACGGCACGGATCACGAAATTGGTGATCGCCTTGCCGCGCGCCACCAGCAGCGCCTCGAGGCTGGCTCCCGCCAGCTCCACCGAAGCTGCGGCCGCCAGGATAAGCATGGGCACGAAGGCGGCGAGGTATTCCTCGCCCGCGATGGCCATGATGATCCACTCGCCCGCGAAGTATCCCAGCGCGATGACGAAGACCCCGGTGATCACCGCGATACGGGTGATCTTGGTGACCAGCAGCTTGGCATTCTCCGGATTGCGCACGAGTTCCGGATAGACCGCCCGCAGCAGGGCCTGGGCGAGCTTGAGCAGGCCTTCGCCCAGCTGTGAGGCAACGCGGTAGATGCCCGCCAGCGCGGGGCCGCCCAGCACGCCGGTCAGCAGTACCAGCAATTGCCGGCTGGCCACGCTGAGCATGCCGGACAGGCTGGTGCCCGCGACGAAGGACCAGGCGCTTTCGCCCACCGCCTTGCGCTCGCGCGGCAGGCGGCTGAGGCTTATGCGGCCGAGGTGAATCGGCTCGGTCGTGGCCGCCAGCCGCCAGTACATGGCCGCCGTGGCGACCTCTGCCGTGCCCCAGACGATCAGGAAGCTCTGGATCGAAGGGTGCCAGAAGATCACGAAGACCGCACCGATCACGCGCACGATGGAGGTCGTCGCATCGGCCAGCGCGGCGCGCGCATAGCGGTCGTGCAGGCGCAAGAGGCCCGTGGGCGTCGAGCGGATCGACAGCAGCGAGGCGAGTGTGAACAGGAAGGTCGGGAAGCGCATGGCATCGGGCAGCAGCAGCCAGTCGCCCGCGAAGCCGAGTATCAGGCCCGCAAGCGTGGCGCCCACCAGCACGGTGGTGCCGTCGAGCGCGAGGGCGAAGCCGGTGGCGGTCTTGCGCTGATCCGCGTCCTGCCCCCAGCGAATGATCGATTGCCAGGTCTGGAAGCTGGTGAAACCGACGATCAGCTGCGCGAAGGTGAAGGCGATCACGAACAGGCCGAACCGCTCCGGCCCCAGTTCGCGCGTTGCCAGCGCCAGGTAGACAAGGCTGAGCACGGCGTTCACCGCGCGCGCGCTCATCAGCCAACCGGTATTCTGGAGCGCACGACGCAACATCAGCCGCCCCTGCCCCAGTCCGGCAAGAATTGCAAAAACCACGGGCCCAAGTCACAGTCGGCCTCCACAGGAGAGCGACAATGGCGATACCCACCGCGCGGCTGGCATTCATGAAGCTGCACACCGGCGACCTCGAGGCGGCGACCGCCTTCTGGCAGGCGGCCTTCGGCTTTACCGTCACCAATTCCTACGACGTCGAGGCCTTCCGCGAGAACATCATGGCCCTGCCGGGGCAAATGGAAAGCGGGCCGCAGCTGATGCTGGTGGAGCCCAAGCCGCGGGCACCGCAGCCGGTGGGTCCGGGCCACGGACCGCTGGGGCTGGTGGTGGTCGATATTGCCGCCAGCCAGGCCCACGCCATCGCCAGCGGAGCGGAAGAGATCATGCCGCCCACCGACGTCGGCGGCGTGATCGTATCCTTGCTCAGGGCGCCCGAAGGCCACGAGATCGAGCTGGTCCAGCCGCTCGTCTAGCTGGCGCGCTTTCCGGCGCGCCCGCCGATCACCCCGCCGTTGACCACGCCCAGCGTGAACACCAGCGCGGCGATGATCAGCGCCGGGATCGCGGTGAGGCCGAGGATCACGTCGAGCGACAACCGCTCCTCCAGCGCGATGCCGCCGAGGATCGGGAAGACGATCCCGCCCAGGCGGCCGGTCGCCCCTGCCCAGCCGATCCCGGAGGACCGCATTTCGGGCGGGTAACTGAGCGTCGCGAGGTTGTTGATCCCGGTCTGCCCGCCGACCTGGGCGAAGTTCCACACCACGATCGCGGTGACGAAGGCAATCGCCACTTCCGGCGGGATATGGCCGAGCGAGAAGATCGCGATGGCATCGATGATGAAGTAGCTGGCAATCAGCCAGTAGGGGTTCATCCGGTCCATCAGCCAGCCCATCACCAGCGTGCCCGAAGCGCCGCCGATGTAGCCGATCACCATGTAGAAGGCGAAAGTCTCCAGCGGCATGCCGGTGAATTCGTACATGTAGGTGGCCATGTAGTTCGCCAGCACGGCGATATTGCCGAGGCTGAAGAAGCACAGCGAGAACAGCAGGATCGTCTGCATGCGGTAGCGCGGGCCGAACATGGCGAGCGGGCCGAACTTCGACACCTCTTCCTGGTCACCCAGGTAGAAGGACGTGCCGGGGGCAAGCTGCAAGTTGGGATCACGCTGTTGCAGGGTCTGGGCAACAGTGGGGTCGTTCGGATTGCGGTTCACGCGGAAGGACAGGCTCTCCGGGACCAGCAGCAGCAGGAGCATTGCTGCCAGCGGCACGACGCCGCCGACGATGAAGAAGCCTTCCCAGCCGAGGTCGTCGAGGAACCAGCTCACCATCACCCCGCTGCCGAGGTTGCCGCCCGAGAAGCACACCAGCGCGATTGCCATGAACAGCGCGCGCTTGCGCTTGGGGGTCGCCTCCGAAAGAAAGGCCAGGCCCACGGGCAGCATGGCGGAGAAGAAGATGCCAGAGATGCCACGCAGCCAGGTGAGCATTTCGAAACTGGTCGACCATGCCGCCCACAGCGACAGGCTGCCGAAACCGAGCAGGCACAGCGCCAGCACCGGCTTGCGCCCGATCTTGTCTGCCAGCGGCGGCATGACCAGCGCGCCGGCGAACATGCCGATCTGCTGGTATTTCACCACCGGGTTCATGTCGACCGAAGTGCCGCCCAGCCCTTCGGCAATGGCGGGCAGGATCTTGCCGAGGAAGTACATGTCGAAGCCGTCGAGGAACAGCACGACCGAGACGATCACCAGCGTCGCGATATGGCGCGGCCTGATGGGCTGGTCGTCAATGAACTGGGCCACGTCAAAGCGTGGGCCTTCAACCGGTTGCGTGGCCATGTCCTCTCCCTTGGCGGAGAGCTTGACCATGTAGGAGTTGATCCGTCAATACGCTGGTTGCAGCGGTTCCTGTGGATGGTTGGGGACAAGGATCAGCTCGCCCGCCTCGATGCGCACTTCGGCCAGTCGGCTGAGCAGGTTCATGCCGATGACATTGGTCTCGCCCAGCCCCGGCGCGATCACCGCGTCCAGCCCGCGCGCCGCGACATTGCCGAAGCGCAGCTCGTCGATATTGGTCATGTCGGCGGAGACCGCACCGTTGGCAGTCTGCAGGCGGATTGGCAGCCCGCCCTGCCGCGCCTCGAGTCCAGCCAGGGCCGCCGTCCGGTCCGAAACGGCAGTCAGCGTGGCGCCGGTGTCGACCATGAACAGCGTGCGGTGGCCGTTCACGTCGGCCTCCAGCCAGAAGTGCCCGTCGGCCGCCATCGGAACGCGGGTTTCGCCTCCCTCCACCACCTGCTCGGGATAGCCGATCTGGGGAATGGCCATGGAAAAGCGCGGATCGAAGCGAGAAAGCTGCAATACCACCAGCAGCAGGACACCGATAAGTGTCAGCGTGCTGGCATAACGCAGGGTTCGGCCCAGCGCGGGCAGGCGCGAAATCACGATCGATCCGAGCACCCCCAGCACCATGGCCCCGACGGCGAGCATCAACAGGCCCGACTGCGAAAACTGGCTGATCGAATGGCCCAGCTGGTCGAAGACGGGTGAGAGGTCCATGGGCAGCTATATAGCGCCAGTTCCGGCAAAATGCGACATCATGGCGCGGCGCGCGCCACCGTTGCCTTGGCCAGGATCAACGAGAAGCGGTCCTGCGCGTCGGTCCACCGCGCTACGGGAGTCCAGTGTCCTGCCAGCAGCAGGGTATTGCCGCTGCGATAGTCGAACTTGTGACTGTTCTCGGTGTGGATGCTCTCGCCCTCCTGCATGACGAAGCTCTCGCCTGCGACTTCGAATTCCACGTCAGCTTGTGCCACGGCATGCATCTCGATCCGGGCATAGGTGTCGACCCAGCGCGCTTCGTGGCGAAACTGTTCGACCGGGATGGTGCCGCCCAGCTCGCGGTTGATCCGGCGCAGCAGGTTGAGGTTGAACTCGGCAGTAACGCCCGCCGCATCGTCGTAGGCGGCTTCCAGCACGGCCTCGTCCTTGATCAGGTCCATGCCGATCAGCAGCATGGCCTCTGTCCCAAGGGTGGCGCGCATCTCGCGCAACAGGTCCACCGCCGTGCGCGGCACCATGTTGCCGATGGTGGAGCCGGGGAAGAAGCCGAGCTTGGGCATGTCCGCCACCTCGGCAGGCAATTCCACGCGCTTGGTGAAGTCCGCCTCTACCGGGTGGACCGGCAGGCCGGGAAACTTGCCCGACAGTTCGGCTGCTGCCGCACGCAGGAAATCGCCGGCAATATCGAGCGGGACATAGGCCCCCGGGTCGATGGCCTTGAGCAGCAGGGGCGTCTTCACCGACGAGCCGCTGCCGAATTCGACCACGGCGCGACCCGCCCCGATCAGTTCGGCAAATTCCTCTCCGCGCGCTTCGAGGATCTCGGTCTCGGCGCGGGTCGGGTAATATTCGGGAATCTGCGTGATGTCCTCGAACAGCTGCGATCCGGCATCGTCGTAGAGCCAGCGCGCGGGAATCGCCTTCTGCCGCTGCGACAGGCCGGTGAGCACGTCGTCGCGAAAGGCCACGACGACCCCTTCCTCGTCGCGCTCGACGAGCTGGATACCTTCGTTCTGGGTCATCAGACGTCCTTTGCGAGGCGCAGTCCGGTGAACTGCCAACGCTGCTGGGGGTAGAAGAAATTGCGATAGCTCGCGCGCGAGTGGCCGCGCACCGTGGCGCAGCTGGCGCCTTTCAGCACCCATTGTCCGGCCATGAACTTGCCGTTGTACTCGCCCACCGCGCCTTCGGCAGGCTGGAAGCGCGGGTACGGCAGGTAGCCGGAGCGGGTGAACTGCCAGACGTCGCCGAATAGCTCACCTGTGCCGACAGGCTGCGGAGGAGCCGCTGCATCGAGCTGGTTACCGGCCCCGGCGCTGAACCGCTGCGCCGTATCGGCCGCGTCCTGGCCCCGGGCAACGGCTTCCCACTCGAACTCGGTCGGCAGGCGGCAACCTGCCCATGCGGCGAAGGCATCGGCTTCGTAATAGGAGATGTGGCTGACGGGAGCGTCAGGATCGCGCGGCTGCCAGCCGGCGTGGGTGAACTGCTCGTCCCCGCGCCAGTAGAGCGGCGCGGTGATCGTGCACCGTTCCAGCCAGGCCCAGGCGTCGGAAAGCCACAGGCGGTGGTCCGAATAGCCGCCGTCAGCGATGAAGGCATCCCATTCGCCGTTGGTCACCAGCCGGCGCGACAGGGCGAAGGGTTCCAGCAGCACGCGGTGGGCGGGGCCTTCGTTGTCGAAGGCAAAGCCATCCCCCTGGTGGCCGATCTTGGCGATACCGCCGGGATGTTCGATCCAACCGTCGTCCTGTGTCGCAGGCACGGCAGGTGCCCTGTCCCACATGGCCGGACCCAGCGGGTTCTTCGACAAGGCGTGCTTGATGTCGGTCAGCAGCAGTTCGATGTGCTGTTGCTCGTGGGCGATGCCCAGTTCGATCAGGTCGGCATGGCACGGATCGTCCATTAGAGCCTGCATGGCGTCATCGACATGGGCGCGCCAGTCCAGCACCTCGGCCAGCGTCGGGCGCGTCAGCAGGCCGCGGTTGCGGCGCAGGATGCGCTCGCCCTCGGCCTCGTAATAGGAGTTGAACAGGAACGGCCAGCGTTCGTCGTGCAGGCGGTAGCCGGGCGCGTGATCGCGCAGCAGGAAGGTCTCCCAGAACCACGTCGTGTGCGCCGCGTGCCACTTGGCGGGCGAGGCATCTTCCATCGACTGGATCGTGGCATCGGCCTCGCTGAGCGGTTCGAGCAGGCTTTCGGTCAGCTGCCGGGTTGCGGCAAAACGCTCCGCAAGGCTGGCATGGCCATGGTCATTAGTTGGGCGGCTACTGGCTTGGGGCAAGGCCCTCTCCCGTGATCGGTGTCTATCCGTCCTACGCATGAATGACGCATCGGGTTTCGGATTTAAAGCCCGATCAGGGCAATTTCGTCAGGCGGCCTGATTCACCCGGTTCCGCCCGCCTTCCTTGGCGTCATAGAGCGCGGCGTCGGCCCGGGCGAGCAGGCTCTCCGGCGTATCGCCCCTGCGAAAGTGCGCGATTCCGATGCTGATCGTGACCGCCGGCAAGGCCGCATTCTCGGTGCCGGTTTCCACCGATTCACGCAGCCGCTCGGCCAGCCGCGCAGCGGATTCGTCCGGCAGGGCGGGCAGCAGCCACACGAACTCCTCGCCACCGATCCGGCCCACGAGATCTCCCGCACGCGCTTGCCGGCGCGCCAGTTCGGCGACGCGGACCAGCACCTCGTCACCCGTCTGATGACCGTAAAGATCGTTCACCCGCTTGAAGTGGTCGATATCGAAAATAATCGCAGTGAGCGTTCCGCCGCGCTTCCCGGCCACATCCACCATGTTGCCCAGCCGCCCGAAGGTGCAGCGCCGGTTCGACAGGTTGGTCAGCGCATCGGTATTGGCCAGCTTCTGCGCTTCCGCCGCCAGCCGCACGGCCCGCCCGCGCGCCAGTTCGAGAGCCTCTTCACGGCGGATCTGCTCGGTTACGTCCATGGCCACGCCGAAAACGGCCACCCGGTGGCCCGCGTCGTCAAATTCGTTGAGCACCGACATCCGCAGGATGCGCTCCGGACCATCCGGCGGCTTGATCGGATAGTTGAAACTGTAGGTTTCGCGGGCATCGCGATTGGCAGCAATCGGGCCGAACAGCTGTTCGCCGCCATCGCGCAGCAGCCCGGTCAGATCGCCCGGATCAGGCGCCAGTGACCGCGGCAGGCCGTTCAGCTCGAGCATCCGGTGCGACCAGTCCTGTTTGCCGGTGACAAGGTCGAGCCGCCAGCGGCCGATGCCGGCGGTTTCCTCGGCAAGGTCGAAATGCACCAGGCTCTCGTGCATCCGCAGGTTGCGCTCGATCAGCGTGTCCTGCAGCTCCTCGCGCTTCAGGATCATGGCGGCGACCGGCAGGGCCGTGGCCAGCATGGTCAGCAGCCAGAACTGCAGCACCAGCGTCGCCTGTGCCGGCGGCAGGTCGAGCGCGGGCATGGGTGATTGCCCGCCAAGGCTGAGAATGGTGGCGACCAGGGCATAGGCGAGGATCACCAGTGCGCTGGCCATGGTGCCGAGACGCACCGTGGTCAGCACCATGGCCGCCACCAGCAGCGGCATCAGCGCGACATGCTGCACATGCAGGACAATTGCGGCCAAGGCGGCGCAGGCGAGGAGCGGCATGAGGAAGGACCGGTCGAATCCGAGCAGCCGCCCATTGACGCCGAAGCGGAGCAAGGGCCGCAGTCGCAGGAAGACCGGCGTCAGGGTCAGGATCCCCAGCACATTGGTGAGGAACCACCACGAAATGTCGGCAAAACTCTGTTCGGCACGGAAGGGCCAGGCCACGATCGCACCAACCAGCCCGCCGGCCAGGGCTGCGGCGAACAACCCGGCCACGTGCCAGGTCCCGCGTGGCACGTTGAAGCGCCCGCCAAGCACGGCAATACGGATACTGGCCACCACGACGGCCTGCAGCAGGCTGGCGACCGAGTAGGCAATGGCAGGCACGACCGGGCTGCCGGTAGACCAGATTGCCAGCGCCTGGGCCGGCAGCAGGACGGCGGCCAGCATGGGCCAGCGCTGGCGCGGAAGAGCGTGGAATGCCGCCACCGCCAGGGCAGCGGGGGCCCATAACAGCAGCACGGCACCGAAGCGGTCGCGCAAGGCCACGCTGGCCAGTGCAAGCACTGCCCAGACAAGGCCGATCAGCAACGGCTCGCGGATGCTCCGCACGAAACGCAAGGCGTTCTCCCAATGGATTTCCCATCGGGCGTACCGCAGATAAGTTAAGTTAACGCTCGCCGCGGCTTTAGGGAATTGCCCCTATTCGCCGTGCGTCGGGCAATCAGGCGGCGTCCTGCCGTGCTTCGCCCAGCTCGAGGTTGAGCATTTCGGCAAGCAGGAAGGCCAGCTCCAGCGACTGCGCGGCGTTGAGACGCGGGTCGCAATGCGTGTGGTAGCGATCGGCCAGGCCTTCGTCGGTGATGGCCACGGCGCCACCGGTGCACTCGGTCACGTCCTGCCCGGTCATCTCGACATGGATGCCGCCAGCGTGGGTGCCTTCCGCGCGGTGCACGGCAAAGAAGCCGCGCACTTCCGACAGGATGCGGTCGAACGGACGGGTCTTGTAGCCGCTCTCCGCCTTGATGACGTTGCCGTGCATCGGGTCGCAGGACCAGACCACCGGGTGGCCTTCGCGCTTGATCGCGCGCACCAGCGGCGGCAGGCCTTCCTCGACCTTGCCCGCGCCGAAACGGCTGATCAGGGTGATGCGGCCGGCCTCGCGTGCGGGATTGAGGATGTCGAGCATCTCCAGCAGCGCGTCGGGCTCCAGGCTGGGGCCGCACTTCACGCCGATGGGGTTGTTCACGCCGCGCAGGAATTCCACGTGGGCAGAGTCGATGAAGCGCGTGCGGTCACCGATCCACAACATGTGGGCCGAGGTGTCGTACCAGTCGCCGGTCAGCGAATCCTGCCGCGTCATGGCCTGTTCGTAAGGCAGCAGCAGGGCTTCGTGGCTGGTGTAGAAGGTGGCCGTCTTCAGCTGCGGCTGGGTTTCGATATCCACCCCGCAGGCTTCCATGAAGTCCAGCGCCTCGCCGATGCGGTCGGCAATGGACTTGTACTGGTCGGCCCAGGGGCTGCGGCCCATGAAATCCAGCGTCCACTGGTGCACCTGGCGCAGGTTGGCATAGCCGCCGCCCGCGAAGGCGCGCAGCAGGTTGAGCGTTGCCGCCGCCTGCGAATAGGCGCGCAGCATGCGCTGCGGATCGTTGGTGCGCGATTCGGGCGTGAACTCGATGCCGTTGACGTTGTCGCCGAAGTAGCTCGGCAGCGTCACGTCACCCTGCGTTTCCGTGTTCGAGCTGCGCGGCTTGGCGAACTGGCCGGCCATGCGGCCCACCTTCACCACCGGCAGCTTGCTGGCGAAGGTCAGCACGGCGGCCATCTGCAGGATCACGCGGAAAGTGTCGCGGATGTTGTCCGGGTGGAATTCGGCGAAGCTCTCCGCGCAGTCGCCGCCCTGCACGAGGAAGGCCTTGCCCGCCGTTACCTCGCCCAGCGCCGCCTTCAGGTTGCGCGCCTCACCGGCAAAGACCAGCGGCGGGAACCCGGCGAGTGCGCGCTCGGCTTCGGCCAGCGCGGCTGCGTCTTCGTATTCGGGCAGGTGCTTTGCGACAAAGCGATCCTGCTTCCAGCTCTCGGGGGTCCAGTTCTGTGCCACTGTAAATGCTCATCCATGCGCGCCCGTTCCCCGGCGGGCGATCTCACTACGATTTCGGGGAAGCGCTCCCCTACAGGCCCGGTCCCGGTGGCGCAAAGGTTACTTGCGTAACGGGCTTAGCGCCCCGCTGCTGCCGGCGGACTCTCCATGTTCTCCGGCAGGACGCTGAGCCGCCAACCTGGCCGCGCGGCAAGATACTGCTGCGCCAGCAGCTGGATCTCCGCGGGCGTGGTGTTGACGTAGTCGCTGTACAGTGAACGCAGGTAGAGCGCGCGGTTGGGGTCGATGGTCGATCCCTGCAGCTGGTTGAGCCAGAAGGTATGGCCCGTACTGCCACGCTCGATGTTCAGGCGCACAGGCTCCACCACGCGGGCCAGTTCGTCATCCGTCGGGCCGCTTTCGGCGAGGTCGGCAACGATGGTTTCGGCCATGTCGAAGAACACCGGAACCAGCGCCGGATCGACCTGCGCCATGGCGAAGATTATCCCGCCGCTTTCGGTCTCGAGCGGCCAGGTGGACGACACGAACGGCGAATAGGCAGCACCGGCGCGTTCGCGTAGCCCGTCCAGCAGACGGATCGAGATGATCTGGCCGAGCAGGTCGAGCTTGCGGCTGCGCGGCAACTCTTGCGAACCTCCGCCCGTGGGCCAGGCGATCACGGCAGCGGCCTGGTCGGCGTCGCCGGCGTGAAGCAGTTCGACCGGACCGCTGCCGACGGCCGGGAACGCCATCGGTCGGTCCACTACGTCGGGCGACGGCACCATGCGCGGCGGCAGGGCGCCGAAAGTCCGCGAGAGCGCGGCAATGGCCGCATCGCGGTCGATATCGCCGAAAACGGCAACCTCGATCGGGCCCTGTTGCAGCAGGCGCGACCAGGTGCGGCGGAACCCTTCGGGCGTTGCCGCCTGCAGCTCTGCCGGCGTAGGCGTTGCGAAGCGCGGATCGCGGTCGCGCAGGAGCCAGTCGAGATCGCGGTTGAGCACGCCGTTCGGGTCGCGGTTGAAGGAATCGTAGCCAATGGCCGCCGCCGAGGCGGCGCGCTCCACCGGAGCCTCGTCCCAGCGCGGCATGGCGAGCTTGGCAGCGAACAGGTAGAGCTGGTTTTCCAGGTCTTCCTGCCGGGTCAGGCCCTGGAACACGAAGGCCCCGTCCTCGATGCGGAATTCGAAGCCCAGCTTGCTGCCTGCGGCAACGCGGTCGATCTCGTTCTGGCCGAGCGGGCCGAGGCCGGAACTGACGAGCGCCATCTGGCCCAGCTGGGCATAGACCGCCTCGTCGTCCTCGATCCCGCGCCAGCCGGTGCCGAAACGCACCCGCACGGTGACACGGCCCGGTTCGTTGTCGCGGCTGAACAGCATGGCACGCACACCATTGGCGAAGGTCAGTTGCTCGACATCGAGCACGCCCAGCGGCTCGCGCACGGTGGGCATCGAAGGCTGGCCGATCGGCGGCAGGTCGGCGAAGTTGATGGCTTCGGCATCCTGGCGGGCGTCGCCGTTGGCCATGGCGGGACGCTCCAGCGCGGCGCGCAGGGCCGCTTCGCTCGCGCCCTCGCCATCGGGCGACAGCATGACCGCGCGGATCACTTCGCCTTCGAACAGTGCCTGCGTGGCGGCAAAGACATCTTCCGGGGTGAACCGCTCGCTGAGCGAGTGGAACATGGCAAGGAAGGTTTCGGGGCTGGCCACGGCTTCGCGAATGTCGACTGCGCCGACCACGGTATCGGCCAGCGCCGAACCCGCCTGGATGCGCGACTGCTCGGCAAAGTCGGTATAGGCGACGTCGAACCCGGCCACGGCCTGGTCGATCTCGCCCTGGCTCGGCGGCGCCCGCAGCGCATCGGCGATCACGCCGCGCACGTCGGCCAGTGCCGCTTCCCAGTCCTCGCCATTGGGGGCCACGGTCACGAAAGTGCCGTCCACCGTGCGGCTCACCTTGTCGCGGCCCACCGAGGCGCCGAGAAAGCTGCCGCCTTCACGCGCGCGCTGCTCCAGCCGCCGGTTGATGATCGCCGCACCCACGTCCAGCAGCAGGTTGCGGCGGTTGTATTCCATGTTGTCGACGATCTGCACCCAAGGGCGCATGATGCCGTAGCTGAGCGTCCGCGGCAGGCCGGGTTCGACCACCACGGCCACTTCGCCAACGGGATTGTCGGGATCGGCGCCAGCGGGAGCCACGGGGTCACCGAAATCGGGCGTAGGAGTCAGCGGCCCCTCGCCTTCCCAGTCCGAGAAATAGCGTTCGACCGTCGCCGCGAGCACTTCCTCGTCGGCATCGCCGACCAGCACGACCACGGCGTTTTCAGGGCGATACCAGCGGCTGTGGAAGGCCTGAACGCCTTCTGCCGTGGCCCCCTGCAGGGTCTCCACCGTGCCGATGGGCATGCGTTCACCCAGCCGCTGTCCGGCGAAGAATGTGGAAGTGGTCGTTTCCTGCACCCGGCGTGCCGGGCCTGCACGCTCGCGTCGTTCGGCGAGCACGATAGGCACGTCGAGCGCGACATTTTCCGCGCTCAGCACCGGGTCAATCACCATGCCCGAGAACATCCGTACCGAATCGTCCATCGACTGGCGCGTGGCATTGGGCAGGTCCAGCTTGTAGACGGTCTGCGTCGGGCTGGTGGTGGCATTGGTATCGTAACCCAGCGCCGCGCCCATGCGCTGGAAGTGCGGGATCGCCTCGCCATTGCCGAAATAGCGGGATTCGCGGAACACGAGGTGCTCCAGCAGGTGGGCCCAGCCGCGTTCCTCGTCCGTCTCGTGGATGGAACCCGCATCGATGGCGATGCGCAGGCTCATCTGGCACGGCGGCACCCCGTTCTCGCGCACGGCATAGCGCACCCCGTTGGGCAGTTCGCCGAACAGCCACTGCTCGTCGATGGGAATATCGGTGCCGCGATAGATCCATGGGTCGTCAGGGCGCGCGTATTCGGGTTCGTCCTGTCCCGGCACCGCCGTGATCGTGCAGCTTTCTTGCGCAAGGGCAGGCAACGGCAGCAGGAGGACGAAGGGGAGGAAGGCGGCGGCAACGCGCTTGGTAAAGGTCATGGCGGCCCAATAGGTAGGAAAGGGATGAAGGTCGGGTGAATAGGCAGGAAGATCAGCTTGCGCCACCAAAGGTTTTGCCAGCTTGCCCTGCGCCGCCTGCCTTCCTACATCGCTGATATGTTCATTGAGACCGAAACGACCCCGAACCCCGCCACGCTGAAATTCCTGCCCGGGCGGCAGGTCATGCCTTCGGGCACGCGTGACTTTGCCTCCCCCGAAGAAGCCGAGGCCAGCCCGCTGGCACAGGCCCTGTTCGACACTGGCGAGGTGACCGGCGTGTTCTTCGGCAGCAATTTCGTCTCGGTCACGGCCGCCCCCGGCGTTTCCTGGGGCGACCTGAAGCCGCAGGTGGTGGCCGTACTGCTTGACCATTTCGTGTCCGAAGCCCCGCTGTTCACCGGTGGTGATGCCAGCGGCTTCTCGGTCCCGCCCGAAAGCGACGACGGCGACCTCGGCGACGATGACGGCACCGAGGACGTGGTCGCCCAGATCAAGGAGCTGATCGAAACCCGCGTCCGCCCCGCCGTGGCCAACGACGGCGGCGACATCCGCTACCGCGGCTTCCGTTCGGGCGTGGTCTACCTGCAGATGCAGGGGGCCTGTTCGGGCTGCCCCAGCTCCACCGCCACGCTCAAGCACGGCATCGAAAGCCTGCTGAAGCACTACGTCCCGGAAGTGAGCGAAGTTCGCGCGGCGTGAACCAATGGCGCCTTGCGCCGTTGACTTGACGAACCCTCCCCTTTTCCGATTCCGGAGCTGATTTCTCATGTCCGCAACACTATCCGACGAAGCCCTCGACCTGATTTTCCGCGAGGCGCGCACCTACAACGGCTGGCTCGACAAGCCGGTCAGCGACGAACAGATCCACCAGATCTACGAACTGCTGAAGATGGGGCCGACCTCGGCCAACCAGCAGCCGGGCCGGTTCGTCTGGTGCAAGTCGCAGGAATCGCGCGAGCGCCTGGCGCAGCATGCGATGGAAGGAAACAGGGAGAAGATCCGCACCGCGCCGGTCTGCGCAATCATCGGCTACGACCTCGATTTCCACGAGCAACTGCCGTGGCTGTTCCCGCATACCGACGCCAAGAGCTGGTTCGAAGGCGACGAGGAAGGTCGCCGTGAACACGCCTTCCGCAACAGCGCCCTGCAGGGGGCCTACCTGCTGCTTGCCGCCCGCGCGTTGGGCCTCGATTGCGGCCCCATGTCGGGCTTCGACCAGGAAGCGACGACAAAGGAATTCTTCGCTGACCAGCCGCGCTACCGGGCCGACTGGCTCTGTGCCATCGGCTATGGCGATCGCACGACGATCTTCGACCGCAGCCCGCGCCCCGAATTCGACACCTTCAATCAACTGATCTGACGCGTTAAGCGGGGGGCGTGAGAACACTTGCAATAGAGTGCGCGACCGAGGCCTGCTCGGCGGCGCTGTTTGACGGCTCGACGCTGGTCGATGGCCGGTGCGAGGTGCTGGGGCGCGGCCATGCCGAGCAGCTGGTGCCGATGATCGCCGAATTGCCGGACAAGGGCCGCGCGGACCGCATCCTCGTTTCGCTCGGTCCTGGCAGCTTCACCGGCGTCCGTATCGGCATCGCCGCTGCCCGCGCGCTGGGACTGGCCTGGGGCGCCGAGGTGCTTGGCTATCCCACGCTTGAACTCGTCCGCGCCCACGCCAGCGCCAAAGAATCTCGCGCCATCACGGTCTGCATGAACGGCGGTCATGGCGAATTCTTCGTGCAGAACTTCGCTGCCGATGGCACGCCAGAGGGCGATGTTCGCTCGCTGGTGCCCGAAGCGGCCGCAAAGGCCTGCAACCACCGCGTCATCGCGGGCAACCGGGCGCAAGAGCTGGCAGACCTGCTGGGCGACGATCGCCTCGCCATCAACCTGCTGCCCGACGCCAACCAGGCCCACCAGCTGCGCGAGGCCCGGCTGACGCGCGACCTGACGCCGATCTACGGGCGGGGGCCGGACGCCACGCCGATGGACCAACGCAAGTGAACGACGCGCTCGACGCCATCATGCTGGTAATGCAGGAGGCTTTCGACAGCCGCTATGGCGAAGCGTGGACACGGCGGCAGGTGGCGGATTCGCTCGCCCTGCCGGGGACTCATTTCACGCTTTCGGGCGTTGAGCTCGGCGAACCCTTCACGCTGGACGAGGTGACCGGTTTCGCGCTCACCCGGCAGGTGCTCGACGAAGAGGAAATCCTGCTCATCGCCATCCGCCCCCGATTCCGCGGCCAGGGCAAGGGCAAGACGCTGTTGCAGGACGTTATCGACGCCGCCCGTGCCCGCTCGGTGGCGCGGATATTCCTCGAAATGCGCGACGGCAACTCCGCCGAACACCTTTACCGCAGCTTCGGATTCGAGAAGATCGGCCATCGACCCGGCTATTATCGCGGCGCAGTTGGCGGTCCGATCGACGCCATTACTTTCGCGAAGGCATTAACTCGCCAGTAGCAATTCGCCCCACAAAACAAACGGGTCGAAAATCTCCCGGGGAACTTCCCGCAATTACACCTATTCTATGCTTGTAGAGACCCAATCATTGGGCCATGGGCTTGCCGCCGGTCCGGACCGAGACCGGGACAACGGGTACGCACAACAGAGGTATTTATGGAAAATTCGGACAACGCCGCGAACGAAATGCTGATCACGCTGACAGCCGATATCGTCACCGCGCATGTCGCCAACAACAACACCGACGCTGACGCCCTGCCGTCGCTGATCGAGAACGTCTACGCGGCCCTGTCCGGCCTCGGCACCAGCGAAGCAGTCGAAGAAAAGCCCGAGCCGGCCGTTTCGATCCGCGCTTCGGTGAAGAAGGACAAGATCGTCTGCCTCGACTGCGGTCGCGACATGAAGATGCTGAAGCGGCACCTGTCGACCGACCACGGCCTGACGCCCGACGAATATCGCGAGCGCTGGAACCTGCCTGCCGACTACCCGATGGTCGCGCCGGCCTATTCGGACACCCGCCGCCAGCTGGCCAAGGATATCGGCCTTGGCCGCAAGCCCGGCCAGAAGCGCGGCCGCCGCAAGGCTGCTGCCAAGTAGAGCTTCGGTGACGGCCTTCGGGCCGCGCTTGAGTGAAACGCCTCGTGGTCCTATGACTGCGGGGCGTTTTCAATTTCTGCGACAGGAAGCCCATTGCACCAGCCGATCGACCTTGAAGCCCTCTGCGCCGAACGCGGTCTGCGGATCACCGACCAGCGCCGCGTGATCGCCAAGGTCTTGTCGGAAAGCACCGACCATCCCGACGTGGAGAAACTGCACGAGCGCGCCTCTGCCGTGGATCCCAAGATTTCGATTGCCACGGTCTACCGCACCGTGCGCCTGTTCGAGGAAGCGGGCATCCTCGACCGGCACGATTTCGGTGACGGCCGCGCGCGCTACGAAGCCGCGCCCGAGGCCCACCACGACCACCTGATCGACGTCGAAACCGGCAAGGTCGTCGAATTCGTCGACCCCGAACTGGAAGCCCTGCAGAAGCAGATCGCCGAGAAGCTGGGCTACCGCCTGGTCGATCACCGCATGGAACTCTACGGCGTGCGCATCGGCCGCGACGAGGACAAGGGCTGAGCCCGACGTGACCCGGGCGATTGCTCCCGAAATACGGCGCATCGCCCCGGCCGCCTACATGCTCATTGCCCTGCGGCTGGTCCTGATGGTCCTGCTGCTGCTGGTCTGCGTTCCCTTGCATTACCTGTGGCGCTTGGTCGGGCTGGACCGGCTGTGGCCGCGTGTGTTCCTGACCGGAATAGGCACCATCGCGGGGCTCGATCTGCGCCGGCATGGCAAGCGGGTGCCCGGCGCGCTGCTATTGTCCAACCATGTCAGCTGGCTGGATATCCCCGCGCTTTCGCATGCCGCCAACGCCGCCTTCATCGCGCACGACGGGCTGGCCCGGTTCGGTTTGCTGAAATGGCTGTGCGACATGAACGAAACCGTCTTCATCGCCCGCCACAAGCGCGCGGACGTGAGCAACCAGATGCAGGCGATCAAGGAAGCGATGGACCATGGCGGCACGCTGACCCTCTTCCCCGAGGGCACGACCAGCGACGGGACCGGCATCATTCCGTTCAAGTCCAGCCTGCTCGGCGCGCTGGAACCCCTGCCCGATGGCGCTGTCGTCCAGCCCGTGGCGCTGGTCTATGCCGATGTGCCTGAGGTCAGCTGGGTGGGAGACGAGCCCGGTCTCGACAATTTCAAGCGAATCCTCGCTCGCCTGCGCCCGGTGCGGGTGGATGTCCATTTCCTGCCAGCCATTGCCGGCGACAACCTCGCCAACCGCAAAACGATTACGGCTGCGGCACAGTATGCGGTGGGGGGCGTGCTGGATGCTGCGTCGGACGGTCAGCCGACTTAGGCTTCACCCTTCGCCCTGTATGGTATAGGGGCGCGCGCCATGAAACCCAGTGACACCCCCAAGACCTACCGGGTCAAGAGCTTCGGCTGCCAGATGAACGTCTATGATGGCGAGCGCATGGCCGAGCTGCTCGACGCCAAGGGCATCAAGCCTGCCGCCGAGGGCGAGGACGCGGACCTGGTGGTGCTCAATACCTGCCACATCCGCGAGAAGGCGACCGAGAAGGTCTATTCCGACATCGGCCGCATCGAGAAGGCCGGGCGTGCGGCTGGCAAGAAGCCGATGATCGCCGTAGCGGGCTGCGTGGCACAGGCCGAGGGCGAAGAGATCATGGCACGCGCGCCAGCCGTCGGCATGGTGGTCGGTCCGCAGGCCTATCACCGGCTGGGCGACATGCTCGATCGCGCGGTGAAGGGCGAGCGCAGTACCGACACCGACATGCCGGAGGACGCCAAGTTCGCCGCCCTGCCCCAGCGGCGCAAGGTTTCGCCCACGGCCTTCCTGACGGTGCAGGAAGGGTGCGACAAGTTCTGCACCTATTGCGTGGTGCCCTACACCCGCGGTGCGGAAATCTCGCGACCTTTCAGTGACCTGGTCGACGAAGCGGCGAAACTGGTCGATGCCGGTGCGCGCGAGATCACGCTGCTGGGGCAGAACGTCAACGCCTGGTCGGGCGAGGACGACAAGGGTCGCATGCAGGGCCTCGACGGGCTGATCCGCGAGCTGGCCAAGCTGCCGGACCTCAAGCGCATCCGCTATACCACCAGCCACCCCAACGACATGACCGAAGGCCTGATCGCCGCCCACGGCGAGGTCGACAAGCTCATGCCATACCTGCACCTGCCGGTGCAGAGCGGGTCCGACCGGGTGCTCAAGGCCATGAACCGCAGCCACACGGCGGAAAGCTACCTCAAGGTGCTCGACCGCGTGCGCGCCGCGCGTCCCGACATTGCGCTGTCGGGCGATTTCATCGTCGGCTTCCCCGGCGAGACCGAAGCAGAGTTCGAAGAGACGCTGAGCCTGATCGACGCGGTAGGCTATGCCGCCGCCTTCAGCTTCAAGTACTCGCCCCGCCCCGGCACCCCGGCCGCCTCCATGGACGGCCAGATCGCCCCCGAGGTGATGGACGAGCGACTGCAACGCCTGCAGGCGCACCTGGGTCGCGACCAGCTGGCCTTCAACGAGGCTTCGGTGGGCAAGACCTGCGACGTGCTGATCGAGCGCAAGGGCCGCAAACCGGGCCAGTGGCTCGGCAAGTCTCCGTGGCTGCAATCGGTGTTCTTCGACAGCGAACTGGCCATCGGCGATGTCGTGCGCGCCGAACTGGTCCATGCCGGACCCAGCTCGCTGCAGGGCCGTCTGCTGGAACGCGTTTCCGCCTGATCCACTCTCCGCTTTGTGGCACTTCGGTGACTTTCCACCGTCCATTTGCCGCACCACGCTTGCGACTCCCGCCGGGCGGCCTATTCTCGGTCCTGCCCAGTGCGAAAGGAAACGCCACAACACACATGGCTCGCAAAGCACACCCCGGTGACGGTAACCACGCTGCCACCATCGCCCATCCGGAAGAACGCCGCGACGCATCGCGCCGTGCACGGATTGAAGTCAGCTTCGATGACCAGGCCGTGCTTGGCGCGCTGTTCGGGGAATTCGACGCCAACCTCGTGCAGATCGAAAACCGCCTCGGCGTCTTTATCGCGGCGCGCGGGGACAAGGTCTCCATCGAAGGGCTGGAAGACGACGTGGCCCGCGCCCGCGACGTCATGCTCAAGCTGCACGAGAAGCTGGTGGCGGGCGAGGAAATGGATGCCGGCGCCATCGACGCGCTGATCAACATGTCCGACGAACCCATCCTCGACGGAATCATCACCGGCGACGCCAAGGTGCCGCCGATCATGATCCGTACGCGCAAGAAGACCATCACCCCGCGCAGCGCCATGCAGGGCGAATACATGCGCCAGCTGACCAGCCGCGACGTGATCTTCGCGCTCGGACCGGCCGGTACCGGCAAGACCTACCTCGCCGTGGCGCAGGCGGTCAGCCAGCTGATCACCGGCTCCGTGCAGCGGCTGATCCTGTCCCGCCCCGCCGTGGAGGCAGGCGAGAAGCTGGGCTTCCTGCCCGGCGACATGAAGGACAAGGTCGACCCCTACCTGCGTCCGCTATATGACGCATTGTTCGACTGCATGCCGCCCGAACAGGTGGAGCGCCGCATCGCCTCGGGCGAGATCGAGATCGCGCCCATCGCCTTCATGCGCGGGCGTACGCTGGCCGATGCCTTCGTCATCCTCGACGAGGCGCAGAACACCACGCGCGAACAGATGAAGATGTTCCTCACCCGCTTCGGCCAGAACAGCCGCATGGTGGTCTGCGGCGACCCGCGGCAGGTCGACATTCCCGGCGGCGACCGCATGAGCGGCCTCGCCGACGCGGTCCAGCGGCTGGAAGGCGTCGAAGGCATCGGCGTCACCCGCTTCACCGCCGCCGACGTTGTGCGCCACCCGATCGTGGGACGCATCGTCGAAGCCTACGAGGGCGACGGCCACGCGGATTGATCGCGATGGAACTCGAAATGGACATCGAAGACTGGCCCGCCGGGGACTGGGAGGCTCTGGCCGAGCGCGCTGCCGATGCCGCTTCGCAAGTCGTGGAGTCACTCGCCAACCCGCGCCTTGTCACCAGCCTGCTGTTCACCTCCGACGCCCGCATCCACGAACTCAACCGCGACTGGCGCCAGCGCGACAAGCCGACCAATGTCCTCAGCTTCCCCATGCTGGAACGCACCGACCTCGTCCATCTCGACCCGGACGGGCCGCCCGAAATGCTGGGCGATATCGCCCTCGCCTATGAAACCTGCGCGCGCGAGGCGGAGGAGAAGGGCGTGCCGCTGGAACACCACGCCAGCCACCTGATCGTCCACGGCCTGCTGCACCTGGCGGGCTACGACCATGAAATTTCGGACGCCGATGCCGAAGAAATGGAAGCGCTGGAGGTCAAGGCGCTTGCACTATTGGACATTGGCAACCCATATAGTGACCACGAAACGCCCTAGGGGGCTACGAAAGGGAATAGCGACAGGGCGATGCCCGACACAGACAGACCCGACGACTCCCAGACGGGAGAGTCAGAGAGTAGCAGCTCCCAGTCTACGGGAGGCGGATTGTGGACCGCGATCCGCGGCCTGTTCGAGGAGCAGTCCGACACCAGCCTGCGCGCGCAGCTGGAAGAGGCCATCGACGAGCACGAGGACGGCAACGGCAATGGCGACCATTCGCCTGGCACGGGTGACCTGTCATCGGCGGAGCTCGTCATGCTCAAGAACCTGCTGCACTTCAGCGAGCACGATGCCGACGACGTCGCCATCCCGCGCAGCGAGATCATCGCCATTTCGGCAGACGCCAGCTGGGACGACCTGGTCGCCATGTTCGCCGAGCACGGACATTCGCGCGTACCGGTCTACCGCGACCAGCTGGATGACGTGATCGGCATGATCCACATCAAGGACGTGTTTGCCTTTCTTGCCACCGGCGACACCCCGCCGCCGGACTGGACCGTGCTGCTGCGCCAGCCGCTCTACGTGCCGCAGGCGCGCAGCGCGCTCGACGTGCTCGCCGACATGCGCGCCAAGCGCATGCACCTGGCCATCGTGGTCGACGAGTTTTCCGGCACCGACGGCATCATCACCATCGAGGACCTGGTCGAGGAGATCGTCGGCGAGATCGAGGACGAGCACGACGAAACTCCGCAGGAGCTGGTCGTGCCGATCGACGACGGCGTGTGGGATGCAGATGCCCGCGCCGAGCTGGACGACGTGGCGAAGACCGTGGGCGATCCGGCGCTGGCCGAGGTCGAAGAGGCTGTCGATACGCTTGGCGGCCTCGCCTTCGTGCTGGCGGAGGAGGTACCGCAGCCCGGTACCGTGCTCATGCATCCCAGCGGCTGGCGAATCGAAGTGACCGCCGGCGATGAAACCCACGTCACGCGGCTGCGCCTGTACCGCCCAGAACCGCAAGAGGAGGCTGCAGAGGACTGATCTGGCGGCGGGCAGAAGCAATGTCTTGTGCACTGCAACAAAAATCTGTCGGTTGAGCGCACTTTACGCTCGACAGTTCGCCATTTCGCCACGAAGTTGCCGCAATGCGCCGCCTGCCACCCTTGCGAGCCCTGGAGGCATTCATCCGGGTTGTCCGGCTTGGCTCGGCGCGCTCGGCGGCCACCGAGCTGGGTCTCAGCCCCTCGGCGCTGTCGCGGCGGATCAGCAACCTCGAGAGTTTCACCGGGCGCAAGCTGTTCTCGCGTTCGGGGCAGACGATGAAGCTGACGGACGAAGGGCGCACTTTCTACGATGCCGTGGCGCCGCACCTCGAATCGCTGGCAGCGGCAGTGGAATCGCAGTCGGAGAACCTGCAGCTGCAGCGCCTGCGGCTGGGGGTCATGCCGCTGTTCGGCACGCAGCGGCTTTTCCCGCGGCTTAACGAATTGCGCGCGGTCCATCCGCGGCTGCATCTGGATATCGACACCAGCCCGCACCTGGTGGACCGCGTGGGAGACACGCTGGACGCCGCCATCGCCCTCGCGGTGCGCCCCGATCCTGTGCTCTATTCGGTCCAGCTGGACCAGAACATGGTGCATGCGATCACCAGCAAGGAACTGGCAGACAAGCTGGGCGAGAACCCGGATATCGAAGCCCTGCGGCAACAGACCTTCCTGCTGCATACCGACATGCCCAACAGCTTTGACGCGTGGAAGGCGGCGCTTGGCTTCGAAAGCCTGCAACCGGCGGCAGTCGACCACTTCGATTCGGGCCAGCTGATTCTCGAAGCCGCCGCCCAGGGCATGGGCATCGCCATGATGCACGACGATCACCTCGCCCGGAACAAGGACCCGCGCCTTGCCAAGCTGTTCGATGTCGAGGTGAAAAGTCCCTATTCTTACTGGTTCATGTGCCGGCCGGCAGACCTGGAAGCGCGGCCGGTCAAGATCTTCCACGATTGGATTGTCAGCGCAGGGCTCTAGCCTTTGGCCGCCGAATCGGGCAGGTTCGGGCAAAGTCAAAAAGAGGGGAACTGCCTGATGAAATTCACCAACTTGCTGCTTGCCGCCACGGCGGTGGTCTCGCTTGCCACGCCCGCCAGTGCGCAGATGCGCGCGCTCAGCGATCCCGTGGTGCCGCATCCGGATCCGGAAAGCCTGTTCACCAGCGACGATCCCGTCCTGCATCGCAACAAGCAGGCCGCCCTGCATATCCAGCGCAACCTGCTCAAGTGCAACGAGTGGGACCGCGCGCCCGAGTGGCTGACCGACGCCTATATCCAGCACAACCCCGTCGCCGCCTCCGGCCTCGAAGGGGTAATGTACTATTTCACCCAGGTCGCCCGCCGTCCGGTGCTCGATCCCTGCCCGGCCCTGAGCCCGGATGATCCCAACGGCGTGGTCGCGGTGATGGCGGAAGGCGACTATGTCACCATCCTCACCCGCCGTATCGTTCCCTACGCCGACGATCCGACGCAGACCTATACCACCACTTGGTTCGATACCTGGCGCTTCGTCGATGGGCGCGCTGACGAGCACTGGGACCCGGCCACCCTGCCCGATACCACCCAGCCGCAGGCGCTCGACGTCAACACCCTGCTGCAGGAAGCCCGCGACCGGGCCGAGATCGAGGCGCTGATGTGGAACTACGTCCGCGCCATCGACAGTTGGGATGCCGATGCCTACGCCGCGGTCTTCACCGAGGACGGCAGCTTCGGCAACACCGTCGGGCGCGATGCACTGCGCGACATGGTCTCCGGCATGGCTGCCGGACGTGCCGAGCGCGCGGAAGCGGGGGAAGAGGTGCTGCCGCTGCACCACGTCATGTCCAACCAGTCGATCGAGTTCCTCTCGCCCAGCGTGGCGGTGGTGAACTACTACTGGCAGACCGTGTCACGCGGTTCGCCGGGTGGTCCCGCTCCGCGCATGCTGGCGCAGGGCTGGGGCCGCGATGAAGTGGTCAAGGTCGATGGCGAGTGGCTGATCCGCAGCCGCGACGTGGCGCCCGACGGCGAATGATGAAGTCGCTGATGGCAGCAGCAATGCTGCTGCCGGGCGCTGCGGGTATGCCCGCGGCCGCACAGAACAGCGAACAGGACGCGGGGCCGGTCGGACCGGCCTCGCAGTTCGCCATGCTGGCCGAATTGCAGGGCGAATGGACCGTCGACCAGACCGAGCAGCTGCGCATCGTGTTCGAAGTCACGGCGGGCGGCACCACGGTGATGGAGCGGTGGATGGTGGGTGAACGCACCCATTCGCTGACGCTCTACCACCTCGACGGTGCGCGCCTGGTCGCCACCCATTACTGCCCGCAAGGCAACCAGCCCCGGCTGGAGGCGCAGGCGGATGGAGAGGGGGGAATCGACTTCGGCTTTGCCAGTGCCACGGACCTCGATTCGTCCGAATCCTACCAGCACGACCTGCATATCGCACCGCAGGCCGATGGCAGCGTGGTGCGGTCGGAGGTCTACTTCGGGCCGGACGGACCTGGCGATCCGTCAGCGCTGATCCTGCGCCGCGCAGGCTAGGAAGAGAAAGGGGCGCCGCAGCGGGCGCCCCTTCTTGTATCAGGCGACGGTCGCCTTGACGATCTTGCCGGGCGAGGCCGGCGGCTCGCCCTTGGGCAGTGCGTGGACGTGTTCCATGCCGCTCTCGACTTCGCCCCAGACGGTGTACTGGTTGTCGAGGAAGCCCGCGTCGGCAAGGCAGATGAAGAACTGCGAATTGGCGCTGTTGGGGTCCTGCGTGCGGGCCATCGAGCAAACGCCCTCGGCGTGCGGCGCACTGGAGAACTCCTGCTTCAGGTTGGGCTTGTCCGAGCCGCTCATGCCGGTGCCGGTCGGATCGCCGCCCTGTGCCATGAAACCGGGGATCACGCGGTGGAACACCACGCCGTCGTAGAAACCCTCGCCGGCCAGCTCGGTGATGCGGGCCACGTGGTTCGGCGCGAGATCGTCGCGCAGCTTGATCACGACATCGCCGCCCTTTCCGTCGCCGCAATCGAGGGTGAAGGTCAGTTTCTGGTCGGCCATGTAGTCAATCTCCTGTTGGGTGTGGCGGCGGATATAGGGATGGCAGCGCGAATGTCACGCCCATGCACAAGGGCTGCTTGCTTTTGCGGCTCATCTGCATAGACCCACGCCCATGGCCGAAACCGATCTCGAGGACCGCGATGTCGAAGCCCCGGTGTCCGGAGAACGGGTACAGGGCGAAGGCGAGCAGTTCGACGAGGAGAACCGGCTGAAGCCCGAATTCGTCGAGCAGGTGCGCGAGGCGCTCTACGACGAGATCGAGGACAGCGTCTACGACCTGGTCGAGCCGCTCCACCCCGCTGACATTGCTGACCTGTTCGAACTGCTCGACCGGCGTGAACGCACGGACCTTGCCGCTGCCATCACTGACCTGATGAGCAGCGAGGTGGTAGCCGAGCTCAACGACTATGTCCGCGAGGACATGGTCGAGTCCCTGCCGCATGGCGCTGTGGCCGATATCGTCGACCAGCTCGACACCGATGACGCCGTCCAGCTGATCGAGGATCTCGACCACGCGGACCAGCAGGCCATCCTCGCCGAGGTCGAGCCCGAAGACCGCGCCGCGATCGAGAACGCCCTCGCCTATCCGGAGGAGAGCGCCGGCCGCCTGATGCAGCGCGAGCTGGTGGCCGTGCCCGAGAGCATGACCGTGGGCGACCTGATCGACTACCTGCGCGCCGAGGACCAGCTGACCACCGAGTTCTGGGAAGTCTTCGTGGTCGATCACCGTTTCCACCCGGTCGGCACCTGCCAGCTGTCGTGGGTGCTGCGCACCCCGCGCGACGTGGCGCTGACCGACGTGATGAAGCGCGACCAGACGCTTATCCCGACCGACATGGACCAGGAAGAGGTCGCCCTGCGCTTCCAGAAGTACGCCCTGATCTCCGCCGCCGTGGTGGACGAGAGCGGGCGGCTGGTGGGCCAGCTGACGGTCGACGATATCGTCCACATCATCTCCGAAGAGGCGGGCGAGGACGCCCTGCTGATGAGCGGTGCAGGTGAAGGTGACATCAACGAGCCGCTGCGCGATGCCTATTCGGCGCGCGTGCGCTGGCTGGTGGCGAACCTCGGCACTGCGGTGGTGGCCAGCGCCATCATCGCCTTCTTCGGCGGTGCCATCGAGCAGCTTGTGGCGCTCGCCGTGCTCATGCCCATCGTCGCCTCGATCGGCGGCAATGCGGGGACCCAGACCATGGCCGTGACCGTGCGCGCCATCGCCATGAACCAGCTGACCAAGTCCAACACCAAGCGGCTCGTGATACGCGAGCTCAAGGTAGCGCTGATGAACGGCGTGACCGTGGCGGTGCTGATCGGCCTGGCAACATCGGCCATCTTCGACTGGCAACTGGGCGCGGTGATTGCGCTGGCCATGGTGATCAACATCATCGTCTCGGGCATGGCCGGCGTGCTGGTGCCCGTGGCCTTCGAGCGGATGGACCAGGACCCGGCGGTGGCCTCCAGCGTCTTCGTGACCATGATCACCGACTCGATGGGCTTCTTCGCGTTCCTCGGCCTTGCCGTGGCGAGCGGACTGGTGAGCCTCTAGGCCGCATTCTTCCTGACTTTCAACGGCTCCCCGGCTGCGCATCCGACGTCGCGGATGTGCTACAATGGCAGGGGAGTTGGAGGAGAAAGCAAATGAAGATCGATGCCATCAGGTTGGGCCTTGCCACTGCAATCGTGGTCGGGCTCCTCTGGATCCTGTGCAGCCTGTTCGTCTTTTCCATGCCCACAGGAATGTCGCAATTCGGCGGGCACATGATGCACATGGACTACGGCCACTTTGCGTGGACGCTTTCTTGGGGAGGATTCCTCTACGGGCTGCTGGCATGGTCCGTCATCGCCGGGCTGACAGCATGGGCGATAGCGGCCATCTACAACCGCCTCCTTGGATAGCGCGCCGGAGCAAGGCCATCAGGGGGTCACTGCCGTCTGAGCAGGGCGCGCACACAAGCCAGGCACGTCGCAACGTCGCCCTTCACATTTGTTGCCGCACTTGAATGCGACTACCGCCGCACGACCAGGCTCGCCCCCGCCACGAAGGCCCCGCCCGGACGCGGGCCGGTCAGGCTGGCGCCGACGCCGCCGCTGGGGCTTGGCATGCTTGCATCGCTGCCGTCGTCGACTACCAGCTTGACCCACAGGCCGTCGTCGGAAGCGAACCATGCGGTCTGGTCTGCCGCCTGAAGCGCCTCGGCGCTGGTGACTTGCAGCCCGCCGTCGGCAGCGGTGAAACCGGGAATCTCGACCACCAGCGAGGAGCCGTCATCCATCTCGCGCAGCGACAGCGCCAGTTCGTCGCGGCCCGTTTCCACGCGCACTTCGGAGCCGCTGCGGATGGTGGTCTCGCCGGTATATTCGAAGCGCCGCCCGTCGCGGCTGAGTACGACCGGATCGGCGATCGGGCCGTTGCCGAAGCCGAACTGGCCGCCCACGCTGAAGCGGCCCATGTCGCCCTCGCAGATGGCCGCACCCCATGCCGGGCGGATGTCGCAGGTCTCGCGGTCCGAGGCGATGCCGTTGTCGAGCACGATATAGGCCCCCGGAACGCCGCCCACCGAACCGTCACGATCGTGGATGGTCGCGCCGCGCCAGGCATTGCCGCGGCCAAGGTCCGACGCCCAGCGCTGGACAATTGGCGGGAAGCTGACCGGTTTGGAATTGACGAAGGTGGCGCCCTCCACCGCGTTCTCGGTGCTCATGCCGAAGCTGGTGTACATCAGGTACGACAGCGCCCCGGCATCGCGCAGTTCATTCGGCTGGTAGTTGACGAAGGTGGTGT
The DNA here is from genome assembly GCF_038289935.1 of Aurantiacibacter gilvus. NCBI lineage: Bacteria > Pseudomonadati > Pseudomonadota > Alphaproteobacteria > Sphingomonadales > Erythrobacteraceae > Aurantiacibacter > Aurantiacibacter gilvus. The sequence continues at coordinate 1,805,302 of NZ_JBBYHV010000001.1, forward strand.
CCACCACGTCGTGCCGCAGGTCGTAGTATTCGTAGCCGCGAATGGGGAAGTCCGGCAGGTCGTTGGGCAGGCTACGGCCATAGGCAATCTCTTCCGGGGTGCGCGGGTTGCCCACGTTGTCGCTCTCGCCCACGAAGATGCCGTTCTCCACCCGCGAGGTATATTCGGCGAAGCCGACACGCGATGCCGCGTGGGTGAAGCCGATGGCATTGTCCGCCGCGTGCAGGTTGGTGAACAGGTGCAGCTCGCCGCGCCCCCAGACGCCGCCGTTGCGGTTCTTGTAGGTGGTGAAGTCGGCGAAATGCGACACCAGCGGGGTGCTGTCGGGGTCAGCGGGATCTTCCGTGGGGAAGTGGTAGTTGCTGCCGCCGACGCTGAAGGTGCCGTCGGGGTTCGGCCCGCGGTCGAACATGAACCCGTCGTAGTTGGAATGGGCCGTGTTGCCGCTGAATTCGCGCACGCGGGTGCGGCGCGGCCAGGTGTTGGCGCTCTGCTCGGTGCCTTCGAAGGCCCCCGTCGGGTGGACCGGCAAGGCGAACCAGAAGCCGATCTGGTCAGACCCTGCCGCCACATTGTCGCGGTAGACGTTGTCCGGATTGGTGATCCAGAAGGTCGAGGCGGTGTTGTCCGACGGCAGCAGGATATGCTCGCTCTGCTGGCCGGTGCTGCCGAACTGCGAAGCCAGGACCGAACCGTCAGGCCCGAGGTTGGTCGGGTCGCAGGGCAAGGTCGGGTGACACTTGGTCTGGATGCCGAGGTTGCGGATGAACTGATTGCCCGTCTCCACCCCGTCTTCGAGGAAGAAGCAGTGGCCCACGGTGTTGAAGGTAACGTTGTTTTCCACCCGCGCGTTGTTGGTGCCGTGGACGGTGACGCAGCGGCTGTAGGTGTCGTGGATCGAGCTGTTCTGGATGTACTGCCCCGCGGCTTCGCCGACGAGGTGCCAGTGCATCGGATAGCGCGCCAGCGTCAGGTGCTGGCCCATGCGGCTGAGTTCCACGCCCGAGATGTTCACCGTGCTGCCGGCCATGGCCATGATGTGGCCGCCGAAATAGTCCTCGTCCGCGTCTTCCGAGGCCTGGATGCGGATATTGCGCGTCAGCAGGCCGACTTCGCCGCGCTGGTCCACGCCGTAGGTGACCTCGCCGAAGTGCATGTATTCGAGCGGTGCATCGAGCGTGAGGCTGTTGCCGCTGATGGCGGTGATCGTGCGGCGCTCGGCCTGGCGGGGGTCGAAGTCGGTGGAGGCGAGGACGATCTCGTCGCCCGTGCGCCAGCCGGAGGCATCGAGCACCTGGATCTGGTTCGCTCCCGCCTCAGCCGTGGCGGCGAGCTGGGTCCAGGTATGCTCGCGGTCGCCGTGCAGACTGATCGTACCCGCCATCGAAACGATGCCGCGGTCGCCCATGGTGTTGATGTCTTCGCCGGGAAACTCGTCGGTCAGGGTGATCGAAGCCTGGTGCGTGTATGGCTCATGCTCGCTGCCGATCTGCAGGGTGCCGCCGCGCAGGTAGATCCACTCGGTCTCGAGGCTGAGGTCGCGATCCTCGGCAAAGCGCAGCGCACCGTTGACGGTGATCGAACGCAAGGCCGGCGGACTGACGTCGAGCACCACTTCGGTGCCGCGCGGAATGGTGACGGCATCGCCCTCGCCCGGCACTTCGCCGTCCGGCCAGGCTGCGGGATCGGACCACATGACCGTGCGCAAGGCCGCAGCAGGTGCCGCCGCGGCGTGCTCCATCTGGGCATGGTCGTCCTGCGCCACTGCCGCCACCGGCAGGAGCGAAGCCGAAGCCAGCAGGCACGAAAGATACAGTCCAGGCTGCAGACGCATAACAGAAATCCCCTCATCCGGGGCTTTCCCGCCCCGTGCTAATTGATTCTGTCCAGTTTGCCGCAGAAAGACTGAAATGCAACTTCCAAAAGTGTCGCAGCTTGTAGCTACCCGGTGATGGGCGTCACGCGGTAGGACTCGCTGCCGTCATCGCGCGTCGTCATGAAGCTGCCGTCTGCGTCCGGCGGCGCGTTGGTCCAGCAGCGTTCCTGCTGCCCCAGGTCGTCGCCTTCGGGATCGAAGCACATGGTCGCACCCTCGGCGCTCCAAGTGCCGGTGCCGACGACCTCTTCGCCGTTCATGTCGACATAGGTGCCGTCGGCGTTCAGCTGCGAACGGCCGTATTCCGTGGTCTCGTCGCCCACGGCGTAGAGGCCAGGAGTGATCGCCGCGACACTAGCCTCGGCAGTTTCTTCGGTCGCAGCCGCTTCGACGTCCTCCTCCGCCGTTTGCCCGCAGCCGGCCATGGCCAGGGCCGCAGCAGCAATCGCAATGCGTTTCATGAGCCTGCCCCTCACCTGATGGCTACCGGATTGACGATCGCCTGCACGCTGCCCTGCAGGCGCGGGGCGCCGAGGACGAACATGAATTCGTGCGTGCCGTCCGCCGCCAGTTCGCGGGTGTCGACTGTTTCGAGGATATAGATGCCGTGCTCGGCAATCAGCGTGGCGTGGACCGGCAGGACCCGGCCTTCCGGATCGGGCGCGTTGGTTTCGCCCGAGGAACTGTCGGACCCGACGGCCACCACGCCCTGCTCCGCCAGCCAGTCCGCCGCGTCGCCATTGATGCCGGGTGCCTGGTTGATAAACACGTCGGGCTCGCCGATCCGTGCCAGCCAGCCGGTGTGGACCAGTACCACGTCACCGCGGCGCACCTCGACTCCCTGCGCCTCTGCCGCGGCCTGCAGGTCTGCCGCGCCGAAGCTGTCGTTCGGTTCGTTCACCTCGACGCCGCGATAGGCGGCCATGTCGATCATCACGCCGCGCGTGACGATGGGCGGGATGTTCTCCGCCCCGTAGCGCACCAGCCCGTCCGGCTGCACGACTTCGCTGCGCGGCACGCCGTTATAGTGCACCCCGGAAATGCCGATGTGCCCCAGCCCGTCGATCTGCGTGCCGATGCCGAGGTGGGTTGTCACGCGGTCGTCGTTGCCGGTCACCTCGTTGGGGCCGAACATGCCGAGGTCGATGATCTCCATGGCGTAGGAGCGGTCACCGAACACCGGGCTGTCGGGGCCGCTGACCACGCCAAGGCGGTAAACCTTGCCGTCGGTGACGAGGTCCGCCGCGTCGCGCACCATGCCCGTCGTCAGGTTGCCGGCAGCGCCCACGTCGGGATCGCTGTAAAGCTGCTCTCCCGGATCGCTCTCCGCCGTATTGTCCGCCGCCGGACTGCATGCCGCCACGGCGAGAGCCGCCATTGCCACCAGTTTATGCATCGATTTTCTCCCCGTTCCCTTTGCCGTCCAGACTGCGACGGGGATGCGCGCTTGGCAAGGCTTGTGGTGTTGGGCTTGTGGTGTTGGGCTTGTGGTGTTGGGCTTGTGGTGTTGGGCTTGTGGTGTTGGGCTTGAGGTGTTCGCCCGATGCCCTATCTAGTCCTCATGCCGCTCAACCTGACCAAGATCGCTTTCGGCGCCAAGAGTTTTGCCGATATCGAGGAATGGTACGCCAACCGTAAGAGCTTCAAGGTCAACACCCGCTATCGCCCGACGCGGTGGGAGGAGACCATCGGCGGCTCGCTCTACTGGATCCACGAGCACAACATCGTCGCCCGCTCGACAATTCTTGGCTACGAGCAGCAGGACAATGGCCGCTGGTGGATCAATGTCGAGCCCAGGCTGGTCCGCGTCATGCCGCGCCCCAAACGCGCACACCAGGGCTGGCGTTACCTCAAGGGCGAACCTCCGCGCGACCTCGGCGATGGAGAAGATATCGGCGAAATCATTCCCGGCAAGCTGGCGGGCAAGCTGTCGCGGCTGGGTCTGATCTGACAACCCGGCGCAATCTGGCAGGCCGGGCCTGAATCGGGACAGTCAGCACAGAATCGCTTGAATCCTTACCTGCTCAGGAACCATAAAGCTGCACGGTCCTTATTAAGGGGCTGGAGCGATTCTTATGACCGACCACAAAACCGTCCATCCCAATCCTGAGCTTATCGCACGCCTGCACGAAGCCTGCATGCCGTGGCTCAAGCATCGGCACCAGAGCGCGTTCACCTTCGCGCAGGGTGAAGAGGCGCAGATGGAACATGTGCTGGAAACACCGGGTAACTCGCAGCAAGTGGGGCAGCAGCCCGTTGCCAACGATTACGAGCCGGACAAGGCCTGATCATAGCCCGCCGCCGGCGGCACAGTTTCGGAACCTTGCGCTTCTCTGTCCCGTTGTCTGGGAAAGGAGAAAGTCGATGCCCGAACGCCAGAAAACCCATTCCGACAAGGACCTGATCGATCGCATGCGCGACGAGGAGACACCATCGCAGCAGGACCGTTCCGGCGGCGAGGTGAACACCCGCGTCGGCAGCCGCGACGAGCTCAAGCGCGCCACCACGCCCGACAACCGCGAACCGGTGGTCGGTAGCGACAATCCCGCAGAAGACGCGAAGAAGGGCCCGAAAACGCGGGCCGAGATCCAGCGCGAACGCAATAAGTCCTAGGCCGCTGCTTCCATATTGGCGATCTGGAGCAGTGCGCGGGCGAAAGCGTCGGGTTCCTGCGCGCCTTGCAGCATATACTTGTAATTGATGACGAAGGTCGGAACGGCAGTGATGCCGTGCTCGCGCCCGCGCTCTTCTTCCGAACGCACGGCAATGGCCAGCGCATCGTCATCGAGTGCCTCGGCGGCCTTGGCGCGGTCCAGCCCCGCTTCCGCGCACAGGCCCAGCAGCACCTCGCGGTCGCCCATGTTGGCGCGCTGCTGGAAGTGCGCGGCGAACATGGCCTCCTTCAGCGCGGTCTGCTCTGGCGGGCCATATTCGGCGAGTGCCCAGCGCAGCAGCTTGTGCGCGTCGAAGGTGTTCCACATCTTCGCGGGCGGTTCCTCGCCTTCCCCCTGCCATGCCATCGAGAAACCCACGCGCTCGGCCGCTGCGGCCAGTTGTGCGCGCATTTGCTCGATCTCTTCCTCGGTGCGGTTGTAGACCTTGGCGAGGTGCTTCGCCTGCTCGCGGCCTTCGGGGGCCATGTCGGGATTCAGCTCGAAGGGCATCCAGCGAATCGTCACGTCGACATCGTCGCCCGCCTGCTCGACGCCCAGCTTGAACGAGCGGTAGCCGACGAGACACCACGGACACATGACGTCCGACCATATGTCTACAACAATCGGTACACCCATCAGTCTTGCTCCAGCCACCAGGTCAGCATGTAGGAGGCAATAGCAGTGGGCAGCGGTGGAATGAAGCTCTCCGCATGGCGGCCATTCTCCATCGCCTCGGCCACTTCTGCGCGGGTGAACCAGCGCGCGTCCTCGATCTCGGTATAGTCGATGGTGAGCTCGCGGTTGTCGGTGAAACCGTGGCAGCCGATCATCAGCTGCGAGGGGAACGGCCACGGCTGGCTGGCGATATAGCTGACGTCGCGTACCTTAACGCCGACTTCCTCCAGCACTTCGCGCACCACGCCTTCCTCGATGGACTCGCCGGGTTCGATGAAACCTGCGAGCGCCGAGTAGGCGCGGTCGGGCCAGCCCTTGCCACGTCCCATCAGCAGGTCGCCCTCGTTCTCTACCAGCATGATTGCCACGGGATCGACGCGGGGAAAGTGCTGCCCTTCACAGGAGGTGCAATTGCGCTGCCAGCCGCCCTTGGCGATCTGCGTATGGCCGCCGCAGCGCGCGCAGAAACGGTGGCGGGCGTGCCAGTCGGCCACGCTTCGCGCACCGCCGAACATGGCCAGTTCCGCCGGGTCCAGCCGCATCAGCGCCAGCATGGTCTCGCGCAGGGTGACCGCCTGCCGCATGTCGCCTTCGGGCGGAACCTGCACGAACAGCGGCGCGCCGCCGCGCAGTCCGAGGTAGACCAGCTCTGTATCGTCGCCGATGCCAGACAGGTCGGAGATCACCAGCCCGTGCTCGTCGAGCTGCGGCAGCAACCCGTCGAGCACGAGCAGGCGCGCGTCGCCGCGGGCGCGCATGGCTGCCAGTCTTTCAGGGTCGGCACGGGTATGGTCGTCACGATCGAGGTCGTGACCGGTAAAGGAAAGGTGGGCCATCAGGCTCCCATCTGGTTGGCGGCGTCCGCGGCGACAACCAGCGGGAACTCGTTCTGCACCGGCAATTCGGTGGAGGGCATGTACTGCGTCATCAGGTTGTGGCGCAGGCCCCACTTCATGTTGACGAGGCCTGCCGTGCCGGCTGCACCGAACCAGCCGTATAGGCCTTCTGCCGTGCCAAGGCCCACGAGCCCGCCGGCACCGAAGCCGAAGGTGCGCCCGCCGCTGCTGAAGCCGTCGTCGCCGGCAAGGGTATCCGGGAACAGGTTGGAGGTTGCCAGCCGCACCGCCGGTTCGCTGACAACACGGTTGCCTTCGATCATGCCCCAGCCTGCCAGCATGCGCAGGAAGCGGTCGTAATCGTTGCTGCTGGAAACGAGCCCCGCCCCGCCGAAGGGGAAGGCCGGTTCGTCGAGGTAGATCGAGCTGTCTGGCAGGTCGATGGGCACCGGCACGTCGCCCAGCAGGAAGTAATTGGCCGTGAGGCGGCCCTTGTCCTGTTCGGCGACGCGGAAGGTGGTGGAGGTCATGCCGCAGGGGCCAAGGATGCGGTCCTGCAGGAAGGTGTCGAAGCTCTTCCCGCTCACCACCTCGATCACACGGCCCAGCAGGTCGAGCGAGACCGAATAGGACCAGCGCGTGCCCGGCTGGTGGACCAGCGGCATTGTGGCCAGCCGGTCCGCGAACAGTTCAAGGCTGTCCACCGCCTCGCCGCGGAAGGCACCGGGCAGCGGCAGGCGCGTGACCTGTCCGGGCACAAGTCCCGCCTCGACATAGGCATCGGCAATCGGTCCCTGCTGGACGATCGAATAGCCGAGGCCCGAAGTGTGCGTCAGCAAATGTCGGATGGTGATCTGCCGCTCGGCCGGTTCGAGATTATCTGCCGTGATCGGCCCGTCGTACTGGCGCTGAACCTGCATGTTGGAGAAGGCGGGAAGGATCTCGGCCAGCGGCTGGTCGAGCGACAGCAGGCCGTCCTCGATACAGAGAACCGTGGCGAGGCCGGTGATCGGCTTGGTCATCGAATAGATGCGGAACAGGGTATCGGCATCGACGCCGCCCGAGCCGCCGAAGCTGCGCTGTCCCACGGCAATGGTGTCGGCTTCCTGCTGCCCCCAGCCCATGGTGGCGATCATGCAGGCAACGTCGCCTTCGCCGACAAACCCGTTCACGAATTGCGCCACTCCCGGCCAGCGCGTCACGCTGCCTTCGCGCGCCCATGCGGCAGAGAACGGCAGCGATGAGAAGGCCGCGCCCGCTCCCATCATGGCGCTGCTGCGGAAGAGCGCGCGGCGGCTGAAAGCGGCGGTCAGGGTCTGGTGCTGCATGGAAAGGCATCCTGGCAATGTTTTGTGGCAACAGCCTTACGCAGCGATTTTTCCTGCGACAAGGTTGCAGGATGCCACTGTGTTATCTATGTATAACACATGCTGAACATTCTCTCGATCCTCATCGGACTCGTTTCGCTGGTTGTCGTGATTGTCGGGCAGATTCCCCTGCTCGGCTCGCTCAACTGGCTGGCCCTGCCATTCCTCGCCGTGGGCGCAGGCCTTGGCGCACTGTCGAGCAGCAATAGCGGGCGCAACTTCTGCCTCGTCGTGATGGTAATCGCCGTGATCCGCCTGTGGCTGGGCGGCGGCATCCTCTAGTCTAGTCCCGAGACGCCAGCACCAGCCGCGCCGCCTTGGCGAACAGGGTCGGCAGTCCGGCAGCTTCGATTTCCTCGACTGCCCACCACTCGCCTTCGCCTTCGATGACCGGTTTTTCGCCCGCATGAACGGCAACGCCCAGTTCGAGGTCGAAATGGGTGAAGGAGTGGCGCACCACGCCGCCCGCCTTCCACGCCCCTGCCAGCGGCGCGTCGCCATGGCCGTCGCCGCGCGCTGACCAGCCGTCGTCGGGCAAGGCGCGCATGCCTCCAAGCATGCCGGTGCCGGGCCGCTTGACCAGCCAGACCTCACCCTCGCGCTCGATCCAGAAGGCCGTGCCTGTCCGGCTGGGCTTGGCCTTCTTGGGCGCCTTGACCGGCAGCGTGAGCGGATCGCCTTCGGCCCTGCCCCGGCACTCGCCAGATAGCGGACAGAGCAGGCACTTGGCATCACGCGCCGAGCAAATGGTCGCGCCGAGGTCCATCATGGCCTGCGCGAAGTCGCCCGCGCGCTCGTCCGGCGTGATCGCATCGGCCGCCGCGCGGATTTCCTTGCGCGCGGCGGGCAACGGATCACGAATAGCGAAGAGCCGCGCCACCACCCGCTCGACATTGGCATCGACCACCACCGCGCGCTCGCCAAAAGCAATCGCGGCGACCGCAGCCGCGGTATAGTCGCCCAGCCCCGGCAGCTTGCGCAATTCGGCTTCGGTTCTGGGAAAGCCTCCCATTTCCGCGACTTGCCGCGCGCATTTCACCAGGTTTCGCGCTCGCGAGTAGTAGCCGAGACCCGCCCATGCGGCCATGACCTCCTCCTCCGGCGCGGCGGCCAGCGCCTCGACCGTGGGCCAGGTCTCGACGAACCCGGCGAAGTAAGGCGCGACAGCCGCCACGGTGGTCTGCTGCAGCATGACCTCGGACAGCCATACGCGGTAGGGATCCGGGCGCGGCGCACCTGGTCTCGCACGCCACTGCAAGTCGCGCGCTGAGCGATCGTACCAGTCCAGGAGCAAGGCAGAGACGGTGGCGGACACGCGCGCGCTATGGCATGGGAGCGCCAGCCATGGAACGCGATCCACCATCGAAGCCGGGGAAGACTCCGCCGAAGCGCCCTGCGCGCAAGACGGCGAAGCCCTACGAGCGCCCGCGCGGCGGTCCGGCCAAGCCTGTGGCGGACCTCGTGCCGCAGATCGGCCGCGCGGCCTTCCGCCGCTTCGGCTTCGTGCAGAGCTCGGTGGTCACCCGTTGGCCGGAGATCGTCGGCCCGCAGCACGCCAAGGTCTGCGCGCCGGAATCCATCCGCTTCCCGCCGGGCGAGAAGAGCGAAGGCATCCTGCAGCTGGTGGTGCTGCCCGCGCACGCGCCGCTGATCCAGCACGTGATTCCCGAGATCATCGAGCGGGTGAACCGCTTCTTCGGCTATCGCGCCGTGGTGCGGGCCAAAATCCGGCAAGGTGCGGTTAAGCCGCCGGCTGCTCAGGAAAAACGCACGGCCCCACCCTCGCTCAAGCCGATCCCTATGGAATTGGGCGACAGTCTGCGCGATATCGGCGATCCCGAGCTGCGCGCCGTGCTGGAATCGCTGGCGCGATCCGTCGCGCACCAGGAAGAGAAGGACGAACAGGAATGAAACGCTGGGCAATAGCCGCTCTGGCACTGGCGGTGACACCGGTCACCATGGTGGTAGCGCAGGACTGGAACCTCACCTACGAACAGACCGATCGCGGCCACCTTGTCGGCAATCCCGACGCGCAGCTGCACCTGATCGAATTCGTCAGCTACACCTGTCCGCACTGCGCGCATTTCGAAGAACAGTCGGATGCGGCCATGCGCCTGCATTACCTGCACCAGGGCCTGGCCCAGGTCGAAGTGCGCAGCTACCTGCGCAACCCGGTAGACCTTGCCGCCACGCTGGTGGCGCAATGCGGCGCGCCCGAAGACTTCTTCGGCAACCACCGCGCACTGATGCTGTCGCAGGACCGCTGGATGGAAAAGGCTCGCGAAGCCACAGATGCGCAGATGCAGCGCTGGTCGAGCGGCCCGATCCCGTCGCGAATGCGCGCCATCGGCGACGATCTCGACTTTCACGAACTGATGGAGCCGCGCGGCATGACCCGCGCCCAGGTGGACCGCTGCCTGTCCGACGAAGCCAAGACCCAGGAAATCATCGCCGCACACGAAGCCAACACCGCCGAATGGGACCTTGCCGGCACGCCGAGCTTCGCCATCAACGGCACGCTGCTTGACGGCGTGCACTCCTGGGAAGTGCTCCAGCACGTGATGGACGACCCTTCGCTGCTTGAAACCTCCGCCGAATAGGGGACAACCCTGTGCAAAAACGCCGATTCGCCCGGATCGGCGGTTTTCAAAGCCACCATAGACCGGTCTAAACTGGGAATTGCCCGGGGGCCGGACAGATCATGACAGGATTTTCGACATGACCATTTCGCGCCGTATCGCTTTCGCCACCCTCGCCGCGCCGCTCGCGCTGGCGCTATCCGCCTGTGGTGGCGGTGAAGAAGACGGCCCCGTCGCGGCGCTCGACCCGATCGAAGCGCCCGCCGGTTCCTTGTGGACCGAGACGGTCGAGATCACCGACAGCGACGGCTACCTGCTGGGCAACCCCGACGCGCCGATCAAGCTGGTCGAATATGCCTCGCTCACCTGCCCGGCTTGCGCCAACTTCTCGCAGACCGGCGAACGTCCGCTGGTGGAAGACTACGTCAGCACCGGCCTCGTCTCCTACGAACTGCGCAACCAGGTGCACAACATCTGGGACCTGGCGCTGGCGCGCCTGGTGCGCTGCTCGGCACCGGAAAGCTTCCACCCGCTGTCGAACCAGGTCTGGGCCAACCTCGGCCAGCTGCAGAACCAGATGGGCCAGTCGCAGCCGGTACTGCAGGCCATGGGTGACGTTGCCGAGGAAGAACGCTTCGTGATGGTCGCCCAGGCCTCCGGCTTCCTCGATTTCTTCGCTTCGCGCGGGATCAGCAACGACCAGGCCGTAGCCTGCCTGTCCGACGCCGAATCCGTGATCGCCATCGGTGACCGCTCGACCGAGCAGTCCGACGAACTGGGCATCAACTCCACTCCCACTTTCATCCTCAACGGCCGCGTGCTCGAAGAACGCTCGTGGCCCAGCCTCGAGCCCCTGCTGCAGAACGCAGGGGCGCGCCCGGCTGAAGGCTAAGGGGTAGCGGCAGGCGCCTATGGAGTTTCGCAAGCTTAGACTAAGCGGCTTCAAGAGCTTCGTAGAGCCTGCCGAACTGCGCATCGAACCGGGCCTGACCGGGGTCGTCGGCCCCAACGGCTGCGGCAAGTCCAACCTGCTCGAAGCGATCCGCTGGGTGATGGGCGAAAACTCGCCCAAGTCCATGCGGTCGGGCGGGATGGAAGACGTGATCTTCGCCGGCACCACCGCGCGCCCGCCGCGCGACTTTGCCGAGGTCCAGCTGCACGCCACCGACGACAAGGGCGAACCGCTCGAAGTTACCCGCCGGATCGAACGCGGTGCGGGCAGCGCCTACCGCCTCAACGGCGACGACGTGCGCGCCAAGGATGTTGGCCTGATTTTCGCTGACGCTGCCACCGGCGCACACAGCCCCGCGCTGGTGAGCCAGGGCAAGATCGCCCAGGTGATCGCTGCCAAGCCGGTCGAACGGCGCATGATGCTGGAAGAAGCGGCGGGAATCGCCGGTCTCCACGTCCGCCGCCGCGATGCCGAGAGCAAGCTGCGCAGCACCGAGAAGAACCTCGAACGCCTCGAAGACCTGATGGCGAGCCAGGACTCGCAGATCGCCTCGCTGCGGCGGCAGGCCAAGCAGGCGGAACGCTACAAGGTCCTGTCCGACCAGATCCGCGTCGCCGAAGCCCGCCTGCTGTTCGCCCGCTGGCGCGATGCTGCCGCTGCTGCCGAGGCTGCGCGCGAACAGGCACACACGGCGGAAAGCAAGGTTGCCGAGGCGCAGGAATTGGCGCGCGAGGCACAGAAGGCACAGGCCGCGCTGGCCGAAGGGCTCCACGAATTGCGTGACGAACTGGCGGACCGGCGCGACGATGCCTCGGCCCACGGCCACCGCATGGCCGCCCTCGCCAGCCAGCTCGAAGCCGCCGAAGAACGCCTGCGCGACCTCGACCGGCAGAAGGCGCGGCTGGAGGAAGACAAGGTCGATGCCGACCGCATGACGCGCGATGCTGCCAATGCCCTGCGCGAACTCGAAGTCGCGCTCGACAGCGGGGCCAAGGCGCTGGTGACAGACGAAGCACGGCGGCCCGAATTCCAGAACTCGGTCGAAAAGGCCGAAAGCGCCGCGCGCAAGGCCGAGCTGGCACTGGCCAACGCCACGGCAGACCATGCCGGTGTCGAGGCCGAATGGCGTGTGGCCGAAGCCGAGATCGCGCAGGCCAGGTCGCGGGTCGAACGACTGGAGGCCGAAGTCCGGCGGCTGGACGACGCGCGCACCGCGCTGCTGGGCGAAAGCGATCCCGAAGAGGATGTCGCGGCAGCGCAACAGGCGGTCGCCGCCGCACAGGCAGAGGTCGCCAGCCTGCGCGAGGAACTGGATGCCGCCCGCGCCCGCAAGGACGAGTTGACCGAAGCGCGCGATGCTGCCGGCTCCACGCTCTCCACCGCCAAGGCCGAACTGGCTGGCATCGAACGCGAATGGCAGGCGCTGAAGCGCGACCGCGAAGCGCGCGAGCGGCAGAAATCGGGCAAGCACGGCCTCCCCGCCGCGCTCGACAAGCTCGCCGCCGAACCCGGCTACGAGCGCGCGCTGGCCGCGGTGCTGGGCCGCGATGCCCGCTCACCGCTCGGCGCGCCCGAAGGCGGCGCCGATGGCCGGTTCTGGACCGGGTCCAAGCCGCCCTCGCCCGTGACGGACAGCCTCGCCCGGCACCTGCGCGACTGCCCCGATCAGTTGCAGGCACGCCTCGCACTTGTCCACGTCGCCGATGCCGACGACGGCCGCGACCTCGCTCCCGGCGAATGGCTGGTGACCAAGGACGGCTTCCTGCGCCGCTGGGACGGATTCGTCGCCCGCGGCGAAGGTGCTGCCGAAGCGGCCAAACTGGAAGCCGACAACCGCTTTGTCGCGCTCGAAGGCGAACTGCCCGCGCTGCGCGAAGCCGTCGACACCGCGACTGCCGCGCAGGACGCCGCCCAGGCCGAACTGGCCGAGTTGCAACGCGACCTTGTCGTCCGCGACCGTGCGCTGTCGCAGAAGATCGAGGACGAGAGGCAGGCCCTGCGCGCGCTCGACCAGGCCGAGAGCCGCCGCGAGCGCCTCGCCAACCGCCGCGCCGAACTGGCCCAGAGCGGCAAGGAACTGGAAAGCCAGCGCCAGCAGGCCGCCGACGAACTCAGCGCTGCCGAAGCGCGCAAGGCCCAATTGCCCGATCCCGAGGCTGGCCGCGCCGCGCTCGACGCTGCCCGTGCCAAGAACGAGGCCGCCCGCGAAAGCGCGCAGGCCGCCGTCGCCGCGCTTGCCGCACATGACCAGGCACTGGCCGTGGCCCGCGAGCGCGTCGCCACCCAGCGTGCCGACATCAAGGGCTGGCAGGCCCGCGCCGGCGATGCTGCCCAGCGGCTTGCAGGCATGGAAACCCGGTTCGAGGAAATCGAACAGGAACGCGCCGTAGTCGCTGCCAAGCCTGCCGGGCTGATGAAGGAAATCGAAGGCGGCGAAGCCGTGCGGGCGCGGCTGGGCGAAGAACTGGCCAAGGCCGAAGCCGCCGTCCGCGAAGCCGAAGAACAGGCACGCGAGGCCGACAGCCGGCTCGCCGACCTCAACGAGGCGCTCTCCACCGCGCGCGAAGCCCGCGCCACGCTGGCCACCCGCGCCGAGAACGAGGAACAGCGCCGCGAGGAAATGGCACGCATGTCGGGCGAGCGTTTCCAGTCGCCCCCGCCGCTGCTGCCGCAGAAGTTCGAATTCGCCGAAGAGGCGGTGAAGGATTCGCAGGCCGAGAACGAGGAGATGGACCGCCTCGTCGCCAGCCGCGAGCGGATCGGCCCGGTCAATCTGGTCGCCGCCGAGGAACTGGCGCGGATCGAGGAAGAACACGGCGCCAGCGCCGAGGAACAGGCCGAACTGGTCGAGGCCGTGGCCCGCCTGCGCGGCTCCATCGGCAACCTCAACCGCGAGGGTCGCGAGCGGCTGCGCAAGGCCTTTGACGAGGTGAACGAGCACTTCAAGCGGCTGTTCTCCCGCCTGTTCGACGGCGGCGAGGCGCACCTCGCGCTGATCGACAGCGACGATCCGCTCGAAGCCGGTCTCGAGATCTTCGCCCAGCCGCCGGGCAAGCGCCTGCAGTCGCTCAGCCTGCTGTCAGGCGGCGAACAGGCGCTGACCGCTACGGCGCTGATCTTCGCACTGTTCCTGACCAACCCGGCCCCTATCTGCGTGCTGGACGAAGTCGACGCGCCGCTCGACGATGCCAATATCGAACGCTTCTGCGACCTGCTCGATTCGATGAACCAGGAAACCGCGACGCGTTACCTGATCGTCACCCACAACGCCGTCACCATGAGCCGCATGCACCGCCTGTTCGGCGTGACCATGGTCGAACGCGGCATTTCGCGGCTGGTGAGCGTGGACCTTGGCGAGGCGGAAGCGCTGGCGGCTGAGTAGCGCCAGCCTTGGGAGCCCCGAGACCATGAGCAACGAGCCGCACCCGCTGGACGTCGTATCGCCTGCCCGCATCGCGCAACTGGTGGAAGACGTGGCGGTCCGCAAGGCCAAGCTCGGTTTCGTGCAGGTCTTCGCCCTCGCAGTGCTCGCGGGAGCCTTTATCGCCATGGGCGCAGCCTTCTTCACCGCCACGATCACCGGCAGCGAACTGGGCATGGGGCCAACCCGGCTGATCGGCGGGCTGGCTTTCTCGCTCGGCCTGGTGCTCGTCATCATCGGCGGCGCGGAGCTGTTCACCGGCAACAGCCTGATCGTGCTCGCGCGCGCTGACGGGCGGATCACCTGGGGCCAGCTGCTGCGCAACTGGGGCATCGTCTATGTCGGGAACATGGTGGGCGGGGTCGGTACGGCCGTGCTGGTGCACCTGACCGGCCTGCTGGACGGAAGCGACGTAGGGGCCACGGCCATCAGTGTCGCGGAAGCCAAGATGGCGCTGCCCGCCAGCGAGGCCTTTTTCCGCGGGGTGCTGTGCAACGTGCTGGTCTGCCTCGCCGTGTGGATGTGCTTCGCCGCCCATAGCGTGTCGGGCAAGATGGCGGTGATCGTCTTCCCGATCACGGCCTTCGTCGCGCTCGGGTTCGAGCACTCGGTCGCCAACATGTACATGATCCCCGTCGGCATCCTTGCCGGTGCCGAAGCCGATGTGGCCGGCCTGCTGGGAAACCTGCTGTTCGTCACGTTGGGCAACGTGGTCGGCGGCGGCGTGCTGGTCGCGCTGGTCTACTGGCTGATCTACCTGCGACCGGTGAAGGGATAGCCGCGATACGAACCGGCGCGGCGGAGGTCCTGACAGGGAAGCAGGCGGCGCCTACTTTTCCTTCAGCAAATTGTCCCGCTGCCACTTGCTCGGCGCCTTGTCGGTGCGATGAATGCAGCCCGGCCAGCAGCACGGGCGGCGCTTGCCTTCGAGCAGGCTCTCCACTGTTCGCGCGATGCGCTTCTCGCGAGTAGGAGCGCGCTTGGCGTCGTCGACCCAGCAGATGTATTCGTTGCGTGCCAGCGGGGTGAGGGCTTGCCACAGGGCCAGCGCTTCCTCGTCGGCCAGCAGCGCGGCCTGCATGTCTTCGCCCGCCACGTGGACTGTTCCATGGGAAAATGTCTCAGCCATTTGCGCAAGTTACCAATTCCCGAGCGGACCCGCAATCGCGCTCGCCGGACGCAAAAAGGCCGCCCCACCTCTCGGCAGGACGGCCCTTTCTTCCAGCCGGTGAAGGCGCGCGTCAGGCGGCTTTCTTGCCGGACATGGCGTGGACATCGCTGGCGCCCAGGCGCTGGCCGCCGATGGCCCAGTCGCCCTGTTCGACTTCCATGATCCGCACCCAGGTCACGGGGCGCATGGCTTCGCCTTCGACCTTCACCATGGCTTCGGTGACATTGTCGATCAGTTCGTGCTTCTGCTCTTCGGTGAAAACGTCCTTGATGACATCGATGGTAACGAGCGGCATTTCAATTCTCCTTGTTGGTGTTCGGGATCGGCTGATCCGATGACCGGGAGATACGCCCGCTTTTCCGGCAATGCTTGACGCGGGCATGAAGATGGCTGACCTTTTCATGAAGATTGCGGGAAGGGGCTGCATTTGTCGGGATCAGGCCAGCGAATCTACCGCTTCGGCGACTACGAGCTCGACGCCGCGCAGTTCGAGCTGCGGCAGGCCGGTGCCCATGTGCACGTCGAACCGCAGGTGCTCACCCTGATGCTGCTGCTGGCCGAGAACCACGGCCGCATGGTCAGCAAGGACGAGATCATCGACCAGGTCTGGGACGGACGGATCGTGTCGGAGTCCGCCGTTGCCGCGCGGATCAAGGCGGCGCGCAAGGCGATCGGCGACAACGGCAAGGACCAGCTGCTGATCCGGACGATCCACGGCAAGGGCTTCCGCTTCGTCGGCGAGGTCAGCGTCAGCGGCGCGGCACCGGCACAGGTGATCGAGGCCGCTCCCGAAGCGCCCGCCCCCGCGCCCCCGGCGCTGGACGGTCGCCCCTCGATTGCCGTTCTGCCGTTCCAGCTGGCCGGACCGAGCGGCCCGCACGATATCATCGCCGACGCCCTGCCCGCCGATGTGCTGATGGACCTGTCGCGCTTCGGCTGGCTGTTCGTAATCGCGCGCGGATCGAGCTTCCGCTTCCGCGCGCCGGATACCGATCCGGTCGCCGTTGGGAAACAGCTTGGCGTGCGCTACTGCCTCACCGGCACGGTCGAAACATTCGCCGACAGCGTCGCCGTTACCGCAAGCCTGGTCGATACCACGCGCGGCGGCACGATCTGGGCGGAACAGTACCGCAGCGGCCTGCGCGAGCTGCAGGACATGCGCCCCGAGATCGAGGCGCAGGTGGTCAACGCACTGGAAGTGCAGATTCCGCGTAACGAGGTCCGCCTGGCGCGCGGCCGGCCAATGGCCGACCTCGATGCATGGTCGGCCATGCACCTGGGGCTGGACCACATGTACCGCTTCAACAAGGCCGACAACGCCCGTGCGTCGGACCTGTTCGCCCATTCACTGCAGCTGGACCCGTGGTCCTCGCGCGCCATGGGCGGGCTGTCCTTCACCCATTTCCAGAATGCTTTCCTGAAATATGCCGGCGATCCGGCGGCGGAGATGGAGCAGGCCCGCCAGTTCGCGCACCGCGCGGTGGAGGCCGACCGGCTCGATCCCTTCGCGCACTTCAATGTCGGGCGCAGCCTGTGGCTCGACGGGCGGCTGGGCGATTCGGTCGACTGGTTCGACCGCGCCACGGGCCTCGCTCCCAGCTTTGCGCAGGGCCTCTACAATCGCGGGCTGGTCAACACGATGGCAGGCAAGGCGGAGGAAGCCGACCGCGACCTGGCCATGGCGCTGGACCTCAGCCCGCTGGATCCGCTGGCCTATGCCATGGTCTCCAGCCGGTCGCTGACGCACCTGCAGATGGGCGATATCGAGCGTGCCGCCGAACTGGGGACCAAGGCCGCCATGATGCCGGGTGCGCACAAGCACATCGAGCTGATCGCGGGAGTCACCGCGCAGCTTGCCGGTCGCCCCGAAGAAGCGGCCATGTGGCTGGCCAAGGTCAAGGCCGCCGATCCGGACTTCAAGGTCGAGACCTTCTTCCAGTCCTTCCCCTTCGCCCGGACCGCCGGGCGCGAGGTGATCGAACGCTGCATGAAGGACCTGGGGCTTTAGCCTCGAGTCCGGCACCGCGCCTAATCGAGAACGGCCCTCGGCCCCGGCCCCTTCAGGCCAAGCTGGTCATCCTTGTTGTAGAGCTGGCACTTCTGCAGGCTGAGGCAGCCGCAGCCGATGCACTGGTCCAGCTGGTTGCGGGTGCGGTTGAGCAGGCGGATCTTGTCGTCGATCTGCTCGCGCATGGCGCGGCTGATCTTCTGCCAGTCGGCCAGTGTCGGGTTGCGGCCCTCGGGCAGCTTGGCCAACTGCTCCTCGATCTCGGCGAGTCCCAGCCCCAGCTTCTGCGCGATCAGGACGAAGCTGACGCGGCGGATATCGCTCTTGAGGAAGCGCCGCTGGTTGCCGCCCGTGCGCAGCGGATGGAGCAGGCCCTTCTCTTCGTAAAAGCGCAGCGCCGATACGGCGACGCCCGTACGCCGCGAGAGGTGGCCGATGGTGATGAAGTTCGCTTGCGCCATGAGTCCCCGGTTGCGCCCCGCTTCAATAATTTTCCACAAAAGCTTGACCTCAACTTAGCTTGAGGTTGCATAGAGATGCAAGCAGTGATTCGCAGGCCCTCCACCAGGATTGCCTGCAACCATTGCAAGACAATGACTTGCACAAGGAAGCTTGCACCATGACTGAAGTAAGACCGACCGGGCGGATCGAACACGTAAACCTCACCGTCACCGACCCTGAACGCTCCGCCGCGCTGTTCGAAAAGCTGCTCGGCTGGAACATTCGCTGGCAGGGCCCGGCCATGAACGGTGGCCATACGATCCACGTCGGCGAAGAAAATACCTACCTCGCGCTCTATACCGACAGGCAGGATCACGCGGGCCAGACCAAGGGCCGGCCCTTGAACCATGTCGGCTTGCTGGTGGACGATCTCGACGCCGCCGAAGCCGTAGTGAAAGCGCACGGCTTCGAACCCTGGGGGCATGACGATTACGAACCCGGGCGGCGGTTCTACTTCTTCGACTGGGACGGCATCGAGTTCGAGGTGGTCAGCTATGCTTGAGCCGATGCGAACCCCCGAACGGCAATTCTTTGCCGCCGCGAGCCGCGATCACATCCCCGATGCGGCTCCTCGCGGCACCCAGACAGGGCGCATGAAAACGTCCGGGATTTCCTTTGTCCTGTGCCTGGCAATCGTCACGGCGCCGCTGTTCCTGCAGCACCTGTGCGAAGACGTCTGGCTCCAGGCGGCGAGCGTCGTCCTGCTCTAGCTGGAGCAGGAAGGCCCCCGCTGCGGCGGGCCTCAGAAGCTCTGTTCGTAGATGCGGCTGATGTCCCCGCCCCACGCGCCGTGGTAGAGATCGAGCAGCAGCTCGGCCGGCACCTTGCCGCTGTCCACAATCTCTCGCAGCGGGTTGAGGAAACCCGTTTCGTTGTCGCCCATGGAGTTCAGCCGCGCGCGCGCGGCCAGGCCTTCGTGGGCGATATCGAGCACTTCGCGGGCGAGGTCACGCATGGTGCCGCCGCCGGGGATCGGCGCTGACAGTGCCTGTGCGGGTACGGCGTCGCGCAATGCCTCGCGCTCTTCCATGGTCCAGTCCTTGACCAGGTCCCAGGCGGCATCGAGCGCGGTGCTGTCATAAAGCAGGCCCACCCACAGCGCGGGCAGCGCGCAGATGCGGTTCCACGGACCGCCATCGGCGCCGCGCATCTCGAGGAAGCTCTTGAGCCGCACTTCGGGGAAGGCGGTGGAGAGGTGATCCCACCAGTCGCTTTCGGTCGGCAGTTCACCCGGAAGCGCGGGCAGTTCGCCCCTCAGGAAGTCGCGGAAGCTCTGTCCGGCGGCGTCTATGTACACGCCGTCGCGGTAGACGAAGTACATCGGCACATCGAGCATGTAGTCGACATAGCGTTCGTAGCCGAAGCCGTCCTCGAACACGAAGGGCAGCATGCCGGTGCGGTGCGGATCGGTGTCCGACCAGATGTGGCTGCGGTAGGAAAGGAAGCCATTGGGCTTGCCTTCGGTAAAGGGCGAATTGGCGAACAGCGCCGTAGCGACCGGCTGCAAGGCCAGCGAAGTGCGAAATTTCTTCGCCATGCAGGCCTCGCTCGCATAGTCGAGGTTCACCTGGATGGTGCAGGTCCGCAGCATCATGTCGAGTCCGAGATTGCCCACGCGCGGCATGTGCCGCATCATGATCGAATAGCGCTGCTTGGGCATGACCGGCAGCTCTTCACGGGTCTTGTCCGGCCACATGCCGAGGCCGAGGAAGCCCACGCCCATTGCCTTGCCCACCTGCTTGCACTGGTCGAGGTGGCGGCCGGTTTCGGCGCAGGTCTGGTGCAGCGTTTCCAGCGGCGCACCCGACAGTTCGAGCTGGCCGGCGGGTTCGAGGCTGATCGTGCCATCGCTGCCGCTCATGGCGATGACATTGGTGGTGCCGTCTGGGCCCAACTCCTCGACCGGTTCCCAGCCGAACTGCTGCATGTCCATCAGGATGTCGTGGATGCCGCCCGGCTCGCTGTAGGACGGCGCGCGGAAATCGTCGGTCTTGTAGACCAGCTTTTCGTGCTCGGTGCCGATGCGCCAGCGTTCGGGCGGCTTCTCACCTGCTTCCATGGGCGCGACAAGCTGGTCACGGCTTTCGATCCGCGGTTCGTCCTTGTCCGATGCCTGGCGTGTACTCATCGTTTCTCCCTTGCGGCGCGCGGTTTAGCGGATCGCTTGCGATCCGCCACCCGCAATTTTGCCATAGGCGGGGACAAGGCCAGCTATCTTGCCAGCTGTCGGCTCAGTCGCTTGCCCAATCACCTGCCAGGCCCATCCACAATGTCGTTCCGGCAAGGGCAGCGGTTTCACCGCGCAGGATTCTCGGACCGAGCGAGATCGGGCGCGCCTGCGGGATAGCCCGGATGGCCTCGCGCTCGCCATCATCGAACCCGCCTTCGGGGCCGACCAGCAGTGCCGCCTTGTGCAGGCCTTCGCCGCGCTCGGGGAACTTGGCAAAAGCAAAGGCCTCGGCAGCGGGCTCCCCGCCCTCCTCGTCAGCGAAGAACAGCAGGCGGTCCCCCGGCCAATCGCACAACAAGGTGTCCAGCTTCACCGGCTCGTGAACCTCAGGCAAGGCGGTGCGCGCGCACTGTTCGGCGGCCTCGGTAACGATGGTGCGGGCGCGGTCGGGATTGAGCTTGTCGGCGACGCAGCGGCGCGTCACCACCGGGTGGATGGCCGCCACGCCCAGTTCGGTGGCCTTTTCCAGCACCATGTCGAAGCGGTCTTTCTTGAGCAGCGCGGGACAGAGCCAGAAATCGGGCACCGCCTCGCGGTGGCGCAACTGGCGTTCGACCGAAAGCACCACGTCGCGCTTGCCCGTTTCGACCACGCTCGCCAGCCATTCGCCGGTCCGGTTGTCGCAGAGGATCACCGCATCGCCCGGCGCCACGCGCATGACGCGGGCGAGGTAGTGCGCCTGCGGCCCGTCGAGCGGCACGCGCACCCCGTCGGACAACGGCAGATCGACGAACAGTCGCGGAGCGCTCTTGGGCGGCCAGGCGGGTGTGGCAGGCATGGCTTTGCACTAGGGCCAAGCGCGGCTAACAGGCAAGTCATGTCCGCCGACACCGTCACCCCCGACAGCCAGCACAAGTCGCTGGCCGAGCGCCTGCCGCAACCGCTGCGCGACTACGCCCTGCTGGCCCGTTTCGACCGGCCGATCGGCTGGTGGCTGCTGTTCTGGCCCTGTGCATGGGGCGTCTGGCTCACCGGAGCCGGTTGGCAGTGGCAGCTGGTACTGTGGATGCTGCTCGGCTCTGTCGCCATGCGCGGCGCAGGCTGCGTCTACAACGACATCGTCGACGCCGATCTTGACCGGCAGGTGGCGCGCACCGCCAGCCGTCCGGTTGCCAGCGGGCGGGTGAGCAAGACCGCCGCATGGCTGTGGCTGATGACACTCAGCGCGGTAGGGCTGGTAGTCCTGCTGATGCTGCCCAGCCTGCGCTCGCAGCTGGTGGCGCTTGGCAGCCTGGTGCTGGTCGCCGCCTATCCCTTCATGAAGCGCATCACCTGGTGGCCGCAGGCATGGCTGGGGCTTGTCTTCACCTGGGGCGCGCTGGTGGGCTGGACCGCGCTACGCGGCGACAATCTCGAGGTCATGTTCGCGCTCTACGCCGGGGCCTTCTTCTGGTGCATGGGATACGACACGATCTACGCCCTGCAGGACCGCGAGGACGATGCGCTGGTGGGGATCAAGAGTTCAGCCCTGCGCCTGGGCAGCAAGGTGAGACCCGGCGTCGGCGCTTTCTATGCCGCAGCTATCGGCCTGTGGGGCCTCGCCTTCTGGATGTTGCGCGGGGACTGGATCGCGCTGCTCGCGCTGATCCCGGCTGCCGCACACCTTGGCTGGCAGGTTCTGACGCTCGACCCCGCCGATGGCGCCAACCCGCTCGACCGCTTCCGCTCGAACCGCTTCGCCGGCCTGCTGGTGGCAGCGGCCTGCTTCGTCGTCGGGAATTCGGGCCTCTAGGCCCTATTCGGCCGGTTCGGGTACCGGGTCAGGCTTGCGCGGATTGAGCGCGCGCAGCAGGCGGACAAGGCGCGAGGTGATCACGCCGTTCTCTGCCATCCAGTCGTAGTATTCGCGATATTTCGGGTCTTCCGCCAGCAAGTGCGCCTCTTCCGTGCGCGCGCGCCAGTAGTAGATCGCGCTCACCACGCCGAGGAACAGCGAGTTGCGGACCGCGTCCAGCAGCGAGTGGCTGGTGACGAGGAAGGGCATGGTGCTGCACCACCAGAACAGGTTCTTCGACAGGTAGGCCGGGTGCCGCGTGTAGCGATAGGGCCCGTTGGTGATCACGCCGCGATAGGTGAGGTTGGAGAAGCGGATGCCGAAGGCCACGGTTGCCCAGGCATAGGCCGCGGTGAGGAACACCAGCCAGCCGGCCCAGACATAGAGCAGCGCGCGGCTATCCGCGAACCAGTAGGCCCAGTCGGCAGTGTTGTATTCGTACTGGATAATCCCGCTCTGGCCCATGATGCCATAGACGAAGGGCGGATAGCACAGCAGGGCTGCCACCCAGCCGGCGAAGAAGGGATTGCCGCTGCGGATATGGGCGTCGAGCGGGCGCAGGGTCAGCAGGTAGCCCACAGTGCCGATCTGCACGTCGATGACAAACAGCAGCTCGAACAGGCTCACGCCAAGTCGCACCGGATCGTGCAGCATGGCATTGCCGTCAGCTTCCACCACGGCGGCGAAACCGGCGGGCAGGATCGAGATCATGAAGGCGGAGAAGAAGCCCTTGATGATCCAGGCGCGCCAGTGCTTCTTCACCTGTTCGCCGTCCCACGCCTCGCGGCCGACCAGCATTGCGCCGAAGTGCCAGCAGTGGTCACGCGGGTTGACCAGCACGCGGTCGAGCCAGATCACGTAGGGGATCGAGAGGATGAACAGCGGCACCGCGGCCGCACCGATAACCTGCATGGCGAAGAGGTAGTTGCCCTCCCAGTACCAGCGGCCGAGCACATAGATCGCGCCGATGATGAACCAGGTGGCCCAGAGCCCGGCCAGCTTGGTGATCGACACGTCGAGCACCTCCGACACCGCGCGCTTGCGGCTCCAGTCGATGCCGGTCGTGGGGTTGCGGTGGACCTTTTCCACCAGCACCGACCAGGTCGCCATGGCAAGGCCGGTCAGCGTCATCGTGGCCAGGG
Source organism: Aurantiacibacter gilvus (assembly GCF_038289935.1). Lineage (NCBI taxonomy): Bacteria > Pseudomonadati > Pseudomonadota > Alphaproteobacteria > Sphingomonadales > Erythrobacteraceae > Aurantiacibacter > Aurantiacibacter gilvus. The sequence goes on from NZ_JBBYHV010000001.1 coordinate 1,828,488, forward strand.
CGGCATTGGGGCCGGACAGGCGGCCACGTTCGTTGGCCCAGCCCATCCACTCGCAAATATCCGGCCACAGACGTGCCAGCAGCACGCAGCTGAGCAGGGTTACGAGCCCGACAAGGCCCACCCATGGCGAGACATCGCTACGCGGCGGCTGCGAGGCAGTAATCCCCGGGGCGGAAGAGCGCGATTTTTCCATCGCGCCCGATCTAGGCAGCGAAGGTTAAAGGCCGGGTAACAGGTTGGGCCCGCATCAGGCCCGTCCCGATCTTGGACAGTTTGCCGAGCAGGTCAGCGCCCGCTCGCCACCCGCTTACCGCGCAATTACCTCCAGGCGTGGATCCTGCCGCCGTTGTCGAGGATGTAGAGCGTGTTGTTGGCCACCACCGGCGGCAGCGACACACCGTCGTCGAGACGGACGAAATCGCTCGCCTCGCCGGTCATCACGTCGACCGAACGCACCTGTCCGCGGCTGCTGGCGATCCACAGGCGACCACTGGCCAGCACCGGACCGGTCCAGAAAATCGGGCCTTCACGGTCTTCCGGCTCACGCCAGCGCTCTTGCTGCGAGATCCAGCGGATACGGCCGGTATTGCGCTGGATGGCCAGCAATTGCGCATCGTCGGTGAGAGTGAAGACCCATTCACCGATCACCGTGGGGGTGGAAATGCCTGCCAGCGTAAGTTCCCAGATGCGCTGTCCGGTCAGCAGTTCATAGGCAGCCATACGGCCGCCCTGCCCCAGTGCGTAAACGCGGCCCTGATCGATAATCGGGTCGGCGTCGACGTCGGTCAGCGTGCCGACCTGCGTCGAGATCGAGGTACGTGCCAGCGCGTCAGACCACAGCTCACGGCCGTTTTCGTAGCGATAGGCCACCAGTTCACCGCTGGAGAAGCCCGCGATCACCGTGCCCTGGCCAGCCGCCGGAGCAGCCACGCCGAACACGCCGGTCTGGCCAGAAGCCGCGGCGCGCTGCCACAGGATATCGCCGCTGTCCGCGTCCAGCGAGAAGATCTGGTTGTCCTGTGTCATCACGAAGACGTTGTTGAAGGCCACGGTCGGCGAACCGCGCAGCGGACCGGCAGGCTTCACGCGCCACAGCTCGCTGCCGTTGGTGGCATCCAGCGCGACGACGTCGCCCACGCCATTGGTGGCGTAGATGCGGCCGTTGTCGTAGCTGGCGCCGCCACCGAAGGTCGCGTCTTCGAGGTCACCGGTCACCTGGATGCGGTGCGCCCACTGGCGGGCGCCGGTACTGGCGTCGAAGGCGTAGATCACGGCACCCGTATCCACCGCGAACAGCATGCCGTCGGCGATCACCGGCGCGGCGGCGAGACGACGGGTCTTGGTCGAACCGGCAATGTCAGCCGTCCACAGGCGGCTGGGCGAAGTCGACAGCGTGACGTGGCCGGGCACCTTGGCGGCATTGCCGCCAGCCTGCTGCCAGGTGGTGTTGGTCGTCGCGGGAGGGACGATAACTGCAGTCGATGCGAGCGCCGGATCGGGGGTGATGTCAGTCGCGATGCGCGACAGGATCGGGACGCGGTTGCCGACGGTCGGAGTCTCGGGATCGTCGTCGTCACCGCCGCCGAACAGGCCGCCCCCGGCACAGCCGGCGAGGGCCAGGGCCATGATCGGAACGGCAAGGCGGGTGGCCGTGCGGCGCAGGATTTTCATTGTCATCATCTCGCTTTTATTCGACCAGCTCTGCTGTCGCGGCGTTCACGTCCTGCCCGGTAATCTCGGACAATGCTGCATTGACGTCGTCAATGGTGTCGACACCCAGCACACCAGCCATCTGGCGCGCACGGCCGCGAATGGACTGCGGCACGTCCTCGTTCCGCACCAGGTCCGCCAGCAGGGCGCCGGCCTCGGCTTCCTTGCCCTGGGCAAGATAGGCATGGGCCACCAGTTCACCGGCGCTGCCGTAAAAATCGTTATCCGGCACGGCAAGCGGGCCGACGCGGTCGATCACTTCCTGCGGATCGAGATCGTCGAATTGCACCGTGACGCTGCGGATCGTGGCAACGTCGCGCAGCTCCGCCGGGACGTCGGGGTTGGCGCTAATTTCGTCATAGAGTGCTGCGGCATCGTCGGGGCGGTCACCCTCGATGGCGATACCGGCGCGCAGCATGGCAGCCATGGTGGCCACCCCGCCCTCGCCTTCGGCCAGCAGGGCCAGCTCGCCGTCGGCAATGTCGATATTGCCCGCTTCCAGCTCGTCGATTGCCAGGATGAAGGCCTCGGACTGCGTTTCCAGCTCGTCTTCGGTCTGCCCCTGCCAGAACAGGAAGCCGCCAAAGGCGGCCAGGCTAAGGCCGAAAGTGATGCCGATAGGCCAGCCCCACTTCTTGGCAAAGCTGCTCACCTCGTCCTGGCGGACCGCCTCGTCCACCTCGCGCATGAGCATTTCCTGCTCCGCGTCGGCGCGACTTTCGGGCTTGTTCCTGGCGGGTTGTTCTATCGGGGTCGGTGTCTTGGCCACGTTTGGTCAATCATGCTGGAAAGAAAGGTCAGGCCGCGCTCTTTAACGGATAGGGCGGGCATTTCAATCGAAGAGCGAGTCCTGTCCCCGCACGGGTGAATGCCCGATGAAGCCTGGCGAGCGGGCGCTATTGCGGTTTCGGGTACTTTTCCATCAGGCCCCAGTAGAGCGCCTGGTAGCGTTCGATCATGCGCCGCTCGTCGAATTCCTCGCGCGCCTTCTTGCGGTTGGCCTGCCCCATGCGGTCGCGCGTGACCGGGTCATCCGCCAGCCGCGCCAGTGACTTGGCAAGCGCCTTCTCGTCGCCCGGATCGACCAGCGCGGGGCCATTGTCGCTCGCCACCATGGCGCCGATATCGCCCACGCGCGGGGCGACCACGGGCAAGCCCGCCGCCATGGCCTCCACCACCGAGATGGGGAACTGTTCGGACAGGCTCGACAGCGCGAAGATGTCGAACAGGCCGACCAGCTTCTGCGGTTCGGCCACGAAACCGGGCAGGTGCACGCGGTCCTCGACCCCCAGCCGTTCGGCTTCGGCGAGCAGGTTTTCCCGCTCCGGCCCTTCGCCCGCAATCACCAGCTGCCATTCGGCGGGCATGCGGTCCATGGCGCGCACCAGCACGTCGAGCTGCTTGACCGCCCGCAGGCCCGCCAGGGTGCCGACCCAGAATTCGTCCTTGTGCTTGATCAGGCCGGGCAGGATGTCGCGCTTGGCGGGGGCGGCAAAGGCGCGGGTATCAATGCCGTTGGGAATGCGCCGCACGCGCGTGCGCGGCTGTGACCAGGTGTTGAGCGCGATGTCTTCCAGCTTGGCCGAGGGCACCACCAGCGCTGCCGCGCGCCCCAGCGCGATCTTGCGATACCAGTTGCGGCGCTTCTTCAGGCGCTTGGCCTCGTCCTCGTTGAAGCCGTCTTCGTGGTGCACCAGCGGCGGAAGCTTGAAAACGTCGGCAAATACCGTGTGCGCCATCACCGCGTCGATCGCGCCCCAGTTGTAGGTGCAGATGAGGTCATACCCGGCCATGGCCTTGGCAAGGGCGGCCAGCCGCCCCGGCGTGGGCTTGCCCTGCAAAGAGGGGAACTTGGGCCACGAGACCTTGGCCTTGTTGCCGATCAGCCGCGCCGCACCGCGCTTTTCGAGGTCTCCCGACACGATGGCGTGGTCCGCGGCCTTGCCCCAGGCGTTGATCAGCCTGACATTGCGCAGTTCCTTGCCCCCGGCATCGAAGGTCGAGTGGATATGCAGTATCTTCGGCACCTTGCTCATGCCACGCGTCCCAGCAGGCGGGCGATGGCTTCGAGCGCAACCGGCTCTTCCAGCGTCGGCGTGTGGCCGACCCCGGGCACGGTGACTGCCTCAACGTTGTCGCTTTCTTCCGCCATGCGCCGGAAGGTCTCCTCCGAGAGCAGGTCCGACAGCTCGCCGCGCAAGGCCAGTACCGGACGCGCCGCCAGTGCGCGCCATGCGGGCCACATGTCGAAATCGACGGGACCGTCCGCTTCGAGCATGGGTTCGGCGATCTTCATGTCGTAGTCGAAGGCGATGCGGCCGCTGCCCGATACCACCATCAAGCGCTTGGCCAGTCGCAGCCAGTCGGCAGTCTCGAAGGCGGGATAGATCTGGCTGGAACTGTCCTTCATCGCGCGGGCGGCGTGCATCCAGGTGGGAAAGCTGCGGCCCTGCCCGACATAGTCCTTGATCCGCTCCAGTCCCTCGGGCTCGATCACCGGGCCGATATCGTTGATGACGGCCCCTGCCAGCCGGTCGCCATGCGACAGCGCCAGCAGCATGGTGATGATCCCGCCCAGCGACGTGCCCAGCACCACGACCTTGTCCAGCCCCGCCTGGTCCAGCAGGGCAGCAATGTCGGCGACATATTGCGCGGGGACATAGCTGGCCGAATCCCTGGCATAATCGCTTTCGCCGCGCCCGCGCAGTTCGGCGCAGATCACGCGCCATTCGCCCGCGAAGGCATCTGTCACGGGCTCGAAATCGCGGGCATTGCGCGTCAGGCCGGGGATACACAGGATCGGCGGGCGGTCCCCAAGTCCTTCTGGGCGCCCGGGATAGTCACGGTAGTGCAGCGTCAGTCCGTCGCCGCTTTCCCAGCTGCCGTCCGTGTAGGCGGTTTCGCTCAAGTCCGGTCCTCTTGGAATCGCCCTGCCAAGCGCAGGCCCCTGTCGAACCGCACTAATGGATGCATGCGCGGCGAAGGGCAACCGGCTGTTTGCAGCGCAGCAAGGGTCGGAAAGTAGGGGGGCTGTGTTCTCGGCGCAGGACTGATAGGCTGCCTTCATCCGCAAGTGCGACCCGAAAGGAAGATAATGCGCAAGCTTACGCCCAAACTGACTGTTGGCCTCGTCGCCCTCACCATCGCCGCCTCTGCCGCCGCCATCGAGCCCGGCAACTGGGAGGCGACCACCCGGGCCACCGATATCCAGCTGTCCAGCGAGATCCCGCCGCAGGTGGCAGACATGATGCGCGATGCCATGGGCAACCGCACCTTCTCCAACACCAGCTGCGTCACTCGGGAAGACATCGACGGTGCACCGGAGCGCATGTTCGAGGAAAGCGGCGGCGATTGCCGCTACACCGAGTTCGACATGAGCGGCGGCACCATGCACGGCGTCGCCCAGTGCGATACCGACCAAGGCACCATGACCATGACCATGGACGGCACCTACACCGACACCTCCTACGACATGACCATGACCATGAACGGCGATGTCGGGATGGGGCCCATGTCGATGACCTACGAGGTGACCGGTCGGCGCCTGGGTGCCTGCAGCTGATCGGCTCGCCCTTCTGCCGGAATCGCCGGTTACAAGTGTTACGATATGAACCGTGGGGTTTAACCGCGACTTTGCGTGCACACCTTAGTTTCTCTAAGGGCCGTTCCAGCACATCCTGATACGAAGGGCTTTTTCGCCTTGGCCGAAACCAATGAGCTGATTTCCTACGAGCCCGCCACGGGGGCCGAACTGTGGCGCGGCAAGCACGGCGATGTCGACGATATCGTCGACCGTGCCCGCCGCGCCTGGCCTGCATGGGCGGCGGAACCGCTGGCCAAACGGATCGAGCTGGTCCGCCGCTTCGCCAACGAGGTGCGCAAGGAACAGGACGAATTTGCCGAGCTGATCGCGCGCGAAACCGGCAAGCCCCTGTGGGAAGCCCGCACCGAAGTCGAAGCCGTTATCGCCAAGGTCGAGATTTCCGTGCGCGCCTATGCCGAGCGCACCGGCCAGCGCAAACTCGATTCCGCACTGCAGGGAACGGCAGCACTGCGGCACAAGCCGCACGGCGTTATGGCCGTGCTGGGCCCCTACAACTTCCCTGCCCACCTGCCCAACGGCCACATCATCCCGGCGCTGATCGCCGGCAATGCGATCATCCTGAAACCGAGCGAGAAGACCCCGGCGGTGGGCGAGAAGCTGCTGACCTTCTTCAACCGTGCGGGCATCCCCGCCGCGCTGGTGCAATGCCTGATCGGCGGACCCGACGAAGGCAAGGCACTGGTTGCCCACCGCGATGTCAACGGCGTGCTGTTCACCGGATCGGCGCAGGTCGGCATTGCCATCAACCGCAAGCTGGCGACTGATCCCGGCAAGATCGTCGCCTTGGAAATGGGCGGCAACAATCCCATCGTTCTATGGGACACGCCCAAGATTTCCGACGCGGCGGCACTGGTGATCCAGTCGGCCTTTACCACGGCCGGACAACGCTGCACCGCCGCGCGCCGCCTGATCGTGAAGTCCTCGATGTATGACGAAGTCGTGGATGCGGTGAAGACGCTGGCCAAGCGGATTATCGTGGGTGCGCCCTTCGACGAGCCGCAGCCGTTCATGGGCCCGGTGATCGACAACAACACCGCCGACCAGCTGACCGAGAGTTTCCTCTACCTGATGTCGAACGGCGGCAAGGCGATCAACCACATGCGCCGCACGCAGGGAGACGACTTGCCCTTCGTCTCGCCCGCGATCATCGATACCACCGCGATGCAGGAACGCCCCGACGTCGAGCTGTTCGGTCCGATCCTGCAGGTAATCAAGGTGGACGATTTCGACCAGGCGATTGCCGAGGCAAACAACACTCGGTTCGGCCTGTCGGCCTCGCTGGTGGGCGGCACCCCGCAGCAGTACAACCGTTTCTGGGCCAATATCCGCGCCGGTATCGTCAACTGGAACCGCCCCACCAACGGCGCCTCCAGCGCCGCGCCGTTCGGCGGGATCGGCTTTTCGGGCAACCACCGTCCGGCGGCCTTCTACGCGGCAGACTATTGCGCCTACCCGGTCACCAGCACCGAGATGGAGCAACCGCGCGCGAGTGTGGGCGTGGGCTTCAAGAACAGCTGATCCATGGGCAATCAAGGCGCCCGGGCAATCAAGCCCGGGCGCCTTGGCGCGGCCCTCCTAGACACGACCCGGAAAGCCGCGCGCCGATGCTGCCGAACAGGGGAAGCAGCACCGCATCCGAATTTGCGCTGGCGCGCAATTCACAGGAGCCATACGAGTATAATCGAATGATTCTGAACTCGACGCAACCGTCAGGAATAATTGAGGAAAGTTGTTTGCATGGGTGACGGGGCGGTCAGCACGGGAGGGGAAATCAGCCAGCGCCGCGCTCTTCTTGCTGCGCTCGGCACCCATGCGATCTGGGGCAGCCTGCCGATTTACCTGCTGCTGGTCCACGAGGTGCCGCCGCTGGAATTCGTCGCCTGGCGCACGATGTTCACCCTGCCGGTATGTTTCCTGTTCCTGATCAGGATGCGGCAGCTGCCGCAATTGCGCTTGGTGCTGTCCGACTGGCGTACCATGCGGGTGCTGCTGGCCAGTGCCACGCTGATAGCGATCAACTGGTTCATCTATGTCTGGGCGATCCAGACCGAGCACGTCTATGCCGCCAGCCTGGGCTATTACTTCCTGCCATTGGTGATGATGCTGCTGGCGCGAGTGTTCCTGCACGAGCGGCTCAGCCGCTGGCAGGCGGTCGCCGTGGGCCTGGCGGCGCTCGGCGTGGGTGCGCTCGCCATCGGCGCCCAGACCACGCTGTGGGCCAGCATGACGCTGGCGGTGACGTTCGGCGTCTACGGCCTGCTGCGCAAGACCGTCAGCGCGGGGCCACTGGTGGGCCTGACCATCGAAGCACTGATCCTGCTGCCGCTGGTAATCGGATATCTCACCTGGCTGGGCCTCGCCGGCGGCGGCGTAACCATGGGTCGCGACTTCGTGGAAAGCACCGCGATCGTGTTCTCCGGCGCGTTGACCGCGATCCCGCTGATCCTCTTCGCCACGGCCGCCCGCGCACTCCCCTACACGGTGATCGGCTTCCTGCAGTTCCTGTCGCCGACCTTCATCTTCCTGTTCGGCCTGACGGTGTTCGGCGAGGAGCTCAAACCGGCGCAGCTGGTCTGCTTCATCCTGATCTGGTCCGCGATCTCGCTGTTCAGCTGGGACCTGTGGCGCGGTTCACGGAAGCGCGCGAAGGCGGCAGCTTAACCGGCGAAGCGCCAGCGCAGTGTCTCGCCTGCATGGAAGGGTACCAGCTCGGTGTCGGCAGTGGCGATGGTAGCCGGAACCGGCGTATCCACCTTTTCGAACGCCACCGTCGCCTGGTTCTCCGGTAAGCCGTAAAAGCGCGGGCCGTGGAGGCTGGCAAAGCCTTCGAAATGCGCGATGGCCTCCTCTTCGTCGAACACGGCGAGATAGCTCTCGAGAGCATAGGGGGCATTGAAGATGCCCGCGCAGCCGCAAGCACTTTCCTTGGCTTCGCGCGCGTGCGGGGCGCTGTCGGTGCCGAGGAAGAACTTCGGGCTGCCGCTGGTCGCCGCCTTGCGCAGCGCCAGCCGGTGCGCCTCGCGCTTGGCCACGGGCAGGCAATAGGCGTGCGGACGGATGCCGCCCACCAGCATGGCATTGCGGTTGATGTGGAGGTGCTGCGGCGTGATCGTGGCCGCGACATTGTCCGGTGCGCTTTCCACGAAAGCCACGGCCTCGCTGGTGGTGATGTGTTCGAACACGATCTTCAGCGAGGGCAGGCTCGCCAGCAGCGGCGTCATCACCCGCTCGATGAACACGGCCTCGCGGTCGAAGATGTCGATGTCGGCGCTGGTCACTTCGCCGTGGACGCACAGGACCATGCCGATCTCGGCCATGACTTCCAGCACGCCGCGAATGTTGGCGACGTCGGTGACGCCCGAGTCCGAATTGGTGGTCGCACCCGCCGGATAGAGCTTGCAGGCGGTGAACACGCCGCTTTCGAAGCCGCGCCGCACTTCTTCGGGGTCGGTATTGTCGGTGAGATAGCAGGTCATCAGCGGCTCGAAGGCCAGTCCCTCGGGCACGGCGGCGAGGATGCGGGCCCGATAGGCCTCTGCCGCTTCCACCGTGGTAACCGGCGGGGTGAGGTTGGGCATGACAATGGCGCGGGCGAACTGCCGCGCGGTGTGGGCCACGACGCCTTCCAGCATGGCGCCATCGCGCAGGTGAACGTGCCAGTCGTCAGGGCGGCGGATGGTGAGGGATTCGCTCATGCCATTGCCTATGCCGCGCCCCGCCCTATCTGTCACCCATGACCGAAGGACATCCAGCAACCCGCTTGGCCAACCGTGCCGTAGTGCGCGTTACGCCCACCGATGACAGCGAAGATGCCGCCAAGTTCCTGCAAGGACTGCTGACCAACGACGTGACCGGCGACCTGCCCGTCTATGCCGCGCTGCTCACCGCGCAGGGCAAGGCCATGTTCGACATGATCGTGTGGCGTGACGGTGCGGCCATGCTGCTCGACTGCGAAGCAGCGACGGCAGAGGACCTCGCAAAGCGCCTGGCGCTCTACCGCCTGCGCCGCAAGCTGGAGATCACCGTGGACGACAAACTGGCCGTGCATTGGGCCGTCGCTGACGATGGCAATTTCATCCCCGGAAAGGCACCGGGCGAACAGCTGATCCCGGTGACCTTGAAGGCGCGCGATCCGCGCCTGCCCGGGTTGGGAGTCCGCTGGATCGCACCTCGCGATGCCAATCAAGAGAGCGCAGACAAAGCCTACCGCGCCCACCGCCTGTCGCTGGGCGTACCCGAAGGTCGCGAAGAACTGGGCGAGACCCTGTGGCTCGAGACCAATGCTGCCGAGCTCAACGGCGTCAGCTTCACCAAGGGTTGCTACATCGGGCAGGAGAACACCGCCCGGATGAACTGGCGGCAGAAGGTCAACCGGCGACTGGTGGTCGTCCCGCTCGACCGTTCGGAGGAAAAGCGCCGCAAAGCCGCCTATCCGGAGCTTGGATTGGCCGTGGATCACCTGCGGGTGGACGATATTCCCGCCGAGCTTGTACCCGCGTGGATGTCGCTCTCGGCCGAGGGCTAGGCCTCGACCCCGTAAGCCTTGCGGAAGGCCGCCACCAGCATCTCTTCGGCGCGATCGCGCGCGACCGAGCGTTTCACCGACAGCGATTCGGCCATGGCCTCGCCCAGCAGCGCATCGCCCAGCGCCAGCAGCACCAGCGTGAAGGTATTTTCGTGCATCGTCAGCTCGGTTTCGCCGTGCACTTCGTTGGGCCGCAGGTCGTGCACGAGCGCGTGGATGGTCTCGACAATCGGGTCGAGCGCGTCCTCGTTGCCGGAGGCGAGCATCCAGCTGGCCAGCGCTCCGCCGCCTTCGCGCCCGAAAGCGTCGAACGTCAGGTCCACCACTTCGCGCGGGCTGCCGATACCTGCCCGCGTAGCCCGCACCGCTTCACCGATCGAATCGCACACTGTTTGCGCGAGGTGCCGCGCCAGTTCCTTCTGCAACCCGGAGGCCGAGCCGAAGTGGTGCAGCAGGTTGGCATGGGTGCGTCCGACCCGCGCGGCAACGGCTTTCAGCGTCACCGCCTGCGGCCCTGCTTCGATCAGCAAGGCACGAGCGGCCTCCAGCGCCTGCGCGCGACTCTCTTCCGGGCTTAACCGCCTTCTTATTGACATTGATGTAAGTCCACTCCAGAAAGTCGGTCTAGCGATGGCCGCAGTTGATTCGGACAGCGATATGACCGCAAAGACACCACCCAAGGCAAGCCCCGAGGACATAACGCTCACCGTGCGTGATCGCCGCTTCGGCCGCAACACCCGGCGCGAACGCGGCGGCGATCCTGTTGCATCGGCCTGGTTTCTCGCCCTGTCAGCCTCCTTCCCGCGCGGCGAAGCCATGTTCATCGAAGCGGTAAAGGCTCACCGTGACGGCACCCCTCCCCGCCTTGCCGCAGAGATCCGCGAATTCATCCGGCAGGAGGTAAACCACACGCGCGAACATGTCGCCTTCAACCGTGTGGCCACGGACGCGGGCTATGACATGAGCAATATCCAGCAACGCGTGAACGCCCTCACGAACGACGCGCTGCAGGCTCCGCCCGTCGTTACGCTCGCGATCACAATTGCACTGGAACACTTCACCGCGATCATCGCCCACCTTTTCCTGACTGACGAGGAAAGCCTGTTGAGCGAAGGCATGGGCGATCCCGACCTGTGGCGCTGGCACGCCGCCGAAGAGATCGAGCACAAGGGCGTCGCCTTCGACACCTGGCAGCATGCCACCCGCAACTGGAAGCCCCGCAAACGCTACGTGATGCGCTGCATGGTCATGCTGCAGGTGACGTACCGCTTCCTGCGCAACCGCATGCGCGACGCGCTGGAACTGATGGAGCAAGACGGCGTGAGCGGCTGGAAGGCCCGCTGGAAGCTGTTCGCCTACCTGGTCGGCAAGCCCGGCATGTTGCGGCGAATTTTCCCGAGCTGGCTCAGCTACTTCCGTCCGGGCTTCCATCCGTGGGACCATGACAACCGTGCGCTGATCCAGTTGCACGACAGCGCCTATGTCGACGCCAACATGCAAGCCATACCCGCCGAATAGTCTGCATTTCGCTCCGCCACTGGCGGGGCGAAATGCACGCTAGGCGGCCTGGCAGGACTGCTCCGCCATCTGCGGATTCAAGCGCTCGTAACGGCGGGCCAGGACAAGTTCGTGGTTGCGGGCCGCGCAGGATTCCGGGCGGATCTCGCCAGTGTCGGTGAACCCGACCGACCGCAGCACCTTACCGCTTGCCGGGTTCTCGAGATAATGACCCGCTTCGACCCGCTCGATACCAAGGGCATCGGCGACAGACAGCGCTCCGCGTGCCGCTTCGGTGGCATAGCCGCGGCGTTGCCACTTCTTGCCGATCCAGTAGCCCAGCTCATGCGCGTTGTCGCCGAAGGGCTCGATACCGATCATGCCGATCACCGGCGCGCCAGAGAGTTCCGGCAGGGTCACCACGAACTTCAGTGCCCCCTTCGGGGCCGGCTTGCGGCAGAAGGCCTGGGCATCGATCGGGCGATAGGGCCAGGGTGCGCGCGCCAGCATGCTGACGACGTCGAAATCGGCGATGCCGCGATAGACCTCGCGCCAGTCTTCGGGGAACAGGGGCCGCAGGAACAGCCGTTCGGTACGCATGAACATTGGTATTCTCCCCATTGGCCGGGTGCCCGCCTCCAGTGGGCCTCCGGACAGAAATCGGAAGGAGAATCAAAAAAGGAGACGGGGCGGCCCCATCTCCTTCCAAATTCCAAGCCAGTTGCCGCTCGGAGGGGCCATCCCGGTGGATGGCCCCTTCATCGAGTCATCCGATTATTCGGCGGCTTCCGCCATGGCGTCGACCGATACGTACTTGCGGCCGAGCTTGCCGTCGTGAAAGCGTACGACGCCTTCTGCGAGCGCAAACAGCGTGTGGTCCTTGCCCATGCCGACGTTGACGCCCGGGTAGAACTTCGTGCCGCGCTGGCGCACGATAATGTTGCCGCCGATCACGTCCTGACCGCCGAACTTCTTCACACCAAGGCGACGACCTGCTGAGTCGCGACCGTTACGCGATGAACCGCCTGCTTTTTTATGTGCCATGGTTCGAGATCCTTACTTCTTGCTCTTCGCCGCTTCGGCCTTGTCGACCGCAGCGCGCGGGGGCTTGCCGGCAAGCAGTTCTTTCGCCTGCGCGACCCATTCGTCCTTCACCGGGCGATTGCCCAGCTTGAGCTCTTCGTTCATCTTTTCCGCGGTGGCTTCGTCCCACGCGGCGATGTCTGTCCAGTCCTTGATACCGGCAGCGTGCAGCTTCTTCTCGATGGTCGGGCCGATGCCCGAGATCAGCGACAGGTTGGTCGTGTCGAGATCAGCCTTGGCCGAGCCGGCAGCTTCCTTCACCGGAGCAGCCTTGTGCGCCTTGGGCGCAGCCTTCTCTTCCGAAGTATCCTTCTTGGGAGCGGCCTTGGTAGCCTTCTTGGCGGCAGCCTTGCCTTCGCCAACGCCCACGATGCGCAGCAGGGTCATCTGCTGGCGATGGCCGTTCTTGCGGCGATAGTTGTGACGGCGACGCTTCTTGAAGACCGTAACCTTCTCGCTCTTCGCCTGGGCGATCACTTCAGCCGACACGCTGACCTTGGCGGCATCGGCGAGGGTATCGCCTTCGCCAGCCAGCAGGACATCGTCCAGCACAATCGTATCGCCGGCCTCACCAGCCAGCTTCTCGACTGCGATCTTGTCTCCTTCGGCGACGCGATACTGCTTGCCGCCCGTGCGCACTACTGCGAACATGGTGCTCAATTCCGTTTCTACTGGTGTCTTCTGCCTCGCGCCAATCGGGGTAGAACCCCCACCAGTTTGCGGCAATGACAAAAAAGGCGCCCAACGGGCACCGGAAAGTGCGACGCCGTTAGGACAAGCTCCTTGGGCTGTCAACCACGACATTGGTGTTTAGGGCACCAATTGGCCAAAGAAAATGGATGCTGGAAAGCAGTCGGCGAGGAATGTAGGGCGGAAGTCCGATGTCGCATGTAAATCACCTGATATACCTGGCGCTCCCGGCCTTGCTGGCAGGGTGCGCCGCGCCGCAGGGGGAATATCCTTCGCTGGCCGTGCGCGATACCGAGCGGGTCAGCGGCACCATGGAAGTGGCACCGCCCCCTCCCCCGCCACCCGCACAGCCGCCCGCCACGCTGGAACGGCTGGACCAGCTGGTGGCAGACGCCCGTGCTTCGCACACCCAATTCCTCGCCGCCGCTCCCGCCGCGCGCACCTCTGCGCAGGCTGCCGGCGGTGCCGCAACCGGCAGCGACAGCTGGGGTCGGGCGCAGGTTGCCATTGCCGATCTCGAGGCCCGACGCTCGAACGCCATGATCGCCCTGGCTGACCTGGACCGCCTCTACGTCAACGCTGCCAGCGCGGCTGAAGACTTGACCCCGATCGTCGCCGCCCGTGACGAGATCGGCGCCTTGGTCGACGAGCAGAATTCCATTATCGATTCGCTGCTGGGAGAACTGCAGCCATGAGCCTTGCCTGTGAAACCTGTGCCGTACGCGAAAGCGCCGCCTGCTCGGTGCTGGACCATGACGAGCGCGAAGCCTTGTCCAAGGCGGGCCGTACGCGCGAACTGACGCGCGGCGAAGTGCTGTTCGCGGCCGGCGACGAAGACGCTGCCTGTGCCACCCTGGTTACCGGCGCGCTGAAGGTCTGCTCCTATGACGAGGACGGCAACGAGCGCATCCTGGCGCTGATCCACCCCTCGGGCTTTATCGGCGAAATGTTTGCGCCCTTTGCCGCCCATGACGTGGTGGCCCTGACAAAGTCGACGCTGTGCGTATTCGCCAAGGCCGACATGCAGCGCGCGCTGGACGATCATCCCAAGCTGACCCGCGCCCTGCTGCGCCGCTCGCAGGAAGACCTCTACTGGGCGCGGCAGCTGCTGGCACTGGGATCGGGCCGCAGCGCGACCGAACAGGTCGGCACTTTCCTGCTGGCACTGGCCCAGGCAGCCAGCGATTCGCCGTGCCACCCGTCGCAGAGGTTCGAGCTGCCGCTGACACGCGGTGAAATGGCCTCGATGCTGGGCCTCACCATCGAGACCGTCAGCCGCGCCATGACCACGCTGGAGAAGCAGGGCGCCATCCGCAGACACGGAGCGCGCGGAATCGAACTGGTCGATCCCGCGCGCCTGGAGGGTTCGGTCTAGGTCGGGAGACGTTCAGACCAGCGCGGCGATTACCACCACGCTTACCCCCCACAGGAAGATCAGCACCGGCAGGATCAGCACCTGCACGCTGGCGTCGCGCGCCGTGGCGCGGCCCGATGCCGTCATCACGCCTTCATGCTGGAAGCGCGCCCAGGTCTTGTTCTTGCTGACTGTCTCGGGTGCAAGACGGGTCCAGACCAGCGGCAGGCCGAAGCCGGCGATGACAGAGAGGCCGAAGATCACGGCGAGGATCGTCAGTTCGGGGTGGGCAAAAGTCACCGCCAGCATGGCGATGAAGCCGAGGTAGAGACCGACCGTCGCGACGTAGAGCCCCTTGGGAAGCTCGAAGGTGCGATCGACACTTGTCGGTACGCGCGGCGCCTCGGTACGGATGTCTGCGGTGCGGGCAAGCTGCTCGCGGGAAACCAATTCTGCCATGGGTAAGCTCCTTCCTGGGCGGTCAGGATTGGAGCGAATCGGCCGCGGCCGCCTTGATCTTCGTCAATCGTCCCAGCGGGCGAGATCGGTATGGTCTTCGGTGCGCGGCTCGATCCACGACCAGGTGCCGCCGCGCAGCTCGCGCTTCCAGAACCACGAGTCCGACTTGAGATGGTCCATGCAGAAATCGACCGCGTCGATGGCCCCGCGCCGGTGCCTGGCACAGGCCGAGACCAGCACGATCGGCTCGCCCGGATGCATCACACCGGTGCGGTGGACGACCAGCAGGCCCATCAGGCCGAACCGGTCAGCCGCCTGCTGCGCCAGCGCCTCCATGCCCGGCAGGGTCATGCGTTCGTAGTGCAGCAGTTCGAGCGCCTCGACGTCTTCCTCCCCGCGCACTTCGCCGACGAAGGTGCAGACGCCGCCAAGGCCGGGGTGGGCATTGGCGAACGGCCCGACGAATTCACCGGGGTTGAACGGGGCCTCAAGCAACTTGACCGTCACCGCCACGGGTTCAGCCCCCGCTGACGGGCGGCAGCAGCGCGACCTCGTCGCCGTCGCCGGCGTTGAGCGCGGTCTTGTCCGCGAGCAGGGCCCCGTTGACAGCAACCTTGGTTCGCTCGCCTGAAACGGCGGTCGCCAGTTCTGGCTCCAGCGTTGCGAGCAGAGCCTCCCAGTCGAGCGGTGCGGGTCGCTGGCGTTCACCCTCGCCTGCAAGGTCCGCCAGTTTGCCAAGAAATACGACGGTGACGCTCACGTCACCCCCCCGTCACCGACATGTGTCGCGGCTGGGCGGGAGCGGCACCGCGGACGTGGTTGAAGTGGTGGCGTTCGGGCTTGATGCGCATGGCCTCGTCGAGCGCGGCAGCCACATTGGCATCCGGCGCATCGGAGCGCAGCGCAGCGCGCAGGTCCACCTTCTCCGCCCCGCCGAGGCAGGCGTAGAGCTCGCCCGTCGCGGTCACGCGGATACGGTTGCAGGTGGCGCAGAAATTGTTGGTGAGCGGGGTGATGAAACCCAGCCGTCCGCCGGTCTCCTCTACCCGCACATAGCGCGCAGGACCGCCGGTGGTGTCCGCGATGTCGGTGAGCGTGAAGCGCTCTTCCAGCACGTCGCGCACGGCGGGCAGCGGCAGGTAGTGGTCGACCCGCTCGCCTTCGACCTCGCCCAGCGGCATGACCTCGATCAGCGTCATGTCATGGCCGTTGGCGCCCGCCCATTCGACGAGAAAGGGGATCTCGTCCTGGTTGATGTCCTTCAGTGCGACGGTGTTGATTTTCACCTTCAGGCCGACGCGCTTGGCCTCGGCAATGCCGCGCAGCACGGGCAGCAGCCGGTCGCGGCGGCTGAGTTCCTCGAACAGCGCCCCATCCATCGTGTCCAGGCTGACGTTCACGCGGCGCACGCCCGCTTCGAAGAGGGGCTGCGCGAATTCTTCCAGCCGGGTGCCGTTGGTGGTGAGCGTCAGTTCGTCGAGACCGTCGCCCAGCTTGCGGCCCAGCGCCTGTACCAGCTCGATCACGTCGCGCCGCACGAGCGGTTCGCCGCCGGTCAGGCGGATCTTGGAAATCCCGCGGTCGATGAAGGCGAGGCCCAGCTTGTGCAGTTCCTCCAGGCTGAGCACGTCCTTCTTGGGCAGGAAGGTCATCCGCTCGGGCATGCAGTACGAACAGCGCAGGTCGCAGCGATCGGTCACCGACAGGCGGAGATAGGAAATGCGGCGCTGGAAAGCGTCAACAAGGGGCTGCGAACAAGACATGGGGCCTATCTACGCACTATCGCGCGAATTGCCATCCGTTTGCAGCAACTGTCCGGTTACACCGGGCGCGGCGGCGAGATAGGCGCAGACTTCGTCCACCGCCTGCCCTTCCCGCCCGGCAACGCCGTTGACCCGGTTCGGGGCCGCCTCGCGGGCCAGTTCCTCCACCACCGCGCGGCGCCAGCCGAGATGGGTGTGGTCGGCGAAATCGAACAGGATCGCGAGGTCGCTTCCCGCGGCCTTGCGGACTTCGGGAACCACGCGGGCATGGAAAGCGGCCGCGGCGTCGAGCGGGGCAGCCGGCAGGCCGCGCGCGTCGATCCGCACCAGCGCGCTCACTTGCGCTCGCGCACCAGGGTGATGCCGATCAGCTCGTCACCTTCGGACAGGGCGAGCTTCTCGATCTTCACGCTGACTTCCTCGACCCGTTGGTCCTGCAGGAACAGCGTTTCGCAGACGTGGTCCGCCACGGCCTCGATCAGCTTGTAGTGCCGGTCACCCAAGGCCTCCGAGCAGGCGAACTTCAGGTCCATGTAGTTCTTGCTGGCGTCGAGCGGGGTATCGGGATCGTAATGCCGCTCCACCTTCAGCTTCACGCGGACGGTGAAGCGCAGGGGCTGCGGTTGGCCGGTCTCTTCGGAATAGATCCCGGTGTGCACCATGTGCGTGAAATCGACGAGCTCGAGATGAAGGCTATCGGCCATGCCGCGCCTCTGGCAGCGCAGGCGCATATTGGCAAGCCGGAGGAGACAGCCCTAGGTCGCAGTTGACGCGCGGTCAAAATTGGAGTGAGTCCGAGCACAAACACGGACTGGGGAGCAGATCATGGCAGATGCAGTAGAAACCGAAGGTGCGGAGGCACCCCCTCCGGCAGGTGAGACCCTGTCCCCGCGCTGGCCTTTGTGGCTTAGCAACTTTGCCTTGGGCGGCGCCATCCTGGTGGTCATCTATGCCCTCGGCGGGCTGACTTTGGCCCGTTATGACATGATCGCGAAGATCGACGGCTTCCGGGCTTTCATGCAAACCATGATTCCCGCCGCAGTCGTGGGCGGTGTTGCCATCCTGGCCATAGTCTTCGCCGTATGGCGCAAGTCGGCCGGCAAGGTGAAGGCGGGCATTGCCGTGGTGCTTTCTGCGACCCTGCTCCTGGTCATGTACACGCAGGTCATGCTGCCGGCAGGCAAGGTGCCGCCGATCCACGATATCAGCACCGACCTTGGCGACATGCCGCAGTTCACCGCGCTCGATGTCGACAATCCGGTCAGCACCGGTCCGTTCAGCGAGGAGGAATGGCGCGCCTTCCACGAGGGTGCCTATAGCGATATCGGCCCGATCGTGATCGACAAGGCTCCCGCCGCCGTTCTCGCAGATGCCCAGGCCCTGGCCGAAGCGCGTGGCTGGGAGATCGCCGGCTACGATGCCGAAGCCGGACGCCTCGAAGCGACGGCCACGGCTGGCTACCTGCGCTTCTACGACGACGTGGTGGTTGAAGTGACCCCGGTTACCGACGGCAGCACGCGCGTCGACATGCGCTCCGTCAGCCGCGTGGGGGTTAGCGATCTTGGCTACAACGCGGCGCGCATCCGCGAATTCCTGGCAGACCTGCAGGCTGCCTAATCGTTCGACCACCGCGCGAAGATCGCGGTGGGCAGCAGGCGGCCGTCCGGGCCATCCTCGCGCACGGCAAGGTCGCCGTGTTCGATTGTGCCCGGCAGGTCCTTGAACACCTCTGCCAGCAGCCCGCCAATGGCGAGCGATGACATGCGCACGGCATATACCGTCAGGAACAGGAACCTGCTGTCGGCATCGAGCAGCTGGCGGCAATCGCCGATCAGGCCGGGCAGGCCCTCCTCGATGCGCCAGGTCTCGTTCTTGGGGCCGCGTCCGAACTTGGGCGGGTCGAGGATGATGCCGTCGTAGCGGTTCTCGCGCCGCACCTCGCGCGCGGTGAACTTGGCGGCATCGTCGACCAGCCAGCGGATCGGGCGATCCTCCATCCCCGCCAGCGCGGCATTCTCGCGCGCCTGGGCGACCGACTTCTTGCTGGCATCGACATGGGTGACGGGACCGCACTGGCTCAGCGCCAGGCTGCCGACACCGGTATAGCCGAACAGGTTGAGCGTCGAGGCATCGTCCCGCCCCGCCAGTTGCCCGCGCATCCAGTGCCAGACCGGCGACATGTCGGGGAAGAAACCGAGATGGCGGAACGGCGTGCACTGGGCAGTGAACCGCACATTCTCCCATCCCAGCGGCCAGCCTTCGCGCGGCACGTCGCGAGAGAACTGCCAGCGTCCGCCGCCGTCCTCGTCGCTGCCGGGCACGAATTCGCCGTGGGCCTGCCAATCAGATTGGCGCGGGGTCCACATGGCCTGCGGTTCGGGCCGGATGAAGCGGTAGTCGCCGTAGCGTTCCAGCTTGCGGCCATTGCCGCTGTCGACGAGGCCGTAGTCGTCCCAGCCCTCGCCAGCCATGACCAGCGGTTCGGTGACGAGCCGGGCCATCAGGCGCTGGGCGTTGCGTGGGCCGCCACGAATTCGGCCACGGCTTCGTATTCACCGGGCAACTCGACCAGCGCCTCGGTGCGTTCGAACAGGTCGCCCACGCGGGCGGGCAGCGAGGGGCGGATGCCGGTGGCGCGTTCCACCGCGTCGGGGAACTTGGCCGGGTGCGCCGTTGCCAGCGTCACCACGGGGATCGCCGCGGCCACGTCCGAGGCGCGCGCGGCAGCAAGGCCAATCGCGGTGTGCGGATCGAGCACTTCGCCGCATTCCCGCGCGGCCCAGGCCATGGCCCCCGACATTTCCGCCGCATCGACGCGGGCACTGGTGAACAGCGCCGCCGCACCCTCGCGCTGGGCATTGGTCAGCAGCATGGCCTTGGTAGCTTCGAACCCGCGCATCTGCTCGGCCATGGCATGGCCATCGCGGCCGCCGAGGTCGAACAGCAGGCGCTCGAAGTTGGAGCTGACCTGGATATCCATGCTCGGCGCAGCCGTCGGCGTGACGGTGCCGGCGGAGTAATCACCGCTCGACAGCGCGCGGTGGAGGATGTCGTTGACGTTGGTCGCCACGATCAGCCGCTCGATCGGCAGGCCCATCTGCGCCGCGACATAGCCCGCGAAGACATCGCCGAAATTGCCCGTGGGCACGCTGAAGGCAACCTTGCGGTGCGGTGCGCCCAGCTGGAGTGCCGAGGCAAAGTAGTAAACCACCTGCGCCATCAGCCGCGCCCAGTTGATCGAATTGACCGCGCTGATGCGGAACTTGCCGCCCTTGGACGAGGCCATCTCCGGGTCGCCGAACATGCGCTTCACCATGGCCTGCGCATCGTCGAAGCTGCCTTCGATGGCGAGGTTGTGCACGTTGGGCGCGCGCACCGTGGTCATCTGGCGGCGCTGCACGTCGCTGACGCGGCCCTTGGGGTGGAGCATGAAGATGTCGACCCGATCACGCCCCGCCACGGCGTCGATCGCCGCGCTGCCGGTGTCGCCGCTGGTGGCACCGACGATGGTCAGGTGGTCATCGCCCTTGGCGAGGAAGTGTTCGAACAGGCGGCCGAGCAATTGCAGCGCCACGTCCTTGAAGGCCAGCGTCGGGCCGTGAAACAGCTCCAGCACATAGTGCTGCTGGTCCAGCTGCACCAGCGGGGTGACCGCGGCATGGCTGAATCGGCCATAGGCACGCGTGCACAGCTCGCGCAGCTCGTCCTCGGTGAGCGAGCCTGCGACGAAAGGGCCCATCACCTTCACCGCCAGCTCGACGTAGGAGAGGCCCGCCATGGCGTCGATCTCGTACTCGGAAAAGCGCGGCCAGTGCTCGGGCACATAGAGGCCGCCATCGGACGCGAGGCCGGCCAGCGTCACGCCTTCGAAATCGAGCGCCGGAGCGCTGCCACGAGTGGAAATGTACTTCATTGTGCAGCGGCGGTTAGCGGCAGCATGCGCGGGCCGCAAGAAAGCTGTTGTTTGATGTCGCCGTTTCAGCCTTGTGCGGCGCGATCACGCCAGCGGCGGCGCAGGGCCAGTCCGTAGATCACCAGTGCCGTCAGGGCGAAGAAGAACCACTGGAAGGCATAGGCGAGGTGGTTGTTCGGGAGATCGTTGGGATCGGGCCGGGCACTTGCTTCCAGCCCTGCATGGGCAGTCTCGGAAACGAGCTTGAAGTCGTCGCCAAGCGGGACGAGCACGCCTTCCAGGTCACCGCCCTCCCATGCCGGTCCGTCCGGACCGCGGGACCAACCGATCTCGCCATAGATGACAGCGCCTGTTCCTGGCGCGGCCTGGCAGGCGAAGCGATGGACATAGCCGGTCTGGCCATCTCGGTTGCGTCCGGCAACCGCCGTTGGACCGGAGGGCTCCGGGCAAGCCATACGGACTGTGCGGAATGCCAGTCCATCGGCCTCTCTCACATTCGCCAGATCGGTAACGGGCAAGTCTGCGGCCGCCTCGTAGCTGGCAATCAGAGCCTCCTTCTCGTCCAGCCGCCCGAGCTGCCAGAATCCGAGACCGATCATGGTGATCACCGCAGCGATCACCACAACAGTGGCAACGATCGGCACCTTGCGCATCGGCTTTCCGCTCACGACAGGTCGCTCCCGTCATGGCGGTGCTCTTCGGCGCGGCGGACAAATTCGCTGCCCAGAAGCCAGGCCTTGGTCACGCGCAGGGCAGCAATCACCCCGAACACGATCAGCGGCAACCACAGGAGGACGTGGACCCACCACGGCGGCTCGAACGTAAGTTGCAGCCATAGCGCCAGCGCCACGACAACGCCGCCGATCCCCATGGTGACGAAAGCTGCCGCGCCGTCACCCACGTTGAAGCGCGAAAAGTCGAGGCCGCAGCCCGGGCACTTGTCGGCGAACTTCAACATACCCGCGAACAGCGTGCGCTTGCCGCAGCGCGGGCAGCAACCGAAAAGGGCGACCTCGCGCATGGCGGGCCGCCCTTCTTGTGTTTCCGGAAAATCGGTCACGAATGGGCCTAGTGCGGTTCGAGACCCCAGCCCCCCCAGACGTAGACGACGATGAACAGGAACAGCCAGACGACGTCGACGAAGTGCCAGTACCAGGCAGCCGCTTCGAAGCCGAAGTGCTGCCGGGGCGTGAAGTGGCCCTTGTAGGTGCGGACGAGGCAGACGATCAGGAAGATCGTGCCGACCAGCACGTGGAAGCCGTGGAAGCCGGTCGCCATGTAGAAGGCCGAGCTGTAGTTGTTGCCACCGAAGCCGAACGAGGCGTGGCTGTATTCGTAAGCCTGGATGCAGGAGAACAGGATGCCGAGGGCGATGGTTAGCCACAGGCCCTTCTTCAGGCCGTCACGGTCGCCATTGATCAGGCTGTGGTGCGCCCAGGTCACCGTGGTGCCCGAGCACAGCAGGATCAGCGTGTTGAGCAGCGGCAGGTCGAAAGCGTCGAGCACCTCGATGCCGTCCGGCGGGAAATGCGTGAGGGCCGCAGCACCTTCCTGGCCGATAAGGTTCTGCCAGATCGGGCCGTTGTCCGTGCTGATCATCTCGATTGGCGCCGGGAACAGCGAGAAATCGAACCACGACCAGAACCAGCCGACGAAGAACATGACTTCCGAGGCGATGAACAGGATCATGCCGTAACGCATGTGCAGCTGCACCACCGGGGTATGATCGCCGCTCTGCGCTTCGTTCACGATCTTGGAGAACCAGCCGAAGAAGGTGGCGATCAGGCCGGCAATGCCGAGGCCGAGCACCACGCGCCACAGGCCTTCGGGGAAGGCGCCTTCGTCGGCATGCATGAACATCACCATGCCGGTCGTGAACGTCAGGCCCGATAGCGCACCCACGAAGGGCCAGATGTCGGGCGGAAGGATGTGGTAGTCGTGGTTCTTGGCGCCGGCCATGAGTTCTATCCTGATGCTTGTCCCGTGACGGGGTTTGATGGGCCTGTAATGCGTGCTTGCGCTCGGGTCCAGAGCCTAGCTGGCTCTATCCTGCTCTTCTTCGACCTGGGCAACTTCCGGTTGCTCGGGAGCACGGTGGAAAGTGTAGGAGAGGGTGATCTGTTCCACCCCTTCCATGTTCGGATCGTCCAGTGCCGCCGGGTCGACGTAGTAGAGCACGGGCATGCGCACTTCCTCGCCCGGCTGCAGTGTCTGCTCGGTGAAACAGAAGCACTGGATCTTGTTGAAATAGCGTCCGGCCTGTTCGGGCTCGACGTTGAAGGTGGCCGTGCCGGTGACGGGCACGGACGAATTGTTGCGCGCGATGTAGAAGGCCATGTCGCGCTGGCCGATGGCGACCGTATCGGTCACCTGCACCGGGCGGAAAGTCCACGGCATGTCGCGCGAGGTATTGGCGTCGAAACGGATCGAATAGGTCGTTCCGCCCGCGCTGGCCGCCATGCGTTCGGCAAGGTCTGCATCGGCCTCGCTCGCCACCTGGGTGGTGCCGCCGAAACCGGTGACGCGGCAGAACAGGTCGTAGAGCGGTACGGCCGCATAGCCGAGGGCCAACATGCCCAGGGCAATGCCGAAAGCGATCAGCATGGTGCGCTTGTTGCGCGCTTCGAGGGCCATGGTCGTCATCAGTCGCCCATCCTCACGATCGTAATGGCGTAAAACAGAATTACGAAACCCAGGAGCACCAGACCGATCACCTTGTTGCGGGCCTTGCGGCGGCGGATGAACTCTTTCTGTTCCTCAGGGGTCATGACAGCACCATGCGATCTGCGACAAGCGCGGTAAAGAGGGCAAAAAGGTAGATGACCGACCAGGCGAACAGCCGCTTCTCGGGCTTCATGCTGTCCTCCGGCCGGGTCGTGCGCAGGCCAACCGGCACCGAGAGCGCCACGAACAGGCCCGACAATACCAGCGCGCTGATACCGTAGATCAGGCCAGCGCCCTCGATCAGCCACGGCAGCAGCGACACGCCGAACAGCACCACCGAATAGGCGAGGACCTGGCGGCGGGTGGACTTCTCGCCCCGCACCACGGGCATCATCGGAATCCCGGCGTCGGCGTAATCGGTCTTCACGAACAGCGCGAGCGCCCAGAAGTGCGGCGGCGTCCAGATGAAGATAATGGCGAACAGCAGCACCGGCATCAGGGTGATATCGCCCGTCACCGCGATCCAGCCGATCAGCGGCGGAAAGGCCCCTGCCCCGCCGCCGATGACGATGTTCTGCGGCGTGCGCGGCTTCAGCCAGATGGTATAGATCACGGCGTAGTAGAAAATACTCAGCGCCAGCACCACGGCGGCCAGCCAGTGGATCGCCACCAGCATGACGAAGACAGAGGTGGCCGACAGCAGCACCCCGAAATCGCGCGCATCGTCGCGGCGCATGCGGCCAGCGGGAAGCGGTCGCTTGGCGGTCCGCTTCATCTTGCCGTCGATTTCGCTTTCCCACCACTGGTTGAGCGCGGCAGCCCCGCCCGCGCCCATGGCAATGCACAGGATGGCGGTAAAGCCGAGCACGGGGTGAATCGAGCCGGGCGCCGCGAGCAGGCCCGCCAGGCCGGTGAAGACCACCAGGCTCATCACCCGCGGCTTCGTCAGCGCGAAGAAGTCGCGCCACTCGGTGGGCAAGGGGGTTGCTGTCGGGACGGCGGTCATGGTCACTTCGGTTGCGCCTCTTGGCGGTGTTTCAAATGAAAGGGGCGCCCCGTCTCCGGCGCGCCCCCTCCCGTTTTCATTCAGGCGAGGGCCCGCTTTACGCGGTCGCCGGCTTCTCGCTGGTGTGATCGTCGGCGCTGTGGTGGTCTTCGATCACCGGCAACGTCTCGAACTGGTGGAACGGCGGCGGGCTGGACAGGCTCCATTCCAGCGTCGTCGCGCCTTCGCCCCAGTAGTTGGCCGGAGCCTTCTTGCCGGCCACGAAGGCGTAGATGATGTTGATGAAGAACACCGCCACCGAGATCATGGTGATCTTGTAGCCGAGCGTGGCGACTTCGTTCCACTGCGTGAAGGCATCGGCATAGTCGGGATAGCGGCGCGCCATGCCTTGCAGGCCGAGGAAGTGCATCGGGAAGAAGATCATGTTCACGCCGACGAAGAAGATCCAGAACTGCAGGTGCGACAGGAACTCGCTGTGCATGCGGCCGAACATCTTGGGGAACCAGTAGTACCAGCCGGCGAACATCGAGGTCACGGCACCCAGCGACAGCACGTAGTGGAAGTGCGCCACCACGTAGTAGGTGTCGTGCAGGTTGTCGTCGACGCCGCCGTTGGCCAGCACCACGCCGGTCACGCCGCCCACGGTGAACAGGAAGATGAAGCCCATGGCCCAGACCATCGGCGACTTGAACTGGATGGACCCGCCCCACATGGTGGCGATCCAGCTGAAGATCTTGATGCCCGTGGGCACCGCGATGACCATGGTGGCCGCGGTGAAGTACATCTTCGTGTTCACGTCGAGGCCCACGGTGTACATGTGGTGCGCCCAGACGATGAAGCCGACCACGCCGATCGCGACCATGGCATAGGCCATGCCGAGATAACCGAACACCGGCTTGCGGCTGAAGGTGGCGACGATCTGCGAGATCATGCCGAAGCCCGGCAGGATCATGATGTAGACCTCGGGGTGGCCGAAGAACCAGAACAGGTGCTGGTACAGGACCGGGTCACCGCCACCGGCGGCGTTGAAGAAGGTCGTGCCGAAGTTGCGGTCGGTCAGCAGCATGGTGATGGCGGCAGCCAGGACCGGCAGCGCCAGCAGCAGCAGGAAGGCCGTGACCAGCACCGACCACACGAACAGCGGCATCTTGTGCAGGGTCATGCCCGGCGCACGCATGTTGAAGATGGTGGTGATGAAGTTGGTCGCACCCAGGATCGAACCGGCACCGGCGAGGTGGAGGCTGAAGATCGCGAAGTCGACTGCGGGACCGACGGAGCCGGTGGTCGACAGCGGAGCATAGACCGTCCAGCCGACACCTGCGCCCATGCCCGTGCCGCCCGGCACGAACATGGAGAACAGCAGCGACAGGAAGCCTGCCACGGTCAGCCAGAACGAGATGTTGTTCATGCGCGGGAAAGCCATGTCCGGCGCGCCGATCATCAGCGGGACGAACCAGTTGCCGAAGCCGCCGATCATGGCCGGCATGACCATGAAGAACACCATGATCAGGCCGTGGGCCGTGATCAGCACGTTCCACATGTGGCCTTGCTGGTCGAAGCTGGTGCCGTCACCGCCCAGCATGTCGACGAACATGCCCATGTACTGCAGGCCGGGTTCGGCCAGTTCGACACGCATGGCACCCGAAATGGCACCACCGACCACACCCGCGATGATCGCGAAGATCAGGTAGAGGGTGCCGATATCCTTGTGGTTGGTCGACATGAACCAGCGGGCGAAGAAGCCCGGCTTGTGATCCGCATCGTGTGCGTGATCGTCGTGGTGGGCGTCGAAACCTTCAGCGGTGGTGGCCATAACTGCAGGGACCTTGTCGTTACTGTTCGTTCAAAAAATCAGGCGGCGGGAGCGGCTTCGTCGGCAGCGGCTTCGTCTGCCGGAGCCTCTTCCTCGGCCGGAGCCGGCGCAGCCTCGGCAGCAGCCGCAGCAGCGACCTGCTCGGTCGTCATGCCACCCGGCTGGGTCTGCACCCAGGCGTTGTAATCTTCCAGCGTGCGCGCTTCGATGGCGATCGGCATGTAGCCGTGACGCGCACCGCACAGTTCCATGCACTGGCCGTAGTAGATGCCCGGTTCGTTGATCGTCAGCATGCGTTCGTTGATGCGGCCCGGAACAGCGTCGAGCTTGAACCACAGCGCGGGGATGCCGAACGAGTGGATCACGTCGGCGCCGAAGGTCTGCAGGCGGATCGGCACGCCGACCGGCACGACCATGCGGTTGTCGACGGCCAGCTGGTGCGGCTCGCCCGCTTCCAGCGCGGCATCGGCGTCGAGCATGTTCGACACGACTTCGAAGCCGCCGTTGTCGACATATTCATAGCCCCAGTACCACTGGTAGCCGTTGGCCTTGATGGTGATGGCGTCTTCCGGCGGTGATTCATACTGGCGTGACAGCAGGGTGATCGACGGCACGGCGATGACCACCAGGATCAGCACGGGAATGACAGTCCAGATCACTTCGATCAGGGTGTTGTGGCTGGTCTTGGACGGCACCGGGTTGGCACGCTTGTTGTAGCGTACGATCACCCACAGCAGCAGCGCGAGGACGAACAGGCTGATGACCGTGATGATCGGCATCAGGATATAGGTGTGCATATCGTAGGCGTAGTTGCCGTCGTTGGTGAACTGCGGCTGGAAATCGATCCCGCCGTCTTCCGGCTGGCCGAGGATCATGTCAGGGCCGAAATGCTCGAAGGCCGGAGCCTCTGCAGCAGCCTCTTCCGTAACGGCTTCGGCCGCTACATCGTCTTGCGCCAAGGCAACCTGCGGCATCGCCGCCAATCCAAGGGTGAAGACCGCCAAGAGGGCCATGAAGTTGAGCTTCTTGCGGGCAAATGCGCCGAAAATCATCGCGTCAATGCTTCCCAATTCTAATCCCGGCCTCGTAGGGCCACAGGCCCCGGAAAGGAGCCGCCTGCGCCGCGCCTATACGCGCGCTTGCCCCATGCCTCAAGCGCCTCTAGGGACTTTTTTCCAGTTAAGCGATCCAGTTCATTAGCAAAACCGCATATGACGGCGAAAGGCAGCCTGCGCAAACCCATGACACAAGACGAAGTGCTCAACGAATTCCGCGCGAGTGGCGCGCTGCTGGAAGGCCATTTCAAACTCTCCTCCGGACGGCACAGCGGGCATTACCTGCAGTGCGCACGGGTGCTGATGAACCCGCATCGGGCTGCGAAACTTGCCGCGGCACTGGCTGAAAAGATCCCCGCCGACATCCGCGATTCGCTCGATGCAGTGGTCTCGCCGGCCATGGGCGGAATCATCATCGGCCAGGAGATGGGCCGCGCGCTCGGTCTCGATGCCATGTTCCTCGAACGGCCCGACGGCGTGTTCCACCTGCGCCGCGGATTCGCGCTGGAGCCGGGTGCCAAGGTGCTGATGGTGGAAGACGTGGTCACTACCGGCCTCTCCAGCCGCGAAGCGATTGCCGCGGTCGGCAACGAAGGTGGCGAAGTACTGGCCGAAGTTTCGCTGGTCGACCGCTCGAACGGTACCGTCGACCTTGGCGTGCCCTTCTTCCCGCTTATCGACATCGACTTCCTCACCTATGCCGAAGACGAGCTGCCGCCCGAACTGGCGGCGATCCCTGTCACCAAGCCGGGCAGCCGGAAGTAAGCGCGTGACCAATCGGCTCCGCCTCGGCGTCAATATCGACCATGTCGCGACCATCCGGAACGCGCGCGGCGGCGACCATCCCGATCCCGTGCGCGCGGCGGAGATCGTTGCGGCTTGCGGCGGCGACGGCATCACCGCGCACCTGCGCGAAGACCGCCGCCACATCCGCGACGACGACCTGCGCCGCATCCAGGACGCGACGGACCTGCCGCTCAACCTGGAAATGGCCGCGACGGAGGAGATGCTGGCCATCGCCCTCGCCCACCAGCCGCACGCCGCCTGCATCGTCCCCGAAAAGCGCGAGGAGCGTACCACCGAAGGCGGGCTGGATGCAGCAGGCCTGCACAACCAGCTCGCGCCGATCGTGTCGCGGCTGAGCGATGCGGGTATCCGCGTCTCGCTGTTCATCGAGGCGACCGAACGCCAGCTCGACGCCGCGCTGCGCCTCGGCGCGCCGGTGGTGGAGTTCCACACCGGCGAATATGCCCATGCCGAGGGCGAGAAGCGCGCCGCGATCCTGAAGCAGATCGCCGATATGTCCGCCCTCGCCGCCAAGAATGGTATCGAGCCGCACGCGGGCCACGGCCTCACCTACGAGAACGTCCAGCCCATCGCCGCCATCCCGCAGCTGGCCGAGCTCAACATCGGCCACTACCTGATCGGCGAGGCCATCTTCGAAGGGCTGGAGCCCGCCGTGCTTAAGATGCGCGAACTGATGGATCTGGCCCGATGACCGATCATCCAGCAATTTCCGGCATCTGCAAATTCGCGTTGGTGTTGGCGGTTGTTTGCCTGATCGTGTCACTGTTCATGACTGCCATTGCGGCACCGCTACTGGTGGCTGGAGCTACCGTTAGCGCCGTCCCCGTCTTGATCCTTGTAGGATGGATCGCTCTTACCGCATGCCAGTTCTGGCTATTCTTCAGAGGCCTAAACTGGCGCACAAAGGGCGCGCCCTCAGTAGCAATGAGCTACTTTGCTTGTTCAACGCTACCCTTCGCAGTCGCAATCTGCGTGATCTCACTATGATCATCGGCCTCGGCTCCGACCTCTGCAATATCGAGCGGATCCAGAACTCGCTCGACCGCTTTGGCGAGCGGTTCATCCGGCGCGTCTTCACCGATATCGAGAACGCCAAGGCCGCGCGCCGTCCGCACACCATGGCGGGCACCTATGCCAAGCGCTTCGCCGCCAAGGAGGCTTTCTCCAAGGCCGTGGGAACCGGGTTCAAGCGCGGCGTGTTCATGAAGGATATCGGGGTGATCAACGCTCCGTCGGGCGCGCCCACCCTTGCCCTTACCGGCGGGGCGGCGGCGCGGCTTGAACAACTCACCCCGGCAGGCCACATGGTATCCATTCATCTCACCCTCACTGACGATCATCCATGGGCGCAGGCCTTCGTGATCATCGAAGCCCATCCGAAAGCCTGACACGCGGCCATGAGTGACAAGAAGGACAAGAAGCCGGTCAACTGGCTCGCGGAGATACGCGGGCTGGTGCTGATGCTGCTGGCCGTGCTGGCCTTCCACACCTTCGTCGCCAAGCCGTTCTACATTCCCAGCGCCAGCATGGTGCCCAACCTGATGGTGGGCGACCGGCTGGTGGTGTCGAAATATCCCTATGGCTGGTCATGGGTCTCGGCGAGCTTCCACCTGCTGCCGCGCGACGACTGGCGCATCGCCCCCTCCACGCCCGAGTACGGCGACATCGTGATCGTCGTGCCGCCGGAGGACCCGAAGCAGCCCGCCAGCGATTACATCAAGCGCGTGGTCGCCTTGCCGGGAGATACCATTGCCGTGGTCGGCGGGCAGATCGTTCTCAACGGCGAGCCCGTGCCGCAGGAGCAGGAACCTCCGGTCCGCCTGCCGGTAGAGCACGACAACAACTGCGAGCAGTACGGCTTTGCCCACCCCTGCCTCGACGATTTCGCCGAATACCGCGTGACCCTGGAAGACGGCACCGAGGTCTACGAGCCGCCGACCTACCGCGAGACAATGCCCAATGGCGCGAGCTACCTCATCATCGATCATATGCGGCAGCGTTTCGACAACATGGACACGATCACCGTGCCCGAAGGCCACGTGTTCCTGATGGGCGACAACCGTGACCATTCGGCGGACAGCCGCGCGCCGTCCTCGCTCGAAGGCGGCGTGGGCCTTGGCGGGCCGGTGCCGCTGTCCGACGTGGGCGGGCGCGCCGAAATCATCACCTTCTCGCTCAATGGCCGCGCAACATGGAACCCGCTCAGCTGGTATCAAGCCTTGCGCGGCGAGCGCGCTTGGACCAGCTTGCGTCCCGAACTGCGGGGAGCAGATAGCGAGTGAGCAAGGACGACGGCGATAGCGAACACATGGGCGCGAGCCCGACACGCATCTCCACGCCGGAATTGCGTCTGGAAGCCTGGCGCGCGCTGACCTGGACAGCCGTGGTCGGGCTCGTGGTACTGGCGGTCTACCTTTCGCAGAGCCTGCTGGTGATCTTCGGCGCCATGGTCTTCGCCGCGACGGTGGATGGCGGCGCGCGATTGCTGGGGCGCGTCCTGCACATCGGGCGCGGCTGGCGCCTCGCCATCGTGCTGCTGTCGGGGATCGCTTTCCTCGCCTGGCTGGCCACCTTCGCCGGATCGCAAATTTCGCAGGAAGCCGCCGAATTCCCCCGCATCGTGCAGGAACAGGCGCGCGTGCTGTTCGGCTGGATGCGCGAACAGGGTTTCGAGATCAACATGGACAGCGTGCAAGCCATGGCCAGCCAGGCCGTCAGCGGCTTTGGCACCGTAACCCGCGCCCTCGGCGGTATCCTTGGCGGGCTGACCACGCTGGTGCTGATCGTGATCATCGGCATCTACGTGGTGATCGAGCCGCGCCTGTACGAGCGCGGCGTGGCCTGGATGCTGCCCAAGCAGCGCCGCAACGAGTTCTACGAAACCGCCAACCGCATGGGCTATACCATGCGTCGCCTGATGTTCGGGCGCCTCGTCGGCATGATCTTCGAAGGTGTATTCACCTACATCATGCTGGTCGGCTACGGCCTTGTGACCGGCGACCCCATTCCCATGGCGGCGCTGCTGGCCATTCTCACCGGCCTGCTGGCCTTCGTCCCCAATATCGGCGCGGTGATTTCCGGCGGCCTGATGGTGCTGGTGGGCTTCTCGGGCGGCGCGCAGATGGGCATCTACACCATCATCATCTACTTCGCCGTGCAGAACATCGACGGCTACTTCGTCATTCCCATGATCGCCCGCAAGACGGTGGACCTCGCCCCGGCGCTGGTGCTGGGCATGCAGCTGATCATGGGCATCCTGTTCGGCATTCTCGGACTGTTTCTCGCCGATCCACTGCTGGCCATGATCAAGGTGGCGCTGGAACAGCGCGCCAGGGCCAAGGATGCGGAAGACGCTGCTGACCAGGCAAAGGAGGCGTACCCTGCGTAAGTTCCTCTACACCGTCGCCATCCTGATCGTGCTGTTCATCGCCGGGCTGTTCGTCCTGCGCATCTACGCCGAGGAGCTGACCGAGTTCGCCATGGTGCCGCGCGTGGACTTCGTTGAGCAGGAAGCGCTTGAGCCCAATGCCTACCAGGACCCGGCCATGTGGTTCAGCCGCCCCGGCATGGGCGCGGTGAACGATCCCTCGCGCTGGCAGCCCAGTTACGCCGAAGGAACGGAGCCCGCGGAAGGCGTCGATGAAGAGACCCCCGGTTTTGCCGTCTTCTTCGTCCACCCCACCAGCTTCACCGAGAACGACGCCTGGAACGCCCGGCTTGATGACGAACTGTCCCAAGACCGGGCGCGGGTAATGGTGCGCGGCATGGCCAGCGCCTTCAACCAGGC
This sequence comes from Aurantiacibacter gilvus, assembly GCF_038289935.1. Lineage (NCBI taxonomy): Bacteria > Pseudomonadati > Pseudomonadota > Alphaproteobacteria > Sphingomonadales > Erythrobacteraceae > Aurantiacibacter > Aurantiacibacter gilvus. The sequence continues at coordinate 1,860,218 of NZ_JBBYHV010000001.1, forward strand.
GAGCGAGATCTGGGTGCCGCGCTATCGCCAGGCGACCTACGGCGCGTTCCTGACCGACGCGCCCGAAGCGGGACGTGCGCTGGACCTCGCCTATGCGGATGTGTCCGCTGCCTTCGACTTCTTCCTCGAATCGATCCCGGCTGACGAGCCCATCGTGCTCGCCGGGCACAGCCAGGGCGGATACCACGTCGTGCGCCTGCTGCTGGAGAAACTGAAGGGCACGCCGCTGATGGACCGCGTGGCAGTCGCCTATCCGGTCGGCATGCCCATTTCGATCGAAACCGACCTGCCCGAACTGGGCCTGCCAGCCTGCGCTTCGCCCGGGCAGGCCGGCTGCGTGGCAAGCTGGGCCAGTTTTGCCGAACCTGCCGATACCACCCAGTACCTGCGGCTCTACCGCGATACACCGGGCCTCGACGGGAATGCGCGCACCGGATCGCCGATCCTTTGCTTCAATCCGCTGACCGGTGGCATCGAGAACTCGGCGGAGGCCTCCAGCAACCTCGGAACGCTCGTACCCGAGGATGACCTGAGCGGCGGCGAACTGGTGCCGGGCGGCGTGCCGGCGCGGTGTGATCCGACGACCGGCGTCCTGCTGATCGGCGAGCCGCCCGCGCTCGGCCCCTATGTGCTGCCGGGCAACAATTACCACGTCTACGACATCCCGCTGTTCTGGAAGAACCTGCAGGTCGATGTCGTCGAACGGGTGCAGGCATGGCAGCCGAACCGGCCCTCCTGACCGAAAACGCGGGCGAGTTTCGCGACGCGCTGCCCGAGGGCGGAGTACTGCTGGGACTCGACCTTGGCACCAAGACCATCGGCACCGCGCTGTGCGATGCCGGGTGGAGTTTCGCCACGGCCGGCAAGACCCTGCCCAAGGGCAAGTTCACCCGCGACAAGGCGGCGCTGGAGGATATCTGCAAGGCGCGTTCCGTGGCCGGCGTGGTGATCGGCCTGCCGCTCAACATGGACGGCTCCAGCGGGCCGCGCGCGCAGGCCAGCCGCGCCTTTGCCCGCAACCTGCTGGCCATGGGCCTGCCGGTGCTGCTGTGGGACGAGCGCTGGTCCACCACCAGCGCCGAACGCGACATGATCGCGCAGGACATGAGCCGCGGCAAACGCGCCGAACGCATCGACAGCCATGCCGCAGCGGTCATCCTGCAAGGCGCGATCGACCGGCTGGCGGGCGGGATACTCTAAAACAGCGCCAGCTCGCGCCGCCGCCGCGTCGCTTCCATCGCCACCAGCCTGCTGCCCGATTGCTCGGCCCGCTGCCACAACCGGTCGCGCCCGGCCTCGTCCAGCACGCCTTCCTGGGCTTCGAGCGCGACCAGCCGCATCCGGTCACTGGGGTGCGACCCGGCGAAGGTGTGCGCAAGGTCGCGCGCCTCTTCGCCCCCCAGCCCGACTGCCACCCGCAGGAAGATCTCGCTTCCTCCCGGGCTGACAATGCCGCTGATCTCGTCCTTCTCGACGTCGAACTTGTACTGGTCGAGCCAGCCCTGCGCCCCGCCCGCGTGCATCACGTTGAGCGAGACGGAGAGGCTTTCGGGTGGCAGCTGCGAGTGCACGTCGACGTGGGCGCGGTAGTGCATCAGCTTGCCCGGCTCGAGCGTGGAGCGCTCGATGAACCGCAGGCCCGCCTTCTCGCCGATGCTGCCCACCACCTTGTCGTAGTCGTACTCGTAGTAATCGCTCGAATAGCCGGGGCCGAAGTAGCCGACGGTGAGGAAATCGAAGTTGTGATCGTGCGGCAATTCATAGCTAAAGGCCGACTTGCCGCTGGCGCGGAACATGTGCTCCTCGCGGCTCGGCCAGAGATTGGCGCGCATGTAGTATTCGTGGCCAAGCTGGCTGAGCATGACCACCTGCGGGCCATAGCTGGAGGCTTCTTCCGCTGCCTTTACGCCTTGTTTGAGTTCGTCCAGCAGCAGGTCGCCCAGGAATGCGCGGTTGTTGCCCAGCCGCCGCAGCCAGGTGGCGGCATGGAGCAGGCTTTCCTCCTCGTAGGGCTTGAAGCCGTTTTCGTTAAGCGCGGCGAGGCAATCGCCGAGGTCGCAGGACGCATCGTCCCGGTAGTCGATCACGCGCGGCATCAGGCGATCTCCAGCTGGGCAAGTTCGGGATGGGTTTCGAGCAGCTGCGCGCGCAAGGCGCCGGCCTGGTGCGCCAGCGGATCGCCCGCGCGACGGGCAAGTTCGCCCAGCAAGCGAAAGCCGGTCGCGCTGTCGAGCGCCAGCGCCTCGCGCACGGCTTGCCAGCGCAGCGACGTGTCACCGCCCGACCGGGCGAGGTCGGCAATGGCGGGAGCGGCGTCGGTCCGGCCCATGCGGCCAAGCAGGGCGAGGATAGTTTCCTGCCGGCTGATAGCAATGGTCGCCGCGCTCTGGTGCAGCATGCGACCGCTGGCGGCGCAGAATTCGCGTCCCGGGTGCGGTTCTTCGGCAGTCCGCAGCAGGCGCAGCGCAACGAGGCGACGTGCGACTTGGTCGATCACCAGGGTGTCGCTGGACAGGTCGAAGGCGTAGCGCTGGCCTGGGCGCAGACTGACTGCCTCCTCGGCAAAACGCGCCTGCCCGTCGTGCTCGCTGACCTTGCGCACGATCCGTGCCTCGGCCTCGCCCGCGAGGACGGCGTCGAAGCGGGTGGCGTCGGAGAAGACGTATCCGGAATGGTGCATGTCGCCCGGCTCGCGCGCCTGCAGCATGAGCTGCGCACGTTCGCAACGCGCCAGCAGGATAGAGCTCGCCATGCCGTCGAAGCCGTTGCGGAAGGGCGGTTGTCCGATGGGATTGGCGGCCATGGCCTTGCAGTAGTGGCGCGACAGGGCGTCCATCAGCCGCTCGGCTTCGCCCTGCCCGATGAAGACGGCTTCCAGCATGGCGCAGCATTCGAACGGCGCGCCGCGGCCATAGGCCTCCAGGTCCGCCAGCAGCTCGCTGGCACCGGGTTCCTGCGCCCAATCCTGCTTCGCGCCTTGGATGACCGCCTGGGCTGCGCGTTGCGGAGCACGGTCGCTCCGCAACGCGGCGATATCGGGGTGCACCTGCATCGCGCCGTCCCGCTCAGATCAGTCCGCTGCCCGGAGGCGTGTTCTCGTAGATGATAGTGGCGAGCACAACGATGGAGTCGTCGTGACCGGGTGTCTGGGTCGTGCCGAACAGTCCGGTGAGCGTGTCGAGGTCGGGCAGGTTCGACAGGTCGATCTTGGGCAGTTTCATGGATTATCTCCCATCCGAAACGGGCTGGCCTCTTGCCAACCACTGATGAGAGACTGCCTTCTCAATTCATGGGGTCGAAGTTAAATTATTGTAATCACTGTAATTTCAAGCGCTTCGCAGGATAACGACCAGTCCCCCGGGTTGTTCCCCGGCATAGGGCAGGACCAGCCTCGCAGCGTCGGCCCGCGCCCGGTCGAGTATCGCGGGAGACACGGCTGGATCGGCGATGACCGCGTCGGCGCAACCGAGCAGCCGTGCCTGCCGGATGGTCAGGTCCTCGGGGTCCTGGCTGGTGAGCGTGAATTCGTGGACCGCGTCACCATCCGCCGCTTCGGGGTTGGCGAGCCATCCTTCCACGCGCCCCGCACCGCCGCTGGCCATGACGTCCAGCGGCCCACCTTCATCGAGCGCTGCATCCAGCGCGCGGCGGCGGTCCGCCATGGCCGGGAAGCGCGCGCGCAAGAGCTCGCGTGCAGTCGAAAGCTTGTTCGCCAGTTGGCCAAGATCGGCGGGCAGCATGCGTTCCAGTCGCAGTCGCAGCTGCTTGGCGAGCCCTGCCGAGGCTCCGCCGGTTCCCACGGCCACAAGCACTGGATCGCGGTCGAGTACGCTGGGGGTGGTGAATTCGCACAGGTCCGGGCGGTCGACCACGTTCACCAGCAGCCCTGCACCGCGCAGGCGGATGGCGTCGCTTTCGCACATGGCGGCATCGTCGTGCGCCACAAAGGCCAGCCGCGCGCCCTCGTCGATGCCTTGCTGAATGTCGGTGATGACGCGGCCGCCCGCGCGTTCGACCAGGCGGCGCTTGGGCTCGGCCATGTCGCCCTCGCCCAGCACCAGTACCGGCTGTCCGGCAATGGTGTGGAAGAGCGGCAGTTGCTGCATCAGTCGTCCAGCAGGAAGTCGGGTACGCGCTCGGCGTCCATGATCGCGTCTGCCGGGATCCGGTCTGCCACCACGGCGAACTGCTCCCCGTCGACCAGCACCTCGGGCACGAAGCCGCGCGAGTTGTAGCTGGAGGCCATGGTCGCGCCATAGGCACCGGCGGTGCGGAACACCGCCAGCTCGCCCGATTGCAGCGCGTCAACCTCTCGGTCCGTGGCAAAGGTGTCGCCGGTCTCGCAGATGGGGCCGACAATGTTGGCCACCATCCGTTCGCCAGTTGGCATCACGGCATCGAAATCGTGCCAGGCACCGTACATTGCCGGACGCGCCAGGTCGTTCATCGCCGCGTCCACAATCACGAAGGGCGGGCCGTTGCCGCCGCGCTTCACGCGTACCACGCGGGTCAGCAGCACACCGGCATTGCCCGCGATCACGCGGCCCGGCTCGAAAGTGAGGTGCACGTCCCAGCCCACCGTCGCGCGCGCGACCATGGCGCCGTATTCGGCGGGGGTCGGCGGAACTTCGCCGTCCTTGTAGGTGACGCCCAGCCCGCCGCCGAGATCGACGTGGGTGATCGTGTGGCCGTCTGCGCGCAGGTCTGCCACCAACTGGCCGACCTTGGCAAAGGCAGTTTCCAGCGGTTCAAGATCGAGCAGCTGGCTGCCGATATGCACGGCGACACCGCGCAGGTTGAGTCCTTCCAGCGCGGCCAGTTCGCCGAACACCTCGCGTGCGCGAACCAGCGGGATGCCGAACTTGTTCTCGGCGCGGCCGGTGGAGATCTTCTCGTGGGTCTTGGCGTCGACGTCGGGGTTGATGCGCAGGGTCGCCTGGGCAACCCGCCCCTGGCTCGCCGCCAACTCGGCCAGTTCGCGGCCTTCTTCCGAACTTTCAATGTTGAACTGGCCGATCTGCCTGTCGAGGCCCAGTTGCAACTCGGCGCGGGTCTTGCCCACGCCCGAGAAGACGATCTTGTCCGCCGGCACTCCAGCGGTCATGGCGCGCACCAGCTCACCGCCCGAGACCACGTCCGCCCCGCAACCCGCGCGGCTGAGCACGCGCAGCACGGCGAGGTTGGGGTTGGATTTGACGGCGAAAGCCACCAGCGGCTCACGCCTCGTGGCTTGGGCTACCGGCGCCAGGCCTTCGCGGAAGACGCGCGCGTGACGTTCCAGCGTGGCGCGGGAATAGACATAGACAGGCGTACCGACCTCGTCCGCAATGCGCGAAAGGGGCACGTCCTCGGCGTAAAGCTCGCCGTTCTTGTAGGTGAAATGGTCCACTTAGGCTTCCGGTGGCAGGTCGAAGGGATCGTCTTCGCGCTCTTCGCTCTCGCGGCGCAGTTCGACGGAACGTTCGGGCGCGGCTTGCGGATCAAGCTCGAGCAATTCGTCGGCGTCGAGCGGCTCGCTCGCGCCATAGGGCGGTGGCGGCAGTTCCGCACCGGCTTCGGGCCGCAATTGCGCCCGCTGTCCGCAGGCGGCGAGCGTCAGGGCGAGTGCGGTGATGATGGCAAGGCGCTTCACTGGTCCATCCCCAAATGCTGGCGCGCCTCGGCCACGCGCTTGCGGACTTCGGCAGGTGCCGTGCCGCCGTGCGACGCGCGCGCGGCGACCGATGCCTCGACAGATAGCGCGGAATAGACCCGCTCGTCGATGCGGCTGTCGATGGCCTGGAGTTCGTCGAGCGTCAGCGCCTCCAGCGCCACGCCCTTGCCCTCAGCCAGCTTCACGGCGGCGCCGGTGATGTGGTGTGCTTCGCGGAAGGGAATGTCCGCCTGCCGCACCAGCCAGTCGGCCAGGTCGGTGGCCGTGGCATAGCCCAGCTCAGCCGCCTGCCGCATCCGGTCCGTCCTGAAGGTCGCGCCGTCGACCATACCGGTCATGGCAGCGATCGACAGGTTGAGCAGGCTGGCAGCTTCGAACACCGGCGGCTTGTCGTCCTGCATGTCCTTCGAATAGGCGAGCGGCAGGCCCTTCATCGTCACCATCAGGCTGGTAAGGCAACCGACGATACGGCCAGCATGGCCGCGCACCAGTTCGGCGGCGTCGGGGTTCTTCTTCTGCGGCATGATGGAGCTGCCGGTCGACAACGTGTCGGGCATGCGCACGAAGCCGAAGGGCTGGCTGGCCCAGATCACCATTTCCTCCGCCAGCCGCGACAGGTGCAGGCTGCACTGCGCGGCGGCCTGCAGGTAGTCGAGCGCGAAGTCGCGGTCGCTGACGGCATCGAGGCTGTTGTCGGTCGGCTTGGCAAAGCCCAGCGCCTGCGCGGTCATCTCGCGGTCGATGGGAAAGCCGGTGCCGGCCAGCGCGGCCGAGCCGAGCGGGCACTGGTTCAGGCGGCGGCGTGCATCGCTGAAGCGCGACACGTCGCGCGCGGCCATCTCGTAATAGGCCATCAGGTGGTGGCCCATGGTCACCGGCTGCGCGGTCTGCAGGTGGGTGAAGCCGGGCATGATCGATTCGGCATGTTCGCCTGCCCGCGTCACCAGCGCGCGTTGCAGGGCGGCGAGGCCTGCCAGCGCCTGGTCCATGGCATCGCGCACCCACAGGCGGAAATCGGTTGCCACCTGGTCGTTGCGGCTGCGCGCGGTGTGCAGGCGTCCGGCAGCGGGGCCGACCAGTTCGGCCAGCCGCGCCTCGGTGGTCATGTGGATGTCTTCGAGGTCCCAGTCCTCGGGCACGCCATTGGCTTCGTATTCGCCGGCGATGGTCTCCAGCCCGTCGATGATCGTCTCGGCGTCGGCATCGGTGACGATGTCGCAGGCCGCCAGCATGGCCACATGCGCCTTGCTGGCGGCAATGTCCTGTCGCCACAGCGCCTTGTCGAAGGGAATCGAGGCGTTGATTTCGCGCATGATGGCACTAGGTCCTTCAGCGAACCTGCCGCCCCACATTGCGTTGGAGGAGTTGTCCTTGCCCAAAGCTCGCCTTGTCCTGTCCAGCTTCGCCGCGCTTGCGGCATTGTCTCTCGCGGGCTGCGATAGAGATGGCGGGCAAGTGGCGCAAGAAAGCGACGCTGTCGATGGGGCAAGTGAAACTGCCGTACTGGTGGGCGAGCCCGACCCGATCTTCAGCGGGACGGAGATTCCGGCAGTCACGCTGATCGATCCCGAAGGTGCGGAACTGGCGTTGGCCGAGATTGGCGAGCCGGTGCTGCTCAACCTCTGGGCCACCTGGTGCGCACCCTGCGTGGTGGAAATGCCGCTGCTGGACGAACTGGCGGTGGATTACGAAGGCCGCCTCAACGTCATCACCGTCAACGAGGATGGCCGCGGCGCGGAAATCGTGACCCGGTTCTTTGCCGAGCACGACCTGTCCAACCTGCCGCAGTGGATCGATCCCGACTTTGCCCTGTCCGAAGCCTTCGGCGGCGGCCCGGGCCTGCCGCTTACCGTCTTCTACGACGCGGAAGGCGTGGAGGTCTGGCGCGTGATCGGCGACTACGACTGGGCGAGCGAGGAAGCCCGCGCGCGGATCGACGAGGCACTCGCCGCCAGCGCCGGGTAGTCCGGCGCGGCCAGTCCCAGCCGAGCGAGCGGCGATCCCAGCAGGCCGGAAAGGGTCGCGGCCTTCAAACGCCGGAACGGCCCGAGGCGCGATCCCGGTGCCATGACATGATCGCGGAACACCGCGGGCCAGATCGAGTCGGACTGGAACGGCGGGGTGAAGGCCCAGGTCAGCCACTGGTAGAGCCACACATGGTCCCGGCGCAGGTGGAGGAACTGTGCGAGCGCGGTTTGCAGCGAGTCGGAACCGCCCAGCGCCGGCGAGAGCGCCCAAGCATCGAGCAGCGCCATGTTAGCCCCCTGCCCCAGTTGCGGGCTCGCTGCGTGCCAGGCATCACCGAGGTGGACGATCCGCTCGCCGACAGGATTGCGCGTGGTGCGGTGAGCATAGCGGGCAAAAGTCAGCTGCTCCTGCTCCTGCAATTGCCCTACCGCGACTTCGCAGGCTGGCCATAGCTGGCAAACCCTGGTGCGCCAGGCTGCCATGCCGCTTTCCTGCCAGCCTTCGTGATCCGCGCCCTTGAGCGACCAGAAGAAAGCCGCCTTGCCCTCGCCCAGTGGCAACAGGCCCGCCATCTGTTCGGCGCGGGCATAGCGCTGTTCGAGCAGGCGCCGGTCGAACGGTCCCCCTGCGGGCCAGTCGATCGTCGCCCAAAGCGCGCCGAACGGCAGCCACTCGGCTGGCTTGGGCACCAGCGTGGACCCCAGTCCGGCGGCGTCGATCACGAGGTCGTAGACCGGCGATTGCGAACCGTCGGCAAAGACAATTCGGCGGCCCTCGCCGTGCAGGTCGCTCCCGGCGGCCGCGTGGCCGGTATGGATCGCGATCCCTTCAGCCTGCACCGCATCGTAGAGCGCACCGAACAGGCTGGCGCGGTGAATGCCGAGGCCGAAGGCTTGCGGCATGGACAGGTCGGCATAGCTCGCCTCCAGCACCCTTTCGCCTTCGGTGTTGAGGCCCAGCAGGGCATCGACCTGCGCGCCGGCGGCCACGACCTCCTCTGCCAGCCCCAGCTGAGCCAGCACGGCCAGCCCGGTCGGCTGGATCATCAACCCCGAGCCGACCGGTTGCGGCGCCTCGAAGCGTTCGTAGAGCGTGACAGCGTGCCCCTGCCGGTGCAGCAACAGCGCCGCGGCCAGCCCGGCAATCCCGCATCCGGCGATCGCAATGTCGAGCCTGCGCATGATCCCCCTTGACCCCCGTCAACCTTCCGCTAATGCGCGCGGCCTATACAGTGAAACCCACGCTGTTGGGGCGATTAGCTCAGTTGGTAGAGCATCTCGTTTACACCGAGAGGGTCGGCAGTTCGAGCCTGTCATCGCCCACCAGTCTTCACTAGGCGAACCAGTCCGGGGGACCGGTTCGCGTGACAACTCCCGAATGAAGCGACGGGCACGGCCTTCGCCAATCCCGCAACCTCCACTACCGCGCCAGTATCGCCCGCAGGGCCGCCATCCGGCTCGTCTGCCGCTGCGTTACGCAGGCGGCGTCATGGCAATTGGCCTTCATCGCGTTGAACCATGCGCGCTGTTCGGAGTTGAACGCGCGCAGGGCCGTCTCGTCCCCTGCCAGTGCTTCGCGGACCTGGCCGATCAAGGTGCCGATCTCTCGGGCACGGGAGCCGAGCGTGGGATCGGCACAGATAAGGTACTCGGTATCGGTGGCCGCACCGCGGCAGGCGTCGACCACGCGTTGCAGCGGGCCGGCGGCTGCCGGTGCTTGCGTGGGGGTTGGCGACGGCTGCGGGGCAACCGTGACCTGCCGGATCGGCGCAGAGGTGGGCGCGGTTGTGGGTGTCGGGCCGGGTTCAGCCTCGGCCAGTTCCTCGGGTTCCCCCGAGACCGTATCCGGTTCAGGCGTGACTTCCTCGGCCGACTCTGCCGCCAGTTCGGTAGTGTCCTCGTCCCCGCCCTGCGTCGCCACGATCCACGTAACGGCAACAACCGCCACGAGCGCCGCCAGCGCCGCCGCGATCCATGCCCAGGGCTTCGGCTTGCCGCCCCCAGCCTCTGCAACCGGACGATGCGACTGCGGGATCGGACCGTCGATGGCCGGCACCACGGCGGCATATTGCCGCGCCTGGTTGGCCACGCGGTCCATTACCGCCTCGCGCCGGTCGATCCAGTCGATCCACTGCGAATCGGCAAGATGGTAAGCTAGCTCGCCCGGATTGATCGCTTCAAGGCGCAGGGGGATGATCGGCCGCGCGGCCGTGTCGGCCAGGATCAGTTCGCGCTTCACGTGGCGGCTGCGGTCGGACTGTTCGCAGAATAGCAGCAAGATCGCCGCACTTCCGTGGATGGCATTGCTGATGGCCTTGTCGAAGGGTTCGCCGGGCTCGACGTCACGCGGGGCGATCCAGCAAGTGACACCGCGGCGGGCGAGCAGTTCCTCCACCTGCATGGCGGTGTCGTAGGTGCTCGAGTGGTGGCTGACGAACAGCCGGACCTCTTTCGCGCTGTCTTCCTGCATGAGCCCCCCAATTCCCGATTGGTCTGCCAAGGCTAGCGCGGTTGGCACCCGCGCGCCAGCCCGCGCCGTCATGGCTGGATAAGCGGGGCATAGGCGGCTATCGGCTCGCAATGAGCCATGCTTCGATCAAGGTCCTCGCCACCGGCGGCACGATTGCCGGACAGGCGGGCTCGGCCACCCGGCGCGACTATCGCCCCGGGCAGATCGATATCGCCACCTTCCTTGCCGCGCTGGCGGAACTGGGCGTCGCCGCGCACCTGACCGGAGACCAGGTCGCGAATATCGATTCGGCGAACATTGGCCCCGACATCTGGCGGCAGCTGCACGAAGGCGCGCTGGCGGCGATTACCGATCCCACCTGCGACGCGGTGATCATCACCCACGGTACCGACACGGCGGAAGAGACCGCCTTCCTGCTCGACCTGACCCTGCCGACGACCAAGCCGGTTGTGCTGGTGGGCGCCATGCGGGCTGCCGATGCCGTGGGCAGCGACGGCCTGCGCAACTTTGCCAATGCCGTGGTGGTGGCGAGCGATCCCGATGCCGCCGGTCGCGGCGTGCTGCTGGTGATGGGCGACCAGGTGCTGGCTGCGCGCGATGCCCGCAAGGCGCGCACGACCGGCTCCAACGCCTTCGAGGGCTTCCCGCGCGGGGCCGTGGCCCTGGCCACGCCCGCCTCGCTCGACTGGTTGCAGCCGCCGTGGCGGCTCGACGAACCGGCGCGTTACGCCTTCCCGGACGACTTCGCCGAGGTGCCGATCCTGCATGCCTATGCCGGAATGGGCGCGGACAGCGTGACGCGGCTGGTGGAAGCCGGCGCGCGCGGCATCGTGCTCGCCGGCATGGGCGACGGCAATGCGCCCGATACCGTGCGCAAGGCGCTTGCCGATGCGGCGAGCAAGGGCGTGCTGGTGGTGCGAGCTACCCGCGTTGACGAGGGACTCGTCGACCGCGATCCGGAAGACGAGGCCAACGGCTTTGTCGCCGCCCGCGCACTGGGTCCGGCCAAGGCAAGGATCCTGCTGCAAGTGCTGATCGCCAATGGCGTGACCGATCCCGCCCTGGTGCAGGCTGCCTTCAGCCGCCGCTGACCGCGACGGATTGGCTTCGCGACAGGCGCAGCCATTCATGCTACTGCATCCGCATCTTGCCAGAGATGCAACCATCCACCCATCCCTCGCGGCGGTCAGTCATGATCGGCGGAGCGGGAGCCGTGCTCTCGGCAACACTGATCGGAAGGCCAGCCATGTCCACCGCAGCCCACAGGTTTGATCGCGAACAGTTCGTTGCCGATTGCGTCGCGGCGCGCGGCGACGGAGGAATGCCGGCAGTGCGAGAGGTGCTGCAACGCGCCGTGAGCGATCATCGCGCGGTGCTGGATGCACTGGGCCAGCCCACCGGGGCGGCGATGGACGTGTTCCTGCAGTCCCCCACTCTGACGATCTTCACCGCGCACTGGACGCCGCGGATGAACCTGCTGCCGCACGATCACATGATGGAAGCGCTGATCGGCATCTACACAGGGCGCGAGGACAATATCCTCTGGCGGCGCTCGGAGGAGGGCTCGATCGAGGCCCACGACGTCAATTGCCTGTTCGAAGGCGATGTCGCGGCCCTGCCCGCCGACGCGATCCATTCGGTCACCAATCCGCTGCTGCGCTTCACCGGCGGCATCCACATCTACGATGGCGACTACTTTGCCGCCTACCGCCACCAGTGGGATCCGGACACGCTGGCCGAAGAGCCATCCGACGGCGAATTCATCCGCCAGATGTTCGCGGACGAGAACCAGCGCTACCAGGAAAGCATCTTCCGCTAGCGGTCAGACGAGGGCAGCAGCGTCCTGCCCCAGCTCGGCAAAATAGCGGGCCATGGCGTCCGCCGCCTTGTCGGTGAGGCGGATGAAGGCGCGGCGACGGTCGGTGTCGTCCTCCACCCGTTCGAACAGGCCAGCCTCGGTCAGCTGCCCGATCCAGCGCAGCGCCGTCGTGGGTGGCACACCCGAGGCGATACACAGCGAGGTCACCGACACCCGCTGGTGCTCCACCCGCGCTGCCGTCAGGTCCAGCAGCATGTCCCAGGCGGGATCGGCGAAGAGGCCCATATCGAGGAACTTTGCCCGTGCCTTGCGGGCAGCGATGATCTTGCGCACCAGCCGCGCTGATGGAAGCGGCGGACGCGGCTTGCGCAGCAGTTCCGCCTCGTGCCCACCGGCGCGGTAGGTGTCGACAGGGCTCTCGAAACGGAAGGCGCTGCCAGCGGCATTCTTGCCCCAGCCGTTCCGGTCGATCCCGTCGAGCCGCTCGGCCAGCTTGCCGACCTGTTCGGTAAGCCGCAGCAGGGCCAGCCGGTCCGTCTCCGTCAGTTCGCGCAGGCGCAGGCTTGGCAGTTCGGCGAGCATCCGCCCGATGGCGATTACCCGTTCGGCACGGAGCGGATCGACCAGGATCTGCGGACGCGATTCGGTGCAGGCGGCAAAGACATCTTCCAGCCCGTCAATCGAAGTCGCCACGATCATTCGTGCCCCGGCGTGGGCAACGCGGGAATCGAGCCGGATCAGCGCTGCGAGCCCTGCCCCGTCGGGCTGCGGACAGTCGACCAGCACCAGTTCGCCCAGTGGACACGCCGCGCCATCGGCCAGCCAAGCCAGCCCGCCGCACTCAAGGGTGGAAAAGCCTGCGGCCACGACATCCTCCTGCATGGAGCCACGCACGTCCGCATCGTCGGCAAAGATCGAAACGGCCAACGGCAAGCCCGCAGCATCGGCTGCCACTTCATATGCGAAATCGACCTGCGCCATGTTCCGAGTCTCCTGATTCTATGAGAACAGGTGTAGAACAAATAGCGATCACGTCAAGATTTCGGCATGCTATCGCATTGGTGCTTGAACCTTTTGCCTTTCCGGCGCGACTTACGGTTCATGACGGGAAAGGCACCAGCTAGCGCAGGGCTCTACGAGGAGTACCTCGTGACGCTGGCCATTGGTGGCGACCGCGAGGCGGCTGACCGACTGGCAAGGAGATTTCAGCCGCGCCTGCTCCGCACCGCGCGGCGGATGCTGGCCGATAGCGAACTGGCCATGTCGGTGGTGCAGGAAGCCTGGGTGTCGATCCTGCGCGGCTTGCCCAGACTGCGCGAACCGGCAAGCTTTGCCCCTTTCGCCTTCGGCGTACTGCGTCGCCGCTGCGTCGATGCCATCCGCAAGGTGCAGCGCAGGCGCGCGGTCTTTGACGAGGGCGCGGAAGCGGCGGGTGGATCGGCTGGAAGGCCGGACGACGCCATTGCCATAAAGCAGGCTTTTGCCGGCTTGCCACCAGACCAGCGGCTGGCCGCACACCTGTTCTTTGTCGAAGGCCTGACCCTGGCCGAGATCGCCCAGGTGCAAGGCGTACCCATCGGCACCGCCAAGTCCCGCCTGTTCCACGCGCGGCAGAAACTGAAGGCCGCGCTCGCCCCATTCAAAGGAGAAGTGCCATGACTGACATTGACGACCGTATCCGCAGCGCATTGGACGAAGACGATCGCGCCTTCCTCGACAGCCTCGAAGATCGCGGACTGTTCCGCCAGCTGGGTGACAGCCTGGGCGGGCCATTGGGAGGGTGGGCGAAGCTGGTCTTCGTCATCACCTTCCTGATGTCCCTGGTGATGTTCTACGCCGCCTGGCAGGCTTTCCATGCCGAGGACCTGCGCGCGACGATCCTGTGGGCGGCTGGCTCGGTGGCGTTGATCACCGGCATCGGCTTCCTCAAGCATTGGCTGTTCAGCCGCATGAACATGTTTACCGTGCTGCGCGAAGTGAAGCGGCTGCAGGTGCAGGTCGCCATGCTGGCAGAAAAGGACTGACGGCCTGCCTCAGTCGGCAAACGGATCGCGCACCAGGATGGTGTCGTCACGCTCGGGGCTGGTCGATACCGAGGCCACGGGACACTCGATCAGTTCCTCGATGCGGCGGATGTACTTGATCGCCTGCGCGGGCAGGTCCGCCCACGAACGAGCACCGACGGTGGTGCCTTCCCAGCCTTCGAACTCTTCGTAGATCGGTTCGACCGCAGCCTGCTCCTGCGCGCTCGAAGGCAGGTAATCGAGCACCCTGTCGCCCAGCTTGTAGCCGGTGCAGATCCTGATCGTGTCGAACCCGTCGAGCACGTCGATCTTGGTCAGCGCGATACCGGTGACGCCCGACAGCGCGCAGGTCTGGCGCACCAGCACGGCGTCGAACCAGCCGCAGCGACGCTTGCGCGAGGTGACCGTGCCGAATTCGTGGCCGCGCTCGCCCAGCTTCTGGCCGACCTCGTCTTCCAGCTCGGTGGGGAACGGACCAGAACCAACGCGGGTGGTATAGGCCTTGACGATCCCCAGCACGAAGCCCGCCGCACCCGGACCGAGGCCGGAGCCGCTGGCCACGGTGCCGCTGACGGTGTTGGAGCTGGTGACGAAGGGATAGGTGCCGTGGTCGACATCGAGCAGCACGCCCTGCGCCCCTTCGAACAGGATCTTCGCGCCTGACTTCTTCACTTCGTTGAGGCGCTTCCACACCGGCTGGGCAAACTGCTGCACGAAGGGCGCGATCTCGCGCAGGTCATTGATCAGCCGTTCGCGGTCGATCGGTGGTTCGTTGAAGCCCGCGCGCAGGGCATCGTGGTGCGCGCAAAGCCGGTCCAGCTGCGGGGTCAGGTCATCGAGGTGAGCCAGGTCACAAACGCGGATCGCGCGGCGGCCGACCTTGTCCTCGTAGGCCGGGCCGATGCCGCGACCCGTGGTCCCGATCTTGCCCTTGCCGGCGGCGGTTTCGCGCAGCACGTCAAGGTCGCGGTGGATCGGCAGGATCAGCGGGCAGTTGTCGGCAATACCGAAGTTGTCCGGCGTGATCGAAACGCCCTGCGATTCGAGCTTGGCGATCTCGCTTTGCAGCGCCCAGGGGTCCAGCACCACGCCGTTACCGATCAGGCTGAGCGTACCCGTGACGATGCCGCTGGGAAGCAGGCTGAGCTTGTAGGTCTGGTCACCCACGACCAGCGTATGTCCGGCATTGTGGCCGCCCTGGAAGCGCACCACCGCGTCAGCACGGGCCGCCAGCCAGTCGACGATCTTGCCCTTGCCTTCATCGCCCCACTGGGCGCCGATCACGGTGACGTTGGCCAATGCAGAATCCTTTTCGAGAGAAACCCGCCGCGCCCTAGGCAATGAGCGGGCAAAGGGCAACTGGCACGGTGGCCAAGGTCCCCGTGCGTGTAACCTTTTGCCAGCCGCAGGCGAAGCGGAAGTGATAACCTCTGGAGGAAATCCCATCACCGTCATCGCCCTGCTCGCGTTTGCTGCTGCCTTTCTTGCTTTCTCCAACGGCGCGAACGACAACTTCAAGGGCTTCGCCACGGTCTGGGGCAGCGAGACCCTGTCCTTCCGCCGCGCGCTTGTGCTGGCAACAGGTGCCACGGTACTCGGCGGCATCGCCTCACTGGTGATCGCAGAAAGCCTGCTGCAGCAGTTTTCCGGCAAGGGGCTGGTGGGCGACGAGCTGGCCAATACTCCCGGTTTCGC
Source organism: Aurantiacibacter gilvus (assembly GCF_038289935.1). NCBI lineage: Bacteria > Pseudomonadati > Pseudomonadota > Alphaproteobacteria > Sphingomonadales > Erythrobacteraceae > Aurantiacibacter > Aurantiacibacter gilvus. Next base: position 1,875,846 of record NZ_JBBYHV010000001.1, read on the forward strand.
GCTGGCCGTGGCCGGCGGGGCGGCGACCACGGTAATGCTGGCCACGCGGCTGGGCTTTCCCATCTCCACCACCCATGCCCTGGTCGGCGGACTGGTGGGCGCCGGGCTGGCGCAGAGCGAGACGCCGATCAACTTGGCCAACCTGGGTACTGGGTTTGTCCTGCCACTGCTCTCCAGTCCCTTCATCTCGGCTGGTCTCGGCTATGCCGCCTACCGGCTGCTGCGCGCCGCGCGAGAGCGCAACGCAAGAATGCCGACGCTGAGTTCGGCTGCCACTACCGAGATCGCCCACACCCGCACGCTGGACGGCGTTCACCTGCTTTCGGCCAGCGTCATCTGCTTTGCCCGCGGGGTGAATGACACCCCCAAGCTGGCCGCCCTGCTGCTCGCCTCGCAACTGGTCAGCGGCACGGGATCGGCACTGGTGGTTACGGTCGCAATGGGTGCCGGCGGCTGGCTGTTGTCGCGGCGCGTGGCAGAGACGATGAGCCACCGGATCAACCGGCTCGACACCGGCCAGGGCGTATCCGCCAACCTCATCACCGCCGCGCTGGTGCTGTTCGCCAGCCGGCTGGGCATGCCGGTTTCGACCACGCACGTCTCGGTCGGTTCGATCATCGGTACCGGCGGCGCCGCAGGCACGTTGCACGGCCAGGTGGTACGCAACGTGCTGCTGTCGTGGGTGGCGACGCTGCCCATCTCCGCCGGCATTGCCTATGCGATCAGTTGGGTGGTCTAGCACAACGCTGCCCTGCACGGCTTGCTGGCCGATTAAACGCGCACCGATCCTGCGACAAATTGCGGCAATTCGAGACTGGCCTTGCCCTTCAAATCAGGCGGAAAAGGATGGCGATTGGAGACCCGCCATGCAGATCGCCCGCAACCTGATAGTCCGACTGGTTTTCTCGCTCGCCTTGCTCTTCGCCCTTGCCGTGGCCGTGTCACCAGCATTGGCACAAGACCGCACCGCCGCCATGCAGCGCGTGTCCTATGGCGAGGACCGTTTGCAGGGCCTGCTTTACTGGCCGGGCGCGGATGACGACGCGCCGCTGGTGGTCTTCGTCCATGGCGGGGGATGGTCGCGCGGTGACATGCGCATGATGGAGGGGTCTGCCAAGCTCGAGCACTGGCAGTCGCTCGGCTACGCGGTCGCTTCGGTGAACTACCGGCTGGTGCCCGATGCCACTGTCGAAGAGCAGGCCGGCGACGTGGCGAGCGCCCTCGCCTACCTCAAGCGCAACGCAGGCCGCCTCGGCTTCGATGCCGACAGGGTCGCGTTGACCGGCCATTCGGCAGGCGCGCACCTCGTGGCGCTGGTGGGCACCGATCCGCAGTACCTGCGTGCCGTGGGCCTTTCCTTCGCGGACCTGCGCGGCGTACTGCCGCTGGACGGCGCCGCCTATGACGTGGCGCAGCAGATGGATGACGGCGGACGGCTGATGCAGGGCCGCTACCGCGATGCCTTCGGCACCGAGCCTGCCCGCCAACGCGCGCTGTCACCCGCGCTGCACGCAGCCGCGCCGAACGCGCCCGATTTCCTGATCCTGCACGTCCAGCGCCGCGACGGGCGCACACAGAGCGAGGCGCTGGGCGCCGCCCTGCGCGCTGCAGGAACGCCTGCCGTGGTGCAGGAATTCCGCGGGCGCGGCTTGCGCGGCCACCGCCAGATCAACGTGCGTCTGGGCGATCCCGACTACCCGGCAACGCCGGTGGTCGATGCTTGGCTGGCACGGATATTCCGCTGATCAGAGCGGCTTGGCCGCGTCACCTTCGAGCAGGTGCGAGCAGCCGAGCGCGGCAGCGTCGTCGGTATCGGAAAGCGCGGCGACAGTGCGCCAGCCATCAGCGCGCAGCCTGGCTGCAGCCGAGCGGTCGTGGCCCAGCGGCAGGAACAGCTTGTCGCCCAGCCTCTCGTCCGCCTTCACCGCCTCGACGAGGTTTTCCGGATAGAGCGAGAAGCCGGTGGCGGGCTCGTCGCTGCCACCGATGCAATAGGTACCGCCGCGCCCAAGCGCGCCCCGCACGTCGTCAGCGTAGAGAGTGAAGCCGAACCACGACTGGTATTCGAAGCCGTGGCGTTCCGAAGGGTCGAGCGTCAGCCGGGCGCGGTCGCCCACGCGGGCGGCGATTTCGCGCAGGCCGGCGATGCGGCTGTCGAGCACCCCAGATCCATCGAGCGCTTCCAGCCGGGCAATCGACTGGTCGAAGTCGCCGGTCGCGTGGATCAGCGGCAGGTAAGCCTCCCCGCCTGCGTCCACGAGGCCGCCAGCGTCCTTCATGTCCAGCTCGCGCCGCACGCGGTCACGCGCTTCGGCACCCAGCGGCAGCGGGCCGTCCGCCAGCGTGTCGACGAGGTCCGGCAGGGTGAAGTCGACCGAGATCCCCGTCGCACCCGCCGCTTCCAGCGCAGCAATGGCCAGTTCCACGATCTCGCTGGCGGCGGCCACGGTATCGCTGCCGATCAGTTCGGCGCCCACCTGCAGGTCTTCGCGGCGCGGTTCGAGCTTGCTGCCCCGGATGCGCGCCACCTGCCCGGCGTAGCACAGCCGCAGCGGCCTCGCGGCACCGGCAAGGCCGGTGGCGGCGATGCGGCCGACCTGCACAGTCATGTCGTTGCGCAGGGCCAGCGTCCGCAGGCTGGAAGGATCGACGAAGCGGAACATGTGCCGCGTCATCAGCCCGTCCATGCGGCCCGAAATGGTCTTGGCCATCGAGCGTTCGAACTCGATCAACGGCGGGCGCACGCGGTCGTAACCGTGCGCACCCATCACTTCGAGCATGGCACGTTCGATACGGGTCGCTGCTGCCGCGCTTTGCGGCAGGCGATCTTCCAGCCCTTCGGGCAAGAGGTCCTGCGTGGGATCGGTCATGCGAAGGCCCCTAACCCCTTCGCGCCTTCAGTGAAAGACGCGAAGGGATAGTGCTTGCCTCAGAAGTGCAACGGCCAGACGCGCTGGACGTTGGGCACCTTGCAGATCTTGTCGAGCAACTCCTGCGGCACCTTGTTGTCGACCGAGAGCAACAGGATGGCGTCGCCGCCCTGTTCGCGCCGGCCCAGGTGGAAGGTGCCGATGTTGATGCCCGCTTCGCCCAGGATCTGGCCGACCGAACCGATGAAGCCCGGCATGTCGCGGTTGGCGATGTAGAGCATGTGCCCGGCGAGGTCGGCCTCGATCGAGATGCCGAACATTTCCACCAGCCGCGGAGCGCCGTTGGAGAACAGCGTACCGGCCACCGAACGGCGGCCCTGGCTGGTCTCCACCGTCACGCGGATCAGCGTGTGGTAGATGCCGCCGCGATCGTTGCGGATCTCGCGGATTTCCATGCCGCGTTCCTTGGCGAGATAGGGCGCGTTGACCATGTTCACACTGGAAGAATAGCGCTTCATCAGGCCCGCCAGCACCGCGCCGACAATCGGCTTCTGGTTGAGCTGGGCGGCGGCGCCTTCGGTCTCGATGGAGATCTTGGGCAGTTCGCCATGTGCCAGCTGGCCCACCAGTGAGCCGAGGTTTTCGGCCAGCGCCATGTAGGGCTTCAGCTTCGGGGCTTCCTCGGCCGAGAGGCTCGGCATGTTGAGCGCGTTGGTGACGCCGCCGTTGACGAGGTAGTCGGCCATCTGCTCGGCCACCTGCAGCGCCACGTTGACCTGCGCTTCGGTGGTCGAGGCACCGAGGTGCGGGGTGCAGATGAAGTTCTGCGTGCCGAACAGCGGGTGGTCGGGAGCCGGCGGCTCCTTGGCAAACACGTCGAGCGCGGCACCGGCCACGTGACCCGAATCGAGCAGGTCCTTCAGCGCGGCCTCGTCGACCAGGCCGCCGCGGGCACAGTTGACGATGCGGACGCCCTTCTTGCACTGCTCCATCCGCTCGCGGCTGAGGATGTTGCGGGTCTCGTCGGTCAGCGGGGTATGCAGGCTGATGAAATCGGCGCGCTCCAGCAGGGCGCCGAGGTCCACCTTTTCCACGCCCAGTTCGACGGCGCGTTCCGGCGTGAGGAAGGGATCGTAGGCAGCGACCTTCATCTTCAGGCCCAGCGCGCGGCTGGCGACGATCGAACCGATGTTGCCGGCACCGATCAGGCCCAGCGTCTTGCCGGTGACTTCCACGCCCATGAAGGCGCTCTTCGGCCATTCACCGGCCTGGGTGCGGGCATTGGCCTCGGGAATCTGGCGGGCGAGCGCCATGATCATGGCGATGGCGTGTTCGGCAGTCGTGATCGAATTGCCGAACGGCGTGTTCATCACCACCACGCCGCGCGCGCTGGCAGACGGTATATCGACGTTGTCGACACCGATGCCGGCGCGGCCGATCACCTTCAGGTTGGTGGCCGCTTCGAGGATCTCGGCAGTCACCTTGGTCGACGAACGGATGGCAAGGCCATCGTACTGGCCGATGATTTCCTTCAGTTCTTCCGGCGTCTTGCCGGTGATGACGTCGACGTCGCAGCCGCGCTCCTTGAAGATGCGGGCGGCGTTGGCGTCCATCTTGTCGGAAATGAGGACTTTGGGCTTGGTCATTTTATGTCTCCGTCGTCCCGGAACACGCCGGGACGCATGGCCTCAATGGGCCAGCAAAAGGGGGAAAGCGGTCCCGGGTCAGGCCCGGGACAACGCCGAAATCAGAGGTTGCCGGCCTTGAGCTCTTCGTAAGCCCATTCGATCCACGGCAGCAGGCGGGCGATGTCTTCGCTTTCCAGCGAACCACCACACCAGATGCGCAGCGACGGCGGCGCATCACGGTAGCCGTTGAAATCGTAACCGATGTCCATCTCTTCGAGCTTGCCGGCGATCTTCTTCGGCACGGCAGCCGCGTCTTCCGCCGAGAGGCTGTCGATCCAGTCACCCTGGAAGCACATGCACACGCCGGTGTTGGTCTGCTTGGCCGGATCGTCGACCATGTTGCGCAGCCACGGGGTGGCCTCGATCCAGTCCTTGACGATCTTGGCGTTGGCATCGGCACGGGCGAACATGGCCTGGCGGCCACCGATCGACTTCACCCACTCGAGAGCGGCGATGTAGTCTTCGGTTGCCAGCATCGAGGGCGTGTTGATCGTCGCGCCCTCGAAGATGCCCTTGTTGATCTTGTCACCCTTCTTGAGGCGGAAGAGCTTGGGCAGCGGCCATTCGGGATCGTAGCTTTCGATGCGCTCCACGGCCTTGGGGCTGAGGATCAGCATGCCGTGCTGCGCTTCGCCGCCCAGCACCTTCTGCCACGAATAGGTGGTGGCATCGAGCTTGGCCCAGTCCATCTCCATGGCGAAAATGGCGCTGGTGGCATCGTTGATGGTCACACCCGTGCGATCCGCCGCCAGCCAGTCGGTGTTGGGGATCTTGGCGCCCGAGGTGGTGCCGTTCCAGGTGAATACAACGTCGTTCTCTTGCGGCACCTGGCTGAGATCGGGGATTTCGCCGTAGCCCGCGTCGAGGACCTGCAGGTCCTTCAGCTTGAGCTGCTTGACTGCATCCTGGATCCACACGTTGCCGAAGCTTTCCCATGCGGCGACGGTCGCGGGGCGCGCGCCAAGCATGGTCCACATGGCGCATTCGAGCGCGCCAGTGTCGGAGCCGGGCATGATGCCGACGAGGTAATCGTCCGGCACGCCCAGCAGTTCGCGGGTCAGGTCGATGGCGTATTTCAGCCGGCCCTTGGCATATTTGCTGCGGTGCGAGCGACCAAGCGACTTGAGGTCAAGCTTGTCGACCGACCAGCCCGGAGGCTTGCATGTGGGACCGGATGAAAAGAAAGGGCGCTCCGGACGGAGCGTCGGCATAGCAGTCATTTGTATTCTCTCCTTACAGAGAGCTCGCGCGGCGTTGGGACCGCGTGGCCCGCAGCGGCCACTAGTTTCCGCGCAGATAGAGTCAAACGAAATTGCGGTTTCTTGTGTAACCGCAGGGATGACCGGATGGTCATGGGTTTCATATCCGTCGCCGGTGCGTTAACCATGTCTGGGCGCAGGGAATTAACCACGGACGGGGCATGGGAATAACCATGAAACGTGCAGTCCTGCTATCACTTGCAACGCTTGCCCTGTCGGCCTGTACGCTAGTGCCGCAAGCCTCCGGCGGCCAGCCCGCTGCAAGCAATTCGTCAACCACTTCCGGCAACCGCTCGACCGCGGGCGCTCCGGCCGTGCGTTCGAACAACCAGCTGCCCATGGTCCGCAACAATGCCGACAACCAGTGCCTAGCGCAGCTGGGCCAGGCCGGCGCGCGGTTCGAGGCCCTGCCCGATCGCTATTTCGACCAGGGGTGCAGCACCCTTGGCACGGTACAGATGCATGCGCTGTCGAGCGACAACGGATCGCTGGAGCTGCGCAACCTTGGCCCCGTCACCTGCCCGGTCAGCACGGCCTTCGCGGCCTGGGCGCGCTTCGGCGTTGACCGCGCTGCGCAACAGATCTTCGGCCAGCGCGTGGCCACGATCCAGACGATGGGCAGCTATGCCTGTCGCAACGTCGCGGGATCGAGCCGTCGTTCGGCTCACGCCAGCGCGGATGCCATCGACATCGCCGGTTTCGTGCTGGAAGACGGCACCCGCATCAGCGTATCCGACGGCTGGAATGGCAATTCCCGGGAACGCGAGTTCCTGCGCGTCGTGCAGCGCAGCGCCTGTCGCCGGTTCGATACGGTGCTGGGGCCGGACTACAACGCAGCCCACCGCGATCACTTCCATCTCGAAGGGGTGATCGACGGCAATTCCTATTGCCGCTGAGGGTTGATCGGCCCGGTCAGTAAGGGGCGCGGCGCGTGGCCGGCATTTGCGGCGCCTCGTCATCAGGCCGGTAATCGTCCCATCCAGCTTCCAGCCGCAGGCGCACGGCGTCAGCGGCATGGCGGGCGCCCAGCTTGCCCATCATGTTGGCGCGGTGGATTTCGACGGTGCGCGGGCTGATTTCGAGATTGCGGGCAATCGCCTTGTTCGAGCACCCCTCGCTGAGCCAGTCGAGCACCTCGCGCTCACGCTTGGACAGGGCGCCGATACGGCGGCGCGCGTCGATCAAGCGGCGACGCGCCTCGGCATGACGGCCGGCATCGCTGTGCACGTGCCTGATCATGCGCAGCAATTCGTCTTCTTCCAGCGGCAGTCGCAGGAAATCAAGCGCCCCGGCCTGGATAACCGCAACCACTTCCTCGACGCTGGGGTCAGCCTTGGCAGCCACCAGCGGCAACCAGATACCGGCATCGGCCAGCTCTTCCAGCAGGTTTGCGATCCCGTCTTCCAGCACGTCGTCGCTCGCAATGATCACGCCGGAGCGCGGGGGACAATCGACCAGTTCGACGAGGTCGGCATAGACTTCCGCATGGTGCCCCATCGCCAGGATCATGCGCGACTGCTCTGCGCGCGAGCGGCTGTTGCCGCCGATGACATGGATGGAAATGCGTGGTTCCATAACCGGGATTCTGCGCGAAATCCCATGCCGAAACACTCCGTATTAGTCCGGAATACCACTTATAAGCGATTGATGTAGAACGAAAGGCTAGTTTTACCTAGGGACAGGCCATGTCCAAAATGGAGCTTTCTCGATAGAACAACGGGTTGGCCCGTCGGCCATGGGGACAATTTCCTGCCTCGCCCTTTGGCCCAGCTAGGTGGAACTACCTACCTGGTCAAAACTGTAATCGGGCAGCGATTGGAAAGCGCTGCGCAAGGCATCGCTCCAGCTCGAAGAAATTTCCGTGAAATAGGGATCGGTGACTTCGATCCGCCGCTCGTGACTGGGCGAGAACCGGTCCCGCTCCAGCACCAGCAGGTCCAGCGGCAAGCCAACCGAGAGATTGGCCTTCAGCGTCGAGTCGAAACTGACCATCAGCAACTTCACCGCGTCTTCGAAGCTCATGTCGCGGTCGTAGCCGCGGATCAGGATCGGGCGGCCGTACTTGGTCTCGCCGATCTGGAAGAAGGGCGTGTCGAAGCTGGCTTCGATGAAATTGCCTTCGGGGTAGATCATGAACAGGCGCGGCTCCATGCCCTTGATCTGTCCGGCAAGGATGATCGAGGCAGTGAACCGGCCGCTGCCCTTGGGTCCGTTGTCTTCCTGCGTTTCGGCAATGGTCTCGCGCAGCAACCTGCCCACTTCGCAGGCGACCTGGAACATGGTGGACAGTTCCATCAGCGAGTTCTGCCGGTCTTCCGGTGCCTTGCTGCGTTCTTCGAGTCGGCTGATCACAGACTGCGTGGTGGCAAGGTTGCCCGCCGTCATCAGCGTGATGATACGCTCCCCCGGCACCGACCAGCTGACCATCTTGCGGAACACGGAGATGTTGTCGACGCCCGAATTGGTGCGGGTATCGCTCATCAGGACAAGGCCCTTGTCCAGCATCAGGCCAACACAATAGGTCATTTCTTGTTATCTCCGCGCGAGCGGGCAGACTCCGAACACATCACTGCTGCTGCTGTTCTTCCATCTGCTGCTCGACTGCAAGATCTACCGTCAGGTCTTCGGTTGCGGAGCCGAAACTTATCCCCGTAATCGGCGCGGCATCCGTATAATCGCGGCCGGTGGCCACGCGCACGTAACGCGGATCGGGGCTGATGCCGTTGGAGATGTCGAACCCGACCCACCCGAGTCCCTGCACGAAAGCCTCTGCCCAGGCGTGGGTAGCTTCCTGATCGATGCGGTCGTTCATCATCAGGTAGCCCGAGACGTAGCGCGCCGGGATATCGAGGCTGCGTGCTGCAGCAATGAAGATGTGCGCATGGTCCTGGCAGACGCCATGGCCGGCGACGGCAGCTTCTTCGCCGGTGGTGGTGACGATGGTCTTGCCGGTTTCGTAGGCGACATGGTCGCGGATTACGGAAGACAGGTTGTGCAGCGTGCCGACCATGCCATCCTCGCTGCGCTCGACCTCGGCGATCATTGACTTGATCTTGGGTCCCGGCTTGGTGAGCGGGGTCTGGCCGAGGAAGGCCCACAAGGGCAAGTGACCGGCGTGATGGCCGATCACCCCATGGTTGTCTTCGGTGTGGACCATCCCGTTGCAGGAAACCACGACTTCCTGCGTGCCCTCCTCCACCGCCACCAGGGTGACGTGGTTGAAGTTCTGGTCGTCGTAGGACAGTTGCTCGTAGGCGCCTTCGAAGTCCATGTTCCATTCAAGGATCTTCTGGCCCTGGGTCTCCTTGGGCGTCAGCCGCAGGCGCTGGATGCCATGGGCAACCGGTTGCGCGAAACGGTAACGCGTCGTGTGTCTGATCGAGAGGCGCATGGTCGTGTTCTCCTCCTCAGCTCACGAAGCGATAGTCTTGCGCGATGGCACCGGCCAGTCGCTGGTTGTCGGCGATGAATTCGAGCAGGAACTGGTGCAGCCCCTGTTCGAAGATGTCTTCAACGGTCTTGTCGTTGAGCCGCAGGTCCGCTTCGCGCATCGCGGCATGGCATTCGCCTTCCGCGCCGTGCAACTGCGCCAGTTCGGCAAGGTTTTCCCGCAAGGTCGAATAGCAGAATACGAGGCTGCGCGGGAAACGGTCGTCGAGGATCAGGAAGTCGGCGATCGAGCGCGCGTCCATCCGCCCGGCGTTGAGCCAGCGATAGGCGCGCTCTGCCGAAAGCGAGCGCAGCACGTTGTCCCACTGGCCGCTGTCGAGCGGCGTGCCGACATAGGAAATCGACGGCAGTAGCAGGTAGTACTTCACGTCGAGGATGCGTGCGGTGTTGTCAGCCCGCTCGAGAAAGGTACCGAGCCGGGTGAAGCAATAGGTCTCGTTGCGCAGCATCGAACCGTGCGTGGCACCGCGCGCCAGAGTGGATTCGCGCCGGATTGCGCCGAGCGCCGCTCCCAGCGTCGCGTCGCGTACCGGTTTGGCCAGCAGGTCGCGCAAGGTCATCCAGCCTTCGTTGACGGCTTCCCAAACCTCCGCCGTCAGTGCCGATCGGCAGGTGCGGGCATTGGTGCGCGCCCGCTCCACCATCGACAGGACGCTTTCGGGATTGTGCTTCGACCGCAGCACGAAATCGCAGACATGCGCGCCGGTGTAATCTTCGAAGTGCTCTTCATAGGCCGGCCGCAGGCCCAGCGTGGTGAGCACCGACTTCCATTCGCTGTCGGCCAGATCCTGCCCGCGCGTCAGGGCCATGCGCTGCCCGGCCGCCAGCAGGCGCGCAGTGTTCTCTGCCCGTTCGAGATAGCGGTACATCCAGAAGATGCCGTGAGCGACGCGTCCTAACATCAGTCGTCCAGCACCCAGCTATCCTTGGTGCCCCCGCCTTGCGAGGAGTTCACCACCAACGAGCCCTTCTTCAGCGCGACACGGGTCAGGCCGCCGGGCGTGATGTCGACGCCATCGGGCGAGCAGAGCACGAAGGGCCGCAGGTCGACGTGCCGCGGGGCCAGCCCCTTCTTCGTGAAGATCGGGCAGGTCGACAGCGAAAGCGTCGGCTGGGCGATGTAATTGTCCGGATTGTTCTCCAGCTTCTTGCGGAAGGTGGCGATATCCTTCTTGCTGGCCGTGGGGCCGATCAGCATGCCGTAGCCGCCCGAGCCGTGCACTTCCTTCACCACCAGATCCGCAAGGTTGTCGAGCACGTACTTGAGACTGTCGGGATCGGCGCACCGCCAGGTCTCGACATTGGGCAAGATGGCCTCCTCGCCGGTGTAGAACTCGACGATCTCGGGCATGAAGGAATAGATCGCCTTGTCGTCGGCGACGCCCGTCCCCGGGGCATTGGCAATGGTGATATTGCCGGCACGATAGACATCCATGATGCCCGGCACCCCCAGCACGCTGTCGGGGTTGAAGGACAACGGATCGAGGTATTCGTCATCGACGCGGCGATAGAGCACGTCGACCGGGCGGAAGCCGACGGTCGTCCGCATCTGCACCTTGCCATTGACCACGCGCAGGTCACTGCCTTCGACCAATTCGGCACCCATCTGGTCTGCCAGGAAGGCGTGTTCGTAATAGGCCGAGTTGAAAATGCCCGGCGTCAGCACCGCGATCGAGGGTTTCGGCCCGGCACCTTGCGGTGCGCAGGCCGCGAGGCTCTTGGCCAGTCGCCGCGGATAGTCCGAGACATCGCGCACCTTCACCGTGCTGAACAGCTCGGGGAACATGGCCATCATCGTCTCGCGGTTCTCCAGCATGTAGGAGACGCCGCTGGGGGTGCGGGCATTGTCTTCCAGCACCATGAATTCGTCCGGGCCGGTACGCACCAGGTCGATGCCGGTGATGTGCGTGTAGACCCCGCCCGGCGGCGTGAAGCCCACCATCTGCGGCAGCCAGGCGGCATTGTTGCGGAAAAGGCGTTCAGGCAGCCGGCCGGAGCGGATGATCTCCTGCCGGTGATACAGGTCATGCATGAAGGCGTTGAGCGCGCGCACGCGCTGCTCGATGCCCTTGCTCAGCCGCCGCCATTCGCCGCCACTGATGATGCGCGGCACCATGTCGAACGGGATCAGCCGTTCTTCGGCATCGTTCTCACCGTAGACATTGAAAGTGATGCCGGTGCGCCGGAAGAAGCTTTCGGCTTCGAAGTCCTTGCGCTTCATCCAGCCGTCTTCCTGCTGCTCCAGCCACCGCTGGTAACCGCGGTAGGCCTGGCGCACCGATCCGTCCGGTGCATGCATCTCGTCGAAATTGGACGGCTCGGAAGCGGTCACATATACCCCTGTTCAGTGCGGGAATCGGCTCATCTCGCAGTTGCAACATGCGCCATTCAGTCTCTTAGTCAAAGACTCAATCGCGCTTCAGTTCCTGATCAAGTGCCATGATGACCTCGCCAGAGTTGCAAAAGCCCATGTGCGTGCACCGCAAAGCGACCGCGCGATCGCGTTCTCCCGGCAGGCCGCAAGCCGCGCGGCGCGAGATCACGCCGTCGCGCGGAGACCAGAAGGCAACCGTCTCCACGGGCGGCTTTTCATGCATGGTGACGTCCACCGGCGGGGCCTCTACGCTGTGGCCGACGGTTACCTGGTAGATGCGCCAGATGTTGTTGGAATAGGGCGAGTGGCTGAAGGGGGTGCCCATGGTGATGACCTTGGCCACGCAATCGGGGTGCATCTTTGCCACCTCGCGAGCGAAGATCCCGCCGAGGCTCCAGCCGATCAGCACCACTTGCTGCCCGTAACGCCGGCGCACTGACTGCACGCGCTCGGCCAAGATGGCGATGTTCTGCGGTGTCGGCCCGTAGTTGTAGCCCAGCCCCCAGCGCTTCACCTTGTGCCCCGCGCGTTCAAGCTGCTGCGCCATGAACTTCATTCGCCACGGCGCGGTGGCGAAACCCGGCAGCAGTATGATGACTTTGGGATTGTCCGCCGGCTCGATCGGTAGCGGGGGCGAGAATTTGCGTACCAAGGGGGTCAGCAGGAAGCCTGCTTCGGCAAGGAACAGGCGCAGCGGCGGCGTATGTACGTTCTGCGGCGCATTGCCCGTCACCAGCCGCGCACGGCGCGTGAGCGAGGTGCCGACGCCGCGAGCGAAGGCGCCGAGGCGATGCCCAAGCGGTGGACGGGGATCGTCCGCCGTAGTCATGAGTGCGCCGCACCAAGAGCGGCAGCGCATAGCGGACCGGAAATCAGTACAATGCGGCTCATGACCGCAAGTCTAGCCTTGCCTAGCTGCAGTCACCAGTGCGTTCGGTTGTGACCCGCAAGACAATGTTGGCCTCGCCGTGGCCGGGGATCGGCTGGACCGTCTCCATTTCGAGAGTGGAGCTGGTTTCCCCCTGCGTCCCCGTCAGCGTGATTTCGCCCTGCGGACCGTTCTCGGCGAGGCACGACATGGCCATCGAGATATCGGTGCCATCGGCATTGAGGCGCGAGATCGTGCAGCTGTTGTCGGTCATGGCCGAGATCCATGCTTCCCGGTCCATGGCTTCGGTGACGCAGAAGCTGGGCTGCTCGGCCGCACCTTCGGCGAAGGCAGCGCGCAAGGCATCCATGTCCACACTCGAGGCACCGGGCACTTCAAAGGATATCAGTTCGACATCGGTGCTGTATTCGCCCGGCATCGGCAGGGCGATGTTGTCAACGTTTTCCGACAGGACCTCGTCCATGGTCAGGGCTTCGTCGGCCAATTCCTCGTCGGTGTCGCTGCCGCAGGCAGCCAGGGCGACGGCGGCCATGAGCGGCAGGGCCCGGGTCAGAGCCGGTGACAGGGCATGGGTGAGGCGCATCGGTAATCCCCTATAGGCAAGTGGCGGAAAACCCGCCGAGTTTCGCCTGCAGGGTTACCGTCGCGCCCTCACCCTGCCAATTGCGGCAAGCGGCAGCGTCCCAAAACCGGGCACCTGCGCCCGGACATGGTTACCGGCTGCGGCCTAGCTGCAGTCGCCCGTGCGTTCCATGCCGATGCGCATGGACAAGCGGCGTTCGCCACCCTCGGCTGCTTCGACTGCGGTCATTGTCATTTCCGAGGAGGTCGCAGTCTGTGTGCTGTCGACAGTGACGGTGGCTGTCCCACCGCCGTCCGACTGACAGCTCATCTCGGCATTCATGTTGCTGCCGGCAGAGTTCATGCTGGTTACCTCGCAGTCACCGTTCTGCATGGACTCGGCAATGTCCATCATGCCGCCGTTGAGGTCTTCCTCGGTCATGCACTGCGGCGGGGCCATCGAACCCATCATCTCGAAGAAGGCACGCGCCTGCTGCAGCTCTTCGGGGCTCGACTCCGGGTCTTCCAGTTCCAACACTTCCATGCTCAGCTGGTAATTGCCCGGCTGCATCGGTTCGCGATCCGCGACCGCTGCGGTCATCTCTTCAGCCGAAATGACACCGTCACCGTCAGCATCGGCACTTCCGGTTTCGCCGCAGGCGGCAAGGGCCAGACCGAGAGCGATCGGCGCGGCGAGAACAATACGCATTTGAAATTCCCCTCAAGGGCGCGTGGCACCGTGCCAACGCGTCTTTCAAGGCAATGGATAACAAGCGCTTGGCAAAGTGCCAACGCGCTTGCGCATATTTCTGTCGCTAGCAGTCGCCGGTGCGGGTGCCTTCCTGCACGGCGATCACCCGATAGGTATGCGACTGGCTGGTGGCCGGATCGACCAGCGAACCTCCATCGACACCACCATCCGGTAGCTGTCCTCCGCCTGGTCGATCCCCACCGTCAGGCGCGGGCTGGAGGTCATGCTGCCCTGCCCGATCTGGCACACGCCGCTGCCATCGACGCGCGTGGGCGTGACCGTGTAGCTTTCCATGGTGCATTCACCCATGACCTGCCGGTTGATGTCGTCTTCCTGCCAGTCGACGTCGGTGAACTTGGGTTCGCCGCAGCGGTTCTCACTGCCTTCGATGGCGGCGAATTCGGGCGGCATCTGCTCCAGCGGCAGGATCATCGCCGAAACAGCCCGCCAGGGCGGGCAGTGCCAGCAGCGGCAGGATTACAGACTTGCGCATCGGGTCCCCCTTCGATCGCCCGGATGGATAGGTGGCGGAAATATCGGACAAAGTGGTAAAGATCAGGCAAACCGCGTTGCCATTTCGTTCCCGGTGACCCATATCCCCGCCCATGGCAGAACTCGTCATCCGTCGCGGGCTGGAAGAGCCGGATACTTCCGGCGAATTCACCCCGCACCGGCCCGCGCGGCCGGACAAGGTCGAAGGCGGCAAGCCGTTCAAGCTGGTTTCCGAATACGAGCCTTCGGGCGACCAGCCGACCGCCATCGCCGAACTGGTGGCAGGCGCCAGGGACGGCGAGCAGACGCAGGTGCTGCTGGGCGTCACCGGCAGCGGCAAGACCTTCACCATGGCCAAGGTGATCGAGCAGTTGCAGCGCCCCGCGCTGGTGCTGGCCCCCAACAAGATCCTCGCCGCGCAGCTCTATGGCGAGTTCAAGAGCTTCTTCCCCGAGAACGCGGTCGAGTATTTCGTCTCCTACTACGACTACTACCAGCCGGAAGCCTACGTGCCCCGGTCGGACACCTACATCGAGAAGGAAAGCTCGGTGAACGAGGCGATCGACCGGATGCGCCACTCGGCGACCCGCGCCTTGCTGGAACGCGACGACGTGCTGATCGTCGCCTCGGTCTCGTGCCTCTACGGTATCGGCTCGGTCGAGACCTATTCGGCCATGATTTTCGACATCAAGGCGGGCGACACGGTCGACCAGCGCGAACTGATCCGCAAGCTGGTGGCCCTGCAGTACAAGCGCAACGATGCCGCCTTCGCGCGCGGCAACTTCCGCGTGCGCGGCGACAACCTGGAGCTGTTCCCCAGCCATCTGGAAGACACCGCCTGGCGCATCAGCTTCTTCGGCGACGAGATCGAGGACATTGCCGAGTTCGATCCGCTGACGGGCAAGAAGGGCCAGAACCTGGGCAAGGTGCGCGTCTATGCAAACTCGCACTACGTGACGCCCGGTCCGACGATGAAGCAGGCTACCGAAGCCATCAAGTTCGAGCTGGCGCACCGGCTGGAAGAACTGGAGGCCGAAGGCAAGTTGCTCGAACACCAGCGGCTGGAACAGCGCACCAATTTCGACCTCGAGATGATCGCCGCCACCGGCTCCTGCGCAGGGATCGAGAATTACAGCCGCTTCCTGACCGGCCGCCTGCCCGGCGAGCCGCCGCCCACCCTGTTCGAATACCTGCCCGAAAACGCCCTGCTCTTCGTCGACGAGAGCCACCAGACCGTGCCGCAGATCGGGGCCATGTCGAAGGGTGACCACCGGCGCAAGATCACGCTGGCCGAATACGGCTTCCGCCTGCCCAGCTGTATCGACAACCGCCCGCTGCGCTTCAACGAATGGGACGCCATGCGCCCGCAAACCGTCGCCGTCTCGGCCACGCCGGGAAGCTGGGAAATGGAACAGACCGGCGGCGTCTTCGCCGAACAGGTGATCCGCCCCACCGGCCTGATCGACCCGCCGGTTGAGATCAAGCCGGTCGAGGACCAGGTGCAGGACTGCATCGCCGAGGCCAAGGCCGTGGCCGCCAAGGGCTACCGTACGCTCGTCACCACGCTGACCAAGCGCATGGCCGAGGACCTGACCGAATTCATGCACGAACAGGGCGTGCGCGTGCGCTACATGCACTCCGACGTGGAGACGCTGGAACGCATCGAACTGATCCGCGACCTGCGGCTTGGCGTCTATGACGTGCTGGTCGGCATCAACCTGCTGCGCGAAGGCCTCGACATTCCCGAATGCGGCCTCG
The DNA here is from genome assembly GCF_038289935.1 of Aurantiacibacter gilvus. Classification (NCBI taxonomy): domain Bacteria; kingdom Pseudomonadati; phylum Pseudomonadota; class Alphaproteobacteria; order Sphingomonadales; family Erythrobacteraceae; genus Aurantiacibacter; species Aurantiacibacter gilvus. The sequence goes on from NZ_JBBYHV010000001.1 coordinate 1,891,938, forward strand.
TCTGCATCCTCGACGCCGACAAGGAAGGCTTCCTGCGCAGCGAAACCTCGCTGATCCAGACCATCGGCCGCGCCGCGCGCAACGTCGACGGCAAGGTCATCCTCTATGCCGACCGCATTACCGGCTCGATGGAACGCGCCATGGCGGAGACCGATCGTCGCCGCGAAAAGCAGCGCGCCTACAACGAGGAACACGGAATCACCCCGCAGACGATCAAGCGCGCCATCGCTGATATCGTCGCCCACACCGCCTCGCAGGACGGCGTCACCGTCGATACCGGCGACGACGAGCGCAACAACCTCGTGGGTCACAACCTGCGCGCCTATATCGAAGACCTCGAGAAGCGCATGCGCGCCGCCGCTGCCGACCTCGAATTCGAGGAAGCCGGCCGCCTCCGCGACGAAATCCGCCGCCTCGAGAACGAGGAACTGGGCCTCGAAGAAAAGCGCGCACCGATGGTGGGCCGCAGCAACGAGGGCAAGCCCGGCACGCGCAAGATGCGTTACGGCAAGACCCAGCGGAAGATGCGGTAAACACTTGCCATTTCGACCAGCCGCAATCGCCGTTCGACCAACGGCAAGTCGCCCGATTGCCCGCCGCGCCGCGCCCGCACACTATCCCCCAGATAACTTCGGGGGTTCCTGCATGCGTTATTCACTTCTCACCGGCGTTTGTTTCGCCGTCGCCATGGCCTTTTCCGCGCCCGCGCTGGCGCAGGTCTCGATTGCCGAGGCCGTAGCCTCGCCCGACCGTTACGAAGGCGCGCTGGTGATGGACGAAGGGCGCAAGCCTGCCGAGGTGCTCGCCTGGGCGAGGATCGAAGCAGGCATGGACGTCGCCGACATCATGCCCGGCCTTGGCTACTGGACCGAGATAATGGCCCCTATCGTCGGCCCCGAAGGCTCGGTCGCCGCGCTGCAGCCGGAGCAGTTCTACAACGAGGACCGCGCCAATGCGCTGTGGGATTCGATCCTCGCCGCCAACCCCGGTGCGGCCCGTGTGCGCTATCCCTTCGACCAGTTCAGTTACGCCGCCGACAGCTTCGACCTCGTGCTGATCAACAACAGCTACCACGACATCTACTGGCAGTCCGAGCAGTACCGGATCCCGCTGTCCGACCCGGACGTGCTGGTCACGGGCCTGTTCGCCGCGACCCGTCCCGGTGGCCATGTTGTGGTGATCGACCATGCGGCCGACGCGGGCAGCGAACCGCGCGCCTCGGTGGATGCCATGCACCGTATCGCCGCCGACGTGGTAATCGCCGACTTCGAACGCGCGGGCTTCGTTCTGGTGGACCGGAGCGACCTGCTCGCCAATCCGGCGGACGACCATACCCGGAGCGTGTTCGACGAGGCGCTGGACGGCTACTCCGACCGCTTCATGCTGAAGTTCCGCAAACCCGCTGCCTGAGGATCCCGGTGGCGGATTGACCTCGGCGCGCCCAGCCGCCAATCCGTTGCCCATGAAACTCACGCACCTGCTCACCGCCACGGCAGCCTTCGCGCTTGCCGCCACCGCCACGCCCTCCCTGTCGCAGGACCAGGAGGCCGCCAGTCCCGCCGCACCCGAGCCGCAAGTGCGCACGGTGGACATGTCGGGCACCTTCGGCGGCCAGCGGATCGACTACCGCGTCACCATGCAGGAGAACCTGCTCACCGCCGACGACGGCACGCCGGAAGCCATGGTGGTCACCACCTCTTACGTGCGCACCCCGGTCGACAGTGCGCGCCCGGTCTTCTTCCTGTTCAATGGCGGTCCCGGTTCGGGCTCTGTCTGGTTGCAGATGGGCGCTTTCGGACCGGTGCGCGTGGCGATCCCGTCGGACGCGCAGGACGATGGCGGCCCGCCCTATCCCATCCTGCCCAACGCCGACAGCCTGCTGGACGTGGCCGACCTCGTCTTCATCGATCCGCCGGGCACGGGCTTCTCCTACCTGCTCGAAGACACCGATCCCTCGCGCTATTACGGCCTGACGCAGGATGCCGAGGCCGTGGCGCAGGTGATCCGCCTGTGGCTGAACGAGAACGGCCGCTGGAACAGCCCCAAGTACCTTGGCGGCGAAAGCTACGGCACCACCCGTACGGCAACCGTGGTGAACCAGCTGGAAGGCGGAACCTACAACGACGTCGGGCTGAACGGGCTGATCCTGATCTCCACCATCCTCGACTTCGCCGCGCGCGAGCCCACGCCGGGCAACGAGATGGCCTATGTCGTCACCCTGCCCAACATGGCCACCGCCGCCTGGTATCATGGCCGGGTGCAGGCCGAGAGCGCCGCGGCCATTGCCGAGGAAGCGCGCCAGTTCGCTATCGGCCCCTACATCACCGCCCTGCTGCAAGGCGCAGACCTGCCTGCCGAGGAACGCGCCGCGGTTCGTGCCGAGCTATCGCGGCTCACCGGCCTGTCGGAACGCTATCTCGAACAGGCGGACCTGCGTGTAACCGACCAGCGGTTCTACAAGGAGTTGCTGCGCGACCAGGGGCTGACCATCGGGCGGCTCGACGCGCGCTATACCGGCACCGATTTCGACGATGCAGGCGAAACGCCCGACGACGATCCCAGCTTCTATGGCATCGACGCCGGCTATACCGCCGCGATCAATACCTGGTCACGCGAGAGCCTGGGCTGGGAGACGCGGCGCGAGTACCAGTCGATCGGCAGTATCGGCGGAATGTGGGACTGGACGCTCCGCGGACAGGGTCGCAATGCCTATCTCAACGTGGCGCCCTATATCGGACAGGCCATGCGCCAGAACAGCGGACTGCGCACCTTCGTGGCGCAGGGCTACTACGACTTCGCCACGCCGTTCTTCGGGGCCGAATTGTCGCTCAACCGCATGGGCATCCCGCAGGACCGGGTACAGTTCCACTACTACGACGCGGGCCACATGATGTACGTGCGCGACGAGGACCGGCATCGGCTTGCCGAAGACATCCGCGCTTTCATCCGCTCGCGCTGAGTCAGCCGGGCGCGGCTATTCGTCGCACCCGGGATAGACCTGCTCCCCGGCAACCGCCCGCTGCAGCTGGGCGAAGGTCCATTCGTTGCCCGCCGTGAAGAAGCCTAAAATCGTTTCCCACTCGGGGCCGATGCCATAGCCGAGACCCCACATGGTCAGACGTGTCTGGTCAGGCGAGACCGCCTCGAACTCGATCACGGAGTAGAGGTTATCGCGGCGGGCATAGATCGTCTCGTTCATCCACGATGCTTCGCGCTGGGGCTCGAGATTGGCCTGCAAGGTGATCATGCGCTCGGGCACGAAGTTGACGATGGTGTTTTCGATCCAGCCATCGTCTTCGGGTTCGGCGCAAGCATTGTAATTGGTGCGGATCATGCCGCCGGTGCGCAGGTCGACATAGCCGACGGGTGCCATCCAGCTGGAGACACCGGCGTCGGTAGCAAACAGGTTCCACAGGTCAGCCAGCGGCGCATCCAGCACCAGCGTCTGGCGCAAGGCCTGCTCGTCCTCGCTGACCGGGTTGCGCTCGCTCTGCACATCTTGCGCAGCGGCAGGCAGCGACAGGACCAGTGCTGCGGCGGCAAGAATAGGTTTATGAATCATGGCGCTGATTGTTCGGGCGGATCCGCAAACAAGCAAGCCCAAATCGCGGCAACCTATCGCTCCACCGGACAGTACTGCTCCACCACCGCCAGCAATTCGTCGAAATTGCCGTCGGAGCGGTTGGTCTCGATATTGATGTCGCCGAAGTCGCCGGAGCTCTTGTTGAGCTTGGCGATCTTGCGCGCCATCGGCCTGATCGGGAACCTGTCGGCATCGCTGATATCCACGGACAGCACGCGGTAGATGCTCATCTTGCGTACGGCGATCCGCACGATGCGGTCCCACGGCAGCACCTCTTTCAGCGCTGGCGGATAGGTGATGCCTTCGGGGCCGACGTGGATTTCGACGCCGCGCCGCAGGATGCGCGGCACGAAAGCCGCCGCCACCACGATCGCGAACCAGCCGATCCACGGGGCGACGAAGGCGAGCACCTCCAGCGAGCGATAGCGGCGCGACCCGCTGGTGGTCAGGCCGTCGCCCGGCACCAGCGACGATGGGTCGACCAGCACCAGCAGCCCGCCGAGCATGACCAGCAGGCCCACCATCAGGATCATCTTCTTCGGAGAACGGTGCGCAGTGAATTGTGCAACTTCGGCCATTGGATACCCCTGTGAAACCAGAGGCAGGATATGCCCGCACGGCCGGGCCGCCATGGCATGCTTATGGCTGCCACAGGCATGGGTCATGCCGGACAGAACACGGAAGTTCGGGACAAATAACGCTTCCCGCTTGATACCGGACGAGTGGCGGAGCATCGGGTTGGCCATGCGGCGCACCCTGCCCCTCTTCCTTGTCCTGCTTGCGGCCTGCGACCGGCAGCCCGAACCTCCGCGTGATGACGTGCAGCGCGTCTCGCTGGAGGACATGGAGCCGCGACAGCCCCTGGCCGATCCCTCGCCCGATACGAGCGCGGCCAGCTGGAGCGTGGCGGCCAACGGACAGGCGATCCGCTTCGGCAACGAGGGTGAACCGCCGCTGCTGACGCTGGCCTGCATGGTCAATGACGAGCCGCCCGAAATGGTCATCATTCGTCATGCCCGCGCCTTGCCGGGACAAGGCGCGCTGTTCCCCGTACTGGGCAACGGCATGACCAGCCGCTTCATGGTCGATGCCACGCTGGGCGACAACGAATGGCACTGGGAAGCGCGGCTGCCTGCCGAGGATCCGCAGCTCGACGTCTTTGCCGGCCCCCGCGACCTGGTGGCGACCTTGCCGGGGCGCGGATCGCTGGAGATCGCGGGCAGCCGGATACCGGGCGAATTCCTCGAATGGTGCCGCGTGGGCGGCCAGACGCCGCAGGTCGAGAATGATCCGTCCGAGCCGGCGGGAGAACCTGCCGCCTAGTTCGCTTGCGCCGCGAGGTTCGCCAGCATGTCCGGCGTCAGCACCTGCGGCAGTTGCTCGCCTTCACCGCTTGCCGGATACCACATGTAAAGCGGTACGCCCGCCGCGCCGCGCGCCTCGAGGTAGCGGGTGATTTCCGGATCGTTGCGCGTCCAGTCACCGCGCATGGCGACGACGCCAGCCTCCTCGAAGGCCGCGCGCGTCGCTTCGCGTTCGATGGCGACCTGTTCGTTGACCTTGCAGGTCAGGCACCAGTCGGCAGTGAACCAGAGGAACACCGGCTGTCCGGCAGCGCGCGCTTCGGTCAAGGCCGCTTCCGAATAAGGCACAGGGTCGAGCAGGCTTTCCGCGGAGACGACCTGTTCTTCGACCCGGAAGGGCAGCGAGACCGCGAAATAGAGCACGGCAATGCCCGCCAGTCCCGTCATCACGCCACTGCGCTGGCGCAGCGAGACGATAATCACGATGGCCAGCACGCCGACGGCCGAGGCACCAAAGGCAAAGTTCTCACCGCCAAGCCGCCAGGCCAGCCAGACCAGCGCCAGCGCAGTCAGGCCCATGGGGACCGCCATCACCTTGCGGAAGGTCTCCATCCAGGCACCCGGCTTGGGCAGTAGTCCGCGCAAGACCGGCACGAAGCCGAGCAGCAGGAATGGCAGTGCAAGGCCCAGTCCCAGCGCTGCGAAGAGCAGCATAGCCTGCGGTGCGGGCAGCAGCAGCGCCGCGCCGAGCGCTGCCGCCATGAACGGCCCGGTGCACGGAGTCGCGACCACGGCGGCGAGCAGGCCGGTCATGAAGGCTCCGCCCTGGCCGCGCGAACGGATCGGCAGGCTGGGCAGTTCGAAGAACCCCGCAAAATTGGCGGTAATCATGACGGCCAGCACCAGCAGCGCGGCGACCACGAGCGGCTCCTGCAGCTGGAAGGCCCAGCCGACCTGCGCCCCGCCCGCGCGCAGCACCAGCATCAGCGCGCCCAGCGCCAGGCAGGCGAGCATGACGCCAGCGGTGTAGGCCAGCGCCTCGATCTTCGCCTGCCGCTCCTCGCCCCCGGCGCGCGCCAAGGTCAGCGCCTTGAGGCTGAGGATGGGGAAGACGCAAGGCATCAGGTTGAGCAGCAAGCCGCCCAGCAGTGCGCCGCCGAGCAGCAACACGAGCGGCGTTTCCAGTGCGCGGTTGGCGATGCGCGTCCCGCCGGTTGGCACTTCGCCCGTCTCGGCAGCGAAGCGCAGGCCCTGTCCGCCGGCGCCGAAGGACAGCATGCCCTCGATGGCCCCCGGCTCGTCGCGCAGGCCGCCGCGCGGGATCTCCACTACCAACAGGTCACCGTCGCGGTAGAATACCTGCTCCGCGCCGTAGTCGATCACGTCCTGCTGGACCACGAAGACATGCGGATCGGGCAAGTCGACGCTGGCGGGCAGCGGAATGGCAAGGCGCAGCAGGTCGCCCGTCAACGCGAGCTGTGCGGTCTGGTCGATCAGCGGCGGGATCGCCGCACGGTCTTCGTCGAACTGCGCACGCAGCGCCTCGGTCTCCTGCGGGAAGCGCAGGTTGAGCCGCGCGCCCTCGGTAACGCAGAGCTGGTCCGAACAGGCGAGCCAGCGGGCATCGACAGCGGGCACGCCGAAGTTCGCCGTGACCGCGTCCGGGCCGATCTCGATGGGGACGAGAACCGCGTAAGGATCCTCGTAAACGTGGTTCATGATCCCCAGCAGCACCAGCTTGTGCGGCACGGGATAGAGCGGCTCACCCGCCTGCCAGCCCTCGGGCAGCTCCCAATCAAGCTCCATGCCGAGGCCGGCATCGCCGGGGTTTGCCCAGTAGCCGTGCCAGCCCTCCTTGGGGCGGAAGCGCAGGGCGACGTAAAGCGTCTCTCCCGCCACCGGCGCGTGTTCGGCCACCAGGTCGGCGTCGATGTGGTTGTCCCGCTGGGCCATGGCAGGCATGGCCAGAACGGCCCCGAAGAGGGCCAGAATAACGCCGAAATAGCGGAAAAGGGACAGCGCGCTTGCCTGCATGGTGGCAAGCGATCTAGGAGCCACAGCCATGGCGGACAAGTTGAATCCCAAGCGCGAACTCCTCATCCTCGGCGGCGGCCTCGTGGGCATGACGCTGGCACTGGCCGCAGCCCGCAAGGGAATTTCCAGCCACGTGGTCGACAGGGCAGACCCCGCCGAGCTGACTGCGGAAGGTTTCGACGGGCGCGCTTCGGCCATTTCCACCGCCAGCTGGAACCTGTTCAGGAATATCGGCGTGGCCGAGGCGCTGGAACCGCACGGCTGCAAGATCGAGTCGATCGCCGTCACCGACGGGATGAAACCGGGCCGGATCGATTTCCAGCCCGAACCGCACGAAGGCACATTGGGCCGGATGTTCGCCAACCGCCAGCTGCGCCTCGCGCTGTTCGAAGCGGCAAAGGACGAGCCGCTGATCACCTGGCACTCCATGGCCGAGGTGATTGAACGCCACCGCGGCGAACACGGCGTTTCGGTGACTCTCGCAGACGGCACGGTGCTGGAGGCGAGCCTGCTGGTTGGCTCCGAAGGGCGCGGCTCACCCACGCGCGAAGAGGCCGGGTTCACCATGGCCAAGTGGGATTACCGCCACCGCGCGATCATTGTCGGGCTGACTCACGAAAAACCGCACGACGGTGTCGCGTGGGAAATCTTCTATCCCGACGGGCCTTTCGCCCTGCTTCCGCTGCTCGACGACGAACAGGGCCGCCACCGCTCCGCGCTGGTCTGGACCGTCGACGAGAAAGACGCCGAAGGTGTGCTGGCGCTCGGTGACCGCGCCTTGCACCACGAAATCGAAAAGCGCATGCACGGCGTGCTCGGCGCGATCACGGTAGAGGGGCCGCGCTCCTCCTGGCCGCTGAGCTTCCAGCACACGGCCAAGCTCGTGGCTGACCGGCTGGCGCTGGTGGGCGACGCCGCCCACGGCATGCACCCGATTGCCGGACAGGGCCTCAACTTGGGCCTGCGCGATGTCGGCGCGCTGGTGGAAGTGCTGGTCGATGGCATGCGGCTGGGTCTGGACCCCGGCGATGCGCAGCTGCTGGAACGCTACGAGAAGTGGCGCGCGCTGGATTCGTTGATGGTGATGGGCGCGACCGATACGCTAACCCGCCTGTTCGGTATTCCCGGCAAGGCCGCCAGCGCTGTGCGCCGCCTCGGCATGGCCGGCGTCCAGCGCACGCCTGCACTCAAGCGCTTCTTCATGGATGAAGCCCGCGGCATGAGCGGTGCCCTGCCCGAGCTGTTGAAGGGCTAGTTCACTTCTTCGGCAGCAGCCGCAGGGCTGCGCTGTTCCACCCGTTCACCGCCGCCGTCGCGCAGTTCGCGCGGGTCGAGCACGGCTGCCGTCTCCAGCGTTTCCAGTGCGCGCTCGGCAGCAGCGAAACGCTCGGCGTCGGCAATCCACTCCTCGGCCTCGCCCGCATTGGGCAAGTTGCGTACTTCGGAGACGGCGGCCTCGACCCGGCCGCTTTCGAGGAACAGTCGCGCGCGCTCCAGCCGCCGTTCGGCAACCGGGGAAGGCGTGTCCTCGCGCCGGACAACGAAGATCTCGGAAATCTCGCGGCCCAGCCAGGTCATCAGACCCTCGTTCGGTGGAGCATCTGTCAGCGACGGCGCAAGCCCGTCCAGCCGCGCGATCAGGCGATCAAGCGTGACGGGATTCTGCGCCGCGTCGATCACCGTCTGCACGGCGTTGGGACGAGCCTCGCCAAAGCGCAGGCGCAGCTGGTCCGCAAGGTAGCCCAGCGGGGCACCGCGTTCGATGGCGCGGCGCGCGGCGAAGGCGATCAGCAGGCCTTCTGCCCGTGCGGCATTGCCGGCGGCAGACTGGGCCTGGATGTCGAGCCGCGTCAGGCGCTGCTCCATGGCGGCAACGCGGCTGTCGAGGCCACCTGCCTGTTCCACCACCTGCTCGGCGCGCTCGACAGCCTCGCGTGCTTGTGCGGTTGCAGCGGTCGTGGAAGTTACCGAAGGACTGGGTTCGGGTGTCACCGTCTCGTCGCTCGCCAATGCCACCGGGTCTTCCGCCGGAGGCGCGGCCTCCTCGCCGTTGTTGCGTACGCTGAAGACGTTGCCGATCCCGAGGTCGCCGCCCGTGGTAAAATAGAGCGTTGCCGAAATGCCGAGCACGAAAGCCGCAGCAAGGCCGAGCAGAACCGGGCGCAGCGGCACGGTGCGCGGCTGCTTGTCGGCAGCGCCGTGGCTCGCACCTCCTGTTCGGTAGTTGTAACTGTCGTTCATAATAACCCTTGGCGCCCCGTCGCGAGCTTCACGTGGCCCAGCGTATTGGCAGCGCGTTTAATGGCACATGTCGCTGGCCAAGGCCAACAGCGCTGCATCATTGGGTTGTGGAGCCGATTCGCAGGCGGCCCAGCCGTTGCCCGCTGCCTGCGCCACGCGGGGCCCAATGCAGGCGAGGCGGATGGCGGCGCGGTCCAGGCCCAGCCGCTCGGCTTCAGACGCGAAGTGCCGCGCAGCCGCCGCAGAATGGAGCAGCACCAGCGGATCGCCTGCGCGCAAGGATACCTGCGCGCTGCCGGTGATCGGCAAGGCGCGCACTCCGTAGACTTCGCAGGTCGTAATGGTGCTGCCTTCGGGTGCTTCGAGGGGTACGCGCTCGACGCCTGCAAGTCGCAGGAAACGCGTGGGTGCGGATGCCTTGTCGAGCACGGCCTGTAAGCCGCCTTCGCCCGCCTGTTCGACAGTAAATCCGGCAGATCGCGCCGCGTTGGCCGTTACTTCGCCTACGGCATGGACGGGCAGGCTCCTGAGCCGGGCCAGCCCCGAACCACCCAGCCGGAACGCGTTGGCACTGCCCACCAGCAAGGCGTCGAAATCAGCCGGGTCGGGCACGACCCAAGTCAGCGGCATCACCTCGAACAGCGGCAATCCCACAGCTGCCAGCCCCTGCTCGCGAGCGGACTGCAAGGTCGCCTGCAAGCCGGGTTCTGGCCGGATGACGAAGATCATTGCAGTCCGTTGAAAACGGCGGTGATGCCGGAAGGAGCGTTTTCGAGCAGGTCGATGCCGAGCTGGCGCGGCGATTGCAGATCGCCGACGGCGAAGCGCGCCGTGCTCTCCACCCGCTCCTGCCCCGCGGGGCTGAACAGGGCGACGCGCATGGCGAGTTCGCCCGCATCGTGATCGCAGAGCACGGCTATCGGTGAATGGCAGGTACCGCCCAGCCCCAGCAACAACGCCCGCTCGGCCATGACTTCGGCGCGGCTTTCGGCATGATCGAGCACGGCCAGCACCTCGCGGGCGCGAGCATCGTCGGCGCGGCACTCGATGGCGATAGCCCCTTGCGCCGGCGCGGGCAGCCACAGCTCCGGGTCGAGCGGCACACCAACATCGTCCTGCCCCAGCCGTTCCAGTCCGGCAGCCGCAAGGAAAGTCGCCTCGGCTTCGCCCGCTTCCAGCTTGCCGAGGCGGGTGGCAACGTTGCCGCGGAAAGTCACCACTTTGCAGTCGGGGCGCAGGTTGAGCAGCTGCGCCGCGCGGCGCGGGGCGCTGGTGCCGACCACGGCACCCTCGGTCAGGTCATCGAAGCTCGCCACACCGATCAGGCGATCGCGCTTGTCCGCACGCGGCAGGATCGCGGCGATGTGCAGGCTGTCAGGGCGGATCGTCTCCACGTCCTTCAGCGAGTGCACGGCGGCGTCGATGCTGCCATCGGCCAGCCACTGGTCCAGTTCCTTGGTCCACAGCGCCTTGCCGCCGATTTCGGCCAGCGGGCGGTCGGTCACCTTGTCGCCGCTGGCCACCACGGGGACGAGTTCGACCATGTTGCTGTCCCAGCCATGGGATGCGCAGAGGCGCGCGCGGGTCTCTTCGGCCTGGGCCAGGGCCAGCGGCGAACGCCGTGTTCCGAGTCTCAGAATGGGTTGGTCATTCATGGGTTCGCTTGCCCTAGCTACGGCATCGTCTAATGGGAAGCGGGATGAGGATTGTTCTCGGCATCGAAAGCTCGTGCGACGAGACCGCCGCCGCCTTGGTGAGCGAGGACCGCGTGATCCTGGCGCAGGCGATCGCCAGCCAGGAGGCCGAACACGCGCCCTACGGCGGCGTGGTGCCCGAAATCGCCGCCCGCGCGCACGCCGAACGGCTTACCCCGCTGGTGGAAAAAGTGCTGGCCGATGCAGGCAAGACGCTGGCCGATTGCGATGCCATTGCCGCGACGGCTGGCCCCGGCCTGATCGGCGGGGTGATGGTGGGCCTCGTCACGGCCAAGGCCCTGGCCATGGCGAGCGACACCCCGCTGCTGGCGATCAACCACCTCGAAGGCCACGCGCTCAGCCCGCGCCTTGCCGATGCGGCGCTCGAATATCCCTATGCCCTGCTGCTGGTGAGCGGCGGGCATTGCCAGATCCTGCGCGTCGAAGGCGTGGGCAAGTACCAGCGGCTGGCGACCACCATCGACGATGCACTGGGCGAAGCCTTCGACAAGACCGCCAAGATCCTCGGCCTCGGATATCCCGGCGGTCCGGCGGTGGAGAGGCTGGCGCTGCAAGGCGATCCGAAGGCCGTTCCCCTGCCGCGCCCGCTGGTGGGCAGCGGGGAGCCGCATTTCAGCTTCGCCGGGCTCAAGAGCGCGGTGCTGCGCGCGCATGAAAGCGGGCTGCACAAGGATGCCGATATCGCCGCCAGCTTCCAGCAGGCCGCGCTCGACTGCATCGTGGACCGCACGCGGATAGCCCTGCGCACCATGGACGACGTGACCGCGCTGGTCGTGGCCGGCGGCGTGGCTGCCAACCAGGTGATCCGCACCGGACTTGAACAGCTGGCGGGCGAGTTCGCCCTGCCCTTCACCGCGCCGCCCCTGCCGCTTTGCACGGACAATGCGGCGATGATCGCCTGGGCAGGCGTGGAACGGCTGGCAGCGGGCTTCCCGGCGGACCCGCTCGACCTCAAGGCACGGCCGCGCTGGCCGCTCGATCCCGATGCCACCCCCGCGCGCGGGGCAGGAGTGAAAGCATGACCAAGAGCGCAATCGGTGTGGTCGGAGCAGGCGCCTGGGGAACCGCGCTGGCACAGATGCTGGCGAGCGACGGGCGCGAAGTGCTGCTCTGGGCGCTGGAGGACGGCCTCGCCGAAGCGATCAACACGACACATTGCAACGGGCTCTACCTGCCTTCCGCCGAACTCGCGCCGTCGATCACGGCAACTGGCGACCTTGGCGACATGTCTGCCTGCGACGCCCTGCTGCTGGTCACGCCCGCACAACACCTCGGCAACGTGCTCGCCAAGATGGGCAGCCTGCCGCAAGACATCGTGCTGTGCTCCAAGGGGATCGAGCAGAGCACCGGCCGCATGATGCACCAGGTCGCGCACGAAGCGGCGCCCGACTGCGATATCGCCGTGCTTTCAGGCCCCACTTTCGCGCACGAAGTCGCTGCCGGCCTGCCCGCTGCCGTCACGCTCGCCTGCGGCGGCGGCGAGGCGCAGTGGGAGCGGCTGGCCCCCGCCGTCGCGCGCCCCAATTTCCGCCCCTACTATTCCGACGACGTGACCGGCGCGGAAGTCGGCGGCGCGGTGAAGAACGTGCTCGCCATTGCCTGCGGCGTGGTCGAAGGGCTGGAATTGGGACAGAACGCCCGCTCGGCCCTCATCACCCGCGGCTTTACCGAAATGCTGCGCTTCGGCGTGGCGCTGGGCGGCAAGGCGGAAACGCTGAACGGCCTGTGCGGCCTGGGTGACCTCGTGCTCACCTGCTCCTCCATTTCCAGCCGTAATTTCTCGCTCGGCAAGGCACTGGGCGAAGGCATGAGCGCCGAGGAAGCCCTGTCCGACAAGCGCACCGTGGCCGAAGGTGCGCACACTGCACCGGTGCTGGCCGAGCTTGCCGCGAAACACGGCGTCTCCATGCCCATCACCGAGGGGGTGAATGAACTTCTGGGCGGCAAGCCCGCCAAGCACGTGGTGCAGGCCCTGCTCGCCCGCCCGCTCAAAGCAGAAGGCCACGCGGATTGACCACGCCCGCCAAGCCGACAGCCGCCGAAGCGGAAAACGGCGACGACATGACGACGCTCGTCAAGGGCGGGCGCACTAATACATTGGGCTTCCTCATCCGCCTCATCGGCGGCATCCCCTTCCTGTTCATCGGCTACCGGCTCTACGGGGTCGAGGAAATGGGGCGCTTTGCCTCCGCCGTGGTGGTGATCGAGCTGTTCGCGCTGATCTGTGCCCTTGGTGAAAAACGCGGGCTCGCACACCGCCTGACCGAAGCTGCAGGCGAGGACGGCAAGGCGCGGACCAACCTCGTCTTCGACGGCATGCTCGCCTCGCTGCTGATGTCCGCCGCTTTCGTCGCCCTGCTGGTGGTCTTTCCCTACCCGATCTTCCCCAACGGGACGAGCGGGCAGTGGGATATCCTCATCATCGGCGCGATCCCCGCCTTCGCCCTGACCGAGGTGCTGCTGGCGGCGCAGGCCTATCGCTACGACATCGCCACCACCGTACGCGCCCGCGCCATTGTCGAGCCGTGGACCAAGTCGCTGGCCGTGGCGGCCTTCTTCTTCATTCCCGCCCTGCGCGACGGCGGGGTGGCCCTGGCCTATCTCGCGGCAATCTACGCGGCCATGCTGACAGCCGCCTGGTCGTTCCTGCGCAGTTATGGCTTGCCCAAGGGCTGGCGGCCCAGCCCGGCTGGCATGTGGCGACTGACGACGCGGTCCCTGCCGCTTGCCGGTGCTGACGTGATCGAGCGCGCCACGCGGCTGATCGACGTGTTCCTGCTCGGCCTGTTCACCACGGAAACGGCGGTGGGCATCTATTATTTCGGCAAGGAAATCGCCAGCCTGCCGCAGAAGCTGAAGACCAGCTTCGAGCCGATCCTTTCCCCCGTCATCACCAAGAACCTGAAGACCGGCAACTTCAAGGCCATCGCCGCGCAGGTGCAGCAGGTGGGTTTCTGGATCATCGCGCTGCAGCTCGGCATTGCCCTGGCACTCGCAATTCCTGGCCAAGCCGTGATGGGCCTGGGCGGCTCGGAGATTGTCGGCGGGACCGGCGCGCTGGCTCTGCTGCTGGTTGCCGAAGCCGTGGCCTCGATGGCGGTCGTCTCGGAAGGCGTGCTGGTTTACATCGCCAAGAAGCGCAACCTGGCAATCTCCGCCGGCGTGATCGCGCTGCAGGCCCTGCTGACCCTCGGCATAATCCTGCTCGCGCAGCACCTGGGGTTCGACGAAGGTTACATGGCGGCCGGCGCGGCCATGGCCCTGCTGCTGGCGCTTGGCACGTCCAGCCTGATCAAGGCCCTGCTGCTGAAGTCCCTGCTGAAGGCACCGGTCGGCAACCTGCGCATGGCTCTGGTCTGGGCGACGGGTGCCGCCGTGCTGGTAGGGCAGCTGGTCATCATGCTACCCGAATGGCTGGAGCTGGCCCTGGGCATCCCGACCATCGTGCTGGTCTATGGCTGGGTGATCTGGACACGCGGTTTCGGCCCTGAAGACCGCGTGCTGTTCAGGCGGAACAAGGACAAGACCGAAGAAACGGCCTGAGCCGCCCGCCCTGCAATTCCCGCTCAACGAACGCCTGCCGGACAATATCGTGTTCCTGCTCGAGGTCTCGGTCAGTATGGACTCGCCCCACAAGCTGCCGGGCGAAGATCGCTCGCGGCTGATGCAGCGGTCGATCCCGACGCCGCCAATGACGATGGCTGGTCATCCGCGCGGCGATACCCTGAGGGGCTGCTTCGACTTCGACTATGCCGTCTCGCCGGCAGGCAGGACGGCTATTGGCGTGAAGAGTTCCTGCAGCTCGCCAGTCTTGCAGAAAGCCTCGACGCGCAGTGACCTGACGGGTTAAGGCGCAGGGCATGAATGTCCTGCGCAACCCCGCCGTGCCCCTGTTGGCCGGGCTCCTGGCCTGTATCGTGATTGCCTACACCGTCGGCGGCGCCTCCGCGCCTGCTCTGGCAGACCGGCTGGCCGCCCGCGCACCCGCAGCGATCGAGGCGGCGGGCGGCGGCGGCCATGTGGTGGCCGAATTCCGCTCGCCCAATGGCTGGCCCAGCCGCCATCCGGTGCTGACCGGCGGCGAACAGCTGGACCAGCAGACCCGATCGGACATTGCCTACGCCGTCGCTGCACTGCCCGGTGTCGGCGGCATCCGCTGGTCCGACGGTGACCTGATGGTGGAACAGCAATACAGTCCGTTGCATTGCCAGGAAGACGTGCAGGCCCTGCTGCGCGCACGCACGATCCGGTTCGAGGAAAGCTCGGCAACGATCGATGCTGCCAGCGCCAGCTTGATCGACGAGGTGGCACAGGCGCTCAGCCCCTGCCTCGGTGCCATCATCGAAGTTACCGGGCACACCGACAGTTCGGGCCCGGAAGAAATCAACCTTGCCCTGTCATCCGAGCGGGCCAATGCAGTGAAGGCAGCGCTGGTACAGCGCGGCATCCCGGCAGACGGATTGATCGCCCGCGGTGAAGGTTCTGCGCATCCGGTCGACGGGCTGGAACCGGGCGATCCGGCCAACCGCCGCATCGAGTTTTCGGTGATCTCGACCGAGGCACTTGTGCCGACGCCGGTCGACACACCAGCCGCGCGCTGAGCGCATATTTGCCCGAATCAGGGGTTCTGTTTCAAAGGAGTTTCGATGCCGATCTGGATGGAAGTGCTGGTGCTGATGGTGATCGCCTACCTCGTTGGGCTGGCCCTCGGCTGGGCCATCTGGGGTCGCTCGAACGGATAGGGAATTACAGCTGACATGAACGAATTGCTGCAGGAATACTGGATCTTGCTGGTCGTCGCACTGGTAATCGGCCTGCTGGTGGCGTGGTGGATATTCGTTGCCTCGCGCAAGACCACCGTGGAACGTGAAGACAAGGGCGAAGGCAAGAGCTCGGCCAGGCGCAACCAGGCGCTGATCGATGCCCCGCCGGCCGCAGCCAAGGACATCGGCGCCGCGCAGAACCTCGCTCGCGATACCGAAGACGAGCAGGCCGCGGCTTCTGCCGCCTCGCCCGGCCCGGTCTCGGCAGCGGCAAACTCCGACAGTATCGCCGCCGCAACAGCCTCGGCTGACGCCGAAGCTGGCCCAGCGCCAACCGCGTCTGGAGACGACCTGTCGCGGATCAAGGGTGTCGGGCCCAAGCTCGTGGCGCTGCTCGCCGAACACGGGGTAACCTCCTTCGCCCAGATCGCTGCATGGGACGATGCCGAGATCGACCGGATCGATGCCCAGCTGGGCCGTTTCCAGGGCCGCATCCGACGCGACAGCTGGGTTGACCAGGCCAAGATGCTCGCGGCAGATGACCTCGCCGCCTACGAAGCCAGATTCGGACGCACCCAGTAAAGCAAGGGAACCTGACCCAGCCTCAAGCGTAAGAACTAATGCGCCATCTCAGCAACCGCAGAGCAAAGGAAGTCGCATGGGTCAGAAGCTTCAGCCTGAGCACGCCACGACCATTCTCGTCGTCGAGGACGAGTTCATCATCGCTCTCGACCTGTCCGAGACAGTGCGCGACATGGGTTTCCGTGTCGAAGGTCCTTACGCAAACAAGGACCACGCCTTCATTGCCATCGACCAGGAAATGCCGGACGTTGCCATCCTCGACGTGCTGACCGGCGACGGCGAGGTGTTTCCGCTGGCTGATGCGCTGACCGATGCTGGCGTGCCGATCATTTTCCACTCCGGGCACATGCGCCCGTCGGAGCTGCAGGAACGTTATCCCATGGCCCAGGCCGCAGCCAAGCCCTGCCGCCCGGACCGGCTGATGGCGATGATCGAGGAAGCCAGGGCCCAGGCCAAACAACAGGCGCATTAGTCTGCCCCGCTCCTTGCCGCGAGCCGCCCAAGAAACTAGAGGCGGTTTCAAAGGAGACTACCTGCAATGGCCGACATGGTGCCCTTCGACTGGGCCGACCCCTTCAACCTCGATGCCCAGCTGACCGAAGACGAGCGGATGATCCGCGAAGCCGCGCACGGCTTTGCCCAGAGCACGTTGCAACCGCGCGTGATCGAGGACTTCGAGGAAGAAGCCGACGCCAGCGAACTGTTCCCGCAGATGGGTGCCGCCGGCATGCTCGGCGTAACCATCCCCGAGGAATTCGGCGGCGCGGGCGCCAGCTACGTCGCCTACGGCCTCGTCGCGCGCGAGATCGAGCGGGTCGACAGCGGCTATCGCTCGATGGCCAGCGTGCAGTCGTCGCTCGTCATGTATCCCATCCATGCCTACGGCTCGCCGGAGCAGCACCGGAAGTACCTGCCCGGCCTCGCGTCGGGTGAACTGATCGGCTGCTTCGGCCTGACCGAACCCGATGCTGGATCGGACCCTTCGGGCATGCGCACCTACGCCAAGAAGGACGGCGACGGCTATTCGCTGTCGGGCGCCAAGACGTGGATTTCCAACTCGCCCTTCGCGGACGTCTTCGTGGTCTGGGCCAAGTCCGAAGCTCACGACGGCAAGATCCGCGGCTTCGTGCTGGAAAAGGGCATGAAGGGCCTCGAAGCTCCGAAAATCAAAGGCAAATTGTCGCTACGCGCCAGCACCACCGGCATGATCCAGATGGACGAGGTGAAGTTGCCTGCCGATGCGCTGCTGCCGGGTGTCGAAGGGATCAAGGGTCCGTTCGGCTGCCTCAACCGGGCACGCTACGGCATCAGTTGGGGCAGCCTTGGTGCGGCCGAGTTCTGCTACCACGCCGCGCGCCAGTACGGTCTCGACCGGCACCAGTTCGGCGTGCCTCTGGCCTCCAAGCAGCTTTACCAGCTCAAGTTGGCTGACATGGCGACCGAGATCTCGCTTGGCCTGCAGGGCTCACTGCGAGTCGGCCGCTTGATGGACGAAGGCGCTTTTGCCCCGGAAATGATCAGCGTGGTGAAGCGCAACAACGTCGGCAAGGCACTGCAGGTCGCCCGCCTGGCGCGCGACATGCACGGCGGCAATGGCATCTCCGGCGAATACCAGGTGATAAGGCACATGCTGAACCTCGAAACCGTGAACACCTACGAGGGAACTCATGATATTCACGCGCTTATTCTGGGGCGGGCAATCACCGGTTTGTCGGCGTTCTGACACGTCCTGCCTTCTGCACCGTGAAACTTGTGTTGTTTGCGCAACAGTTCCGCCCGGATTCAGTGAGTTGTTTCCCTGCCCGGAACAAACGTGTAAAGGCAACATTCTGTTAGGGATGCAGAGGTACACACCCCTGTAAGTCGTAATGAGGACTAAAATGAAAAAGCTTCTTCTCAGTGCCTCGTTGGTTGCACTCGCCATTCCGGCAACTGCTAGCGCTCAAGCCTACATCGGCTTCAGCGGTGGTGTTGTCACGAATGAAGATGCCGACAACGAAGGTGTTTTCACCACTACTCTGCCTGGACCCGGTATGTTCCCGGATCTCCCCGCCGGTACGTCTTACGAATTCGAAACCAACGTTGATGTGGGTTGGGCTGCCGGCGCCCAGCTTGGCTACGCCTTCGACAACGGCTTCCGCCTCGAACTCGACGGCAACTACCAGTCCATGGACATCGAGCAGCACAAGAACCTGCAGCTGAATGGCTCCTCGCAGGAAGGCAACCCGCTGACCCGCGCGCTGCTCGCTTCGATGCC
This sequence comes from Aurantiacibacter gilvus, assembly GCF_038289935.1. Taxonomy (NCBI): domain Bacteria; kingdom Pseudomonadati; phylum Pseudomonadota; class Alphaproteobacteria; order Sphingomonadales; family Erythrobacteraceae; genus Aurantiacibacter; species Aurantiacibacter gilvus. Next base: position 1,910,417 of record NZ_JBBYHV010000001.1, read on the forward strand.
GATCGACGAAGGTCTGGCTCCCTATCTCGCCGCCGCTACCGGCGACGTGGAAACCTACGGCGTTTTCCTGAACGCGCTGTATGACTTCAACCGCGACGGTGCCATCCAGCCGTACATCGGCGTGGGTGCCGGCCTGTTCGTGGTCGATGTCGACTACGCACCGAGCGGCTTCGACATCGCACACGATGCCGACACGACCTTCGCCTACCAGGGCATCCTCGGCATTTCGGGCAACCTGAGTGACAACGCCCAGCTGTTCGCCGAGTACAAGTATCGTCGCATGTTCGACGAACCTACTTTCAACACCACCAGCAATTTCCCGGCAACCATGACGACGGATTTTGCGCAGCACAGCGGCACGCTGGGCCTGCGGTTCTTCCTTGGCGCCGAGGCTCCGCCCCCGCCGCCGCCTCCGCCGCCGCCTCCGCCGCCTCCGCCGCCGCCTCCGCCGCCGCCTCCTCCCCCGCCTCCGCCGCCACCGCCGCCGCCGTGTGAGCAGGGTCCGTACATCGTGTTCTTCGACTGGGATCAGTCGGACATCACACCCGAGGCAGCGACCGTGCTCAACAGCGCGATCACGGCTTACGGCAACTGCGGCATGGCCCGCGTCATGCTCGCCGGTCACGCTGACCGCTCGGGTTCGGCCACCTACAACGTCGGCCTGTCCGAACGTCGTAACGCTTCGGTCCAGGACTACCTGACCGCTCGCGGCATCCCGGCGGCTCGCATCTCCAGCGAAGCCTTCGGCGAATCCATGCCGCGCGTTCCCACCGCTGACGGTGTCCGCGAACTGCAGAACCGCCGCGTGGAAGTGATGTACGGTCCGGGCTCGGGCAACTAAGCCCACCCGCCGAACGACACAGAAAAGGGCCGGAGGAGAAATCCTCCGGCCCTTTTTCTATTCCTGCGGCTTGCGTGCAGCCGGCTGACAGCCAATGTTCAGTTGCCTCACCCTAGGCCCGCCTCTCCTTCGTCCCGGAATTCGTGACCATCGCTTCGCATCCCCAAACCGCTGAACCGGCCAGCCGGTGGCAGAGCGCCAGACTCAACCTGCGCCAGGGTCTGTCACGCCGCGCGCCGGGGATAGTCCTCACTCTCGCCATCGAGGCGGTGTTCATCTTGCTGCTGCTGTCGCTGGGACTTGTGCGGGACGAGCCGGAACGGGAAACGGTTCCGATCACCACTTTCGACATCGGCAATCCGCCGGAGCCGGCCGAAGCGGAAGAGGAATCCGAGCAGGCGCCCGCTCCCGCCAGCGCGCCGCCCGTGGCCGCTGCCCCGGAACAGCCGGTATCTGTCGACCCGGCCCTGCCCGATCTCGAGCTACCAGCGCTCGTTCCGCGGCGTACCCAGCAGCTGCCCGTTCCGCCGCCTTCCCCGCAGCCGACACCCAGCGCCTCGCCGACCATTGGCGTGCGTATCCGCGAAGGCAGCAGCTATGGTCCGGCCGACACCGGCTCCAGCCGCGGCGAAGACAGCAACGTCGTCGGCACGGCGCCCGATGGATCGCCGCTCTATGCCGCACGGTGGTACCGCGAACCGCGCGACAGCGAGCTGGCAGGCTATCTCTCCACCGCCAGGAGCACCGGCTGGGGCCTGATCGCCTGCAAGACCGCACCCAACTGGCGCGTGGTCGATTGCGAAGTGGTCGACGAATATCCGCAGGGCTCCGGCATCGCCCGCGCGACGCAGGCTGCGGCCTGGCAATTCCAGGTGCGCCCGCCACGCATCGGCGGGCAGTACCAGGTCGGATCGTGGGTGCGTATCCGGATCGACTACGGCCGGACCCAGCGAACCCTCTAGGTCAGTCGACCAGCATCAGGGCGTCGAGCGCGATCACGCCCTGCCCTTGGGGGTAGACGATCACCGGATTGAGATCGATTTCGCGAATCGACGGGTTGCCGGTCATCACCTGCCCGACCTGGACAATCAGCGCGGCGAGGGCATCGACATCGAGCGCGGGCGAACCGCGCCAGCCGGTCAGCAGCGGGGCCTGCTGCAGCGACAGCAGCCCTTCCTTGACCTGTTCGACGCCGAGATCAGGCGTGAACAGCTTCACGTCCTTCAGGATCTCCGCCGTCACGCCGCCAAAACCGGCCAGCACCACCGGACCCCATTCGGGATCGTGCTTGGCGCCGACGATCATTTCGGTGCCCATGGTGCCCATCTTCTCGACCAGCACGCCGTCGAGCTTGATCGACGAATCGTAGTTGGCGACATTGGCATACATGCGGTCGAAGGCCTCGCGCACTTCGTCCGCCGACTTGAGGTTCAGGATCACACCGCCAGCGTCCGACTTGTGACCCAGCGCCGCAGCCTGCGCCTTCATCACCACCGGGTAGCCCAGCGCATCGGCAGCGGCCGCCGCCGCGTCAGCCGTGGGGGCAAAGGTGCTGTCGGGGAACGGCACGCCCAGCGGGCGCAGCAAGTCTTTGGCCTTGTACTCGGGCACGACGCCGGTGACGGTCTCCATGCCGTCGATCACCAGCGGTTCGCCCGAGCGGTCGGTCAGGTCGCGCTTGGCGAGGTCCGCCAGCCGGGCGATGGCGCGATAGGCGCGCTCAGTGCTGGCGAACCAAGGAATGCCGGCCGCGCGCAGGCTGTCGATATATTCCTGCGGCACGTTGGCGCCCTCGTCGACACCGGCGAAGACCAGCGGCTTGCCAAATTCGCCACGCGCAACGGCTTCCTGGATCGGCGGGAACTTGATCTTCGACGTGATCGGATCCGACTGGATGATCGAGGCGACCACGCTGCCGACGCGCTCGTCTTCGAGCAGGGCAACCAGCAGGTTGGTGTAGATTTCCGGTTCGGAAAGGCCAACGGCGGTAATGTCCGTGGGGTTCGACACCGGGACGAAATCGGGCAGCACGGCGCGGATATTGGGACTGTTGTCATCGTCGAGGTGCAGCAGGTCGAGCCCGATGTCCTCGGCAAGGTCGAAGGCCAGGCCGCGCAGCGCACCGCTTTCGCCCAGCACCACCATGTTCGCGCCCGGCAGGCTGGGACAGGTTACGGCGATGGTGGCGATGTCGGCCAGTTCTTCCAGCGTTTCGGCGAAGATCACGCCTTCACGCGCCAGCTTCGCCTTCATCAGCTTGAAATCGCCCGCCATGGCTCCTGTGTGGGTGGCGGCGCTTTCCTGCGCCTTGTCGCTCTTGCCCGGGTGCAGCAGCACGATGGGCTTGCCCGCCTCGCGTGCACGGCGCGCAGCAGCCACAAAGGCGGCTGGACGACGGAAATTCTCGACATACATGGCGATGACGTGAGTGGCGGGATCGTCCACCAGCCATTCGACATAGTCTTCCACGCCAGAGGCCGCTTCGTTGCCGGTGCTGACCGAGGTCGAGACATAGCAGCCGCGCGGGTGCAGCGTGGTCGCCAGCACTGCGGCCAGCGCGCCCGACTGGCTGGCGATACCGACCGCGCGCGCTCCCGCGGGCGGGGTCTTCATGTTGGTTTCGACGAAGGTCAGCGGGATGCGGGCCACGTAATTGGTACAGCCGAGGCAGTTCGGGCCTTCGATAATCATGCCGTGTTCTTCGGCGATACGGCCCAGTTCGGCCTGGTCCTTGGCGCCTTCCTCACCAGCTTCGGAGAAGCCCGCGGCATAAATCACCGCCGCGCCGCAGCCCCTTTCGGCGAGCTGGCGCACGGTATCGACGACGAAAGCCCGCGGGATCGCCAGCACGGCGCAGTCGACGCCTTCGGGCAGTTCGTCCACGCCCTTGTAGACCTTCAGCCCCTGCAGCTCGTCGCGCTTGGGGTTCACGGGATAGATGTCACCGTCGAACTCGTACTGCACGAGGTTGTTCAGCAAGGTGCAGCCCAAAGCGCCGTGGCGGTCCGACGCGCCGATCACGGCGACGGACTTGGGACGCAGCAGGCGGTCGATCTGCGCGTTGGTGAAACGGCGGGTGGTCATCGTGGAAATCCCCTCGAACATGCAAAACCCCGGCTGGACCGGGGCAATCCTTGGCCAAGCTGCCTAGAAAGAAGAAGCGGCGCGAACAAGCCTGTCCGCGCCGCCATGAATTGACTTAGTCCTTGTCGAGCGTCGACTTGTCGAACGCGCCAAGGCCGGGCTTGAAGGTCTTGGCATCGAGGAACTGGCGGGTTGCCTCCTTGCGGCTTTCGAGCCCGCCGAACTGGTTCAGCGCTTCCTGTGCGCGGATCAGGTAGTCCTCGGCATTGTCATAGGTCATCTCGGTAACCCGGCGCATGGCCCACTTGGTGGCGCGCAGGGCCTGGCTGTCCTTCTTCTTCAGCACTTCGCAGACTTCCAGCACGCGCTCCTTCAGCTTGTCGGCCGGTAGCGATTCGTTGACCATCCGCAGCTTGGCAGCTTCGGGGCCGGTCAGGTTCTCGCCCATCATCGCGTGGTACATGGCGTCGCGGAAGGGCAGCAGCTCTGCCGCAACCTTGCTGGCGCCGCCGCCGGGCAGGATCGCCCAGTTGATTTCGGACAGGCCGAACTGCGCGTCGTCCGAGCAATAGGCCAGGTCACAGGCGAACAGCGGGCCGTAAGCACCGCCGAAGCACCAGCCGTTGATCATGGCGACGGTCGGCTTTTCGAACCAGCGCAGGCGTTCCCACCAGCTGTAGGCTTCGCGCTGGTTGCTGCGGATGGCGTGCAGGCCTTCCTGCTCTGCCATGCGGAAGTATTCGAGCAGGTCCATGCCTGCCGACCATGCCGAGCCTTCGCCGGTGAGCACGAGCACCTGCACGTCGTCGCGGAATTCCAGGTCCTCGATCACGATCTTCATCTGCCGGTTGAGCTTCGGGCTCATGCAGTTGCGCTTGTCGGGACGGTTGAAATAGACCCATGCGACGCCGTCGACGACTTCGTACTTTACGGTGTCTTCCTGCGGACGCGGATCGGGTTGCGACGGGGCTTTGGCCATTACTTCATTCTCCTAAACGTGCGAATCGAACGCACTTGCACGATTGCTATTGCCCATAACATAATTTTTGCTATGAACAATAGCAATCATGATGAAAGACCCGCTCGCCTCCTACCCCGGCTATGTCCTGCGCCGCGCTGCCCATGCGGCAGGAGCGGAGCTTACGATGCGGCTGGAACCGCTCGGCCTGCGGCAGAGCGACGTGTCGATGCTGATCCTGATCGAGGCCAATCCCGGCATCACCGCAAGCGCCTTGGGCCGCATGCTGGATATCCAGCGGGCCAACATGGTGCCGATCCTCAAGCGCATGGAAGACGCGGACCTGATCGTCCGCGAAGCGATTGATGGCAAGTCGATGGGTCTTGAAGTGACCCGGGCCGGACTGGCCAGGCTGGCCGATGCGCGCGCGGTGATCGACCAGTTCGAGAATGAACTGCTCGAACGCGTGCCTGCCGAACACCGCCACCACCTGCTGCCCGCGCTCAATGCGCTATGGCGGTAAGAGGCTAGCCAAGCGGTCCGAAATTGATAATGTCCGACTCCTTCTGGGGAGAGAGGACACATGATCAGAACAATTCTCGCTGCTGCCGCAGCAATGTCGCTGGCAACGCCTGCCATGGCGCAGGTGGCCGGGGTGCCGCTGGAAATGGAACCCAACACCTGCGACCGCACCTGCCTGGAAAGCTATGTCGAGCGTTACCTGGCGGCGATGTCCGAAGGCGGCTTCGACGACGAACTGTTCGCCCACGGCGTGCGCTTCACCGAAAACGGCATCGAGATGCCGCTGGGCAATGAAGGCCTCTGGGCCACCACGGTCTCGCCCGAAGGCTATCGCCTGGTGGTGCCCGACGTGGTCACCGGACAGGTCGCCGCGCTGGTGACCGTGCAGGAACAGGCAGGCCAGTCCGCCACCGGCCCGCAGCGCGAGCCCGAGCATGTCGGCGTGTCACTGCGCCTGCGGATCGGCCGCGACGGCAAGATCACCGAGGTCGAACAGGTCGTGGCCCGTCCCGACCGGCCGCTGGGCGCCAGCACCGGCCCGTCGACCAGCCCCTTCCCCGACACCGGCGCCGCCGTGGCCGCGCTGGGATCGCCATGGCCGGGCTACCTCGAGGCCGTGCCCGAGGGCGAACGCCACACCCGTGCCGAACTGGTCGAAGTGGCCAACGCCTATTTCGAAGCGGTCGAGCGCAACACCGGCAACGACTACTACCCCTTCACCGACGACTGCCTGCGACTGGAAAACGGCGTGATCGCCGCCGCGCCCGAAGGGCATGACCTCGCCGACCGGCCTTCGTTCGGACAGGTGCAGACCTGCCGGGGCCAGTTCGAGACCTCGTTGATGGGCACTGTCACCAGCGTGCGCGATCGCCGCGTGGTGGCCGTCGATATCGAACGCGGGATCGTCTTCGCCTTCGCCTTCTTCGATCACCGCCCGATCAACTGGACCTGGCAGCTGGGCGAGCTGTTCAAGGTGGAAAACGGCGACATCAGCCGCATCGAAGCCATCTTCATCCGCGGACCCTACGGCGTCTGCTCGGGCTGGAGCACCTATGAACAATGCCGCAGCGAGGAGCCGCAAGATGTCCGCTAGAACAATCGCATTAGCCCTGATCGGGACCGCACTTGCCGCGCCCGCCATGGCGCAGGACGGGCCGCCCGCCAGCCCCTATGCTCCGCGCGTGGACCAGCCTACCTGCACCCGCGCCGAACTGCAGGAACTCACCAGCGCCTATGTCGAGGCGCAGCGCACGGGCGACATTTCCGCCCTGCCCCTGCTCGACAATGCCCATTTCCTCGAGAACATGGAGACGGTGGATCGCAGCGAGGGCCGCTGGGCCAGTCCGCTGCCGGTGGCCCATGCGATGAGCTTCCACGATCCGCTGCGCTGCAAGACCTTCACCGAGATCGTGGTGACCGAAGGTGACGCCCCGCAGATTATCGGCACCCGCCTGTTCGTCCACGAAGGGCAGATCCTGCGCGTCGATTCGATCGTCACCGAGCCGGGCGACTGGCTGTTCAACGCCAACGCCTTCCTCCACTACACGCAGCAGGAGGACTGGAGCGAGCTGCACCCCTACCAGCGCACCGACCCGTCCGAGATGATCCGCGGCGCCAACGCCTACCTTGACGGGTTCATGGACAAGTTCACCGACATCCCCTGGGGCGTGCCCTGCGCGCGGCTGGAGGGCGGGCTCTACACCAACCGCGACAACCGGCCCGACGCCAGCTGCGAGATCGGCATGCCGCCGGGCGTGCTCTACCTCACCAACCGCGATTACCTGATCGACGAGGAAATGGGTGTCATCAACGTCTTCATGCGCTTCGGCAGCTCCGAAACCGGTGGACCCGACAGCCATACGTTCCGCTATATCGACGGCAAGTTCCGCCTGATCCACACGCTGACCGCCATCCCCGGTCCGCAGGCCAATGATGACGGTTCGATCGCACCTGGAGCCATCAACCCCAACGCGGACTGAGGCAGTTTGCGCAAGTCGTTGTGCAATAATTGCAACGAAACGTGTATGGTTGCCGGGCGGTCCTGCTGATAGGGGCCGCCCGGAAACCACAAGAGGCCGTTTCATGCCCCGCACCCGACTCTATTCGCTCGACGAGCTGAATGACATTCCCGGCACCAAGGTGTTCCGCGCCCGCGAAAGCCGACTGTCCTACCACCTGCACAAGTTCTGCATGAGCCTGATGAAGGCGGAGAACCGCGAGGCCTTCAAGGCTGACGAGCGCGCCTATCTTGACCAGTACAAGATGACCGAAGAGCAGAAGCAGGCCGTGCTCGACCGCGACCTGGCCAAGCTGATCGAACTTGGCGGCAACATGTATTTCCTCGTCAAGATCGCCAGCACCGACGGCTGGAGCGCACAGAAGGCGGTCAGTTCGATGAGCGGCATGAGCGCTGACGAATATGCACAGATGATGCTGGCAGGCGGTCGTTCGCCCGAAGGCGTTCGCTCGATCAGGGACAAGAACTGATGGCCCGTATTACCGCCGGCATTGCCACCAGCCACGTCCCCGCGATTGGCGCGGCCATCGACCTCGGCAAGACCAAGGACCTGTACTGGGCGCCGGTCTTCCAGGGCTACGAATTCGTCAAGGAATGGATCAAGGATAACACCCCCGACGTGGTGATCCTGGTCTACAACGACCACGCGTCCTCGCTGATGCTCGACATCGTGCCCACCTTTGCGCTGGGCTTCGCCGAGGAATTCCAGAGCGCCGACGAAGGCTGGGGCCGCCGCCCGGTACCGGTGGTGAAGAACCACCTCGACCTGGCCGCGCACATTGCCGAACAGCTGGTGATCGACGAGTTCGACATCACCCTGATCAACGAGATGGACGTCGACCACGGCTGCACCGTTCCCCTCAGCCTCGTGTTCGGCCAGCCGGAGGAATGGCCGTGCAAGGTGATCCCGCTGGCGGTGAACGTGACACAGTTCCCCACGCCCTCCGGTGAACGCTGCTGGAAACTGGGCGAAGCGATCCGCAACGCGGTGAAGACCTTCCCGGAGGATCTCGACGTGCAGGTCTGGGGCACGGGCGGCATGAGCCACCAGCTGCAAGGCACCCGCGCCGGCCTGATCAACGAGGAATTCGACCGCCGCTTCATCGACCTGCTCGCTCACGAGCCGGAAGAGCTGAAGTACATCACCCGCCTCGAATACCTGCGCGAAACCGGCACCGAGGGTATCGAGCTGATCATGTGGCTGATCATGCGCGCCTCGCTAGGCTACGGCGTGGAGGAGAAGAAACGCTTCTACCGCGTGCCCGCGAGCAACACCGCCGTGGGGCATGTGGTATACGAGGCGAAGAGCTAACCACTTCACGGCCGCTGATTGACATTGTCTGGACGGACCCCGATCTAGCGGCGGCAAACACAGTCTCGCCTATCCCGAGGATCACATGACCGACCAACCCACCGCCGCCGACCTTGCCGATGACATCAAGCGCGTCTTCGAGGCGCAGCAGGCGAACCAGTGGAATGTGAAGGCGAGCGGGGTCGAGGAACGACGCGCCAAGCTGCAGAAGCTGAAGGACGCCATCGAGGCGCACGCTGACGACATCGTCGCCGCCGTCCTCAAGGACACGCGCAAGCCCGAAGGCGAGATCCGCGTCACCGAGGTGATGAACATCGTCGGCAACATCCAGCTCAACATCGACGAGCTGGAAGAGTGGATGAAGCCGACCGAAGTCACGCCCTCGAAGGAGCCGAACGACAAGGCGATGATCGTCCCCGAAGCGCGCGGCGTGTGCCTGGTGCTCGGCCCGTGGAACTTCCCGCTCGGCCTGACGCTCGGTCCCGTCGCGGCAGCCGTGGCCGCCGGCAACACCTGCATGGTCAAGCTGACGGACCTGTGTCCCAACGTCGCCAGGATCGCCAAGGTCATCGTCGAGGAAGCCTTCGACGAGAACGAGGTGGCCGTCTTCGAAGGCGACGTCTCGGTGGCCGAGGCGCTGCTGGCGCTGCCGTTCAACCACATCTTCTTCACCGGCTCGACCCGCGTGGGCAAGATCGTCATGACCGCTGCCGCCAAACACCTGGCCACCGTCACGCTGGAGCTGGGCGGCAAGTCGCCGGTCATCATCGATGAAGGCGCGGACATTGCCCCCATCGCCGCCGCGCTGGCAGGGGCCAAGCAGTTCAACGGCGGACAGGCCTGTATCTGCCCCGACTACGTCTTCGTGCCCGAAAACAGGCAGAAAGAACTGGTCGAGGGCTTCCGCGAGAACGTGCAGGCCAACCTCTACAAGGACGGCGAGATCGACAAGAGCGCCATCGCGCAGATCGTCAACGAGGGGAACTTCAAGCGCGTGAAGGCCATGGTGGACGACGCCATCGACCAGGGCGCGACCGTGGCCGTGGGCGGCGAAATGGATGCGGACGACCTCACCATCCACCCGACCATGCTCACCGATGTCACCCCGCAGATGAAGATCATGCAGGACGAGATCTTCGCGCCCGTGCTGCCGGTGATGACCTACGACAAGCTGGACCAGGTGATCGACTACATCGAGGCGCGCGACAAGCCGCTGGCGCTCTACATGTTCTCGCCCAGCGACGAGAACATGGACAAGGTCCTCAAGCGCACCAGCTCAGGCGGGACGACGCTGAACGGTGTGTTCTCGCACTACCTCGAAAACCGCCTGCCCTTCGGCGGCGTCAACGGTTCGGGCATGGGCAGCTATCACGGCTACTGGGGCTTCAAGGAATTCAGCCACCACCGCGCCGTGTACAAACATATGGCGGCCTAGGCGGGACGCTGACCGTCCGATTGGCGGAACCTGATTTTGTCACCATCCTTTATGAACCGCGAATCCTCGCCGTTCTCACGAATGTCGCGCCAAGCCATCTGGTAGCACTGAGGCTCGCGGTTGATGCGCGCGGCAACCAATCGGCGTACATCGTCATCCGCAAAGATGAGGTCGTGGGCTCCTTGGATCGAGACGCAGAACTTTTCACGCGTCCGCTTGACCAGCATGATCCAGTCCTGATTGCGGAAGTCGTCGTTCGTCATTGTCAGGCCTTCACCACTTTCACCCGTGCCTTCAGGTCCGTGCGGCAGAAGGCGTGGAGGAAGCAGGTCTGTTCGCCCATGTCGAGTGCGGCGCGGGCGAATTCGGCGTTCTCGTCGCTGTCGAGATAGACGTGGGTTTCCACCGGGTCGGCCTTGCCCGCCTGCCCGGTGCCGCCACTCGCGCCGCCGAGAGTGAAGTGGATGTCCTGCACCACGTTGTAGGCGGCAAGGTGCTTCTTCGCGATCTTGGCGTAGCGGCCCAGCTGGGTCATGAAGCAGAAGCCGATACCCGCCGCCATGTAGCTGACCGCATCGGGCGCGCGGCCTTCTTCGTCGCAGAGGAAGTGGAAGATCGAGCCATGCGGATTGAACAGCTGCTGCTCGACCTGTTTCACCCCGTCCTCGCGCACCGTACAGATGCCGCGAATGTGCAGCACACGGTCCTGTTCCTCCGCCAGTGACGAGCCCTGCGAGCTTGTTGCCTCGTCCGTCAGCGGGCTCATGTCTCCGCGCACCGGAATGGCCTCGCAGGCGAGCGGGTGGACGCCCTCGATCGTGGGCGCGGGATCGGGCGGCACTTCGCGCTGCACGGGCCTCGCCTTGTCGGGGATCACCTGCCGGCCCTTGTGCGTCAGGGTAAAGAGTGAGTCTTTCTCCCCGCGCATCAGGCCGTTGAGCGGCGATGCTGCCACCGCGTCATAGACCAGCGCGCGCAGTGTTTCGGCATCGGCCGGGCTGTCGATCCGCGCTTCCAGTTCCACGTCCTTCGCGCCGCCGGTCATGGTGCCCTTCAGCGCCGATCCTTTCATCGTGTAGTAGTTGTCCTGCACCAGCTCGACATGGTCGATAGCAATGCCGCGCTGCTCGGCCAGGGCCAGCAGTTCGGTCATGTAGCTGGAGACCATGCCCACGGTGAGGAAGCTGAGCGGGCACGGCGCCTCGTTGAACCCGTCGAGGTAAGCGCCCTCGTCCGACACCACGCGCCACACCTGTCCGCTGGCGGAAGAGGCGACGAGGCCTTCCTTCTGCATCACCGACAGCGAGCGCGCGGCAAAGCGCACGGCCTGCCCCAGCCGGTCCGGCGGCGGGGCGATCAGGCTTTCCCCGCCATCGACGGGGAAGAACGAGGGGCGCGCGTCGGCACCAAGCACATTGTCGTGACTCTTGGCAGCTTGAGCCATCAGTCCTCCCGTTTCGGCAGCATGGGTGAAGGCTTGCCCAGCACCAGCTCGGCATCGGAAAACTTGATCGGGGTGCGCAGGCCACGCAGGCCGTCCTCGTCGAGGTCCACTACCATGCCGCGCGCGACGATCTGCGGATCGGTCAGCGCCTGCTTCACGTTGTTGATCGGGCCCGCGGGCACGCCCTGCTCTTCCAGCTTCGCGAGCAAGTCGTCACGTTTCCATTCTGCAATCCGGCGCGCGATCGAAGCGGACAGGCGCTCGCGGTGTGTCACCCGGCGCGAATTTGTGGTCCACTCATCGCGCAGCGGCAGGTCGATCACCTTGGCAAAGCGGGCGAACTGGCGGTCGTTGCCCACGGCCACGATCAGCCAGCCGTCCTTGGCCTCGAAGGCCTCGTAGGGCGCGATATTGGGATGGGCATTGCCCATGCGCTTGGGACTGCGGCCGCTGGCAAGGTAGTTCATCGCCTGGTTGGCCAGCGTGCCCGTCATCACGTCGAACAGCGTCAGGTCGACCATCTGCCCGCGCCCGGTCCGCTCGCGCTGGTGCAGCGCGGCCTGCACGCCGATCACGGCATAGAGGCCGGTCATGATATCGGCATAGGCCATGCCGATCTTGGTGGGCGGGCCGTCGGGGAAGCCGGTCAGGTCCATGATCCCGCTCATCCCCTGGATGATGAAGTCGTACCCGGCGCGCTTGGCATAGGGCCCGTCGTGGCCGAAGCCGGTGATCGAGCAATAGACCAGCCGCGGGTTGATCTCCTTCAGGCTGTCGTAGTCGAGCCCGAACTTGGCGAGGCTGCCGGTCTTGAAGTTCTCGATCAGCACGTCGCTCTTGCGCACGAGGTCGAGCACCCGCGCCAGGTCGTCCGCGCGGTTGAAGTCGGCAATGATCGAATCCTTGCCGCGATTGGCCGCGTGGAAATAGGCCGCGTCCTTGGACCCGTCCTCGCGGTCGAGGAAGGGTGGGCCCCAGTTGCGGGTGTCATCGCCCTCGGGGCTTTCGACCTTGTGTACTTCCGCGCCGAGGTCGGCGAGCACCTGCCCGGCCCAGGGGCCTGCCAGGATACGCGCCAGTTCGACGACCTTGATGCCTGCAAGAGGTGCTTCGCTCATGCGAAGCGTCCTACTCACTCTGGCGCGATATGGAAAACCCGTTCCGCATTGCCGTGGCACAGCGCGTGCATTTCGTCCTCGGTGCAGTCGAAGCTTTCGATGAAGTCCACCGCCGGCTGCATCGGCTGGTAGGGATAGTCGATCGCCCAGATGACGTTGTCGATGCCCATGCGGTCGATCGAATAGCGCAGCGCGAGGTGGTCTTCGACGCCCGAGGTCGTGAAGACGAAGTTGTCGCGGAAGTATTCCTCCATGCTGCGTTCGGTCTTGGGCGCGCGGCCCACTTTCTGCGCGCGACTGTTCATGAAATTGATGCGCCAGATGAAGAAGGGGATCATCTCGCCCATGTGGCCAACGCAGACTTTCAGGTTGGGGAATCGGTCGAACACGCCGCCGGCCATCATGCGCAGCATGTTGGTGCCGACCTCGACGCCGTAGGCCCACATGGCGGAATCCATCGCATAGTCCATCAGCGGACCCTTGAGCGTGTCGGAAGGCCCGCGCGGGTGGATGTAGAGCGTCGCGCCGGTGGCCTCGGCAGCCTCGAGGATCGGCCAGAAGCGGTAATCGTCGAAGTAGTCGCCGTTGGTGTGACCGTTCACCACCAGCCCGTTGAGTTTGAGTTCGCCCATCACGCGCTCGACTTCCTTGGCCGCGCGCTTGGGGCTGTGCGGGGCAAAGCTGCCAAGGCCGGCGAAGCGCTTGGGCCACTTGGCGCAGATTTCCGCCATGCGGTCGTTCGCCAGGGCGGCAAGGTCAGTCGCGGTGTCAGCATCGAACATCTGCACGCCCGGCGCGGTCAGCGTCAGCAGGTGCATGTCGACGCCGTACTGGTCCATCTGCGGCAGGCGCTGTTCCTCGATATCCTTCAGGCCGTGGAGGAAGTTCATCTTGCCGTAGCCGCTGGAATCGTGGTCTGCATCGTAGATGCCGCCCACCAGCAGCTTGTCCGCGCTTTGCGTGGGGCTGCGGGCGATCTTGCGCAATTCTTCGGCAACTTCGGGGATCGACCAGGCTTCCTCGCAGGCGATCAGGCGGCACTTCTTTCCCATGGAATTCTCCTCTTCCTTCGGCGCGAGCCTAGGGCCGAGCATGGGCTGGCCGCAAACATTTTCGCGGAGGCCGCTAAAGTCTTTCTCTATTGCCGCTCGCAAGGGGCCAGACCACATGCGGATCATGACCGAGACGACCTCTGCCCTGCGGCTGCCGACCTACTACCTCAGCCATGGCGGCGGACCATGGCCGTGGATGCCCTCCGCGGCCCCGGCCTATGCCGTCCTCGACGCCTCGCTGAAGGCGCTGCGGCGTGAGCTGGACGAGCGCCCGCGCGCGGTGCTGGTGGTGACGGCGCACTGGGAGACCGAGAACTTCACCTTCTCCGCCGCCGAGCGACCGGGCATGATCTACGACTACTACGGCTTCCCGGCGGAGACTTACGAGATCACCTACCCCGCCCCGGGCCTACCCTCGCTGGCCGAACGCGCGGCAGGACTGCTGCGTGATGGCGGCATGGCCGCGAATGTCGACGAGGAGCGCGGCTTCGACCATGGCACCTTCAGCCTGATGCAGGCGATCTATCCCGAAGCCGAAATGCCGATCGTGCAGATGTCGATCCGCAAGGACTACGACCCGGCGTTGCATGTCGCAGCGGGCAAGCTGCTCGCTCCCTTGCGCGGCGAAGGCGTACTGGTGGTGGGCAGCGGGCTCAGCTTCCACAACCTGCGCGCCATGGGGCCGCAGGGCCGCGACGCCTCGCGCGCTTTCGATGGCTGGTTGCAACGGGCCTTGTTGAGCGAGGTGGGAGAAGCGCGCGCCGATACCCTGCTCGAATGGGAGAAGGCTCCCGCCGCCCGGCAGGTCCACCCGCGCGAGGATCACCTGATGCCGCTGCACGTGGCCGTAGGCGCCGCCTCGCAGGACAAGGCGCACCTGTCCTACCACCAGGACGATTTCTTCGGCGCGATTACGGCGTCGAGCTTTCGCTTCAGCGACGCTCCCCTGTCCGTCAGCTGACAGCCAAGACCTCGCGGTAATGGACGAGGTCGCCCAGCCAGTAGGCGAACTGCGCCCAACCCTCGGTGCCTGACACCAGCGGGTTGATGCCCGGCATCGGGATGCTGATCGTCGCCAGCAGGATCAAGTCCTGCCACTGGCGACCGTATTTGCAGTGGCTGCCGCGGCGTCTCTCCCCCCGTCAGACCACGTCTTGCAGAAAATGCACTCAACCGAGATTGCCAAGCAGGACTTTTTGCGGGATAAATTGTCCCCATGGGAGTGCCGCCAAGCAAGGATGCCGAAAGCTGGACCTCGGCAGGTCTAGCGACCGGGCAGGCGATAAGCCAGTGGCGCGAATGGGCGGCAAGCACCATTGCGCCCATCGAAGTGGAGGTGTTCGACGCCGACTCTTTCTCCGCCCGCTGGATCAGCCACGGCATCGGGCAACTGCGGCTGCTGCACCTTTACGCCCCCGCCCAACGCGTGACCCACACCGGCACCGAAGGCAGCGCCGGTCGTGCCTCGCCTTCGATCCAGCTGGTCTATTCACGCAGGGGCGCGATGAAGACGCTAATGGAGGGCAAGAGCTTCACCATCGAACCCGGCCAGTTCGTGCTGCTCGACAATCGCCGCTTCTACCAGATGGAAATGCGCACCGAGCACGAGGCGCTGGACCTGATGATGCCGCAGCCATGGCTGGAGCGGCACCTGCCCGATCCCGGTGCGCTGCTCGGGCGGCCCATCGACACGCGCGAAGGCTGGGGCCGGCCGCTGGGCGCCCTGCTGGAAACCTTGATGGACGGCCTTGATGTAGCCCCGCTGCCGCGCCCGCTTATCGCCGAACAGATCGGCAGTCTGCTGGCACTGGCGACCGGGTTCGAGGATACCAACACCTGCACACCGCATCGCGGCCAGCTGGCGCGGCGCATCCTGCGGCGGATCGAAAGCGACTATGCCGACCCTGCCCTGTCGCCCGAGCGCGTGGCGGAGGCTTGCGGCATTTCCAAGCGCTACCTGCAGACGCTGCTGGCCGGCAGCGGCACCAGTTTCGTGCAGGAACTCAACGCCATGCGGCTGGAGCGCGCAAGCGACCTGTTGGCAGACCCGCGCGCCCGCAGCCTCCCGGTGGCCGACGTCGCCTATCGCAGCGGCTTCCTCGATCCCGGCTATTTCACCCGGCTGTTCCGCAAGCGCTTCGGCATCACGCCGAGCGAATGGCGTGCCGGGCACCCGCCGCAGAGCTGAATCGTGCTGAAGGTGGTCCTTGTTGTGGTCCTGCTCGGCGTGCTGGCGCTGGGAATCGGCTACCTCGTCTCCCCGCTGCATACCTTCAACACGCTGGTGCCCAAGGATTCCTCCAGCCGTGCAGTGGTCAGCGACCTGGCCTATGGCCAGCACCCGCGCCAGCAGCTCGACATCTACGCGCCCAGCGGCGGGGCGCAGAACCTGCCGGTGATCGTCTTTTTCTACGGCGGAAGCTGGAACAGCGGGACGCGCCATGGCTACGATTTCGCTGGCCGGGCGCTGGCGGCGCAGGGGTTTGTCGTGGTCATGCCGGATTACCGGCTGGTGCCAGAGGTTCGCTATCCCGGCTTTGTCGAGGACGCGGCCCTGGCGGTACGCTGGGCCCGCGCCAATGTCGCCGACTATGGCGGCGACCCCGCGCGGATCGTGCTGTCGGGCCATTCGGCGGGCGCCTACAACGCTGCCATGCTCGCCTATGACGAGCGCTGGCTGGGCGAGGATCGCGCCAGCATACGCGGCTTCGTGGGGCTGGCAGGCCCATACGACTTCCTGCCGCTCGACACCGATTCCACCCGCGCCGCCTTTGGCGATTGGCCGGACCTGCCGGAGACCCAGCCGGTTTCCTGGGTCGGGGCAGACGATCCGCCCGCCCTGCTGCTGCACGGGGCGGACGACACGACCGTCAAGCCGCGCAATTCCGCAGCGCTGGAAGCCGTGCTGAGCGAAGCGGGAGTGGAAGCGCGCATGGTGGAATACCCCGACGTCGACCACATCGATATCCTGATCCGCCTGTCACGCCCCTTGCGCTCTCGCACACCGGTGCTGGACGATCTCGCCGCATTCGCCCGCGACGTCTCCCGCTAGCCAAATCCAGACAAAAACGCCTGCGCTTTTGTCCAATTGGACTTGCGCGAGAGTCCTTTCACAAAAGATCGGTGAGGCGTAGCCTTGGCGGTAATGACAGGGGACAACCCTGCGCGCCGCCTGAGGCCAGGCGCAAGCAAGAGGATGCCACATCATGTCGACCGACGCCAAAGGATTCCCGCTTCCCAGCTCGATCAAGGTCGTGCCCGGAACCGAGGAAGCCCAAGCCGCCTACCCCTACTACACGCAGTTCGTGCCCGAGGATGACCAGAAGTTCTGGTTCTACAACTCTATGCACTTCCCCGAACCGATGCATCATTTCGACATGATCACGGCAGAGGCGGCCTATGTCGCCATGGGCGCCTTCAACACCCGCGTGCACGTGCTGCCCACGGCCAAGGGGGTCGATCACCGCATTATCAACGGCCGCGTCTACATCGGCGGCGTGGTGGTGACCGATCCGGACGAGATCGCCGAGCGGGTCGGGGAATTCCAGCAGCGCGCCTTCTACTACTACGAGAACTGGGAAGACCTCTACGCCCAGTGGAAAGACAAGATGAAGGCGCTGATCGCGGAGGCGCAGGCCCTGCCCAGCCCCGCGCTGCCGAAGTACGAGCCGGTGGAAACCTTCAAGGAAGGCGACGCCGTTCCCGCCAGCCACGACCTGCTGAAAGTCTACCAGCAGCAGATCGAAGGCTACCACCGCATGTGGCACCACCACTTCGAGTTCCTGCTGCTCGGCTACGGTGCCTACATGACCTTCTTCGAATTCTGCAAGAAGGCCTTCCCGGAGATTTCCGACCAGGCGATCAGCCGCATGGTGGCCGGCATGGAAGCCGAGATCTTCCGCCCCGACGAAGAGGTGAAGCGCCTCGCCCGCCGCGCGGTGGAACTCGGCGTGGACCATCACTTTACCGACAACATGGATATCGACCAGGTGCTGGCCGATCTCGATGCCGTGGGAGAGAACGGCAAGGACTGGCTCGGCGAGCTGGAGACCAGCCGCGATCCGTGGTTCAACGTCTCCTCGGGCGATGGCTTCTATCACTATCACCGCAGCTGGCAGGACGACCTCTCGCTGCCCTTCGCGGCGCTGCCGGGCTATATCGAGAAGATCAAGGCCGGCACCAATATCGAGCGCCCGACCGAGCAGTTGATCAAAGAGCGTGAGCAGCTGGTGGCGGACTACCGCGACCTGCTCGACACCGAGGAGGAGAAGGCCGCCTACGACGAGCTGATCACCCTCGCGCACCGGGTCTTCCCCTATGTCGAGGGTCACAAGTTCTACTGCGAGCATTGGTATACGAACCTGTTCTTCAACAAGATCAGGGAATTCGGTGCCCTGTTGGCGGAACACGACTTCTTCGGACCCGACGGGCGCGAGGAGGACGTGTTCCACCTTACCCAGTTCGAGCTGGAAAGCGCGATCATCGACCTGATGCTGTCGTGGGGCGTTGGTGCAGAACCGCGCGGCCCGCGGCACTGGCCCGCCCTGGTGGCGCAGCGCAAGGCGGCGATTGCCGAGTGGGACAAGCACACCACCCCGCCCGCGCTCGGCAACGTGCCTGACGCCATCGACGATCCGGCGATCAACATGCTCTGGGGCATTACCCGCGAGAACCTCGATTCCTGGCTCGACGACGGGTCGGAGAACGAGAAGGAACTGAAGGGCTTTGCCGCCTGTTCGGGCGTGGTCGAAGGCGTGGCACGCGTGGTCAAGTCGGTCAGCGAGATCGGCCGCATCCAGCAGGGCGACATCCTGGTCTGCCAGGTCACCAACCCGACCTGGTCGCCCATCTTCCAGAAGATCGGTGCAGCCGTGTCCGACATCGGCGGCAGCATGAGCCACATGGCCATCGTCGCGCGCGAATACGGCCTGCCCGCCGTGGTCGGCACCGGCAAGGCCACCACCCGCATCAAGGACGGCCAGCGCATCCGCGTCGACGGCGGCAAGGGCACGGTGACCATTCTCGATGACGAACCCGCGCTCGAGGACGCCTGAC
This sequence comes from Aurantiacibacter gilvus, assembly GCF_038289935.1. Lineage (NCBI taxonomy): Bacteria > Pseudomonadati > Pseudomonadota > Alphaproteobacteria > Sphingomonadales > Erythrobacteraceae > Aurantiacibacter > Aurantiacibacter gilvus. Next base: position 1,929,255 of record NZ_JBBYHV010000001.1, read on the forward strand.
CCATGCAAGCAGTAGCCTGGTTCAAGGATGTTGGCATTGCCGACCGCCCCACGGTGGGCGGCAAGGGCGGCTCGCTGGGCGAGCTGACGCAGGCGGGCATCGACGTGCCGCCCGGCTTCGTCGTCACCACCGCCGCCTTCGAGCAGTTCCTCGAGAAACTGGAAAAGATCGAGCCGATCCGCCCCAGGGTGGAGGCGCTCGACCCGAACGACCTTGGCGCAGCCACCAAGCTGTCCGAACAGCTGCGCGCCCGCGTGATGGGCGAAGCCATGCCAGCCGAGGTGGAGGATGCCCTGCGCACGGCCCACGGCGAACTTTGTGCTGATGGCCAGCCGGTCGCGGTGCGATCGTCCGCCACCACCGAAGATGCCGAGGATGCCAGCTTCGCGGGGCTGCAGGACACCTTCCTGTGGGTGCTCGATGCCGAGGCGATGATCTACTACGTGCGCGAATGCTGGGCCTCGCTCTACTCGGTCGAGTCCATGACCTACCGCCGCAAGCAGGACTTCCCGGAAGAGGGCGTGGCCATGGCCGTGGTCTGCCAGCGCATGGTCGACGCGCGCTGCGCCGGGGTCATGTTCACCCGCAGCCCGACTACGGGCGACAAGTCGGTGATCACCATCGAAGGCGCCTGGGGCCTCGGTTCGGCCGTGGTGTCCGGCGAGGTGACACCGGACAAATGGGTGATCGGCAAGATCACCGGCGAGATCTCAAGCCGCGAGATTTCCGACAAGCACGCGCGGCAGGTGCCCGCCGAAGACGGCGGTATCGTCGAGGTCGAGAACGAGGACGACAAGCGCCATTCGCCCTGCCTCACCGACGACGAACTGATGGCGCTGCGCGAAGTCGGACGGAGGATCGAGAAGCATTACGGCAAGGCGCAGGATATCGAGTGGGCGCTGGACAAGGACGGCAAGGTCTTGCTGCTGCAATCGCGTCCGGAAACGGTCTGGGCGATGAAGGATGCCGAGGCCAAGCCCGTCGTCGCGCCCGGCACCAATGCCATGAGCCACGTCATGGGCATCTTCACCGGTGGGGCGAAGAAATGAGCCTTTCGGGCAAGGACGTTTCCGAGATTGCCCGCCTGCTGGGTGAATCGCATTTCAGCTCGCTGGACCTCAAGCTGGGCGATTTCCGCCTCAAGATCCGACGTGACGGCGGTGGCGGCGGCCGCTGGGTGGCGGACGATGACGAGGACGAAGAGCCGGTTGCCGCAGAGACACCAGCGCCCGCCGCTGCTCCTGCCAGCGACCCCGCGCCCGCCAATGCCGCCGCCGCAGGCGAAGTCGACGTGCCCGCCCCGCTGCTCGGCAATTTCTATGCTGCGCCGCGTCCGGGCGAAGACCCTTTCGTGGCCGTGGGCGACCGCGTCACACCCGACACCGTGGTCGGCATCATCGAGGTGATGAAGCTGATGAACTCGGTGCGCGCGGGCGTGTCCGGCACGGTCGTCGCCGTGCTCGCGGAGAACGGCAGCGCCATCGAAAAGGGTGACGCGATCATCCGGGTGAAGGTGGACTGATGGCCAATATCCGCATCGTCGAAACAAGCCTTCGCGACGGCAACCAGTGCCTGTGGGGAGCCACCGGAATCGACACCGCCAAGACGCTGACCATTGCCCCGGCGATGGAGCGCGCGGGCTTTTCCGCCATCGACTTCACCACCTCTACCCACATGGGCGTGGCCGTGCGCTACAAGCACGAGGACCCGTGGGACCGCATCCGCGGCATGGCGGATATCTGCAAGGACACGCCCCTGCAGTTTCTCTCCACCGGCTTCCGCTTCATCGCCTGGGAAACCGCCACACCCGACTTCATGGAACTGGCCTTCAAGACGCTGGCGACCAATGGCATCCGCCGCTTCGCCCTGGCGGACCCGATGAACGATGCCGCCAGCAATGTCGAAGTCGCGCGCATGGTGAAGCGCGCAGGCGGCGAGCAGGTGGTGGGCGCGCTGGTCTTCTCGATCAGCCCGATCCACGACGACGCGCACTATGCCGCTGCCGCCCGCACCATGGCGGAGAGTGCCGACATCGACGCGCTCTACATCAAGGACCCTGGCGGCCTGCTCACCTCCAAGCGCGCGCAGACGCTGGTGCCCGCGATCATGGCCGAGATCGGCGACAAGCCGCTGGAACTGCACTCGCATTCCACCATCGGCCTTGCCGAGCAGGCCTATTGCGAAGCCGCCGACATGGGCATCACCGCGCTGCAATGCGCCAGCGGCGGCCTCGCCAGCGGCACCTCGCATCCCTCTGTGAAACGCACCGTGGCGAACCTGCGGGCGCTGGGCCACACGGTCGATATCGACGACGAGGCCGTGGACGAGATTGCCGACTGGTTCACCGCCATCGCCGATGCCGAGAACCTGCCCAAGGGCGAGGCGATGCATTTCGATGCCGCCTACTTCCAGCACAACCTGCCCGGCGGCATGGTCGGCACCATGCGCCGCCACCTCGCGGACCAGGGCGTACCCGAACTCGAAGGCGCGGTGATCGAGGAAATGGGCCGCGTACGGCGGGAACTGGGCTGGCCGATCGTGATGACACCTTTCGCGCAGATGCTGCAGACGCAGGCGGTGATGAACGTGACTGCCGAAAACTCGGGCGAAGAACGCTGGGGGGTAATTCCCGACGAGATCATCCGCTTTGCCATCGGCAAGTTCGGGCGGCCCAATGCCCCGGTCGATCCCGAGGTGATGGACCGCATCATGGCCAACCCGCGCACCAGGGAGCTGGAAGCCGAGACCGGCATGGCCGACTTGAAGACGCTGCGCAGCAAGCTGGGCGAGAACCTGTCCGACGAGGAATTCCTGCTGCGCGCCACCATGCCGCAGAACCTGGTCGATACCATGCAGGCGGCCGGCCCGGCGGAGCGTCACTACGACCCGAAGAAGGTCCCGCTTATGAACCTGCTGCGCGAAGTGCTGGCGCGCGAGGATATCGACGAATTCTCGATCGAGAAGGACGACTTCTCGCTGGACGTGGAGGCGTGAACGGCTTTCCTACAGCGCGCGGGTCAGGCAATCGGGAAGCATGAAAAGGCCCCTTTTGCCCACTCCCTGATTCCTTCCCCTGGACACTGTCACAACTGTAACACCTTGCCATCTAACCCATTGGAATTGCACGATGCGTAAGCCTAAGGGCTTCATGTTCGACCTCGACGGGACGCTGATCCTGTCTAACCGCGCGCTGGGCAGCTACGACGCCATTCCCGGCGCGGCGGAAGCCCTGGCACAGCTTGACGATCTCGGCGTGCCGTGGATCGCGCTCACCAACGGCAGCGCCTATGCCAGCCGGGTGCAGGCCCCGCGCCTGCGCGCCGTCGGCCTGCCGGTGCCGGACGAGAAGCTGTTCACACCCAACTCGGTCGCCGCCAAGGTCATCGGCGATGCGGGCTACGAGCGCGTGCTGGTGCTGGGCACCGACGGCGTGAGCGAGGCCTTGACCGAGCTGGGCGTCACCTGCGTCTCGCCCGACGATCCGGACCATGCGGGCTGCGACGCGCTCTACATCGCCTGGCATCCCGACTGCTCGATGCCGCACATCCACGCCGCCTGCGAAGCCGCCATGGCGGGTGCTGCCGTGCTGACCGCCTCCGACGTGCCCTTCTTCGCCACCAAGGAAGGCCGCAGCTTCGGCTACTCCTGCGCCATAAACGGCGCCGTGGCGCGGGTGACCGGGGTGGAGCCGCAGCCGACCGGCAAGCCCTCCGCCCATGCGCTCGACTTCATCGCCAACCAGCTTGGCATCGAAAAAGAGGACGTCGGCATTGTCGGCGACGACGCCACTGCCGAAATGCAGATGGCGCGCGAAGGCGGGGCGATCGGCATTGCCGTCACCAGCGGGGCGACCTCGACCGAGGAATGGGCCGCGCAGCCACCCGGCAAGAGCCCGGATCTCGTGATCGAGAACATCGGGGAGTTGGTCGACAAGCTCGGCTTGCGCTAAGGCCGCGGCAAAGGAGAGAGCAATGCAGCTAGGCCGCATGAACCACGTGGGCGTCGCCGTGCCGGACATCGAGGAGGCCATCGCCTTCTACCGCAATGTCATGGGCGCTGACGACGTGACCGAACCCTTCGACCTGCCCGAACAGGGCGTGCGCGTCTGCTTCGTCAACACACCGAATGGCGGCACGCAGGTGGAGCTGCTCTCGCCCTTGAGCGACCAGTCGCCGGTCGCGGGCTTCCTCGCCAGGAACCCGGCGGGCGGGCAGCACCACATCTGCTTCGAAGTGCCCGACATCGCAGCCGCGCGCAGCGAGTTCGAGGCCATGGGCAAGCGTATCCTCGGCCCCACCCGCATCGGCGCGCACGGTACGCCCATCTTCTTCGTCCATCCCAAGGACATGCAGGGGCAGCTCACCGAGATCATGGAAACTCCGAAAGGCGAGCATTGAGCTTCGACTACCCCGCCTACCTCGACTGCTTCCTGAGCGGCAACGATGAGGCGTTGGTGGAGCGCTTCTTCGCCAAGGACTGCGAAATGCGTTCGTCCAGCGGCGTGCGCCGCGGGCTGGACGGCATGCGCGAGTTCCTCGCCTGGGCGCACGACGGCGTGCGCGAATGCCCGCGCGTGCAGCACTACCTGCAGGACGCAAACACCGTCTTCGCGGATATCGACATGGACTTCCACGCGGTGAAGCACCGAGCGGACTTCCCCTTCGGCGAAGTGCACCCGGGGGACAGCCTGACGGTGAAGTTCCTCGCCCGCTACGACCTCGACGATCAGGGCAAGGTGAGGGTGTTGACCACAGCTGCATGGCCGCCGGGCGTGGGCGTTACGACACTGCCCCCGCTGGGCGGGCACCCGAGCCAGGTCGCCGCCTACCACGCCTATGCCGCCGCCTTCTCCAATGGCGATCCGGCGCGCTACACGCGGTTCTACACTGACGACGTGGTGCTGGAGCTGGGATCGGTGCCGAAGATCGAAGGCGCTGACGGGATCGCAGCCTTCTACACCGCGATGTTCAAGACCGTGCGCGAGACGCTGACGATCCACCATCTCGACGCCAGCGACGAACGGCTCGTGGTCGACTGCACCAGCCGCTTCACCGCCATCGAGGACGCGCCCGACTTCGTGGTGGCGCCACTGGCGAAGGGGGACTTCGTCGAAGTGGGCGTGAAGGTGACCTACAAGCTGCGCGAGGGGCGGGTGTACCACATCGGCGTATCGCGAACGCGCGACCCGGTGCTGTCGCCCGGCTAGCGGCTAAGCCTCTCCGCCACCTGAGCAAGCTGCTTGGGCGTATCGACATCGAACAGTGTATCGGGATCGGCCTCGATCACGGCAAGATCGGGCAAGCCTGACAGGATCGGCCCTGCTCCCCTGTCACCGGTCAGTACTTCGAGCTTTCCTACATGCTCCGCTGCGACGCAGGCAGGCACACCAAGGCGGCCATCGGGATAGCGTGTGGCGGCATTGCCTCCGCTCGCGGCGAGGCGGCGCAAGTGATCGGGATCGACCAAGGGCATGTCCGCCAGCGCGACCAGCAAAGCGCGTCCAGCGGCAGCTGCGGCGGCCAGGGCGACAGAGCCAGCCTGCCCGGCTTCGGGGTCCGGATTGGTGACGAGCTGCCAGCCTGCTGCAGCCGTGGCGAAGTGCGGAACATCGGGGCCGACCACGATCACACCCGGCTCAAGGCCTGCCGCTTTCACCGCATCGAGCACCCATCGTCCCAGCGGCTTGCCCGCGAGGGTCACATCCAGCTTGCCGCCACCGAACCGGCTGCCGCGCCCGGCGGCCAGCACCGCGACGAGCGGCTGCTCAGGCATGGTGTGGATGGCGACGTTCGTACTCGCCGGAGATCGAAGCCAGCGCCGACAGCGCGAGGCCGAGCGGCTCGCGGCTGTGCATCACAGTGCCGAGCGGGCTGGCGATGCGGGCGACCTGCTCGGGCGCAAAGCCAAGCGCCACGAGTTCGGCCTCGCGCGCAGCCCGGGCCGGTGCCCCGCCCTGCGCGCCAATCATGAAGGCCGGCGTGGTGAGCGCCCATTGCAGGATGGCGCGTTCCCATTCGTGATCGTGGAACAGCAGGACCACTGCGGTCCAGCGGTCTGCGGTGAGGTGATCGGGCACCTGGCCCAGGGCCAGCATGCCGTCGTCGCGCCCGTGCGTCTCCACCGCCATGCCCGAAGCCGCGCCAAGGTGCGCCATGGCCGCCAGTTCCGGCCCCTCGCCGAACAGCAGCAGCCGCAGTTGCGGAACGAAGCGGCGCTCGCCCAGAGGGCTGGGATCAGGCAGGGTCAGCCGCGCCTCTTCGCGTTGCTCCAGCTCGGCCAGCACTGCCGCAGAGGCCACATTGTCAGGCGCGGGGTCGACCAGGATGTCGAGGCCGCCACCGCAAGGCAGGCGGAAGTCGATCTTGGGCGAGCCAGCGCCGTAGCGGATCACCCGCCGGTCCCCGCCGGTCGCCACTTCGCGCGCCAGTTCCTGTTCGAGGCACCCATCGGCAAGGCTTCCGGTCACGCTGCCATCGGCATGCACCGCCAGTTGCGCGCCGAGGCGGCGCGAAAAGCTGCCTTCGATATTGACGATGGTGCACAGCCCGACGCCTGGCTGGGAGGCCGCGCGCAGGGCTGCGTGGTCATCGGCGAAAGTGCCGGACATCACCTACTGGCGCGGCGGGATCTCGGCAGGGTCGATACCCATGCGCAGCTGCGGTTCCTCGCCGCGCAGTTCCTCGAACGCCACCATCAGGTTGATATAGGCCCGCCCGCGCGGGGTGCCGCCATATTCGAGACCCGGCATCAAGTCGTCGCCCAGGAACTGGCCAAAGCTCGGCACGCCTTCGAGGCGGGCCAGGGCATCTTCGGGAGTGCCGCCGGTCTGCGCGGTCTGCTCGGCGATCTGCACCAGGCCGCGGTTGAAGGTGACCCAGCTGAGGAACTCCTCGCGCGTGTGCACCGCACCGTGACCGGCAATCACCTGCTCTGCGTCCGGGATGCTGTAATAGGCCGCCGTCACCGTGGTCGGCAGGGCCAGCATGGAGCCGCCCGAACCCGGATCGATCAGCGGGCTCATGTGCCAGGCGTAGATGTCGCCTGCCGCCAGGACGCGGTCGTCGGGGAAGAAGACGAAGGCATCGCCATCGGTATGACCGGCGCCGAAATAGTACAGCTCGATCTTGTCTTCGCCCTCGCCAATCGCTCGGTAGGTGGAGAACTCCGTGTCCACCTCGTTGGGCGGGAACGGGCCTTCGGTCTCTGCCGTCATGCGCGCGGCGGAATTGGCGTGGGCCACCACCTGTACGCCGTGATTCTCGCGGAACCAGGCGTTGGAGCCGACATGGTCGGGGTGCGAATGGGTGTTGATCACCATGGTCACCGGCTTGTCGGTGATCGAACGGACCTGTTCGAGGATACCTTCGCCCTGGCCCGGCAGCTTCGTGTCGATCAGCACAACATCGTTTTCGCGGACAAAGACAACGGTGTTCCCGCCGGCGCCCTGGATCTTGTACACGTCCTCACTGACCTGCTCGATCGGTTCGATCGGCGGCAGTCCCTGCGCCATGAGGCCAGTGACGGCAACGCCGCCCAACACGATTGTACCAAGCACTGCTGCGCGCTTCATTCTATCCGCCTCCCAAAATCCGGACTCTGTCAACGAACCAGTAGACACCAGCGGCGATCACCGCAAGCGAGCCAATTGTAACAATGCGTCCCGAGAGCTTGGGATGCCGTGCCCGCAACCATGCCAGCGCCAGGGCAACCGGAATGACGATAGCGAGCTGGCCCAGCTCGACGCCGATGTTGAAGGCCAGCAGCGACCAGGCAAGGCTATCCTGCGGCAAGCCAAACTCGCGCAGGACGAAGGCGAAGCCGAAACCGTGGATCAGGCCGAAGAGCAAGGCGAACAGTGCGCGCAGGTCCTTCTGGCCCGGTTTGCGCAAGAGGTTGTCGACGCCCACCACCACGATGGACAGCGCGATCACCGGTTCGATCAGCCAGGCGGGCGGAGAGAAGACACCCGTCGCCGCCAGCGCCAGCGTCACCGAATGGCCGAGCGTGAAGGCGGTGACGATCAGCGCCAGGCGCCGCAAGGATCCACCGAGCAGGATCAGGCCGATAATGAACAATACGTGGTCCGGACCGATCAACACGTGGTGCGCGCCGCTGGGCACGAAGGTCGCGAGCACGGCCAGCGCACCTGCTGCGGTCCCCGCGTAATGGGTCTGCGGGCTGGCATCCCGGCCGAACAGGAACTGCTGTCGCAGCTCGCCGCCCTCGTAGATATTGACGAAAGTCTGGTGCGCCGGATCGTAGGGAAACAGCGCCGTTTCCACGGTGAGCGCAGGCGGTGGCGGCGCGGCAACACTGAAGGTGAGTCGCAGGGCGTCGTCCGCGGGCAAGGCCGTAACACCCGAGAATTCCACCACGATTCGTACCCCGTCGTTCCCCGTCAGCACGATTCGCCGTTCCAGCAGGGTCTTGATGTTGCTGTATTGAGACGCTAACACACTTTCGTCGAGCAGGGTCTGCGGTTCCTCGAAACCAAGTTCATGGGCGACGTCGATCGTATGCACTGTCAGCGAACCGTCGATCGACTGTTCGTGCAGTTGCAGGTCGAGGTAGCTGAACGGTGCCGGATGCGCACTCGCCGGACGGGCGAAGGCGAAAAAGGCCACCAGCAGGCTCAACAGGAGGATACGGAAAGAGTGCAAGTAATTCACTTGGTTGCGCAGAAGACACGCCTTTGCGGGGAGTTACTCAATGTTACAACCCTGCTCTTGGAGCAAGTCGTGCAGCGAAGTAAGGCACTCCCGGGATCGAATTGGGAAGAATTGGGGCTAAACCTATGAAGCGCAAGACAACGGCACATACCTGCCTGCTGCTTGCCGCATCGTCGCTGGCGCTGGGTGCCTGCGCCACGCCTGCCGTGGATATCGCCCAGCCGACGGTCGAAGTGCCCGCCGACTGGCAGGTTTCCGACCCGGCCCCGATCAGCACCGACCTCACCGAATACTGGACGATGCTGGACGATCCGCTGCTCACCAGCTTCGTCGAACAGGCCATCGTCGAGAACCGCGATATCGCCGCCAGCGCCGCCCGGCTTGAACAGGCGCGCGCCTCGCTGGTGCAGGCGCGGGCGGGCTACCTGCCCTCGGTCTCGGCCAGCGGCGGGGCCAACCGCGACATCGGCGACTTCTCCCGCGACGGCGTGCAGTTCAACCTCGGCGCCGACGCCTCGTGGGAAATGGACCTGTTCGGCCAGATCTCCGGCAGCGTGACCGCTGCCGAAGGCGACCTCGCCGCATCCGGATACAACCTGGCAGACCTGCAGCGGCTGATTGTGGGTCAGGTTGCCATTGGCACCATCAACGCGCGTTCCACCGCGCAGCAGCTGGCCATCGCCCGCGAGACGCTGGCGATCCAGGACGACAACCTGCAGATCGCGCGCTGGCGCAACCAGGCAGGGCTGGTCTCCAGCCTCGATGTCGAGCAGGCGCGTACCCAGCGGGCACAGACCGCCGCCAGTATTCCGCGGCTCGAATCGAGCCTGACCTCCACTGCCAACTCCATTTCCACGCTGATCGGCGAACCGCCGGGCCGCGTGCTCGCCGCCATCATGGCTGACGAACAGAACATGGTGCCGCAGCCGCCCTTGCTCGCAGGTTTCGAAGCGCCTGCCGAGGTCCTGCACCGCCGCCCGGACGTGCGCAGCGCCGAAGCCTCGCTGATCGCCAGCACGGCGCGCATCGGCGTCGCCCGCGCGCAGCTGCTGCCGCTGGTCCGCCTGCGCGGTTCGATCGGCACCGGCCCCGTAAACGCGGGCAGCCTGTTCGACATTATCGCCGGCAGCATTGTCGGCAGCGTCAGCCAGCTGATCTTCGATGGTGGCCGCACCGCGGCGCAGGTCGACAGCGCCGAAGCCGGTGCCCGCGCCTCGCTCGCCACCTGGGAGCAGACAATCCTCGGCGCGCTGGAAGACGTGGAGACCGCCGCGGTCGACCAGCGCACCGCACAGGAACGCGTCGTCATCAATGAAGAAGCGCTCGACGCGGCCAACAATTCCGCCTTGCTTGCGCGCAGCCAGTATCAGGCGGGCCTCACCGACTTCCAGGTGCTGCTGACTTCCGAGAACCAGCTGCTTTCGGCGCGCAACCAGCTGGTGACTGCCGAAGCAGACCGCGCCATCGCCTTCGTTCGCCTGACCCAGGCGCTGGGCGGCGGCTGGACGCCAGCAGAACTTGCTCAGGCCGACCTCGACATTCCCCCGGTGGCTGATGCCACCATCACCGCCACCGGTGCCAGCGACAGGACCGCACAATGACCGACACCACCACCGAACAGGACATCGGAGAATACCTGGATTCCGGCAAGCCGCGCAAATGGTACAAGCGCCGCTGGGTCTGGGTCGTCGGCGTAGTGATCCTGCTGCTGATCGCGGCACAAGTCGTGATGGGCGGCGGCGACAACCGCCCCAACTATATCACTGCCCCGGTGGAAGAGCGCTCGCTCGACCTGTCCGTGGTAGCCACCGGCAACCTGCGCCCGACCAACCAGGTCGAAGTCGGTTCGGAAGTTTCGGGTCGCATCGACGACGTGCTGGTGGACGTGAACGACCAGGTGACCCGCGGCCAAGTGCTGGCGCGCATCAACACCGACGTGATCGAGGACCAGATCACCCAGGGCCGCGCCAACCTCAATGCCGCGCGCGCCAGCGTGAACCAGGCACTGGCAACGCTGGAAGCCGACACCGCCCAGCTGGAACGCCTGCGCGAAGTCTTCCGCCTGTCCGACGGCCGCGTGCCCAGCCAGTCCGAGATCGACCAGGCCGAAGCCGCCGTGCGCCGCGGCCAGGCCGCTGTCGCCAGCGCCCGCGCCAATGTCTCCAGCGCCCAGGCTCAGCTGGCCACGGCCCAGACCAACCGCGACCGCGCGGTGATCCGCTCGCCCGTATCGGGCGTGGTGCTCGCCCGCCAGGTCGAACCCGGCCAGACCGTGGCCGCCAGCTTCAACACGCCAACGCTGTTCGTGCTGGCCGAAGACCTCGTGACGATGCAGCTGCGCGTTTCCATCGACGAGGCTGACGTGGGGCAGGTGGAACCGGGCCAGGAAGCCGGCTTTACCGTCGACGCCTACCCCGGCCGCCGCTTCCCCGCGACGGTGGAGCGGGTCGACCTTGCCTCCAACAACATCGCCCTCACCGGCCAGCAGCAGCAAAGCGGCCAACAGGTGGTGAGCTACGAAGCCCGCCTGATCGTGAGCAACGAAGAGGGCCTGCTGCGTCCCGGCATGACGGCCACGGCCACTATTTCCACCCAGAGCACGGGCGTCTCCATGCTCGTGCCCAACGGTGCCCTGCGCTTCGATCCGGGCGAGGAAGAAGAGGCCGACAGCATCTTCGGCAACCAGGAATTCGGCCTCGACCAGGAAGAGCAAGCATCCATAGGGGTCGGCTCCAGGCAAACGGTCCACGTGGTCGAAGAAGACGGAGAGCTGCGCTCCATCGAGGTCGTGACCGGCCGCACCGATGGCCGCCTGACGGTGGTCACCTCGGACGAGCTGGAACCGGGGATGGAAGTCGTCACCGGCGTGGGAGCTACTGAAGAGTGAGCAACCCGCCGCTGATCGAACTGCAAGGGATCACCAAGTCCTTCGGCATGGGCGCAGCCGCGTTCCAGGCGCTGAAGGGCGTGGATCTGATCATCGAACGCGGCGATTTCGTCGCGGTGATGGGGCCATCGGGTTCGGGCAAGTCGACGACGATGAACATCCTCGGCTGCCTCGACGTGCCCACCAGCGGTGTGTTCAAGTTCCGCGGCGTCGAAGTCCAGGCGCTCACCCGCGACCAGCGCAGCCTGCTGCGGCGGCGCTACCTCGGCTTCGTGTTCCAGGGATTCAACCTGCTCGCCCGCACCAGCGCGCTGGAGAACGTCGAGCTGCCGCTGCTCTATCGCGGCGAAAGCAAGAAGGCCCGGCAGGAAGCTGCCGAACACGCGCTGGACCAGGTCGGCCTGCTGCCATGGGCTGACCACACCCCGGCAGAACTGTCCGGCGGCCAGCAGCAGCGCGTCGCCATCGCCCGCGCACTGGTGACCCAGCCCGACGTGCTGCTGGCGGACGAGCCGACCGGCAACCTCGACACCGAACGCTCGCTGGAAATCATGGAACTGCTTGCACGGCTCAACCGGACCGGCATCACCATCCTGATGGTGACGCACGAAATGGAAATGGCTGAATATGCCAAGACCATTGTCCACTTCCGCGACGGGCTGGTCGAACGCATCGAACGCGGACACAAGTCCGGCACCCCGCTGGCGGAGCACGCCTGATGCTCGGCATGATCGGCGCCACCATGCTGCTCGCACTGCGGGAAATCCGCCGCCACCTGCTGCGCAGCTTCCTGACGACGCTGGGCATCATCATCGGTGTCGCGGCCGTTATCACCATGGTCACGCTGGGCCGCGGCCTGACGGCTGACGTGCAGGAAGACATTGCCGGGCTCGGCTCGGACGTGTTCATCATTTTCCCGCAGCGCGTCGATCCCAACATCGCACCGCCGCCCTTCGATGACGAGGATATCCGCGCCGTCGAAATGCAGATCCCGGGCGTCGAAGGCGCTGCCGGATCGGTGCAGTCGTCGACCACTGCCTTCCACAACGGGCAGGACTGGGGCACCACGGTCCAGGGCGGCGACAACGAGTTCTTCGATGCACAGTCGATCGAGATCATCGAGGGCCGCCCCTTCTCCGACCGCGAAATGGCACGCGGCGAAAGCGTCTGCATCGTCGGCCCCAAGATCGTCGAGGAGATCTTCGTCGAAGGCCGGGTGATCGGTGAACAGATGCGCCTCGGCAATGTCTCGTGCCAGGTGATCGGCATGATCGACGAACGCGCCAATGCGGTCGGCGGCGGCAACGATGCCGACGACGTGGTGTTCATGCCGCTGAAGACGGTGCAGCGCCGCTTCATCGGCAACACCGACGTGCAGTTCTTCGTGGTGAAGTACGATCCGGGCTTTTCCAGCGCCTCGATCCAGCAGCAGCTGATCGACCTGCTGCGCGAACGCCGCGTGATCCAGGAAGACGAACCCAACGACTTCAACATCGTCGACACCGCAGAGATCAACGACACCGTGAACCAGGTGACCGGCGTGATGACCGCGGTGGTGACGGTGATCGCCGGCATCAGCCTGCTGGTGGGCGGCATCGGCATCATGAACATCATGCTTGTCAGCGTGACCGAGCGGACCCGCGAGATCGGCATCCGCCTCGCCATTGGCGCTCTCGCACGCGAAGTGCGGCTGCAGTTCCTCACCGAAGCGGTGGTGCTGTGCTGCTTCGGCGGCCTGCTGGGCATCGGCCTCGCCTTCGGGCTTTCGATCCTGCTGGCCAGCGCCATCGACCTGCCGTTTATCTTCGATCCCGCGGTCAACATCCTGAGCTTCGTGTTCAGCGCCGTGATGGGGATCATCTTCGGCTATTACCCCGCGCACCGGGCCAGCAAGCTCGACCCGATCGACGCGCTCAGGCACGAATAGTCGGCCACGGAAAAGGGCCGCGCCTTGAAGGACGCGGCCCTCTTCATGTGGTCAGGCTTCGCTTGTTCAGGCGGTTTCCACCAGCACCACTTCGCTGTCCTCCAGCGCGGTGACGCTGAGGGTGTCGATGTCAGCCAGCGCCGCACCGTCGCGGGTGTTCACCAGCTGGCCGCCGATCTCCAGCTTGCCCGTAGCTGGCACGAGGTAGCCCTTGCGGCCGCCAAGATCGTAGTCGAGCGTTTCGCCCGCCTTGATCGTGGCGCCCAGCACGCGGGCATCAGCGTTGATCGGCAGGGCGTCATTGTCGCCATCGCGCCCGCTGGCAAGCGTGACCCAGCGGCCCGAACGGTCGTCCTTGGGGAACGGCTTGGCACCCCACGAAGGTTCGCGCCCCAGCTTGTCCTTGTCCGGCAGGATCCAGATCTGGAACAGGCGGCAGTCCTCGTCCTCGAGGTTGAACTCGGCATGCTGGATGCCGCTGCCTGCGCTCATCACCTGCACGTCACCCGCTTCGGTGCGGCCCTCGTTGCCCAGGCTGTCGCGGTGCGAGATCGCGCCCTCGCGGACATAGGTGATGATCTCCATGTCCTTGTGCGGATGCGGCGGGAAGCCGCTCTTGGCGGCGATATGGTCGTCGTTCCACACGCGCAGGGCACCCCAGTGCAGGCGCGACTGCTCGAAATAGTCGGCGAACGAGAAGTGGAACTTGGTATCCAGCCAACCGTGGTTGGCACCGCCGAGGCTATCGAAAGGGCGGAGTTCAATCATGGCTTTTCTCCTTGCCCCCCAGATGGGAAGCAAGGCGGCTCCGCTCAATATGGCCGTTTCTTGAGCCAGCCCAAGCGTGGCTATGTGCCGCCGTGGCGAAATCCCAGCGGATAGAGCGGGTCCGCGCTGTCGGCGGCGGCCCCGGGACGCTGCGCCTCCACCGCGGCCATCGAGCTTGGCAGTTCGAACGGCAGGCTGCCGCGCGGCGTGGCCTGTCCGGTCAGTACGTCGAGGAACGCTCGGTCACTGGCACCGAAACTGGCGAACAGCGTCGAGGCGCGATCCTTGAACGGCACGAGGATTGCTGGACGATCCAGCTGCACGTCGGCGATGACCGGCAGGTCCGCCGGCAAGCCATTCATGAACTGCAGCGCCGGATGGTCTGACGGGAAGGCAAGGCTGCCTTCCTGGTGCATCGAACCGAATATGTACTGCGGATGCAGCATTTCCGACGGCGAGCGCGTGCGCACCACGGCGACGTCTGCCTCGGCGGCATTGCTGACCGGCTCCAGTCCCGCCGCGCGCGCAGCCTCTTCATTTACCCCGAACAGCAGTACCCTAGTGCCTTCGGCAAGAGCGGCATTTCCTTCCATCTCCAGCAGCACCATCGATTCCGCTTGTGCCTGCAGGCCCATGGCCCATTCGTCAGGTGTGCCGATCTCGGTTTCGGCCAGCGCCGGATCGACAAAGGGGTTTTCGAACAGCCCCAGTTCGAAGGCCTGCACCAGCACCCGCGTTACCGCCGCGTCGACCAGTGCTTCGTCGAGCAAGCCGCTTGCGACTGCCTCGACCAGCGGCGAAGGATCGTCCACCCCGCCAAAGATGTCGAGACCCGCCTGCACACCCTTGGCGAAGCGTTCGGCCTCGCTCAGGTCTTCCACACCCCAGGCGGTGGAAACCGTGGCAAAGCTAGGCGGCTCGCCTTCGGGATGGCCTTCCACGCACTCGCTGCTGCAATCCCTGGTGATGGCCCAGTCGGACAGGATCACGCCCTCGAAACCCAGCTCGCCGCGCAGCACGTCGTTCAGCAGGTAGCGGTTGTAGCCGACGCCCACCTGCTCCATCGGCGCGCCGTCCAGCTCCAGCTCCTGCAGGATCGAATAGGCAGGCATGACGCCTGCAGGACTGGCTGCCAGTGCACCCTGGAAGGGGCGGATATGCTGTTCCCACTCCTCCGCATTCAGGCGCGAGTGGCGACCGTAGTAATTGTGCGCATCGAACCCCGTGGCCGAGGCCGAATAGCCCGCGAAGTGCTTGATGATGGCAGCAACTCCGTCCGCCTCCACGCCATCGGGGCCGCCCTGCAAGCCGCGAACGAAAGCTTCGGCAGTGCGCGCGGAAATGTCGGCATCCTCGCCGAAAGTGTCGAAATTGCGCGGCCAGCGCGGTTCGGTGGCAAGGTCGATCTGCGGGCCGAGCAGCATGGTGAAGCCGGTGGCGCGCAGGTCTCCGCGCACCAGTGCGCCGTAGGTTTCGGCAAAGGCCGGATCGTCGAGCGCGGCAATGCCTACGCCGTTGGGGAACTGGGCGAACTGGCCGCCCTCCACGCTGGCCCCGGCAAGCTCGGTAAAGCCGTGGCGCGGATCGGTCATGATGACGGCGGGAATACCGAGGCGGCCGTTCTCGGCCACCTGCTGCACGGCGTTGTTGGCTTCGGCGAGCGCGGTATTACCCGTCGCCAGCCGCGAGATCACGTGGGTGACGCCGGTTTCGGCCACCAGCGCGGTGACAGCATCGAGATCATAGCCGGTGGCAGGTTCACCGGGAGGCGCATTGCCGGCCAGCCCGCCGACCACCATCTGGCCTGCCTTCTCGTCAAGCGTCATGCGCGCCACGAGGTCTTCGGCACGTTCCTGCGGCGTGAGGCGCCAGTCCTCGTAGGGCGTCAGCGCGCCGTCCTTGTCGAGATCGCGGAACTGCAGTCCATCGACCTCGATCAGCGGGACATCGCGGGAGCCCAGCTCCGCCTGGTCGGCAGTAGGCGTGCAGGCGGCCAGCAAGCCGGAGAAAGCCAGCCCCATCGCGCCAGCGAGCATGTTACGTTGCAAGATAGTCCTCTCCTTCAGGAGAGGTCAGCCTACAATCACCGCGCGGCATTCGCCAAGCCCGATGCGGGCAAAACCGTCCTTTTCGGCGAAGGCGGTCATGATCACCTCGTCGCCGTCTTCGAGGAAAGTGCGGGTCTCGCCGTTGGGCAAGGTGATCGGCTGCTTGCCGCCCTTGCTCAGCTCGATCAGGCTGCCTTCGCCGCCCTCTTCGCCGCTGGTGAGCGTACCGGTGCCGAGCAGGTCGCCCGGCTGCAGGTTGCAGCCGCCCACCGCATGGTGCGCGACGAGTTGGGCCATGGTCCAGTACATCGCGGTCATCGGGCCGGAACTGAGCTTGTGCGGTGCATCGCCCGCCTCGCGCATCTTCGCGGTGGAGATGTAGACTTCCATCTGTACGTCGAGCGCGCCGTGCGCCTGGTCGTCAGCGTCGAGCAGGTAAGGCAGCGGTGCCGGATCGCCCTCGGGGCGCGGCGGCTGGGCTACGCGGAAGGGCGCGAGCGCGTCCATGGTCACCACCCACGGCGACACCGTCGAGTGGAAGTTCTTGGCGAGGAACGGACCGAGCGGCTGGTATTCCCACGCCTGCAGGTCACGCGCCGACCAGTCGTTGAGGATCGAGATCCCGGCGATATGGCTGGATGCTTCACCAATCGGGATCGGCTCGCCGAGTTCGTTGCCTTGCCCGACCCAGATCGCCATTTCGAGTTCGTAGTCGAGCCGCTTGGACGGGCCGAAACTCGGCTCATCGGCGTCGGGAGCCATGGTCTGGCCGCTGGGACGCTTCACCGGCACGCCGGAAACGCGGATCGAGCTGGATCGTCCGTGGTAACCGATCGGCACGTATTTGTAGTTGGGCAACAAGGGGTTATCGGGCCGGAACAGCTTGCCGATATTGGTCGCATGATGGATGCCGGTGTAGAAATCGGTGTAGTCGTGAATATCGAACGGCAGGTGCATGTGCACTTCGGCCATGGGCACGAGGCAAGGCTCCACAAGCGCGCGATGCGCCTCGTCGGTCAGCAATTCGAACAGCCGCTGGCGAAGCTTGGAGGCGCCGCCGGGGATGCGGAACAGCCCGTTGAGCGTGCTT
The DNA here is from genome assembly GCF_038289935.1 of Aurantiacibacter gilvus. Taxonomy (NCBI): domain Bacteria; kingdom Pseudomonadati; phylum Pseudomonadota; class Alphaproteobacteria; order Sphingomonadales; family Erythrobacteraceae; genus Aurantiacibacter; species Aurantiacibacter gilvus. The sequence goes on from NZ_JBBYHV010000001.1 coordinate 1,946,644, forward strand.
TGCGCCGCATAGTGCAGGATCTTGCGCGTATCGCCCACGTCGAGGGTGTCCGCCAGCTTGCGCAGGTCCAGCACGAAATCGCCGATGGCGACGCAACCCCAAGGATTCTTTCCGTCCTTCGAGAAGCAGCCGAAGGGCAGGTTCTGCACCGGGAAGTCCGGGTGGCCGTTGGCGCTCTCGACCCAGCTGGTGGCCTTGGGATCGTGGGTGAAATCGAGTTCGATGGTCATTCGGGCAATTTCGCTTTCTCGAAGCCTGTCCAGCAGGCGTCGTAATCGTGTTGCAGCAGTCCGCCCTCCATGGCGAACTTGCTGGTGTGGATGATCGCGCGGCTTTCGAACATGAAGGCCAGCGTGTCGTCGATCTTGCTGGGCTTGAGCTCCGCTGCCATCGCCTTGCGCGTGCTTTCGGCATCGGGACCATGGCCGTTGAACTGGTTGTGCAGGCTCGCCCCGCCGGGAACGAAGCCGCCGCCTTCCTTGGCATCGTAGACGCCGTGGATCAGGCCCATGAATTCGCTCATCACGTTGCGGTGGAACCACGGCGGGCGGAAGGTGTCCTCGCCCACCATCCAGCGCGGCGGGAAGATCACGAAATCGCAATTGGCCGTACCCGGAGTATCGCTGGGACTGGTCAGCACGGTGAAGATCGACGGGTCGGGGTGGTCAAAGCTGACCGTGCCAATGGTGTTGAACCGCGACAGGTCATAGCGGCAGGGCGCGGAATTGCCGTGCCAGGCGACCACGTCGAAGGGCGAGTGGTCGATGGTGGTGGTCCACAGCCTGCCATTGAACTTCTGGACGATCTCGAAGTGCTCGTCGCGGTCTTCGTACCAGGCGACAGGCGTCTCGAAATCGCGCGGGTTGGCGAGGCCGTTGGCACCGATGGGGCCTAGGTCCGGCAAGCGGAACGGCGCGCCGAAGTTCTCGCAGATGTAGCCGCGCGAAGGGCCGTCCAGCAGCTCGACGCGAAAACGCATCCCGGCAGGCACCAGCGCGAGGAAGCCGGGAGCGACTTCCATGCGGCCCAGTTCGGTGACGATCCGCAAGGCGCCCTGCTGCGGCAGGATCAGCATCTCGCCGTCGCTATTCTGGAAGGCGCGCGCATCCATGCTGGCCGTGGCAGCATAGAGATGCACGCCGATGCCGGCATTGCCGCCATAGGTCACCATGCCATCGACGAAATCGACCCGCGTTTCGGGCATGGCCAGCGGGTCCCAGCGCAGGCGGTTGGGGGTGGTGTGGCTGCCGTCAGGCGCGCCGAGCAGCTCAGCCCCGGCGTAGGGCACGAAGGCCCCGTGTGCGGTCGTCGGACGCATTCGGTAGAGCCAGCTCCGCCGGTTCTCGGCGCGTGCCATGGTGAAGGCGCTGGTGCTGAACTGTTCGGCGTAGAGGCCGAAAGCCGGGCGTTGCGGCGAGTTGCGCCCTTCGGGAAGAGCGCCCGCGACAGCCTCGGTGGCGAAGTGGTTCAGGAAACCCGTCTGATAGCTCATGCCCAATTAGTATCACCTGAAACTTTATTGCACAATGCCTGTCGCATCGCCATGATGTAGTGCTCCAACGAACAAGCACGCGGGAGGTGCCGATGAAACTCTACGGATATTGGCGAAGCTCGACCAGCTACCGCTTGCGGATCGCGCTGGAACTGAAGGGACTCGCCTACGACAACTGCCCGGTGAACCTCGTCGAGAGCGCGCACCGCGACCAGGCCTTCACCGCGCGCAACCCCTTCGCCGGGGTGCCCATGCTGGAGGCCGATGGCCGCGACCGGGCGCAGTCGATGGCGATCATCGAATGGCTCGACGAGCGCCACCCGGAGCAGCCGCTGCTGCCTGCAGGCATCGAGCAGCGCTACACGGCACGCGAACTCACCTATGCCATTGCCACCGAACTGCACGCCCCGCTCAACCTCAAGGTGCTCAAGTACCTGAAGGACCCGCTGGGCCATTCGCAGGACGAAATCGACACCTGGTATCGCCACTGGCTGGCCGCCACGCTACGCCCGCTGGAGGCGCGGCTGGAACAGCTCGGCACGGGCGAATTCCTGTTCGACAAGCCGGGCCTGTTCGAAGCCGTGCTGGTCCCCCAGCTCTACAACGCGCGACGGTTCGACTACGACCTCTCGGCCAGCCCGCGCATGGCGCGCATCGAGGCCGCCTGCCTCGCCCTGCCCGCATTCAAGCGCGCGCACCCTTCCAATCAGCGGGACGCCAGCTAGATAGGGTCTTCGCAAAGGAGAGGACCCGAATGAGCGATTTCGTCCGCAAGCCCGCTGACTCGACCGGCACCCACTGCACGCCTGAACAGTACGAAGACATGTACCGGCGCTCGGTGGAAGAGCCGGACGCCTTCTGGCTTGAGCAGGCCGAGCGCCTCGACTGGTACGAGAAGCCCAACAAGGCGGGCGAGTGGTCCTACGACCCGGTCGATATCAAGTGGTTCGCCGACGGTTCGCTCAACCTCTGTTACAACTGCGTGGACCGGCACCTGCCCGAACATGCCGACACCACCGCGCTGATCTTCGAGCCGGACGATCCCGCCACGCCGTCCTACAGCCTTACCTACGCCCAGCTGCACACCGAAGTGCTGCGCATGGCCAATGCGCTGAAGAAGCTGGGCGTGAAGAAGGGCGACCGCGTCACGCTCTACATGCCGATGGTAGTGGAGGGGCTGACCGCCATGCTCGCCTGCGCGCGGCTGGGCGCGATCCATTCGGTGGTCTTCGGCGGCTTCTCACCCGAGGCGCTGGCGGGCCGCATCGAGGCTTGCGAAAGCCGCTTCGTGATCACAGCCGACGAGGGGCTGCGCGGCACCAAGACCATTCCGCTCAAGGCCAATGTCGACGCCGCATTGGAAGAACCCGATCACACGCTGGATGTCCAGGGCGTGCTGGTGATCCGCCACACAGGCGGTGCCATCACCATGCACGAGGGGCGCGACCACTGGTTTGACGACCTCGCCAGCGAGGAGGACTGCCCCTGCGAACCGATGAACGCGGAAGACCCGCTGTTCATCCTCTACACCAGCGGTTCGACCGGCAAGCCCAAGGGCGTGCTCCACACCACCGGCGGCTATGCCGTCTGGGCCGCGAGCACCTTCCACTACACCTTCGACTACCAGCCGGGCGAGGTGTTCTGGTGCAGCGCCGATATCGGCTGGGTCACCGGCCACTCCTACGTCACCTACGGCCCGCTGCTGAACGCGGGCACCAGCGTGGTGTTCGAGGGCGTCCCCAACTACCCCGATTTCGGCCGCTTCTGGGAAGTGATCGCCAAGCACAAGGTCAACATCTTCTACACCGCCCCCACCGCCATCCGCGCGCTGATGCGCGAGCATGACGAATGGGTGCTGAAGCACGACCGCTCCAGCCTCCGCCTGCTCGGCAGCGTGGGCGAGCCGATCAATCCGGAGGCCTGGCGCTGGTATCACGAAGTTGTCGGCGAGGGCCGCTGCCCGATCGTCGACACCTGGTGGCAGACCGAGACCGGCGGCCACATGATCACCACCCTGCCCCATGCCCACGACATGAAGCCGGGCAGCGCGGGCAAGCCCTTCTTCGGCGTCCGGCTGCTCCTGGTCGACGCCGAAGGCCAGCCGCTGGAAGGCGCGACCTCGGGCAACCTGTGCATCACGCATTCGTGGCCGGGACAGGCACGCACGGTCTACGGCGACCACGACCGCTTCATCGAGGCCTATTTCTCCACCTTCCCCGGCAAGTACTTCACCGGCGACGGCTGCCGCCGCGACGAGGACGATTACTACTGGATCACCGGCCGCGTGGACGACGTGATCAACGTCTCCGGCCACCGCATGGGCACCGCCGAGGTCGAGAGCGCGCTGGTGCTGCACCCCAAGGTCGCCGAGGCCGCCGTGGTCGGCTACCCGCACGACGTGAAGGGCCAGGGCATCTACTGCTACGTCACGCTGATGGAAGGCGAGGAAGACAACGACGAGCTGGCCGCCGAACTGCGCCAGTGGGTGCGCAAGGAAATCGGCCCGATCGCAACGCCCGATCACCTGCACTTCACCGATGGCCTGCCCAAGACCCGCTCGGGCAAGATCATGCGCCGCATCCTGCGCAAGATCGCCGAGAACGACTTCGGCTCGCTGGGTGACACCTCGACGCTCGCCGATCCCTCGCTGGTCGAGCGGCTGATCGAAGGCAGGCAGAACCGCTAGAGCGCGCCCGCCAGCCGCTCGATCATCCAGAAGCTGGCGAGCGTTCCGACGGCATAGCCCGCGAAGCGCGGGGCGCTGCCCTGTGCTGCCGCCGGTCCGAACCGGTGGAGCAGCTGCAAGGCGCCGAGTACCACGGCAGCGAACAGCACCTGCCCGATCTCGATCCCGACGTTGAAGGCCAGCAGCGCGGCGACGAAGCCCTCGTCCGGCAAGCCGATCTCGCGCAGCACGGCGGCAAAGCCGAAACCGTGCAGCAGGCCGAAGGCTGCCGCCACCACCACGGGCCTGCGCCATGTCAGCGTGTCGCGCGGACCCTTCACGATCTCCACCGCAAGGAAGACGATAGAGAGTGCGATCACCGCCTCGATCGCGGCGATGGGCAAGCGCACGATATCGAGCGCCGACAGCGCCAGCGTGATCGAATGCGCGACGGTGAAACCGGTGATCGTCACCAGGACGCGCTGCCATGTTCCGGCGATAAAGATCAGCCCGGCGACAAACAGCAGGTGGTCGAAACCGATCCAGATGTGCTCGAGCCCCAGCACCAGGAAGCCCTGCCAGTCGGTGGCGGAGGCTTCTGCGCCGGCCAGCGAGATGCGCTCCCGCTCGGCAGGAGCGACAACGGTCCGCACCGGCTCGCCTTCGGGATTGAAGCGGACGATGGTTGCCAGCGCCGGATTGGCGGCGGGATAGGTTATCGCGATCTCCGCCGGGGACGCAGCGCATTGCCACCGCTCATCGCGCCAGTGGCCGAGCGGGTCGGACCAGTTGCGCGCATGGCCGGTCGCTTCGCAGCCATCAGCCGCGACCTGCGGCACGTGCCGCGCGGCGACGTTGGTGGGGATTTTCCACCGCGCGGCATAGACCCCCTCACCCAGGGCCTCGATCTGCACGCTGAGCGGGCGGTTGTCGTCGGCTTGCGCGGGCACGGCCCAGCACAGCGCCAGCAGGCACAGCAGGACCAGCCGCCAGCTCATTCCGCCAGGTCGCCCGTGATCGTAACCTCGTACCCCGCGAGGAAATCATCCAGCGCGCGGCGCGTCAGTTCCTGCCGCCGTTCGGCCAGGGCATCCTCGCGGACGCGGGACTCGACCTCGGCAAAGTCCATCTGCTGCATTTCGCTGGCAGAGGTCGTGCGCACGAGGTGCCAGCCGAGGTCAGAGCGAATCGGCTGCGACCACTCGCCCTCGGCAAGCGCGAACAGCGGCGGCACGAACCCTGCGCCGAACTGGCTGGCGATCACGTCGGGAGAAGCCGCCGAGTAGCTGCGCTGGTAGGGGAACCGGTCTCCCGCCTCCTGCTCGCCTGCAATCAGCCGTTCGCGCGCCGCTGCCGCGCGCTCTTCGCCATCGTCACCGCGGAAGAAGACATGTTCGAAACTCACCGCCGCCGGGCTGGCATAGCGATCACTGTTGGCGTCGAAGTAGTCGCGCACCTCCTCTTCGCTCAGCTCCAGCCGCGCTGCCGCTTCCTCGATCACCAGCGAGCGCATCTGCTGGATGACCCGTTGCCGAACGAGCGGATCGGCCTCGGCGATCTGCAGCGAGAGGCCCTCGCGGTAGAGCGCCTCCTGCAGGGCGGCGTCGCGCACCAGCTCTTCGCGGTCCTCTGCCGGCATGGTGTCGAGCAGCTGCGAGAAGGTCTCGGCATCATAAACCTGCGCGCGGCCCTGCATGTAGACGAGCAGGTCGTCGCGGCTGATCTCGATTGCGCGGCCTGTGGTGTCTGCCGGAGCGAGGGCCGACACCAGGGCGAAGATCGCCCCGCCCGCGAGGAGGAAATGCAGCAAGGGTTCGCGCAGGAACTTGGTCATGCAGCTTGCCTAATATGTCCTGCGGCCGTGGTCGAATGTCGATTGCCGCCAATCTGCGGATTTCTGTCACCGGGGCTGGACTTGTCGGCGCAAAGGCGCTTCCCCTCTTCGCCGTGACCATGCCGCTGCCTATCGCCGATACCGATCCGCTCGACGGGTGGAGCCTGCCAGCATGGACCTATCACGATCCCGAGTTCCACGCGGTGGAGCTTGAACGGGTGTTCCGGCCCAGTTGGCAAGTGGTCTGCCACGCCAGCGACCTGCTTGAGGCTGGCGACTGGTACACGCTCGATTACTGCGGTGAGAGCGTGATCGTCGTGCGCGGCACCGACCGCCAACTGCGCGCCTTCACCAATGTCTGCCGCCATCGCGGCTCGCGGCTGGTCGACGGGGCAAAGGGCTGCGCGAAGAAGCTGGTCTGCCCCTACCACGCCTGGACTTACGACCTCGACGGCAGGCTGACAGGCGTGCCTGACGCTGCCAGCTACCCCGCGCTCGACAAGACGCAGGCGGGCCTTGCGCCGGTCGAGCTGGAAGAGTGGCGGGGTTTCCTTTTCGTCCGGCTGGAGAACGATGGCGGGCCGTCGGTGGCCACCATGATGGCGCCATACGAAGAATTGGTCGCACCCTACCGTTTCGCCGATCTCGAGGCGCTGGGCCGCGTCACGCTGCGCCCGCGCGAGGTAAACTGGAAGAATGTCGGCGACAACTATTCGGACGGCCTGCACGTCCCCGTTGCTCACCCTGGCCTCTCGCGCCTGTTCGGCAAGAACTACGGCATCGAAGCGGAGCGCCATGTCGACCGCATGTGGGGCGAACTGGGCGAACGCGAGAGCAGCAACTGGTCCGAAAGGTTCTACCAGCGCCTGCTGCCGCCGGTGGAGCACCTGCCCGAAGCGATCCGGCGCAAGTGGCAGTATCTCAAGCTCTGGCCCAACATTGCCTTCGACATCTATCCGGACCAGGTCGATTTCATGCAGTGGCTGCCCACCGGCCCTACCACCTGCCTGATCCGCGAAATCAGCTATGTGCTGCCCGATGACCGCCGCGAGATGCGCGCCGCGCGTTACCTCAACTGGCGGGTCAACCGACAGGTGAATGCCGAGGACACCGTGCTGATCGAACGGGTGCAGGCAGGCATGCAGTCGCGCTCGTTTGCCATGGGGCCGCTCAGCGACAAGGAAGTCTGCTTGAAGCATTTCTGCCGCCGGATGCGCCGGGTCATACCCGAGGCGCGGCTGGACCGCCCGCCCCCCGACGGATGGAGCCGCGCATGACCAGGCAATACGATGCCGTGATTATCGGCGGCGGCCACAACGGCCTCGTCTGCGCTTTCTACCTCGCCCGCACAGGCCTGTCGGTCCGCATCGTCGAGCGGCGCGACGTGGTCGGCGGGGCGGCAGTGACCGAGGAGTTCCATCCCGGCTTCCGCAACTCGGTCGCCAGCTACACGGTCAGCCTGCTGCAACCCAGGGTGATCGCCGACATGCGGCTGGTCGACCACGGCTACCGCGTGATCGAACGGCCGATCTCCAACTTCCTGCCCCAACCGGACGGCGGCTACCTCAAGCTGGGCGGCGGGCTGGAGCGGACGCAGGCCGAGTTCCGCAAGTTCTCCACCCGCGATGCCGAGGCCCTGCCCGCCTATTACGACGCGCTGGAAGGCGTGGCCGAGGTGCTGCGCGACCTCGCGCTCAAGACCCCGCCCAACATGGGCGACGGCCTGCGCAGCCTGCTGGCGGGCGCGGCGCAAGGCTGGGGCCTGTCGCGGCTCAGCCTCGAGGCCAAGCGCCACGTGCTCGACCTGTTCACCAAGTCGGCGACCAGTTTCCTCGACCAGTGGTTCGAAAGCGAGCCGGTGAAGGCCGCCTTCGGTTTCGATGCCGTGGTGGGCAACTACGCTTCGCCGGACACGCCCGGCAGCGCCTATGTCCTGCTGCACCACGTCTTCGGCGAGGTGAACGGCAAGAAGGGCGCCTGGGGGCACTGTGTCGGCGGCATGGGAACGATCACGCAGATCATGGCCAAGGTCTGCACCGAGGCGGGCGTGGAGATCAGCCTCGAAAGCCCGGTCGATCAGGTACTGGTCGATGGCGACAAGGTTGCAGGCGTGCGGCTCACCTCCGGCGAAGAGATCATGGCCAAGCGCGTGATCGCCAACGTCGGTCCGAAGCTGCTTTATGGCCAGATGCTGGCGGAGGAACACCAGCCAGAGGACTTCCGCCGCGCGATGAAGGGCTTCAAGGCGGGCGGCGGCACCTTCCGCATGAACCTGGCGCTCAGCGAGCTGCCGCGCTTCACGGCGCTGCCCGAACCGGGCGAGCATCACAGTTCCGGAATCATCATCGCGCCGACGCTGGACTACATGGACAAGGCCTTCCTCGATGCGAAGGCGCACGGCTGGTCCAAGGCTCCGATCGTGGAGATGCTGATCCCATCCACCGTAGACGACAGCCTTGCGCCTGTAGGACAGCACGTTGCGAGCCTGTTCTGCCAGCAGTTCGCACCCGAACTGCCTGACGGCCGCGACTGGGACGACGAGGAAGGCGCCGCAGCCGACACCATCGTCGACACGGTGGAGGCGCATGCTCCGGGTTTCCGCAAGTCGATCCTCGGGCGGCAGGTACTCAGCCCCAAGGGCCTCTACCGCAAGTTCGGCCTCGTCGGCGGCGACATCTTCCACGGGCACATGAGCCTCGACCAGCTGTGGTCCGCCCGCCCCGTGCTGGGCCACGGTGCCTATCGCGGTCCGGTGAAGGGCCTCTACATGTGCGGCTCCGGCACCCACCCCGGCGGCGGGGTGACCGGCGCGCCCGGCCACAACTGCGCGCGCGAGGTGATCGCCGACGGCGGCTCGTTCAAGCGCTTCCGCTAGCGACCCCAATCCTCGTTGGCGCGGGCGATGACATAGGCGTGAATCGCCTCGACGTCTTCCTCGCTGAGGATGTCGGCAAAGCTCGCCATGCCGCGCTCCAGATAGGCACCGCGCAGCACGATATCGTTGAACATGGCGTGGGTCTCGGCGGTCATGTGGCGCAGGTCCTTCACCCCGCCGATAGCATTCTGGCCGTGGCACAGCGCGCAGGTCTCCGCGAAAAGCTGTGCCCCGCGCGTAACCGTGGCTTCGGAAGCCGTCAGGCGCGGTGGCTCGGGCGGCGCGGAGGCGTCGACCTCGAGCGGCGGCAGCTCGACCGAGCCGCCCAGCCGGAACACCAGCAGGCGCGCGGTGGAGCGCGGCATTTCGATGCCCGCGCCGCGCTCGATCTGCGCCGCGCCGCCGCCCCAGCCGGCGTTGATGGCCACGTACTGCACGCCGTCCAGTTCGTAGGTGATCGCGCCTGCCACCGGGGCGCTCTGCGTCGGGTATTCCCACAGTTGTGCGCCCGTGAAGGCATCGAAGGCGGCGAAGGTCTGCCGCGTGGTGCCCTCGAACACGAGGTCGCTGGCGGTCACCATGACACCGCCGTTACCGTGGCGCGGAAGTTCGACCTGCCAGCGTGCTTCCTGCCGCACCGGGTCCCATGCTGTCAGCCATGCCCGCTCAAGCTCGGCAGCCTCTGCCATGATGCCCATACGGGCGTTCAGGCCCTCACCGGTGAACCCGCCCCAGCCCGAGTTCGAGCGAAGCGGCTGCGGCTCCCAGCCGGGCTGCACCGCATAGGGGAAGGCCGACTGGTAGGCGGGGAAATAGGCCAGCCCCGTGCGCGGGCTGAAGGCCATGGGGAACCAGTTGTGCGCCCCGCCCGGCCCCGGCGCGACCATCACCGGCACTTCGCCATAACGCACCGCCTGCGAAGTGATCGGGCGACCGTCCTCGTCAAAGCCCTCGTTCCAGTTCTGGAACACGTGGGCCTCGGCGCTGATGAATTCGCCCGTCGCGCGGTCGAGCAGGTAGAAGAAGCCGTTCTTGGGTGCCTGCATCAACACGTCGCGCTCTTCCTCGTCGATCACCAGCGTGGCGCTGATCATCGAGGCGGTGCAGGTCCAGTCCCACTCCTCGCCGGGGTTCATCTGGTAGTGCCAGCGGTATTCGCCGGTGGTGCCGTCGAGCGCGACGATCGAGCAGACGAACAGGTTGTCGCCCTCGTTGTTCGAGCGGTAGAACCGCGCGTGCGGCACGGAATTGCCGGTGCCGACGTAAACCAGGTTGAGGTCCGGATCGTAGGCAATGGAGTCCCACGGGTTCGCCCCGCCACCCAGCGTCTGCCACATGCCGGTCTCGGACCATGTGGAACGCACCCAGTCCATCACACCGTCCGAAGCGACGCCGTCGGGGCCGTCCTCTTCGGGCGCCGGGGTGAGGAAGAACTTCCAGATCTCTTCGCCCGTCTCGACATCGTAGGCCGACACGAAGCCGCGCACACCCATGTCGCCGCCCGACTGCCCGACCACCACCATATCCCCGAACACGCGCGGCGCGCCGGTGATCGAGTAGGCAAAGCCGGTGTCGAGCTCGAAGGTGCGGGTGGTCCAGAGCGGTTGGCCGTCGGCCTTGTCGAGCGCGATCAGGCGACCGTCGAGCGTGGCGATGATCACCTTGTCACCGCGCATGGCGAGGCCGCGGCTGACGGGTTCGCAGCAGGCATAGCGCCCGAACTCGCGCGGGGTCTGCGGATCGTAGGTCCACAGCTCCTCGCCAGTGGCCGCATCGTAGGCCGTGGTGATGTTCCACGGCAGCGTGTTGTAAAGCACGCCATCGGTATAGATCGGCGTCGCCTCCACCCCGCGATAGGTGTCTAGATCGGCATACCAGGCCAGGCCAAGCTGGCTGACGTTCTCTGCCGTGATCTGTGTCAGCGGGCTGTAGCGCTGCGCGGTGTAGTCGCGCCCGTCGCTGGGCCAATCCCTGGCTGCCGGAGCTGCCAGCGGGTCTGGGCTCGCGGCAGCGACGACAGGCGCGGGGCGGTCAGCCGCCATGCAACTGGCAAGCGCCAGGGCGGCCAATGTGGAACACAGAACCCGCCCTTTGGAAAAATGGGCCAATCCCGTTTTCGCCTTTGTAGTCAGGCACTTGCTTACCGCAGCAACGGCAGGAGTGTAACCTTCCGCACTGGCCGGACGGGGAGCTTCGTGTTGGCGCATCACGCTTGTCTTTCGCATCTGGGCATCAAGTAGGAAACGGCTCACTCGCTTGGTGGCGGCAGCGCGATGGGCTGCGTACCGTCAGCCGGCCTGCCGACCTGCAGGCTTTCGATCTGCTCGGCGGTGCCCGGCGGGCGGTGGTAGGCGCCGACCTGTCCCGTATCAGGCGCAAAGGCCTCCCCCGTCACCGGGTTCGGGTAATGGAAGGGCACGATGTAGTAGGCCGGATAGGTCAGGTAGACCGTGCTCGGCGGCAGGTCCGGCGGCGGGTCGAACTTGTCGGGCCAGGTGTTGTTGAGCGCATTCTCGCCCCAGCCTTCCCAGTTGGTGTACATGGTGAAGGGCCCGGTCAGGCGGCTGATGCGCCAGACCCCGTCCTCGCCGCGTTCGAAGGCGTCTTCGTAGAGCGGCAGTCCCCAGCCGCTGGAGGCCATCACCCATGCCCGCCCGCGCAACCAGCCGGTATCGCCATCAGGCGAAATGTTGACCACCGGCTGGAACTGCATGTGGTTGGTGATCATCCCCACGTTCGCGCCGTCCGGCCCGAAGGCGGTCTGCATGTATTCGAGCACGCGTTCGCGTCCGATGAAGATGCCCTTGCCGCCGATTTCCAGCGTGGCATCTTCGGTGAAGAGGTTGCTGAGGTGCGTCCACTGCCCCTTGTCGACGAAGTAGCCGTAGGTGCGCTGGACGATCTCGATCTCGTTCATCGATTCCAGCCGGTCGATCCGCGCTTCGAGCTGGTCGAGCGCGGCGTCGACTTCGGTTTCCTGCGCCATGGCCGGTGTAGTGAAAGCCAGCAGGGCAGCGGCGGTGGTCAGCAACAAGCGCATGGTCAGTCCCTCCCCGAGATATCGTCGCGCGGCTGCACCACGTCGATGGGCTCGCCGGTCACCGGGTGCGGATAGCTGAATTCCGGGATGTAGTTCTGCGGGAACGAGCGGTAGCGTTCGCTTGGCGGTTCATCGGGCGGGAACAGCGCGCTCTGGCCCTCCATCGGGATGGCAGAGCGCATCCAGCCCGCGTCGTAGTCGGTCATGCCGGTGACGTAGAAGTGCAGCTCGGCAATATGCCAGGTGCCGTTGATCTTGACGTAGTCGTTCTCGTAGATGCCCACGCCCCAGATCGCGTTGGCGCCGCGTTCGGACAGCATGATCATGCCCTGCCAGCGTCCCGTCGCGGTCATGCCGTCGTCCGCCACCTGCACCACGGCCTGCAGCTGCATGTGGTTGTTGAGGTGCCCCGGTGCGAGGCGTTCGGGGCCGAACAGCAGCAGCGAATGCCGGATACGGTCGCGGCCCACGTAGACGCCGCGCGCGCCGTATTCGAAGCGGGCATCGGGGGCGAAGAGATCGGCCACCTCGCTCCACATGCCCTTGTCGAAGTAATAGCCGTAGGTGGCCTGCAGCACCTCTATCGCGTTCTGGTCCTCCAGCCGCTCGACGCGCTGGCGGTAGTCGGCAAGCCGCTCTTCCGCGGACTGCGCGGCGGCGGGGACTGACAGGGCCAAAGCGAGGCCTGAAGCGAGCAGAAGACGGATCATCGCACCACCTCCCCGGTTACCGGGTGGCGGGCCTGGAACGGCGGCACGTTGGGCGTGGGGAAACTGGCGTAGTCGCCCGGCTCCCGGTCCGGCGGGAAGTCGATCGAGACCTGGCTGCGCGCGAGGCCCTCGCCCTCCTCCAGCCGCGCCCAGCCGTCCTCATAAGGCGCGACGAAATTGACGTAGAGGTGCAGGCTGGAAATCTTCCACACCCCGCCTTCGCGGACATAGGTGTTCTCATAGACCCCGTCGCGCCATTCGGCGTGTTCGTGGTACTGCCCCAGCATGCCGAGGTCGCGCCAGCGCGCGGTGGCGCTGCGGGCATCGTCGGCCACCACGATGGCGGGCTGCAGGGTCACCCATTCGTTGAGCTGGCCGTAGATCAGGCCTTCCTGCCCGCCGTGGAGGCGGCGCAGGTATTCGGCGATGCGTTCACGGCCCACGTAGGTGCCGTCGACGCCCATCTCGAAAGTGCCGTCATCGGCGAACAGGTCTGCCGCCTCGTTCCACAGGCCGCGGTCGATGTAATAGGCGAAAGCGCGCTGCAGGTTGCGGATGGCGCGCACGCCTTCCAGCCGTTCGACCCGCAGGGTGAGCGCCTCGGCCTCGGCAAGGATCTCGGCATCGCTCATCTGCGCCTGCGCCGCGCCAGGCGTGGCAAAGGCCAGCACCAGCGCCAAACTGGCCATTCGCCCTGAAAATCTCTGGGCCATTATCCCTCTCCGCATCCCAATCCGTCGGCAACACTATTGCACCGGACAAAGTCAATGCAATCGGTTTGTTGCGGAGAGCTGCGAAGGATCAGAGACTTCCGTCGCCGATCAGGCCGAAGGCACCGATATACTTTGACACCCCTTCCTGCCTGCGCCAGTCTTTGCGCATTGCATCGGGGCAGCGGGCAGCCACAGTCACGCGCACGACGCTGGGGGCATGTAGCCGGTCGGGGGACCGGCTGTGACAAGGGTCACACCACCAGCAAGCCCGCTTGATGCAGGTCGGGGGATATGACCTTGGAAATGCGAGAATCGGCTGGCAGCGACTTACGCAAGGCGCGTCGGCGCCGTTCGGTTTCACGGCTTGCATTGTGCGGCCTGCTGGCAGGCCCGGCCCTGCTGCTGGCCAGTGAAGCGCAGGCTAATCCCTTCGAGCTGTGCCAGCCTTCCGGCATCGGCGATGACATCACGCTGCCCGGCGACGCATCCTTGCAGGCTGCCACCACGCGGGCGGAGAACATCCTGCAGGTGGGTCTGGGAGACCTGACCGCAGGCGACCGCGCCTTGCTCGAACTCGACGAACTCGAAGGCATGGGCAGCGCGCCCGATCCACAGGTCATGGCGGCCTATTGCAGCGCTGCAGGTGAAGCCATGCGGCTGGCACGCGAAGGCAATGCCGATCGGGCGCGCGGCTTCCTGGTCAGTGCGCTGGCCTGGGCAGAGCAGGCTGCACGGCCGCAACTGCAGGCCGAAATCGCCTATCGCCTGGCGCTGGTATCGGCGACCTTGCCGGTGCGTCCCAACGCGCGCTCGGCGCGGCAGGTGCGCAGTCCCGCCGCAGTGGCCTTCGAGGCACCGCAGGTAAGCGATATCACCACGCCGGGCGACGGCAGCGCCTGTTCGGACCTCTTGCGCACCGATCTCTCGGGCCAATCCAACTGGGCGGTTGCCTCGCACGCGCTGCAATGCTCGCTCGATTCCGCGCCGGTGCTGGAAGACCCGACGCCGGTCGTGCGTTCCTACCTGCAGATGGCGCGGCTCAACCTCGCCGAAGCGGGCGACCGCCCTGCCACCCGCGCCGCCTTGCGCGAACTGGCCGTCGAGGCGGCGATGGACGGACTGCCGCAAGCCGCGCGCATTGCCGATGACGAGATGCGGTTCGAACTGCTGTCGCGGCTGGCCGAGGCTGCGCTCGATGGCGGCGCGTCGGACTCGCCGGCCTTGCTCAGTTCGCTTGCGGCCCTGCGCGCCGAGGCTGGCAACGATGCCGGCAAGCGCGCCAAGTCGCTTGCCCTCGACGCCCGGGCGCTGCTGGCTGTCGGCGACAATGCCGGGGCGGCAGGCCTGCTGCGCCAGGCGATCTACTACGAAACCCAGGCCGGCCAGCCGCTGCGCATGGCCGACTGGTACCTGCTGCTGGCCGAGGCCGAGCCGGACCAGCGCGAGACCCATGTCATGCAGGCCTATTCGTGGCTGGAAACCGTCCGCCCGCTGCTGCCGCGCTACGACGCGATCACGCAGGAATCGAACTTCCAGCTGCGCATGCAGCCGGTCTTCACCGCCGCCGTGGACGTGCAACTGAGCCAGGCGGGCGACGGCGCGGGCGATGCCTCTGTCCTGCTCGCCCAGCAGATCGTGGAAAGCTTCCGCCAGGCAGAAATCCAGTCCGCCTTCGGTGCCGACTGCGTGCCGCCGCGCGAGCCCGTCTCGCTGGCAGACCTGCAGGAAGGCGAGATCCTGCTCTATCCCATTCTGCTCGATGACCGGGTGGAGATCCTCTATGCCGCCAAGCGCGCGGGAGAGGATACGCAGTACCGCCGCTTCACGTCACGCGAAGGCGCGGACCGGGCGCGCATCGAGCAGCTGGTGAGCGATGCGACCTTCGACCTCGCCTATGGCTTTGGCGAAAGCTGGCAGGACCAGATGGCCGAGCTCTACCAGGTGCTGATCGCGCCGATCGAGCCGATGCTGGAAGAAGACAGCTCGCTGATCATTATTCCCGACGGCGTGCTGCGGCGCCTGCCCTTTGCCGCCCTACGCGATGCGGACGGGGTCCTGCTGATCGAGAAGGCGAGCGTCTCGGTCTCGCCCTCGCTCGCCTATACCCAGCCCGGCAATCGCGAGCGCGCACGCCCCAGCGTGGTGGCCGCATCGCTGTCGCGCGCGGTGGACCTGCCGCGCGGCAGCTTCTCGGCGCTGGCGGGCACGCGCGAGGAAGGCGAGATGGCCGCCGGCCTGGGTGATCCGGAACACCTTGTCGGGCAGCACCTCAACAACTTCCGCGCCGCAGACCTGCGCAACGCCCTGCGCACCTCGCCGGTCGATATCCTCCACCTCGCCACCCATGCCTCGTTCAACGGCCGCTCCGACCGTGCCTTCATCGTGGCGGACGGCGAGGCCATCCTGCTGAGCGAACTGCGCGAATTGCTGGGCGCGAACTACGCGCGCGGCGAGCTGATTTCGCTGATCGTGCTGAGCGCCTGCGAAACCGCGCTGGGTGACGACCAGGCCTCAATGGGCCTCGCCGGTTCCGCCGTACAGGCTGGCGCGGAAAGCGCGGTCGCCTCGCTGTGGGAAGTCGACGATGCCGGAACACTGGAACTGATGCGCAATTTCTACCGCCTCTACGCCTCGGGCCAGGGCAAGGCCGAAGCCATGCGCAATGCCCAGCTGGCCCTGATCAACGGTTCGGAGGAGTTCGCCGATCCGCGCGTCTGGGCCGCCTTCACCCTGCTGGGGGCATGGCGGTGAGCGTTGCCGTGACCGGGCCGATGAAGCGCCGCCACCTACTTCTTGGCCTCAGCCTTGCCGCGCTGGTCGCTTCGCAGGCGCATGCACAGGTCGTCACCGATATCGCGCCCGACGGCGCGGCCGGGTTCGACACCGGCACCACGGTGGTCACCAACGGCACCCAGACGCAGATCAGCGGGGGCGAGGCTTCGGGCACCAACCTGTTCCACTCCTTCGCCCGGTTCGACCTCGGCAATGGCGACACCGCCACCTGGGTGCGGAATGCGGCGGACGCCAATTCGATCACCAACATCATCAATCGCGTGCGCAGCGGCACGCCATCGAACATCGACGGCACCATCACCATTGCCGACATGCCCAATGCCGATTTCTGGTTCATCAACCCGGCGGGCGTGGTGTTCGGCGACGGTGCATCGGTGCAGGTGCCCAATGCCGCCTATTTCTCCACCGCGCAGGAGCTTGGTTTCGGCGGCGGACAACGTTTCTCCACGGTCACGCCTGATGGCTCCACCTTCTCCAGCGCCCCGCCACAAGCCTTCGGTTTCCTCGGCGGGCAAGGCGGGATAGGCATTCTCGGCGCCATGACGACCGAGGCAGGTGCGCAGCAGCCCTCCTCCGTCCATTTCGTAGCTTCCGACATTCGCGTCGATGCGCCGCTTTTCGGCAACGCAACCGAATTCAGTTTCGCCGCCGTGGGCGCGGACCCGCTGGGCGTGCTGGTCTCCGAGATTGACCAGCCGGTTGGCGACGGTTTGATCGAGTTCACACCGAACGCCGAAGCCCATGTGGCAGGCGCCCGGTTCGCAGCCGACGAAGTGCTGTTCGACGGCGCACGGCTCTTTGCCAACGGCCTCGGCAACCTCGCGCTGGATGCCAGCGAACTGGCGATAACCAATGGCGCCCTGATAGAAACCCGCTCAGCCCCGGGACAGACCGGCGGGATCCAGGTGCGGGCCGTCAACCTCACGATCAACGGCGATGCGGCGTTGAGCAGCATCAGCGATGCGGGCAATGCCGCGCCCGGTGGAGCGATCGAGATCGCCGTCGGCAATGCCTTGATAGAGGGTGGATCGATCCTTTCCTCCGCCCTCGGTGATGGCGATGCCGGATCGGTAACGCTCGATGTCGCGGAAACGCTGACCATCGCCAACGGCCGTGTGGAAGCCCTTACCCATGGCACCGGCAACGCTGGCGATGTGCTTGTCCAGGCAACGGACCTTGTCCTGCTCGATGGCCAGATCAATTCCGACACCCTTGCTGGGGGCAATGGCGGATCGGTGACGGTGAGTGTGCGCGATTCGATCTTCGTTGATGGAGGCCAATCGCGGATAAGTGCAACCACCACGTCAGCGGGCAATGCGGGAACCATTTCCCTCAGCGCCGGATCACTCGAAATTCTTGGCGGCAAGATCACCTCCTCCACTGACGGATCAGGGGCAGGTGGCGCGGTGAATGTCGTGGCGGACGACATCATCCTGGCGACCAGCCCGGCCAACCAGGGTGACATCAACAGCTTCGCCGCGATCGAATCTTCCGCTGGCGCAAATGCCTCGGGCAATGCCGGAAGCGTCAACGTAACTGCCAACAATTCCCTGTTGATCGAAACGGTTAGCCTCATCACTGCGGAAACCCGCGGGTCCGGCGATGCCGGATCGGTCAACGTGTCCACCCCGTTGATCACGATGACGGGCGGCCTGATCTCGTCGACAAGCTTTTCGACCGGCGATGCAGGCGATGTGACCTTGGTTGCCGACACGGCGCTGTTCCAGACCGACGGCGACATCTCCACCAACGCCCAGGGACAGGGGGCCGACGCCGGTGACGGCGGTGACCTGACGGTGATCGTCAGCGGGCTGTTCGAGATGTTCAACGGCTCCGAACTGATAGCCGAGACGATTGGCGGCGGCACGGCGGGAACCATCACGGTCGATGCCGGAACCCTGCGTATCGGCAACTCCCAGATCGCCGCTTCGACCCGCTCGCAGGCAGCTGGCGGGAATGTCATCATCCGCGCCGGTGACCTCGAAATGCTCGCAGGCGGACGGATAACCTCTTCGTCTGCGTTCCTCGGCCAAGGCGATGCCGGCGGCGTGCTCATCAGCGTGGAGGACACGCTGAGTATGGTCGACGATGCCCGCATCCTGTCGACCACGGTAGGCGACGGCAATGCCGGTTCGATCGACATCGTCACTGACACCCTGCTGATGGATTTCAGCGTCATAAGTTCCGCAGCGGTTCGCGGGCTGGCGGGCAATGCCGGCAGCGTAAGGATCGCCGCCAACACCGTGGACATGACCGATAGCGCGCTTCGCTCGTTTGCCGGTGGCACCGGCAATCCGGGAACGGTCGAGGTCGATGCAGGCCAGATCACCACACAAGGCAGCGTGCTGCAGACTTCCAACTTCGGCACCGGCATCGGCGGCGGGATCCTGCTGTTTGCGGACGCGATCTCGATGGACGGAACCATCGTCGATTCATCGACCTTTGCAGAAGGCAACGCCGGGACCATCCGGATCGTCGGCGGTTCGCTGGACATGACTGACGGCAGCCTGGCCACGACGACAAGCGGATCAGGCAATGCAGGCAGCGTCGATATCGACGTAACCGGCCGGGTATCGCTTGGCGGCACGGCGCTGATTACGTCATCGACCAACGGGGTGCAGAACACCGGCAACGCGGGCTCGGTCATCATCACTGCGGATTCGCTCGAGATTGCCGATGAGGTGCAGATCGATTCTTCCACCCGCGAAGAATCTCTCGGCAACGCGGGCAGCGCGGATATATCGGTCCGCAGTCTGACGATGTCGGGCGGATTCATCTATACTTCAACCTACGGCGCCGGTGCTGCCGGCAACCTGTCGATCGACGCTGACGAGATCAGGCTGTCGGGCGATGGCTCGATCAACTCGCGCGCGGTGGACGGCGCCACCGGCGATGCTGGCAACGTCCGCGTCTTTGCCAGCGACTTGATCTATTTGGCCGACGACTCCTCGATCAGCGCTTCCACCGACGGACCAGGCAGCGCCGGGTCCGTCTCGGTCGAAACCCCATTGCTGACGATGACCGGGGGCAGCATCGACAGCTCGACAAGCAGTGGTGGCGATGCCGGCAATGTCCAGGTCAGCGTGACCGACGCATTCCTCTCGGGCTCGGCGATCGTTGCCTCCAACGCGCTGACCGGCTCCACCGGGGCAGCGGGCAAGGTGCTGTTCGATGCGGCGCAGTTGCTGGAAATTCAAGACCAGGCCGGCATCATCGCCGGCACGCGCGGAACAGGGAATGCCGGGCTGGTCTCGGTCGTGACCGCCAACCTGTTCATGGATGGCGGCGCGATCGCCTCCTCCACCCAGGGCGCGGGCGATGCAGGCGACGTCCTGATCAGCGGCGACAGGATCACGATAGTAGGCGATGCCAGGGTCAATTCGGGTGCCTTGCCCGGGTCGACCGGCGATGCCGGGTTCGTCCAGATCTCCACGCCGAACCTGCTGTTCATCGGCGACGACGCGGTTGTTTCCGCCTCGACTGCCGGACCGGGCGCGGCCGGCGCAGTGCTGGTCACGGCCGGCGAACTGCAGATGTTCGGCGGCGAGATCGCCTCTCTCACGCGCGGCGCCGGAGACGCGGGCCTAGTCCTGATCGATGCCGGCGCGGCGCTGCTTGAAGGCGAGGCAACGATCAATTCGCTCGCCGATGGCCCCGACACCGGAGATGCCGGCGACGTTTTCATCAAGATAGCTGGACAATTCGTCGTGACCGATGGCGCTACCGTGGCCGCCTCGACACTGGGTGTGGGCAACGCAGGCGAGGTCAACGTGACCGCCGACAGCCTGGTGCTTGATGGCGGTCAGATCACTTCATCGACATCCGGCTCCGGCGATGCCGGTGACGTCAGTATTGTCGCGAACGATCTGCTGCTGCTGTTCCGGAGTTCCATCGACTCGCGCTCGGAAGCTGGCGCCAGCGGAGACGCCGGTGACGTGACGGTCGATATAACGGATATCCTGCGGCTGGAGCCCGAGAGTTCCATCTCGGCCTCGTCGCTCGGCAGCGGCTTTGCGGGCCTGGTCGAAGTCAGGGCACGCGTCCTCGACATGGCCGGCGGTGCGATCAACTCCTTCACCGCAGGCAGCGGCGATGCGGGCCTTGTCGGGGTGTTCGTCGACGAACTCAACATGTCGGGGGGACGGATCGACTCTGCCTCGGACTCGCCGCTTGCAGGAGCAGGCGATGCCGGATCGGTGTTCATCGCAGCGCGAACAGCGTCCCTCAGCGGAAATGCCCAGATCGACTCGCGCGCTTCGACCGGCGATGCAGGCGACGTCACCCTCGATGTCTTCGGTCTCCTGGAGATTTCGGACAGCGGACAGGTCTCTGCTGCCACCACCGGCTCGGGCCAGGCCGGACTGGTGCAGGTATTTGCAGACGAACTGATCATGACCGGCGGCGCAATCAACTCGTTCTCCAATAGCAGCGGCGACGCCGGACTGGTCGACGTGACTGCACGGGTGATCGACATGTCCGGCGGACGGATCGATTCCTCCTCCGACAGCGACGCGCCCGATGCGGGCGATGCCGGCGGCGTGCTGGTGCGCGGCAACGATGTGCGGTTGAGTGGCAACGCCCTGATCGATTCCCGCGGCATCACGGGTGACGCAGGCGACGTGCAGGTCGAAATCCTGGGCGACCTGTCGATGGCTGACGAGGCGCAGATTTCCGCTGCCACGGACGGATCGGGCGAAGCCGGTTCGGTCTTCGTCATGGCTGACCTGCTGACCATGACCGGCGGCGAGATCAACTCGATCACGACCGGCTCCGGGCGCGCCGGACTGGTCGCCGTGGAAGTGAACGAACTGGTGATGACCGGCGGGCGGATCACTTCCGCCGCGCAGAACCCGCTGCCAGTCGGCAACCTTTCCGCCTCGGTTGACGCCATTGCCAACTTGCCGCCACCGGCCGGCGATGCCGGGAACGTGTTCCTGCTGGCGGGCAGCGCCCAACTCTTCGGCCCGGCGTCGATCGACTCCACCAGCGAGGGCAGCAGGGCTGGCACGGTGGATGTACTGATCGACCAGGACCTGTTGCTGTTCGACGGCGCGCAGATCTCCACCACGGCCTTCGGTGCGGGCGATGCCGGTGACATCACGATTGCGGCAACCAACCTCGCGCTCGACAACTTCAGCCAGATTTCCAGCACCGCGGCGCGCGATTTTTCGGCCGGGACGATCGAGATTTCCGCGCAGGAAATCCGCATCCTGAACGGCAGCGAGATCTCGACCAATTCGGAGAACGGCCCCGCGGGCGACATCGGGCTGTTCCTGCCGCTTGACGGCTTCCTCTACCTTGCCGGACGCGAACCGGGTGTGATCACCACCAGCTCGGGGGCGAACACGGGCGGGCAGATCATCATCTCCGACCCGTTCCTGATCCTGTCCGAAGGCGGCTCCATCCTGGCGCTGGGGCAGCAGGGCGGCGCCAACGTGCAAATCCAGTCGGCCTTCTTCATCCGCTCCAGCGACCGCATCAACCTCGTCTCGGTGGACGGCTCGCTGCTGATCGAAAGCAATGTCGGCGAACAGATCACCGGCACCGAAGTGGCGGACATTCCCTTCCTCGATGCCTCGGGCATCCTCAGTGGCCAGTGTACCGGTGTGCGCCAGGGCGGGGAGGTGAGCCAGTTCTCCAGCCGCGTGACCGGACCTTACGCGCCGCCGGACGCGAGTGACGAGGTGGAAGACGAAATGGACGGCAGCTCGCCGGACCAGATCGTCCACGTCGAACAGGGGGCGCTCGCTCCATGCGGCTGATTACCACGGCGACGATCGCGCTGGCTTGCAGCTGGACCGCTGCTGCCCAGGGCCAAACGCTCGGCCAGACCGGACCCGCGGCAGAACGCACGGGACCGCAGGCCCAGACCGTGACGCCCGACTTCCAGGAACCTGCCGAGTTTCCGGACCTCACCCCTCCCGACGCG
Source organism: Aurantiacibacter gilvus (assembly GCF_038289935.1). NCBI lineage: Bacteria > Pseudomonadati > Pseudomonadota > Alphaproteobacteria > Sphingomonadales > Erythrobacteraceae > Aurantiacibacter > Aurantiacibacter gilvus. The sequence continues at coordinate 1,968,695 of NZ_JBBYHV010000001.1, forward strand.
CCGCCAATCCCGCGCCTGTCGGGCACGGCGAGCATTGCCGACATTGCCGTCGCGGTGGATGGCGAGGTAGCCGGCGTGGCCCGGGCGGACTTCAACGGCCTCGCCGACGCCGCCTCCGGCCTCACGGTCAGCGCCGCCCCCGGCACCCCGCTCGACGCCGCGTGGGTGGAGGAACAGTTCCGCGCCAATGGCATGATCGGCGCCAATGTCGAACTGGACCGGCTGGCGGCCATGATCCAGCTGATCAACCGTGCCTTTGTCGCCAACGGCTACATCAATTCCGGACTGCTGGTCGAGGGCCCGCCCCCGACGACGCCGGGCACCCTGCAGACCCGCCTGGTGCAGGGCCGGCTCGTGGGTGAGAACGACGGCATCGTGCTGGCCTGGGGCGAAGAGGGCAATCGCGGTCTCTCCGAAGCCTTTGTTACCGCCCGCATGCCTTCTGCCCGCAATGTGCCGCTGGACGTGATCGCCATCGAGCGCGATTTCCGCCTGCTGGCGGAGAATCCGGCCATCGGCTCGGTCTCGGCAGACCTGCAGCCGGGCGAAGTGGCGGGCGAAGCACGCCTGGCGATGATCGTGCGGCCTGCGGAGCAGTTCGACTTCTACATGGGCTACGCCAACAACCGCTCGCCTTCGATCGGGGCAGAACGCTTCGCGCTGGGCGGTTCGATCCGCAACATGATGCTCGGCGGTGACCAGTTCAGCTTCGAGGCCGGCCTGACCTCGGGCGAACCGGACGCCAATTTCGGGTACTCGCTGCCGGTCACCGCGCGCACCGCCCTGTACGCGCGCGGCGGCTTCAACGAAGCGGCCGTGATCGACCCGGAGCTGCTTCCGCTGGATATTTCGGCATCGGACTGGAACGTCGAAGGCGGCTTCACCCACCGGCTGTTCGCGCGCCCGCTGACGCCCAACCGCAGCGGTGTGGGCTGGCAATCGGCCCGCTCGCTGACGCTGGGGGCAAGCGTGGCGCACCGCGTTTCCAAGACGCGCCTGCTGGGCCGCCCCTTCTCCTTCAGCCCCGGCGCGGTGGATGGCCGCGCCGAATATACCGCAGCCCGCCTCACCGCCGACTTCGTGGAACGCGGGATCGAGACGGTCTTCGTCGTCTCGCTGACGGCCACGCAAGGGCTGGATGGCTCGCGCGGCGACATTCCCGGCCTCATCACGCCGGACCGCGATTTCCGCTCTATCCGCGGGCAAGTCAGCTACGCCCGCCTGCTGACCGACAGCGGCACCGAATTGCGCATGCGGCTGTCCGGACAGTATGCCGATGGCATCCTCTATTCGGGAGAGCGTTTTGCCGCAGGCGGCAGCCAGGCGGTGCGCGGCTACCGCGAGACGCTGGTCCTGTCGGACAGCGGCGTGATCGGCTCGGTCGAGCTGGCCCAGCCCTTCTCGCTGTCAGGCCGCGCCGGCGCCACGCGTGACTTCGACTGGGGCGCTTTCACCATTTCTGCCTTCATCGATGCCGCCATGCTCGACAACCGCGAGATCGCCGATCCCGTGTCGGACGAACTGCTGAGCATCGGTGCCGGCCTGGAATGGCGTCCCTCGCCGGCTGTACAGGCGTCGATTTCCTATGCCCACGCGCTGGAAGATGCGGTGGTTCCGGGCCAGCGGGACATGCAGGATCGCGGCTTCCACTTCGCGATCACCGTGCGGCCACTGGAATTTTTCCGCTAGAAATCATCGTCCTGTTGCCGACAAGCTTGCGCGAAGCCGCAGCCTGTGCCTAATGCCCTGCCGGTTCATCCACCATCCGCGTGCAGGAGAGACGATTTGGAAATCCCGCTCGAAAAAATGCACAAGCACGTGAATGGCGCCACGCGGCTGCTGAAGTCGATGGCGAACGAATCGCGCCTGATGATCCTGTGCCAGCTGGCGCAGGAGGAATTGTCGGTCACCGATCTCGGCAAGCGCCTGCCGTTGTCGCAGTCTGCACTATCGCAGCACCTCAGCATCCTGCGCCGCGAAGGACTGGTGAAGACACGGCGCGAAGCCCAGTACATCTGGTATTCGCTCGACAGTGACGAGGTAGTGACCCTGATCCAGACACTGTGCGAGCTGTTCGACGAGAAATAGGCTAGGCCTAGTCGCCTTCGCGCTCGCTCGCGGCCGAAGGTTCTCCACCGGTCACGATATCCGGTTTCGATAGCTGGCCGCCTTGCTCGGCATTGGGTGCCAGCTTGGCAAAGGCCTCGTGCTGCGACAGGAAAACCTCCCCGCTCAGCTCTTCCAGCAGGTGTGACCGGGCCAGCCGGTCCATCACCGGACCCTTCACTTCGGACAGGTGCAGGCGCACCCCGGCATCGGCCAGGCGGCGGTTCAGGGCCTCGATAACTTCCAGCCCTGAAGCGTCGATGGTGTTGACCGCCGAACACAGCAGCACGAGATCGCGCACGTCCGGCTTGCGCGCGATTTCTTGCAGCACGAAGCCTTCGAGCCAGCGCGAATTGAGGTAGGTCAGCGACTCGTCGACGCGGATGGTCAGCAGGCCGGGATCGACCAGCACCTTGTGGCGGCGGACATTGCGGAAATGCTGGGTTCCCGGCACCAGCCCGACAACGGCGGCATGGGGGCGCGACGCGTGCCAGACGAACAGCGCGAGGCTGGCCACCACGCCGACGACGACGCCGGTCTCCACGCCCTGCACCAGCGTCACGACGATGGTCAGCATGATGGCGATGAAGTCGCGCTTGGAATAGTGCCACAGTTCGATCGGCTTCTTGAGGTCGACCAGCGAAAGCACCGCGACGATGATCGTCGCCGAAAGGGTCGCCAGCGGCAGGTAGAACAGGAAGGGCGTGAGGAAGATCGAGGCCAGCGCGATACCGACCGCAGTGAAGGCACCGGCAGCAGGCGTCTGCGCCCCGGCGTCGTAGTTCACCACCGAGCGCGAGAAGCCGCCCGTTACCGGGAATGCGCCCGACAGCGAGGAGGCGATGTTGGACGCACCCAGCGCCACCAGTTCCTGGTCGGGTTCGATGCGCTGGCGGCGCTTGGCGGCCAGCGTCTGCCCGACAGAGACCGATTCCACGAAACCGATCACCGAAATGAACAGCGCGCCGACGGCCAGTTGTCCCCACAAGGCGGGGTCGAAGGCAGGCAGGGCAACACCGGGCAAGCCAACTGGGATCTCGCCCACTGTCTTCACCCCTTCGCCCATCAGGCCGAACAGGGCGACGGCAAGCGTGGTGAAGACAATGGCCAGCACCGGTCCGGCCTTGGCCACGAAATCGGCCGCGGTCGGCCCCATACCCAGGCGCAGCAGCAGCGGCTTGAAGCCCTTGCGCACCCAGACGAGGAAGACGAGCGCGAACAGCCCCACCGCCAGCGTATAGGGATTGGTGTCGCGCACGTTCTCGGCCAGGGTCATGACGATCTCCCACAGCGTCTCGCCGTGGGCCTGGATGCCGAGCAGGTGCTTGAGCTGGCTCGCCGCGATGATCACGCCGCTGGCGGTGATGAAGCCGCTCACCACCGGGTGCGACAGCAGGTTGGCGAGGAAGCCCAGCCGGAAAAGGCCCATGGCCATCAGCATCAGCCCCGACAGCATGGCCAGCACGATGGTCGCGCCGAGGTATTCGGGCGATCCGCCCACGGCGACCTTGCTCGCAGCCGCCGCGGTCATGAGCGAGACCACGGCCACCGGCCCCACCGACAGCGCACGGCTGGTGCCGAACAGGGTATAGGCCACCAAGGGCAGCAGCGATGCGTAAAGGCCCACCACGGGCGGCAGCCCCGCGAGCAGCGCATAGGCGAGGCTCTGCGGGATCAGCATGACCGTGACGATGGCAGCGGCTACCAGGTCGCTGGACAGGGTCGCGCCGTTATAGCTCCGCCCCCAATCGAGGATCGGCAGGTAACGCGCCAGCCGCGACAGCGAAGACGGAGCCGCCTTGCTCATCAGGCCTGCTTCTTCTCCGGCTTGGCCAGCCATTCATGGCCCTTCAGCATGCCGTTCCAGTAGATCCACGGCAGGGCTTCGGACTTCAGCAGCCACGAGAAGCGGCGCGCCTTGGTGCCATCGACAATCCACTTGGGGAAGCTGGGCAGCAGCTTGCCGTCATAACCGAACTCGGCGAGCACGATCTTGCCGCGCTCCACCGTCAGCGGGCAGGAGCCGTAGCCGTCGTAGACGACCGAAGGCTCGCGCCCAGCCAGGATATCGAGGCCGTTGACGGCAGCGACCGGGGCCTGCTTGCGCGCAGCGGCGGCGGTCTTGGCATTGGGCATGGAGCCGGCATCGCCCAGCCCGATCACGTTCGGGTATCGCGTGTGCTGCAGATTGAACTGGTCGACATCGACCCAGCCGGCTTCGGACGCCAGCGGGCTTTCGGCGATGAAATCGGGCGCCGCCTGCGGCGGCACCACGTGCATCATCTCGAAATCGCGGGTCACATCACCATCGGCGGTCTTGAACACGGCCTGTTTGGCCGGTCCGTCAACCGCGACGAGGTTGGAGGTGAGGTTCAGCCCGATCCCGTAGCGTTCGACATATTCCATCAGCGCGGGGACATAGGCCTCGACGCCGAACAGCACGCCGCCGGCATTGTGGAACTCCACCTCGATGTCATCCAGCACACCGGCATCGCGCCAGGCGTCGCAGGACAGGTACATGGCCTTCTGGGGTGCGCCGGCGCACTTGATCGGCATCGGCGGCTGGGTGAAGATGGCGCGGCCCGAGCGGGTCTGGTTGACCAGCTCCCAGGTGTAGGGCGCCAGGTCATAGCGGTAGTTGGAGGTGACGCCGTTCTTGCCCAGCGTCTCGGTCAGGCCGGGGATCTTGTCCCAGCACAGCTTGATGCCGGGCGCGACCACCAGCAGCTTGTAGGTAACGGTCGAGCCATCCTCCAGCGTGACCTGGTTGTCCTCCGGCTGGAAGGTCGCCGCGCTCTGCATGATCCATTTGACAGCCTTGGGCATGACGTCGGCCATGCGGCGGCGCGTAACCGGCGCATCGAAGACACCGCCGCCCACCATGGTCCAGCCGGGCTGGTAGAAGTGTTCCGTCTTCGGTTCGATAATGGCGATATCGAGGCCGGGCTGCCGCTTGAGCATCGACGATGCCGTGGCGATCCCTGCCGAACCGCCACCGACGATGACGACTTCGTGCGAAACATTCTGGACCATGTGTGTTCTTCCCAAGTCTTATTGTCGTTGTGTCGAGGTCATAACTGCGGGCGCAGCGCCTCGAAGTCGTAGCCTGCTGCCTCGGCGCAGCTGAGCCGCTCGTCGGCATCGAGGCCCTCCGGATTGGCCAGCGTCCACAGCATGGTGGAGCGCTTGCCCGAGGCGCAGTAGGCAAAGACCGGAGCATCGGCCGCAGCGCAGAGCTCGCCCTGCCTGGCCACGGCTTCTGGCGTAGGCGCGCCCGATTCGATCGGATTGTGTTCGAAAGCGAGGCCTGCCGCTGCGGCAGCCTGCGCTATCTCGGCGACAGGCGGCTGGCCTTCTGCCTCACCGTCGGGACGGTTGCAGATGATGGTGCCGAAACCGGCCTCCTTCAGGGCGGCGACATCGGCAGGCAGGATCTGTCCGGCGACACTGTACTTGTCGCTTACCTTGTTGACTTGCATGAACTTTCCTTTCCTAGCCGCGTTCGAACACGAGCCGGTGCAGCAGCATCCCGCCCAGCAGGCAGGCGACAAAGACCAGCGCTTCCTTGGGCGCGATGCCGAGGACGGCGAAGCCCGGTCCCGGGCACAGCCCGGCAATGCCCCAGCCGATCCCGAACAGCACGGCACCGCCGATCAGCTGCGGGGTCAGGTCGTTGCGGTCAGGCAAGGCGAACTTCTCGCTGAACAGCGGATGGGCCATGCGCGGGACGAAGCGCCAGGCAATGGCCATGACGATCACCGCGCCGCCCATGACAAAAGCCAGCGTCGGATCCCAGTCCCCGAACAGGTCGAGGAAGCCGCGCACCCGTGCGGGATCTGTCATGCCGCCCAGCGCGAGGCCCGCACCGAAGAGCAGGCCCGACGCCAGCGGCGGCAGGTGGGTCTTGATCAGGCCTTCGGACACGTCTTGATCCCGAAAGGCAGGTAGGCCGGGCAGAAGCCCACCAGACTGGTGAGAATGAAGACCGCGGCAACCACGCCGGCCACAATGGCCCAGGTTCCGGTGATCTGGCCCATGAAGACCAACAGCGCGAGCACTACGGCAACGATCACGCGCAGGGTCTTGTCGAGCGAACCCATATTCTTCGGCATTTCCAGTCTCCTCTTCCTTATCCGGCAAGCATGTTCATCACCGCCACGGTCGCGATACCCGCGAGCATGAAGGTGACGGTGGCAACGATGGAGCGTTGTGACAGGCGGCTGATGCCGCAGACGCCGTGGCCGCTGGTGCAGCCACTGCCGAGGCGCGTCCCGAAGCCCACCAGCAGTCCGGCAACCGCGATCATCGGCAGCGAGACGAAAGTCGGCGACTGTCCGCCTTGCAAGGCGGCGACGATGAAAGCGCCCACCGGCAGGCCAATGACGAAAGTCCAGGCGCTCGACCACGACATGCCCGACTTCGAGATGCCGAATGCACGCGCGGAGATGCCGGAAACACCGGCGATCCGCCCTGCCCCCAGCAGCATTAGCGCGGCGGCGAGGCCGATCAGGATCCCGCCACCAAGGCCCTCCAATGGAGCCGCGTCAGGAAAGCCGGGAAGCATCATACCGCGTTCACCGGAATCTTGATGTAGCTGACACCGTTCGCCTCGGGCGTCGGCAGGCGGCCGCCACGGATGTTCACCTGTACGCTGGGCATGATCAGGTTGGGCATGTCGAGCGTGCTGTCACGCTTGGTGCGCATCTCGACGAACTCGTCCTCGGTCACGCCATCCTTCACGTGCACGTTTTCGCGCCGCTGCTGGCCGACCGTGCTCTCCCAGGCATAGACGTCGCGACCCGGGGCCTTGTAGTCGTGGCACAGGAACAGGCGGGTGTCGTCGGGCAGCGAGAGCAGGCGGCGGATCGACTTGAACAGCTGCCGCGCATCGCCGCCGGGAAAGTCCGCCCGGGCGGTGCCGAAGTCGGGCATGAAGATGGTGTCACCGACGAACGCCGCGTCACCGATCACGAAGGCCATGTCCGCAGGCGTATGTCCGGGAACATGGAGGGCGATGCCTTCCAGCGTTCCCACCTTGAACCGTTCGCCATCCTTGAACAGGTGATCGAACTGCGACCCGTCGCGCTCGAAATCGGAGCCGGCATTGAACAGCTTGCCGAACACTTCCTGCACCCGGATGATCTCGGAACCGATGGCCAGCTTGCCGCCCAGCTTCTCCTGCAGGTAGGGCGCTGCAGACAGGTGATCGGCATGGGCATGCGTCTCGATCAGCCATGTCACTTTCAGATTGTTCGTCTTCACGTATTCGATAATCGCGTCTGCCGAACCATACGAGGTACGGCCCGAAGCGGCCTCGTAGTCGAGTACCGAGTCGATAATGGCAGCCTCATCGGTTGCCGGATCGTGCACCACATAGCTGACGGTGAAGGTCGCTTCGTCGAAGAAACCGGCAATCGTCGGGCGCTTGGTCTTTTCGGCCAGGGCCTGCTCGATCTGCGTCGTCGCAAGGGCAATTGCTTCGCTGCTATCGCTCATAAGACTTTCCTAATTAGTTACATAATGTATGTATATGTCTTGCTATGCGAGAGTCAAGGGATTATGAGGCCCTTGATGAACCTGCAAAGCCAGATACCACCACCCCCTGTCGGGATACGCCTGGGCGACCTTGCGCCGGACTTTGCTGCGCGCAGCACCATGGGCGACCTGTCGCTATCCGATTACCGCGGACGGTGGCTGGTCCTGTTCTCGCATCCGGCTGACTTCACGCCGGTCTGTACCAGCGAATTCGTCGCCCTGGCGCAGGCTGCGGATGACTTCGAGCGCCGCGATTGCGCCCTGCTTGGCCTTTCGGTGGATAGCCTGTTTTCGCATTTTGCCTGGCTCCGCATGATCCGCGACCGCTTCGATATCGAAGTACGCTTCCCCGTCATCGAGGATCCCACCATGGTCATCGGCAAGGCCTACGGCATGGTCTCGGCCGAGGACAGCGACAGCGCAACGGTGCGTTCGACCTATTTCATCGACCCGCAAGGCGTGGTTCGCGCCATCACCTGCTATCCCTTCGATGTCGGTCGCTCGATCCCCGAAATGCTGCGCGTGCTCGATGCCCTGCAGGCAGTCAGCGGCAAGAGCGGCCTCGCCCCCGCCAACTGGCAGAAGGGTGATGCCCTGCTCGGTGACCCGACGGGCAGCCTCGACCAGGTCTACAAGGCCAAGGGCCAGACCGACTGGTTCTACAAGCAGGCCAAGCCGAAGGGCGGCAAATGAGCGCAGAACCTCCCCTCGAACAGTTCAAGGCCATTGCCCACCCGCTGCGTTATCGCATCCTCGAATGCCTCGCTGGCGGCGAGCTCAACGTCGGCGAGATCGAGACCGCTGCCGACATCGGCCAGCCCACCCTGTCGCAACAGCTCGCCGTGCTCCGCAAGGCCGGGCTGGTGGACACGCGCAAGGAGGCCAAGCTGGTGTTCTACCGCATCGAGCCGGACCTGTTTGCCGACCTGATGACGGCCCTCGGCCAATTCGTCTCGCCAGACGCCCTTGCGGCCCTCGCGGCATCCAAGCCGGTGCCAAACGCCGCGAATTTCGCCCGGCTCAAATAGCGCCGCATCGGCGAGCCGAGTTCAGCCTCCACCTCGGCTTCCGAGCTGGCGGCAACCGGCCTATTCGACCACGTCGAACTCCGCTTCGGACAGGCCTTCGCCGCTGTCGACTTCGCTGTAGTCGACGGCGAAAGTCGGGTCGCAGGCATAAGGCATGACGTAGCCTTCATCGGCGGTCCACTGCATGAAACGGGCGCCCGGCGTATCGAGGTTGTCCGGGTCTTCGAACCACTGGGTCGACATCAGTGTCTGCCCGTCGTCGCTCAGCCGGAAGCGTTCGACGAAGTGGACATTCTCGCTGTGATCGAGACCGTTGTTGGTAATGGTGGAGGCGCTGATGTGCGTGGTGTCGACCACCAGTTCATCGCCTTCCCACCAGCCGATGGAATGGCCAAGGTTGCTGTGCGCCGCCTCTTCGGGCGGATGCTCGCGCCCGTCCATGTAGACGACGCGGACCTGGTCGAAATACTCGACCTTGATGATGACGGTGTCCGAGGTCTGGTGGATCTCGATCGGGAACGGGCCCTGCATGGTATAGATCACCGCCGGGGTCGCGCAGACGTTCTCCAGCCGGAAGGCATCGGTCGGGTCCCAGCTTTCGGCAGCTTCCAGCGCATGCGGCTTGATCTCCAGGCCGCCGTATTCACCGGCAGGGAATTCGACGTAGCTCGCATCGTCCAGCACGACCGTTTCGGGCGGAAGCTGTTCCATCAGCCGCTCGTCCATCGGGTGCTGCTGGCGGGCGGGTGACCAGAAGCCGGTAAAATCGCGCGGCGATCGTTGTTCCTGCGCCAGGACCGGCGAACAGGCGAGCGTGGCGGCGGCGAGGATGAGCAGTTTCTTCATGGGCAATTCCCGACTCTTGGCTGGGCGTGTTTCGCTATGGTGAGGTGCGCGTCAGTCTTCTGAGGTGGAGAAGGCCCCGGAGCCCACCGGATTGCCATCGGCATCGGTCACCTGGCGCAGGCGCAGGTAACGGCTGCCGTCACGCGCCAGCCAGCCTTCCACCGTCACGCGGTCGCCGGGACGCAGCGACCGGGGCGTCCAGCCGCGACGAGCGAGGATCGACGGCGAATTGGTCTCGATCCGCCAGTCATGCTCCTGCCCCGAAGAACCGGTAACGGTCACCACGATGCTGCCGTGCGGGTTGGCAAAGCGGAAGCGCTTCACCACGCCTTCGATGCGGACCAGCCGGGTATCGTCGAAGAACACGGCGAACGAATGGTGCGCCTGCGTGACAATCGGGACCGATAGCGCAACAAGCGCCCCAAGACCCATGATCAAAGGCAATTTGGCCCAGCTACGCATCTTCAATCCCCGCAATTGTGCATTCTTTCAATTGCCCACATGCATCGGAGCCATGTGTTGACATGTCAATACCTTTTCCCCAACGGGACCGGGTAAGTGCCGCGAAGGTTCAAGAGAGGAAATACCGATGAAAGTTGCCGAAGCGATCGCGCACATCCTGCGGGCCGAAGGGATCGAGGCCATTTTCGGCTATCCGCGCAACCGCGTGCTGGAAACCGCATCGGCATTGGGGATCCGCCCGATTATCGTCCGCCAGGAACGCACCGGCCTGCACATGGCCGATGCCCTGTCCCGCCTGTCGCGCGGCAAGCGCATTGGCGTCTTCGCCATGCAGCATGGCCCGGGGACGGAGAACGCCTATGGCGGCGTCGCCCAGGCCTATTCGGAGTCGGTCCCGCTGCTGGTCCTGCCCATGGGCTATGACCAAACGATTGCCTTCGTGCCCGACAACTACAACGCCACGCTGTCGATGCGCGACATCACCAAGCATGCCGAGCCGATCACCCTGCCGAACGAGGTCGGCAACATCTTCCGCCGCGCCTTCACCCAGCTGCGCAATGGGCGGCTGCGGCCAGTGCTGGTGGAAATGCCGCACGACGTGCTGGGCGCGGAAACGGACTTCGATCCGCAAGACTACCAGCCGGTTTACAGCACCCGCACCGCGCCTGATCCGGATGCCGTGCGCACGGCGGCGGAAATGCTCTGCGCGGCCAAGCGCCCGGTGATCTATGCCGGGCAAGGTATCCACTGGGCGAACGCCTATAAGGAACTGGCCGAACTGGCCGAACTGCTGGCAATCCCCGTCTGCACCAGCCTGGAGGGCAAGAGCTGCTTCGACGAAACGCACCCGCTGGCGCTCGGTTCGGGCGGCGCGGCGGTGCCGGGACAGGTGAAGCACTTCCTCGAACAGGCGGACCTCATCCTGGGCGTGGGTTGCAGCTTCTCCAAGACCGCCTTCGGTGTCTCCATGCCGGCAGGCAAGACGGTGATCCATGCGACGCTCGATCCGGCGGACCTCAACAAGGGCGTCACCTCGAAGCTGGGCCTCGTCGGCGATGCGCAGTTGACGCTGGCCGCGCTGCTGGACGCCTGCCGCGCGATCAATCCCGACCAGCGCGATGCCGCGCCCGTCGCCGAGGAGATTGCCAAGGTCGAGGCGGAATGGATGGAAGAGTGGCTGCCGCTGCTCACCAGCGAGGACGCCCCGCTCTCCCCCTACCGCGTACTGTGGGAACTGCAGCAGGTGGTCGACGTGGCAAACACCATCATCACCCACGATGCCGGTAGTCCGCGCGACCAGTTGTCACCCTTCTGGAAGAGCACCCAGCCGCTGACCTACCTCGGCTGGGGCAAGAGCACCCAGCTCGGCTACGGCCTTGGCCTCGCCATGGGCGCCAAGTACGCCTGCCCGGACAAGCTGTGCATCAACGTCTGGGGCGACGCCGCCATCGGCTTTACCGGCATGGATTTCGAAACGGCCGTGCGCGAGAAGCTGCCGATCCTGTCCATCCTGCTCAACAATTCGGCCATGGCGATAGAGTTGCCGGTGATGCCGGTTGCCACCGAGCGGTTCCGGGCTACCGATATATCCGGCAACTATGCGGACTTTGCCAAGGCGCTGGGCGGCTATGGCGAACGGGTGAGCGATCCGGCTGACATTGCCGCTGCCATCCGGCGCGGCATCGCGGCGACCGAGGCGGGGCAGCCGGCCTTGCTGGAATTCATGACGTGCAAGGAAACGCGCGCCTCGCGGGCCCAGCCGCAATAATTCCCGCTGCCAGTCACGGCGGTCAGTCCTCTTCGGACAGGCTTTCCGCCATGGCCAGCAGCTGCTGGTCCAGTTGCTGGCGCTCCTCTTGCGAGAGGCGGCCCATGATCCGCTCGAAGAAGCGGCGGCGATCGGTCTTGACCCGTTCCGCCAGTTCCAGCCCCTCGGGCGTCGCGGTGATGATCAGGCGCTTGCCATGATTGGGATCGGGCTTGCGGGTCAGCAGGCCTGCCGGCTCCAACCTGCGCAGGGCGCGGCTGATCTCGGCGCGGTCGATCTCCCCCGCGACACCGATCTCGCTGGCGGTACAGGGCCCGATGCTGGTGGCGATGGCGAGCAATCGCCACTCGGCCAGCGACAGACCAAACTTCTCGTCCAGCAGCTTCTGCGATTCACGATCGATCATCCGCGCGAGCAACAACAGCCGGTAAGGCAGGTGGTCGCTTCCAAACAGGTTCCAGACCTTGGGGATCGTCATTGCAGATGGGTGCCAAGCCCCCCGCGCAAAAGCAACGCCAAATTTGTTGACGCATCAATACAAGCGCCGCATGATGCGTAAATGGAAGAGGGACACAGCTTCGCTCCGAGGATGGAGCATGCATTTTCTATCTCGATCGACCTGTCGGCGCCCTACTGGGTGGAACCGACAGTGCGCGGGGAAACGCGGGCGGCAATCTATGCCAAGTCGGGCAAGGTCGAAGGGCCTCGCCTGACCGGCAGCGTGGTTCCCATGTCGGGCGGCGACTTCCCGCTCTCGCGGCAGAACGGGGTGATCGACTTCGACGCGCGCTACCTGATCGAGGCATCGGACGGTGCCATCATCTACATGGAAAACCGCGGCTATCGCTGGGCCAAGGACGAGGACGTGGCCGAGCGCATGCGCAATAACGAGCCCGTCCCGTTCGATGATTACTACATGCGCGTCACGCCGAAATTCGATGCGCCAGCCGGGCCGCACGAGTGGATGAGCAAGCACGTCTTTGTCGGCGTGGCGGAGAAGGTGCCCGGGGCAAACCGCATCCACTACTTCGTCGTGCTGTGATGACGGCGCCGCGGTTCAAGGGGATTTTCCGGCCCGGCGTCGACCCTTTCAGCGCCGCGCACAAGCCGCCCCTGCCGCCTGCTGACTATCACCAGCGGACCGAGCAAGGCCTGCTGATCGAACGTAACTGCGTCATCCCGCTGGCTGACGGGACGAAAATCTACTGCGATCTCTACCGACCTGAAGGTGTAAGCGGCGATTTGCCGATCCTGCTGGCCTGGGGTCCCTACGGAAAACACGCCCTTTCCAACCAGGTGTTCTGGCCGCGTTCGGGCGTGGAACCGGACTGGCTCTCACCGCTGACCCCTTTCGAAGGACCGGACCCGGTCTGGTGGGGCGGCCATGGCTATGGCGTCGCTGTGGTCGACCCGCGCGGGGCATGGCTTTCAGGCGGTGACTTCCACCACAACGGCGCGCAGGAAGCAGAGGATTGCGCCGAGGCCGTCGAATGGCTGGGCCGCCTGCCCTGGTGCAACGGCCGCGTGGGCATGACCGGCGTCTCTTACCTCGCCGCGATCCAGTACCTCGTCGCGCCGCTCAAGCCCGGGCCGCTTGCCGCGCTCAACCCGTGGGAGGGCTTCTCCGACTGGTACCGCGAATTCGCCTACCACGGCGGGATCCTGGAGACAGGCTTCCTGCCGCGCGCGTCGGACAACATCCAGTGGTCGCTCGGCCAGACGGAGAACACCTGGGAGAACGTCAAGGCGCACCCGCTGATCGACGCCTTCTGGGAGTCCAAGGCGCTGGAGCTCGATGCCATCGACCTGCCCGCCTATGTGGTCGCCAGCTGGTCCGATCAGGGGCTGCACCTGCGCGGCACGATCGAGGCCTGGCGGCGCATGAGCAGCGCGGAGAAATGGCTGGAAGTCCACGGCCAGAAGAAGTGGGCGCACTATTACCGCCCCGAAAGCCGCGCGCGGCAGCTGGCCTTTTTCGATCACTTCCTGCGCGACCGGCCCACCAGCCTGTCCGCATGGCCGCCCGTTCGCATCGAAGTGCGCGAACGGCACGGCGTGGCTATCGAGCGCGAGGAACTGGAGTTCCCGCTGGCGCGCACCGAATATCAGGCGTTCTACCTCGATGCCGAGCGGCAGGCCTTGGCCGAGGAAATGCCCGCGGAGGCTGCACAATTGAGGCAGGATGCCGTGGAAGGCTCCGCCCATTTCGACTTCACTTTCGAAGAAGACACCGAACTGACCGGCCACGCCGCGCTCAAGCTGTGGGTCGAAGCGGAAGGCTCGGACGACATGGACCTGTTCGTCGCCCTGCAGAAACTGGACCGCCAAGGCGAGGTGGTGGGCTTCACCTTCTACGCCTTTTACGAGAACGGCCCCGTCGCACTGGGCTGGCAACGGGTCAGCCACCGCGCCCTGGATCGCGACCAATCGACCCCAGAACGCCCTGTCCACCTGCACACGGCCGAGGAACTATTGGCGCCGGGCGAAGTCGTGCCGGTCGAGATCGAGTTCTGGCCCTCCTCGACGCTGTTTCGCGCCGGTGAGAGCCTGCGACTGGTCATCGCCGGAAGCGATATCTACCGCCGCGAGGAAGGCGTCATGTTGCCCTTCCCGCTGCACGAGCAGACCCGCAACCGCGGCACGCACCTGTTCCACTCGGGCGGTAAATATGACAGCCGGCTACTGGTGCCGAAGGTTCCGCGGCAGGATGTCTGAGCCGGGCCGGCGGGCTGCCCAGCCGGATCGTCGTTGATGCGGGCGCAAATCGGGCAACCTTGCATGTCACCGAACGCATCGGTGATGACTTACGCCTGCCGGGCCACGACCCGCTGATCAATCGCACCGAAAGGCGATGCGCCTTCCGCAGTACACGCCTCCATGCGCACGGTGTCGCCAAAGTGCATGAAGCCGGTGTCCGGCTTCCCATTGGCGATGATCTCGATCGCGCGGCGCTCCGAAATGCAGCTCGATCCGACCTCGGCATAGTCCCTGTTAGCGACGGTGCCCGAACCGATCATCGTCCCGGCAACAAGGTCTCGCGTGGTTGCGGCGTGGGCGACCAGCTCGTGGAACCCCACTGACATCTCGCGCCCGTTGGCGCTGCCGAAGCGCTCATCGTTCCAGTCGATCTGGAGGTCCAGGCAGACACGCCCGTCCTGCCAGCTCGCGCCCAGTTCATCGGGTGTCACCGCGATGGGCGCAACCGAGCAGGCGGGCTTGGCGAGGATAAAGCCGAAGCCGGTGTGCATCTCGGGCACGGCATAGGCACGCAGCGACCAGTCGTTGATCTGCACGACCAGCCGGATGTGCTGCATTGCTTCTGCGGGGCTGACGCCCATCGGCACGGCATCGACGATCACGCCGAATTCGCCTTCGAAGTCGATGCCGCCCGCCTCGTCGAGAAAGGCCACATCCTCACGCGGGCCGAGGAAACGGTCGGACATGCCCTGGTACATCAGCGGGCGTACGGGATTGAGCGGCTCGGTATCGAAGGCGATCTGCATCAGGTCGGCATGAGTCTGGAAGGCGGAGCCATCGAGCCATTGCCAGCTGCGCGGCATCGGGGCCGCGAGCGTCGCTTCGTCGAGCCTCTCGCCAGCGCCGTCCTCCAGCTGCACGGCGAGCGCTTCGAGTTGCGGCTGCGCACTTGCCCAGTCCTCGATCGCGCTCAGGAGGTTCGGCAGCTGCGGGCCGGCCGCGAGGCATCGCGTGCCGTCGGCGGAAACCACCAGCAGTTCGCCATCGGGCTTGCCGTTCGCACGCGTCGCAAGGCGCATCAGGCGAGATCCTCGTCAAAGGTGCCGTCGATCAGGATGAAGGCGATGCGGCAGTTCTTGTCGGTGCGGTTGGCCCAGCCGTGGTTGGTGCCGCGCTGGACGATGATGTCCCCCGCGCGGCACACGGTCTCGCCGTCGTCGACAATCAGCACCAGCTCGCCTTCGAGCACGATGCCGTAGTCGATGGTTTCGGTGCGGTGCATGTGGGCATGCTTCGATCCGGCCCCCGTGTGGGACGAAGCGTCGCCAGCGCCAACTTCGGCAAAGTGCGCGCGCGCCTCTTCGGGCGTGACATTGTCGAGCTTGTCGCCATCGGGCGGAATGTCGAGCACGCGGATGCGAGTGCCGTTCTTCGGCGGGGCCAGCTTGAGGCCATCCTCCGGCGGTTCGCCGCTGGCAGCGTCGATCCGCGCGGGCGTTTCGGTCGTATTCCATACTTCGTGGAACATCGGCCCGGCTTCTCCGCCGACGCGCTGGTAGCGCGGCACGGGACTGTCTTCCTGGATAATTGCCTGCCCGCTGGCATTGTGCCCGGTAACGATGCGCCGGGTCGGTCCTGTCATCATGGTCTTTGCCTCTTCCTCAATCTGTCTTGCCGACCGGTGGCGGCTGGAAGAACAGTCCACGCTCCTTGAGTTCGTCCTGCGCCTTTTCTTCCCGCGCAAGTGCGGCTCGTGCGCTCGGCCGTTCGGATGCCCGGGCATAATGCTCTTGCAGCGCCGGATAGCCAGCCTGATCAAAGCCGACGCCGGTAATACGGAACCATATCCACGCGAGATAGGCGTCGATGATCGACCAGTCCTGTCCCAGCATCCATGGCTGCCGGGACAGGCGCTGTTCCAGCGGAGCAAGCTGCATGGCCAGGCCTTCGGCTGCCTTGGCGCGGATGCGCGGCGCGTCCGCGGGATCGGTAGTGATCATCGGCGACATGACGAATCGCGTCACCAGCGGGTGCAGGTCACTCGAACAGCGGAACAGCTCTGCAAGGACGGCAGCGCGCCCAGCGGCATCTTCCGGCTGCGGCAACAGCCCAGCTTCGGGGTGGGCCTGCGCCAGGTAGCTCAGGATCGCGCCATTCTGCACGATCACGCCATCATCGGTCTCCAGCGCCGGAACCTTGCCGGACGGGTTTACCGACAGGAATTCCGGCTGGCGGTGTTCGCCCGCCATGAAGGCGATAAGACGGGTCTCGAACGGCGCGCCGATCTCCTCCAGCGCAGTCAGGGTAACGCGCGCGCAGGTCTGCGGGGCGACCCACAAGCGCATCATGCGGTGTGTCCGCCCAACGTCTCGGCAAACCAGTCGGCGATAAGATCGCGCCCGTAACTCATGTTGTCTGCCCCCACGTGCTCCACACCGCCCTCGCGCTCGGTGAAGATGACCTTCTCGCGGCGCGGCGAATTGACCAGCTGGTCATAGAGGTCATCCGCATAGTCGACGCTGATCTGCCGGTCATGCGCGCCGTGGGTGACGAGGAAGGGAACCTTGATCCGGTCCATGTGGCCGTTGAGGTTCATGTCTGTCGACTTGGCGAGGAAATCGTCCTGATCCTTCGCGCCAAAGGCCCAGTGCACATGCGCCCAGTAATGCGGGACCGGGTTCTCGCCCTCGCGCTCCATGCGCTTGTCCTGCACCTCGCGCCAATTGTGGTTGGCGCCCCATACGGCGCCGCTGGCGAAGCGCGGTTCATAGGCAACGGCGCGCGGGGCGAAGTGTCCGCCCAGCGAGATGCCGGTCATGCCGATGCGGGCATTGTCGACTTCCGGCTGCGCTTCCAGCCAGTCGACCGCCTTGCTGGCCCAGCTTTCCGAATGCGGATCGACCGGCAGGTCCTGCAGGCGCAGCGCTTCACCGGTGCCGGGTTGGTCGACGCACAAGGTGGAGATGCCGCGGCGCGCAAGGGCAGCGGGCATGCCGGTCCAGTAGAGCATTTCCTTGCAGCTATCGAGGCCGTTGCAGAACACCACGCACGGCTTCGCCCCTTCGCCCGGAGCGCGGGTGAACAGAGCCGACATCGTGCCTTTTGCGAGCGGAATTTCGACCCGTTCACGGTTGAACTTGCCGAGCTGCGTGGACTTGTCGAAAGTCTCGCGGGCCAGCGCGTAGGTTTCCTCGCGCCCCTGCGTTCCATGGCCCTGCATGCGCTCGGCAACCAGCAGGTAGAGCGAAGCACGTTCCAGCTTGTCCGAGGCGGAAAAGGCGCGCCCCTTCGCTTCATCCTCTGCCGCCAATTCCAGCAGCTTGTGCCCCATCGCCGCCCAGGCTCGCATGAATTCCGGCGTGCCGGCATCGGCGCCATTGTCGGCCGCATCCAGGATCGGCTGGCACATGTCGACGATCTCGCCGATGCGCCCGCCACTTTCCATCGCGATGGCGACGCTGAGGTTCCAGATGTAGTTCTTGAAGGGAGAGTAAAGTGCCACCCGGTCAGACCTCCGCCGGCTTGAACAGACACGGATCGGGGGCGGGTTTCGGCATGGTCTGCGGACCGCCAGTGCCAACGCCCCACTGGTCCATGATCCGAGGACCGGGCTCGTAGACGGTGGGTTCGAACGTTTCGAAGTCCACCTCTTCCAGTTCGGCGGTATATTCCACCGCAAACCCGTTCGGCGTGCAGAAGTAGCTGAAGGTGTTGTCGCCTGCCGTGTGCCGACCCGGCCCCCAACGGCAGTCAATGTCGCGCTGCTTCAGCCGCGAGACCCCACGCATCATGTCATCAATGCCCAGCATGTCATAGGCGACGTGGTTGAGGCAGGGCGGCCCCGGCAGCAGGGCAAATCGGTGGTGCGCGCTATTGCAGCGCAGGAAGCACATGAAGTCGCCCAGCCAGTCCGACACCTTGAAGCCCAGCACATCGGTAAAGAACTTCACCATCGCCTGGTGATCGGGCGAATGCAGCACGATGTGACTGATCTTGACGGGCATGCCTTCCCAGCGCTCCATCGGCCGCATCTCGAGCTTGGCGACGTCAGCCGAAATCTCGAACGGCAGGCCGTCCGGCGAGAAAAAGCGGAAGCCATATCCGCCTCCGGGTCCGTCGATATCGCGCGGTTCGTGGATGATCTTGCACCCGGCCTCGGCAACCTTGCCATGCAGCGCATCGACGTCCGCGCGACTGTCCGCCGCCAGCGCGATCACTTCGACACAATTGGAGCTTGTCGCGTGCAAGCGCACGACATGGTGTTCGTCGTGTCCGTGGGTCTTGAACCAGGCCTTGTCATCTTCGGCGGCCACTTCGACCAGGCCCCAGTTGTCAGCATAGAATTTGCGCTCGGCATCGAAGTCCTCGACGCCGTAGCCAACATAGCGAATTTCCGTCACTCGGCTCATATTGCGTGTTCCCGAATTGGTAAGAATCAGATTGGTTGCGCGGTGAATTCGAACATCTCCGCGGTCGCCTTGTGGTTATCGACTGGCGGGCCCTTGCCCAACTGTCCGTGACAGATCGCCAGCGAACTTTCGACGATGTACTTGCAGCGTTCGAAGCGGCGCTCGCGATAGGCGGCAAAGGCCGCTTCGGGCGTGTCCGCCCTTGCCAGCTCCTCTGCCAAGACGATGCTGTCCTCGATCGCCATGCCAGCGCCTTGCCCAAGGTGCGGCGTGGTGGCGTGAACGGCATCACCCAACAATACCACGCGTCCCCTGCTCCACGGCCCGTAGACCATCATGCCCTCCAGCGGGCGATAGACTACACCGTCGTCGTCGGTGATATTTTCCGCCAGCTCACGGATCTGCGGTGCGGTGCCCGCCAGCTTCTCGCGCATGACCTGCGCCAGCCCATCCTTGTCATACCAGGGATTTCCCGGCTCGGGCGTGGTGACGTAGATGTACATCAGGTCCGCAGTCATCGGCACGAGACCGACACCGGTCGGCCCGTTGTACACATGGAGCGAATCCAGATCGGCAGGGCGCGGCAGGTTGTACCGCCAAACCGCCTGGCCGGTATATTCCGGCTTTTCCGCATCGGGCAGGACTTTCTGGCGGGTATCGGAATAGACGCCGTCCGCGCCGACCACGATGTCAAATCGTCCTTCACTGCCGTCGGAGAAGCGGACTGTAACGCCCTCGCCATCATCCTCGATCTGTTCGGCGGTTACCCCAAGGCGCACGTCGGCACCCGCTGCAATCGTGCGATCACCCAGCACCTTCTGCAGGGCCGGCCGGGCAATGCCGACATTGGCGGGGTAGCCGTCCACCAGCCGCGGGCTGGGCACCTTTGCCACCTGCGTGCCGTCGGGCGCATGGACCGCGACAAAGTCGAAACCCATCGCCGCATCCATGTAGTCGTCCAGCAGCCCCAGCTGGTGCATGGCGCGCAGGACGTTCCCCTGCTGGATGATGCCCACGCCGTAGACCGCCCAATCGGGGTCTTTTTCGATGACAGTGACATCGTGTCCGTCACGGCGCAGCGCGATTGCCGCCGTCAGGCCGCCGATCCCCCCGCCTATGATCAGTATCTCTAGATTCTTCATAACTCAGAATGCATCCATGTCGTCGGCAATCACGAAGGGCCCGTCATAGGCCAGGGCGATGTCCTGGAGGTATTGCATATGCCCCTGCTCGGACTTTTCCCAGCCCGAGAAATGGGTGACCACCACTGAACGAACGTCTGCGCGGCTGGCCATCTCCCCCACCTGCGTAGCCGAAAGGTGGTGTTCGGAAAGGTGGGACTGCATGGCGCGCGAAACCGGTTCCGGCATGCCCGGGTTGGCCGCCAACAAACGTTCGATCGTCAGCGGAATGTCCATCATTTCCACCACGAGCAGATCGGCCCCGGTGGCAAGTTCTTCCACCGCTGCGCTCGGCCCCGTATCCCCGGTGTAGACGATGGAGCGGCCCGGCAGGTCGAAGCGATAGGAGAGCGACTGGAAGCGCTCTGCCAGTTCGCTGCCTGCGGGGAAACTGTAGTGCGAATTCTCACGCACGGTCACTGTCATGCCGTCGACTTCGACAGAGTCCCCGTCGCGCAGTTCGACGACGCGGATACCCGCTCGGTGGTCCACGGGCGCCGCACCCGCAACACCGTAGTTGGCCGTCGCGCCCGGCTCCATCGAGGCCAGCAATCCGTCAACCAGTTGCCGGGTCTCGGGCGGCCCGTAGATCGTCAGCGGATCGGTGCCGTTGGTCTGGAAGCGCAGCCCTAGAATACCAGCAAGGCCGGCAGTGTGGTCGAAGTGCAGGTGGGAAATGAAGATCGCGTCTAGCGCCTTCGTTTGCACACCTGCCGCACCACTCTGGCCGGCCGCCCCGTCACCGACATCGACCAGATAGTCTTGGCCATTGAAGCGAAGCAGGTTTGCAGGCTGGGACCGGGTGTCGCTGGTCACCGGCCCCGCCCCCGTTCCGAGCGTTATCCAGGTACCGGTTGCATCCGCGGCGGCAACCTGCGCAGTTGCCGGCACGGCAGACAGCAAGAGTGCAGAGCAGGCTGCGATTACGCGCGAGTAAGATGCCATCATCAGAACTGGTAGCCGAGACGCACACCATAGGTACGCGGCGGCTGGTATGTCGTGGCGACGATGTTGCCGGAACCTGTCTGGTTGAGTGAAGGTACGGCTTCGTTCGTAATGTTGCGTACATAGGCTGTAATTCGCCAGAATTCGTCGATGTCGGCAAGCGTCAGCGTTGCATCCAGAGTGAAGTTATCATCCACCCGGCTCAGCGGGATATAGTTGAAGCCAATCTGCCGGCTAGCGATGTAACGGCCATCTACCGTCCCTGACAGAACGAAATCGCCAAGGTCGATCTCCTGCGTCAGCCCGAAACTGGCCGTCCATTTCGGTGCATTGAGAGCGTCGCGACCCGAGCAGTCGACATTGAACGAACGGTTCGGATCGGTAGGGCCTGTGGCGACCTGCGTCGCCTCGCACCCGGTCACAGGGCGGAGGAAGTTAAGCGGATCTTCTGCCGGATCTGAGAGATCGACCTGGCTGAAACTGAAGCTGTCATAGGTCGCATCAAGGTATTGCACGCTGCCGCGAATGAAAGTGGTATCGGTGGCAGCCACCTGGAAATCGATGTCGGCACCCATGATTGTCGATGCGCCGACATTACGAGTGTAAAAAGCGTTGTTGCCATTGGCATCTACGCCCAGAGCAGCCAACTGCTGGCCGGAATATTCCCAATAGAACATTTCGATATTCAGCTCGACGCGATCATCGAAGAAGCGGTTCTTCGAACCCAGGGTGAAAGCGTCGATGAATTCCGGCTCGTAAGTCTCGCGCCCGAAGGCGAGGTTGAAGCCGCCCGAACGAAAGCCGTTCTCGAAACTGACATAAAGCAGGTTGTCGGGAGTCACATCGTATTCGGCGGCGATGCGATAGGTGAGTTCAGTGTCCCCGTCCGTTGCGCGCGTGGTGTTGGGCGTGATGGCAATGATCGCCCCCGGTCCAAACTGCGCTGGGGCAAAGATATTGAATGGACCATAGGGGAAGACCTGACCCACACCGTCCGGTCCGTCGGGATTGAATGCCACAGCCGGATTGGCTGCCGGGAACAGCGCCGGGTCGATCTGGTCCAGCGTGTCCTGCAGCGTAAGGCCGACAGGAAGGGTCGGCACGTGGCTGCAGTTCGGCGGCCGTCCGACCGGATGTTCAAGGCAAACTGCCGCAGTCGCCGTGGCGAAAGCGTCTATCGAGCGGCTGTCGTCGGTCCAGCGCAAGCCACCGACAAGGCGGAAATCATCCGACAGGTTAAGTGTCGCGCGCCCGAAGAAGGCGAACGATTCCGTCTGCGAATCGAAGGTGTTATGGCTGATCGTGGCGAACTGGTTGAACGAGTTGGTACCGACCACCTGTTCGTCGAAGTAGAAGCCACCGACGATCCAGTCGACCGGTCCGGTCTCGCCCGAGAGGCGCGCTTCGAGGCTGTATTGTTCTGCCTCGTCTTGGTTGATGGCAGCCTTGAACGGAGGGCCATTGAACTGGTTGTCCAGCTCTGACCGGCGATAGGCCGGAATCACCACCAGGTCCGCACCACCCAGGTCAACATTCAGCTCGGCACTTACGCCGAAGTAATTGTCGTTGCGGAATGGGTAGGCATAGCCCTCGTAAGGCGAATGCAGCGGCGCACCCGCGATGGTGTTGGAGAACGCCAGTGCCTGGGGCGCGTGAACCCCCGTCCAGGGCGCGGATACGTTGGCGGGAGCCGGGCTGAAGGCCCACCCCGGCACCGGAAGATCATTGCGACCAGGCACTTGCGGCGGCAGGAAATTGTAATTGCCGACGATGGTGATGCCAGGCCCAACGCCGTTTTGCTCGGAATAATCGACCGAGAAGCGGATGTCTGCAGTGTCGCCCAGCTCCGCAAGAAGTTGGCCGCGAAACGCAATATCGTCGGCATCATTGGTGCCGTCCGAATTGTAGCCGTCATGGGCATTATGGGCCGCCGCCAGCCGGACGGCGACGGAATCGCCGATCGGAATGTTGGCCATGCCCGAAATTTCCACGGAGTCGTAGTTGCCGATATCGAGAGACACCGCACCGCTCAGCTCGCCAAGTTCCGGTCGATTGGGAATGACGTTAATGGCGCCGCCAGTGGCATTGCGGCCGTAAAGCGTGCCCTGCGGACCCTTGAGGACCTCTACTCGGTTCAAATCGAGGAACGAGGCAACTGTCGAAGTCGAGCGGCCAATATAAACTCCGTCGATATTGAAGGAGACAGCGGGGTTCGTATAGCCGTTGTTGGTAAAGTTGCCGACGCCCCGAATAAAGTATCCGGGGTTAGCGCCACCGCCTGACGTCACGGTCAGGGAAGGTGCGATCTTGCTTAAGGCAGTCGCATCGGAAACACCCGCAAGTTGCATCTCCTGCCCGGTGGCAACGTCCACCGGAATGGCGGCATCCTGCAACGATTCCTCGCGGCGCTGCGCGGTCACGGTAATTGTGTTGAGCGCCGGACTGGTGCGAACCTGCGGCTCTTCATCTTGCGTTTCCTGAGCGAGCGCAGACTGCGCCGTCATGGCAATGGCGATCGCCGAACTGGTGGCTAGAAACTTGTGCATCGCTGAATCTCCCCATCGGCCGCTGTCTCCGCGGCCTGCTGCGACCGTTTCGCAGTCGCAAGGATATCAGTAAAATTCTTTGTTTTTCTCGTTCACAACAAATGCTATTTATGAAGAATGCGGCTGGACAACTTCGATCTCAACCTGCTCGTGGCATTCGATGTGCTCATGCAGGAACAGAACGTCACGCGGGCGGCAAACCGCCTGAACGTGACCCAGTCGGCGATGAGCGCCTCCCTGAAGCGACTGCGAGAGAGTTTCCAGGACGACATCCTGACGCAGCACGGGAAACGCATGATTCCCACGCCTTTCGCACTTACCCTGCAACCGGACATTGCCGAGAAGATCTCCGAGTTGCGGGCGCTGATCGCGCGGCAGGGTCGCTTCGATCCCGCGAGTTCGGAACGGCATTTCAGGATCGCCGCGTCCGACTACATCACGACGGTTCTATTGGTCCCGTTGCTGAACTCGCTGGCGCGGGAAGCCCCTTCGATACGGTTCACGTTCGAACTCCCCGGCCCCGCTTCGCAACTGTCGCTTGGCAATGGTGAACTCGACATGATGCTGACGCCGGAAATCTTCATCGTTCCCAATCATCCGAGCGAGCTCGTCTTCGAAGAACGGCACGTCACCGTGGCCTGGACGGGCAACCGCGCGGTGGGCGAAACGCTCACCCCGGAAACCTTCGTAAGCTCCGGGCACGTGGGCGTGAACGTCTCGCGCAGGTTCACCTTCGCCGAAGAGTGGTTCAACCAGCAGGGGATCGAGCGGCGGATCGAGGTGAACGCGGCGTCCTTCATCCAGTCGCCTTTCCTGGTGCCCGAAACGATGCGCTTGTGCGTGATGCACGAAAGGCTCGCCCGTTACATGGCCGAACGTCTCCCGTTGCGAATCCTCGAAACGCCCTTCCCCATCCCGCCCATGCGGGAGATGATGCAATTTCACGCTACGAGGAAGGAAGACCCCGGCCTGCTGTGGCTGCGGGGAAAGTTAAGCGAGATGGCCGGACGGCGGTGAGAACAAGCTGGCTTGCCGGACAAGCAGGTCAGCGCACGTCAGATCCCGAAAGCTGTCTCCGCACCTTCCCGGGGAAACACAACGCAAAAACTTGCACTTTCCGGAACTCAAATCTGACCTGACCGGCACCGGGCCGTGAAGCGATTGCAGTTTGCCCGCGACCGTGAATAGTTGATCCTGCATCAGACCGCGCGCTTTCTCGCCGGACCGGATCATCGGGAGGAGATTACGTCTTGGCTGGAAGCCTCAAATTCACGCTCGCAAACCTGATGGGGTAACTTACCCTTTGCCTGGAAAGCCTTTTGCCATGCCGCATGCGCAAACGACAAAACTGTCATTGTCACTCTCAAACCATCTATGATTCGAAGCAGCTCGAAGAGTTTCCCGACCAACTATCAGCTCGCCTCCGGCAGGGCTTCTTTCGTCCTTATGCGGTCAAATCGGGCAAGATTGCCTCTCGTCCAGAATCTGCCAATCGATTGCGCTCATCTGCACGGAATATCTTGGACCGATTGCTTTCTGTCAGCTTTTGGAGGCCAGAGCGACGAAAGCCGTCAGTCCGCTAACGGCCCAATGCCAGACGTTCGGCGCGTCCCCATGCCTGGCGACGAGGGCGGGTGGTGGCGCGCTCAGGGCTTGTCGGCCAGCCAGCCCCTTTCGACAATCGCATCGGCCAGCAATCCTGCCAGAGGAATTACCGCCGCCGGTCCCGGGACAGAGTCGGTTGAACTGATGCGCGCGATACCGCTGCGATGTAGCCTGTCGAGGTCTTCGCGGTTGGCGAGGCAGTGCGTAGTGACAACTTCGACGCGGGAGGCCCCGCCATCCAGCAACCTGCGGGCGGCTACTTCGATTGTGTGGCCGCTGGCAATGACGTCGTCCACCAGCACCACCGGCCTGCCGGCGACCTTGGCGATCCCGGAGAAGGCCAGTTCCACCTCCCTGTCTCCCAACCGCCGCTTTTCCCCGACGATCGTGTCCAGGCCCAGTGGCGTGGCAATGGCTTTGACCCATTGCGCGGATTCGCTGTCGGGTCCCGCGAGCACGACATCGTCTGCTTGCTTGACAAAACTACCCAAGGCGGGCGCAGCCGAGATGCTCCGGGCATCCAGCCCGGGCATGACTTCGGATAGTGAGCTTATGCGGTGGAGATGGGGATCGACCGTCAGCAGGGCATCGAAATGCCGCGCCAACAGCGCGCCGATGACCCGCTGGCTGACCGCCTGCCCCGGCTCGAAGGCACGGTCCTGCCGCATGTAGCCGAGGTAGGGCACGACAAGGATGACCTGCCGAGCATGATTGTCGCGCAGGGCAGCCGCTGCAAGCAACAGCTCAACGAGCTTGGTATTGGGATTGTCGAGCGAACGGAAGAGAATGGCCAGGCCCGGACGGGGTTCCACCTGCACGAGGCTCTCGCCGTCAGGGAAGCGATGGGTCTTCACGCCGGACAATTCGAGGCCAAGCCGCGTGGCCAGTTGTCGGGCTGGCTCCAGGCTTTCGGGAAAGGCGTGGACCGTGGCAGCCATCAGGCGATGACGTACCCCGAATTCTCCCCCGCGAATTCACGGGCGAAACCGAGGCCGATGTCTGAATTGGCATAGATCCGGTACAGCGCTTCTCCCTTGTGGACGGCGGAACCGGTCTTGTGCAGCAGGTCGATGCCGGCCCCCTGGTCCAGCGGGGCACCGGCGTGGCGCGCGATGCGGGCGATCCTCTCGCAGTCGATGGAAGTCACCCGACCCGTGCTCTGCGACTGCACATCGTGCCGGAACTTGCCCAGTGACGGCTTGACCGGATTGGCTCCCTGCGCCGCAATGATGCGCTCCATCGCGGCCAGCGCCTCGCCCGATGCGAGCAATTCCAGCGCCCGCGCATAGCCGCGCCCGCCGGGTAGTTCTGGGTCGAATTCAAGCATATGGCCTGCCAGTGCCAGCGCGTGTTCGCGCAAGTCGGCCGGCGCGTCGGATTCGTTGCGCAAGACTGCCATCACGTCCCTGGCTTCCAGCACCGGCCCGACGCCGTGTCCGATCGGTTGGGAGCCGTCGCTGAAAATGATCGTCGTTTCCATGCCCATGTGCCGGGCGACATATTCGAACAGCTTGCGCAGGCGCACGGCGGCGTTCTGCGAGCGGACCTTGGCCGTAGGGCCGACCGGAATGTCGATCACGAGGTGCGTGGAACCGGCTGCCACCTTCTTGGAGATGATCGAGGCGACCATCTGTTCGAAGGTGTCCAGCCGCAAGGGCCGCTCCACCGAGATCAGCACATCGTCGGCAGGCGACAGGTTCATGCGGCCGCCCCAGGCCAGCACGGCACCTTCCCGCGCAACGATATCGGCCATTTCCTTGCTGGTCAGTTCGACCTTGGCCAGCACTTCCATCACATCGGCGGTGCCGCAAGGAGAGGTGATCGCGCGCGAGGAGGTCTTGGGGCAAATCAAGCCATGCGCGGCGACGATCGGCACCACGATCATGGAAGTGCGATTGCCGGGGATGCCGCCTATGCAGTGCTTGTCCACCACCAGAGGGGAATCCCAGCTCAGGTGGTTGCCCACAGCCACCATGGCCTCGGTCAACGCGAGCGTTTCGGGCGTACTCATGAAGCCGGCGCAAGCGACGAGGAAGGCACCGATCTCCATGGGCGAATAACGATGCGCGGCGATATCGCGGATCACCGCAGAGATTTCCGCCTCGCCCAGCGTGTCGCCGTCGATCTTGCGGCGCACGAATTCGAGGCTGGCGGGCGGCCTCGCCTGGGCAATCTGCACCATTGCGCCCTCCGGCAGGCCAAGGCGCCGAAATGCCTGTTCTCCCAGCCCGATCTCGCAATCGGAAATGATCTGGTCATCGTCGACCAGTGCCAGGGACGCGAGGATTTCGCGGCCTTCGCCGGTGATGCGGATCTTGCGCAGCGCCTGGAATTGCTCGGCCGAATAGCCGTTGCTGTGGCGCAGCATGAAGGCGGTGTTGTCCGGGTAGGTATCGATCGGCAGGCGCCGAACTCGTAACATGGCTCTCTCCTCCCCATAACCTTATGGGCTTTGGGGTAACTAGGGGAAGCGATAGTTGCACCGCCTTGTCCGTGGTCAAAGCGCTTTGACTGTCGGTCGACGCAATAGCCGGACAATCAGCGCCGATTGCACTGCAACCGGATTGATCTGCGACAAGGCAGGCGGCACCGATCCGTGAAAAATACACTGTGGTCTGTGCTATGCACGGCCAGGGCAATGCGGGAAGAGCCATGACATACATCCTCTGGTTCGAGCAGATTACCATCGGGCAGGTTCCGCTGGTTGGCGGCAAGAATGCATCGCTGGGCGAGATGGTGCGGGAACTCGGCAGCGCGGGCGTCCGCGTTCCTGGCGGTTTTGCCACCACGGCGGATGCCTATCGCGGCTTCCTTGACGCGAACGACCTTGCCTCGACCGTCGAGCGGGAGATCGGCGCCTTCCGCCGGGGCGAGCGCGGCCTCCAGGCCGCAGGGTCGGCGATCCGCGAACGGTTCCTGGCCGCAGAACTGCCGACAGACCTCTCCGAAGAGATCGTTTCAGCCTATGCCGAACTGGGCATGCGGACCGGTGCCGTGGATCATGCCGTGGCCGTGCGCAGCAGCGCGACGGCGGAGGACCTGCCCGATGCCAGTTTCGCCGGCCAGCAGGAAACCTTCCTCAACGTCAGCGGCAACGATGCCTTGCTGGCTGCCTGTCGGCGCTGCTTCGCCTCGCTGTTTACCGACCGGGCGATCAGCTACCGAGAGGCCAAGGGCTTCGACCATCTCGACGTGGCGCTATCGATCGGCATCCAGCAGATGGTGCGTTCCGACCTCGCTGGATCGGGGGTTGCCTTCACCATCGATCCGGAAACCGGTTTTCCCGGCGCGGTGATCATCAGCGCCGCATGGGGGCTGGGGGAAACGGTGGTGCAGGGAACAGTCGACCCGGACAAGTACGCGGTCTTCAAGCCCCTGCTGGGAAAGCCCGGTGTCGTGCCGATCATTGAGAAGGCCGCGGGCGGAAAGGCCATCAAGATGGTCTATGCCGATGACGGGGACGCGTCGACGCGGGTGGTCGAAACCGGCGCAACGGAGCGCCGGGCTCTGGTGCTGTCAGACGCTGAGATTGTCGAACTGGGCAACTGGGCGCTCGCCGTCGAGCGTCACTACGGCCGTCCCATGGACATCGAATGGGCGAAGGACGGCAACAGCGGCCTGCTCTACCTTGTCCAGGCCCGCCCGGAGACGGTCCAGTCGGGACGCGAACAGAATTCGATGTTGGTCTATCATCTTGAGGGAACGGCCAAGCCGATTGCCAGCGGCACCGCCATCGGTTCGGCAATCGCGAGCGGCAAGGCCTGCGTCATTGCCAGTGCCGGTGACATCGAAGACTTCGTCGACGGGTCTATCCTGGTGACCGACACCACTGACCCGGACTGGGTGCCGGTCATGAAGCGCGCTTCGGGCATCGTGACCAACCACGGCGGGAACACCAGCCATGCCGCGATCGTCAGCAGGGAACTGGGAGTGCCGGCCATCGTCGGCTGCGGCGATGCCACGCGGCAGATTGCGGACGGCCAGGTAATTACGATTTCCTGTGCAGATGGCGAAGTCGGCAAGGCCTACGATGGCGAACTTGCCTTCACGCATGAAGAGATCGACGTCGGCGCGCTGCCTGAGACGCGCACGCAGGTGATGGTCAACATCGCCGATCCCGCCGCGGCCTATCGCTGGTGGCGCCTGCCTGCCAAGGGCGTCGGCCTCGCCCGCATGGAGTTCATCATCAACACGGCGATCAAGGTCCACCCGATGGCGCTGGTCCATCCCGAGCGGCTGCCCGCAGAGGAGCGTGCGCAGATCGAGGCGTTGACCTGCAGCCATCCTTCGCCCGGCGAATTTTTCGTCGACCGGCTGGCACGCGGTATCGCCAAGCTCGCCGCGCCCTACTACCCGCATCCTGCGATCGTCCGGCTGAGCGATTTCAAGACCAACGAATATGCGCACCTGCTCGGCGGTGCGGTGTTCGAGCCGTCTGAGCAGAACCCCATGATCGGGTTCCGCGGTGCCTCGCGCTACTACGACGAACGCTATCGCGAAGGCTTCGCGCTCGAATGTAGAGCGCTCAAGCGCGTGCGCGAGGAGATGGGCTTCGACAACGTTATCGTCATGGTGCCGTTCTGCCGCACACCAGCCGAGGCCGACAGGGTGCTGGCAGAAATGCGCATGAACGGGCTGGAGCGGGGCAAGAACGGGTTGCAGGTCTACATGATGTGCGAAATCCCCTCGAATGTGATCCTCGCCGACCAGTTCGCCCCCAGGTTCGACGGCTATTCCATCGGCAGCAACGATCTGACGCAGCTCACCCTCGGGATCGACCGTGATTCAGAACTGCTGGCTCACCTCTTCGACGCTCGTGACGAGGCGGTGAAGCGGCTGGTGGTTGAGGCGATCAAGCAATGCCATCGTGCCGGGATAAAGATCGGAATCTGCGGCCAGGCTCCCAGCAACCACCCCGACTTCGCCGCCTTCCTGGTCGAGCAGGTCATCGATTCGATCTCGCTCAACCCCGACAGCTTCGTGCGCACGATCCGGTCCATCGCCGCTGCGGAAGCCGCATGACCGAACTTGCGACCCTAACCGTCAACCCCACCATCGACGTCGCCTTCGAAGTCGATCGCGTCCTGCCTACGCACAAGATCAGGGGGCGCGACGAACGCCACGATCCGGGCGGCGGCGGCATCAATGTCGCGCGCGTTTTCTCCCGGTTGGGTGGGGCGGCGCGCTGCTTCTACCTAGCGGGCGGGGCAACGGGTTCGACGCTCGACAGCCTGGTGGACCGGGAGGGTATCGACCGCGTCCGGATCGCCATTGCCGGCGAGACGCGCATCGCGATGGCCGTGCGCGAGAAGGACAGCGGCCTGCAATATCGTCTGGTGGCGGACGGGCCGCAGATCTCGGCAGCCGAATGGCAGGAATGTCTCGATCACCTGGCCGGGACGGATTTCGAATATCTCGTCGCCAGCGGCTCGCTGACGCATGGCCTGCCGGACGATTTCTACGATCGCGTCGCGGATATGGTGGTGAAGCGCGGCAAGCGCATGGTGCTGGACAGTTCCGGCCGCGGTCTGGCCGGAGGGATGGCGGGTGGCAAGGTATTCCTCGTCAAGCCAAGCCTTGGCGAGCTGCGCAGCCTGGTCGGAGAGCGGCTGGAGAGCGAGGCGGAAATTACCGAGGCAGCTCGCTCGCTGGTCGCGGACGGGGCTTGTGAAAACATGGCGGTCACACTTGGCGAGGACGGGGCGCTGCTGGTGGCAGGCAACACAGTGTTGCGCCTTCCCGCAGTCACGGTGCCGGCGCTCAGCGCAGTCGGGTCGGGAGACAGCTTCGTTGGCGCGATGGTATTTCGCCTGGCGCGTGGTCACGCCATCGAAGACGCATTCCGCTTCGGGATTGCGGCAGGCGCGGCGGCGGTCCTCACGCCCGGAACCGATCTGGCGCGCGCCGACGACATCCACAGGCTGTTCAAGGAAGCATGCCAAACCTGATGGTTGCAGGCTTGCGCTGTTGCGGCCTGGTTATCGCCGAGGGCGGTCCTCCCAACTGCCCGGATGATCAACCAGAAGGTATCTTGACTACTGCCTATCGAGCAGCCCACCGAATGTCCGCCAACGCCCCAATTCCAGCCGGTCAGTTCCTCAGCATTTGGCGCGCGGCATCCAGCATCACAGCCAGATTTCTGTCCGACCTGACAACAGGCGGCGGCGGAGAGACTTCATCGTTCATCTCGCGAACGGCCTGCCAGGCCGAGCGAACCGAATATTCTACCGTGAAGACACAATCGCGTTCGAGCTCGCAATACTGGCCAATCACGGCGAAGTTTTCAGCGCCTTTTGGCCGCACTGGAGGACGGTCGCCCGGATTGCGTGGCATGAACTGGCTCGTGATATAGGGCATCCGGCACGGGATGACTTTTGCGCCGTCAAACCAGCGTTTCTGGTCTTCACCCAGACGCATTTGCCATGCCAGTTCCTCGAGGATCTCGGTGCCGGTTGTGTCACCCATCGGTTTCTCGACATGGTCACCCGGTTGATCGCCAGTCAGGCCGTAACCCCAGAATGTCGTGGACCCGCCTGGCTGGTTTCGGAAATGTGGCTGATGGAAAACGACAATCGACAGCAACCAGCCGGAATCGACAAATGTCACGAGCCCGCCCGCACCACTCTC
Source organism: Aurantiacibacter gilvus (assembly GCF_038289935.1). NCBI lineage: Bacteria > Pseudomonadati > Pseudomonadota > Alphaproteobacteria > Sphingomonadales > Erythrobacteraceae > Aurantiacibacter > Aurantiacibacter gilvus. Next base: position 2,000,450 of record NZ_JBBYHV010000001.1, read on the forward strand.
GCTCCCGCTGAACTGCTCCATGAATTCAAGGAATTTGGAGTTGTTGAGCGTTACGGTGAAGGAGTGCCACGTGGTCTTTTCCGGTGCGCCGCTGAACGCTGCCGGATTTCCCAGGCCTGCATTTTCCTTTGCCAGTGCATGCCACAAGCTCCAGGCCGGACCCGGCCCTTCGGTTTGCATCGGCGCGACTTTGTTTGTCCCGACGCTCGAAGCGTCGGTCATCGAACCAAGTGTGATATAGACTTGGTCGCGCCTGCGCACCGCAATCACCTCGCGGTTGTCGAGCGAGATGCTCGTGACGCGCCTCGCAGCCAGGTCACCCTCGATCTTGATGTCCGCAACGGCCGAACCTGTCCTGAATTGCACGCCGCGGTCTGCCAGCCAGTTCTTCATGGGCAGAATTAGCGTTTCATGCTGGTTGTAACGTGTCCTCAGGACACCCTTCAGTCGCGTCAGGCCGGGGAAGAGGTGAATGAAACGCCGCATGTATCGACGCATCTCGGCAAGCGAATGCCAGGGCGTGAAAGAGAACATCGTCGCCCAAAGCAACCAATAGTTCGTCTGGAAGAATTCCGGCCTGAACCATGAGTCGATCGTCCGGCCTGCCAGGCTTTTCTCGCTGGTCGCCATGAGCCGCAGCATTGCCGCCTTGTCGGCCCACGTCAGTTTGAGCCTGTGGCGATCAGCTACCTTCCGGCCGTTCCTGACCAATCGGCAATCCGCATTGCTCACGACTTGCCGATTGAAGGCCCGGATTTCCTCCGTGACCGAAAGTGTCGGGTCATCGATGCTCGGAAAAGTATCGAACAGGTCGAAAGTGCAGCGAAAGTTCTTCTCGAACATCCTGCCGCCACGCGTGGAGAAGCCTGTCTCGGTCGACCCGGCGCCATCCAGGCTTCCGCCCAGAACGTCGGACTGTTCGATGATGCAAATGGATTGCCCGTCAACACCGGCATCGCGGATCAGCAGCGCTGCAGCTGCGAGCGAGGCGACGCCGCCGCCAATCAGGAAATGATCTGTGTCAGATCCCATTTCGCAAACGTACACCTCCGGATCAGCCCGCGATCAGGAGTGTGAAACCTTCGACTCCCTCGAACAAGCAGTTTTGGTTGCCCAGCGAATGAAAACGGTGACCGACTTTGTCCAAACGCAAAGACATTGTCTGTCCTTTGATTACCGTTCACAGTATATTCTGCTGGTTGTGCGTGGGTGCGCATCGGCGCGACCCCATGCCCGGCCGGTGACTATCGCTGGAGGCGCAGCATGTCGGTTCACCAACCCATCGCGAAGGTGCTTGAAGACCTTCCGGCGACTCTGCGCCAACATGCTGAAATCTTGCCCAGCCCGGACAGTTCTGACTTCGCTGACAGTTTCGGTCGCTTCGCCGATGCCCGCATCGTACTGCTTGGTGAAGCAACGCATGGCACTCACGAGTTCTACCAGGCTCGTGCGCAGATTACCAAACGCCTGATCGAACGGCACGGTTTCAATATCGTCGCAGTGGAAGGTGATTGGCCCGACCTTGCCCGGATCGACGATTATGTACGCCATGGCGCCCTGCGCCCGCGGAGCGGTGAGTCCTTTGTGCGGTTTCCCACCTGGATGTGGCGGAACCAGGAAGTCCTCGCCTTTGCCGACTGGCTGCGCGCCCACAACGCCAATCGGGCCGAAAGCGAAAGAACCAGCATGCGCGGGCTGGACGTCTACAGCCTGCGGGAATCGATCCACGCGGTACTCGCATATCTCGACCGGAATTGCCCGGAGGAGGCCGAGATCGCGCGCCGTCGCTACGGCTGCCTGACTCCCTGGCAAGACGAACCGCAACGTTATGGCGCTGCAGTCATGCACACAGGCCTTGCCAAGTGCGAAGCACCAATGGTGGCGCAGTTGGAGGAACTGCTTGCGCAACGGGTGCAGCTTATTGCCGACGATGCCGACGGCGATGGCGACGCTTTCTTCGACGCCGAGCAGAACGCGCGGATCGTGCGCGCAGCCGAGCGCTATTATCGTTCGATGTATCGCGGCGCGGTCGAAAGCTGGAACCTGCGCGACCGGCACATGTTCGACACACTCCAGCGCCTCATGGCGCACACACGCGAGGCGCGCGCGGTAGTGTGGGCGCACAATTCGCATGTCGGCAATGCGTCTGCCACGGCGATGGGCTGGCAAGGCGAATTCAATATCGGTGAACTTGTGCGCAATGCCTACGGGGACGACACTGTCCTGATCGGCTTCGGCACCGACCGAGGAACTGTAGCTGCGGCCTCCAACTGGGGGGAGAGCATGGAAATAATGCAGGTCCGTCCGGCCCGTGACGACAGCTGGGAAGGCATGTTCCGCAAGACCGGTATTTCCCGTTCGCTGACAGATTGGCGCGGTGGCAAGAAGAAGGAGCTCGTCAATGCTTTGTCGCATGCGCTCCTCGAACGCGCGATTGGTGTCGTCTATCGACCGCAGAGCGAGCTTACGAGCCACTACTTCGAGTCCGTGCTTGCCGATCAGTTCGATGCATGGGTGTGGTTCGAGGAAAGTCGTGCAGTGACACCGCTGGGACCCGAGCGACCGCACGGCGCACCTGAAACCTGGCCGTTCGGGCTGTGAGTATGGTCTTTCCTCCACCCGACTGCCGCGAAGTGATCCTGCGGACTGGCGATCTGGCACTGGGTGCCTTTCTCGGCGTGCCTGAGCAGGCGCAAGGAATCGTGATCTTCGCTCATGGCAGTGGCAGCGGACGGATGAGCCCGCGCAACAACTATGTCGCCGGTCGCCTGCGTGAAGCGGGGCTGGCAACGCTGCTGTTGGACTTGCTGACCCCTGCGGAAGAGCAGGACCGCCGGAACGTCTTCGATATCGGCCTGCTTGCCGCTCGTCTGAGATTTGCCGTCGACTGGGCTGCCGCGTTGGATCAGACGGCACGCCTTCGGCCCGCCTACTTCGGAGCAAGCACGGGTGGTGGAGCGGCTATTCGCGCTGCGGCTGGAGACAAGCGCATATGTGCGATCGTATCGCGCGGCGGACGCCCGGATCTTGCAGGCTCGCAGGCGCTGGCGCGCGTTGCGGCGCCGACGCTGCTGGTCGTCGGAGGCCTTGATGGACCGGTAATCGACCTGAACCGCGCCGCTGCCAAGGTAATGACATGCCCCCACCAACTGGCAATCGTGCCCGGCGCAGGGCATCTCTTCGAGGAAGACGGAACGCTCGACCAAGTCGTCGAGCTCGCCACTTCGTGGTTCCTTTGCCATCTGCAGGATGACGATTGATGCCAGGCATGAACGGCGCCTTTGCCAATCGCCGAAGCGCTGGTCGCGCGCTCGCAGAAGCGGTTGCCAAGCTGGACGTGCCGGATCCGCTGGTCTTGGCGCTTCCGCGTGGCGGCGTTCCTGTGGCCTATGAAGTAGCGCTCCGGCTCAAGGCACCTCTGGATATCTTGCTGGTGCGCAAGATCGGTGCGCCCGGGCATGAGGAATATGGCATTGGGGCCCTGGTGGATGGTGCCAACCCACAGATCGTCATCGACGAAAAGGTGGCGCGGTTGGTGGGGGCAACGCCTGACTACATCGAACGCGAAGTCGCTCGCCAATTGCAGGAGCTCGAAAGGCGCCGCGCCGCATACCGCAGCGACCCGCCGATTTCCCCGACCGGGAGAAACGTCATCCTTGTTGATGACGGGATCGCCACGGGGGGGACCGTGAGGGTTGCCTTGCAGGCCCTGCGCAAATCCGATGCAGCGCAGGTTGTGCTAGCCGTTCCCGTTGCGCCGGGTTCGGCGCTTCGGGAACTGGAAAGCATGTGCGACGGGATCGTCTGCCTTCATACACCCGAGCCGTTCTATGCCGTTGGAGCCCATTATCAGGACTTTGGCCAGACCAGCGACGCAGAAGTGGTTGAATTGCTGGCAGCAGCCAGTGGCGCCTGACGGCCCCTCTGCCTCGAAAAAAGGTGGCGGTTGCGTGGAGATTTCCAACCGTGACCGGGTCATATTCCCCGATAGTGGCCAGACAAAGGGCATGCTTGCTGATTACTACGCGGTCATTGCTCCGCTGATACTGCCCTTTGCCGCACAGCGCCCGGTCAGCCTGGTAAGATGCCCGCAGGGACGCGCGAAGAAATGCTTCTTTCAGAAGCACGACACCGGTGGCTTCGGGGATGCGGTGAAGCGCCTGCCGATCCGGGAGAAAAGTGGTGAGACCGATGACTATATCTTTGTCGAGGACGCGCGCGGCCTGCTGCAATGCGTGCAGATGGGCACGATCGAGTTTCACGGCTGGGGCGCGCGCGTGGACGACGTGGAGGCTCCCGATCGGATGGTTTTCGACCTCGATCCCGACGAAGGACTCGATTTTGGCGAGGTGAGGGGCGCAGCGCGCAATATCCGTGATCGCCTCTCAGCCCTTGGCCTTGTCAGCTTTGTCATGCTTTCGGGTGGCAAGGGCCTGCATGTCGTGGTGCCGCTCACACCCGGCCACAATTGGGAAGCGCACAAGGACTTTGCCCGTGGCCTGGCCGAGGATCTCGGCCATGATTTTCCTGATCGCTTCACCGCCACCATGAGCAAGGCCAAGCGGCAGGGCAGGATCTTCATCGACTGGCTGCGCAACCAGCGTGGCAACACGGCGATCCTGCCCTACTCCGCCCGCGCCAGAAAGGGCGCACCGGTAGCAGTGCCGGTGGCTTGGGATGAACTGGATGGGATAGATGATGCCGGCACCTTTGCCATCGACAATGCCAGTCAGTTGATCGAACGAAGCAAGGTTAAAGCGCTTTCCGGATGGGGCATTGCCATACAGCGTCTTCCTGCCGCCTGATGGCAGCTTCCAGTGGTGCTGTCAGTCTAATCGCAACTTGTCTCCGATTGGCAGAACTCGCCCTACCCGCGCCGCAGTTCGGGCCACGAGGTTCTGCCACTCGACCAAAGAGGCCGAGCGGTTCGTTTTGTAAGTCTTGCGGTCGGTAAGGTGGCGGTCTTGGTTGGAGTGGTTTTGGACGCTGTGATGGACAAAGGCGAACTTCTGTAGCGACTTCATTTTTCGGAAGCGCAGCATGGCCCGTTCCCGCCTTCGGAACGGCAAGTGGCTGTTCTCCACCCGGTTGTTGGCCCAGCGTCACACCTCCTGCTTTTCCCGGTTACGCTGCTTGTGGCTATCAACCCAACTTCACATAGATCGCGTTATCAATCTGCGCTGTCCGGAATTGGGCCGTTAGCGGCTGGTCCGGTTAGGTGCCAAGTCGATAGAAAGCGGACAGTCAATTACTGGGAGGCCCGGAACGCAGCGGAGATGGCCGTCCTTGGGTGGAAAGCTGACGTGGAACGCTTTCCTCAAACCTCCGCAAATTCGAGCTATCGACCCGCTCGCGACTAATCGAAAAGACCAGCCTGCGCGGTCAATTCAGTTTCACGGCCTCTCGCTCGTATGGCGACCCTCTGCTCTCCGCCATAATTCGTGCTTGGAGCAGGGGGTATGAGCTGCTGCATATAGCTTTTGGCAGAGATTGCCATCACCATGCCGAGCTTTTCTCTCTTTGCATGGTACATGAGGCTGTCAGCTTGCTTGAGTTCGGCGTCGATAGATTTCGAGCCAGCCGGCATGACCAATGCGCCTATGCTGCACTTCAGTTTGGCATTCCCCTCGAGGTTGAGGGCCGAGTTCACTCGTTTGGCTACAATGTCAGCCGATGACAAATCACGTACTCTCAAGAAGATCACAAACTCATCACCGCCGATCCGAGCAAATATATCGGTGTTACGGATCGTGTTCCTGACTCGGTTTGCGAAATCTTGAAGGGCATCATCACCCGCTTCATGGCCAAGATCATCATTCACTCGTTTGAGACCATCCACATCCGCAAAAAGCAGGACTGGAATACCAGGTTGGTGAGCTTCGCTTTTGACGGCCTCGAAGAATGCCTTTCTGTTCAGGGCTCCTGTTAAAGGATCGACGCGGGCAAAGCGCCACTCCAATTCAAGTGCCGCGCGCGCTACCCCCAGCATGAGAACTACTGCCAAGGTGCTGCAGAATTGCAGGGCCATAACGATAGGATTATCGTCAAGAGCAAGGGCTTGGCCGGTCTGAACCTGGATGACACCGATAAAGAGGCCAATCAAAACAGCAAACGGGTTTCCAACGAACCAGGCACCAAATGCACATATCAGCAAGAAGAATGGCCCAAAACCGATCGTGGGAAAGGCGTTGTTAGCGAAAATCGCCAAGAGTGCGCACCCTGCTAGCGTGGTTGCCGCAAGGGCTTTTGGGACCTGCAGGAAAAGGGGTTTCCCGAGCCTGAAAGCTCGAGATTTCTCCATGCGTCTGTCGATTTGCCTTCCTGAGAGCATGGTTGCTCACTAGGCTGAGCATACTTAATTTTGAGCTAATGTTCAGCCGGACGTTTGAGCATATGCAACCGATTGGCAGGGTTGGTATGGCCCTGCCCTAGCTGATCAGGCGTACTCCGCGAGCCGGTGCATCTACTCTGACAGCGCCCTTGCCGCCAACACAAGCGCGCCAAGCGGCCCCGCGTCATCTCCCAACGCTGGAGGACAGACAAGCTCGTCGAGTTGTAGCGTCTCTGCTGGTCCAAGGTAACCGCACAACAGGTTCGGCAAAATCTTGCGTGCTCGATCCAACAAGTGCGATTGGCGACGAGCAACGCCGCCGCCTATCACGATGCGCTCAGGTGAAAGCGTGAGTACTAAGTGTGCGAGCAATTCGGCCAGATCTTGTCCAACAGGGTCCCATTCGCGCGCCGAAGGATTGAGCTCTGCCGGTAGCACCGGCAGCCGCACATGCAGCGCAGGGCCCGCGATCAGCCCTTCGATGCAATCTCCATGAAACGGGCAGACACCATGAAAATTGTCGCCGCCGCGCTTGCCGAACATGCACATGGCGCCGCACTGGGCTGTTCCAATACAGTCTGAAACCTGTCGAGCACAAAGATACAAACCTTCGGGTTGCCCTGCCGATCGCAATGTCACGAAACCGAAGGACTGCCTGTCGGAGCGATTCAGGTCATTGGGACCGACGAATAGTGCTGCTAAGGGCCGAGCATGCTAACTATCGACGGAATCACTGTCCGGCTTGGCGGCCGACCCATTCTCGAACACGCCAGCGCCACGATTCCGAAGGGCGCACGGGTCGGGCTGATCGGTCGCAACGGAGCGGGCAAGTCCACGCTGATGAAGGCCGTCATCGGCGAGATCGAGCCTGACGACGGGCAGATAGGCAAGCCCGCGAGGGCGCGTATCGGCTACATCGCGCAGGAAGCGCCTGATGGTGCGATCACGCCAGAAGAGGCTGTCCTGGCCGCTGACGTCGAACGCGCACGGCTGCTCGAGGAAGCGGAAACCTGCACCGATGTCGATCGCCTTGGCGAAGTGCACGAGCGCCTGCTCGCCATTGACGCCTACACCGCGCCGGCGCGCGCGGCCAAGATCCTGAGCGGCCTGGGTTTTGACGAGGACATGCAGTGCCGGCCGCTATCCAGTTTCTCGGGCGGGTGGAAAATGCGTGTGGCGCTCGGTGCGCTGCTGTTCTCGGAGCCCGACGTGCTGCTACTCGACGAGCCATCGAACCACCTGGACCTCGAGGCGACGTTGTGGCTCGAGAACTTCCTCAGGTCCTATCCCGCGACACTGCTGGTCATCAGTCACGAGCGCGACCTGCTCAACAACGTCGTCGATCACATCCTGCATCTTCAAGGCGGCAAGCTGTCGCTCTACGCGGGCGGATACGACGCGTTCGAAAAACAACGTGCCGAACGCGCGGCACAACTGGCTTCCGCCAAGGCCGCGCAGGACGCGCAGCGCGCACGCCTTCAGGACTATGTTGCGCGCAACAGCGCCCGCGCCTCCACCGCCAAGCAGGCGCAAGCCCGCGCGAAGATGCTGGCCAAGATGCAGCCGATTGTCGCGCTGATGGAGGATCCATCGCTCAGCTTCGAGTTTCCCTCCCCAGGGGAACTGCGCTCGCCGATGATCACGCTGGACGGGGCCGCCGTGGCTTACGGCGACGCACCGCCGATCCTGCAGCGCCTCGACATGCGGATCGATGCCGATGACCGGATCGCGCTGCTTGGCCGCAACGGCAACGGCAAGACCACGCTTGCGCGCCTGCTGTCGGCCCAGCTTCCGACGGTCGAGGGGGCCATGACTGCGCCAGGCAAACTCAAGGTTGGCTATTTCACGCAGTACCAGATTGAGGAACTGGCGCGCGATGCAACGCCGGTCGAACTGATGACGCGCGCCATGGAGGGCCAGGCTCCCGCCGCGGTGAGAGCGCAACTGGGGCGCTTCGGCTTCTCCGGCCCGCGCGCCACCACGAAGGTCGAGAAACTCTCAGGCGGTGAGCGCGCCCGGCTCGCGCTCGCGCTCATCACCCGTGATGCGCCGCACCTCCTGATCCTCGATGAACCGACCAACCACCTCGATGTCGACGCGCGGGAAGCTTTGGTCCAAGCGCTGAATGACTACACTGGAGCTGTGATCCTGATCAGCCACGACAGGCATATGGTTGAACTGACGGCGGATCGCCTGGTGCTGGTCGATGGCGGCACTGCCAGGGAATATTCCGGCAGCATGGACGATTACATAGACTTCGTGCTCGGCCGTAATCCGCCAAAGAAGCAACGAGCGCCCACTCCGGAAAAGACCGCATCAACAAACCGCGCCAAAACGGACGCCAAGGTGCGCTTCATCAAGTCCGAATTGGCCTCGACCGAGAAATCCATGGCTAGGCTGGAAGCAAGTCTGCACGAAATCGACCAAGCGATGTGCGAGCCTGCCAAGGCGCCGGCGCATCTCGTCGACATTGCGACGGGCGATTTGCTTGTCCAGCGATCACAGGTCAGCGATCAGCTGGCGAAAGTTGAAGCAGAATGGCTCGCACTCGGCGAAAAGCTGGAAGCGCTTAAGAACGCGTAGTCGTGTAACCGGTGATTGTTGCATCAGCGTTTTCAGGAAGAAGCCAAAGCGACCGTAAGCGGGGCCGATTGCGAACTAACTGCTCTGCGACAACCAGCGCCAGAAACCGACGGTCAGCGAGCGACCCGATAGTGGGCACCTCGTGAGCGCCTATGCGGTCCTTGAGATGCCACTCTCGTTCTTGCCGAAGTCGATCGTGAGCGCTGCGTGGTCACTCGCTCGTGGCCGGTGCAATCCCACACCGGCGAGATGCCTTTCGTGGTTGCCAGTAATAGCCCGCTCCATCCCGCATCGGACATAGAACGGGATCGCGGAGGGAAAGCGTGACGCCAGTGCCGGTGAGGCAATCATGGTATCAGGGTGCGAAAAGGCGCCGCTGGCGGGGTCCCTGAACGACCAACGATCTTCTTGCGGCAGACGTTCGAGCAGGTCGATGGCGAAGGATTCATCGGTTAGCGGAGCAATCGCGCGTTTATTGGTTCCGCCATCAAGGGCAGGTTCGTTGAGATCGCCGAGAATGAGCCAAAGCGGCTCTGCCAGTTCCGAAAAAGCACGCTCGATCAGGATGCGCACTGCTCGTGCCTCACGTCGGCGCAGGAACCAGGAACGCTCGGTATCAGGGTATGGTGCCTTGAAGTGGCAGATGCAGAACGTGATGTCCTCGATCGTGGCGATCAGGCAATCCCTGCGGAAAATGCGCTCGTCCAAGCCGTGACCGGGCAGCGGTTCGAGACCCAGGTCGCCGCAAGTGAGGCCTGCATGACTGCGAATGTCCTGTGGTGCCTTTCGGCTCATCAGCGCGACATTGAGGCCTTGCCCATCGTTTCCGGGAAGGCAGACGCGGTACGGCCATGGCTCTACGCTGTGCGCCATCAGGTATTCGTCATGGAAGTGATCGAGAGTGGCCTGGTCGAACACTTCCTGCAGCGCAACGACATCCGCATTCACCTCGGCAAGGACCCGCGCGGTAAGCTTGCGGTCCAGGTGATCCAGCTCACGATCGGCTACCTTGTTATCCTGCGGGCTATCACCATCGCGCGCACCATCGAGGTGGGTTTCGTCCCCGCAGTCCCTGAGCCGCATTCGCTGCACGTTGAATGTCGCTATCCGCATGGTCTCATTCTTGCGCGAAAGCACCCTTGCGCGGGTGGACCATCAGGTACTCCAGCATATTCTCCCAAGTCACCACGCCAACAGGGCGATCGTCTCCGGAACAGACGACGACCATGGACTCCCCTGCCTGGAGGTAACGAACAAGCTCATCGGCATTGTGATGTGGAGTGACTGTCGCGATGTCTGCCTGCATTGCTTCTGATACGGGCGTTTGGGGGTCACGATGCAGCGCCTTGACGATGGCATCCCTGTCGAGACCGCCGCACAGCCGCCCCTTGCCATCGACTATCGGGAATTGCCTCTGGTTTGTGCGAATAAGTGCCTCCGCAGCCGCGGAAACCGGCTGGTCCAGGCGCAGGCAATCGAATTCGGTTATCATGAAGTCGGCAGTCGTAAGGCCTAGCGTGGCACTGCGCATTTGCGCTGCACCCGCTTCGCTGCTTGCGGCAAGAAATATGAAAACGGCGATCAGCAGCAGGATGAAGTTGCCGGACAAGAGGCCGAGCATTCCGAAGATGATCGCTGCGGCTTGACCGGCATTCGCAGCAAGTTGCGTGCCTCTGGCATAGCCGAAGCGACTTGCGAGCAGAGCACGCAGCACGCGCCCACCGTCCATGGGAAAAGCTGGAATGAGATTGAAGGCACCGAGAAATATATTGAGCCACCCCAGCTGGACGAGGATCGCTTCAGGGCCTGCCAGACCGTTCACCAGGTCGACTTGTGGAAAGCCGAGAACCACCAGGACGAACAAACCAATCACGAAGCTGACCAAGGGCCCCGCCAGGGCGATGATGATCTCCTTCCGCGGCTCTTCGGGAATACGTTCCAATCGGGAAACGCCGCCAATCGGCAGCAGCAGGACATCGGGCGTCCTCACTCCGAAGCGGCGCGCAGCCAGAATATGGCCGAACTCATGAAGAACGACGCAAATGAACAGCAGGGAAAAGAACACAAGGCTGCTGACAGCAGCGCCCACTCCCTGGTCTAGCAGTGCCGTCAGGCCGATCCAGAGCAGGAAGAGGAGAAAGGACCAGTGCAGACGGACCTTTGTCTCTGCAAACGTCGCGATTGTCGGTGACCAACTCATCCTTACCTCGCCAGCTAGACTGGACGGAAGCCTATTCCTGCAATGCGGACGATGCCAACCTCAAAAAGCATGGCGGACCAAAGGCAAGTTGGGAAAGCAGGGGCTATTGCTTGCCTGGCAGCGTGTCAGGTGCCTGCCTCTTGTATGGGCTGGTCGTCGGTTGATGTCTTGCTGATGGCATTGCGCAAGATCGTCGTCGCCGTGAGGTCGCCTGTAACATTCACGACCGTGCGACACATGTCGAGCAGGCGGTCCACGCCCAAGATGATAACCAGGCCCTCGGCCGGAATGCCGAACCCGGCCGCAACGCTTGCAAGTATGGCAATGCTCACGCCGGGAGTGCCCGGTGCACCGATCGAAGAGCCAACCAGCGTTGCGACCAGCAATACCGTTTCGGCCGCAGTCAATTCCACACCTGACATTTGCGCAAGGAAAAGGATGGCGACGCTCTGATACAAGGCCGTACCCGCCATATTCATTGTCGCCCCAATCGGCACAACGAGACTGGCGACGTCTTCGGGTACCTGTAATCTTCGGGCGGCCTGGATCGTGCTCGGCATCACGGCCGACGAACTGGAGGTGGAAAAGGCCAGCAGGAGTGTCTGCCCGGCTGCCGAGAGGAAGTCCCTTATCGTGGTTCGGCCTAGGGTGACGAACAGCAAGAGATAAATACCGGACAGGAGCGCCAGGCCGACCAGCACCGTAATCACGTAGGAGGCGAGGCCGATCAGCGAACCCAGCCCGATCTGCATCATGAGCTGAGCCATCAGGCCGAATACTGCAAACGGCGTGAGCAACATGGCCCATTTCACAACGGTCATGGATATGGACATCACGGAGTCCAACAAGGATAGGAAAGGGGCGGATCTTTCTGCGCGCACCTGGGTCGCAGCGACACCAGCGAGGATCGCCAGAAGAACAATCGCCAGCAAATCTCCTTCCATGACCGAGGCAGCGGGGTTGGTTGGCAATACGCCGACCACGAGGTCGGGCAGCAGCTTGAAGTCGAAAGCCTCCACGCTGGTGGCGACATCGTCGGTCAGAGGTACTTCGTATTCCATGCCCTCGCCGGGCTTGATCAACTGGGCAAGGGTGACCCCGATCCATGACGCCACCGCGGTAGTGCCGATGATGAACACCCCCAGCCGGAGCCCCACGCTCCGCATCGCTTCTTCAGACGGAGCACCCGCAAGACCGCCCACAATCGATGAAAACACCAGTGGTACGAGAACGATGGCAATCAGGCCGAGGAACAACTTTCCCGGAAGAGCGAACCATGAACCAAGGGTGCGCGCGGTCTCCGGCGACACAAGTCCGAAGGTGGGGCCAAGGACGGTGCCGACGGCGATACCCAGAACCATGGCAAGAACCACTTGAGCCCAAAGCCGAGAGCGAACCCAGACACGCAGTTTAGATCTCTGTCGGTAGATCTTGACCAGTTCGGATGTCGCGTCGTTCAGCATCGCCCGAACATGCCGTGTTCAGCAACTGATGGCGAGGGCATTGTACCCGGCTTCACCTGCGAACACATACGTCTCTTGGTCAGCCACCCGCAGTCGTGTCGCCAGCGCCCGCCCGAGGGTGCTGTCAGCCTGATCGCACCTTGTCTCCGATTGGCAGAAATCGCCCTACCCGCTCAGCCAGTTTGCTTTGACAGTACCCCGTCAGCCCTTCGCCTGCTGCACCTGCGCGAGATAGGAACTCGGGCTGGTGCCGAAGCGCTCGCGGAACGAACGGCTGAAGTGCGAGGAGCTGTTGAAACCGTAATCGAAAGCCAGCGCGGTCAGCGTCGTCGATTGCTCGCCCTGCTTTTCCAGGCGGCTGCGACACAAATCGAGCCGCCGGTTCCAGATGTAGCGCGACACCGTTTCCGACCCGTCGAAGGTCTTGTGGACATAGCGCCGCGTGCAGCCCAGGGCCCGGGCGATCTGGTCCAGCGACAGGTCCGGATCGTGCAGGTTCCGGTCGATATATTCGCGCGCGCGCAGGGCCAAGTCGCTCCGCGGCGATTGCGGCACACGCCCGCCAGTCAAGCCATCCAGGGCCTTGCGGAACATGCTGGTGAGCTGCCGGGCCAGGTCCCGGGCTTCATCTTGGGACATGTCTCCAGGCGCAGTGATCGCATGGAGCATGCTTTCCCGCAGGTTCCCTCCAGTCGTGCGGTTCAGGGGCAGCGGCGAGATCATGGCGTGGACTGCCTCGAGGTCCGTCAGCTGGAGGCTGCTGCAAGGCACCTCCAGCCACAAATGCGAGACGTCGCCGTGGTTGATAGCTGATTGCTGCTGCTGTGGGTCGATGATCATCCAGTCGCCGGGCAGCAATTGCACCGACTTGTTCCCTTGGAAGATCAGGGTCTCGCCGGTCTGCTGGTAGCGCAGGCGCAACATCGCATCTCGGGTGGGCGCCAACGGATTCATCGTGACCCGGTGCGGGGTGGAGCACAGCCGAAAGACCGACATGTTGTCGAGCCGCCGATGGGCAACTTCGGCATCGAAAACGTCGCTGATGGACTCGGCCCGAACGCCGCCGATCCGGCTGGATCCAGCGTTCCAGAATGCGATCCGCTCAGCGGGATCAATCGCACTTGTCGAGGCGGAAAACGCCCTTCCCATCCGGCACCACTCCCTTGGCCGCATTTGTTATGCGCCAAAAGTAGGCCGGGATATGTTGAGAAGTCAACTTGATTGGAGAATGAGGGGGCGGCCCTTCCAGTGACCGCCCCACTCCAACTACGGGTTCAGGATCAGAAATCCTTCCGCAGGGTGATTGCCCATTCGCGCGGGCGCGCCGGGGTCGCGATGCGACCGCCGTTGTTGTTGCGCTGGTCGAACGACGAGTAGAAGTAATACTCGTCGGTGAGGTTGGTGACCTCCAGCGCGATCGACAGGTCTTCCTCCTCGTTGCGCCAGGTCACGCGGGCATTGGCC